>CAVWSL010000001.1:0-9983 GCA_963757765.1 uncultured Chloroflexia bacterium
GCGTGAACGGCGCCGTCATCCTCCCTTGGCGCCCTTCCGGTGAGGAACTGACCCCTGAACTGACCCCTGTACTCGTGGCGCCTCCTACCAGTACCCAGGGAGGCAGGAGGCCTAGCCCTCCGAGATCCCGCACGGAGACGTGGCCCCGCCGAACGTGGAGCCCCGCGACCTTGTCGCCGGCGATGTGCGTCGGACCTGCTCAGTACGAGGGAACGGATCATCTAACCACCAGCATCTGGACGGCTCGACCTCATGGGCGACCCGCCTACAACACCACTACACCCCCTGTAACGGCGTAGCAATTGGTCCTGGAATCAGCACTGCCGTTGCGTACGAAGGCGCTCGCGGAGGTCGACGAGCTGCCTTCCGGGGTCCTGCTGACCGCCGACCTGCCGGAGCTTCGGACAGGGACTCGTGGTTATGTATCAATTCCGGCCGCTCGTGCTCGAGTGGGGTGGGGCGGCCGCCAGGGCCACCAACGGTGGACTATCGATCGACGTCCTGGTGCCGTTCACCGGGGCACCCGGTCTGAACCGCACTGACATCCATGGAGACTCCAGCAGTTGGAGGAACATGGAGCCATGGCAGTCACGAGCAGCAGCAAGGGCCCGGGACCGACACCCCGCGTCTATCCACCGGAGCTCAAGGAACGGGCGGTCCGGATGGTCCTGGAGTCGTTCGACCGGGGTGACCAGCGCTTCGGCACGGTGACCCGCATCGCGAGGCAGCTGGGCATCGCCCCGGAGTCCCTCCGCAAGTGGGTCGTCCAGGCCGAGATCGACCGGGGCCAGCGACCCGGCACCAGCAGCGAGGATGCCCGTCGCATCGCGGAACTCGAACGGGACAACCGGGAGCTGCGGCGGGCCAACGAGATCCTGAAGGCCGCGTCGGCTTTCTTCGCGGCGGAGCTCGACCGCCCACAGCGACGATGAATGCCTTCATCGACGCCCATCGCGACACCTTCGGGGTCGAGCCGATCTGCCAGGCACTGGCGGTCGCCCCAGCCACCTACTACGCATCGCGCTGCCGGCCACCATCGGCACGGTCCATCGCCGACGCCGCCCTGAAGCCCGAGATCAGCCGGGTGCACACCGCCAACTTCGAGGTCTACGGCGTGCGCAAGGTCTGGCACCAGCTCCGGCGCGAGGACATCCCCGTGGGACGTGACCGGGTCGGTCGCCTCATGGGCAGCCTGGGCCTGTGTGGTGCCAGCCGCACGAGGCGCGTCCGGACGACGTTCCCCGCCGCAGTGGCGACGAGACCCGCCGACCTCGTCGAGCGGGTCTTCAGTGCATCCGCTCCCGACCGTCTCTGGGTGGCCGACCTCACCTACGTCTGGACGCGCACGGGCTTCTGCTACACCGCCTTCATCATCGACGCCTTCAGCCGCGCGATCACCGGCTGGCGGGTATCGCACTCACTGCGCACCGACCTCGCGCTCGACGCCCTCGAGATGGCCATCTGGTCCCGCGGCGACGCCGACCTCACGGGGCTCGTCCATCACAGCGACCGGGGTGTCCAGGGCGGATTCCATCGTTCGTCGCAACACCTCGACAGGGAGGTGTGCGATGGGCGTTCGCGAGCGAGGGTTGGCGATCCAGGCGTTGCGCGGCCAGATCTGGTCGCCCGGCAGACCATCGATCGCACGGCGTGAGGACCGTGTCCGGTTCTGGAAGGCGATCGCCCGGGGCGCCACCACGGAGGACGCCGCAGCCGAGGCGGGGGTCTCGTCGCCTGTCGGGTCGCGCTGGTTCCGGCAGGCTGGCGGGATGCCGCCCCTGTCGTTCCTCCCGATCTCGGCTCGTTACCTGACGTTCGCCGAACGCGAGGAGATCGCGATCCTCCACGCGCAGCAGCACGGTATACGCGAGATCGCCCGCCGCCTCCGTCGCTCGCCCTCGACGATCTCGCGCGAGCTGCGGCGCAACGCGTCGACCCGCAGCCACCAGGTGTCGTATCGGGCGACGACAGCCCAGTGGCACGCGGAGCGGCGCGCCAGCCGGCCCAAGGTCGCCAAACTCGCCGCCAATCCTGCGCTCCGCGACTACGTGCAGGACCGACTCGCCGGGATGATCCAGCGACCAGACGGCGGCCACATTGCCGGCCCCACGGTGCGCTTCATCGGCCGTCGCCACGGGCGTCGAGTCGACCGGCGCTGGGCGAAGTCCTGGAGTCCTGAGCAGATCTCGCACCGGCTCCAGGTCGACTTCCCCGATGATGCGTCGATGCGGGTCTCCCACGAGGCGATCTACCAGGCGCTCTATGTCCAGGGCCGCGGCGCCCTCAAGCGCGAGCTCGTGACCTGCCTGCGCACCGGGCGAGCGCTGCGCGTCCCGCGCGCCCGCACCGCGGGGCGCGGCAAGGGGTTCGTGACACCTGAGCTGCTGATCAGCGAGCGGCCCGCCGAGGTCGAGGATCGCGCCGTGCCGGGCCACTGGGAGGGCGACCTCATCCTCGGTCTTAACAGCTCGGCGATCGGGACCCTCGTCGAGCGCACCACCCGGTTCACGCTGCTGCTCCATCTGCCGCCCATGGACGGCCACGGCAGCGTGGCACGGACGAAGAACGGTCCGGCGACGGCAGGGCACGGTGCCGAGGCCGTCCGCGATGCGGTCGCCGACGCCATCGGCACGCTGCCCGAGCAGCTCCGGCGGTCGTTGACCTGGGACCAGGGATCAGAGATGGCGCAGCACGCGCAGCTCCGGATCGACACGGGGGTCGAGGTCTACTTCTGCGACCCGCACAGTCCCTGGCAGCGCGGCTCCAACGAGAACACCAACGGCCTGCTGCGGCAGTACTTTCCGAAGGGCACCGATCTCGCCCGGTACTCCCGCAGCGAGCTCGACGCCGTCGCCCTCGCGCTCAACACGCGGCCACGGAAGACCCTCGCCTGGAGGACACCCGCTGAGGCGCTCGACGGGCTTCTACACTCGACGGGACAAGACCGTGTTGCGACGACTGGTTGAGCCCGCCCAGTATCTGGCCATCCGTTACACCGAGCGGCTCGCAGACGCCGGGGTCGTGAACTCCGTGGGATCGCGTGGGGATTCGTACGACAACGCCCTCGCCGAGACCGTCAACGGCCTCTACAAGGCCGAGCTCATCAACCGCCACGGTCCCTGGCGATCGACCGAGCAGGTCGAGCTGGCGACATCGGCCTGGGTCCACTGGTGGAACACCCAGCGGCTGCATGGCGCCTGTGGCGATGTCCCGCCAGCCGAGTACGAGGCGGCATACTGGGCCACCCGTCAGGCGACCCAGGCGGCATAGACCCTATCCCCGGAGTCTCCATCAGGACCAGTGCGGTTCACACCAGCTCGATCGGGATGTCGAGGGTGAACCCACCTCGGTACGTCCCGCTGCGAACCATGATGCGAACGATAGGATGGTCGGATCCTATCCGCCTGGTAGCAATCACGATCGCGTCCCGGAGCGACAAGAGGTCGCCGCTGCCGTCGTTTGCGACCACGAGCTGATCGGAGCGGTGTTCGAGCACCCTCGTGGCGGGCTCAGTGCCGCGTGGCGCCACCACCCTCGAGGCGGTCGCGGCCCCGAGCTCCGCCCGCTCGGCGAGCGTTCGGGCCGCAAGCCGACTAGCCGGTGCGAGCGCCGATGGTGTCGCGGCGACGAGCGCCCGGCGAGGGTCGGTCACGAGCGCGACCCTGCCGAGTCTGAGGCGGCCTCCATGACGAGAGCAGCGAGCCGCGCGTGCGCCGATGCGATGCGCTGTTGGATGGACGCCTCGTCCGCAGCGAGGGGGTCGAGCCCGGCACTCCAGTCGGTTCGGCACTCCTCGAAGAGGACGAACAGGGGATCGGAGCGCAGGGCGTCGGTCAGCTCGACCAGCTCCGTGAACCGGCCGCGCACCTGGGCGATGCGCCGGATGGCGCGCATCAGCCGAGCGCCGATGTCGTCGCCGACGATGGCCTCCGGGCGGGCGTCCTCGCCATCGATGATGCGACGCATGGCATCGACATCGCCATCGGCATAGTCGGCGTTGAGGGCCGCCATCAACTGGTGTCGGCGTTCCTTCTCGGCGCTGTCCATCGCGAGGTCGGGGTGGATCCGCTTGGCAGCTTCGCGATACAGCGACCGAGCCTCGTCGGTCGGAGCCTCCCGGCCGGGCAGGTCCTCGATCGGGGAGGGATCGGCCGACCGTTCGGCGATGGCTTGCTGGGACTCGTCCGCTCGCGCCGCGGCCTCACTCGCCTTGGCCCAGGCCGCGGGTGTCTCCTCGTGCTGGGCGATCCGACTAGCGATCTCCGCCTCGAGCCGGTCGAGCTCCGCATATTGCGGTCCGAAGCGACCCAGGTAGTCGGAACGGAAGCGAGCGAACGCGCTGCCGGTTTCGGCGAACTCGGCCTCCTTGGCGGTCAGTTGCTCGGTCAGCTCCTCGAGGAGTCGCTCCTGCTCAGCGAGGTGCTCGGCCTCGGGCGTCAGACGTGCCTGTGTCGTCATCGGTGTGACAGGCCTGCGGCATGGCTCATGCGGGATGCCATCGCTCGACCGACTGGCCGCACATCGAGCAGCGTCCGTCGACGCCGCCCGTCCCGCCACAGAAGCCACAGTGTTCAATCGTAGATCCGGCTGGCATCGAGTCGCTCGTCGCCGTCGCGGTCGCGGCTGCCACCGCCGGCTGCCGGTCCGCGCTGCCTGGTCCGGCGTCCTGCTGCCGCACGGAGGACCACGACTCGTGGGATGTCGCGTAGAGACCAGTGCCGGGGAGCCCGATGGTGCGCCGGATGCCGCTGCGACCGAGCGTGGTCTTGACCCCCTTCGGTCCGAGCGAGAGGCTCGGTCCGGACCGCGACCAGTTGAGGCTCACGCCAGGCGCGATTCGTGTCCGGCGCCAGAAGCGGATGTTCCAGCCCATGTGCGGTTACGCCTGACCAACCGGTCGATGCACGGACATATCCGCACCGTACCAATCGCATCTGGCTCAGCGTTCTTACCCGAAGGTCCCGGCGTACGGGGCCATCGGTCGCGGGCGCGGGCGCCGGCTAACCGGCCAGCGCTCACCACGATGTGCTCATAGTGTCGGGTGCCGGCCGCCAATAGTGTCGCGGGGTGGTAGCCGTCCACCCGGGCGCCACCTCCGATGGATAGGCAGAAGTAGGTATTGCCGCTGCTTATGCCGAGACGCAGGGTGCCGCCCTACGCTCCCTGTCGGCCGGCCCCGGTCCCCGGTCCGGCGGTCGAACGGCGGGGGGTCTACGCGGCCTGACCCGGACGCGGGCATCTGGCAGCCGGGCGATTCTGCGCGAGGGGTCCGATGACAGGCATCCGGCGAGCGTGGCAAAGCCTAGCGGCAATCGCTCTTTGCCTAGTGGTCGTGGTCGCAAGTGCCGACGTCCCCGCGATCGCAGCCGGGGTCCCGACACACTCGACCGCCTCCCGGGTCGCTGACGGTGTCCGCTCTGACATCACGACCGAGGTCATCATCGCGATGGCCTGCCGCGATGACTTCGCCACGCGGCTCGCGAGTGGTACGGGGCACGACGAGGGACTGGTCTACCTCCTCGTGGCAAAGGTCGCCCTCCTGGAGCGCGGCCTGAGCTGTCCCCCAGGGCACCCGACGAATGCAGAAGTCAACGACCAGATCAATACCGCCCTCGGTGCATGGAAGGTCGACGCCCAGCTCGGCAGCAGCGACATCCCGTGCGTCCACTCGTTCGACAGTCTCGACGGGCGAGTACGACTTCGCGCTTGCGCGCGCTCATCTGGATCATGTGGCACTTCCCACCGACGGCACAGGCGGCAGGCATCGGTCTCAGACCCGAGGTCTATCGGCACGTACGGGACGACCTGCTCACCGTGTCGGGCACGCCGAGCCAGCCGCCCGGACCGGCCAGTACCGATACGGCTTGCTCGACTGCGGCAATCAGGAGCAGACGACCGGCAGCCCCAGTGACCGGGTCGGTTCCTACGAGGCAGCTGTGGCGGTCTGCCAGTCGCAGGGCGGAGGCGATTCGTGCGTGCCTGGGACGCCGGCACCCGGTCCGGACAGCGACGACCAGGAACGGGGCTGCACCTCGAACGTCATCCACTTCCTTGGCTGCCTCCTGGCCATCGCGGCCGTCGTCGCGGCCACCCTCATCGGCGGTCCCGCCGCGGCAACCGCGGTCCTGGCCGCACTCGCGGTCACCGACCCTGGACTCGCTGCCGAGCTCAGCCCGCTGGTGCTGCTCGGACCGGTCGGGGTCGCGATAGCGGCCGCTGTCGCAGCGGTGGCGCTCTGGGCGAACGCGACCATCACGATCCCGGAATCGGAGAACCACATCCTCCAGATCGAGACGTCGCGGCTGCTCATCAACCGGCTCATGGAGCGCGACTACGAGTGCACCGATCCCGTGGTCAAGGACATCGTGTGCAGCCGCGACGACTATCTCGGTCAATCGGACCTGTTCGATATCAGCGCTGACGGGGACGCGGCCTGGATGCTCGCGTATCTCCAGCGGTTCCTCATGCACGACTTCGTGGAGTTCAACTCGCGGCCCTACCAGCGGTTGTCGGTCATCCCGCTGCTGAACCTCTACGACATGGTCTGCTACCCCGAGGGATCGCCCTGCACGGGTGACGCGTTGCGGGTCAAGATCGCGGCGCGCGCCGTGCTCGACTACCTGTCGGCGAAGTTCGCGGTGTCGAACAGCAGCCTGCGTCGCCTCGTACCGTATCGACGCAAGGCGGCCTACAAGGGCGACGCCTATGCCCCGAGCGGCCTCTACTACGGTGGCGCCGACTACGAGACGCTCCGGTTCATGGGCTCCGAGGACCCCTCGCTCCTGCCCGCCTGCCCACGACCCGACCCGACACCCACGCCGCAGGTCACGCCGCCGGCTACCCCGAGCCCGACCACCATCCTCGTGCCACCCGTCGTGTGCTTGGACGTGGTCGACGCGGGCAACCTCGAGATGCTCACCGCGGGCGTGTCGAGCTATGCTGTCCCGCTCGGCATCGAGGCGCTCATCGACCCGGTCCGGAGCGCCGGGCCGACGAGCTGCGCATCCCTCGCGCCCTGCCCGGCCGGCCCCTTCATCGACTCCGGTTGTCGAGGTGACCTGCAGCGGTACGCCCACGATGGGCAGGAGATCTACTACTGCGCCCCGGGCTATCTCATCTCGGCCGGCGGGGTGTCCACGAAGGCGGCGTACTTCACCCAGGGCAGCTCCAAGGCCGACGACATCGGGCAGGCCGTCGCGACGACGTTCATGCCCGACGGCCTCGGCACCCAGGTCTCGGATCTCGTGCGGTTCGAGGGAGGTGCCGGTCACAACGCAGGGAACCTCCCGAACGTGTGCGTTGCCCGTGATTTCGCATGTGGGCTCGGGCCCGTCCTGCCGGATAGCTACGCAGCCTTGCCCCTCGGCACCTGCCGTGCCGTGAGCGGACCGTGGACGTTCATCGATGGCACGTGCCTGTCGGGCGCTGGCGGGGCACGCGGCAGCTTCTTTCTCGCACTCTACCGTGCCGAATGCGCGGCTGACGCCGTGTGCCAGGCGGCCGGTGTGACCGAGTGGGGCTTCCTGTCGGTCATGGACGCGCGTCGCACGACGTTCGACGCGTTCCAACTCTCTGTGGCAGCCGGCGATGCTGGCGCCACGTTCACCCTTGATGGACCGGATACGTACCACGGACCCGGGGGCGGGTCTGTGACCTTCACGCCCTCGAGCGCCGCCATCGTCGGCGGGTCACCGCCGGGTCCCTATCTAGCCGCGGGTGACATCGTCAACGCCACCGGGGACGGCTGTGTGCTCATCACGGAGCCGAGCGTCCCGGACACCCTGGTCCTGTCGCTCGTCGACCTCGACGATCCATACATCATCCGCACTGCCGAGCCCGGCGCGACCCACGACCAGCTCTGCGTCGGGGCGCGGCAGTATCAGGAGTCCGAGCGGTGACTGGGCCGCAGATGTCACGGGGTCGTAGCCGACGGTCCCGTCTGCTTGCCGTGTCGGTCGCGGCTGTGGTGCTCCTGACCGGTGTCGCGATCCCGGGTGAGCTGTCGGCAGCTGGGGACCACACCGTCGACATGTGCGCCAGCGACAGCCAGGTGGGTCCGGGCATCAACTTGGATACCGCGTTGGATATGGCGCTCGGCATGGGGGGCCAGATCTCCTTCGACTGTCCTGCGGGCGCCGTCATCGCGATCACAAGCAGCAAGCGCATCACGGCCGATAGCGTCATCGACGGCTCGAACCACGGCCGGGGTGTCACCCTGCTGCATGCCATCCCAGAGGACGGACTCATCGAGAGCATCTTCGAGGTCCTGCCGGGGGGGTCCCTCGAACTGACGGACATCAGCCTCGTCGCGGGCGGCGCGTCGACGATGCCCGGGGCGGTCCAGACGCAGGGAGCGCTTCGGATGGTTGGCTCGACGGTCGACGGCTTCTATCGGGGCATCTCGGCCGAAGCCGGCGACGTCACGATCGCGAACGACACCTTCCGCGGCAACAACTTCGCGGTCACGTTCGATGCCAGGGTCGCGCACGGGCTCGTCCGACTCAGCCGATTCCTGGGCAACTCGCGCGGGGTGGGAGGGGCGGTCTCGTTCCCAGGGCAGGCCGCACCGCCGACATCCTTCGTCGTGAGTCGGTCGTACTTCGACGGGAACGACACGGCGATCCAGCACTGCGCCTCGGACGACTGTCCAACGCCCCTCGCGCTCACGGTGGCGGACAGCATCGTCGTCGGCGGTCCGACGACCGACCCCGCGGTCCTCGGCACCGGGATCACGCTCCTCGGAGACACCATCACGCGCAACGCCGGACCCGGAGTCGAGGCCTGGGCGGGTGGGACCATCCGATTGGCTGGCACCATCGTCACCGACAATGCCGGTGGTGAGTGCGTGGGTCCCGTCGCGGGCGACCAGCATGACCTCCAATGGCCGGATGCTTCGTGCGCCGGCGTCCTCTCAGCCGATCCACGGTTGTCGGCCCTGCTGGAGCCACTCACTGGAAGCCCTGCCATCGCCGGAGCCGATCCAGCCGTATGCTCCGACGCCGCCCTCAGGGGCATCGACTACTACGGTCAGGCGCGATCGACGACCGGGGCGTGCTCGATCGGTGCGGTCGAGCACGTACTGCGGCAGCCGCCGGTAGTGCCGGCGACCGCGCCGCCACGCTGACCGCTACGCATCTCCGTCCACCAAACCGGCCCCACGGGGTCATGTCCCTAGAGTTGATGTGGCAGCGGTAGGGCCGGGAACTTGAACGGCCACCGTGTCCTCGTCGCGTCGTTGGAGTGAGAAACGACGACAGGCCCAACGACCTGCTCAGCTGAGTCCACTGACGGTCCGTCACTCTTGCCTTGAGGGCTGGGATAAGAAGCGCGCCGGTCGCGCGAGAAGCGGCACGATCCGCTCATGGTGTCGTGGGCACGGCGCCTCGGCTGGCTCCGGTCGGGCATGCTGCTGGACGACCTTGCCAGGCGTCATCTGGAAGCCGCCTACCTCGGTGGCCACACCACCCTCTTCCCCGAGGATGCGGTGGAGGTGGAGACGGTGCGGGGACGCATCGGGCAGCTCGCGACCGACGGCGGGCTCGATGCCGCGGAAGGACCCACGGACGAGGAGGTCCAAGGCCGCTGCCACGGGCTCCTGGGACGCGCCTAGGCTGGCGCGCTCGAGCTGCGCGGCCGACTCGCGGCGGGCAAGGTCATCGCGCGGATCCTGGGGCGGACAGGGTGACGGCTGATCGGCCGGGGGTCCTGCGGTCGCCCGGGCCTCGTCCGGTCGGTCGGGAACGTCGTGTGACACGCTAGCTGTCGCACGGCGCTCCTACCCTGCCTCGAACGCCCGACCGTGGCGACCTACGGAGGCAGGATATGAGTGGTAAACCGGTGGTGCGACGCGAGCTGACGAACTCCCTGGTCAAGATGGGGCTCGCGCGCCAGCGAATCGAGGAGCTCGAGGCACGGATCCGAGCGAGCGGTTCGACCTACCGGTTGGAGGGACGCCGTCGGAAGGGGGCCCTCGAGGTCGTGGC
>CAVWSL010000002.1:0-38726 GCA_963757765.1 uncultured Chloroflexia bacterium
GGACTCGGAGTGACCGCGGGCAGCACCGCGCTGGACTACTCGCAGCCGTAGGCGTCCAGGAAACCGGCACAACCGGCACACCCGGCATATCGAGGCTCCGAGGGCAGCTACGTCACGGACTCGCCCACCGGCTGGTTCTGCATGGGCATGACCTGGGCGAGGGTCCCCGGACTCGTGACGGTGGCGACCGCCGACGCAGTGGCTAAAACTAGCCACCCCCGCACCCCGGACGCCCCGCCCCGAGCCGACCGCCGGGGAGCGCCTCGAGACGACCATTGTGAATATTCACCATAGTCTCGCGATGCGGGCTGAGCGCCGGCGGAGGCCTCGGGCGTTCCAGACCCACGCCACGGTAGACCGATGGGACAGGGCAAGGAGACACACCTCAAATGAGGTATGTCTCCCCACCCACTTTCGACGGAACGTCCGCGCGAGTCGACGGGCTGGGGTGGCACATCTGTGCCAGTGGCACGCTCGACGGGTGGCGCATCTGCGCCAGCTAGGTCCCGGCGAACGGTGTCGTGTCCCACCCCGAGCTGCTTCGCGATGGCCCGCTGACTGAGGCCGGACGTGGCAACGCTCCTGCCCGCCTCGCCTGACACGGCAGGAGCGTCATGGGGCGGGCGCCGGCAGGAGGATACCGACGCCCGCGCTGGTGGAGTCACACGACGGCGCCCAGGCCGGATCGACCAGCGAGCGCCGTGTGCTGTCGCGGAGCGGGCCGGCGGGGAGTGGTCGCCGGTCGCCTCCGCCGGGGAGCAGCTCGCGGAAGCGGCGAAGCGGGCCAGCAGAAGCCCAGTTCGTGAGATCTCGATGCTGGTGCCGTCACAACGGCCCGAAGGGCTGACCTAGGTGGTGCATCCGTACGACCTCGGGAAGCCCCGCTCGTGCCCCACCAACTGGGTCAGTACGTGCAAGTCACCGTGTCGAAGTCGATGGCGTCATACAGGTCATTCGCCTCGTTGATCTCGTCGACCGCCCGGTTCATCCGGCTCAGGCTGGTATGCCGCTCGCCGTATGCGAAGTCCACGAATGACTTGCGGAACATGGCCCACGAGTCACGATAGCCCTGCCACACTACGGCGTAGCAGTCGGATGGCGGATTGTCATCCAGCCAGGCAACCTCCGTCTTGAGGAAGTCCGCGACGGCGGTTGCCCGCTTGGCGACCGTGCCACTGCTGGCGTCGTTGTCGATAGCGTCGGTGACCTTCGACTTAAGGGTGTTGAACCGGTCCTCGGCCGTGACCCCGTGGCCGAGGAACGCCGTATACGCATCCATATCGGACACTGCCTCGACTGGCAGGGCGTTGCCGGTGCCACGGCCGAGGCACCCCTCGGACGACTCGACGACCATGACGGTCACCGTGCCAGCCGCCAGTTCCGACGCGAGGGTCGAGGGCGTGATGACGGTGCCTGGAGCATGGGCGAACGTGACGCATAGCTGCTGCGTCACGGGCTCGGGGCTCTGTGCCAGGGATGGTCCTGATCCGAGAGCCATCGCCAGAAGGGTGATCGCGATGACACGATGGGACTGCATGGTGGCCTCCATTGGCCTTGCAGCACCCGGAGGTCACCTCGGTGATTGGGCACGCGGGCGCTTTTCGGACCGTAGGCCCGACACCGGTCGCCCACCAGAGTGCCGAATGGCCCCATCTATGCCGTGCAGAGCAACGACCACTCGCGTGAGCGCGACACACTCGGATTCGATGGTGCCCCTGGGCACCGCGCACGACCTCGACATGCACACGGACGACGATGCCTGTCGATGTCTGGTCGTTCTTAGCAGCCCTGTCGGGCGCTCAGCAGCCTATTCGCATTCCCCGTGGTACGCGGAACCGCCGCACCCACGCTCGGCGGCGCGCCTCGCCCCTCCGACCGTCCCGGTCGCGGCCGGGTCCCCGGGCTCGGGGGTGGAGGGGGCGGGCACGGGTGCGACCCGGCCGGATCGTCCGTCTCAGACAAGGAACAGCGAGCCATTCGGCACTTGTCTCGATGGAACCACAGGTGGTGTAGTGCCTCGGTTGGCATGGTTGTTAGTGGGTGCGCCACCACTTGCGGGACGATCCGAGGGAGGGTCCGATGCGTCGCGTCGCGGTCGTACTAGGTCTGGCGGGGATGTTAGCAGCCGGGGGGGTGGCGATGGCGCAGTCGCCGGAACCGAGTGCCGGCGCGGCTGTCCAACAGGATCTCTGTATCCGGGTCCTCGCTCCGGAAGGTCTTAACGCGCTCACGCTGACCAGCGGCATCCAAGACGGGACCGTGAACGTGCTGGCGGTCGTCCCATGCCCTGAGCCCGGTGCGAGCCCTGCGCCATCCGTGGCGTCGACGCCCGAGCCGACTCCTGCGCCGACCAAGAAGCCAGCGGCGATCAAGTACCAGAAAGTCTCTGATCGGACCTGGTCCAAGATAATGAAGTCGCCCGACAAGTACCTGGCCGACGCATTCCAGGTCTGGGCTTGCATCAGCCAGTTCGATGCCGCGACGGGGGCTGACACCTTCCGTGCCCAGGCGCTGGGCAAGCGCACCCAGTACTGGTACCTCGACGGCGACAACGCGCTGTTCACGGGGGATGAGAACCAACTCGCTGACTACGTGGAAGGCGACGTGGTGTCGATGAACGTCCTCGGCGGCGGCTCGTTCTCGTATGACACCCAGATCGGCGGCAACACCACGGTTCCGCTGTTCTTGGTGCATTCCATCAAGCATCGGGGCTCGTGCGACTGACGTGCGAGTGTCGAAGGAGGAGTGTCGGCGATGCGCCGTCTCGCATTGATCCTGCTCGCACTTTCCTTGAGCGCCCTGTTGGCCGCCCCCGTCGTAGGCCAGTCCCCGGCGCTGTCGCCGTCTCCCGCCGTGCCTTCACCGGCAGCCGTGCCCTCGCCGGTCACGGTCACCGATGGGACGTTCATCGTTGGCGTCGACCTACCGGCTGGGACCTATCGGTCCGATGGAGGCCCGACCTGCTACTGGGCGAGGCTATCGGGGTTCACCGGCGAGTCGACGGACATCATCGCCAACGACAACCCGGCGGGGCCTGCCGTCGTCACCATCGAGCCCACCGATATTGGGTTCCAATCAAAGACGTGCGGCCTGTGGACTGAGGTTCTGCCGGTCGTGGCGTCGGTGGCCCCAGGTCCATTGGCCTTGTCTCCGACGCTGCACGGCGTCGAGCTGATGTTCACCGAGATGGCTATGCCAGGCACGCTGGAGAGGAACCTCAACCAGTTCGCGAAGGCGTGGAACCGGGAGGTTGGCGGCTACGGTTCTGAGTTCAAGATGCCGACGAAGCCGAAGGTCGAGAAGGGCGCGAATGGTGCGCGGTCGTTCGAGGTCGACTTCAAGATGAAGGGGCCCTACGGCGACAAGGTCGAGGGCCTGAGCGTCTTCGGGCGACTGGACCCACACGACAAACTCACGTCCGTCACGGCGACCTGGTTCCCCGTCGTGGCCGCAGACGAACTGGAGTCGTCCTCGGACGAGCTGAACGCCGTGTTGATGCTCAGCAGCTTCCCGATGGCTGTGGACCCCAACCTCACGTCCGAACAGCGCAACGCGCTACTCGAGGTCCTGGGCTTCCCGAAGCCCGACCAGCCCTTCACTGGCATCGAGGAACAGGCGAGCTTCGATGGGGTGGTCTACACATTGATGGATGACGGGACCACGGTAGACCTGATCGCACGCCGGGAATAGCTGTTGGGCTCACCGCAGCCAGCGGCCCTCAGCAAGCTCGCGAAGGCAGCGAGCCATCTCGGCAACGACGCCTTCCTCTGTCGGCGCGACGGCCGTCCACTCCCGGACCCGCTTGCCATCGACCGGGGCCTCGGTCGCGTCGTAGGCGTGCATCTCCCAGGTACCCAGCTCGTCGTGGAAGTAAGGCTGGCCGACTACCCAGCCCGACGGAGTCCCTGCGACGAGGGCTGCCCATGATGGGTCGACATCGGGCGTCACGGCAGTAGTGGCAGGTCGGCCAGGCTGAGCAGCCTTGGGTCGGCTCCTGCTTCGACTTCGCCCACCCGACGGGTCAGCCTAACCATCGCCGCTCTGATCCACTCGAGTTCGTCCGGCGACAGTGAGTCGGTGCCGAACTTGCGGCCATGGACCGGGTCGCGGCGCGCGGCCAGTTCGCCGAGCTTCTTGAGTACGGGTAAGTCGACGGCCAGTCTTTCGCCGACCTTCCTTTTCGCACGGTCGTCGTGGCCACCGGCGTAGCTCTCCTCGAGCGCATGGAGTACGAAGTAGCCGGCCGCAGCCAACTCGGCTTCGTTGTCCCGGACCCTTCGGATCCGCTCCGCCAGGGCGTCCGTAAGCTCCGTGGATCGGAAGCCGGGGTCTGGCGCTGGGTAGGTCGAGTGATCGATGTGGATCGTCGGGCTGTGGACGGTCGCGTACATCCGGATGGTATCCGGGTAGACAGTCGTCGAGCCCGGCGCAGCGGCACGGCTTCGATCACGCCCATCCTATGAACGGGTCGTTCAACGGGTTCGAGTTCGAGCTTGAGGCTGGCGAGCTGAGGGAGCGTTGTTGGCAAGGCGGTAGTGCAGGGCGACCACATGGAGGTCCGACACGTCCGGTCAGTCCTGTGGTCTGCGGCGGTACCTGCCCACCACGAACAGGATGATCGCTCCGGCAAGCACGACGATAAGTAGCGCGTTGCCGATCTCGGGTAGGGTCGCACCCGGTGACGGGTCGTTGCGGGCGGTCGTTGCCGTCGTTGTGCCTGCGAGTTGAGGCACCGGAACGAGGGGTTTGTCCTGCCATGCAGGCCGAGCGGCGGGCGGCTGCTGGGCGGCGTAGGTCCACTCATAGCCAGCACCCTCGACATGCCCCATGGCCGGGTTCCAGTCGGTGACGGGCGTGGGCCCCGTCGCAGCGGGCGCAAGAGTCGGCGCTGCCATTCGCGCAGTCTACGCGGGCGTCAGGACGAGCTGAACTCATATCCGCAGAAGCGGCACACCAGCGCGGCTGACTTGACACTCTCAGCACAGCGCGGGCACGTCTTGTCCGTCGTGACCGTCTCCGATGAAAGGCCGGGTCCCGGGGTCATGGGAGTGAAGCCGTACGACACCGTGAGCGACCCCTGCCCGCCGGGCGTCGCAGGAACGGCCCAAGCCTCCGCGACAGGCGCGTAGCCGAGCGGCGCGAGCTGCGCCGCGTCCACGCTGTACTGCGCCCGGACCTCTGCTTCGCTGTGCCCGGGATAGGTGCGCACAAGTGCGGCGTCCGTCTGGATCTGGCCCTGCCAGGCGACCGGCTGTTGAGCGCTAGAGCGCCGGATGAGATGGACGATGCCACCGCTGATGCCACCGACGATGAAGCCGACCACGACGGCCACGAGGATGATCGCCAGGAAGTCGACGATGGAGGTCACCCTGGCGTTGGGGGTGGTGGAGCCGGCGGTCGTGACCTGGGCGGTCGGAGACAGCACGAAGAGCAGCGACCAGAGGATGCCGTCGAACAGGCCGGCGATGGCGCCCACGAGGTAGCCCGTGCGCCCGGCGAGGCCACCCGCGAGCATGAAGACCCATATCGCCGTCGGCGGCAAGGTCAGCTGGACGTAGAGCGACACGAGGCTCTCGACGCCCGTCGGGAAGACGCTGCTCGTGAAGGTGCCATCCGCGTTGGTCGTGCCTTGGGTCAACAGGACTGCCAGCACGAACGAGACGAGGAGCATGACGAACGGGATCCAGAGCAACGGCGTCCGGAGGATGGTGCCGGGAACCGTCCGCAGGTCGTGGCCCAGTGTTCCCATCAGCGGTTCGTCGCGATCATGGAACGACCGACCCCGACCCGACGGGCGACGGATGCCCTTCCTGCTGTGTGCCGAGCGGGCATCCGCTCATCGACCCGTGTCGTCCGGCCACCCGGAGGGCTGCGAGGGCGGCGCCTGCGGCACAGCGGCCGGGCCCGGGTACGTCGGAGGGGCAGGACCCCAGGATGGTGGTGAGGACGGCTGCGTCCAGCCCTGTTGCGGTGTGGTTGGAGGGCCCCAGGTGGAGGATGTTGGCGGCTGACCCCATCCGGCCGGCGGTCCCGATGGCTGCTGCGGCACGGGACCGGGCTGCCCGCTGTAGGTCCAACCGGGAGGCGGACCTGCTGGCTGTGGCGGCACCGGTCCGGGCGGCTGCCCAGTGTACGTCCAACCGGGAGGCGCCTGCCAACCGGGCTGGCCCCAGCCGGGTGGCGGGCCGCCCCATCCCTGACCGGCGCCATACATCCGCCACGTCCTCGGATCGAAGAACGAGCTGCCGACCGGGGGCGGACCCCACCGGTTCGGGCCCGGCTGGCTGTCGAGGGCCGTGAACACCAGGAGGACGAACCCACCGATGTATGGGATGAGCCCGATGAGCCACCACCAGCCCGACCGCCCGGTGTCGTGGAGACGACGCACGAAGACGGCCAGCGAGGGGATGAGCAGGATCAACCCTGCGAGGAAGACGATGCCACTCGCAGCCGAGAGCCACCTTGAGCTGGAGTCAACCCCTCGTGCGGACCCCACGATGGCGGCAGTGAGGACCACGACCGCGAGGACCCACCCGACCAGCCACGCGAGGATCCACCACCAGTACTCGGAGCGGCTGGCGCGTCCGTCGAAGCGGAATGCGTTGCGAAGCACGCTCTGGATGGCCTCGAGCGGAGACATCGTCCCTCCCAGCACCTGGTGCTGCGCACCGGCACTGACTACGCCCCCCGCTATCGGCGGATCGCCGACCAACGGACCGTAGCCGTCGCGGGCGTGAGGGTCAAGTTCCCGGCGACGGGACGCTCACTCCATGCGCCGCCTCCTTGGACTGCTCACGCATCGACGATCTCGAGCCTCCATCCGCCTCCCGCATCCGGGACCCAGTCGTACAGGATCGCGACCCAGCGCATCGACCGCCGTCAACGACTCTGCGAAGGCAAGAGCCTTGAGCGTCGCCCGGGCGTTCGTCCCCGTCCGCCTGCCCGACACCCACTTCCACCTCGGCACGAGCAGGACGCCGACGCGGGTCGCGTCATGCACATGGAACTTGAGGATGTCCTTGTAGACCTCGTCGTCGGCGCGGTATCCCATGACCTCCACCGCGATGCCGTCGGAGGGCCGCCAGAAGTCGTACTCGAAGCGCTCCCCGGTCCGTGGATGGCGTATCAGGACGTGATGCAGGAAGCCCTGGCTCTGGAGCAGCGGCACCAGGGCGAGTTCGAGGTCGACGCTTCCCGGGTACGGGGTGTTCGATCTCGCGGCGGATGCCCGCAAGACCACCATCCCTTTCGCAGCGGACGGCATGAGCGGCGGCACCTTCAACGGTGGCCCGGCGATGACTCGGTCGACGGCAGCGACCCCGTGTACATGACCGGCGGCGCGTTCAACGGCGGCAGCGGTCGGGACCATGTCGCGAGTGTGACCGACGGCACCTTCAGCGGTGGCTCCGGTCGCGACTACGTCAGGACCATGAACGGCGGCACGTTCGCCGGGGGCAGCGGCGCCGACTGGGTCGGCACCTATGCCGGCGGCACCTGCTCATCGGTGAGTGGTTGCCACTGAGACGGCCGAAAGCTGAGCCGAAACCCAGCCCGACGTCGTCCTGGACACGAGCATGTAGGACGAGATCGGGACCGACGATGCTGGTCCCGATGCGCCTCGTGAACCGCACTGGTCCTGATGGAGACTCCGGGGATAGGGTCTATGCCGCCTGGGTCGCCTGACGGGTGGCCCAGTATGCCGCCTCGTACTCGGCTGGCGGGACATCGCCACAGGCGCCATGCAGCCGCTGGGTGTTCCACCAGTGGACCCAGGCCGATGTCGCCAGCTCGACCTGCTCGGTCGATCGCCAGGGACCGTGGCGGTTGATGAGCTCGGCCTTGTAGAGGCCGTTGACGGTCTCGGCGAGGGCGTTGTCGTACGAATCCCCACGCGATCCCACGGAGTTCACGACCCCGGCGTCTGCGAGCCGCTCGGTGTAACGGATGGCCAGATACTGGACACCCCGGTCGCTGTGATGGACGAGCCCCGTGAGGTCGGCGTCGCCGCGGGACCAGATGGCCATCTCGAGGGCGTCGAGCGCGAGGTCGGTGCGCAGTGAGTGCGATACCCGCCAGCCGGTGATCGCGCGGCTGAAGGCGTCGATGATGAAGGCGGTGTAGCAGAAGCCCGTGCGCGTCCAGACGTAGGTGAGGTCGGCCACCCAGAGACGGTCGGGAGCGGATGCACTGAAGACCCGCTCGACGAGGTCGGCGGGTCTCGTCGCCACTGCGGCGGGGAACGTCGTCCGGACGCGCCTCGTGCGGCTGGCACCACACAGGCCCAGGCTGCCCATGAGGCGACCGACCCGGTCACGTCCCACGGGGATGTCCTCGCGCCGGAGCTGGTGCCAGACCTTGCGCACGCCGTAGACCTCGAAGTTGGCGGTGTGCACCCGGCTGATCTCGGGCTTCAGGGCGGCGTCGGCGATGGACCGTGCCGATGGTGGCCGGCAGCGCGATGCGTAGTAGGTGGCTGGGGCGACCGCCAGTGCCTGGCAGATCGGCTCGACCCCGAAGGTGTCGCGATGGGCGTCGATGAAGGCATTCATCGTCGCTGTGGGCGGTCGAGCTCCGCCGCGAAGAAAGCCGACGCGGCCTTCAGGATCTCGTTGGCCCGCCGCAGCTCCCGGTTGTCCCGTTCGAGTTCCGCGATGCGACGGGCATCCTCGCTGCTGGTGCCGGGTCGCTGGCCCCGGTCGATCTCGGCCTGGACGACCCACTTGCGGAGGGACTCCGGGGCGATGCCCAGCTGCCTCGCGATGCGGGTCACCGTGCCGAAGCGCTGGTCACCCCGGTCGAACGACTCCAGGACCATCCGGACCGCCCGTTCCTTGAGCTCCGGTGGATAGACGCGGGGTGTCGGTCCCGGGCCCTTGCTGCTGCTCGTGACTGCCATGGCTCCATGTTCCTCCAACTGCTGGAGTCTCCATGGATGTCAGTGCGGTTCATCGCGTATCCCCGCGACCGCGCGGGTCCGGCATCCGGCTCTTGACGCGCGCGGGAGGCTGATCACCTGGACGAGATCCGTCGGACGTATAGAGGGGATGCCGCGGAGGTGATGGACGCCTTCCACCGGGACAGCGCCGCGGCGATGCGCCACGGGTGGTCGCTCTCCGGGATGGCGTGGAGGGGCACGGAGCCGACCGTGACGACCTGGCGCCATGAGGGGACGGGACCGTCACCGCGGGTGGGGTTAGCCGAGCTGTGGCGACCCTTCGCCGCCGGGATATTGCTCGCCGCGCTCATCCTCGCGGTCCTGGTGCCGTTGCTCCACGCGGCCTCGCACTGATCGATCCGCGTCTGGCTCACCTCGCCCTTGCGCGTCGTCCCGGTCGTTGAGGTCCCGAGACTCTGAGGTGGAGGGCGGCGCCGCGAGGGTGCGACGGCGGCGGTGGGCTCTTATCGGCGTCTTAGCCGTCAGCACCACTTCGTATATCGCGTGATTGTGCCCAATAGCTTGTCGGGACCTGGGCGCTTGTCCCAGAACTGGACCCGCACGCGCAGGCGCTGGACCGTCGTGAGGTCGCCGGGCCGTAGGGCCAACCTTCTGTCTCTCCGTCGGCGATCTGCCGGATGTAGTCGGCGCCGGAACTGCCGTACTCAGTGGCTCGCACTACGAGCCGCGCGTACCCGTAGCCGTACTTCCCACCCGCAAGCGTGCAGACATTCTTCTCGACCTTGACTCCGAAGTCTTTGGCAGCGGCAGGTCCGGCGCTTCCCATCAGAAGGCTGCCACTCAGGAGGGTGCAGGCCGCGAACCCTGGGCCTAACCGTCTCGCTCGGGGCATCGGCGACTCCTCGGCCGTCTGCCGGGTCCGCTCTGGGCATGACCAAGGCGACAGGTCATCATCCTAGCGCGCGCTGAGATGGCGCCGCGAGCGCCGGCAGCGCGCGTCACCACCTCCCAATGTTGAGGCTGCCTCGTTCTCAACGTCCGCTGTGCGGAGCTTCGCCTGGGGCCGCGCCCTGTGTGACCCGCTGAAGGTCCCAGTCAACCCTTGGGTCGTGACGACGGGACCAGCATCGAGATCCCCGACGCGCGTTGCTGCCTGCCCAGGTCAGCCGCCGCCGCCCAGTACTCCTCGTCGGTTAGGACGTTGTCCGGGGAAGCCGTTGGCTCGGATAACTCAGACGAGACGTTGAGGACAAGACCGTGGAGCGCATTGAAGGGGTCGGCCGCCAGGAAGGTCCGCTGCTCGCCACCGAGCCCGCTGGCGACCGCGACCCAGTCCTCGGACCGCTCGTCGGGGGTCAGACCCGTCGACGCGCAGCGGAGGCCGTCGAGAGCTTGGGGTTCAGGACCAACTCTGACTCGCCGCCCTCCGCTCAGGCTCGCTCAGATTCCGAAGTCGTTGAACAACTCGTGACCCTGACGCAAGGAACCGTCCGGATTTACAAAGTGGCAACTGCCAGCCTCGCCGACGGGGCCGTATTCGGCACGATGCAGGTCGGCGACGAGGCTGTGCTGGAGGGCGTAGACGGTGAAGCCGATGCCATGGTCGACCAGCTGCTGCAAGGTGTAGCCCATGCCTTCGACGCGGGTGGCGTCGTCCTCCGAACCCCAGGCAGTCTCGCTCGCGATAAGTTCCTTGCCTACTGCGCGAGCCAGGCCGGCTACCGAATCCAGGAGCGCCTCGAACTGCTCCTTGGTGGCGAACGGGCGATTCCACTCCCAGTATGGATGGAACGAAATGACGTCGCTGATGGGCTCGGTCAGCCGGACGGCCGCGAGTCGCGGGTAGTTGCCAACCGTGACATCGCGCCCTGGATCGAGGCGCTTGCACGCGTCGTGGACCCATGTCAGCCATCGAAGCTCGGCCTGTCGGATCGGGCTCGCGGCGTCATCGACGTACGGGCCCATGAGCGGCTCGTTGCACAGGTCCCACGCAACGATGCGGGCATCCCCTGCATGGCCGCCGACGACGGCCTCCAGGTAGGACCCGAAGGCTGCCTCGGCCGCGGTTAGGGGTCGTCGGCTATCGGAGTCGTCGGCGAAGAGGTCGGCGGCCGGGCCACCAAAGAGATTGGCGCCCGGCACGATGTGATCGAGCGACACGCCACCGAAGTCGCACCTCGGATCGCGCCACCGATTGAAGAGGACCGGCATGACCGGGATCTCGTTGGCCGCGAAGGTGTGGACCCCGGCCTCGAAGTCGGCCAGGAACCTTCGGGGGTCACGAAGATAGGCGTCGTGGGACAGCCACCAGCGAGCCATGTTCCAGCCCGGGAATAGTTCCTTGCCCCGTCCCACCTCGCGCGCCATAAGGGCCCGATCGTGGTGCTGCCAGAGGTCCAGGCCACTAGTCCCCCATGACCCGAGGTAGTTGAATCCGCGCGCGTCCTTGTAGTGCATATCCATACCTCCTTCGTGTGCTCAGGCTCCGTGTGATGCGCCGGGGTGCGATGCGTGTCGAACCGATCCACCGCCAGAGGGGACGCCCTACTTCATCGCGCCGCCGGTCCCGATGCCGTCGGTCAGGCGTCGACTGAACACCAAATAGATGGCCACCATCGGCGCGATGGCCATCACGAATCCGGCCATCTGGACGCCGATATCGGTTGAGTGCTCGCCCTGGAACGCCAACAGACCGACGGGCAGGGTCTTGCTCGCGGGCGTCACGAGCAGCACGATGGCAAAGGCAAGCTCGCTCCAAACCCAGAGCAGATTGAGGAGCGCCACGCCACCGAGTGACGGGAGGGTAATCGGCAGCATCACGCGCCGGAAGACGTCGGTCTCTCCAGCACCGTCCAGCTCGGCTGCCTCGATCAGGTCGAGCGGCACGGCGGCGAAGTGTGGTCGCATCAGCAACGCGGTCGGAGGGATCATGAACGCGGCGTAGACAAGGCTGATGCCGATGGTGTTGTTCCGCAGCCCAAACGTGCCCAGCATGTCGAAGATCGGGATCAGCGTGACCAGAATCGGGATCGTGATTAGCACGGCGAACATGCCGGTGAACAGGACAGTGGCACGAGGGCCGGAACGAGAGAGCCCATAGGCCGCCAACGTCCCGAAGACGAGGCCGATGCCGAGCGAGAGCACGGTCGCGAGCAGCGAGTTCAGCAGGTAGGCGGAGAGCGGCCGGGCACCGACTGCGCCCTGGAGGGCCTGGCCGTAGTTGCCTAGGCGGAGGCCGCCGAGGTCGAGTGACAGGGGATCGGCATAGATGGCGTTGTTGCTGCGCACGGTTGCCAGCAGCAGGATCACGATCGGGACGACGATGGTGGCGAGCCAGCCGAGCAGAAACACATGGCCCCCGAACCGGAGTACCCGGCCCGTGCCCGAAGCGGCAGCCCTACCCATGTCGCTGGACCCGTCCCGGGCGAAAGACCAGCAGGTACGCCCCCGAGATGACACCGATGATGACGCTGGTCACGATCGCGATCGCCGACGCGTAGCCGAACTCGTGGAGCAGGAAGGCGTCCTTGTAGATGAGCGTCCCCAGGACCTGGGTCGAGTCTCCGGGGCCGCCACGTGTCATGGCCTGGACGATGTCGAAAACCTTGAACGACCAAATCAGCTGGAGCAGCGCCACAGTGGCCAGCACATCCTTGCTGAGAGGGACGGTGATACGGGTGGCGCGAGTCCAGGCATCCACGCCGTCGAGCGTCGCCGCCTCCTGGACCTCGCGTGGGATGCGACGGACCCCGCCCAGCATCAGGACCATCGCGAACCCGGTCGAGGCCCAGATCGCGACGAGGCAGATGCTCGTCATGGCAAGGGAGGAATCCGACAGGAAGGCCTGCCTCCATCTCGCGTCGACGAGGGCGATCAGTCGGTCGACGCTGCCGTAGTTGGGATCGAGTGCGTTGACCCAAATCAGCGCGATCGCGGTGAGGGGCATCACCACCGGCAGGAAGTAGAAGAATAGGTAGACCCGCCAGAGCCTGACCCTCCTGTCGATGGCTATGGCGAATGCCGTGCCAAGAATCATCGTCAACGACGTTACGACGACCGCGAAGTAGAGCGTATTCCGGACGGCTGCCTGGAAGGTCGCGTCGATGAGCAGACGCTGGAAGTTGACCAGGCCGACATAGGTCGGCTCGCCAAGGCCGTCCCACTCGGAGAAGGCGAGGCGAGCCGTCTGGAATACCGGGTAGGCGATGAAGACCAGGGCCAGGATGAGTGCGGGAGCGATCGCGACCGCACTGACCAGCCGCGTCCGTCGGACCCGGGAGGGACGCCGGGCGTCCCGATGATGTCCCGTCTCCACCAGATCAGGGGTCGAGTGGAGACGGGACCAGGAACCCATGGTGGGCTAGCGGAGTCCGTCCACGATGGTCTGAGCGGACGTGGCGACCTCTTCCGGCGTCGCCGTGCCGGCGATCGACCTTCTCCGCCCCCGTGAGGATGGCGTCGTTCAGTGTCGGCGGCGCGAACCAGTACACCTCGGCGCCCAGGGGGCCAAGCTGCGAGATCATGTCCTGGACGACTGGATTGAGGGCAGAGTAGGCGGCCGGGCTCAGGTCGGTCCGGGACGGGACACCGGACTGTGGCACGATGGTCTCCTGGACCTCCTTGGACATCAGGAACTCGAGGAATGCTTTCGCGGCCGGGATATTCTTGGACTTCACCGGGATACCCATGCCGTCGCCATTCGCCGTCAGGAAGTGCGAGACGGCCCCGGTGACCGTCGGCGGCAGCAGGAACCAGCCGATGTCGACGGCGGTACCCGATGTCTCCAGATTGTCGGGCACCCAGGAACCGTCGAACAGCATCGCCGCCCCTCCAGAACCGAAGAGACTGACCGACTGGGCCTCGGTGAGGGCGGGCGTGCCCGTCGCGAAGACGCCCGAATCGCGCCAGGATGCGAGCGTCTGGAGCGCCGTCAGGAGCGGCCCCGTCGCGTACTCCGCCGGGTCCGTCGAGCCCTTGATCCAGTTGGTGAGGTAATCGGCATACGGGTGATCAGGCGTCGACGAGTTCTGCGTCAGGGCCGCCGTCAGGATGAATGCCGGGAACTCGGAGCCACCGACCGAAAGCGGCTGGATGCCCGCGGCCTTGAGCTTGGTCACGATGTCCGTGAACTCCGCCATGGAGGTCAGCTGATGCGGCGGCTCCTCGATGCCGGCCTGCTGGAACAGGGCCTTGTTGTAGTAGACCTGGCCGACCCAGACCTGGTCGTAGTTCACGCCATAGCGCTTGCCGTCGGGCGACGTCCAAAACGCCAGGTTGCTGGGAGCCAGGGCACTGTCCAGGCCGGCGGCCGCGTAGACATCGGAGACGTCCAGCAGGGCGCCGTTCTCGACGAGGGTCCGATAATTCTTCGCATCGTTCTGGACCCATGCCACGTCCGGCGCGTCGGACGATGTGTACAGCGACAGCATGTTGACGTCCAACTCCGCGGGCGTCTCTGAGTCCTGGATGACGTTGACGTCGGGGTATTTCTGCTTGAAGGCGTCGATGACCGCGGCCATCGTCGTGGCGTTGCCACCCGAGTTCGACAGCAGGTGCAGGTCACCCGAGGGCGCACCTGCGTCCCCCGCTGCCGGGGACTGGGCACTAGCGGGACCCGTGGTCGCGAGCGCCAGCATGGTCGCCATCGCGGCGAACGTTAGCCTGTTCGACACAGCTGTTCTCCTCCTACTACCTGATGGACAGGGCGGTGGCACCAGGGCCTGGATGCCACGACCTGGATCAACCGCCGAGCTGGGCCAGACGCGCACCTCCTTCGCGACGTGCCGAGCCGTGCCACGCCGCGCTCGCGCAGGGTCGGGCCATCCTGCAGGTCCGGCTCATCGGCCCACCAGGGCGGCCCACCGGTCGATGAGTTCGCTGAGGATGTGGAGCATGAGCACGTGGGTCTCCTGGATCCGCTGGGTATCGGCTGATGCGACCCGGATCACGTGGTCGACCGCCCGATGCGCGGCATTCGACTCCTCGCCCGTGAATAGGACGGTGAGTGCCGCCCGTCCCCTGGCCGCCTCCAGTCCACGCAGCACTGACGGGGAACGCCCACTGGTGCTGAAGACGATCAGCGCATCGTCGGACCCGGCCAAGGCCGTGACCTGACGCGCCAGGACATGCTCATATCCGTAGTCATTGGCGATGCAGGTCAAGACCGACGGGTCGGTCGAGAGCGCGACCGCAGGGATCGGCCCGCGCTCCCTGCGGAACCGGCCGGCCAGTTCCCCTGCCAGATGCTGTGCGTCCGCGGCCGATCCACCGTTGCCGAAGGTGTACACCACGCCGCCCCGATCGAGGCGCCGACACAGTTCGTCGGCGAGGGGACGAAGGTCCCGGAAGGATGATCGACTGGCCTCGATGACCGTCAGATGATCCGCGACAATGGCATCGAGTTCCGCTGCCGACCGGTCCTGCGCGCGTCGGGCGAGGCCGCCGCCGGTCACGACCCGAGACCCAGGTGGTCGCGCACGTACATCGGCACCGCCTCCTCCAGGGTCAGGAAGGCGCTGTGGTAGCCCGCAGCCCGGAGCTTGCGCACATCGGCTTGCGTGACGTACTGGTACCGTGACCGCAGCACCACGGGCATGTCGATGAACCGGATGTCCTCCGGCACCGATAGTGCGCCGAACACGGCTCTCGCTAGATCGAGCCAAGTCCGGGCCGTGCCGGTGCCGCAGTTGAACAGGCCGTTGGCCTCGGGGTGGTCGAGGAAGTAGAGGACCACCGCGACCGCGTCCGCGACGTACACGAAGTCGCGTCGCTGCTCGCCGTCGGGGATGTCACTCCTGTAGGACCTGAAGAGCGATAGCTGACCAGTGGCCAGGATCTCGTCGTAGGCCTTCGCGACGACCGAGCGCATGTCGCCCTTGTGGTCCTCGTACGGGCCATACACATTGAAGAACTTCAGTCCGACGATGCGGTCGAGCAGGCCGTTGGACAGCGCCCAGAGGTCGACCAGGTGCTTCGAGTATCCATACATGTTCAGAGGCCGTAGGCGGCCGATGTCCGCATCCGCATCGCTGTAGCCGAGGCCGCCGTCGCCGTAGGTGGCTGCGCTCGAGGCGTAGACGAACCTCACACCGTTCGCGACCGCCCATTCGCACAACCGGCGCGTGTAGTGGTAGTTGTTGGCGAGCAGGTAGTCGGCATCCTGCTCGGTGGTGGAGCTGCACGCGCCGATGTGCAGCACGGCGGCGGGGACGCTGCTCGGGTCGCGTCGCAGCCAGTCGAACATGCCATCGATGGCGATGACGTCGTCGAACTCCAGCCCCAGGAGGTTGCGCCACTTGTCGCCGGAACCGAGGTCGTCGACGATGACGATGTCGCGGATGCCACGATCATTGAGGGCCTGCACGACGTTGCGGCCGATGAAGCCCGCGCCACCGGTCACGACGATCGGCCTAGCCACGGCTGCCCCCTGCCTCGCCGTAGGCCTGCACGATGCGCTCGATCATGCCGGTGGTCGAGCGGTCCGGGACCATGTCCGCCAGGACCACCCTGCCGCCATTGGCCTCGACGACGCCTCGCCCGCTGACGTAGTGCGCCCAGTCTTGTCCCTTGACGAGCACGGCCGGCAGGATCGTGGAGATGAGTCGTTCGGGCTCGTCCTCATCGAACGCGACGACGAAGTCGACCGCCCGCAACGCCTCCAGGACCGCCGCTCGATCGCCAGCCGGGTTGATCGGACGAAGCGGACCCTTGTTGCGCTTCACTGACGCGTCGCTGTTCAGTCCCACCACAAGGGCGTCGCCCTGGCTGCGAGCGAACTCCAGGTAGGTCACGTGACCGCGATGGAGGATGTCGAACACCCCATTCGTGAAGGTCAGGATCTTGCCCTCCGCGACCATCGCATCGCGGATGGCGCGCATCTCGCCCGGGGTGCGCACTACGAGCCATCCCCTCGTGCGCGTCCGTCGGGGAACAGCATCCCCATCAGCGACGGCAACGCGCCGTAGTCGGGGATCAGTAGCGTGGCGCCGCCACGGATGAGCCGGGAACGCTTGGCATGATTGAACCCGTATCGGCGGACCTCGTCGCTGCACACGCCGATGGCGACGCCGCCACGCTTCCGGGTCTCGCGCATCTCGACCGGTCCATCCCCGAAGGCGACCAGTGTCGATCCTCGCAGGTCGCCCTCGCGGACCACCCGCTCCATGACCACCTTCTTCATCTCGGTCCGGATGTCGCCGACCGCCCCGTAGATGTGATCCCCGAAGTAGCCCGCGATGCCGAGGAGCGCGGACTCCGACCGGACGTCCTGCTCGTCGGTGCCGCTCACGAGGTACAACCGGACACCCCGGTCACTCAGCGCGGCGAGCAGGCGATGCGAACCCTTGATGAGGAAGTCCTCGGCCTCCAACTCGCCTGACTCCAGCCGGCGACGTCGCCCATCCACGAGATCCATGAGTCGGCGGTTGTAGTCGTGCTTGTAACCCTGGGCGTCCTTGACGCGTGCCGCGGGAACGAATCCAGACTCCCTCACGAGCTGCACGAGTGCGTCCATCTGGACCAGCGTCTGGATACCGGTGGTGCGTTCGATGAGCCGCGAGACCGCCACCTCGATATCCGCGAATCCCGGGCGCTCCGCGGGGCTGACCTCGCGCCCAACGATGGCGTCCACCATCATGGGCTTCATGACTTGCTCCCACCCCTGACGCAGGGTGGACAGCGTGCCATCGTGGTCGAAGATCACGTGCTCGACCCGAAGGTCGTCGGGCAGGGCCTCGATCGACTCGTACCCGATGCCCGTGACGCCGGCGGGCGCCGGGGCGTCCGCGAGATCGGCACCGTACACATAGTCGCAGTCGTCCATGAGCCTGCGGATCTCGTCCGCCGTAGCGGAGCCCGTCGTGTGCGTCTTGCCCACCGTAATCGATGCGGCGAGGTTTGCGAGCACGGCCGCGGAGCCGGTGCCCCCTCCACTCGCGATGGTCGCGGCGATGGTGGCGGTGACAGTGTCACCGGCACCGACGGGGTCGACCGCACCCAGGACCTGGACCCCGAGCGCCTCGAACTCGCCGGATTGGTCGACAGCGACGATCCCCCGCTCACCGCGCGTGATGAACACCGGGTGACCGGTCCGGCCCATGATCCGTCGTGCCATCTCTACGACCGATCGCGCGCGCGCCATCTCCCCATTCGACTCACCCAGCAAGCCGGCAGCCTCCCGGACGTTGACCTTGACGATTGCGGAGTCGCAGGAGGCGGCAGCATCCCGGGCGTCGACAAGCAGGCGACATGCCTCGCGGCCACCAACGATCCGATTGATCTCGGCGATGAGTCTTGGGTCGGCGAAGCAGCCCTGCGTCTGCTGATTCAGCACGACGACATCCGCCCACTCAGCGGAGTCCGAGACGCTGCGCAGCAGTGCTGCGCGCGCCACGTCCGGCAGGGGCGCGCGACTACCGAAATCGAGTCGCTCCTGCTCGAGCGCGCCGATGTGTGGCTTGGCATAGGTCAGGGTCTGCCAGTCGTCGCCCACGGTCAGCAGGCCCGAGAGATCGACCGGCAACTGGCCCAGCAGGCGACGAACGGCGACCCCGAATGGATCGGCACCCACGACGCCGATGGCCCTGATCTGCCCGACGCCGAGTGCGACGAGATTGGCGACCACGTTGCCAGCCCCGCCGAGGCTGTACCGCTGCTGTGTCACGCGGCGAACAGGCAGGCCGGTCTCCAGTGAGCGCTCGTCGGTGTCAGGGTCCAGATGCCAATACGCGTCGAGGCAGACGTCACCGACGACTGCGATCCGCGCCGTCCCGAATTGCCCCAGGACATCCTGAAGCTCGGCGGCTCTCGACGGTCTATCTGCCGTAGCTTGGCGTGTCTCAGACACCGGACTTGTCGCACTCCGTGGTTGATATGACGGCTATCGCCCGACCTTACCCATCTGGTCTCCTGTTGGCAACCTATCTGCATTGACAGGTCAGAGGAATGTTGATATACCAACCAGATGCAGACATCGTCCGCGAAGTACGCAAAGATCGCCCGGGCCATCGAGGGCCAGTTGGCTTCCGGGATGTATCAGCCGGGTGACCGTATCCCGAGCGAGAACGAACTGGCCCTGCACTTCGCGGTATCACGTCCCACCGCAGCGAGGGCGCTCCGGAAGCTGGAATCTTCCGGACTCGTGGAGCGTCGGGTGGGCGCCGGGACGTTCGTCCGCGAGCAACGTCTGTCGTCCGGCAGCCGCACCTTTGGCCTCCTGGTCACTGGCCTGGGCAAGACTGAGATCCTCGATCCCATCTGCACCGAGATCACGCGGGTCTGCCAAGCGGACGGCGCGAGCGTCCTGTGGGGCGATGGCTCCACGGTCGAGGACCCGGTCGCCGAGGTCGACCTCATGAGCCGGTACTACCTGGATCGCGGGGTCGACGGCGTGTTCTTCGCCCCGTTGGAGGCCGTGCGCGACAGCCAGCAGCAGAACATGCGCATCGCCGAGCTGATGCGCTCCGCCGGGGTGGCAGTCGTCTTGCTCGATCGGGACACGCTCGACTACCCGGATCGGAGCGCCTTCGATCTGGTCGGCATCGATAACTTCCAGGCGGGTCACCTCATCGGCCGGCACCTCGCCGCGGACGGTCGGCGACGCGTCAGCTTCCTGGCTCGTCCGAAGCATCCGCCGACTACCGACCTTCGAGCGTCAGGGGTCCGGGACGGGCTGCTCCGGGCCGGCGTGGAGAGTCGTGGGCGTTTCCAGCAGTCCGGTGTGCCGAGCGATGAGCAGCGCGTCCGTGCATTGCTCGACGAGGAGCGACCTGACGCCATCGTCTGCTCGAATGACCTTACTGCCGCACTCCTCATCCAGACCCTGACCCGCATCGGGGTCTCGGTACCGGATGAGGTGGCGGTGGTCGGCTTCGATGACGTTCGCTACTCGACCCTGCTGGCCGTGTCCCTGACGACCATACGCCAGCCATGCCGAGAGATCGGCCGGGCCGCGGTCAGGGCGATGGCCCACCGCCTGGCGGAGCCGGGCATGGAACCGCGGCAAATCCTGTTGTCGGCGGAGCTCGTCGTCCGGCAGTCGTGTGGGGCAGCGGCAGGCGCCGCGGTGCCCGTGGCGCATGAGGACGTGGCGTGAAGGTGCCGGCCCGCGACCGGTTCCGAGACCGCGTGGCGATTGTCACGGGCGGGTCATCCGGCATCGGCCGGGCTATCGTGGGGGAACTCCTCGGCGAAGGCGCCCGGGTCGTCTTTACGGGCCTCAGTCAAGCTGGCGAAACGACCGCGGAGGAATTCCGAGGCCAGGGCCTCGATGCCATGTTCCTGCGTGGCGACATGGCTGATGAGGACTTCTGTCATGTAGTCGCCCAGCGAGCCTTCGAGGACTACGGCCGCATCGACCACCTGGTGAACAATGCCTTCTCGTTCACTGCGAAGGCGATCGATAGCTCGACCGCTGACTGGATGCGCAGCTTCACCGCTGGGCCACTGGCGTATGTGCGCATGGTCCAGAACGTCCTGCCGGCGATGCGCGAAGCTGGTGGCGGCTCAATCGTCAATGTCTCGAGCATCTCGGCTCACATCGCGCAGGCCAACCGATGGACGTACAACGCGGCCAAGGGCGCGGTCGCCCAGCTCACAAGATGCCAGGCGCTGGACCTGGCGCCATACAGGGTCCGGGTCAACAGTGTGGATCCGGCCTGGATCTGGTCCAATGAGACGGACAAGGCGGCGGACCTCGATGGGGGTGGACGCGAGAAATGGGGTCCGATCTGGGGCCGCTACCACATGCTCGGCCGCATGGGCGACGCTGTCGAGGTCGCCCGCCCCGTGCTGTTCCTCCTCAGCGAGGACGCCTCGTTCATCACTGGGACCAATCTGATGGTTGACGGCGGCTACCTGGCCATGGGACCCGAAGGTATCGGGGAGACATCGGTCATAGCCGGCTCGTCATAGGTCCGCTGCGGAGAGATAGGAGCGCTGAACCTTGGCGACTGTCGAAGAGATCGCACGCGCCTACTGGCGAGCCGAGGAGTCGCGCGACGTAGATGCGATCATGCGGTTCTTCCGGGACGACGCCGTCTGGGATGGGCCCGGCCTGCGCCTCGTCGGACCCGAGCAGATCAGCCGGTTCTACGTCGAGAGCGGCGCCGCCTTCCCGGGTCTGGAGTTGACCGTGGGGGGCATCCACGGCACGGCTGAGACGGCCGCCATCGAATGGAACGCCATCCTCATCGACCCGACAGAACGGCGACATTCGCTCCGCGGAGCGAATGTCATGACCGTAGATGGCGAGCGCATCGTCTCCCTTGTCGCCTACTACGACCGGATGGAGGTCGACCTCGGGGTCGACGACCCCAGCGTCTGACCACGGGTGAGGTCACGACGAACGGAACCTATGGTCGCCAGGCTCTCCAGGTAACCTGCCGCCTAACGACGCCAGCGCGCCCCGAAGCGCCTCCGCCGCCGACTCCCCCAGCCCGATGTCCGGCTCGTCGGCCAGGTCAGCGACCGCCAGCCGGCGGCAACGAGCTCGCGCAGCCGGACGGCGATCCAGAAGTCGAGGTCGGGGTGCGTGAGGCGGAGGTACCGAAGGGTGGTCACTGCATGTCCCCATCGGAGATGTGGAAGGGTGACCAGACCGGGGCTGTACTCGTCCCGGTCGCGTCCGAGCCACCGGCAGGCGCTGCCAGCTGTCCAGCGACCCAGTCGAGAATCGAGAGGAACCGGTGGCGGGCTGTCGCATCCGGGAGCGCCTCGATGCGCAGGGATGGCCAGCCGCCGATGCGGGCACCCCGCTCGTCCACGTTCGCCCCGGGAAGTTCGTTCAGCCGGTGATTGAGCTCCAGTCGGGCAGTCACCACATCGAAGGGAGGATGTCCCTGGAGCGTCCCGTATTCGATCTCCACGCGACCGGAGGCGTAGATGGCGACCATGCCGACCGAAGCGCCTGTCGTGGTAGGCGCATTGAGGTACAGCGGCCCGCCCTTGCCGCGACCGTACACGGGCGAATGGCCGAGCCGGGCGAGCCACCCGAGCGCGTCACGCACCAGTGCCTCAGCACGCGGGTCACCTGCCGTCACCACCTCGGCGAGGAATGTCTCGTCGTCCCAGGTGCGGGTGACGCGTGGCGGACGGGGCGGCGTGTGCTTGTTGCCGGCCGCAGCCGTGCGACCGATGACCCGGGGCACGAGCGTCTGGCGTCCCTCGCCGAGGTACTGCTTCACCTCCACCGCGAGCACGTCGGTCTCGACGAGGTTCTCGTTGAGGAACTCCACGATGCTCTGGAGTTCGACCGGGATGATGTCCGCCACGAACACGAGGCGAAGGCGCCGCGCGGACAGGTTGTCCCCCGCCTGCGTCCAGAACCCGTCGACCCCGTCCAGGGTTGCGCCGTCCGCCTCCTCGGGTCCGCCCAGCAAACGGATCACCTCGGCGTCGGGGTCGAGGCCAGCGAGCCGGCACCGCTCCTCGAACAGATCGCGCAACTCGCCCGGTGGCCAGTGGGCGACCACGTTGGCGGCGTAGTCGAGCATCTGGCCCACGACCTCGCGCCGGATGCGGGTATCGGAGCTGCGCTTGACCTCGACGAGCGTCGGCACGGCATCTTGGTCGATGAACAGGTGATCGATGGACCAGCGCGGCAAGCCGCCCGGCATGTCGGGGATGCCCGCCTCCCGGGCGATGAGCAGCCAGCGACGCGGGTCCTCAGGCCGCATCTGGTCGCCCGCGAGCAGGTCCGGGTACTCGGCAAGGAGGACCTGGAGGACGTCCTCGGCGTCATACGCAGATTCGGTCATGGCCACCAGTCCATCGTCGACCCGCAGGTAGATCCTGCCCGAGCGTTGCACTATCCACCTCCGAGGTCCGCGACCGCCAGCCAGCGGCCGTCGAACTCGCGCAGCCGGACGTCGATCCAGAAGTCGAAGTCGGGGTGGGTGAGGCGGAGGTGGATCACAGCGACATTGTGAGGACGCTGGCGGCGTCTGACACGACGACCCCGGGAACGTGCCCAGCTTCGCAAGCTCGTGTCGGCCCTCCCGACCCTCAGTGTCGCTCGCCCACAGGCCGGACAGCGGATGACGGCAGCGGATCCTACTGCCAGACCAGTTCGGGGACTGGGCCGGGCGACAAGGCGACCGTCGCCGCGCCCATCACGTCTCCCGTGCCGGCCTGTACTCGGCCTCGCCCATCCCGAAGGTCCAGGCGACCGCGGCGGTCGCCGTGCGCGTCGTGGGCGGCACGCGCAGGAAGTAGGTCCGGTGGCTGCCATCCGGCTCGGGTGTCGAGTTGACGACCTCGACCATGACCACCGGGTCCCCCCAGCGCCCTCCCGGGAGCTCGCGCCGCCAGAGCCTGCCGGCGGCATCCTCGTGGAGCAGGGTCGCGCCGCCCTCGCGGACGAGGCGCTCCGCCCCGAAGCGCTCGATCATCACCCGCCGGACCTCGGCGTTCTCCTCGGCGTCGATGTGCCCGACCGCGAGACGCTCGGGATCGGTGACGAGCCAGTCGGGCACGCTCACCCCGTGGTCCGCCCAGAGCGCGAAGCCGTCGGGGTAGGCGAGGGCCGGGCCGTCGGCGGAGTGCAGCAGGCCCCGCCCGTCGAGCGCCAGCCGGAGCGGCCGCTCGGACACGATGGCGAGTCCATCGAGCGCCCACCAGGGGCCCGCCGAGCCCGCGATGGCGAGGAGGCGCTCCACGGTCAGCGCGCTGCGGCTGGCGATGCGGGGGACGCCGAGGACCTCGGGCAGCAGGCGGGTCACCGCGAGCTCGGCATCGAACTGCCCGATGTTCATGGCCTGGAGGGCGTCCCGGACCGATGACGCGGGATCGAGCAGGTCGGCGACGGCCCGGGCGATGCCGTCGAGCGCCACCTCCTCGAGGAGCCGGGTACCGATGAGCGCCTCGAGCTCGGCCCAGCGTGCCCCGACCACGAGCCGGGCGAGGCCCGGGTCGCGGGCCACGGGGATCCCCTCCCCCGGCGGCCGCTGCCGCCGGCCACCGCGGGTCAGGCCGTGGCGCTCCCGGATGGCCGCGGCGATCGATCCGGGCACGCCCGTCGCGAGGCCGAGGCGTCCCGCGATCCGGGCGAATGTCGGTGTCGGTCGCCACCACGGTGAGGCTGGCGCCGGCTCGCGGAGCGCCTCGGGCAGCAGCCGTTCGGTGGCTGCCGCTGTCCTGCGCGACCACTGGGGCTCGGGCGCGAACGGGTCGGCGAGCGCGTTGAAGGGCTGGTTGTCCCCGGTGCCCCGGTCGCCCCTGGTGTACGGGTTGCGCACCGGCTCCCGGCCGCGCGACGCGACATGCCACGCGACGACACCGGCGGCCGGTGACGGGACCCAGAGGATCTCGGGGACCGCGAGGCCGCGATCCGCGTACAGACCCCTGATGGCGGCCTCGGCGCGGTCTCGGTCGGCGGGTTCGGTCGAGCGCTGTGATCATGTGCCAGGACGCCACGTGATGCCTCGACATCACGGCGCAGCTCCTCGTCCGAGCGTCCGGTGGTGGCCATCAGTCGACCACCCGTCGCCATGCCGGTGCCGTGGTGGCCACGGGCGGCACGTACTCGCGCTGGATGACCACCCGCCAGGTGCCCGGCGGCACCTCGATGGGCGCGTGCTCCTCGTGGACGAGCTGGGCGACCGAACGGGTCAGCAGGTAGCGCTCGCCGTCATGGGTGAACGTCCGCGCGTCACGCTCCTCGATGGCATGGGCGTGGCCGGTGGCCTCGCCCTCGGCGAGGACGATGCGTCCGGAGCGAGGCTCCGGGGACGCGCCGTCGGGGAGCTGGTCGACCGCGAGGAGCAGGACGTCGCCCTGGCGGAAGTGGAGCGGTGGTGGCGGTGTCCCGGGTGGTTCGTCCCGTGCCGGCCCCGCCACCACGGTCGCGGCGACGGGACGAGGATGGTGATCGAGTCGCTGGGCGCCTGCCGGCCCCGCTCCGCCGCCTCCGCCCAGAACCGGTCCACCTCGCTCCTGGTCGAGGAGCGGGGATGGCGTCGGTCCGGCGCTCTCGGGAAGCGGGCGCGGGGCTCGTGGGAGATGGTGTCTCGGGCAGACGGCTGCCCTGGGTGCTGCGCGTGGCGGTCCATGACGGGTGCCTCCTGACCTATCGCACCCGGCAGGGGCACCGTGCCCACCCTGGAGGAGGTGAGCCGGTTGCCGCGCCGTCATGGAGCCGGGTCTCTCGGGCGCTCTCGATAGGCGAGCGGGCCACCCGTTGGGCGGGACCCGATCACGTATGCGTATTGTCCCACCTAACCGTGCCAGCTGTATGGCACGGAGCGGACTCGCTGGGCGTGAGCGGTGTCGGGACGCACTAGCCGATGCGCTTGGATGGTTCGGCGGCGCGCCCCTCCCACTTGGCCGCACCCAGAGACAGGGACGCAGCATGGCCAACATGCGGGTCCATGATCCCAGCTCGGGGTGAGTTGCGTCCGTCGCTCACGGTGCCTCCTCCAAGGGGGTCGCCGAGGGCGACGTGCGTCGTTGGAAACTCGAGCCTGTCCGATCGCCGCGCGAGCGGACTGGCTCGGACCTCAGGCTTTCGCGAGCGTCCACTGAGGAGTCCGGAACAAGGCGGCCACGAAACCGCCGAAGTTACCGAACCTGAAGAGGGAGACCCCTTCGAGCTGAAGATCGAACTTCAATTCCAGTGTCGCCGTAAGCGGCTGGGTCGGGTCAAGGTCGAAGGCCACCTCAGGGAAGAACAGCGAGCCTGGCAGCGGGGTCACGCCCCATGAGCCATCGTCCTCGTAGAAGATCAGCGTCTGCGCTGCGTGTGCGTTCGCCACGATTGCACCAGATGCGTTGCGCAGCGTCTGGTCCGTGTGCATCCAGCACTTCGACCAGTTGTCGCCGAACGTCGTCAGGCCAGTGAATCCCAGGACTTCACCGAATAGGTCGCTGGTTGGTCTGGATACGTATCTTCCAGCCGGGGGCATGCGATTGGTGCCCAGACCGAAGATGGCTCGGGCCCCCACGCTGCCCTTCCAGAGGTCGCCGTCGTCGTAATCGATCTGCCCGACAAACCTGACTCCGCCTGCGGCATCGTCGAAGTAGGCGTACAGGCCGATCCGGTCAGCCGGCGTCCACCAGTCCGTCTCGCCCCACCACATGACGCCGACGTCAACGGGCGGCTTGGGTCGCACGAAGACGTAGTTGGGGTCTAGGCGACGGTAGTCACTGAGTGTTCCCCGGAGCCGAGCGGTACCGGCGCTCATGACCTGCGACATCTCGGCCTCGACTCCGAGCGCCTTCGATTGCGCCACAGCCACCAAGGACCGAGCCTTTCGAACATCATCGCCAACGTCCTCGGGCGGTAGGCCGTTCGACGCCTCCTGCCACCTTCCGGCCTCATCCCGCGCGACCCTGATTGACTCGACGGAGTCACCAGCGCCCTCGTGGCTGCTGTTCTCCTGGCGTCTGCTGCGCACCGAAACTTCGGGATAGATGGACAAGATGTCCGGCCCAGCCATAGCACAACCCCTTCCGCTAGCGCGAATGCGACGCCCCCCGGATGGGCCGCAGGATCGATAGTCGGCTCGAGACTGGTCTATACGCAGGAGTACTGAGTCTCAGGAGCCTCCGTCAATGTGCTGCCGCACCCGAAGATCCCCGGGTGCCGAGAGGTGCGCTCGACCTTCGACCCCGAGACCTACGCAGAGCCAGCGATTTCAGCGCCGGCGAGCCCTCCAGATGCGGGGGTCGCTCACCCGGTTGCGTCGGTCCCGCAATCGGTCGCTACGGGCGGCGTCGTGACGACGCCGGGACTCGGTGCCCGCTCCGGACCGGCGCGGCTCCGGCCGTCCCCGTCGAGGTTCGGGAGCAACCCGCTGGCATCCAGCGCCAGGAGCTGCTCCCGCAGCCACCGGCCGCCAGCCTCGGGATCATCCGTGTCCAAGAAGGGACGGTCGATGGTGAGGATGGCGTCCTCCTCGCGGCGCCGGCCGAGCTGCCACCCCCGATCGGCGAGCCCCGATGCCTTCGCCTGGCGCCAGAGCACCTCATAGGGGATGCCGTACTGGTGGTTGAGACGGAGCCCGACCGACAGTGAACCGGGGAGCTCGCGGCCCGCGCCGAGCTCGACATAAGTGATCTGCCACGGGGCAAATCGCCGGACGCACAGCCGGCCCAAGTCACGCCCGTCCTTGACCAGCCCAGTCAGGACGCTCCGGCCGATCGATGGCCGGTCGTCGCCGTACTCCCAATCGCACCACGCGACCGGATCGACGAGGGCAACCGCGACCGCCTGGGCGATCCAGCCGGCCGAGAGCGAATCCGTGGCGGGGAGCTGCGGCAACATCCCGCCCGGGGCCTCGCGGAGGAAGTCGGCGAGGTCCCACCAGACCGAGGCCTCCGGGAGGCCGTGGACCGTCCGGACGAGATCCTCCCAGCGCAAGAGGGTCACACACTCGCGGAACGCCTCGGGGATGACAGTCCACGAGGGCCCGAGGACGGCGAGACGTCGCGGCGTCCCGTCCTGCGCCTCCCGCATCGCGGTCAGGTAGCGTCCGAGCTGGTCCCCGGTGAAGCGGGAGCCCGCCTTGACATCGAGCCAGACCTCACTGGTCGCATGGTCCTCGCCGTCGATGGCCAGCACGAGGTCCACCCGGGCGCGATCGGCGTTGGTGGGCCCACGGAGGACCTGCTGCTGGGTGTATGGGCGGATGCGCGCGATCGGCTGGCGGCCCCGCACGACGTCCAGCGTCGACAGCAGCTCCTCCATGGGGCCGCGGTCACCCAGCACCGCGAGCGAGACCGCCTCCGTCAGGAAGTTCTCGATGCGCTTCGGCCGGCGGAAGGCGCCGGTCGCGTCGAGGGTGACCGTGTTCCGTGCCTGCTGATACAGAACGCCGAGTCGGGATGTCATGCGGACCGTCCTGGACCGTCGGACCGGTCGGTCGGACCGGTCCCGTCAGTGTCATACCACCGCCCCGCGGGCCGCGTCACGGGCCATCCGAACTGACTTTGCACCCGGATCGCCGCCTCATTGCTCGGTGACGACGGACTCCACCTCGACCCGGCCGATGCGGTGCCACTCCCCTATCGCTACGCCAACCCCAGCTCCGCGATGACCGGCGCGTGGTCGCTGAGCTTACGCTCGGCCGCCCAGGCCGGCTCCACCCGGCAGTCGACCAGACCCGATGCGGTGAGGGCGTCCGCGAAGATAACGTCCGGTTGGTGGACCCGAGGGCTCAGCGTGCCGAACCAGCTGCGCTCCTCGTGGCCGACCGTGCGCTGGTGGAGATCCACCCAACCATCGGCCTCGGCCCGCTCGAAGAACTCCAGGCCGGCGGGTTCCGGCTTGCCATCCGCGTCCACCCAGCGCGAGGTGTTCCAGTCCCCGGCGACGAGGAACCGGTGTCCCCGGACCAGGTCCGCGAGACCATGCCAGACGACGTCGTTCCACCAGGGCACGTCCACCGATGGCCGGCGCATGGCGGGCCCGTCGAGTCCCTCGAGCTGCCGCGCTGACGCGGGCCTCGTGCGCTCGTGAACGCTCGATACCAGCAGTGTGGTGCCATCTGGGAGGCTGACCGTCGCCACCGCAAGGTATGAGCCGAACCGTCCGAGATGCGAGTCCGGCTCGAAGGACACAGGTACGACGGGCAGCCGGGTCATGATCGCGGACGCCCACAGCGAGAAGGGTCCGACGACGATGTTCCAGCCGCCCGGGAGCGCCGCCGGCGGGACACACTCCTGGAGACAGGCGATGTCGGGCGCCAGCGCCATCACCTCCGCCCAGGCGTCCGCGTGGTGCTCCTTGTATGGCCCGAAGGCCACCCCCATGTTCCAGGTGACGATGCGCATGGGTTGAGCATGGACCTCGACCGTGCCAGCTCGCATGGCACGGCGACGCCACGTCACCGCGCCACCGTCGGGGGTGCCGGGCTCCCCCGACGTGGACCGCGAGCGGCCCGTGGGGCGCCCACGATGATCACCGAAGGAATGGGTCGGTCCCGGCGTGGGCCCGGACTGCCGTGAGGCTCGGCAGGGCGACAACGGAAGGATCTCGGAACCCGATGATGGATGACCTGGACTATCGCCCGCCGTCCTATGACGCAGAGTCGGAGGTCGAGGTTGGGCCGCCCGCGAACCGGGCCGCGGCGTCCGGGTTCGGCGGCGGCGTCTGGCTGCCGCAGAACGATGAAGGCACCGTCGAGATCGCTCGCATCTCCCTCGCGTCGACCCTCGGGGATGACATCAGCGTCCAGGGCGAAGGCGGTCGCGGACCGCATCGAGTACACCCTCGTCGGCGACTACGGGACCACCTTCGTGGTCGTGGACCCGGTCCGCAGCGGACCCTGTCGACCGGGGAACTGATGGAGCTCCTCGATAACGTGCATGACCTCGACAACGACATCGTGGGACTCACGGAACGCTGGTGGGAGGTCATCGGCCCTGACTGGGAGACACGCGCCGGGCCGCGACGAGCGGCGACGCGCGTGCCCTGGCGGAACTCTCGCACGTCGAGAACCTCGAGGCGCGCGCTGGGCTTAGTGCCGGCGCAGCAGCTCCGCCCGCTTGGCGTGGTATTCCGCCTCGCTGATGAGCCCGGCCCGCGCCGCCACGTCAAGCTCGTTGAGACGGACACTCAGGGACGCAGGCTGGGGCACCTGCATGACCACTGGGGCCACGGGTGGCGCCTGCATGACGACCGGAACGGGCTGGAGCTGGTACGTGACCGTGAGCGTCCCTTCGGGCTTAACGAGCAGCATGTAGATGAAGATGAGGATCCCGATGAGGAAGACGAATAGGACGATGGCGATCAGGAAGGCGCCGCATCCCCACTGACCTTGGGCCCAACTCTGGCTGACGGGGAAATAGCCGTGCTGGGCCATCTTGTCGGCGTCGCGCTGGAATACCCGGACCGCGTCCGACTGCTGGTGGCCCTTGTAGGTCCGAACGACGGTCTGGTGGCTCGGCGCGCCCCTCTTCACACGGCATATTCTGACGCTGCGCGACCCGCCTCGCCCCTCTGTGAGTGAGCACCAAAGCTGCAGAGAGATGATCACCAAAAGTGCAGAGGCCCTCGGGAAGACCCGGGGGCCTTGCCATATCCCCCGAGACGGGGTGTCCCCCCTGTCAGGCTCCGGGTGTCGAAGCACGGATCCATGGACGGGAGGGACGGTTTGCAGTCTGAGGAGACCTGGATGGAACTGCACGTGCTCCATCGCCACGGCTGGTCGATCGCCGCTCTGGCCCGCGAGTTCGGGTTGTCGTGGCGCACGGCCCGCCGCTATTCCACGGCGGCGGCACCACCCACCTATCCGTCCCGCGCAAAGCCGATGGAGCTCTCGGCAGCGCAGCTGGCCCACGTCGAGCGCCGTCTCGCGGCCTGTCCCGACCTGCGCGCCACGGTGCTCCTTCGGGAGCTCCGCGACGACTACGCGTATGCCGGCAGCTATTCCAGCCTGCGCCGGCGGGTGGTGACCCTGCGCCCGGTCGACACCGCCGAGCCCGAGCTGCGCTTCGAGACGGGACCCGGCATCCAGACCCAGGGTGACTGGACCGACTGCGGGACCTGGCCACTCGGTGACGGCAGCGCCGAGCTGCATGCCTGGGTGGCGATCCTGGGCTTCAGCCGCATGCTGGCCTTCCGCTTCGCCACCGACAAGACGAGGCGCACCACCCTGCGCGCCATCGTGCGCACCACCGACGACCTGGGGGGCGCGACGGCGGAGTACCTCACCGACCGTGACACGGCACTGATGAACGGCGTACGTGCCGACGGCTCTCCCATCTACGCCCCCGAGTGGGTCGACACCGCGGCGCTGCTGGGCACCCGCGCCCGTGCCTGTCGTCCGTACCGGGCCAAGACCAAGGGCAAGGTGGAACGGGCCAACCGGGAGGTCAAGGAGGACTTCCTGGCCTGGCTCGCAGGTCAGGTGCTGCCCGGGCGGCCGACGCTCGCCGACTACGACGCCGCAGCCAGGCGCTGGGCCCTCGATGTGGTCGCCAAGCGCACGCATCGGACGACCGGCAGGATCGTCGCTGAAGCGTGGACCGAGGAGCGGCCGTTCCTGGTGCCCGTGGCGCGCCGTCTCGTGGCCCGGGCCGAGGGTCTGGAGACCCTGCCCGCGGTCCTGCCGGCAGCACCGGCAGCCCCACCCAGGCTCCACGTCGTGGGCGAGACCGTCGAGATCCGGCCGCTGGCGGTCTATGCCGAGCGGGCCCGATGAGCGCCACGGCGTCGCGGGTGGCCACCGCCTATGCCCGGACGCGGGAACACCTCGCGTACCTCGGGCTTCCTACAGCATCGGAGCACCTCGCGGCCGAACTGGAGCGGGCCAAGGCGGAGGCCTCGGCGCCCGTCGAGGTCCTGGAGCGCCTGCTGGCGGTCGAGGTCGAGGCCACCGTCGCCCGCCGGCTGTCCGGACGACTGCGCTTCGCCCACTACCCGCTGACCAAGCGCCTGGTCGACTTCGAGCTCGACTTCCAGCCCTCCATCGACCGGGCCGTCATCGCCGAGCTGTCCACGCTGCGCTTCGTGGAGGAGCGTCGCAACGCCCTCTTCCTGGGACCACCGGGTGTGGGCAAGACGCACATCGCCATCTCGCTCGGCATCGCCGCCACCGAGGCCGGCTACCGCACCTACTTCACGACCGCCACCGATCTCGTGGCGTCCCTCTCGGCGGCGCATCTCGAGGGCAGCTGGAGCGCCAGGATGCGCACCTTCACCGCGCCCTCGGTGCTGGTCATCGACGAGCTCGGCTACCTGCCCATGGATGCCGCCTCCGCGCACTGGATCTTCCAGGTCGTCAGTCCGCCGCTACGAGCGCGGGTCGATCGTGCTGACCAGCAACCGTGGCTTCGGCGACTGGGGCCAGGTGTTCGCCGACCAGGTGGTCGCATCGGCCATCCTCGACCGTCTCCTGCACCACGCCACGGTGGTCAACATCAAGGGCGGCAGCTACCGCATGCGGGCCCACGTCTCATCAGCGAAGGAGGCTGACGCTATGCTCCGCTGACGCCGTTCGCCTCTGCACTTTTCGTGGCGATTCTTCGGCATCTTTCGTGCTCACCAACACCCTCCGAACCGTCCGGTGACTGCCGGGTCCCCGGGCTCGCGGGTGGCTGGCGCCCCGCGAGCAGGGCGTGACTCGGGGCTCAGTGGGTCGTCCATACCGTGCTGTCCGGTCATGCCCACGGCGATGTCGCCCCGGACACCATGCACCTGGGACTGGCCTCTCGGCGACGTCGGTGTCGCCGAGAGCGGCGGCTTCATCGACGGGCTGCGGCCGATGACCGAGGCGCGACCGGGCGGGCAACGGGATGCCACGACGGTCGCCTCGGCCAGCCCGAGGGCTACGGCGTCATGACGCCGGTGAAGACATCGGCGATGCCATCGGCGTCGCAGGAGTCGCCGGGGGAGCCTGCCCCAACGAAATAGCTTCCGACGTCCGCGCCCCCACCCCGCAGGTGCGCATAGCGCCCCGTACCACCCTCCACCACCCACCATCCATCGTCCAGGGGCTGGCAGGGCTTCACCGTCGAGATGATGTGGAGCGTAAACGTCCCCGAACCATCCGCGCACTCGAACGTCTTGCGGTCGTCGAAGAAGACTCGAACGCCGGTGTCGGTCACCTGAGTGACGTCCGTGGTCGTGCCCGATCCACAGACCGGACCTTGTGCGGTGAACGTTCCTTGCGCCGAATCGAAGGGCGAGTTGACGTTGATCTGCACCGGTCGTCGCCCTGCGACCGGGATGCCTGTCGGGACGGCCGGGGCGGCGGAGGCCTGCCCAAGGGGTGCGGAGCCGGACGGCTGACCGCCAGGAGTCCCGGCGCCGATGGCATAGACGCTGCCAGCAGAGGTCCCGAAGTATGCGACACCGTCGGCGACCGACGGCCCCTTCTCGGCACCGGCGTCGATGGGCAGCTGCCACACCTCGTGCCCGGTCGCCGCATCGACCGCGTACATTTGGCTTGCCTGGTTGACGAGATAGATGATGCCTCCGGCGAGCGTGGGGGACGCGTTCGATCTCACCGCCGGTCTGGAATCGCCAGCGCTCGACACCGGTCGTGGCGTCAAGGGCGTAGAGGTAGCCGTCGCTGCCGCCTGTATACAGATCCGCGCCGTTGACGATCGGTGGCCAGACCGAGTCTCCCGTCTTGGTCGAGAACCGCCAGAGCTCGGCACCGGTCATGGCGTCCAGGGCGTACATCCGGTTCGCGTCACCACCAAAAGCGCAATCGAAGACCACGCCGTTGACCACGACAGGCGTCGAGATGACGCCACCGTCCGTCTGGAACCGCCAGCGCTCCTTGCCGGTCGCGGCATCGACAGCATGGATGGCCGAGTCGGCGCTGCCGATCACCACCAGTCCGTCCGCCACGGCCGGTGAACGCGAGGCATCGTCACCGAGGGCAGCCGCCCAGATCCTGGCGCCAGTGGTGGCGTCGATGGCGTACAGGTTCCCGTCGTCGCTGCCGGAATAGACCACCCCGTCCACGACCGCTGGACCAGTGTCGGCCCGTGCTCCGGGGAACCGCCAGCGCTCGGTGCCTGTGACCGCATCGAGTGCGTAGAGCATCCCGTTCCCGGAGCCGACGAACACCGTGCCGCCGGCCACGGCTGGGGAAGACGACATGGCGTCCTCGCCCGTGTAGTGCCACCGTTCGGCACCGGTCACGGCGTCGAGCGCATGCAGGATGCCATCATCGCTGCCGATGTAGACGATGCCGCCGACGACCGCAGGCTCGGATCCGATGTTGCCGGTCGTGGTCACCTTCCACAGTTCGGTCGGGTCGTGCGCTGGACCGCTCCCGGGCGAGACACCCGAGCGCGAGGCGTCGCCACGATAGGTCGGCCAGTCGATAGGTGTCGCCGCCCGCGCCGGCGAAGCGGGACCGACGCCGGGCGCCACCGCCAGGCCCGCGACCAGTATCGCCGTCAGGGACGCCACCGCCTGTCGTCGCCGCATCGTGCGTACCTCCCTCTGCACTCGAAGCAGGCGCCATCCAGACCTCGCCGCCGTCACGGCGGGCGCCGATGTCAGGATGCTGGGGGCTGACGGAACCCCGAGACACCGTGCAGATGACGGGTTCTACCCGATGCGGGACGGCGACCCGCCCCCGGAATCAGTGCAGGACGGCGACCGGTGACTCGATCCCGGACCCCTCACACGATCCCGCGCCGCACGGCCCGGACCGCGGCATCGGTCCGCGACACCGCGTCGAGCTTGCCCAGGATGCTTGCCACATGCCCGGCAGCGGTCCGTCGGCTGATGAACAGCTCGTCGGCGATGTCGCGGTCCGACCGACCCTCGACCACGAGCCTCAGGACGTCGATCTCCCGCGGCGACAGACCATGCCTCGATATCTCCGTACCGGGAGTCGGTGGTGCGTCGGGAACCGGCAGCATCGACTGTGCCAGGGCGATGGCCTCGTCGACGCTCAGCTCTGCTCCGGCATCCCAGGCCGCCTGAAAGATGGAGTCGCCAAGGGCAGCTCGGGCAGTGCTCTCGGCACGTTCGAACTGTGCGTGGCCGGGGAGCTTGCCCCGGCCGATCGCGAGCCGAAGCCGATCCGCGGCTCCCAGCAACCGGGCGCCCGGCTCATGCTGTTGCCGACCGACCGCGGCGCCCGCGATGCCAGCGAGTCCGTCGGCAACGCCACGAAGGTCGCCGATGTCCTGAGCCACCGACAGCTCCTCCCAGTGCAGCCTCGCAGCCCGGTCCCATCGCTTTCTGGCCAGTTCCAAGTTGCCCTGCGTCTGGAGGTTGTTCCAGATCACGAACCCATCCCCGACCGTGCGGGCCAGGCGCATCCCCTCGGCGCAGAGTTCCTCCGCCCGGTCCAGGTCGCCAAGCCGACATGCGCAGTCGCCGAGCGCGCTGAGTGTCAGGGCGGACCACAATGCATCGTCCGAGCTCTGGAACAGTTCCAATGCCTGTTGGAAGTCGGCGGCGGCCGTGTTGTCGTCTCCCTCGTATTCGGCCACCAAGGCCAGCCAGAACAACGCCCGGCCCAGGCCATGCTGGTCGCCATGGATCTCGGCGATGGGTAAGCTCGACCGGAGATAGCTGGCGGCCACGGGATACTCCCCTCGAGCAAAGGCCATCATGCCCGCCGCTCGCAGTGCCCCCGCCCGAGCGAGTGTCGGCTGCTCGCTCGCGACTGCGAGGGCGCGCTGGGCCAGGTCCCATCCTTCGCGCAGGTGGTTCCGGACGTACCAGAGCATCGCGAGCGCGGCGCTCATGCGCAGACCACGCTGGTCATCGGCACGGTCCTGGCGCCAGTGGATGGCGACCCGGATGTTGGCCACTTCCGCCTCCAGGCGGTCCAGCCATTCGCGCTGACGATCGCCGACCAGGTGCCCCGCAGCCGTCTCGGCCAGCAGCAGGAAATGGTCGGCATGGGCGCGTCGTGTGATCTCCTCATCCCCGCTCAGGGCCAGCTGCTCCATACCAAACTCGCGGATCGCCTCCAGCGTCGTGTAGCGCGCCTCGCCGTCCGGACCTTCGTCCTGGGACAGAAGACTCTGGTCGACCAGCGACGACATCAGCGCGAGGATGTCGCCGCCTTCGAGCCGATCAGACAAGGCGACCGCAGCCGCGGCGTCCAGGGAGCAACCGCCCACGAATACGGACAGCCGCTGGAGGACTCGCTGCTCATCGGGGCCGAGCAGTTCGTAGCTCCAGGCGACCGCATCGCGCATCGTCCGCTGTCGGAGCGGCACGTCTGCCGGGCCACCGGTCAGTAGCGGCAGTGCCGGTGTGAGGCGGGCCTGGATGGCTCGGACAGGCAGATGAGCGACGCGTGCCGCGGCCAGCTCGATGGCGAGGGGCAGCCCTTCCAATCGGCGACACACCGCGGCGATCGACTCCGCGTTCGTGGCGTCGAGGACGAAGCCCGAGTGGACCGCTCCGGCTCGCTGCACGAACAACCGGACCGCTTCGTAGTGCTCCAGCGCCTCCCACCCAGGCGAGGGTTCAAGGTTCGGCACCTCCAACGGTGGTATAGGAAACAGGTGCTCGCCAGAGACCCGCAGGGATGCCCGGCTCGTGACCAGCAGCTTGACCCCAGAGCAAGCCGACAGCACGGCAGTGAGCGCTGGCGCCGCGCGAATCACCTGCTCCATGTTGTCCAGGACGAGCAAGATGTGCTGGGGCCGCAGGAATTCATTGAGCAGATCCACGACCGTCCGGTGCGCCGACTCCCAGACGCCCAGGTGCCGGGCGATGGTAGTGATGACCAGGTCGTCGCGGAGGACCGATGCGAGCGGCACGAGTCGAGCACCGTCGGCGAACGTGCTCGATGCCTCCGTAGCGACCTGGATCGCCAGACGCGTCTTGCCGATACCCGCCGGGCCGACGAGCGTGACCAAGCGCACATCCTCGCGCCGGAGGAGTCCCTCGACCGCGATCACTTCCCGCTTGCGGCCGATGAACGAGGTCAGCGGGATCGGCACTGTCGCCCCGCCGACTGCGCGCCCAGGTGCTGGACGCGACCTGGAATGTGACCCGCCTACCTCGTCCACGATGGGATCGGTCATCGTCCGCTCGCCTCGGTCGCTCCGCGTCCGGCCGCGCTGCCATGCGTGATCCAACAGGGTAACGCCTTACGTGGGCCCGAGTGAGGCTACCCTCACGTGCGCATCCGCGGAAGTCGAGTCATGCGCAGCCTATTGCGCCCACGTTGCACCCAACTTGTGCAGCGGGTGGTCCGTGGCGGCCTCCAGGTGGCCCATCTGAGCGTGCTATTGGTGCCGAAGGAGGGACTCGAACCCTCACGAGGCTTGCGCCTCCACGGTGGTTAAGACCAGCGCACAGCGTCTACTGGCGTCCACCGCTGTGTGGTTCACGCTTGGCGAGCTACTCCAAGCGGGGCTTTATCTACCCGGGCTACACCCGGGCTACACCCGCCTCAACCGGCTCGACACCATGCTGGTGCCGCGGCCGAAGGGCTGACGGCGGCCCGCGCCAGATGACCGCCGGACGTCGCTCCATCGGTCCCCGGTCTTCTCGGAGCGCACAATCGGTTCGCAGCCGCTTGATCACGCCGTTGACCGTGCATCAGGCGTTGTACATCCGGGACCGGCTCGTCCAGGTCGGGTCGATGCGGGAAGGTGAGCAGCAAGAGGGGACGAGATGACCGATGCCGAGCGCCTGGCGCGCTTCCGGGAGCTCATGATCGCCGTCAGCGTCGCTGAACTCGACGTGGACCATCTCGGGCATACGGGCGAGCTCATCCGAGGGGAGGCCGTAGGGCCGCTGACCCCTGACGAGCGGGCGAGCCTGGACGCAGCATTGCAGCGGCGCAACGCTGCTCGTCTGGCGCTCCACGGGCTGCTCCTGGAAGGCCTCTGACCAAACGCCGCGCGGCCCGCCACGCCCTCCGCGCCGTCCCGGTCTCGTCCGGGTCCCCGGACTCGCGATGATGGCCGGGGAGTCCCCGGTCCACTACGCATAGCCAAGCTACGGGCGACCCGGGCCCCATCCAGGGCGCGGGTCGTCCTCCGTTCAGCCATCGCCCGAGGCTTCCTGGCCCAGTAGCACGCACCGGAACTGGTCCCAGCTCCAGACCCTCACACCCGCCCCGATGGCCCGAGCGCGGGAGTCCTTGTCCGTCATGACGAGGGCGGCCCCGTGCGCCTTGGCAGCGGCGGCGATCACGCCGTCCGCGGCGTTCTTGCGTCGGTTCTTGGGCATCGCGTTCTTGCGGGCCACCGAAGCGATCACTGCGCCCTCGGCCTCCGTCGCCCATCGGGAGTGACCCCACCGCGTGACGTCCCAGGCACCCGCGGCGCCGACCAGCTCCGTACGATCCAGCATCGCGACCCGCTCATCCCTGCCCGCATCGCTCGCGGCCCGCACCTGTCGGTGCTGGACATCGGTCACGAGTACCCGGATCGGTCGACCTCGGGACAGGAAGGCAGAGAGTGCGTCGCGGTCCTCCTGGAGACGGGTGAACATCTCGGTATCGAGCATGAACGTGTCGGGTGCGTGGTCTTCGGGGGTCCCATCGGGCACGTCGCGCCTCCCCGCGTCACTGCACGGCTCGCCAACGGCTATGGGCCAGGCGACCGCCGCGATCCGGTCGGCCTGGCCGACCCGTGGCCAGTGTGCCTGCTCAGCGGCTCACCACGGTGGTGGCGGGTCGTGCCATCCGGCTCGACGACCGTCTCCTCATACCAGTCTCCGGCATGATCGACATTCACCGATCGTGCCCGCTCGATCCCATCATCGCGGGTCAGCGACATCTCGGTGGTTCGCACACGGGCGGGTTTGGAGTGCTTGCCACCGTAGTAGCCAGCGTCCCACTCCGTGGCCCTGGCCTTGGCGCTCCCAGCCGTGACCCCGGCGGGCGCGAGCCCTGCGTTTGCCGTGTGGCCACGCCTCAAGGACCCGCACTCAGGGCAAGCATCCGTGACCCCCATGACGAGTACATGCCCGCACTCCAGGCACGCGGTGCAGCCCGGCTCGACGTACTCCTCGGGCCCATCATCCATAGCCGGCATACAGGCCCTCAGCCATCATCTGCCTCGCCGCGCCCTCAGCGTCCCAGATCCGCCGCACCACCTCGTCCGTCAGCATGACCTCGATCCGCTCGCCATATCCCCGGAGCGTCGTCGCGCCCAATCCCCGCCAGACCGCGGTCATGACGCACAGTTCGGGGACCACGTCGGTTGCCCGCGGGGCGATCCGTCGGGCAACTAGCCTGGTCTCACCGTCCAGAACGGTGTCGTGGAGCAGCTTGCGAGCCTCAACGATGGCCGGAGGGCTGACCTGGTTCACGGCCATGGTCCCGAACAGGGTGTCCGACAAGGAGATCATCCGACCGCGTGTCCCGTCCGTCAGCGCCGGATAGTCTGGGTGGAGCGTCCACTGATGGGGATACAGCTGGCCAGGCTTGATGCGAGGCCGAAT
>CAVWSL010000003.1:0-26210 GCA_963757765.1 uncultured Chloroflexia bacterium
GTCGAACGGCCGCGATGGACAGCGTGTAGCTGGGTGTGATCGCCTGATCGGGTACTGACAGCTCACGCGAGCTGGGCGACTGGCACGCCTCGATTGCGGCCGGCAGTCGGGCCAACCGATGGGGCCGAGAAAGGTCCCACCGACGACGTACCTCGTATCGGAGGTCGACCGAATGTCCATCCTGCATGGCACGCGCCACACGGTCTCGTTCTCGTGGCCGCTGCCACCCTCGGCTCCACCAACTTCGAGTCGGCGATCGCGGTCGACGGTACGAGCGGTGGTACGCCTGGATCATGGAGGCCGTCCCGGTCACCCGGATTGGCCTCATTCGTTCTCAGACGTTGGCTGGCGAGGAAGGATTCGAACCTTCGATCTCCTGATCCAGAGGGATGCGCCGCTGTTCCACCTATGCCGTGTTCGTGCGGGACCACCTTGGTGTCAATCGCCATGAGGGTCAGGCGATCCAGTGAGCGCACCCTAGTCTTCCGTCGTCGCAGGGGAAAGGGGTCGGGTTCCGTCCGTTCCCTGTGTACCCAAGGGAGTCCGCGGCGGGCGGATTCGGCAACGCTCCCGTGTCCCGTCAGTCGGTCGCGGTCAATGCCAACGCCTGGATGTGTCGTCCGACCCCGTCGCGAACGGGTCCTTGGTCTCCGGCACCGGGTAGCCCATCCAACCTTCTGCCCGGCGCTCCAGATCAACGACAGACTCTGCGCTCGGGCGCCGACTTCATCTCGCGCCGGCGGCACTGCGGCAGGCGGCGCTAGTACCCGTTGGACTCCCAGAGGGCATGGCGGTACCTGATCCTCGCGACGGCACTCGTGGCGGCGGCGAACTCATTGGCCATCACCGAGAGCCGCCTGACAGCTGGGCCGAAGGAGGGATCGTCGAGTGACGTCGCGACGACGACGCGCTGCTGCACCGCGATGCGCGTTCGGAGCCCGGCAGCATCGCGGACCATCCCGGGCAGCGCCTCGATGTCACGGGTGCGCTGAGGGAGCTCGTGGGGCGACCAGAGGGCGTTCCTCGGGCCACTTCCTCGCCGCATGCCGTTGTTGCTCACGGGGACATGCCGAACCTGGCCCGCGCGGCGGCCAGTGCATCGGCGAACACCAGGCATTCGGCGTGGAGTGCAGCGAGGTCGCCGGCCTCCGTCGCGAACTCGCGGTCGGCGGGGTCCATCGACGCCACGCGTCGCCGGGCGTCCTCGGTTAGCCGGCGGACCTCCGACACGACCGTGGCCAGCGCGGGGACCCACTCGGGCGAACGCGGCGCCCGGAGCATCTGGTTCCCAGTCCATGGCGAGACGGCCCGACGCAGCCGGACCTGCCCGACCTCTCCCGATGCGTCCTGCGGACCGGCCATCACACGAGCCAGACTGCCTCCCAGGCCGGCGCATCGCCATAGCCCGATCGGCCCATCGCCGCGCCGGGGCCTCAGGGTGGAGCCAGCGATGCGCTGGCCAGCCGTGCTGCGGCGATATCGTCCCGCAGGCACCACGAGCGTCGACCGACAGGCCCGCCGTCACCGGCGTCCCGATGAGCACCTCGGACGACGCGAGCCAGGGCTGCCAGCCGGGCGCGTACGAGCGCTCCGAGCAGTCGCCGTTCGCCAGGAGCCTGGCGAGCTCGGCGTCACCTTCGCGTTCCTCATCGCCTCGCCCATGTTTGAACCGGGCGAACCTCATGGCGTTCTCATCATTGGCAGCCCTCACCACCGCGGTGGGCTAGACAGGGGCGCATCTGCGCATGGCGAGGGCGGTCCAAGATGTCCACTGCTGATCGAAGGATGTACAGTCGGCGCGTGCTGATCGCCGAACGCCGGAAGCGCATCCTGGTCGCCGTGCGCACGGCCGGGATGGTCTCCATCGAGGATCTCGCGGTGCGCCTCGACACGTCGGACGTGACCATCCGGCGCGACGTCCGTGCCCTGGCCGCGGAGGGCATGTTGCGGCGCACCCGTGGTGGGGCCATGATGGCCGGCACGCTCGCCTACGAACCCACGTACGCCGAGAAGGCGGGCCTGCTGGCAGACGAGAAGCGGGCGATCGCCGAGCTCGCACTGGACCTCATCAAGCCCGGTGACTCGGTGGTCCTGGGTCCGGGCACGACGACCTTGAGCCTCGCCCGCCTGCTGCCGCGAGTGGGCGAGCTGACCGTGGTCACGAACTCGCTGCTCGTCGCCGAGGCGCTCGCGAGCGCTCCGCAGGTCGAGGTCGTGGTCACCGGCGGCATGATGCGCCGGTCGATCCACGCCCTGGTAGGTCCCGGCACCGAGCAGGCCATGCGTGGGCTGCGCTTGGGTATCGCCTTCATGTCCGGCAACGGGGTCAACGTGGAACGTGGCCTGACGACACCGAACCTCCTGGTCGCGGCCGCGGACCAGGCGATCGCAGCGGCTTCCAGCCAGATCGTCGTACTCGCCGACCATTCGAAGATCGGCTTCGAGACCATGTGCCAGACGGTGCCCACGGAACGGATCGACATCCTCGTGACCGATTCGGGCACTGACCCGCGCGAGATCCGGCGACTGACGGACGCCGGGGTGGACGTCCGATGTGCGCCGGTGGGAGATCGCTGACCGGTCGAGCGAACGATCCTGATCGCAAGCGCAACGAACCTGAGCGCATGCCGCAACTATTTGACAACCGGTGTGATACTGACGATGGCCTCCTGGGGGACGGAGGGAGGCGCAGCACTGTCGGTCGGGCAGTCGAGGAGAAGGAGAGAGACAGGATGACTCGTATCACCACGCGCCGAATGGGGACACTGGCCTTCGTCGTGGCGGGGACGGCGGTCCTGGCGGCCGGCCCATCTGCCTTCGGACAATCGGCGTCCCCTGGCGGCCAGCAGGTCGTCCAGACCGCGTTGCCGGGTGAGGTCTGCACCTACGACAAGTACAACGGCGGTGTTCCCCAGATCACCGACCTCACAACGGCCACCATCGGCTTCGCCCAGTCCGAGAAGGAAGCCAATCCGTTCCGGATCGCCGAGACCCAGTCGATCAAGGACGAGGCCGCGAAGCTCGGCATCACCCATCTGCTGGTCACCAATGCCCAGTCCGACCTGAACAAGGAGATCTCGGACATCAAGGGCATGATCGACCAGGGTGCACAGGCCCTGATCATCTCGCCGCTCAACTCCGAGGGCCTCGATCCTGCCTTGGACTACGCCAAGGAGAAGCAGGTCCCGGTCATGACCATCGACCGCTTCCTGACCACCAAGGCAGCCTGCACCGACTATGTCGGCTGGATCGGCTCCGACTTCGTGGAGCAGGGTCGCCGGGCGGCCGCCGCGATGATCCGCGAGTCCGGCGACAGCTGCAAGCTGGCGGTCCTCCTGGGCGCGGCCGGCGTCAACGTCACCGATGACCGCGAGGCGGGCTTCGAGGAAGGCCTCGCGAGCGCGGGCTCCAAGATCGAGGTCGTGGCCAAGCAGGCGGCGGACTTCGAGCGCCAGAAGGGTCAGGACGTGACCGCCCAGCTCATCACGGCCCATCCCGAGATCAACTGCATCTACGCCCACAACGACGAGATGGCGCTCGGTGCCGTCGCGGCGCTCAAGGCAGCGGGCTACAACCCGGGCGACGTCAAGATCATCACCATCGACGGCACCAAGGGTGCGGTCCAGGGCATCGTGGACGGCTGGGTCTCGGGTGTCATCGAGTCCAACCCGCGCTTCGGTCCGCTGGCGTTCAAGGCCCTCAGCGACTTCTACGGCACGGCCGGCGTGCCCATCAAGACCATCATCTCGGACAAGGAGTACACGAAGGACAACGCCACGAGCGAGTTGCCCAACGCCTACTGACCCCCGGGGTCTCCTTCGGTCAGCCGGGCGCCCTGTCGGTGCCCGGCCACTCATCTACGACCCGCATGCGGCGTCCGTCCCCTCCATGACGGGCGCCGCACGCGTGTCCAGCAATCGAGGCACAGGGTGGACCTGACGACGCCGACCACGCTGGACCAGTCGGCCGCCACAGCGGTCCTCGGGGTCCTTGGCATCAGCAAGCGCTTCGGCGGCGTCGTGGCGCTCGACGAGGTGTCCCTGTCGCTCATGCCCGGTGAGGTCCACGCGCTCGTCGGCGAGAACGGTGCCGGCAAGTCCACGCTCATCAAGTGCATGACGGGCGTGTACCAGCCCGACTCGGGCGAGCTGTGGTTCATGGGTGAGATGGCCCATTTCCCCCGGCCGCGCGACGCGCAGCTGGCCGGCATCAGCACCATCTACCAGGAGATCAACCTGGTCCCCCAGCTGAGCGTCGCGCGGAACCTGTTCCTGGGGCGCGAGCCCACCAACCGCCTCGGCTTCGTGGACTTCGACCGGATGCGGGCCGGCGCCACGACCATGATGGCGCGGTATGGGGTGAGCGTGGATGTCCGCCGTCCGCTCCGGGACCTGAGCCTCGGGGCCCAGCAGACCGTGGCCATCGCGCGCGCCGTGGCCGAGCGGCATCGCGTGCTCATCATGGATGAGCCGACCTCGTCGCTCGAACCCTCCGAGGTCGATCGCCTGTTCGCCGCGATCGCGATGCTCCGGGCAGAGGGCGTCTCCATCGTCTACGTGTCGCACCGGCTCGACGAGATCTTCCGGATCTGCGACACGGTGACCGTGCTTCGGGATGGCCGCCTCGTCCACAGCGGCCCGGTCGCCGCGCTCACCCGCCTGAGCCTGATCGGGCTCATGCTGGGCCGGGAGATCGCGACCACCTCCCGGATCACGGGTTTCCGGAACGAGTCCGGGGCCGATGAGAGCGAGGTCGTGCTCGAGGCGCACGGACTCGCCCGGCGGCACGTGCTCCAGGACGTGGACGTCATCGTGCACGCCGGCGAGGTCGTGGGCCTGGCGGGCCTGCTCGGGTCCGGCCGCAGCTCGACCGCGAAGGCCATCTACGGGGCGCAGCCCCTCGATGCCGGCAGCGTATCGGTGCGGGGCAGCGTGGTCGCACCCGGTTCAGTGCGCGCCGCGATCGCCGCGGGCATCGCCATGATCCCCGAGGACCGCAAGGCCGAGGGCATCGTGCCGGGCCTCTCGGTCCGGGACAACATCACGCTTGGCATCCTGCCGTCCCTGGCTCGCTTCGGGCTGCTCGCGGGCAAGATCCAGGATGCCATCGCGGACGAGTTCATCGACCGCCTGAAGATCAAGACGTCGAACCGCGACCAGAGCGTCTCGCAGCTGTCCGGTGGCAACCAGCAGAAGGTGCTGCTCGCGAGGATGCTCGCGATGGCCCCCCGGGTGCTCATCCTCGACGATCCGACCCGCGGCATCGATGTCGGCGCGAAGGCGGAGATCCAGGCGCTCGTGAGCCAGCTCGCGGTCGAGGGGCTCTCGGTCATCCTCATCAGCTCGGACCTCGAGGAGGTCGTCGAGGGGTCCGACAGCCTGGTCATCCTGCGTGACGGCGACGTCGTCGGCACGCTCGGCACCGGTGAGGTGAGTGCCGCACGCGTCATGGAGCTCATCGCAGAAGCCGCCACGAGCCTGGCGCCGGTGGCGGCCGAAGGCGCCGCATGACGGACCTGGCCGTCACCCGGGCGAGGCTCCAGGCGGTCGACCGGCGCGACTGGCTGCGGGACAACGGCGTCTACGTGGCCATCGTGCTCCTGGTGATCGTCAACGTGATCCTGTCGCCCACGTTCCTCTCGGAGCGGAGCATCCGCCTCCAGGTGGTCCAGGTCGTGCCGGTCGCCATCGTGTCCCTGGGCATGGCGCTCGTCATCGGCACGCGGGGCATCGACATCTCGGTGGGCTCGGTCATGGCCATCGCCGCCGCGACCTTGCCGCTGTTCCTGGTCTACGGACCGATCCCGGCGGTCATCGCGGCGATCATCGCCGGCGGCAGCATGGGGCTCATCAACGGCAGCCTCGTCGCGTTCGTGGGTATCCAGCCCATCGTCGCGACGCTGGGCATGCTCGTGGCGGGCCGCGGCATCGCCCTCGTCATCGCAGGCGGCAAGCTCACGGAGATCTTCGACCCGATGCTCGCGAGCGTCGGCACCAGCAACTTCCTGGGCATCCCGGTCCAGGTGCTCATCGCCCTCGCCATCGCGGTCGTCATGTTCGTCATCGTGACCCGGACCACGTTCGGCCGGTATGTCCTGGCCACGGGTGGCAATCCGACCGCGAGCGCCCTCTCGGGTGTGCCGGCCAAGCGGACGCTGGTCGCGGTCTACCTCACGAGCGCGGTGCTGGCGTCCATCGCGGGTGTGCTCGCGACGGCCCGCGTGGGCGCCGCCGATCCCTCGTTCCTGGGCAACCTCATCGAGCTGAGCGCCATCACCGCGGTCGTGGTCGGCGGCACCCCCCTCTCGGGTGGTCGGGTGCGCATCGTGGGCACCCTGGCGGGAGCGCTGCTGCTCCAGCTCATCACGGCCACCCTGATCCGCAACAACCTGTCCGACTCGACATCACGCATGGTCGCAGCCTGCATCATCCTCGGCGCCGTTTACCTACAGCGGGACAAGGACGCATCGTGACGACCCTGGCCGGCGGGCACGCGCCGGACCCCGCGCCGACCCTCCCGCCCGCACCCGTGACGATCGGGACCGGGGTCGCCACCACCCGGCGCGGACGGATCGCCGCCCAGATCCAGCGCACAGGCGCCGTGATCGTGCTCATCGCGGTGACGCTGCTCGGAGCCATGGCATTCGGACCCAGGTTCGCGAGCGTGGACAACTTCCTGAACATCATCGAGGCCAGCTCGTTCCTGGGCCTCGTGGCCGTCGGCATGACCTTCGTCATCATCAGCGGCGGCATCGACCTGTCGGGTGGCTCGATGCTGGCGCTCGCCGCGGTGCTCGCCGCGTTCGCGGCCCAGACCGGCGAGAGCCTGGCCGCCCTCGCGCTGCCACTGCTGGTGGGCGGCACGATCGGCCTGGTCAACGGGCTGCTCATCTCCCGAGGACGGATGGCGCCCTTCATCGTGACACTGGCCGCGCTGCTGTTCGCACGGGGTCTCGCGTTCGCGGTCGCGGACAACGGCAACACGGTCTATCACATCGGCCACGAGCTCTGGTTCGGGCAGTTGGGCCAGGGCGAGATCCGTCGGCATCCGGTGGCCCATCTGGATCGCCGGACTCGCGTTCCTCATCGGCTGGGTCGTGCTCGAGCGCACCCGGTATGGCCTCGCGGTCTCCGCCATCGGCGGCAGCGAGGAGGCGTCCCGGCTCATGGGCCTGCCCATCGCCCGGGTGAAGATCGCCGTCTACGTCGTGAGCGCCGTGCTGGCAACGCTCGCGGGCATCCTGGTGGCCTCGCGATCCTCGTCCGGTCTGTCCACCATCGGCGTCGGCCTCGAGCTCCAGGCGATCGCTGCGGTCGTCATCGGTGGCACCCTGCTCACCGGCGGCTCGGGCTCGATGCTGGGCACCCTCGCGGGCGTGCTGCTGCTTGGCGTCATCGACAACCTCATCAACCAGGTCGGCAGCCTGAGCTCCTATGTCCAGCTCGTGGTCAGTGGTGCCTTCCTGCTCATCGTGGTGGTCGTCCAGACGCTGCTGACCCGGGAGCAGCGGCGCTAGCTTGGAGTCCTCAGCCCGGGTACCAGACCCGGCGCGGGTCGTCCGGGGCCCGGACATAGCCCCAGGCGGACTCGACCATGCGCTCCAGGTCGTACTCGGGGCGCCAGCCGAGGAGCATCCGCGCCTTTCGGTTGTCGAGCCAGTTCGAGACGTATGGGGTCGTGATGGGCACGGCCTGCAGCCCGCGCGTGCTCGCCAGGTATCTGGCGAGCTCCCCGTAGTCGACCGGCTCGTCCATCGCGATGTTGAACGTCTGCTGGTCGGCACGGGGGTGTTCGAGCGCGATGAGGATGGCGCTCACAAGATCCTGGACGTGGACGAAGTTGCGCTGCACCGGGACGCCCTGGGGGTCGAGCATCAGCGGGATGGCGCCTGACCGGACGTAGCCGTCGGCCACCTCGGCACCGACCAGGTCCCGCCAGCGCGGCCCCCCGAAGACGTCCTCGCCGAACGAGAGCGCGAACCGGAAGTCGTCCTTCTCTTGGATCCAGGGCGCACGCAGGCAGCAGCCGGGCAGGTCGTACTGGACGTAGTACTGCTCGAGCATCACCTCCTCGAGCACCTTGGACAGCGCATAGCTGCCGGGGTAGGCGGTGTGACGGTGCTCCTCGGTCACGGGCAGGTCGTGTGGCACCACGAAGTGGCCGACGCCGGCATCGCCACCGATGAGGATGAAGCGCTCCAGGGTTTCGCTGCCCCGGGCTGCCTCCAGCATCCAGAAGAGGCCCTTGATGGTCACGTCCATGACCAGGTCCGGCGTCTCCTTGACCGTCGCCAGGTGCAGCACGTGCGTGACGCCGTCGATCGCCTGGTCGACCGTCGCGCGATCGGAGATGGAGCCGGTGATGACGTCCATGCGGCCACCCGACGCCAGCGGCCGGTCGTGGCAGAGCGCGCGGATGGACCAGTCGTCGAATCGCGGGTCACCCAGGAGCCGATCGATGAACGTTCGACCGACCTTGCCGGTCGCGCCCGTGACGAGGATGCGCTTGGGAGTGGGCACGAGATGTCTCCCTGCTGCGAGCGAGTGTCTTCCCCGCGGTGACGAGGTCTGCCCCTGTGTCAGCCTACCAACCCCACGGCGGCAGGGGCAAGCTCGGATCGCCACTGATGACCCTCCGACCAACCCGTCCGTCGCGACCATCGGAGCACCCACGGGCCCCGACGGTGTGCCACCAAGGTGGCGGGGCGACGTCTCCCGACGCCCGGCATTCGGACCTGTCCGCGACCGGTACTGGCCGGACAGGGCCATACTCTGGGCGTCATGTCCGATGCGCGACGCACGATGGCTCGCGTCCCCCGACACACGTCGCGGGGCGGAGCGGGGCAGGACCCTGGCGGGCTTGGTGATGCTTCTACTTCCGTGCGCTCATGGACACGACCGCGGACAGCACCTGTTTCAAGGATCGTCAGTGCCGGTTGCAGCGGGTGAGCCGACGGCTCGCTGAGAGCCTCGGCTTCAGCGACCCGGCCGAGGTCATCGGCAAGACCGATCGGGAGCTGTTCGGCGAGGCATCCGGACAGCAGACCTACCTCGATGACATGCGCATCATGGGACTCGGACGAGGCCATCGTCGGGCTCGTCGAGGGCCGGACCCTCGCCGATGGCCGGCTGAACTGGCCGCTGACCAAGATCGGTGGCCCTCGAGGAACATACCGTGCGGATCACCGTGAGCGTCGGCATCAGCCTCCGGCTGGTTCGACCCGTATAGTGCCCTTCCGGGCGATGTGCAGGCCGCGCTCCGGGGCTATCCGAACCTCACGCTGGTGGAGGTACCGAACGCGTCGTACAACGTCCTGGGCGCGCGCGACTGCCCACGGCGGATCTGGAACGCCTGGATCGACGCGCTGACGCCGCCTGCGCCAGACTTCGCCTGCCAGTTCGGCGATCCGCCGACCCTCTACTCCCCGTCATGAACGCGGAGGCCGCGGCAGATGCCGGCGCCACCGCTCCCGATCTGCCCACCAATGACGTTCCCGAGCCGGATGCGATCGCATGCACTCGACGGCCGCTACCCCGCATCAGCTGGGCGCGAACGTGACGACTCCTGACATCCCGGCGCGGCATCATGGGCGATGGCAGGGTCACGATCAGGGTCGGGACCGCGGTCGCATTCGGACCTGGTGGCCGTCCTCTGGATCCGCAACCGCAGAGGAGAGCGAAGATGAGTGCACCGATCGTCCTGGTGCCCGGATTCTGGCTCGGAGCGTGGGCGTGGGACGAGGTGGCCGGGATGCTCAGGGCTGACGGCCATGACGTGACCGCGCTGACGCTGCCCGGCCTCGAGACGGCCGACGCCGACCGGTCCTCGATCCATCTCGCCGACCACGTGGACGCGATCGTCCGGGCCATCGAGGCATCCCACACCCCGGTCGTCCTCGCGGTCCACAGCGCCGCCGGGTACACGGGCTATGCCGCGAGTGACCGCGTGCCCGAGCGCATCGCCGCGATGGTCTACGTCGACACCGCGCCCGGCAAGCCGCCGCTCGACCCCGACTTCGCCGACGTCGAGAAGCCGCTCGTCTGGGACGACCTCGCTGCCGAGGAGAATCTCGATGGCCTGTCCGACGAGCAGCAGGCCACGTTCCGCGAGCGTGCGGTCCCGGTCCCTGGTGCCCTGCTGCGCGAAGGCTACGAGTTCACGGATGATGCTCGCCGCGACATCCCCTCGACGATCATCGCGACCGGATACTCGGCAGCCGACTACCAGAAGTACGCGACGGAGCACCCGGAGTGGTCGTTCCTCGCCGGCATCCCCGAGCTCCGCGATCTCGCCTGGATCGACCTGCCGACGAGTCACTGGCCGATGTGGTCGCGCCCGTCCGAGGTCGCCGCGATCATCGGTGAGGTCGCGCGGAAGGCAGGCGCCACCCCCGTGCGCAGGACGTCGTGATGAGCTCGCTGCTCGATGATGCATTTGCCCACCACATCTGGGCGACCGAACGACTCATCGACGCCTGCTCCGTCCTCACCCGGGTGCAGCTGGTGACGGCCGCGCCCGGCACCTTTGGCCCGATCATCGCCACGCTCGCGCACCTGGTGTCGAGCGACGGGTGGTACCTGTCGTTCTTCCGCGAGCAGCCCGCGCCGGTCGATGAGAAGTCGGACGTGACCCTCGGCGGCCTGCGTGCCGCCATCGCGGCCAACGGCGTCGTCTGGCGCGACATCCTGGCAGGTGGGCCGGACCCGGAGGCGGATCTGGTCGAGCGCGGCGACGGCTGGGCGTTCCACGAGCCGGCCGGCCTGCGTCTGGCGCAGGCGATCCATCACGGCACGGATCACCGGAGCCAGGTCTGCACCGCCCTGACGGGTCAGGGTATCGAGCCTCCGGACATCGACCTGTGGGCCTATGGCGAGGCGACCGGTCGCACGAGGACGGTCGCGGGATGACGATCCGTCTGTTCTACGACCGTTGGCCGCAGTACCAGCAGCGTCTCGTGGAGTCGATCCGCGACCTGGCGCCCGAGCAGCTCGCGCTCCGGGCCGCTCCGGAGCACTGGCCCGTCTGGGCGATCGCCAGCCACGTGGCAGGCACCCGCGTGTACTGGCTCTGCCACATCCTGGGCGAGCCCGGCGCCGAGACCACCCCCTTCGCCGACCCGGACGGCGATGGGTGGGAGGACGACCTCGCCCACCCGCGCGATGCGAGTGAGGTCGTCGGTGCGCTCGACGCGACCTTCGCCATCATCGACTCGGCTCTCGACCGCTGGACGCCCGCGATGATGTCGGACACCGTCGAGCGGTCCTATCAGGGAAGGCGCCAGATCCACTCGCGCACGTCGATCATCCAGCGCCTCCTGACCCACGAGGGCTACCACGGCGGCGAGCTGGCCATCGCGCTCGGCAGCCATGACCTGGAGCCGACCTATATCTGGCGCGCCTACGACCCGCTCCGGTCCTGAGCGGGCTCCGGGGTCACTCTGTCTGGCGGACACGGGGATGGCACGTCCACGTCGACACGGTGGGGCACACCACGGGTGCGGCCGCCGTCCGCGGCGCCGCGCTGGCCTGCCGAGTCGCCACCCATCTGCACGACCGACGCGTGCCGCGCGTGCGGCGACGACGCCTCTGACTTGCGAACATTCGCAGGCCGAAGGACGACCCCAGCTCGCGGGGCGCCAGCGACGGCCATACGACGAAGGACGGGGTGCTGGATGCACCCATGACGCGCCGTAGATGTTCTTGTGTCAGTGGGCATGCCGTCCGGTGCACGGAGACATCTGATCATCCGGTCGTCGAGCCCGCTGTCGCGAGCACCGGAGCAACCACCAGAAACGCGCCGGTCCTGGCTAGAGGCCATAGAGGAAGACCAACCGCGAATGTCGCACTGGCCCTTTCGGCGTACTTTGACACACCGTCCCACCGCGACGATGACGAGTATCCAGATGAGGCCCGCGTCGCTCTTCGCCTGAGACCAGCAGTCGTGCGGTACGCAGCGACCATCCCGGTCGACCCGTCGGGACGAAGATGGAACCTTCTTGGACACGACGCCCCCATAGGGGATGATCGCGACGCGGATGCGCGGTGGGCTGCAAGAGGATCTCGATGGCATCAGGGCTGGTCGAGCTGGCGCAGGGCGGTGACCACGCCGCGTTCGGCGAGCTCGCGGCTCGGCACATCGGCCGCATCACGGGCATCGCCCGGCTGATCCTGCGCGACGAGGATGCGGCGCAGGACGCGGTCCAGGAGACGCTGCTGGACGCCTGGCGTGGCCTGCCGCGCCTGCGCGAGCCGGACCGCTTCGAGGCGGCGTGGCTGCGCCAGATCCTCGTCCGGGTCTGTCGCGCGCATGGGCGCGAGCGCCGCCACCGACAGGTCCGCGAGGTCATCCTCGTGGCGGACGACGGTGGCAGCGTGGCCGACGCCCAGCGAGCGCTCGCCGACCGCGACCAGCTCGAGCAGGGGCTCCGGCTTCTGAGCACCGACCAGCGGACCGTCCTCGTCCTGGCCTACTACCTCGACCTGTCGCTCGCTGACGCGGCCCAGACCCTCGGCATCCCGACCGGCACGATGAAGTCGCGCCTCAGCCGGGCCCTGGCTGCGCTCCGGGCCGCACTGGAGGCGGACGCACGCGCTCAGTCGTTGTCCGAAGCGGTGTCAGCGTGAACGACGATCTCCGTCTCGCCTCCCGATTGCAGGACCACTTCGCCGGGGTGGCCGACACCAGCGTCCCGTCGGGTGGGCTCGAGGCTGCCATGGCGAAAACGGCGCGGACGCCGCAGTCGTCCAGGGCGCGCTGGTCCCCCCACGCGATCCTGGCATCGCGCACCCTGCTCCGCCGATACGGGCCACTGCTGGCCGCTGCGGGGCTGCTCGTGGCGTTGGTCGCCGCCGCCATCGTCGGTGCGTCGCCGCCGTCCCCGGTGCCAGCCGAACGCGGTGGCTTCACGCCCACCGAGGGCCCGCCGGGGGACCTGCGATGGGCAGGGCCCGCTCTGACGCTGCCTGATGGCCGGGTGTTCGTCCTCGGCAGCGGCCAGGTCGCGCTCTGGGACCCGAAGCTCGACCGCTTCCAGGGCAGCTGGTCGCTGCCCGAGGCGCACTATGCGGGCACCCAGACACTGCTCAAGGACGGTCATGTCCTCGTAGCGGGAGGCTACCGGACCGATTCGCCGGCCGACCCGATCGCGACCGCGGTGAACCGCACTGACATCCATGGAGACTCCAGCAGTTGGAGGAACATGGAGCCATGGCAGTCACGAGCAGCAGCAAGGGCCCGGGACCGACACCCCGCGTCTATCCACCGGAGCTCAAGGAACGGGCGGTCCGGATGGTCCTGGAGTCGTTCGACCGGGGTGACCAGCGCTTCGGCACGGTGACCCGCATCGCGAGGCAGCTGGGCATCGCCCCGGAGTCCCTCCGCAAGTGGGTCGTCCAGGCCGAGATCGACCGGGGCCAGCGACCCGGCACCAGCAGCGAGGATGCCCGTCGCATCGCGGAACTCGAACGGGACAACCGGGAGCTGCGGCGGGCCAACGAGATCCTGAAGGCCGCGTCGGCTTTCTTCGCGGCGGAGCTCGACCGCCCACAGCGACGATGAATGCCTTCATCGACGCCCATCGCGACACCTTCGGGGTCGAGCCGATCTGCCAGGCACTGGCGGTCGCCCCAGCCACCTACTACGCATCGCGCTGCCGGCCACCATCGGCACGGTCCATCGCCGACGCCGCCCTGAAGCCCGAGATCAGCCGGGTGCACACCGCCAACTTCGAGGTCTACGGCGTGCGCAAGGTCTGGCACCAGCTCCGGCGCGAGGACATCCCCGTGGGACGTGACCGGGTCGGTCGCCTCATGGGCAGCCTGGGCCTGTGTGGTGCCAGCCGCACGAGGCGCGTCCGGACGACGTTCCCCGCCGCAGTGGCGACGAGACCCGCCGACCTCGTCGAGCGGGTCTTCAGTGCATCCGCTCCCGACCGTCTCTGGGTGGCCGACCTCACCTACGTCTGGACGCGCACGGGCTTCTGCTACACCGCCTTCATCATCGACGCCTTCAGCCGCGCGATCACCGGCTGGCGGGTATCGCACTCACTGCGCACCGACCTCGCGCTCGACGCCCTCGAGATGGCCATCTGGTCCCGCGGCGACGCCGACCTCACGGGGCTCGTCCATCACAGCGACCGGGGTGTCCAGTATCTGGACCATCCGTTACACCGAGCGGCTCGCAGACGCCGGGGTCGTGAACTCCGTGGCGTTCGCGAGCGAGGATTGCGATCCGACTGTGAGACTACGGCAGCCACCTGGACGGCCGTGACCGCATTGCTACGACTGACCGCTGGTGTCCTGGCTGTTGACCTGTCGGTCGCCCCGGTGACGGACCATGCGGCGCGCTGGCCGAGCGGGCGGTGACCGCATAGGAGCCTGATCGCACTAGGTCCCATCACAGTCCTGTCCGACCCGCCCGGTCCGCGTGCTGCAAGCCGCTCGGGAAGGACGGCAGCCGAATGGATAGCATCTCCCGACAGGATCCGCGTGCGGCGGGTACGCCATCGGCGTCGACACCCACAAGCACATCCACGTCGCGGTCGCGCTCGATGAGCTGGGCGGCCGGCTCGGTGAAGCTGACCGTGGCCACCGAGCGTGCCGGTGCACGAGCAGCTGGAACGCTGGGGCGCACGGGCCACGGCCCCGTCCTGGCCTTCGGGATCGAGGGCACCGCACTACGTAGGATCGGCTCGCCGGGCATCACCAGCCACCTGCGGCGCCAGGGTCACCGGCCCGTGGTGCGCTTCACCGGCCCGACCGGCGCGACCGGCGCATGAACGGCAAGAGCGAAGCCCTCGACGCCGAGAACGCCGCCCGTGCCGGCTCTCGGGCCGGGCCACCGACGACACCCAGGACGGCCGACGGCCAGGTCGAGACGATCCGCCAGGCGCTCTATGTCCAAGGACACGCGCGGTCAAGTCGCGGAGCCAGGCCCTGCATGGCACCGGTCGAGACGCTCGTCGTCACGGCGCCACCGGAACCGCGGGAGACGCGCGACGGGCTCATGACACCTGAGATGGTCCTCATCGAGCGGTGTGCCGAGGTCGAGCTTGCCGGCCGGGCACCGGTCAGGGCGACCTCATCCTCGGTCTAGCGGCTCAAGCGATGGGCCCTCCGCGGACTCGCCCGCCGGTGGCACGCTGCAGCTCGATCTGCCGATCATGGACGGCCACGAGCAGCATCTCGCGGCGCTGACCGAGGCGGTCGCACCGGCCATGGTCGCGGGCCTGCGGCATCGGCCCCGACACGGCCGCCGAGATGCTCATCGCACGTGCCCGAGCAGCTCCGGCGGTCGTTGACCTGGGTACAGGATCGGAGAGTGGCGCAGCAGGCCAGGCTCGTGTGGAACGTGTGTCCAGTTGCCTGCGAGCAGCGGCCAGGACGAGCCGCTACCGGCGAGAACCGCGGTGGCCATCGCCAGGCGAACGCGGCGCTCTACCGAAGGGCACCGTCATCGTCCGGTACTCCGCTTCCACCAGCCGACCATCGACTACGTCGCTCGCCGGACGGCCGAGGGCAAGACCAAGGCCGGAGGATCACCCGGTGAGGCCTCGAAGGGCTACGTGCGCGACGGGACAAGACCGTCTTGCGACGACTGGTTGATCTCCGCCCAGCATCTGGCCATCCGTTCCACCGGGCGGCTCGCGACGCCGGGGTCGTGACTCCGTGGATCGACATGAGGAGTCTACTCAACGCCCTCGCCGAGACCGTCAACGGCCTCTACAAGGCCGAGCTCATCAACCGCCACGGTCCCTGGCGATCGACCGAGCAGGTCGAGCTGGCGACATCGGCCTGGGTCCACTGGTGGAACACCCAGCGGCTGCATGGCGCCTGTGGCGATGTCCCGCCAGCCGAGTACGAGGCGGCATACTGGGCCACCCGTCAGGCGACCCAGGCGGCATAGACCCTATCCCCGGAGTCTCCATCAGGACCAGTGCGGTTCAGCGGTGGTCTGGGACCCAGTCACCACTCAGGCCGCCCAGACGGGCTCCCTGCCAGGTCCGCGTGCCCATGCCCTCGCGGCCACCCTCGCCGACGGCCGCGTGCTCGTGGTAGCCGGCTTCGATCACACGACGAATGCCGAGCAGCCGCTCCCCCCGCAGGTGTGGGACCCGCCGACTGGCCGGTTCACGCCCTTCGCCATCGACACCCGGATCGCGTACTTCGAGGAGCTCACCCTGCTCGATGACGGCACAGTGGTCGTGATCGGGAGGACACAGGATGGCTGCGAGTGCATGGAGCTCTGGGACCCGGTCAGTGCGACCGCCGCGCCCGGGGGGGCGTTGCCGTCGGGCAGCCTCGCGAACTCGGTGACGAAGCTTGACGATGGCCGGCTCCTCGTCACAGCGACCACGGAGGATGGACGGCCCGCAGCCGCCTTCACGTGGGACCGAACAACACGGGCCTTCGGCCCGGCAGGCAGCCTCCCGGTCGCACGCAGCCAGTTCTCAGCGACCAGGTTGCCCGACGGGCGGGTCCTGTTCGCGGGCGGGGCCGCGGGCGTCGACACTGCCGATGCCGCGGCCGGTGCCGACATCTGGAACACCAGCGGCACCGCCGATGCCGAGATCTGGGACCCGCACACTGGCGCCTTCACAGCCACGGGATCCCTCACGCAGAGCCGGGTCGACGCGCCCGCTGCGCTGGCGGGTGACGGCCGCGTGCTTGTGGTCGGCGGCCAGGACGTGCGGAAGGGCGAGGGCAGCCTGATCTTCTCGGCGGAGGTCTTCGCGTTCCGGTAGGGCATCTGGCAGACGCGCATATCGAGGGAGGGACGGTCATGGGAGTCCGTGCATCGGCCGGGGCGGCCAGCGTCCTGGTGGTGATGGCGATGTCAACTGCGGTCGCGGCATCGCCGCCGCCATCCGGTCCAGCGGCCACGCCGCCGCCGGGCCGGATCGTGTTCAGCCGCTGGGATGACGCGCTCGGCGACTACCAGGCCTTCACGGTCAGCAGCGACGGGACCGGTGAGGCACTGCTGCTGCCCGGTGCCCACGAGATCCCGAAGTGGTCCACGGACGGGGTGTCCGTGTCCATGACGGCCATCAGCGCCGACGGCCGGGTCGTCCCGTCCATCATCGGCGCCGACGGCACCGGCTATCGCGAGTTGCCGCTCGAGGCACCCCTGAACCTCGGCTGCGCGGTGTGGTCACCCGACAGCCAGCTGCTGCTCTGCGAGGGCTGGGTCGATGGGGACCCGACGGCGGCGGGCCTGCGCCGGATCCACCCATCGGATGGCTCGTCCGTGACCCGGCTGACGAGCGCCCACGATGTGCCCGGCGGCACGTCGCCCGACGGGCGGACCATCGCGTTCGTGCGCATCGTCGACGAGCAGGCGCCCGGTGGCGAGCTGTGGCTGGCGGACGCCGATGGCACGCACCAGCGCCGGCTCACCGACCTGACCGTGGGGCTGCAGGTCCGCTGGTCTCCCGATGGCACGCGCATCCTCGCCGACAACGCCCAGGACAGCCTGTTCACGGTCGATGTGGCCGACGGGACCATCACCCCCATCGCCATCCCCATCCCGGCAGCGACCGAGGCCTACGAGGCGGACTGGTCGCCCGACGGCACCTGGATCGCCTTCACCATGCACGTGAACCAAGAACCGAAGCCGGACCTGTATGCCATGCGGCTCGACGGGAGCGGCCTGACCCAGCTCACCCGCACGCCGGGTGTGCTCGATGAGTCGCCCGACTGGACGGCGGCGAGGTGAATGAGGCGCCCAGGTCCAGGATGGCTCGCCTGCCTCGCCCTAGGTGGGGCGTTCGTGACGGGCTGCCCGGTGCCTGCCTCATTCCTGGCCCTTGTCACGCTGAGGCCCACAAGTCGCCGACGAGCTGGCCAGAGACGACGCGGGCCGCGGACGCCGTGGTGCCTCGGCCCGGACACTGGTCCTCTCCCCGACTCGCGGTGCGCCGGCGCCGTGCGGTCACGACGAGTCGGAATCAGTCCCGTGACCTCCGTACGCAGCCGAGCGCTGGGCCACCGAGCTTCGTCGTCCGTTCCGGGACGCGACAGGTCACGAGGCGCGGGTACCCCGGGTATCGCCGGGCACCATCGCGACCCGCTAGCCTCGTGCTCGCACCCGCCAGGTCACTGGCGTGCCGAGAGGGAAGGGACGCCCGTGCACGACATCAGGCTGCCAGCGAGCAGGCGGGTCACGAGCGTGGTCGTCGTCGTCATCGCATGAATGCGGCTGTGGAAGTTTCCGCCCCATCGTGCGGTCGGGATGAGTCACTCGGCCTTGCGCCGTCGCCGACGATGTAGGCCAAGTCCTGCCGGACGGACACGCCGTCGCGGGAGATGCACATAGGCCCGCCGGCTGGCTGCCTGGCAGGTCCTCCTCGTTTTTCGCGGTCCTCCGCGCGACCACCATTATGGTGTTGACACGATCGACGGCGTGCGTGTAGTCGAAGGAGCATCGCTCCTCACGGTCAGATCCGTGTCCCGCCGACAGTAGCAGCCGGAGGTGCCGCGGCGCCGCGCCGAGCAGGGCCAGCGACTGCGTGCGGCTGAGCGGACGGATGAGGGGTGGCTCGGCGCGCGGCTTCCGGAGCCGCTCGAGCGGATCGACCCGGAGGTGCCCCTCCGCGACCGTCCAGCGAGTGACGACCTTGAGGCCCGCGATGGCATTGCCGATCGAGGCCAGCGAGCAGCGGTCAGCGAGGGACTCGACCCACGATCGCGCGCCCTCGAGGGTCACGTCGGCGAGCACCTGCCGCGGGACCTCGGTGACCAGCGAGCGACGATACGAGGCGATCGACCCCGTGTAGTGCTCGAGGGTCCGGGGTGACAGGCGGCGCGCGCGGCAGTCGTTAGTGTCCCGGGACGTGGTGTAACAGCGAGGGGGCCGGGAAGTGGAGCGGCCACCGCGTCATCCTGCAGGACGTTGGAGTAGGAACCGACGTCACGCGAGGATATACGAGATGGCCAAGGACAGGATGGCGCTGGAGTCGTTCGTGCGCAAGGTGATCGAGGACGGCGACACCGACGTGCTCCGGGAGAGCGTCAAGGTGATGGCCCAGGCGATCATGGACGCGGAGGTGACCGGGCTCACCGGGGCCGGGCACGGGGAACGGGCACCGGACACCCGACTCACCCACCGCAACGGATACCGGGAGCGGCGCTGGGACACCCGCGTGGGGACCATCGACCTGCCCATCCCGAAGGTCCGTGACGGCAGCTACTTCCCGAGCCTGCTGGAACCCCGGCGGCGGGCCGAGCGGGCGCTGCTCGCGGTCATCCAGGAGGCATACGTCGGGGGCGTCTCGACGCGCCGGGTGGACGAGCTCGTGGGTGCCCTGGGGGTATCGGGGGTATCCCGCAGCGAGGTGAGCCGGATCTGCGGTGCGCTCGATGCCGAGGTCGATGCCTTCCGCTCGCGGCCGCTCGATGCGCTGGGCTATCCCTATGTCTGGCTCGATGCGCTGTATCACAAGGTCCGCGAGGGTGGCCGGGTGGTGAGCATGGCCACCCTGGTCGCGGTGGGTGTCTCGGCGGCGGGGGTCCGGAGCGTCCTGGGCATCGAGGTGGCCGCCACCGGTGGCGACGAGGGTGCCCACTGGCTGGGCTTCCTGCGCTCGCTCATCGCCCGTGGCCTGACGGGCGTCCGCCTGGTCATCAGCGATGCCCACCAGGGCCTCGTGGCGGCCATCCGCGCGACGCTCCTGGGCGCTGCCTGGCAGCGTTGCCGGGTGCACTTCCTGCGCAACGCCCTGGGGCTCGTGCCCAAGGGCGCCCAGGGCCTCGTGGCGTCGGCGGTCCGGAGCATCTTCGAGCAGCCCGACGAGGCATCCGCGCGTGCCCAGCTCGGCCGGGTGGTCGACGGACTCCGGGCACGCTTCCCGAGGGTCGCCGACCTGCTCGAGGCCGCCGAGGCGGACCTGCTCGCGCACTTCACGTTCCCGTCGCCCCACCGACGCCAGATCCGCTCCACGAACCCCCACGAGCGGCTGAACAAGGAGATCCGGCGACGCACCGACGTCGTCGGCATCTTCCCCACCCGGTCCAGCCTCGTGCGCCTCGTGGGCATGCTGCTCGCAGAGCAGGATGACGAGTGGGCCATCGGTCGTGCCTACTTCAGCGCCGACTCCATGGCCCTCATCGACGCACCCCATGCCATCGACGGTCCCATCGAGGAGCTGCTCATGGCCAGTTGAGCGACGGTGTCGTCCTGCGTGATGACGTGCTCGCTGTTACACCACTTGACGGGACGCGGCCCGGCAGTCGGCCAGGAAGGCATCGACCATCCGGTCGAGCGGCACCGGCGGGGACTCACGCATGGCGCACCGTCCTCGAGATGCTCGCGACGAGGCCAGGACACCCTGATCGCGGATCAGGGGCACTCGATTCCGGGCGATCAGGGATTCCTCGGCGCATCAGGGCTCCTTCTCGGAGCCTCCGACGCTGCACGGATCACCACCGACCAGTGATTCCACTTCCCGGCCGGACCGATCAGGGTGCCATCCTGAGCGTGGATCGCGGGCGGGAACGGATCTGTTGGCTGGCGAGGAAGGATTTCGAACCTTCGATCTCCTGATCCAGAGGGGATGCGCCGCTGTTCCGCCTGTGTCGTGTTCGTGCGAGACCACCTTGTTATCAATCGCCATGAGGGTCAGGCGATCCAGTACCGCACCCTAAAGGGCCGACGGCGCAGGGGAAGGGTAGGGTTCCGTCCGTTCCCCGTTTACCGCGTGGGGCTACGCTGGCTGTCGCCGCGTCGGACCAGATGACGCCGATGACGTTGGTGAGCCTTGGCGCCCCGGCCGTCGCCCGGAGCCTGGCCTCGGGAGCACTCGCCTGCCGCGAGCTTGACATCAAGCTCACCGACGGCAGGACCCGGAGCCCCTTCGACCCGGTTCTAGTCTGCCCCGGTACGGTCGCGACGCCGACGAGACCGGTCTGCCGCTGGCCCTCCGCGTGGGGGTGCACACGGGGCCCCTCGTCGCGGGCGTCATTGGCACCCACAAGTTCCAGTACGACCTGTGGGGCGACACGGTCAACGTGGCCAGCCGCCTCGAGGCCACGGGCGTGCCGGGAGCCGTCCAGGTGAGCCGCGCGACGAGGGAACGACTCGATCGCGGCTTCTCGGCGATGCGCCGAGGCATGGTCCGCCTCAAGGGCGTGGGGCCCTTCGAGACCTGGCTGGTGACATCGGAGCCCATGCTCGTCGCCTGAGCCACGGCTGACGGTAGGGCCTCGCAGGCACCGGCCGTCCGTTGGTGCCGTGGTTTGCCCATGGGGCTCACGGTGGACCGGCCCGCCGTCGTGGTCGACGAGGCGCCGGGGCGTGTCGGTGGCCCGCGACTATGTACCCCTGTGCGGCTGCCACATGAGCATCGGGCGGCGGCCCGTCGCATCCCATGGGGAGCCGGGGACATGGGGAACGATGACCTGACCGCGCCGCTGGCGCGCGAGGCGGTCGCGACGCTCGAGCCGGGTGAGCGAGTGCTCGCCATCGTCGAGGGCGCCTATCTGGCAACGCGGTCATCGGCACGGACCGGCGGCGGCTCGTGTTCAAGAAGCGCAGTGGCCTCGGCGGCGGCACCCGCGGCCCGGCCCTCGCTGGCTGGCGTTACGCCGAGGTACGGAATGTCGAGCTCAAGGGCGGCCTCACAGCCGTGAACGTGGTCATCGACGCGCCGCCCCTCCCGGAGCACGAGGCGTGGAAGCCACGGTCGGTGATTGAACCCATCGCAACAAGCGCGACGCCGATGAGTCGCAACTAACACGCCTTCGGGAGGTGGTGGCGGCGGCGCACTCGCGGGGCATCCCGCCCACACCGTCGGCGGGGGGCGGCGCTCGTGTTCCTCGTCGTGTTCGGGACCGTGCTGCTGTTCCCGCTGGCCCTGTTCATCATCGGGCGCTGGACGGCGTCGGGCTACTCCTACACGGGCCTCTTCAAGCCATTGGCGGGCGTCGCCCTGGCGGCGGTCATCCTGGGCGAGCCGATCCGGCTCACCTTCCTCCTCGGCGGGGCGCTGGCCCTGGTCGGCGTCTGGGTGGGCGCTTCAGCGCGCGATCGGTCCCCTCGCCCGCACCAGTGGTGACCGAGGCCGTGCCAGACGCGTCCTCGCGCCCTTGGTCGCCGACGGGCGGGTGGGACACGGCGGGCGCGAAGCAGCTCTCCGATCTAGGGCGGGCCCGCTACGCATCGGAGGTCGCGATCCAGCTCGCGATCTGGACGCGGGAATCGAACCCGAGCTTGTTCAGGATGTTGCCGACGTGGGTCGTGACCGTCCGCTCCGAGATGAACAGGCGCGCCCCGATCTCCTTGTTGCCGAGGCCCTCGGCGATCAGCCTCGCTACCTCCACCTCTCGCTTCGACAGCGGTCCGGTGTCGACGGTGTCGGCGTCGACATCGAGCTGGTCGGGTTCGCCGAGCGCCAGACGCAGTGCTGCCTCGCGATCCAACCGCGTGCCCGCGGCGTACTCGGCCTCGAATCTCGCCGCGCCCATCGCCGTGATCGCCGCCTCCCTCGCGCGCAAGCTCCGGCTCGAACGGACCGTCGTGCCGGCGCCCGCAGCAGCACCAAGGGCCTCCGCTGCCCCGAGCAGCCGCGCCGCCAGGCGCGGCTGGCCGGATGTCGCCGCCTGCCCGCCCAACTGACGCAGAAAGGAGGACTGTCCGAGCCGGTTGTCGGTCTGCTTCGCGATCCGCAACCCCTCGATGAACCGCGACCTCGACCCGGCAGATCCCCGGCCGCCATCGCGACGAGGCCGAGGTTCATGAGCATCCGCTCGAGGTAGTACAGGTCGCCGACGTCGCGGCTCAGCCGAGCGCCTTCCGAGGACGCGGCCTCCGCGGTGGCGAGGTCTCCCTCGAACAGCGCATGGATGGCCCGTGCCTGGATCAGCCCCATCGACGCGGGGTAGTGGTCGAGCCCCGGCGTGATGGCCCGGCTTCGTCGAGCAGTCGTCGGGCGGCCGCGACGATCCCTGCCATGTTCTCCGCGGTCGAGGCGAGCGACAGCGATTCGCATAGCTGCGGGAGCTGCCCCGCGACGCGGGCCGCGGCGATCGCCCGAGCAAGCCACGGCCCGGCAGCCTCGGGGTCGCCCTTCAGGATGCTCAGCCATCCCCGGAAGTAGTACGCCCGGGCCGGAACGTCTGCGGATCCCTCAGCGGCCGCGAGCAGGTCATCGAACCAGCGGATGCTCTCCGTGGTCCCGCGCGTGACCCAGTAGTACCCGACCGATGTGGCGAGCTCGAGACCGCGCCGCCAGTCCGAGGCAGCCAGGCACTTGTGGAGTGCCGATCGGATGTTGTCGATCTCGAGGTCGAGCCACTGGAGCCACTCGGGCGTCCGGTTGGGCCCCGGGGCCCGAGACCGAGGACCGAGCGGATGTCGCGAAGCAGTGCCGCCCGCGATCGCGAGACTGCGTTCGGTAGTACTCGATGAAGACGTCGTCGAGCCGCTCCACCTCGCCCGCCTCTCGCAGCTTGAGGCTGGCGTACTCGCGCATCGTCTCGTGCAGGCGATAGCAGGCGACGCCGAACGCGTCCTCCCGCATGACCAGCGACTTGTCGACCAGCGCGGCCAGCAGGTCCAGCGCCGGGGCGCCGGACCCCCGTCGCTCGCGAAGACAGACTCGACGTCGTCGACCGTGAACCGGCCTGCGAAGACGCACAGGCGGCGCAGGAGCCTCTGCTCCGGCGCGGTCAGCAGGTCGTGGCTCCAGTCGATGGTCGTCCGCAGCGTCTGCTGCCGGGGCAGTGCGGCGCGGCCTCCTCCGGTCAGGAGGGCGAACCGGTCCGTCAGCCGATCGAGGATCTGCTCGACGGAGAGCACGCGCATCCGCACGGCGGCGAGCTCGATCGCGAGCGGCAGGCCGTCGAGTCGTCGGCACAGGCCGACGACGGCCGATCGGTTCGATGCGCTCAGCTCGAACGACCCTGATGCCGCCGCCGCTCGCTCCGAGAACAACATGACGGCCTCGTTCTGGAGGAGCCGGGAGATCGGGTGCTCGTCGCCCGCGGCCGGAAGCTCCAGCGGCGGCACCGGGACGACGCGCTCGCCGGGACCTGCAGGGGCTCGCGGCTCGTCGCGATCACGCGGACGTCGGGCGCCGCACGAAGGATGTCCGCCACCAGGGCGGCAGACGCGTCGAGCACATGCTCGCAATTGTCGAAGAGGAGCAGCAGCCTCGCGGTCCCGCAGGTAGGACAACAGGATCTGCAACGGCTCGGCGGCGGCCTGGTCCCGCAGGTCCAGCGCTGCGACGACGGCGCCCGACACGAGCGCGCATCGCGGATCTCGGCGAGGTCGACCCACCACGCTCCGTCCGCGAAGCCACGTCCGAGGTCCGTCGCCGCGCGAAGGGCGAGGCGCGTCTTGCCCACTCCTCCCGGGCCGACAAGGCTGACGAGGCGGGCGCTCGCGAGCGCACTGCGGAGCTCGCGCCAGCTCCCGGCGGCGGCCGACGAAGCTGGTCGTTTCGGCGGGCAGGTTGCCTAGGCGACGTCTCGGTCGGGCCATCGCTCCGCACGGTAGCACCGCGGTCTCGACCGCGACTACGCATCGGATACGTAATCCGGTCGATACGGACGGCCCGTCGCCGATCCCATCCTCCTCGCATGTTCAACAACCGAGCCACGTGGCGAGTCGAGGTCACCTTCGTCGCAACCCCGCCGACCCGCCAGATCGAGCGGGCGTCCGGGGTCTCGGATGTCGAAGTCGACGGTCACACGATCCACTGCGTCGTCTCCGGCAGCTTCCAGCCGTTTCTCGAAGCGGTGCGAGGCCATGAGGTGATCGGCCTGACGTCGATCCCCGCCCTCGAGCCGATACGCCCTGAACGACAGGGAGAAGACCAGTGAAGCCAGTCAGGCACCGGCAGCCCGGAGCACAGGAGGAGCGTTTCATGCAGGCGATCGTTCAGGACAACTACGGCTCGGTCGACGTCCTAGCACGGGAGATCGAGAAGCCCCAGATCGGGGACAAGGATGTGCTGGTCCGCGTCCAGGCGGCGTCCATCCAGTCGGTGACTGGATCCTGATGACCGGTTCGCCGTTCGTATGCGCTGGCGACCGGGCTGCGAAGGCCCAAGAGTCGGTGCCCGGCACGGACGTCGCCGGGACGGTCGAGGCGGTCGGCAGCGGAGTGCACGGGCTTCAAGCCCGGCGACGAGGTGTTCGGTGGGTGCGTCGGCGCGTTCGCGGAGTACGCGTCGGCGACCGAGGACCAGTTCGCGCTGAAGCCGGCCAACCTCACCTTCGAGCAGGCCGCCGCCGTCGGTGTCCGCGACGACCGCCCTCCAGCCCTCCGCGATGACGGAAAGGTCCGCCCGGGCAAAAGGTGCTCGATCAACGGGGCGTCCGGAGGCGTCGGCACGTTCGCCGTGCAGATCGCCAAGGCGCTGGGTGCCGAGGTCACCGGCGTCCGCAGCACGAAGAACGTCGAATGGTGCGCTCGATCGGGGCCGACCACGTGGTCGACTACACCAAGGAGGACTTCACGGAGCGGCGGACCGCGCTACGACCTCATCCTCGACAACGTGGGGAACCACTCGATGGCGCAGACCCGGCGCGCGCTCGACGCCTACGGGCACCCTGATCTCCAACGGCGGCGGCCATGCCGACGGCAAGCTGGGCCGCACGGTACGGGGCCTGGTCGCGTCCATGTTCGTCCGCCAGCAGGGCAAGCCCACGGTCAAGACGCGAACAGGGCCGACCTGCTCGTCCTCAAGGGGATCGTCGAGGCCGGAACGGTGACCCCGGTCATCGCTGGAACGTACCCGCTCGGCGAGACGCCCCGGGCGATCGCCCACGTCGCGACCGGACACGCGCGAGGGACCGTCGTCATCGCCGTGGCGCAGACCGCCGGGAGCGTCGGCGCGACCCTCCTGCGGGAGCTCGGCCGCCGGAAGCTGCGGACGGCGTCCACCGGCGCTGGGCATCACCACCTTGGGATCTGGGCCCTCGTGGTGTTCAGCTCCATGGCCAACAAGATCAATAGCTTCGTCAGCGCTGGCAGCGACCTGTACAAGGGCAAGATCATCGTCACCGACGGCGAGTCCTTCGGCACCACGCCCATCCGGCTCTCCGCCGCGGCGGACATCGCGGCCATCGACGGGGTGGCCGCTGTCGACCCGCAGGTCCAGGTCCTGTGGGATACCGACGCGGGGTTCAGCTTCGGCGTCCCCAAGATGGTCATCGGGCTCATCCCCGGAGCCGACGAGGGCCGCGACGTGTTCAAGATGGAGCTGGCGA
>CAVWSL010000004.1:0-21885 GCA_963757765.1 uncultured Chloroflexia bacterium
ACGCGGTTTGCCCTCACCGGCACGCGGGCCAGGATTGCGCGAGGAGCATGATCCGTAGGCGATTCCGATTCGGCCCTGCCCGGGCGTGGTTAGTTATGGGCATCACGCAGGTCGAGTGGGGGCCCCGACCGATCAACCCATGAGACACCTAGCGACGGACCCAGCTGCCTTGGATGCCGGCCGGGTCCGGCGGCGCTCCGCGGAACCGGAGGACCAGCCAGTACGCGACGCCGGCGGCGTCGCATCCCGGTGTACGGTCGATCGACCCGAATCGCCCGAGGTCCTGCGCGATGTCGACGGTCACCACGGGCCCGCAGGGTGTGCCCACCCATTGGAGCAGCATCTGGGAGACATGCGGGCCGATCACGCGACAGGCCCGATGCCGATGTCCTGGACGTCGGACGGCGGATACCCGACCCGCGCGAACCGAAGCTCTCGCTGGGTGGGCACATGCGCCCTGATCAGGCGGCCGCTGCGGTCGGCGACGGTGATCCGATACCGGTCGCCGGTCATCCCTGGACCGGTCAGGACGTCCGCTTCACCACCTTGCCGCGTGGTGTCGGGTCCGGATGCGCAGCAAGGTCCACGACCACCATCGAGTCGCTCGCCACATCGACGATCGCGCTGGTCAGGATGCTGAGGGGCACCGCACCCCGGTTCTCCCAGGTCATGACGGTGTCGGGCCCGAACCACAGCGACTGGCCAGCGGTCAGCACGCGCGACGGGCTCCCCTCGAAGAGGCTCCCTCCTCGTTCCCGGTGTCACCCGCGGGCCCCGCGCCCCCGTCGATGCCCGTGACGGTCAGCACGCCCGTCTCGACCCGCGCCAGCCAGTCCCGGCGAAGCGGGTCGGCGGCATCACCGCGCCCGGCTGCAGGACGGTCCGCGCGATCTCCAGGCGCTGGCCACCGAACGGCTCGGGCGTGGTGACACCCAGCGACTCGTGGACGACCCCCGGGGTCTGGCCCGCATCGGGCGATGGCGACTGCGCTGCGGACACGGACATGGTCGCGAGCAGTGCCACCGACGCGATGAGCACCGCCGGACGCATGGGGATGTGCATGGCTGGACCTCCAGGAAGGGCTCGGCGCGCACCGCCCGACCCGCAGGGTAGCCGAGCCGGTTCGTGACACCCGATGGGGCTCCGAGCTCGGATCGGTCGGTCGTCACTCGACGACGTCGCGCGGGTCGGTCACGCGGCCCATGAACAGGATCGACCCGGTACCGCGGTCGCGGATGAACCACAGGAACGGCCGATCGACCTTGAACGCGGGTGGCGGGCCGCTGGTGCCGGAGTCCCCGATCGCGGTCGCGGCCGCCGCCTCCGTGCCCTGCTCGGCGACCTTGACGAACGCCTGGTGGACGGCGGCATCCACGTGGAGGCCGGGTTCAGGGCTGATCCCCGACAGGTCGGCCAGCGCCGGATCAACATGTCCGTGATGCCCAGCGCCTCGAGTGGCTCGGCGAGACCGACGCTGGTGCGGGCGCTGAACGTGGGCATCGTGAGGGCCACCGTGTCCTGCTCCAGTTGATCCCACGAGCGCGTCATATACGTCGCTCGTGAGGCCCGCCTCGAACGCCGCGAGGTCACTGGGCACCACGATGAGCATCGCGAGCCGGTCACCGTCGTAGGGCAGCTCGATCGCCCGGTAGCCATGGCCGCGGGCGATCGGCTGTGCGATGTCCATGCTCATCGTGGGCACCTTGACCTTCTTGCCCGACGCCAGGCGGAACGATCGGTCCTTGGTGAAGGCGGCGTTGAACGGCACCGCCGAGTCGGCCTTGAGGTACATCGCGTTGACGAGCACGAGGCGGGTCAGTGCGCTCAGCGCGCCCTCCGGCACGAGGTCCGTGATGCGCTCGTATGTCTGGGACGCGACCCAGGCGTTGATCAGCTGTCGCACCGCCTCGGGGTCGGCGTAGTCCACGACGGCCATCGGGGCTCCGAAGTGGCTGCTGAGGGTCGCCAGGAACGGTTCCTCGAAGCGGTAACCGCGCTGTCCGAACAGCTGGTCCACGAGCGAGATCGTGACCTTGGGCCCGGCGGCGCCCTCGAGGTCCCGGCCGAGCCGGTCGAATGCCGCCGCGAGCCGGTCGGGCGGCAGGTCGAAGTGCATCGCCGTGGCGGCCTGGGCCTCGGTGGCGCCGCGCGCACCCATCTGGTTCATCGCCATCGCGAACGAGATGCTCAAGGGTCCCGTCACCAGGTTGCCCGGTCGCGACGCGACCTGACGGTACAGGTCGAGTGCGAACGCCGTGTTGCCGTGCACGGCGGCCGCGAGGTCCTCGTCAGGGACGACGAGGTTCGGGTCGGGCGTGCCGCGCACGAGCAGGTCGATGCCAGCGAGTGGGCCTGTCATCAGGGACGGACCCGGCATGGCGGCGACATCGGCGCTCGCGGCGGGGAGGACCGACGGGAGGGGCGAGGGAGCTTCGGCTCGGGCCAGTGGGCCCGCTGGTCCGATGGCGAGGATGGCCGCACCCAACGCGGCGATGACGAGAGATGGACGTCGCGACGTGCGTCGACCCCGGTCACAGGACCGATCGCCGGGCAGATGGCTCATGAGAACCTCCTTGGTGCCGCTTCACGTCGGCCGATGCCATCCTGCGTCCAGTGTCGTCGGCAGCTTCTGGCCCATCCGCTCAGACGTCTAGTTCGCGAGTTCGTCACCCGTGACATTTGGTGCCATGGGCCGGGGTCAGGCGCCGACCCATACTCGGGTCGCGATGGGCACCATCGCCGAGGATGACCCGCCGGGACCGCCGGCCCTCCGGGGTTGACACTGGCGATGGCGTGGATGTACCTTGCTGGGCGTGTTGAACCGGTTCAATCTATGACCACGATCCGCGAACTCGCCCAGGCCGCAGGCGTCTCGGTGGGCACCGTCTCGAACTACCTCAATGATCCGGCCGTGGTAGCCGAGGAGACTCGCGAGCGTATCCGGATCAAGGTCGAGGAGCTGGGCTACCACCCGCGGGCCGCTGCACGGAGCCTCAAGTCGAGTCGGACCGCACAGGTGGGCCTGGTGCCTATCGTCTCGCCGTCCGCAAGCCGGAGCGGCGAGCCGGGCGACGCTGCGTTCCTCGAGTTCCTCGCGGGTCTCAACGCGGTAGCGGCCGAACACGAGTACGCCGTCCTGCTCGCAGCAGCAGCCAGTCCCGAGGCGAGAGCGGGGATATTGCGGCGGCTGGTCGGCGAGCGCCGCGTGGACGCCATGGCGGTGCTGGGTATCCGGGTCGACGACGAGCGGGTGGACTTCCTCATGCGCTCAGGGTTCCCGTTCGTGACGTATGGCCGCACCAGCGCCAGCTACGCCGACGGTCGAAGTCCGCACGCCTTCGTCGATATCGACGGCCAGGAGGGACTCCAGCGCTCGGTGGAGCACCTGGCGGAGCTCGCACACCGGCGCATCGCATACGTCATGCCTCCGGCCGACCTGTACTGCACCGGGCAACGCTGGACGGGCTTCCGGACTGCCATGGACACGCGAGGCCTCCCCATCCGCGACGAATACGTGATCGAGGGCGACTTCCATGAGGACACGGGGCGCCGCGCCGGCGCTCGTCTGATGGACCTCCCGGAACCCCGACCGCGATCATCGCAGCCAACGACCTGTGCGCCCTGGGTCTCATGACCGCGCTCCGGGAGCGCGGGTACCGCGTGGGGGACGAAGTCTCCGTGGTGGGCTTCGATGACATCGAGCGGGCGAGCCACTGGGATCCTCCCCTGACGACCGTGCATCAGCCGTTCCGCCGCATCGGCATGTCCGTGATGGAGTCCTTCATCCTGATGTTGGGACGGCGCCCGGATGTGCGGGTCTTTCCCCAGGTCGTGCTCAGGGCCCGCCTCGTCGAGCGCGGCTCGAGCGGACCGGCGCCGATCGAGCGATGAGCGACACAGTGCATTGCGGGCCGCACGCGCGGATTGAACCGTTTCGATCTGCGAGGCCCGCTCCCCAGACAGAAGGCCCGGCTGGTGGAGGTGTCGATGACCCACGACCGATAGCTGGACGCAACGGGCCCGCGGCCCGGCCCACATCTCAGGAGGACGAGGAAAGATGCGTCGAACACTTCGCATACGAACAGGCCTGGCGGCCGGGTTGGCGGTCTCAGTCCTGGCGGTTGGCACGGGTGGCGTCGTGGCACAGGGACCCGTCACGCTGACCTTCTGGCACACATACAACGAGCAGTCACCCGAGAATGACACCCTCACCGGGACGCTCATCCGGCGTTCGAGACCGCCAACCCCGGCGTCAAGGTGGAGGCCCTGTCCGTCCCCTACGACGACTTCCGGACCAAGCTCATCGCAGCGATGGCTGCCGGTACCGGTCCGGACCTCATCCGCTCCGATATCATCTGGGTGCCGGAGCTCGCCGATATGGGTGCCCTCGTGCCGCTCGACCAGGCGATGCCCGATTTCGCTGACTTGGCCGCGAGCGTGTACCCAGGGCCGCTGAGCACGAACCAGTGGCACGGTGCCTCCTACGGTCTGCCGCTGGACACGAACACCAAGGTCTGGCTCACCAATGACAGCCTCTACGATGCCGCCCACCTGACACCCGCCCAGAAGCTTGACGAGCTCCTGTCGCAGTGCGAGACGCTCAAGGCCGCCAAGCCGGATGCGTACCTGTTCGCGACGGACGGCACCTTTGCGTGGGTCACGCTGCCCTGGACTGGAGCTTCGGCGGTGACATCCTGAACGCAGATATGACCATGGCCAGCGGCGTCCTGGATGGCGAGCGGACGGTCGCCGCGTACGAGTACCTGCTCCAGTTGTACGACGCCGGCTGCATCGCGCCGGTCGTCCTGGGCGATGGCGTGACCCATTCAGCGGCTTTGGCCAGGGCACGTATGCCAGCATGGACAACGGACCCTGGACCTACCCCATCGTCGCTGGCCAGTTCCCCGACACGAAGTTCAGCGCATCACCCTTCCCGGCGGGTGCGGGCGGTTCGATCGACGTGGTCGGCGGCGAGGACATCAACGTCCTCGCCAGTTCGGCACACCAGGAACAGGCGATGGATTTCGTCCGCTTCGCGCTCTCCGACGAGTACCAGCTGACGATGGCCGGGGTGGGGCAGATCCCCGTCCGGCAGGACCTCGACACCACCGCGCTGCTCGCGGCACAGCCCAGCTCGGGGCGTTCCTCGACCAGCTCAAGACGGCCCGGGCGCGACCGGCGCACCCGCGCTGGACCGAGATGGACCAGGTGCTGACCGATGCTGGCCACGCATCCTCCGCCACGAGCAGTCGCCGCAGGAGGCACTGACCGACGCGGCGACCGCGATCGACACGATCCTTGCGGGCAAGTAGCCCAACGGACGGGGCGCAGGGTCGGGGCACGCCCCCGACCGCCGCTCTCACGCATCCTCGGACGCGCGGCCGCAGCGCACGGCGCGCGTTCGGGGAGGCACTGGTCCCGTGGCTGTTCCTGCTGCCGGGCCTGGTGTTCATCGGGATCTGGCTCGCCTGGCCACTGGTGTCAGCGCTCCAGATGAGCCTGCACGACTGGCACATCATGCCCGGGGTCCCGAACCCGTTCGTGGGCCTGCGGCACTACCTGGACATGGCGGCGGACCCCATCCTGTGGTCCGCCGCGGTCAACACGCTCGTCTACGCGATCGTGACGGTCGCGGGGAGCTCGTGCTGGGTCTCGCCATCGCCCTCGGCCTCGAGTCCGTCCGGCGGGGCCGCGTCGCGCTCCGGACGCTCTACTTCCTGCCTGTCGTGACCTCGTGGGTCGTCGCGGCACTCTTGTTCCGGTACCTCTTCAACTCCAGCCCGGCAGGCATGGTCAACCACCTCCTGGGCGACGTCCTCGGCGTCATCGACCGGCCCGTGCCCTGGCTGAACGAGGCCGGGACCGCGTTCCTGGGCATCTTCACGCTGGGTATCTGGAAGGGCATCGGCTTCGCGATGGTGTTGTTCATCGCCGCGCTCCAGACGGTCCCCAACGAGCTGTATGCCGCGGCGGCCATCGATGGCGCCGGACCACGACGGATGGTGGCGGCCATCACGCTGCCACTGCTCGGCCCGACCATCGTGCTGGTCGCGGTGATGCTCACGATCGGGGCGTTCCAGGTGTACGTCCCGGTCGCCCTCATGACCGGTGGCGGCCCGCTCCATCGGACCGAGGTCGTCCTGAGTACATGTACGACGTCGCGTTCGGCAAGCGTGACTTCGGTTATGCCAGCGCCGATCTCCTTCGCGCTCGCAGGGTTCGTATTCGTCGTCAGCCAGGCGCAACTCCGGCTCATGCGCCGCAGCGCCATGGCCGGCTGATGACAGCAGGCGTCGCGCCCGCGCGGCACCGCGACCGTCGCCGGGGCGACTGCTCGTCCTCGCCGCCCTCGTGGCCGGCGTGGCCGCCACGCTATTCCCGCTGCTGTTCATGATCTGACCGCACTCACGGCGCGGGTGTACGTGCTGAGGTCCCCCCGCGGCTGGTGCCCCCGGAGCCGACCCTGGACAACTTCGTCCGGGCGTGGTCGTCGAACCACTTCGGGCAGTACTTCCTCAACAGCGCGCTGGTGGCATCCACGTCGGTCGGACTCATCCTGCTGCTGGGATCGATGATGGCCCACTCGCTCGTCCGCTACCGGTTCCTCGGCAGGCGCCTGGTCCTGGCTGCGATCGTGTTCCTGATGATCATGCCCGCGATGAGCCTGCTGGTGCCCCAGTTCGTGCTCGCTTCCCGGCTTGGAGTGACCAACAGCCTGGCCGGGCTGGTCATGGTCGATGTCGCACAGGGCCTGCCGCTGGCCACGTTCATCCTGTATGGCTTCCTGCGGGACCTGCCGGGCGAGCTCTACGAGGCCGCCACCGTGGATGGAGCGGGGCGGTCGCTCTACCGCCGGATCTCCATCCCCCTGGGCCGTTCGGCGCTCGCGACCGCGGGATCCTCGCGTTCCTTGGATCGTGGGACGAGTACGTCTGGGCTTCGACCACCATCAACTCCCCGACTTGCGCACCCTCCCGGTGGGCATCGCCGCGTTCCAGGGCGTCCATGCGTCGGACTGGGGACTCATCCTCGCAGCGTCACTCATCGCGGTGACCCCGGTCATCGTCGTGTTCGTGCTGCTCCAGCGACACGTGGTCAGGGGCCTGACCGCGGGCGCCCTCAAGGGATAGGACAGGCGTGAGCGACCGAACGCGACGCAGCACCCTCATCTCGCACGGCCTGGACGTGCTGGCCGCCGGCCAAGCACGGACCGGGGCCTTCATCGCGTCGCCCAACCTCCCCCAGTACCGCAACGCATGGTTCCGCGATGGGGCGTTCTGTGCGCACGCGGCGGCACTGCACGGCTCGATGGCGTCCGCTGGCGCCTTCCATGGCTGGGCGGCCCGGACGCTGCTGCGCTACGAGGATCGGATGCGCTCCGCCACCCGGCTGGCCGCACGTGGCATCCGGCCAGCCGCCGACGACTGCCTGCACTGTCGCTTCGGGATCGACGGCGAGGAGGTCCCCGGTCACTGGGGCACCCATCAGCTCGACGGGCTGGGGACCTGGCTGTGGGCGCTCGAACGCTTCCTGACGTCGGGGGCCAAACCCGCATCATGGGACGGACTCCGGGACGCTGCCGACATCGCGGCGGAGTATCTGGCCGCGCTCTGGCGGTTCCCGTGCTCGGATTGGTGGGAGGAAGGCGAGGATGCGACGCACACCAGCAGCCTGGCCGCCATCGCCGCCGGGCTCACGGGTCATGCCCGCATGACCGGGAGCGAGACCAGCGGACGTGCAGCGTCGGCGATCCGGGCATGCATCGATGAGCGCTTCGTCACCGACGGACGCTTCATCAAGTCGACACTGGACGCGGGGTGGATGCGAGCCTGGTGAGCCTGTACGTGCCATACGGCCTCGTCGACTGGGCGGATGCCCGATACCAGGCGACGCTCGACCGCATCACCGTCGATCTCGCCAGCCCGGGTATCCACCGCTACGTGAGCGACACGTTCTATGGCGGCGGCGCCTGGGTCCTGCTGACGGCGTGGCTCGGGTGGGCGCACGCGGATGCCGGCCAGGCCGACCGGGCCCAGGAGTTGCTCCGGTGGGTCGAGGCGCAGGCCACACCGTCTGGCGACCTCCCGGAGCAGGTGCCCGAGCGCCTGTTCGCACCCGACGAGCTGGCCACCTGGACCGGTCGCTGGGGTCCGGTTGCGACCCCCCTGCTCTGGTCGCACGCGATGCACCTCATCCTCGTCGATTCCCTCGGCGCGGTCGCGACCGGCGGAGCATCGTCATGAGTGCGGGCAAGGGTGCGCCCGACTGGGTGGCCGACGCGGTGTTCTACCAGGTGTTCCCTGATCGCTTCGCGAACGGCGACCCCGGCAATGATCGTGCGGGCACCCGGCCGTGGGGCTCGCCGCCGACACGTGACCATTTCCAGGGTGGCGACCTCCAGGGTGTCCAGGATCACCTCGACCACATCCAGGGACTGGGCGCGACGGCCCTCTACCTCAACCCGGTGTTCACGGCAGGTACCAACCACCGCTACGACACGTGGGACTACTTCGAGGTCGACCCCTCGCTGGGCGGGACCCCTGCGCTCGCCCGCCTCGTGGAGGAGGTCCATCGCCGCGGCATGCGCATCATCCTCGACGGTGTATTCAACCACTCAGGTGATGGTTTCGGGCCGTTCCGGGACGTGGTCGTCAAGGGCGAGCGCTCCGCCTACCGGGACTGGTTCACTATCAGGTCGTGGCCGATCCGTCGCGAACCGGCAAGCTACATGACCTGCGGCGGTGCACCATACCTCCCCAAGCTGGACACCCGCCACGCTGAGGTTCGGGAGCACATCCTGCGGGTGGCGCAGTACTGGATCGCCGAACTGGACATCGATGGCTGGCGTCTCGATGTGCCCTTCAAGGTGCCTTTCGACCTGTGGCGGGAGTTCCGCCAGGTGGTCAAGACCATCAAGCCAGACGCCTATCTCGTGGGCGAGGTATGGCGCGACGCAGGTCCGTGGGTGGCGGGCGACATGTTCGACGGCACCACCAACTATCGCCTGCGTGACCTGGTGCTCGACTACGTCGCCGCCGACGTGCTGGACGGGGAGGACATGGGCTGGGAGCTCGATCAGCTGCTGCGCGCCCATGGGCTTGCGGCCACGAGCATGCTCAACCTGCTCGATAGCCATGACACGGCACGCATCCTCACCCGCCTGGGCGGTGACATCGATGGTCTTCAGATCGCGTTGGTGCTGTTATTCACGCTGCCGGGAGCACCGATGGTCTACTACGGTGACGAGATCGGGCTCCAGGGCGGGACCGACCCCGACTGTCGCCAGGCCATGCCGTGGGAGCCCTCACGGTGGGACCAGCAGGTGCTCGACGCGTGTCGAACGCTCGCACCCGCCTGCGACATGAGCGCATCGCGTGCCGCCGGGGTGGGCTCGAGGTGCTCGCGGCCGTTCGAGGGGGTGCTCGCCTACCGCCGGGCGTGGGACGAGGACGAGGTCTTGGTCGTGCTGGACCCGCGTGGTCCCGTCGCGGACCTCGCGGTTCCGACCCACAGCACAACAGGGCGTGGCGGGAGGTGTTCACGGGCGACGGGTGGAGCGGTGCGGACGGCATCCTCCACATCCCGCTTGTGCGCGCGCGCAGTGCAGCCCTCTTCGTGCCTGTGCGCTGAGTCGGCGTCGAGGTACGTCCTTCCCGGTCCTGGGTCCCGCGAGGACCGGACGGCCTCCGTCCCGTAGGCGCAGGTTGAGCGGTTTGGAGTCGAGGATGAGAATGCGAGGACGCACCCCGTAGGGCCAGCGGGACGCCCGTCGGGACGCCCGTCGGAGCTACGCTCCCTCTCGGTACACGGCCACGGCCTCGCCGAGCTTGGCCAGCGCGAGATCATAGTCAGGCGGGAAACACTGGAGCATCAGATGGTCGACGCCAGCCCGCTCATAGCCATCGAGGAGCGCGCCGAGACCCTCCGGCGTGGTCCGCAGGTTGGTCGTGATCCGAGCCGGCGCTCGCTCAGGTCCCCGAAGGTGACGAGCTCTCCGAGGGTCGTGGCGGCCAGCGTCATCCGTCATGGACACGGACCTACGTCGCGGACCGACACATCGCCCGCAAACGTCGGCCATGGGGACGTGATCGGTGACCACGAGTCCAGGTCTCCGTCCTGAGCCTCATCCACCGGCCGCACGCCTTGCGGCCGCGGATCCTCACCGAACGCGGGTCGCCGGCCCTGAGGTCACCACTGAACCGTGCCAGACACCCGCCCTCCTGATTGCGGGTGCGCCGAAGGCGCACGTAGGCGCCCGCGGCCGGCGGCGAGAACGGGATCGGACTGGGAAGGCACGGAAACGGCACCTGGAGGCTGGTTCTGTAGGGGATATGCGCACGATTTCCGTGCTATTCGTGCAGAGGTTCTGTAGCGTTCTGCGATAGGATTAGCGTCATGAGCATCACCACACACACCAGCTACTGGTCCGCGTCGCCGTGGCGGGCAGGGGCCAGCGTGCGGGGCATCAGCAGCGGCACGTTCTACGGCCGGTTCCGCCGCTATCTGGTCGCTGCGGGCCTGCCGCCATCGGGGCTCCATGTCTTGAGGCACACGGCCGCCAAGCTGCGGCGTGACGCCGGCGAGTCGATCGAGGCGGTGAGCGCGTTCCTCGACCATTCCTCGCTGGCGGTCACGACCGTATACCTGCGGCGGATGGAAGGGGTCGAGGACCGGACGTGGGCAGAGGTGGCTGCGGCGATCGGCGTGTGAGGCACCCGGCCCGAAGCCCACGCCAGGCCCGTTGGCCCTGGCAGCCGGGCGATGCGGCGGGCGGCTGGACCATCATGTCGCGGTGGATGACCAGCAGCGCGACTTCCAACGAAGGCTCGTCCGATGGCTCGTCGACGTCGCGATGGACGACGAAGGCCGTGGTGGGCGATGAACCCTAGGCAGCAGAGCCGCGTCGGCACCACTGGCAGGCAAGTCCGCCGGAGGGCAATCACGAACGGGAAGACGGGCTCGGCGCAAGGACCTTGTGACAGACTGCGCTGGCGGTACCCGCGCTCACCTGCGGTCGACCTGATGGATGCCAGCTAGTCGTCACTCCATGGGCCACGAGACGAGGCCGTGGGCCAACGTGAGCGCTGCGGGGTTGGCCGGGTGCGCATCGAGGTAGGCGGTCGTGATCGCCTCGATCCGCTGTCGGGCGGGGTATCCAGCTTCCTCGACGATCTCCTCGGCGAGGGCGGCGACCGACTCCTCCGGCGCGCCGTGGTCAAAGAGGGCGGGGAGCGCGTCATCGAGCCATCAATCTCGCCCAGGTCGACGGCCTGGATGCCCGGTAGCACGCATCGGCGGACATCCTCCACTTGGTCGCCGAAGAGGAGGCAGAGTTCCGCGCCGGCAGGCTCGGTCCGAGATGCTGCCAGAATCCGACCCGCCGAGGCCCGTGCACGGGGGTCATCGTCGAGGGCCAGGTCACGAGCGAGGCTGACGAGCACGCCATTGGCCGTGAGCAATTTGCTCGGACCCCCGAGGGGCATCGCCCGCAGGACTCGTTCGAGTGCGGCCCGTGCCGCCGCGCCCTCGCTACCGGGCTCGGTCGCGGTATCGGCAAGGAGATAGATGAGACCCATGAGTGTCCAGGACGACAATGTTCCATGCTCGATCACGAACATCACGTCCGGATCGTTCATCCAGGTGAAGCGGGGGACCCGCTCGTCCTTCGTCAGTACCGCCTTGGCGGCCCCTCGAACGAGCGGCTCCGGATCATCGATAAGCCGGCGGATGTGCGAGTCGACGAGCTCGTTCTGCGGGTGGCCGAGCCCGTTAGCGACCGCCGCCCGGACGGCGACGTCGTCGCCCGTCGCGGCTTCCTCGATCACCAGCGCGCCGAGCTCGGTCGTGTGATACCAGTCCTCCTCGAAGAGGAGGTCCGCCATGTGAAGCCATTGAGCCGGTCCCACGTGGTACCTCGGCGCATGAGGGCCTCCCAGACCGGCAACCACTCATCGGCGGCGTCGATCGCCTCCCAGAAGGAGGGGGGAGGCCCGACGCGAGCTCAGGTCGGTCGCGAGCGCATGGATGTCCTGCTCGTGAAGTCCGTGCCAGTCGGCCGGCGGCGCGATGACCATGGTCAGTCCGGCCAGGCGTTCGTCCGCCCCGAGGTGGACCAATTCGGCCACGGTCGGCTCCGAGATCTTCGTCGAGATCGATGACGAACGGACCGCCGTCTGCGAGCCGCCGCGGCGATCCGTAGACGACATCACGTCCTACCTGTTCGATCCCGGCGTCCAGCGGGCGCTGCGCCGTCGTGTCGTCGAGGAGCGCTCGCGCTCCTGCCCAGGGACCGGAACGGGGTGCTGGCGGGATACCGATGAGCCATCGTAGGTCCGGTCGGAGCGAATGATGGTCCACGTCGGTCAGGACACCGCCGAGCACGAGGATCGCGTCGGCGAGAGCCTCGTCAGCGCCGTCGCCCTGCGCCCCGACGATGGTCCGGAGCGCACCGGCATCGTCGGGTGACAGCCGGAGGCGGAGGCGCGCCCGGCGGATACGGACCTCGTCGTCATCGTCATGGCGCGGCGCGAGAAGCACGGCCGCCCCCGCACCGAGCTGACCTGCTCGCGGAGGAACGACAGGCACTCGCCGATCATGATGCGCGGCGTCCTCTGGCGGACGTGCAAGTAGGTCTCGATGGCCCTGGTGACGACGAGGTCGCGCGTGGGGACATCGACCCGGATGACACCCTCGGCCAGAAGCCGGATGGCGAAGCCGCAACGAACCCGAGGGGTCGGTCTAGCGGGAAGTCGCATCCGAGCAGCCCCCGCACCATCCGGCTCGACTGGGGCCTGCTGCCCCAGGAGTCGACGTGGCCGAAGGTCATCTCGGCCACCTCGTGCATCGCCGCGTCCGTGATGAGCCGCACGAGGTCGAGCTCGCCGCTCGCCCATCGGTCGGCCAGGCGACGCGCTGCCATGTACTCGAGGAACGTCCGGTGGATGAAGCCGTAGCGACGCTCGCCATCGACTCGCCCGACCTCGACGAAGAATCCCGTGTACTCCTCGATCAGCCGCAGGTACTCGCTGGCCGACTCCTTGGCTGCAGAGGGTCGCGGCCGATGGCGACCAGCGTCGCGGTGAAGCTGTCCCGGACCTCCCTGAAGCCGACCTCGTCCTCGCCCCGTTCCAGGAGCGCCCACGCGACGGGCGCCAGCAGCTCGTAGAACTCGTCCGCGGCCCGGTCGCGGGAGCGCAGGCGCTCCGCGGGCCACTCGCGCAGGAGCATGTCCGTCATAGCTGCATAGAGCGCGGTCCGCCTCGTAGGGAAGCCGCTGCCGCGAGCCCAGAGCAGATAGATGAGCGCGAGCAGCAGGGGTCGCTCGATGAGTCCGGTAAGCCCCGGAATGTCCCCGGCTCGACGCCCGGGTCGCCCTCGCTATCCGGGATCGGCCAGTCGGGCTGCGAATCGCCCCACGAGGTCGTCGGCGAAGGCCCCGACCGACAGGTCCTCCCGTGCCGGCGGGCGGACGCGCCCCCAAGCCTCGATGAACTCGGGACCCGACCGCGTCGAATGGCTCGATCGTCGCGACGGCGAAGGACGGCTCGAGGCGACCGGGGCGGAAGCCGACCGGGCGGGTCGTCAGGACCATCGCCACCGACGGGTAGTCCGACGCGAAGGCCGATACCACATCCATCACCTGGCCCCTGACGGTCGGGTCGCCGACCTCGTCGATGCCGTCGATGAGCAGATGGGCCGACCCGTCGCGGATGGCGGTGGCGAAGAGGTAGCCCATGCGCTCTGACGCCAAGCTGACGAGATACCGCCGGAGCGTGAGCGACCCCTCCCGAGCGAGGGCGGCGCCGATGTCGCGTGCCCGGACGAGGATCGGGCACATGTTGCGTCCCGGCGGCGTCGGGCGACCCCATCAGCTCGTTCGCGATCCAATGGAGCAGTGTTGTCTTGCCCGAGCCGGGCGGACCCACGATCACCGTCCGCGGTTCGAGGAGCAGGTCCGACGCCGTGCGCATGTCGGGCGATGGGTCCGCGGGGGCGTCAGGATCCGCGCCGGTCGCGGCCCTGCGACCGAGAGCGAAGGCTCCACGAACACCTGGTCGAGTCGGACCTCGACCGCTCGATCCCCGGTCACGGGCTCAAGGGCCGCGAGGGACACCCGTCGGACGCGGGCACGGAGGGCCTCGAAGTGGTTGCGACGGAGCGTCTCGAGCGACTCGACATCGGGGACCAGGCCCATGTTCGCGAGTTCGGAGCGCAAGGAGTCGAGGACCTCGTCGGCATCCCGGACGTCGTAGGCGCGCAGGATCCGCTTGGCGGTCTCGATCATCGTGGCGACATCGACCGCATCGACGTCGTTCGGGCGATGGGCGAAGATCGTCGCGCTCATCGGCGCAGGCTGATCGCGTAACTGGTGATCCGCCGGTCGACGTTCCTGTCGCCAAGGGTGAACGGGTCCGGAGATAGCCGCTGCCGGAGGTATCGCAGCTGCTCGGTCGGGTCCTCGGGCTGTGCTGCTCGGAGGGCAGTCCGGTCGCCGCTGACACGAAACCCTCCCGGACGCGCCAGTCCGGACCGTAGGCGCGCATCAGGCGCTCGTCGAGCACTGGCTCGAAGCTGCGCGCGAACTGCGCCAGCGCCTCGTTCCCGATCCCGATGACCCGAAGTGGGGTCCGCTGGTTGCTGGTGCGTCCGCCAGACGCCTTCTCGGTCACGAGGGCACGGTATCTGGTCGTAAGGGTGCGCGCTGGCCGACACTGGGCTGGACCTCGTCACGATGGACCCGCCTGCCTCACTGTGGCAGCGGGCGCTGGTACACGGAATCAGGAACTTGGCTAGTGTCCCAATTCGCTAGTCGCTCGTGGCTTGCGGACCGCCTTGGCCAGGATCTCGTCGGCGGTCCGGACCCAGGTGAAGGGGCCGGAGCCCTCGTTCCACTGGCGGGTGAAGGCATCGATCATGGCCACGAGTTCCGGCACGTTGCGGAAGCTGCCGCGCCGGATGGCCTGCCGGGTGAGGATGCGGAACCAGGTCTCCACCTGGTTCATCCACGACGCGGAGGTGGGCGTGAAGTGAACCGTACTGACTTCGATGGAGACTCCAGCAGTTGGAGGAACATGGAGTCATGGCAGAGCACACAGCAGCAACGGCCGGGCCCACAGCCCGCGGCAGTACCCACCCGAACTGAAGGAACGGGCGATCCGCATGGTCCTCGAGTCGTTCGACCGGGGCGAGCAGCGCCAAGGCCTCGTGACCCGCATCGCCCGCCAGCTCGACATCGGCCCCGAGTCGCTGCGCCGCTGGGTCGTGCAGGCCGAGATCGACCGGGGCGCGCGAGCCGGCACCACGCAGCGAGGATGCCCAGCGCATCACCGAACTGGAACGGGAGGTCCGGGAGCTGCGGCGGGCCAACGAGATCCTCAAGAGCGCCTCGGCTTTCTTCGCGGCGGAGCTCGACCGCCCACAGCGACGATGACCCGCTTCATCGACGCCCACCGCGACACCTTCGGGGTCGAGCCGATCTGCCAGGTCGCTGGCGATCGCCCCATCCACCTACTACGCGGCAAGTCCCGGCCACCCTCGGCGCGGGCGGTCCGGGACGCGGAGCTCAAGCCCGAGATCAGCCGGGTCCACACCGACAACTTCGCGGTCTACGGCGTCCGCAAGGTCTGGCACCAGCTCCGGCGCGAGGGCGTCGAGGTGGGACGTGACCGGGTCGGCCGCCTCATGGGCGAGCTCGGCCTGTGTGGTGCCACGCGGACGAAGCGGGTCCGCACGACGTTCCCCGCCGCCGGTGGCGAGCGACCCGCCGACCTCGTCGAGCGGGTCTTCACCGCATCCGCTCCCGACCGGCTCTGGGTGGCCGACCTCACCTACGTCTGGACGCGCTCGGGCTTCTGCTACACCGCCTTCATCATCGACGCCTTCAGCCGGCGCATCGTGGGCTGGCGGGTGTCGTCCTCGCTGCGCACCGACCTCGCGCTCGATGCCCTCGAGATGGCCATCTGGTCGCCGGGGTGACGCGGACCTGCCGGGCTCATCCACCACTCGGACAGGGGCGTCCAATACCTCGCCATCCGCTACACCGAGCGCCTCGAGGACGCCGGGGTCGTGAACTCGGTGGGATCGAAGGGCGACAGTTACGACAACGCCCTCGCCGAGACGGTCAACGGCCTCTACAAGGCCGAGCTCATCAACCGACAGGGTCCCTGGCGCACCGTCGAGCAGGTCGAGCTGGAGACGGCGGCCTGGGTCCACTGGTGGAACACCCAGCGGCTCCATGGCGCCTGCGGCGACATCCCACCAGCCGAGTACGAGGCCGCATACTGGGCCACCGCGCAGGTGGCCACGGCCGCCTGAACCCTATCCCCGGAGTCTCCACAAGACCCAGTACGGTTCACTCACTGGAGCATTTGCTCATGTCACGGACGCGCATCCCGGGCGGCCGCCTACTCGACTTCGCAACAGGCTCGAGCTATCGGATGCCGAGGATCTGACGAAGGGTCGTCTCCGCGGTGACCGAGTCCGGGCCGCTGATGCACGCATCGACCTCGTCCCATCGGTACATCGACGGCGGACTGGGGATCGGAGAGAAGCCGTCGATGACGCGGACCTCGACCTCGCCGCCGATCGCCCGGCATCCGTCGGATGTCGGCTCGATGGTTGACCAGTACCAGGTCGATCGGCCGACTCGGATCTCCTCGCCCGGAAAGGACTGGAGATCGGGCGTTTCCCAGTGCCAGATCCCGGCGACGAGGCTGTTCGGCCGGAGCTGTGCCGGTGGCCAATGGTTCGGGCAGCCCGTTGCTCCGTCACAAGGATTGGGGAGGTCGCCGGGGCCGAAGAACAGCACGGCTCGCGGGAACGTCGTTGCCATGGAGTCGTAGGTCGTCGGTATGCCAGCCCGATGGCAGGGCCACCGGAGAGCACCCGGGATGGCAACCACATCCGACGTCGTGAACGTCGACGAGGTGGCCGATCTCGTCGAGGCTGGCGCGTCCGACCTGTCTTGCAGGCCGCACGATGCGAGACAGGTCGCGAACGCGATCAGAGTGGCGACCGTGCGTCGCCCAAACACTAGGATTCATGGTGGTCACCCTCCATCTTGGCTGACCGCAGGCAGGCGACCGTTCATGCGGAATCGGACTCGAGGAGCGTCCGCCACCGGTCGGCGTGAACCGATCCAGGTTGCTGCGGCGGTGAGGACCATGATCGTCGAGCAGCGCACCGATCACCAGCGAGAGAAGCCAGGGCAAGGGCGGGAGGATCGGTGCGAGACCCCCGCGTGCGTAGATCGCGACTCCACCAGCGATGCCGAGGAGTACTCCCACGAACGCGGGACCCAGCTGGGCCAGCGACAAGCCGGTCGTGACCTGCACCGGTGTAGCGCCGAGCGCACGGATCAGTGCGGCGGGGCGCCGACGTCCAGCGCGGTGGCCCAGGCGATGATAACGGCGTTGACCGCGGCCAGGATAACCAGCATCACGGAGACGATCGCGAGGGCCTGCACGACGCGTGGGCCCAATGACCAGCCGGGGGTCCGCCGATGCCAGGCTGGCCGGATGGCGGCGCGTTGAGGATCAGCACCGCCACGAGGCCACTCATCGTGACGGCGACGCTGAGCACGCTCAGGACCAGTCGCCGTGGCCGGCGCACGACGAGCCGGACTCCCACGAGCAGCGACACGGGGAAGTGCGCCGACAGCCGCACCACTGCCGCTCGGCGGCGCGGCGCACGGGCGGCGCCTCCGAGTGCCGCGACGGTGCTCTGACGGGCAGCGCGGACGGCGGGCACGAACGTCGCCGCCATCGCGACCGCCAGCGCGAGCGCCACCACGATGCCGACCGTGGAGCCGGTGAGCGGCGGAACGCTCGGAGCGCCCAGGAGCCCGGCCCCGGGCCCGTTGATCAGCGGCGCCGCCAGCCATCCGATAAGCAGGCCCACAGCGGCGCCGCACAGCGCGACGAGCACGTGCTCGAACAGCAGCATGAGCGCGACGAGCTCGGGCGTGCCGCCGACCGCCTTGATGAGGCCGACCCGGCGTGTCTGCTCGGCCATGCGAGCGCCGACGAGCACGACCACACTCACGATCGCCAGCAGATCGAGCAGGACGCTCCCCGTCAACGAGGACCGTCTGCACCTTGGCGACCACGTCCGCGTTGGCATCGCGGATGACCTGCCAGGCAAAGAGGGTCGGTGTCGGTCGGGGCGGCGTTCGCGTTGAAGCGGTCGGCGAACGTCTGGGCGTCGGCGGGATCGCCGAGCCTGAGATTCAGCAGGTAGAAGACGCGGTCGGTGCTCGCCGCGGCGATGCTGCCCGACGTCGGGGACGGCGCCCAGATGAGACCCGGTCGTACAAGCCGACCTTCCCGACGAGGAAGCAGCCGAGGGACTTGCACACCGTCGGATAGGCAGGGGTCGCCGCCGTCACGGCGATCCCGACGACCCGATAGGCCGCCGCCAAGACTCAGCGGATCGCCGACATGAATGCCGAGCGCACTCGCGAAGCCCGCCTCGACCACCACGCCGCCGGGTCGCACCCAGGTGCCCTGCAGGAGCTGGGGCTGGTCGACCGGCGACGTCGCGGAGTCGCGCCCTTGCACCTCCGCACTTGCCGGCCCGTTCGGCAAGGTCCAGCAAGGCCCACGTCATCGGGAACGGGCCGGAGGACGCCACCACGCCCGAGCCGTGTTCGAGAGGAACGAGCGCGCTGGGATCCGCCACGTCGCTCTGGGTCTGGCCTCCGCCGCCCGGGACCGGGCTGGGGCGGCCCAGAGCCGCGTGTCGAGATCGGGCGAGACCTCGGCGACGACGTCCGGCCCATTGGTCGCCGCGCGCGTCCGCTCGTATGGATCGGCCGTCGTCCCGCCGAGCGCCAACGCGAGCGCCAACGTCGCGGCTCCCGTGGCGATCGCGAGGAGCAGGAGGATGGACTGGGCGGGCCGGTGCCGGATGTCCTTCAGCGCGAGCCGGGCGATGAGAAGTGCCTTGCCCATCGGTCAGGCCCTCACCGTCGAGAGGCGGCCAGGCTCGTCCGTGGAGCTGCCGCTCGATCTCGTCTCGATGACGAAGCGTCCCGTCGCGCATCGCCACGACCCGGTCCGCGCCCGCCGCGATCTTCGCGTCATGGGTGACGATGACGAGCGTGAGACCCGAGCGGTGGAGCACCTCGAACAGCGCGAGGACCTCCGGTGGCGGCCTCGCTGTCGAGGTTGCCTGTCGGCTCGTCGGCGAGCACGAGCGTCGGCTCGTTGGCGAGCGCCCGGGCGATGGCCACGCGCTGGCGTTCGCCGCCCGAGAGCGCCGACGGGAGATGGTCGGCCCGATCGGCGAGGCTCACCTGGTCGAGCAGGTGTCGGGCTCGCCGCCGCGCGATCGCCGGCCGTGCGTCCAGCAAGGAGCGCCGGGAGCTCGACATTCTCCTGGGCGGTGAGCTCCTCCATGAGGTGGAACGCCTGGAAGACGAAGCCAACCTCCTTCTGGCGCATCAGGGCCAGGGCGCGCTGCGAGAGCCGGTCGATGCGCCGCCCGCTGAGCCAGACCTCGCCGGCCGTGGGCCGATCGAGCCCGCCGAGCAGGTGGAGGAGCGTGGATTTCCCGCATCCGCTCGGCCCCATCACCGCGAGGGCTTCTCCGCGCGCGACATCGAGGTCGACCTCGTCAACGGCCCTGACCAGTCCTCGACCCGCGCCATAGTCCTTGCGCAGTCCCCGGGCGCGCACGATGGGCGCGTCGGGCCCGCTCACCGCGTTCTCCTTCGACTGGTGCAGCTGGACTCATCTCGCTCCTTGGATCCGCTGGCCGATGTGACCCGGCCGCTGTCTGCCGCCGTCCGTCGAGAAGAGGTATGCGCGATCGGATGTTGCGACCGCGGTAACCGCGCGGAGCAGACTCCCGGGTGCTGTTATCGCGGCGCAAGTTCGCCGGGTCGATCATGGTCGGGACGGCTCGGCGAGCCGCAGATGAGGAAGCCGATGCGCGTGCTCGTGATCGAAGACGACGAGGAGCTGGCCGAGATCGTCGGCGCGACGCTGCGCCGGGAGCAGATGGCGGTGGACGTCGCGTTCGACGGCACCGCGGGACTGGAGCGCGCACTCGAGCATCGACTACGACGTGATCGTCCTCGACCGGGACCTGCCCGGGGTCCACGGCGACCAGGTCTGCGCCGAGCTCGTCTCGCGAGGCCGCCGCTGCCGGGTGCTCATGCTGACGGCCGCGGCGACGACCGAGGACCTCGTCGACGGACTCGCCCGGGGGGCCGACGACTACATCGCCAAGCCGTTCGACCTGCCGGAGCTCGTGGCGCGCGTCGGCGCCCTCGTCCGGCGTTCGCAGCCGGCCTTCCCGCCGGTCCTCCGGCACGGCGATCTCGAGCTGGACACGGCCCGCCGACGCGCCTGGCGGGCCGGCCGGCTCCTCGAGCTCAGCGCCAAGGAGCTCGGCGTCCTCGAGCTGCTGCTCGCCGCCGGAGGTCGCGTGGTGTCATCGGAGGAGCTGCTGGAGCGGGTCTGGGACGAGAATGCCGATCCGTTCTCGCAGGCGGTGAGGACGACGGTGAGCCGCCTGCGTGCCAAGCTCGGGGACCCGCCGCTCATCGAGACGGTCGTCGAGGCGGGGTACCGGCTCTGATGGCGCCGGTCCGGGGCGTCATGGCGAGATGCGTCCGGTTCCCGCGCCTGCCGCGGCCCACCATTCGCCTGCGCCTGACGCTCCTCTACGGCGCGCTCTTCGTGCTCGTCGGGCGCCGCACTGCTCGGCGTCACGTACGTGTTCAGCGCGACCACGGGCCTGACCGTGAACGTGGCCCCGAATGGCGAGGTCACCGTCACCTTCGGGGGCCCGTTCGGCGGCGGCGGTGCGAATACGTTCGTCGCGCCGTTCGGCGGGTCGCCAGCCGACCTGCCCGCAGTCCTCCGGGCGGTCGTCGAGGGCCAGCATGCCGCGGAGCAGCAGTACTACCTCGTCCTGTCCGTCCTCGCGGTCGCGATCCTGGCGCTCGCCTCCGTCCTGATCGGCTGGTTCGTCGCGGGGCGTCTGCTGCGCCCGCTGCGCACGATGACCCACGCCGCCCGGGAGATCTCGAGCTCGAACCTCGGGCTCCGGATCGCCCCGACCGGCCCGGACGACGAGCTGAAGGATCTCGGGGAGACGTTCGACGATCTCCTGGGCAGGCTCGAGCGGTCGTTCGAGGCGCAACGGCAGTTCGTCGCCAACGCCTCCCACGAGCTCCGGACGCCACTCGCGCGGCAGCGCGCCCTGGTCCAGTACGCGCTCGACGACCCGGCAGCCGACGATGGACGGTGGCGGGCAACCTTCGAGCGAGTCCTGGTCGCCGAGGAGCAGCAGGAGCGGCTGTTCGAGGCGCTGTTCACGCTGGCACGCGGCGAGCGGGGCTGGAACGCCGCGTGCCGGTTGACCTCGCCGAGTCGTCGACGGCGCGCTGCGATCGCGGGGCCCGGACATCGAGGCCGCGGGGCTGCACCTCGAGGCCCGCTTGGACGCGCGGTCGTGCGCGGAGATCCGCAGCTGCTCGAACGGCTCGCGGCCAACCTGGTCGAGAACGCGGCCCGCTATAACGTCCCGAGCGGTGAGATCGAGGTCACGACCGAGACGCGCCTGGGGAGGCCATCCTGCGGGTCGCCAACACCGGCCCCGCGATCCCTGCCCGATCGACGTCGAACGGCTGTTCGAGCCGTTCCGCCGACTGCAGCCGGACCGAACGACGCGCGAGGAGGGCTCGGGACTCGGCCTCTCCATCGTGAGGGCCATCGCGAGCGCCCACGACGGGTCAGTGCGTGCCGTCGCGAGGGAGGGCGGCGGACTCGTAGTCGAGGTTAGCCTCCCGACCACGATGGCAGGTCCGATGCCGCTGTCGTCACGAGCCGATGACCCATGATTTGACGGTACCCAGGGATTAGCACCCGAGACGTC
>CAVWSL010000005.1:0-221977 GCA_963757765.1 uncultured Chloroflexia bacterium
GCTCGGGCGCATGTGCCACACCCACTGGCGCCAGTACACGAACGCGCTCCGCAAGACAGCCGTCGCTCGCCAGGCGACGGAGCCCATCCTGGGGGAGGACGCCGCGCCCGAGGCACCCGTCCACGAGCACACCCTGGCCGCCTCCCTGGTCGGGGAAGGTGAGCCCATCGAACCGCCGGCTCCGCGCCGGACGCGACGCCCAAAGGCGCAGGCGGAGCCGGAGGCCGACGCCGCGTAGCTCGCCGTCACGCCACACGACGGGCCCCGGGCGCGCGTCCGGGGCCTTCGTCTGTCCGGTGGCATCCATGCGCGACCGAGGGGAAGCGTCGCCACACGCGCGCCCTCTGGCGCCCACGACGGGGACGGGCGCGGCCTCGCTACGATCGACGTCATGTCCGAGCTCGAGTCCGCCTGGGACGACGTCCACGCCGCCAACACGATGGGCTGGCAGGTCGGCAGGCCGTACTTCCACAACGAGCGGCAGTGCTGGGAGCACTACGCCTTCGACCCCACCGAGCGGGGGAACAGCGACGGCAATCGATCGCGGGAGTGGATCGCGGTCGGGACGGCTGGCTTGGTGCCGGACTCGGGCAACGCGCCCGATGCAGATCCACGCCGCATTCGCATGACCGGGTCCGGGACCCCCGAAAGTCCGGGCATGCGTTTGACCATCGCGGTCGTGTGTGTTGGCGCCGGCTTCGTGATTGGACCCGGATACGCGGGCGACTCCGCACGGCCGGCGGGGTGACGAGCTTGGAGATGTAAGGTGTGAGCCGCGCGTTCAGCGCGTCGCGGATCACCGCGCCGTGCTGGCCGCCGCCGATCCTGCGGAAGAACAGCGGCTCGTCGGACAGCGCGAGCCCGGGTATCGCGGCGCCGGGACGTGGTACGAAGCCGGCAGCTCGACCGGCGGCTCGGTGCCGGTGGCGGCGTACAGGGCGTCGACGCCCCAGTCGCGGTCGTCCGGCGGGACTCGACCCAGCCGAGGCCGATGGCCGACCGCGGCCAGGACCGGCCAGTCCGGTCGATCGGGCGCATGATCCCACTGGGGCTTGAGCAGAAGGGAACGGACACCACCATGATTCGACTCGCGGGCGTCTCCCTCGTTGGGATCGTTCTAGTCGCGGCATGCGGCGGCACACCCGCGCCGGCCGCGACGGCCACCCCGGCGGCGGTCTCGGGTGGCGTCACCATCGGGACGGCGACCACGGGGCTCGGAGTCGTCCTCACCGGAGCCAACGGCCTGACGCTCTACACCCATGCCGGCGACACGGCGACGACGAGCATCTGCACGGGCAGCTGTCTCGCCGCGTGGCCGCCGCTGACCGTGGCCGCGCCGCAGCAGGCGGCGGCGGCGCCGGGCGTGGACGGCCAGCTCGCGACACTCGTCCGACCCGAGGGCGGCATCCAGGTCACGTACGACGGGCAGCCGCTGTACTACTGGCAGGGCGACGCGAAGCCGGGCGACGTCACCGGCCAGGGCAAGGCCGGCTTCAGCGTGGCCCTGGCCTCGGGCCCCGCTCCGGCTTCGGGAGCGCCGAGCCCGAGCGCGAGCGGCTACTAGTCGCCGGCGACGGCCCCAAGGAGAGACCGCCGGCCAGGAACGCCGAAGCGGGCCCCCGCGCACCGCTGCGCGTGGTGCAGGGCCCGCGATGGGCGTGCCTCCAGAACAGATCGTCAACCCGCTGATGCGCCGCTTCCTCGGCAGCCGGTTCCACCGCCTGGCGGGGACGAGCGACACCCTGATGATCCTCACGTTCCGGGGCCGCAGGAGCGGGAAGACGTACAGCTTCCCGACGGGCTACCTCCAGGACGGCCGCCAGCTCGTCAGCTACGCCCCGTTCCGGTGGTGGGTCAACCTACGCGGCGGCGCGCCGGTCACCGTCACGCCTCGCGGGCAGAAGCTGCAAAGCTCGGCCGAGGTGTGCACCGAGCCGGCGATCGTCGCCGCGGGCATGGATGTCTACCTTCGCCATAACCCGGGCGACGCGATGTTCTGGAAGGTTCGCGTGGACCAAGGAGAAGGTGCCCAATGCCGAGGACATCGCGCGGGTGGCGCCGACCAATGTTCAGCTGCTCATCACCTTGGCCGCCGATCCCCCTTGACCACATAGTCGATCACCGGCTGGCTCCCGCCGCTGTTCCCGCCATGGCGCGGGCTTGCGCGCCATGGCGGTCGCTCCGCCGGTGCCGGCCGACCCAGCCGTGTTAGAGGGGGTTGCTCGGTTTCTACTTGGTCAATTGGGCCGTATCGTCGCCCGACTGCCACTACTGATGCGCGAGCTGCGCGACAACTGCACCTGCCTCATCCGCTGCGAGGCGTGCGACCATCTGGTGAACACGTGCGCGCGCTCGAGGTTCGGCCTGAGTCACCCGCGCCAGCACAAGGATCCCGGAGGTCTTCCACGCCTCGCGCCACTCAGCCCATTGATCTGCGGACGAGCAAATGGCTCGTCGTCCCCTTGCCAGTGCTCCTGGTCGCGGGCCTCATGCTCGTTGGGCTGCTCCTCGTGTCGGGCGCCTACGGCTTCCACCCCGACGAGACCTACTACGTCGTGGCCGGCCAGCACGCGGCGTTCGGCTACGTCGACCAGGGTCCGGTGACGCCGCTGCTCTCCGCGCTCTCAGTCGCCCTGCTCGGCGTCTCACCGACGGCCGTCCGGGTGCTGCCCGCGCTCGAGATGGCGCTCGTCGTCGTCCTGGTCGCGCTCATGGCGCGCGATCTCGGCGGGGCGCGGCGGGCGCAGGTGCTCGCGGCAATCACGGCCGCCCTCTCCGGCTACCTCGCCGGGGGGCACATCGACAGCACGAGCGAGCCCGACCTGCTCGCGTGGGCAGTGATCCTGTGGCTGCTCGTGAAGCTGCTCGCCGGCGGCGACCGGCGCCTCTGGCTGGCCGTGGGCGTGGTGGCTGGGTTCGGCCTCGAGAACAAGGACACGCTCCTGTTCCTCGGGGCGGGGCTCGCGGTCGGGCTTGTCGTCGCCCGGCGCTGGGACGTCGTGCGCTCGCGATTCGCATGGGCGGCGATCGGGATCGCGCTCCTTCTCTGGGCCCCCAATCTCGCGTGGCAGGCGGCGAACGGCTGGCCACAGTTGACGATGGCCTCCAACATCAGCGGCTACGCCGCCGACAACCGAGCGCAGGTCATGCCGTTCCTGTGGCTGTTCGCGGGCTTCCTGCTCTTCCCCGTGAGCGTCGCCGGCTGGGCGTGGCTGCTGTTCGCGAAGGCGGCATCGGCGTGGCGGGCGATCGGGATCGCGGCAGCCGTCATCCTCGTCCTCGTCGTGGTCAGCGGCGGCAAGGCCTACTACGGGATCGGCATCATCGCCCCGCTCATGGCCGCAGGCAGCATCGTCGTCGACCGCTGGCTCGCTCGCGGCCACGCGCGGCTGAAGGGGGTGAGCTTCGTCGCCGCCGCGGCATTGTCGGGCGCGCTGACGGTCTACCTGACGCTGCCGGTCTTGCCCGTCTCCACGTTCGTCAAGTCGTCGCTCCCCACCCTGGACCCGATCCTGGCCGAACAGGTCGGCTGGCCCGAGTTCGTCGCGACGGTCGAGGGCGTGGTCGCAGCCCTGCCGTCGGACGAGCGCGCCCATGCGGTGATCCTGACCAACGACTACAGCGAGGCGAGCCCGCTCGTGCTGCTCGGCACCGGGCTGCCGCCGGTCTACTCCGGCCACAACGCCTACTGGGGCTGGGGGCCGCCGCCGGCTGATCTCACGGTGGTCGTGCACGTCGGCGACTGGCGACCGGCGGATTGGAGCGAATTCTTCACCGACTGCCGCACGGTCGCCCACGTCGACAACGGGTTCGGCCTGGCGAACAGCGAGCAGGGGAAGCCGATCGACGTCTGCACCGGCCTGCGGGCGCCGTGGTCCACCATCTGGCCGAGCCTGCGGACCATCTCGTAGTCGTCGGCAGCGGCTCTCCTGACAAACTCGGTCGCAGGAAGCGGCGCGCTCATCCGGCGCGCCCTGGTCATCCACAGGGACCGCCGCCGCTACTCGTCCGCCTGGACACGGCCCTCGGGCTCGGGCAGGCGCGGGCCTAGGATCCACACCAGCTGCACAGTTGTCTCCGCCCCCCTGGACCTAGCGCTTGCCAGGTGGTGCTTGACGGTCGAGTGCGACAGGCCGAGCCGGTGGGCGGCCGCCTTCTCCGACCCGGCGGCGAGGACCGCGGCGACCACGACGACCTCGCGCTCGGTCGCGCGGACGCAGGACTGGCGGGAGCGGCGGGTCATGCGCTCGCGAGCCCTGCCGCCGCGAGCCACTCGTGCCGCCCCTCGATCGGGATCTCGTAGGTTGCTAACGCGCGCCCGACACCTGATGGGCACGCCAGAGGGCGGTCGGCGATGGCCTCAGGTAGGCAGACGGTCAGGCACGCCGCTCAGTGCTCGGGTCGATGATCACAACGGGCGCGAGCCGACGAGCCGAGCCAGTACGCCGCCTGGGCCGCGTTGACGCAACCGGTCCGTCGATAGAGCCCCGAGAAATGCTGCCGGGCGGTCGACTCCGCGATCTCCAGCTCGTGGGCAGCGGCCGCGACCGAGCCGGCGGAAATGTAGGCACGCAGGACCTCGACTTGGCGCCGGGTGGGCCGCTGCCGACCGGTGACCACAGTCATGCAGTTCGAGCCACGAGAAGCTCGGGCCCCGACACTATCCGGGTCCGGTTGACGAGCGTGAACGACGGTCGGGTGGAACGTGAGTTACGAAGGGGCTATCCCTCTCGCCCCGACCAGTTCCATCACTCGTTGCGCGTGCAACCGTTCCTCGCGGACAGCCACGAGCCCGAGCAGCCAGGCGTTCTCGTTGGGCTGCGGGTGCGCGCCGATGATCTCCGGACCGTCGACATCGAAGCGCTCGAAGATTTCGCGGATGGCTTCCTCCCGCAGACGGTCCGGCACCGCCGGGTTCCGCCACAGTGTCCCGAACTCGGACAGCGCGTGCCTCGCCCGGGCCATGCGCAGCTCGTCCGGACGCTGCTGCAGCTGGATGGGCGGCCGCTCGAGCGTCCGCCAGGAGCGGCTGAACATCTCGATCGTGATCCTCCCGTCGTTGAGGTCACGCTGCGGCCGTTCCCGGGCGAGCACCAGTTCCGTCGGGTCGGGTCGGACAGGCTGGGGCACCTGGGCCCGCATCACACCCAGGACGGCGCGGACATCCGCGTCATCGAGCGTCGCGCCATCGAATAGCGTCGCGACCTGGTCTCGTCGGGTAGGCATCGGCGATGGAGCGCACGAAGCCCGACATGGCGGCCGCGTAGAGCCCACCCGCCGCATCCGCCTGGCAGGCCTGGAGAACGCCGCTCGCGGTATCGAGTTCGGCAGGATCTCCCATCGCCGGGTCGCCGATGGCGGGACGCGGGTGAAGGACCAGCGACGGCGTGCCGGCGGCTCCTAGCAAAGGACGCTAGCGGTCGGCCCGAGGGCTTCGATACCGTCGAACGCATGGCCCCACACCCGTGCCCTGGATGTCTCCGGATCACCACCCGCGATGGCCGCTGCCTCGCGTGTGGGGGAGGGACCACGACCCAGCGTGGGTACGGTGCGTCGTGGCGTCTGCGTCGCGCACGCCAGCTCCTGCGCCACCCTGTTTGCCAGTGGGTCGTGACGCTCCCGTCAACCACCTGCCGGCTGCGCGCGACCGACGTCGATCACATCGTCCCGAAGGTCCGCGGCGGCACGGATGACGCGTCGAACCTCCAGTCGCTGTGCGCTGCCCACCATCGACTCAAGACGGCGACCCAGGACCCCCGGTGGGGTACCCACATTGTCGAGCCGGACACCCGGCATGACGCCGCGTACGGTGGCGAGCGCGGACCGATCGGACGCGGTCAGCCGATCCCGGATGGAGTCCGAGCAACGCGTTCAACGCGAGCCCGACGCGCTCCACTGATGGACAGCACCAGGAGGCCCACGACCCAGGCGAGCACGGCGGCCAGTACCACGGCGGTGGACACGAGGACGTCCGGCTCGCGTCGGAGGGCGACGTCGAACGGGCCGTCGCTCATCGCGGGTGCCACGACCAGTCCCAGCCAGGACAGGACCAGGCACAGCATCGACAGGACGATGACGACCACGATGGCGCCGCGGGAATGCCACCAGGGCCGTCGCCGGATGATGACCGCGAGCCCGCCGACCACCAGCAGCGGCAGCAGCATCATGAAGACGAGGTAGAGCAGCTGCCCGTTGGCGCGCAGCGCGTCCTCGCTCACGGTCGGCGTGAGCAGGTCGGTCCCGACGAGCACCCGGAGCACGTCGTCCGAGACGTACCCCCAGCGGGACGGGATGAACTCGTCATTCGAGTTCATGACCATCGCCAGCCCAAGGTGCTGCGACGGGATGAGCGTGAGGGTGCTGTGGTAGACCGTCGCATCCCCGCCGTGGTCGAGCATGGTCGGCAGGGTGGTCGACGCTGGATCCACGCCGGGCTCGAGCAACGGCCAGGCGGGTTCCATGAACCATCCGAACGCGTAGCCGGTGCGGTCGTCCACGCGCGACATCTGTGTCTGGGAGAGGGCCATCGCATCGGCTGGGAGCGCCGGACGCCCCAGGTAGCGCCCGCCCTCCAGCTCGGCGATGAGCACGTGCGCCAGATCGTCGGCGCTGGAGATGAGCATCGAGGACGACAGGGCGCCCCGGGGATACGGGACGTCGAAGGGCTGCGCCGTCAGCCCGAACCACTGGTAGTAGCCCGTCGCCAGGCCCGCGGACAGCGCGCTGTCCCGGTCGGCGTAGCTGCGCACCATCCCCAGCGGCTCGAACACCCGCTGCGCGATGACGTGCGCATACGTGTCGCCGGTGACGGACTCGATGAGTCGGCCGAGCAGGTCGTAGTTCGCGTTCGAGTACTCGAAGGTCGTCCCCGGCTGCCGGTCGAAGGGCGTTCCGGCGAGGCGCGTGGCGTTAGCGGCGAGCGTGTCGTCGGGGCCGCCATCGAGACTCCAGTTCGCGAGCCCGGCGCGCGTCGACAGTCCGCTGACGTGGCCGAGGAGATCACGGACGCGCACGGTGGCCCACTGGGGCGCTGCCTGGAGCTCGGGGATGTAGCGTGCCGCCGGCGCGTCGAGGTCGACCTGGCCACTGTCGACGAGCCCGGCCACGACGAGACCGGTGAGCGCCTTGCTCGTCGAGCCGAGGATGAATGGCGTCGACGGCGTGACCGCACGGCCCGTCGGGTCCGCGACACCGTATCCCTGCTCGTATACGACCGCACCGTCGCGGACGATCGCGAGCGCTAGGCCCGGGATCCGCAGGGCCTCCATCTCACGCCTGACCGCGGCGTCGACCTGGACTCCCGACGTGATCGCGGCCGTCGCGACCGTGACGGGCGACGCATCGAGCGCGCTGGCAGGTGCGGGGCTGGCGCCGATGGCGATGCCCGCCGTCGGGAGCAGCGCGGCAGCCGCCGCGACGAAGACCGCGGCCGCCCGGGCCTGGAACCCTCCCGTCGCCGCCCGTCCCGACCGCCCACGCCACACGCCGAAGTCCCCCATTCCAGGCCGCCACGGGACACTAGCAGGCAGGGACGCAATCGACAATCCTCTCTGGTTGGGCATGGTAGTTTCAGGCAGCACCGACCCGTGGGGTGCCCACGTCGCCGGGTCCGCCGGCCACCATGACGTGGTAGCGTGTCCGCGCGGCCGGGTTTCGCCGTTTCCGGGGCTGGCGCTGACCGTTGGGTCAACCCATGACGCGGTGCAGGAATCCGAAACCCTCGGGCGTGCCACGCCAGCGCTCGCGGAGTCCGTCGGTCGGAAGGCGCCCGCGCACGTACCTGAGCACCAGCACCGCGACCACGACGCCATTCCGCGGTCCAAGGACCGGGATGAACTCCGGTATCAGGTCGACGGGGTTGACCGGGTAGACGAGTAGCCCGCCGTTCGCGATGCGCGTGCTCACGGGAGCACCGCGGTCCGCCAGGACATCGCGGCACAGCCGGGCGATGTCTGGCACCACCCGCACCAGCGGGCGGCAGTCGTCCTGCAGGCGCACACCCTCGCGGCGGCAGGGTCGACTGACTGGGAGGTAGCGACGCAGACCGGCCTCGCAAAGACCCACGTGGGGGAGCTGCTGACCAACCCCATCTACGCCGGTCGCCTGCGGGCCGGCGAGGCGGCAGGGATCGCACCCATCGTCGACCCGGCGCTCTGGTCGACGGTCCAGACGATGCGGGAACGGCGGCGGACGAGAGCGCCAGGACGCATCGTCAAGCGGGGCTACGGGACTACCTCGGCCACGACCAGAGCGGCGACTTCGCCCTCATCAGCTCGGAGCTCGATGGCCAGTCCCGGACGGCGTGGGTGACCGCGAAGGCTGTCTTGAATATCCGGCCAGCCCCGACGCCAGCGCCCGACTGCACCGATGCGGTGGCCGCCGAGCGCGAGCGGCTAAAGGCAGCGGCATTGACTGCGATCGAGGCGATCTGACCGTGGACCGGTTCCTGAGGTACACGACCAGAAGGAGCCCGCCCTCACCGCGAGCTTCCTCGCCGCCGTCCTGCTCGCCATCGTGGCCCGCTACCTCGACCTCACCGACGAGGACCTCGCCATCCTCAGCCGGGTCGCGCTCATCCTGGCGGGCATCATCATCCGGACCGGCGTGTTCAGTCCGGCGACGGTCGACGGACTCCTCGACAACAAGGAACGCGCGCGAGGCTCCTGACGACTGCGCATCCCTGCCCGGGCTGCCTGCGCGTCAGTTCTCGCCCAGGTCGCTGCATCTCGTGTGGCGGCGGGACGACGAGCCAGCGCGGGTACGGCTCGGATTGGCAGCGGCGGGCCCAGCAGCTGCTGCGGCACCCGGCCTGCGAGTGGACGGTCGCCGGTTCGGCGTGCTCCCAGCGGGCCACGGGTGTCGACCACATCCGCCCCAGGATCCACAGGGGGAGCGACGAGGTGACGAACCTCCGCTCGCTGTGCGCTCGGCACAATCGCCTGAAGATGCCGCGGCTCGACCCGAGGCGGGGTACCGACGGCGTCCCCACGCACCGAGGGCCCAGCTGCGGCCGATCGGCCGATGCCGTCTATCCAAGAGGGTGCGGCATCGAGTAGGCTGGCGCACCGGCGACACGATCGCGTTTGTTCCGACCGCGCGTCAGCGGGCCGGCTGTATGAGCGGCGACGTTTCGGCCGATCACGAGGACCCCCAGGATGGCGGACGCGTGGAAGAGGGATCGGACCGCGCCCCGCTGGCGACGCCCAACGGTGGCGCTGCTGGCGGCGATCGTGGTCGCTGTGTCGATCGGCGGCCCCGCCTTCGGCCAGTCCGACGCGAGCCCATCGCCGGCCGCTCCGAACGCCAGTCCATCCCCTGATCCGAGTGGGTCCTCGGCCGGCGCGCTATCCGCGGCCGCCCCCCACGGTGCCACCGCTCCCATCGACGACGCATCGCGGGCCCTGGTGGCCCGGATGCGCACCGACGCCTACGTCGCCGACACCACGGCCGCCACCGTCGAAGCGCTCTCCAGGTCTGGCATCGGCACGTTCGCCGCGCCAGGCGACACCGGACCCGAGTCGCCGGTCACCGGCGTCGTGTCCCCGCTCCGGCTGCTCGACTTCCAAGCGCATGCGCTGGCGGTCGGGGCATGGGCGGGCGTCGGCTACCTCGGCTCGGAGCTGGATGGGGTCATCCCCATCCCCGCGAAGCTGCGGCATCGCATCCCGCCGACCTCGGACCTGCTGGCGGCATACGTGGCCGCTGCCGACACGCCCGGCGCCGCGCTCTCGCGGGCGCTCATGGCCGGTGAGGACCTGCTCCATCCCGGGGCCGCGCGGTTCCCGGCCATCACCCTGTTCCTCTTCGTGTCGGACCTGGCGACCGACGGATCCCCCACGGGCGTGCTCCTCGGGCCGCGCGTCCCCGTCCTCGCCCGCACCGTCAAAGCGGCGGCCGTCGTCCGTCGCGTCCCCACGCCACCGGTGCTGTCGGCGGCGCTCGGGACCATCTGCTCGGGCTCCGCCTCGTTCGTCGACCGCTCCATCCAGGCTCTCTTCGACGCCATCAAGCTCGGGACCCCCGACAACCTGCCCGGCAAGATCCTCGTCTCGGTGTGGAACTGGCTCGTGGACCAGGGGCGCGCCGTCGTCGACCAGCTCATCAAGACGGTGAACGGCGCCGTACTCGGGGCCGTCCGTTCGATCGCCGCTGGGATCGCGGGCATCGCCGAGAGCGTGGCGTCGCTGGTGCCCTACGCGGTGAGCGTGCACACCGAGCAGGCGTCGGGCCCGAACGGGACCTTCTTCCTCCAGCATGACGCCCCGCTCAACGGCGTCTTCGTGGCGACGGTGACGACCGGCGACCTGCCTGACTGGCCGGACGTGCTCAAGGACTGCGCCCGGACCGCGTCGGTGGACCTGCCCGACATCCACGCCAAGGACGTGCCCCTCGACTGGGGGCCGCTCGAGGGGCCGAGCGACCCGTTCGTCTATGGCCTCATCGCGAGCAGTGGGACCGACGCCAGGGGCGAAGCCCGCTGGACCTTCTATACCGCGACGGATCCCGGGACCGCCGACGGCGAGCAGCGCAACTTCATCGACTACATGCCGGTGACGGTCCATCAGCCAAAGGTCGATGCGCTGCGCCAGAAGCTGTCGAACGCGCTCTTGGGCAACCTGCCGCCCGCCATCGGGGGCTTCGTCGAACAGATCTTCAGCCCGTTCACCAAGTTCCTCACGAAGCGCATCGACGCTCTGCTGGACGCCCGTGGGAGAGGCTCGGCCACGCTTGTGTTCCATGACCAGCCGAAGCCGACACCGATGCCCAGCGCCAGTCCGTCCCCGACCCACAGGAGTGTCCCTGACCCCTGCAGCCTCATCCACGACTACGAGGCCGAGGCGGCATCGGGAGTGCCCGTACTTCCCGGGATCCAGCAGTCGTCGACGGTGGCCGGTGTGCCGACGCTGGCCTGCATCTTCAAGGACGCCGACCAGACCTTTGGGACTGCGCATGTGCGGCTGGACATCGCCGACCTTGGTGCCGGCGCGGCTGCCACATTCCGGTCCTACAAGAAGGGTTCCGGTCTCGCCAGCGGCAAGGTGACGGGACTTGGCGACGACAACTTCTACGCGAGCGGGCCCCATGGCGAGACGCTTCTCTTCGTTCGGGAGGGTTCCCTCGAGCTGTACCTTGCGGTCCTCGTGCCCAGATCATTGCCCGCCGCGAAGAAGCTGATGAAGCTGATCCTGGGTCGCCTGTGAGGCAGTCGTCGCGGCCCCGACCTGGGACGCGACACCGCCGTCGCCCGGCAGTCAAGCCGGCAGTCCCGCGTATGCTGGACACCCAGACCACCATCGCGGTCTCGCCATGGCACCGCCACTGCCAGCCCTTGCAGCAGGGTGGAACTGAGTGCTTCGCCACCGGGTGGGGTACCCACGCTCCCGACGGGGCAGAGGCCCGCTGACGCCGCTGGTAGCGTGCGCGCGCGGACGAGTTATCCCAGAAATCCCGCAGAACCGCAGGTGTCCGGGATGCGCCCGATCGCGTCGGCGCAGGCCGTCTTCAGGATCGCGACCGGACGAGCGGCACCTTGGTGCGACGGGCGATGGCCTGGAGGTCCCGAACGATCCGCGCCCGGTCCTCGTCCGTGAGCGGGTCCGCGTCCGCGGAGAGCCATCGAGCCATGCGGAGCTGGTCCAAGAAGAGCGCGCGTGCGAGCCCACCGTCGAGACGGGAGCCACGGCGGTCGCCGGTCGGCATCATGGGAGCCTCCGATCCGTCCGACGACCGGCGCACAGCTCGGTAGCGGCGCCCATCACGACCAGTGACCCGTGCGGGCGGCGCGTCCGGCAGCCCCGCCAGTCGGTCGGCGACCGTGCTGCGCGGGATGTCCGTGCGCTCGCTGATGGCGCGCACCGACAGGCCCTCCGCCCGCAGCTCCGCGATGCCCCTGGCGGCCGTGCCGTCGTCAGGCATCGGACGCCGTGACCCGCCGGACGGGGGCGCGATGGTCACCCGCGCGCGCCCCGGGCGCGATCACCACGGGTTCGCTCACCACGGGTTCGCTCGCGGCAGGCCCGGACCGCGGATCGCGTCGCGGCAGCACTTGGAGCAGCGGATCGCGCGCCCGAAACGGCCCAGTGGGGCGTCGGAACGGCCCACCGGGACAGGCGAACGGCCCATTTCGCGGCCACCCTGACGCTCATATGGGCCGATTGGGCCGATTGGGCCGGTCGTGGGAGTGGAGATAGCCGCAAGCTCAGGCGACATCGCGCAGGGCCTCGGCGATGTGGTGGGGAATGACGATGCGAGTGATGGGACCGGGCGGTTCAAATCCGCTTGCCCCGACCATGCCCACGTTCCCGAGAGCGAACTGCGATCAGCTGTCCGCGTATCCCAAGACCCGCCGGACTGTCGACTGGTACCAGCGCAGACCGCCCCTGGCGGTCGGGACGCCATCGTCATTGAGCCCATCCGCGATGGCGGTCATCGTCGCGCCCGCCCGTCGCTCCCGGACGATGCGATCGACGATGTCCTGCGATAGCGTCCGGGGACGCCCGAGTACGACCCCGGCCGCCCGCTTGGCCGCGAGGCCCTCGCGCGTCCGGTCCGCGATGCGCCGACGCTCGAACGCCGCGAAGCTCGCGAGCATGTGGGCCTGGAGCTCACCCTCGGCCGTGGTCATGTCGAGGTTCATGTCCAGGGCCACCAGCGCCCACCGTTCCCGGGTGGCGTCGGCCATGATGCGGGTGAAGTCCTCCATGGAGCGGCTGAGACGGTCGGCCTTGGCAACCACGAGGGTGTCGGCCTTGCGCGCCTTCAGCATCGCGAGGGCCGTGGTCACGCCCGGGCGCCGGAGGCTGCGGCCCGTGAACCCGGCGTCCGTGATCCACTCCACATCGGCCTCGGCCCAGCCCCGTCGCTCCGCTTCCCGGAGGATGGATGCACGCTGGGCGGCGAGACCCGCTCCTGCCTCGGCCTGCTCCTGCTTGCTCACTCGTAGATAGGCTAGTACATGCGCCATGAGCACAGAGTAACACTAATCGACCGATTAGTGTTATGCCTGGCGATCAGGATGGCTCCACGAAGGGTGGACCCTCAACGCTCCGTCATCGACGATGGCGGTGTGGGGACGGGTGGTGCCGCTCGCGGCCTGGCACCTCCGGCATCTGGACCCCGGCTTGACTCGGGCATGGGTACGTCGGACACTTGCGTGGTCCCGAAACGTCCGTCAGATGAGAGCCGACAGTACGTCGAGACCCTGCACCGGTCCGGCCCCACGATCGGCCAGCCCGGGAGGACACGGACCATGAACGGTCGGCGAGCCGTCGTCATCGCGATGTCCATCGCGGCCCTGGTCGGAGGCGTGGTCCCCGCTGCGGGCCAATCACCCGGGGTGGCATCGTCCCCGGATGCATCCGGGGCACGCTCCGCCTCCCCTCCGGACGGCACCTGGCGGGTGGACCTCACGAGTCACGACCTGGAGGCCGCCGGGGCGACGCCCGCTGGCAACGGCGCGGGCGTCTACACCTGGACCTTCGGGGGCGGACGGGCGAGCATCGACGTGCAGTACGGCGAGGATGTGTCCGTCTCCTGTGCGGCCGACATCGATGCATCGGGCGAGGTCCTGCTGCTCGTCTACGACCGTGACGAATGCTCGGGCGAGGTGGATGCCATCAGCTGGGCGCTCAAGGACGACGGTCTCCACCTCACGCTCCTCGCGACGACCGCGTCGTTCGAGGACAACCGCGCCTACCTGGAGGCGAAGCCGTGGCAGCCGGTCGGGACGCCCGCCGGATCACCGTCCGTGGTCCCGGCTCAGCCATCTTCGTCTGGCGGCTAGGCCGCCCATCTTCCCGGGCCGTCGTCCGCCACGGAGCCCAGCCTGGTCCCTGGCGGATCAGCCGCACCGCTCCCCTGGGCGGCCAGCGACCCCGCCATGGCCCAGCAGGCATCCTCGCTCGACCTGCCCATCACCTCGACCTCGTCCATCTGCCTGCCCCGACGCCCACGGCGACAAAAGCGTCCAAGGCGACCGAAGCCCTCCGAGCGCGCCTTATGTCGCCTCTGTCGCCCTGTCGCAGGCGGTGTCACCGGTGCCGCCGACCTCGATGGCATGTCCTGCGCTAGCAAGGAGCGGCACAGACAACGACGTTCTCGGGGCCATCACCGGGACGCCGTGCGGACCATGATCGAGGTGCGGTCCTGTCACGGCGCATCCAGGAGCAGCGGTGCGCCCCAAGCAACCGCACAGGGTGCCAGATCGAGCGGCCCGCCTCGCCCCTGCCCGCCGTCCCTGTCTCTGGCCGGGTCCCCGAGGTCGGGGCAGGAACTGCCCCTATCTATTTCGGACCCCTGCCCTCACACTCCGCCGACGGCAGGGAGGCAGGAGAGCGGGATCTCACCGGCGCGGCGCTCAGATACGGTCGCCACCACGTCGCGCTGGGGCCAATGGCGAGACCGACCCTGCCTGAGCGGAGGCCCGGCCTTGAAGCGTCTCGTCCCGTGCCAGCGATGAATCCCCAGGATGCCTGCCGCCGGCCTGCGCTGACCGCGGATACCCGACGCCGGACACGCGGCCTTCCGGGCCCGTCCACACCCTGCGCCCGCGGCACGTCGCTGGTGGCGACGAGGGTGTTGCCATGACGAGCCCGAGGTCCGCGGAGCGGCCGTCGGCTACTGCCGTGTGGACGCGCCAGCGGAGTCTCCTCGCGATGCTGGTGGCCGTCGTGGCGTCGCTGGCATCCCCAGCGAGCGTCGGTGCCGTCATCGGTGGCGAGCCGACCGGGGCCGACCGCCACCCGAACGTCGGCTTTGTCAGCTTCGCCAGTACTTGGTGCTCCGGGACGCTCGTGACGCAGGGCCTGTTCCTGACGGCGGCTCACTGCGTGGTGACCGACGGGCAGGGCGCGCCCGCGGTCGTGACGTTCGACCCGGTCCTCACATTCGACGCCAACGACGAACTGGTCGGCCCGTCCGTCACCGGGACCGCGTATTACGACAGCCGCTTCACCGACCCGCCCAGTCACGGCGGCACCAGGGGCTTCATCGACCAGACGGCGTTCGACCTCGCCGTGGTCGTGCTCGACCGGCCGGCGTCCGGGGTCTTCCCGGGCGTCACGCCCGCGGTGCTGCCGACGCTCGACCGGCTCGACCTCCTCGCCCGGTCGGCCAAGGCCAAGGACTCCGCCGCGTTCACGTCCGTCGGCTACGGCGTGACGCGCGATGCCCGCGGGAATCCGCACGACGTCGTGTACGACGGTGTCCGCCGGATGGCGACGGGACCCCTGTACCGGCTCGACCCAGCGGTGCTATGGATACGGGGCAACCTCAACGCGGCATGGGCCGTGGGGAGCACATGCAACGGGGACTCCGGCGGGCCGGACTTCCTGGGCACCTCGAACACCATCGTGTCCGTGCACAGCTTCGGGAACGAACCGTGTCACAACGTGACCGGCAACGTCCGCCTCGACACGGCACCAGCCCGGGCATTCCTGGCCCCATACGGTGTGCCTCTGCCCTGAGCCCATCGCCCGTGACCTGCCGTCGACTGCTCACCGCATCCGCACCCTCGGGGGACTCCTGTAACGGCTTCGTCGCCACCCAGACGACCGTCGACCGAGCTAGCCGTCCCCCGCCCAACGCCGCCACTGACTTCGCCATCGCCGCCAGGCCTCCCCGGCGGTCCCGAGAAGGCCTGTCCACCACCCCTACATCGAGTCCATGACCAGGAGGATCCACCATGATCCGTTTCCCGCATGTCACGCCCGCCAGTGCCGCCCGGACCCTCGTCATCGGCGCACTCACCGTCGTCCTCGCTGCGGCGGGAGCTGCCGCCCAGAGTCCGTCACCGGCGGGGTCCGGGCCGGTGCCAGCAGCCAGCGCGGTCCCCTTCCCAGCCACGGTCGCGGCGCCCGGTTCCGACCCGCTCGGTGTCTCGCACGAGGAATGGACCAACCGCTACTGGAACTGGCTGTTCGGGTTCCCGGCCGGATCCGATCCGGACGTGTTCGACGCGGACGTCTGCCCACCCAGTCCCAGCAAGGACATCACGTTCCTGCCCACCGCGTTCTTCGGTACCGTCCAGCAGCTCACGTGCGAGGTGCCCGCAGGCACTCCGATCCTGGTCTTCGCCGGCGGTTCGTTCTGTGTCGTGGGGGACGGCACGACCGTCACCGATCTGCCCGGATGTGTCGCAGACAGCGACGCCACCATCAGCTCCCCCAGCATCGCGGTCGACGGCCGGCTCGTGCCGGACATCGACTCCTACCACTTCGGCGATGGGAAGCCGTTCAAGTTCGACCTCGTCAAGGACAACCTCTTCGGGTTGCCGGAAGGGACGGAGGATGCGGCCGGGACCGGCTGGCTCACGATCCTGTCCGACCTGGCACCCGGCACGCATACCATCGTCGCCCGCGACGAGACCACGGACCCTGACCTGGGTCCTCAGACGGCCGAAGTGGTCGCGACCATCACCGTGACCGACTGAGGCCCGAAAGAACGGGTCCGGCGCCGGCCGGGCCCCCGGGCTCGGGGGCACGAGCGGCGGCGCGAATGCGGAGGAAGGCGCGTGCCCCCTATCGCGGGGCTGAGGTGCGGTCGCTATGCCTGCCTCGCACTGGGGGGACATCTCGAGAAGGGAGGCCTTCCGTGCGAGGTCGCATCCGGTCCCTGTCCGTCGCGGTGCTGATGCTGGTGCCAGCGGTGACGTCCACGTCGGCACTCGCCCAGTCCAGCCCCAGTCCGGCTCCGCTGGTGGTGCCCAGCACCGGGGCGCCACCGAGCGTCGGCGCCGTCACGCTGCCGCCGAACGGGACCTGGATGACGACCGTCTCGGCCGGGGAGCTGATCGCCGCCGGGGCTCCCGATACCCGGTTCGCGGGCACCGAGACCTGGACCTTCGATGACGGCATGGGGACCTGGCGCGACGACTTCCCCCACGGCGGCTTCAGCGAGTGCCGGGCGACCTACGCCGTTGTCGGCGACGTGGTCTGGTTCAGCTACACGAGCGGCACCGACTGCACCGGTGTGGTCGATGACATCCGCTGGATCCTCGATGAGGCCGGCCTGCATGTCACGCTGGTCGCCACCCAGTACGGTGAACCGGGCGAGGACGCGGCGCTCTGGGGGACCCACCCCTGGACGATGGTGACCGCCTCGCCATCACCCGGCCCGTCAGCCTCTGACGGATGAAGCCCGACCCCGTTCACATGTCCTGCCCGATGGAGCGGCCGGGCCTCGGCTGAGACAGTCTGCGGTTCGCGAACCGGGGCCGTTGACGTGGGACACTTGCCCCGCGCCTGGTGGCGGCGCCCGATGCGTAGGGCTACATGGCTCGGTCTGTACCGATGGTAACGCTCGTGCCGATGGCGCCTGACGCCTTCGAGAGATGGCGCGAACAGAGCATCCGCGGATACGCGGCGGACAAGACCAGGGCCGGGGCGTGGCTCGAGGACGAGGCGCTGGAGCGCGCAGGGCGCGAGTTCGACAGGCTGCTGCCCCAGGGTCTGGGGACGCCCGCCCAGGAGCTGCGATCGATCCTCGCCGACGATGGCATGGATATCGGGTTCGTGTGGCTCGGGCCCAAGGACGTGCCAGACGGCCGGACCTGTTTCATCTGGGACATCGAGATCCGGGCCGAGGCCCGTGGACGAGGGTACGGACGGGCCGCACTGCTGGCCATCGAGCCGCTGGCGCGTGAGCTGGGCTACGACGCGATCGGGCTGCACGTGTTCGGCGACAACACCGTCGCCCGGGAGCTGTACCGGACGTCGGGATACATCGAGACGGATGTCTCCATGGTCAAGGCCCTGCGCTGACCGACGGCCCGCACTTCGTCTCGTCCCCCGTGCGCCGCACGGTCCCAGGCTCGGGGCTGAGGGCGGCGGCGCGGTGTGGATGATGGCGAGGGGCTCTTGCGTTGGACTGAGCATCCCCTGAGACCGGCTGTGGGGGCAGGGGACGTCGGGAGGTCGCCGCCGTGTCCTCTGCGCCGGCTCCCTCCATGGCGTTCAGGCCCTCGGGTCAACCTGCTACGCCTGCATCCCGTGGTCCTCGACGGTCATCAGATCGACCCAACCGACGGCCCACCCGGAGCATCGACCCTCCGTGAACCCAGCACGTTGAGGAGTCCACGATGCGAACCCGATCCCTGGCACCCTCCCTGGCCGCGATCCTCCTCGCGGTCGCCGCCGCCACGTCGGGCACGGCAGCTGCCGTCGCTGCCACGCCCTCGCCCGCGACCACGGCGCCTGCCGCTGATGTCCTGACCTACCGGGGGGATGCCTCGCGCGACGGCATCATGCCCGGGCCCGGACCGCTGCGCGACGCCAAGGTCGCCTGGATGTTCCAGGCTGGCGGGCCCATCAACAGCCAGGTGATGGTCGAGGGCGGCACGGTCTACCTCGTCTCGGGCGAGGGGACGCTCCACGCCATCGACCTCGCCACGGGCACGGAGCGCTGGAGCGCGTCGCTGGGCGCCCGGTCCACCGGTTCGCCGCTGCTGCTCGAAGGTCGCGTCCTGGTCGCCTTGGACGACGGCCTCCATGCCCTGTCCATGACCGACGGCACCCTCGCGTGGAGGACGCCCCCGACCCAGGCCCTCAGCAGCCCGGTGCTGACGGGCGGCCACGTGGTCATCGCCGCAGACGACGGTACGGTCAGCGCCGTGGACCCCGCGACGGGTGCGATCGCCTGGTCGGCGGACATCGGTGCGGGCGTGGACACGAGCCCGGCCGCCACGGAGGACACGGTGGTGGTCGGCACGCAGACGGGTCGGGTCGTGGCGCTGTCCGCGGCCGACGGCTCATCGCGATGGCAGACGGACACCGGCGACGGGGCACGCGTGGGCACGCCGGCCATCGCGGACGGCCGTGTCTTCGTGGCCACGCTGGACGGCGGTGGTCCGGGCAGCAACCACATCCGTGCCCTCGACCTGGCCACGGGTGCGATCCTGTGGACCTTCGGCAGCCCGGATGGCGTGCCCAGCTACACCCCCGCAGTGGCGGACGGACTGGCCATCACGGAGGGCGAGTCGGGAGCCGTGACCGCGCTCGACGCGACGACGGGAGCCATGATCTGGCAGTCCCGTGTGCCGGGCCCGGTGGAGACGGTGCCGGCCGTGGCCAGCGGGGCGGTCTACGGTGCCTCCAACGACGGGGTGGCCTTCGCGCTCGATGCGGCCACCGGCGCCCCGCTGTGGCAGGTGCCGATCAAGGGTGTCCCGTACGGTGCCGCCGTGACCGGCGGTCTGATGCTGGTGGGGACCAATGTCGGCCGGTTGTACGCGATCGGAGGCGGTCAGCGATGAACCTCGACACTCGTGAAATCGACCCAACTGCAGCCGTTCCCGCGGCTTCAGACCCACGACGCACCGACACGGTGCGACCGACGAGGAGGCTCCAGATGCGCCGACGGCTCACGACCCGACCGGTCACCCGCCCCATGATCCTTGCCCTCTCCGTCGCGGTCTGCGGCGGTACCGCGGCCTTCGCCGCCCAGCCGGTGTCTGAACCGCACTGAGTTCCATGGAGACTGGGCTGCCCTGGGTTTCGTGGAGTCGGGTCGCCGGAGATCAGGCCACCGTCGCTGTTTGATGCCGAGTCTCGAACTCGACTGGTGTGAGCATGCCCAGTGCCGAGTGTCGGCGCTGGCGGTCGCGGAAGATCTCGAGGTACTCGAAGATCGCATTCGCCAGCTCGACGCGGGTCCGCCAGGTCCTGCGGTCGAGGAGTTCGACCTGCATCCGGCTCCAGAACGACTCGATGAGGGCGTTGAAGCTCCTATAGTCGTCAAGCCGCCAGATCGGGCGTCACCGCCAGGTGGCGGGCTGGGCGGAGATACCCCCAGACCTCCCTCGCCACGTAGCGCTTGAGGCACCGGATGATCTCGGCCTTGGTCTTGCCCTCGGCCGTCCGGCGAGCGACGTAGTCGATGGTCGGCTGGTGGAAGCGGAGCCGGACGATGACGGTCCGGTAGAGCGCCGCGTTCGCCTGGCGATGGCCACCGCGGTTCAGCCGGTAGCGGCTCGTCCTGCCGCTGCTCGCAGGCACTGGACACACGCCACACAGCCTGGCCCAGGCACTCTCCGACCGTACCCGGCGCGGATCGTCGCCCGCCACGATGAGCATCTCGGCGGCCGTGTCGGGGCCGATGCCGAAGGCCGCGACCATGGCCGGTGCGACCGCCTCGGTCAGCGCCGCGAGATGCTGCTCGTGGTCCCTGATCTCGACCTGCAGCCGCTGCCACCGACGGGCGAGTCCGCGGAGGGCATGCTTGGCCGCGGCGAGGGGTGTCGTGACCGGTCCCGGCCGGAAGCCGGCACAGCGCTCGATGAGGACCATCTTCGTGAGCCCGTCGAGCGTCTCCCGGAGTTCCGGTGGTGCCGTGACGACGAGCGTCTTGAGGGTGATGAGGGCCTGGCTCCGCGACTTGACCGCGGTGTCCTTGGCGATCTTGATCTGGCGGATCATCTCGACCTGGCCGTCGGCCGTCCTGGGTGTCGCGGTGGCCCGGCCCGAGAGCACCGCACGGGCGGCGTTCTCGGCGTCGAGGGCATCGCTCTTGCCGTTCATGCGCCGGTCGCGCCGGTCGGGCCGGTTGACCTCGACCACCCGGTGACCCTGGCGACGCAGGTGGCTGGTGATGCCCGCGCCATACGAGGCGGTGCCCTCGATCCCGAAGGCCAGGACGGGGCCGTGGCCCGTCGCCCAGCGTTCCAGCTGCTCGGCACCGGCACGGTCGGTGGCCACGGTCAGCTCACCGAGCCGGCCGCCCAGCTCATCGAGCGCGACCGCGACGTGGATGTGCTTGTGGGTGTCGACGCCGATGGCGACCCGCCGCACGCGATCCTGGTCGGGAGATGCTATCCATGGCTGCCGTCCTTCCCGAGGGCTTGCAGCACGCGGACCGGGCGGGCGGACAGGACTGTGATGGGACCTGGTGGATCAGGCTCCTATGCGGTCACTGCCCGCTCGGCCAGCGCGCCGATGGTCCGTCACCGGGGCGACCGACAGGTCAACAGCCAGGACACCAGCGGTCAGTCGTAGCAAGCGGTCAGGCCGTCCAGGTGGCTGCCGTAGTCTCACAGTCGTAGCAACTGCCGACCGCGCCCATCGAGGGCATGAGGCCTGAGTCGAGCGCCCGGCGGGTGAACGCCCAGCTGGTGAACTGGGTGCCCTGATCGGAGTGGATCACGGTCCCGTCGGGCCGGCGTCCGTCGATCGCCATCCCAAGCGCGTTGGTGACGAGTGCGGCGGTCGGCGACGCATCGATGGACCAGCCGACGACCCTGCGGCGGAACACGTCGAGCACCACGGCGCAGTACACCTTGCCCTCCCGCGTCGGGCTCGGTGATGTCGGTGACCCATAGACGGTCGGGCTCCCCACGTCCGAACCGGCGTCCCACGAGGTCGCTGGCCGTGGCGACGTTCGGGATGCGCCGGAAGCGCGGACGTCCGGAGACGCCGGCGATCCCGGCGCGGCTCATGAGCAGCTCGACCGCACACCGACCGACCAGGATCCCCTTGCCCAGGATGAGCTCGGCGTGCACGCGACGGGCCCCGTATGTGGAGCGGCTGTCGAGGTGCACCCGGCGGATGAGCTCCGTGAGCAGGGCGTGCCGCGTCGCCCTTGCGGAAGGCGGACGACCGCGCTGTGCGTAGTAGCCGGACTCCGACACCGCGAGCACCCTGCAGGCGAGCAGGACCGAGCAGCCTGCCGCGGCCATCACCTCGATGGCCGCGAACCGCCTGTTGGGTCGGTGCGCTCCGTGAGCAGCTCCGATGCCCGCCGGTGGATCCCGGGTTCGGCCTCGAGTTCGCGGATGCGCCGCCTGGCTGCCGCAAGTTCCACCCGCTCGACCGACGTCAGACCCGCGACGAGCCCCCGGTCGATGTCTTCCTGGCGACGCCAGCCGTGGATCGTCTGGTCGCTGACACCGAGGTCGCGGGCGAGATCGGTGACCCGCCGCCCTGCGGCGAGGAGATCGAGCACCCGTCGACGGAACTCCGGCGGATGACCGCGTCTTCCCATGGCTGCCTCCTATCGAGGACAGCAGCATGATCTCCAGCTATCTGGCTCCACGAAAGGCGGGGCATACCATCAGCCGCGGACCCGTCGCCCGCGGCCAGCCCGGCGCCCTTGACCCTGCTTTGGGAGGGCAGCGCCCCGGACACCACCGTCAAGACGGAGACGTACTGGCCCGCCATCGACCCGGTGACGGGCGACGTCTGGGTCTCGTCAGAGTTCACGGACCAGTTCTGGATCTTCGGGCCGGACGGGACCTTCAAGGAGGCCTGGGGCACGCCCGGTCACGGTGACGGCCAGTTCCAGCTCCGCCCTCCTCGAAACCCGAATCCGGGTGTTTCGTGAGTGGAAGTTGGCTCCGGCGGTAGGATTCGAACCTACGACCAGGTGATTAACAGTCACCCGCTCTACCACTGAGCTACGCCGGAGCGGACACCGACCGCCACGCTTGGGGGCGGTCAGCGAGGGGCGCTCACGGGGAGCGCCGGCGCGAAGGATAGCACCGGCAGCCGCTGCCCCGCCGGGGACGACCCACAACTCCCGACGCGGACCGCGGAGTGTGTCGGGGCCGCTCGTCGAGTGCTGACCGGACCCCATCGAACCGGACCAGATCGCCCCGTACCATCGGGTCAGGGTGTCGGTGACCTGACGCGCCATACCATCCGGCCGACATGACCGAAGTGCCCCCGTTCCTGTTCATCGTCACGTCGACCGCGCTCGTCCTGGGCGTGGCCATCGCGGTGCGAGGGCTCATCGGCTTCCGACCAGTGGCCGAGGTGCCGGCGCTGCCGACCCCCGCGGTATCGGTGTCGGACACGTCGTCGACCGACCTCGCTGCTGGCTCCTCGGAGGCTGATGGATCAGCCGCGGCCGGTGGGGTCTCGACCGGTCCGCGCGACCTGATGGAGCCGATGGTCATGACCATCGCTGGCGTGATCATCGCCATCGTCGCCCTGTTCACCCTCTCGGCGCTCATCAACACCGCGTAGTTCAGCGCGGACGCGGTGGGCGGAGTCCGGTACCCACCGCTTGGGTGAGTGCGACGGCGCGACCCGTTGGACGTCGATTCCCACCCGTCCTGTGCATCGATCCGGCAGGCCGATGCCTTCCGACCCGCCCGTTGGGTAGTCGCTGCGTGAATCGGCATCGGTCCGGTCGAACTCACCCAGCACCTGGGTAACCTACGGGCGCCCGCCCGACCTACGGGCGAGTGCCCGAGCCGCGGGCGAGTGCCCGAGCCGCGGGCGAGTGCGCGAGCCGCGGGCGAGCGCTCGCTTACGGCCGCGCGCCCGGCTCACGGGCGCGTGCACGCCCCCTGACCAGCACGCCCAGTGGCGTCGAGGTCGAACGCCAGCGGTCTGTCGCCTCGACGAGGATCTCGCACAGCATCATCCAGTCGGCATCCAGTTGGGGACCGAGGTGTCCCGCGCCTGCCACGAGGAGTGCCCGCCCCCGATCGCCCGGCTCCCACCACGAGAGGTCGCGCAGCGCATCGGACAGCGCGTCCCAGTTGCGACCGACCCACGCGGGCATCTCCACCCCGCTCGCGAACGCGTCCAGGAGGGAGGCCTTGTCGCCGACCGACCCGAGATCGACGACACGCACGGACCAGCCAGCACGCACGAGATGCGCAACCGCATCGACGGTCGACGAGCGGCTGCGCAGCCGATGGACACCCGGGTCGAGCCTCAGATGCATCGTGCGCCGCCCATCATCGGTCGACCACGAATCGGAACGAGCCGTAGTGGTCGTCGGTGTAGTAGCGCTCCCCTGCCCCACCCGCCACGAGACGGCGCGCCCCGCGGTCGGCTGACCCGGGGGTCTCGACCGTGTACTCGTGGTAGTAGCCAACCGCGCGCAGAGGCAGGAGCCTCTCCCGGTTCGAGAACACGCTGCCGTCCTGGTCGTACGGGAACGGCCCGCCGGACTCGATGAGCCGGAGGGTCGCCTGGGCCTCCGGCGGCAGCTGCGAGCTGTCCACGGTCCCGCCGCCGAACCCGTCGGGGACCGTGACCGCAGCCGCGGTGGGGCGCACCGTTGCCGTCGCACCCGGAGTCCCCGCCGGTCGGCCGGTCGTGGTCGCCGCCCCGCAACCGACGAGGAGCGCGACCATGAGCAGCAGCGTCGAGAGGGACCGTCCGGGCACCGGCGCAGGCTAGCAGTCCCGCCGCTCGAAGCTAGGCCGCGCGCCTCGGCTCGATGATGACTTTGAGCCCGGAGCGATCGGCGGCCACCTCGAACGCCTCAGTCGAGCGGTCGAGCGGGAAGCGATGGCTGACGAGTGCATCGAGGCGGATCCGGCCCGCCTCGATGAGCCGGAATGCGCGCTCATGGGCAGGCACCGACCGACGACACAGCATCAGCGTCAGGCCCTTGCGCCGGGCGGTCGATGCCTGGAACGTCGTGCTGTCCTCGTCGGGGATACCGATGAGCACGACCGTCCCGCCGGGACGACAGAGCGCCACCGCGTTGGCCACCGCACCGGGGCTCCCGGACGCCTCGAACACGACGTCGAACACCGGCTCCATCGAGCCTGGCCCCTGGCCGTCGATGGCTTCCGTAGCACCCGACGCGAGCGCAGCCACCCGCCGATGGGCCAGGGGCTCGACCGCGAGGATGCGGCCCGGCTGGCCGAGCGCCGCGACCTGGATCTGCAGCAGCCCGATGGGGCCGCACCCCACGACGGCCACCTGGTCGCGCGCCCGCACCGGGCGGAGGAAGTCCGCGTGGAGACAGATGAGTAGCGGCTCCAGGAGCGGCACCTGCTCGTCGGCGATGACGTCGGGGACGGGGAACAGCAGCTCGGTCGGCCACGCCATCAGCTCCCGCAGGCTGCCGTCGAGGTCGCCCTGGCCCGAGAACCGTCCCGTCGGACAGAGGTTGGTCCAGCCCGCGAGGCAGTAGCGACACCGGCCGCAGGCGATGCCGGGCTCGATCGCGACGCGCTCCCCACGACGAGGACCGGCCGCGATCGTGCCGCCCATCTCGTGGCCGGGGACGATGGGCGTCGCGAGCCGGATGGGACCGATACCGCCTTCCAGGAACCAGTGCAGGTCCGAGCCACAGAGGCCGACCGCGTCCACCCGGACCAACGACTCCCCCGGTCCTGGGATCGGATCGGGCTCCGGGGCGATCCGCAGGTCCCGGGCGGCATGCAGGCGCGCGGCACGCATGGTCAGGCGCCTCGGGAGCTCGCGCCCGGTCGGGTCGCCCGTCGTGCCAGCGCAGCGCGCTGGATGAGCGCCGCAGCACCCGCCGCTACCACTGCCGCGAGGACGTCCTGGACGATGGCGACCGAGTAGCCGAAGATCAGGACCATCGGCCCCAGCTGCAGGCCACTCTTGTGCCCGAGCAGGTAGAGGGCCAGGAACGCGGCCAGGATGGGCACGATCACCGCGCTTCGACGTCGCGGACCGACGACCCACGCGGCGCCGATGCCGACGCCGATGGACAGCAGGATGAACAGGCCGAGCAGGGCGAAGGCAGATGCAGGCATCCGCTGATGGTACGAGGGCCGCCCGCTCCCCGCTCTCGCGGGGTCGCGCGTCTCGGCGCCAGGCGTGCCGGCACCCGCGGCCCCGTGTCGGCACCCGGCCGCTCCCGGATCGGCACCCTCGGGCGCGACCAGGTCCGCTACGATCCCGCGACATGGCGGACGGGCTATTCGGTGATTACGCGCCCCTCGGATTCTGCGAAGTCTTCGGGGCCGACGCGGTCCGTTCCCACTACGCGCCGCTCATCTCGCGGCTCGATGGGCTGGGTGCCCAGGAGATCGCGGGGCGGTCCGACCTCGTGGGCACCATCCTCCGACGCCAGGGCATCACCTTCAATGTCTATGGCCACCAGGACGGCACGGAACGCACCTGGCCGCTCGACCTGGTGCCGCGCATCATCCCCGCCGACGAGTGGGAGCACCTCGAGCGCGGCCTAGCCCAGCGAGTGCGCGTCCTCGACCTCTTCCTCGATGACCTCTATGTCGGCGAGCGGACGGCGCTTCGGGATGGGGTGGTGCCGACCTGGCTCGTGGAGTCGTCACCGGGGTACGTCCGGGAGGCCATCGGAGTCAAGGTGCCCGGCGCGCGCTGCGTGGTGTCGGGCATCGACCTGGTGCGCGACATCGAAGGCACGTACCGGGTCCTCGAGGACAACCTGCGCGTCCCGTCCGGGGTCGCCTACGTGCTGGAGAACCGGGCGGCGATGACTCGGGTCCTGAGCACAGCGTTCGAGCCCTACCGGGTGCGCCCGGTCAACCACTATGGCGCGTCCCTGCTGCGGACACTGCGGGAGCTCGGCCCGGGGGCGAACAGCGATCCGACGGTCGTCGTGCTCACGCCCGGCGTCTTCAACTCCGCGTACTTCGAGCATGTCTTCCTGGCCCGCCAGATGGGCGTCGAGCTGGTCGAGGGCCGCGACCTGGTGGTCGAGGACGGACGGGTGCTCATGCGCACGACCCGAGGCCTGGTCAGGGTCGATGTCATCTATCGACGGGTCAACGACGAGGCGGTCGACCCGGTCGTCTTCCAGCACGATTCACTGCTGGGGGTGCCGGGCCTGATGTCGGCCATACGCTCCGGGTCGGTGGTCGTGGCGAACGCCATCGGCAATGGCGTCATCGACGACAAGGCGCTCTATCCGTTCGTGCCTGCGCTCATCCGTCACTACCTCGACGAAGAGCCCATCTTGCCCAACGTGACGACCTACTACCCGTGGGAGCCCGACCAGCTCGCGTTCATCCTCGAGCGGCTCGACCGGCTGGTGGTCAAGCCGGCGACCGAGTCGGGCGGCTACGGCATCGTCATCGGGCCCAATGCAAGTGCGAGCGAGCTCGAAGCGGTCCGAGAGCGGCTGGAGGCGGATCCACGCTCGTTCATCGCACAGGAGGTCATCGAGCTCTCGACCCACCCGACCTGGACCGATGCGGGGCTCATGGCCCGCCACATCGACCTGCGACCCTTCGTGCTCCAGGGCCAGCGCGTCGAGGTCGTGCCGGGCGGGCTGACGCGTGTCGCGCTGCGCGAGGGCAGCCTCATCGTCAACTCGTCCCAGGGCGGCGGCTCCAAGGACACCTGGGTGCTCGCCCGATGAGCGCGCGGACGCGGGGCGACCGCTGATGCTCGCGCGCCACGCCGAGGACCTGTTCTGGATCGGGCGTTACCTGGAGCGCGCCGAGGACACCGCGCGATTGCTCAACGTGACCTATCACTCGTCGCTGGAGGTGAGCGCCGGAGCGAGCGAGCACGAGCCGTGGTCGGAGCTGCTCTCACTGCTGTACCTCGACGAGGAGGGCGCAGATGTCGACCGTGACCGCATCGCGCGCTTCGTCGTCGCCGACCGGAGCAACCCCGGATCGATCGCCTCGGTCGTGGGGCGTGCCCGCGAGAACGCCCGCGGCGTCCGCGAGTGGCTGACACTCGAGCTGTGGGAGGAGATCAATGCCTTCCATCTCGAGCTCGCGGCGATGGACCTTGGCCGCGCCCTGGAGGCACGCCCGTACGCGCTGTGCGAGCTCATCCGCCGCCGCTGCGAGACCATCATCGGCGTCGCCACCGTGGCCATGCCCCGTACGGAGGGCTACCACTTCATGACGCTCGGGCAGCTGCTGGAACGTGCCGGTATCACCGCTCGACTGCTGTCGGTCTGGGACACCCGCCTGGCGGGCATGGGGGGCGCGGCCGGCTTCGTGGAATGGACCAAGGTGCTCCGCTCGGTGGGCGCCTACGAGGCGTACCTGCGCGAGCATCACGCGATGTTCGACGGCAGCCGGGTCATCCCCTTCCTGCTCCGGGCACGTGAGCTGCCCCGCAGCGTCCTCTACTGCCTGGAGGTAGCGGAGCGCCAGCTCGAGTCCCTGTCGCACGGCCCCTACGGGCGCTCATCGTTGCGGGGCATCGGACGGGTCCGCTCACAGGTCGAATATGCGGACCCCGATCTGCTGTCCGGCGTCGCCCTCGGCCGCACGCTCGCGGAGCTTGGTGCTGGGATCCAGGAGCTGGGCAAGCTCATCGAGGATGACTACTTCCGGGACGCTGACTTCGGTCTCCACTCCTACGAGACCTTCTGAGTGCGTCTCACCATCCGGTATGTGAGCCGGTTCCGGTATCCCGATGCGGCCTGGGACTCGCACAACGTCCTGCGCGCGTGTCCCACGACGGACGACACCCAACGGCTCATCGACTACCAGCTGGAGATCGAGCCGGCAGCCCGTGTCTCCTCGTACGTCGACTCCTGGGGCACCCGCATCGATGAGTTCGGGGTCCGCGACCGACACTGGGAATTGCTCGTGGCGGCCCGCTCGGTCGTGGATACGTCCGAGCGACCGATGCCCGACGAGACGGTGCGAGCGCTCGAGGTGGCGGCCTTCGCCGACCAGCGGTTCCGGGACGCGAACTGGGTCTATCTCCAGGGCACGCGCCATACGCGCATCCACCCGGTGATCGCGGAACGCGCGCGCGCCGCGGCGGCGGGGAGCACGGGTGCCGTCGACCTGGTGGACCGGGTCCATGCCGCGGTCCATGGCGCGCTCGCCTATCGGCCGGGGTCGACGACCATCGGCGTCGACGTGGCGGATGTGCTCGCGGGCGGCGAGGGCGTCTGCCAGGACTTCGTCCATCTGGGCCTGGCCATGTTCCGGGCGCTGGGCGTGCCGGCCCGGTACGTCTCTGGCTACTTCTATGCGGTCGATGGGACGGCCGGCGATATGCCCGACGAGCAGGAGATCGTGGTCCAGACCCATGCGTGGCTGGAGGTGGCCATCCCCGGCTGGGGCTGGTGGGCTCTCGACCCCACGAACCACATCCCGCTCAGCGAGCGTCACGTGAAGATCGGTCATGGTCGCGAGTACGACGATGTTCTGCCCTTGCGAGGCGTCTATTACGGCACCAGCGAGCAGCTGCTCTACGTCGAGGTGGGCATGAGCCGAGGCGAGCTGTCGCAGCTCGACCGCGCCCGCGACCTCGAGGATGCCCATCGCCGCCAGGCGGCACAGCTGGCGCTCCACCAGGCGCAACAGCAACAGCAACAGCAACAGCAGTAGCTCGGGACCGAGTCAGTAGCTCGTGGACCGAGTATCGGCCTGTGGCAGAGGGCTGCCCGTGCCACGACCCACCGTGAGGGTGAGTCCGACGAGGTAACAGCCGTTGGGGCACCGTTTGATGCTCTCCGCGGGTCATCTCGACAGAGTCCCGACCGGATCGTCCATTTCGCCCCGCTCCATGGGTCGAGTCGACGATCGAGCGTGCGGACTCGTCCGACTCACCCGCCGGGTGGGTATCGGGCTACTGCGCCGCATGAACCGGCCATTGCGCCGCATGAACCGACCATTGCGCGGCCGGACGCCACCGCGCGGCCGGACGCCCCACCGCGCAGCTACCGCAGGACCAGGGCATCGTCGGGTGGTGGACGGCCGGCCCGCAGGTCTTCCAGGGCTGACCGTGAACCGATCGGGAAGGCCGCTTGCAGCTGCACACCGCCGTCACGAACCAAGGCACGGTTGTGCCGGCCGTCCTGCAGGAGCAGCACCAGTCGGTCGACCCCACCGTCGCGCCGTTTCAAGGCCAGCCGTCTGAGCAGCTCCTGGAGGTCCCGCGGGCGAGTCTCGGCCTCGATACCCACGCTCGTCCGGTCGAGGCGGACGACTGCGTCCCAGGCGCGCGGATCGCCGTGGCTCGGGAACGGGACTTCGTACTTCCACGGAGTGCTGGGTGGCAGCTCCGCCCGAAGGCGTGCCAGCAGGCCAGCGTGCCCTGCATCCTGGATGGGCGAGCCGCCCGGGTACGCACGCGCAGTCAGGTCGAGGCCGACCGCTGACAACACCCGTGCCAGATCGAGCAGTGACAGGCCAATGGCACCCCCCGTCTCGACGCGTTGGATGGTCGATTGCGACAAGCCGCACGCGTGCGCGACATGCGACTGGCTGAGTCCGCGACCCAGCCGGGCGTTCCGGACCTCGGTACCGAGGTTGATCAGGATCGCACGACCAAGCCTTGATCCCCGGTCGACCGCTCGCTCCTGACCGCCCATGCGGGGATGTTGACGAACGGCCCTTACGCGTGACTTTGGGACGGCCATGACCCTCTACCCACGGGCTTCACCCTGGTACCCAACCGGTGGGTGAGTCCGACACCACCCCGACGCATCGGTGCGGCATCCATGCAAGGAGTGGGTATCCCGAGCACATTCAACGCAAATCGGCGGGTTTCGCCCATGACCTGGGTGAGATCGGGCAGACGACCCGTTGAGAGGTCGAACTCACCCAAGGCGTGGGTAGACACCTGGACCGGGGCGAAGCCCGGGTTCGCCGTCCCGGTATCCTCTCGCCGTGGCAGGACCTTCTTCGTCGACCTCCGACGCGGGCGCGGGACAGACTGGCGCCGGGCAGCCCACCGCGGGCGCGGGACAGACTGGCGCCGGGCAGCCCACCGCGGGCGCGGGACAGCACACCCAGGACGACCTCGTGGCCGCCCTGGAGGACTCTGTTCGCCAGCTGGCGGAGTCGCGCCGGGAGCTCGCCCGGCGTGTCGAGGTGGAGCAGGCACTCCGCGAGATCGCGGGCCGCCTGACGGTCCTCCACGACCCGGCCGAGGTGCTCCAGCGAGCCGTCGATGCCGCCGCCGCGCTGCTGGAAGCGGACGGCGCCCGTATCGACCTCCAAAGCGAGACGGATGGTGCCCTCTACTGGGGGTATGACGCGGTCACCGGCAAGCGCCCCGGGCTGGGGCCCATCGAGGGCGACGGCGAGGCCGACCCCGGGGAGGGCATCTCCGGACGTGCCGTCTCGATCCGGGGGCCCGTCTGGACCGGCGACTACCTCGTCGACCATCGGTTCGCCCACGCGCCCCAGCCCGACTCGTTCGCCGCGGAGCACAGCATCCGGTCAGCGCTGGCGGTGCCCATCATCGCGGAGTCGGGCGTGCTCGGGACGCTGACCGTCTACACCAGCCAGACCGACGCCTACGGGCCCGAGGAGGCGGAGCTGCTGGTCATCCTCGCCCACCAGGCGTCGCTGGCCATCACCAATGCCCGGCTCATCGAGCAGCTCGATCGGTCGCGCATGGAGCTCGCCCGGCAGGCGGACGTGGAACGGGCGCTGCGGGAGATCACCACCGAGCTCAACGCCGTCCGTGACCCCGAGGAGATCCTCCACCGCATCGCCGCTGAGGGTGCCCGGCTCCTGGATACGGAGCGGGTGTTCATCAACATCCTCGACGATAAGGCCGGCATCATGGGCTGGGCCTGGTACTCGCCGACCGACAAGGGATACGATCCATGGCCGGTCGAAGAGGCCATCGGCATCGATGAGGGCATGACCGGCAAGGCGATCAGGGAGCGCCGACCGGTCATCACTGGCGACTACCTCAACGACGATCGGTTCGTGCACAAGCCCGGGCCGGACCGGTACACGGCGGACCTCGGCCTGCCGTCGGCCATCGTGGTGCCCATCTTCGATGGCGACGAGCCGCTCGGCGCCCTGCTGGCGGAATCGACCATCCCTGACGCATTCACCGCCGCAGATGCATCCCGACTGGAGGTGCTCGCCCGCCAGGCGGGCATCGCGCTCTCCAACGCGCGACTGCTGCAGCGCTTGCGGCGCTCCGAGGCGCAGTTGCGCGACTCAGAGGCGCGCTTTCGCTACCTGGTGATGGCCTCGCCGGACGTGGTCTGGGAGATCGACCTGGATGGCCGATTCACGTTCGTGAGCGACGCCGTGGAGCGGATGACCGGCTGGACCAGCTCCGAGGTCGTCGGCATGTCGATGGCGGAGGCTGTCACCGCGGAGACGCTCCCGATGGCCGAGCAGCAGCTGGCGGAGATCATCGCCGATCCCGACCATGTCACGGTCGCCCGATTCGCCCTCCGACGCCGTGACGGCGGCAACGTGCCCGTGGAGAACTTCGCCATGGGCCTGGTGCGGGAGGGGGTGCTCATCGGTGGCCACGGTGCTGGCCGCGACCTGTCCGACCGCGACCGCCTGGAGCGCGACCTGCGGCGCCAGGCCGCAGAGCTCGCCGCGAGCACGGAGCGGGCGCACCTGGCGCGCGAGCTGCACGACTCCGTGACCCAGGCGCTGTTCGCGATGTCCCTCACCACGCGCAGCATCGAGCTATTGCTGCCCCGCGATCGCGAGGCGGCGCTGGAGAAGTTCGAGGAGCTGCGCCAGCTGCAGCGAGAGGCCCTCGCCGAGATGCGCTCGCTCATCTTCGAGCTGCGACCGGGCAGCCTGGAACGGGATGGCTTGGCCCAGGCGCTCCGGACCCATGCCGCGGCGCTCGACAGCCGGGTGGGGCTGTCCATCCTGGTCGAGACGGAGATTCCCGAACGGCTTCCCCCGGAGATGGAGGAGAACCTCTATCGCATCGCCACGGAGGCGCTCCACAACGTGGTTAAACATGCGCGCGCGACCCAGGCGCACGTGCGCATCGCACAGGTCGGCGGCACCGTCACGCTCACCATCCGTGACGACGGCCGTGGATTCGCGCCGCAGCGCCTGACCGAGGTGAACCTGGGGCTCGCGGGGATGCGTGCCCGTGCCGAGCGTCTCGGCGGCACGCTGGCCACCCGCTCGGCGGTGGGTGTCGGCACCACGGTCGAGGCCAAGATCCCACACGTCCTCGGCGTATCGACCACCGGTTGATCGGGAGGCGGCGACCTCAGTCCCGGATCCATCACCTCGCGAGTACCGGACGCCTTGCCCGACCATGCGCGCAAGGGCCACGGCGATCACCGGTGTCATGGCCGCAAAGACCCGGCCGGACGATGGCCGGGTCCTGTTCTTGTTAGCTGATCCGTCAAGGATCGACGGCTCGACGCGGCCGTGGGCCGCGTGGAACTACTCGAGGTAATGCGCCAGCGTGTCAGCCGGTGTCCGTTGATGTACGAATGACGCTCAGACCGAGCCTAGTTGGTACCGACGTAAGGTGCCAGATAAGCTGCCAGCCGATGGCGGCTTGCCCCGCCGATCCGGCTGCTACCCTCGGCCTCATGGCCGATGCGCGCTACTCGATCCTGCCGCCGCTCGATGTCGAGCGCATCATGACCGCGCAGCTACGCGACCATGCGGCCGCGCTCGATGGGCAGGGACGACCGACGCCTGCGTGTTCCTCGTGCGGCCGGCTGCCGCCTGGCATCGACCTCCTGACCCACCAGGCCAGGAGCATCCGGAACCGGCTGGTACAGGCTGGTCTGATGACCGAGAGCGAGCCGACAGGGTAGCGTCCCTCAACGGGTCCGGGACTTTCGTACTGGGGACGGGGGACGGTCGCCGCGCGACCATGCTCTCAAGGGTCGCCGTTGAGTCCAAGGAACGCCGACCCGGTCTCTCTCTCACCGACCGGGAGCTCCTCCCTCCTTCGGGCTCCCGGTCGGAAACCCGCTGACGGCGGTCCGCCTCGTCCCGACCAACCGGCAGGGAGCGAGTACCTCGGAACCTCGGTTGGCACTCACTCCCCCACCGACTGCGCATCATGAGGCCTGCCAGGTGCGGCCCGCCTCGCCCCTCCGCACCTCAGGGCGCGCCGCGCTCGGCAGCCCAGGCGGTGCGGGCCCGTTCGGCGCCGGCCGAGAACGTCTCGCCGGCCACCCGAGCGGCAGCCGCCTTGGCCCGCGCTTCGACGATGGCCGCCCTCGCCTTGTCGTCCTTGGCCGTGTCCTCGGCGCCGGCGGGTGGCTCTTCGCACGCCTTGGCAGGCACGATCTGATCGACGAGGCCGCGCACCTGGAAGTGCATCGAGTCCGCTGTGCGCCACGTCGCGGCCGGCTCGAAGCCGAACTCGACCATGACCTGAAAGAAGCGCTTGCCGAAGCCGGCGTTCGACGGCACGGTGCCCTTGCCCTTCGCGGCCGCCGCCGCCGCGGCCTCCTTGGCACTGGTCGCCGTCCCAAAGAAGCCACCGCCGCCGATATCGGCTCGTCTTCCTGCCTCGTTCTCCTCGAGCACCCCGGTGATCTGGGCGACGCCCGGGTTGCGCACGCTCGCACCGGGGAACATGAACGACGCGTCGTTGAGGAGCCGGTAGGACGCCCGCTCCAGGTGCCAGAGCTTGGCCTTCAGCTGCTGCAGCTGCCGGAACTGCTGCTTGGTCACCTGACCACGGATGGCCTCGTTGGCCAGTCGTTCGTCGCGCAGCGTGTACGCCGCGGTGAGCGTTTCGGGCGGGAGCTTGCCGGTGGCGGTCTGTAGGCTGGCCTCGGCCGTCGTCATCACGGACTCACGCGAGGCGATGTCGGCGTCCCAGGCCGGGATCTCCCGTCCCCATGCTGGCTTGCGCGCCCTGGCCGGCGCCGACGCCGCTGGAGCGGTGGGCGCTGCACCCTGAAGGACCCGCGCCTGGGTGGACACGGCCGTACCGCGACCGAGCACCGCCGCGGCCCGCGCATCGAGCTGGGTGAGTCTCTCGGACCAGTCTGCCTTCTCCTGTTCCGAGCCGGACTTGGCGAGATAGGCCTGCGCGCCGGCGATCCTGGTGCGCACCCTCTGCGTCCCGGTGCTCGCGCCCTCGGTCGCCCGAAGCAGCTTCTTGAGGTCGTCACCGGCAGGCTTGCTCGCCACGGCGACAGCGCCCGCCTTGGACTTGAGTCCGACATCGGTCAGCACCGCGTCGAGCGACTTGCCCTTGAGCAGTGGCTCGGCCTCCTTGCGGGTCGCATCAGCGGCATTCGCCAGCGCGGTCAGCCAGGGCTTGAACAGCTCGTCGAGGCGCGGCCGCAGCTCGGCCATCTTGGCGTCGACCGCCGCCTGAAGCCGGGCCACCTCGGCCTGGATCGCCGTCCTGGTCTTCGGCCCGGCACTCGCCAGCCGGTCCTGCGCCGCCTCGAGCGGCGCCTGGACGCTCCTGATCTCGCGATGCAGGCCGAGCAGATCCTCCTTCTTGAAGGTCAGGCTGTCGCGGAACTTGTCGGAGTCGGCCTCGAGCCGGTCGAACTCCCGGCCGATCGTGTCGATCAGGGCGTCTCCCTTGGCGACGTCCTTCGCTTGCGCACTCGGCTGGTTGCCCATCGACCGCTCACCCAGAGCGGTGATCGTCTGGAGACTGCCCGCGGGCAGCTCGATGTTGTGCGCATGGCCGGTCACGGACCCGATGAGCGCCATCAGCTGCTCGTCGGTGATGTGGACGTTCTTGTAGGCCTCCCAGTCGACCGCAACGCCCAGGGAGTGGGTCATCATCCCTGGCTGGAGGTCCTCCGTCCGTGGGTGCACGTGGCGTCCGCGCAGCCCGAACCCGACGGTCGTCTCGGGCATCGGGATCTTCTCCTTCGCCAGCTCGTCCTGGACCCGGGTCAGCCGGCGGGCCGCCTCCGGGTGGACCCACAGTTCCTTGGAGCCGAACTGCACCAGCGAGCGGTAATAGCGCTCCACGCCCGCGTCGCCGCCAAGGGAGCAGCCCAGATAGTCCATCAATGCGAGGCGACCCCTTGCCCACTGCTTGCCGTGGACCTTCTCGATCTCCTCCTTCGCCTTCGTCTCCGTGCTGGAGGCCATCGTCTCTGCAGCGGTCTGCTTCTCGTCAGGTGTCTTGGCCGCGTCGACAGCCGCGCGTTGCCGCTCGAGCGACCGGTCGATGGCACGGATGCGCTTGCCGAGCTTGTCGTCGCCCATCCCATCGATGGAGAACCGGACCGTTGCCGGGAGTTCATCGATCCACGTGATCCGCGCGTCGGCGAGGGGATCGGTGGCGACCGTGGCCGCAGGCTGCGCGGCAGCCGAGCTCGACGCTGAGGGCTGACCAAGGCTCGCCTTGGGGACGCGCTGGACGAGCTGGCTCACGGCGCCGTTGCCCGCCGATCGCTGAAGAACGATGAGGTGTGGCCGGGTCAACGTCCAGGTGCCCGGCGCCTCGTGGTCCGACGCAGGGAGTGGCGCTCCCACGCTGCGGGGGTGCACGGCCTCCGGCGACCGTGCGACCGCCTTCGTGCCGCCGTCCGTTCGCCGGTACCCGGCAGTCTGGTCCAATCGCGTGACCTCCCGCGCCGAGATAGGCTCGGTGACGACACTACGTGGCCGGCGCAGACGCGTCGATGGCCAGTCGGGAACGATGCGTTGCCCGATAGGGAAGTCTCGCTAGCCGTCGTCCCGTATCCCCACGATCGGCGCCCGCCAGCTCCTACCCTCGACGGTCACCCTCCCGATGACCTCCCAGGCGATGGCGGTCTGTCCCCGTCCCAGCGGCGGCGTCACGGTGACGACTGACGGCGACCCGTTGCCAGGAGGGACCGTATGATCGGGGCATGGCGATCCTAGGCATGGACCACGTCAGCGTCGTCGTCGACGACATGCAGGCTGCCAAGGCGTTCTTCGTGGAGCTCGGTATGGAGCTCGAGGGTGAGGCGCGGGTCGAGGGACCGTGGGTGGACCGCATCAACGCGCTCGAGGGCATCCAGGTCGACATCGCGATGATGAGGACCCCGGACGGCCACGGGCGGCTCGAACTCACGAAGTTCCATGCCCCGCCGGCCATCAGCCCCGAGCCCAGGAACGCACTGGGGAACACGCTGGGCCTCCGCAGCGTGATGTTCGCCGTCGACGACATCGACGGCACTGTCGCTGGCCTGCTCGCCCACGGCGCGGCACTCATCGGCGAAGTGGTGACCTACGAGGACCAGTACCGGCTCTGCTACATCCGCGGACCCGAGGGCATCATCGTCTCACTGGCCGAGCCGCTCCGCTGAGCGCCCTCCATACCGCGACCACCGGCACACGCCACACCACACGTTGCTACCCTCGGCTCCCATGGTCGACGGACGTCACTCCATCTCTGCTCCGCTCGACGCCGAGCGGAGCATGACCGCGCAGCTGCGCGGTCATGCGGCCGCGCTGGACGGGCAGGGTCGACCCAGAACCCCGATGCCCGGACGGTCATATCGAGCCTGATGGGCCACGTGATCCCCACGATCGATGGCAAGCCGAGCAACATCCTCGCGCTCCGCGGGGACCGGGTGATCGTCGGCACCGAGCGGTCCCCGGCCGGCGAGACGGTCGGGCTCGCGGACGTCCAGGCAGCCATCGACCTGCTCTGGCGGTCGGGCGAGCTCCGGGTGGACAAGCGCAGCGTGGGCTACCGCAGCGCCTTCATCGGCGCGGTCCTACAAGCGCTTCCCGAGGTCGAGGTGGTGTCCCGCTCGCCGCGGGTGGTCCGGCTCCGAAGCAGATAGGTCAAGCGCGGCGGGACTTACCTGTGCCCGCCCGATGCCGGCCGTATGCGGTACCCGGTCCGGGGAGCGGCACCGGAAGGACCGGTGCGCTCGTACCCGACCCGGACCCGGCGGCCACGGCCTGCCTCCGCCGGACGGATAGTGTCCACCGGCTGTCTAGCCCTATCGCCCCCCTCGAGGCCTGCTACCGTCGATTCGACGGCCCGCCTCGCCCTCCGCACCGTCCCGGTCGATGGCCGAGGATCTCAGCCCATCTGCTCGACCCACGCGTCGCGCCATGCGGGTGCCTCGACGGGGGGCCCGAAGTACCACGTCTCGCGATGGACCATGGCGGCCCGGAGCTGGAGCAACACCACGATGAACCAGGTCGAGCCGTCGGGGTAACTGGTCTTCCCGTCCACCCACCACTGATCACCGCCACCGACCACGCGGTGGACGGTGTTCATGGCGGTCATGAGCCAACGGTCCTCGCTGCCGACGATGTGGGCCGCCTCCGGGCGCGGGGTGCCGCCCGGCCAGTTGTCCATGATGGCGCGATCGTTGTCGTGGCCACGGACCCGCTCGCCCGACTGGGGCCACTCCTCCAGCCAGTCGGGATCGCGCAGCGCCCCGAGCGTGGCATCGTCGTGGGCGAGATGCGCTGCGAGATAGCGACGGACGACCTCCTCGTTCGATTGCTGGGCCATTCGCGCACCCTCCGTGGTGTGATGGGGCGGGCCCATGTGCCGCCGTCGGTCGTGCCCGCGAACCCTGGGTCCGACATCCTGCCACTCGCCGGCCGTGATCGGAAGGGGCATGAACCGGTCAGCCCGCGGACGGATATCGGTTCCGCCTCGCCCTCTCACGTCGACCCGGTCTCGGCCAGGGACGCCGGGCTCGGGGGTGGAGGGCGAGCCGCGGCGTGGATGATGGCGCCGGCCTCTTACGACGGGCTTAGGTGGTGCGCGTGCCGCTTCCCCTACATCCCGGCAGGACTCATCCCGACGCTCTTCTCCTATCCGTCAGGGTCGGTTGAGTCTCCGCGCCGCACGACGCTCGGCCTCCTCCTCGGCAGCCCGTTGGCTGGCGAGCCTCTCTTGCCGCTTCAGGATCGTGAGCATGAGGCCGCGGATCTTCCTCGCATCACGCGCGTCAGCCCTCGTGATGAACTCATATTCGCCGTCGCTGTGGTAGCGCCCCTCGCCCTCCAAGTGCAACCTTATGTCCCCGTACCTCTCCTCGCCACGAGGCAGTCTCAGGCGGGCGAGCGTAACCGCCACCCGCTTGTTGGCGTCGTCCCACAGATGGTCGCAGTCGTTTCCCGGGACCACCTCCAGTCAGGCGCGCTCTGGATCTATGAGGTCTCGACGGATTGCCCCGCCACGAGGATGCCTCAGTCCCTCGGGTGCTCGCGATTGCCGTGCTCGATACGCTCGGTCTCGACGACTCCCTGGCCCGGAGCAGGGTGCTCATCGGTGCTGCCGGAGCGGCCGCGAAACTTCTGAAGGCGGAGCGGGAGGAGACGTGGGGTCGGGGTGGTAGCGAGCGCCGGGGACCAGAGTCCTGCTGGGCCTCAATCCGACGCAGGGCGTGTGCCATCCGCCTGGCCAACCGTGCCACATCGGCAAACGGCTCGGCGGTGCTGCGGGTGCGCCATGCCAGCCCGGCGCGTCGGACGCCGCACCGTTGCACGGCACTCGCCCGGTAGTGGAACGGTCATTGGCGAGAGGCGGTCACCTGACGGCCACCCGCTGCCAGCTCGGCAGGGAGTCGGTCTCCCAGGGCAGCTCCGTCGCCTCGCCGGTCGCGATATCGACGACTATCGGCCGCGTTCCTTGCCGCTCGAGCATCACGATGCTGCGGCCGTCCGGGGACCACGACCAGCCTTCGTAGTCCCACATTCGACCCCCTTCGACCTTCCCGTCCACGCTGGTGGCGTCGAGCTTCCGCTCGGTGCCTGTCGTGACATCGAGGATGACCACCACCGAACCTGCCGCCAGCGTGGCACCTGCAGACTCCGGGCTCCCGCGCGGACGCACGACCGCGATCCGCGATCCATCGGGTGACCAGCTGGCCCCGAGGTCTTGCCTCGTGCCGATCTGGCGCAGGCCGGAGCCGTCCGCGTTGAGCACGAAGATCCCGTACGACCCGGTCCACAGACTGGACCCTTGCACCTGGGCAAGCTCGAACGCGATCATGGAGCCATCGGGTGACCAAGTTGGCCCACTGGTCCCATAGGGCTCATAGGGGTCGAGGGCCGCGGCAGCGAGCTGCGTGGGCCCCTGAAGGTCGGCGTCGAAGACATTGAGGGCGTGGTAATCCATCGACAGGATCAGGTCGCCATCCGGCGGCCGCATCATCGGGGCGACCTGGGCGCTGGGATCGAAGTACGGGCCACCCGGGAAGAAGGGCAGTGGCGGCACCAGGACGAGCGGGTCGGTCTCACCCGACACGTTGAGGACGGCACCAGAGACGAACCCGAGGAGGTTCGAATCCCAGCCGGCTCACGAGTATTCGCTCGCAGCGTGGGAAGAAACATAGGTATTACAATCGTGGTGCGGCCTTTCTGTGGCCGGAAGCGCCTTCTGGCAGCCACGTTGACAGCCACTTCCAACGCACGGAGTGGACGGGATGAGCGCCGATGGAGGTGGTAGGAAGAGCACTCGCTCAGGGTGCTGGCGACGCCGGGGCGCTGAAGCTCATGTCCGGCGGCGCCCAGACGAGCGGCGAGTCCGGGTCGACGACCGGCTGCCACGAGGCCTTCGACTGACCTGGTGCGTAGATCTCCAGGACCTTGGCCCTGCCGTCGAGGGTGATCCGCGCGTGTTCAACGACGCGGCTCCGCTGTTTGATCCGGTCAGTTCCCGCGGCGTCGGTATCCTCGGCCCTACTCCTGCCAGATGTCGTGGCGCTCGCCGAGCCTGCGGAGGAGGTCGTTGTCGGCGAGCTCCGCGGGGGTGAGCGCGGCGAGTTCGGCGAGGTATCGGTCGAACCCACCGGGCACGAACACGGTCACCATGCGTCCGCCGCCCGCACAGCTCAACCCATGCCGGAGGTTCGCCGGCACGGTGATGGTGGTCCCGGGGGTCACAGTCGCCGTCTCGTCCTCGAAGGCGAAGGAGAGCTCGCCGTCCAGGACGTAGAAGACCTCGACCATCGACCGATGCCGGTGGGCCGGAAGATGGAAGCCCGGCTTCAGGATGTCCTCGACCACCGAGACCCGCCCACCCGTCAGGTCCGCCGGTGTCTTGATCGTGATGTGGTCCTGCGACCAGTCGTACTCGAGCCCCTGACCCGGCGCGGCGATGTGCGGCTTCATGACGCCTCCATGGAGCGAGGTTCTGACGTTGAGCCAGGGCCGATGCCGACCTTGAGCGGACCTGGCCTCGCCCGGGTCAGGCCATCCGCTCGACCCAGGCCGCTCGCCACGCGGGCGCCTGGACCGGCGGGCCCAAATACCATCTCTCGCGATGCACCCTGCCGCTCCGGAGCCCCAACTGCACCGCCACGAACCACGTCGAGCCATCGGGGTAGGTCGAGGTTCCGTCGACCCACCAGAAGTCGCCGCTGCCGACGACGCGGTGGATCGAGTTGACCGACGTCACCACCCAGCGGTCCGCGGTTCCGACGACGCGGAACCCCTCGCTGGTCGGCAGGCCGCCCGGCCAGTTGTCCATGATCGCCCGATCGTTCGCGTGACCGCGGACCCGCTCTCCCGACTGCGGCCACTCCGTCGTGCGTTCGGGGTCGCGCAGCGTACCGACGGTGTCGTAGTCGTGCGCGGTGTGGGCGGCGAAGTAGGGCCGGACGATCTCCTCGTTGGACGGCTGGGCCATCCGGTCTCCCCCCTCGGTACGACAGGAGACCACCCTGACCGACGCGGTCCACGGCGTCAAGCCCCGCCGCGATGTCGCTGTCGGCGGACGCGGCGCCAGCTGGGGCACATGCGCTATCAAGGTTGATCAACGCTCGGTGGACGGCATCGCGGCAGGCCGCCCCGCGGGCACGAGGCTTCACTGCGTCCACCGGGTGCACGCCGACTTCTGCCAGCCACGCTGCCAGCCACGTCGGACGCACGGGGCGGACGTGATGAGCTCTGGTGGAGGAGGTGGGATGTCGGGTCACTCCCGGATGACGAGACGCAGCCGCGCTGCCGGCACCCCGAGCGGGGTGCCCACGACGCCGATCGGGACGAACCCCGCCTGGGCATAGAACTCTCGGGCGTGATCGTTGCCCGTGACCTCGATGCGATCCAAGCCGTTCTCTCGCGCCGCCGCTATGGCATCTACCACCAGGTCCTGGGCGATCCCCCGCCGCATCCAGTCGGGGTCGACGAATAGTGCATCCAGCTCCAGATGGCCACCCTGCACGCTGGTCGTGGCAAAGGCGACGATGACTCCCCCGATGGCGGCGACCCGTGTACGACCCTGCGTCAGCGTCGTTGCGGCCATCTCGAGCACCTCGGGGTGGGCGAGCAATAGGGCGCGGTCACCTGCATTCGATAGCGACGATCGGTGGTAGACGTGGCTAAGCTGCCCGAGATCCTCCGCCTCGGCATCCCGGATGTCCCATCGCATCGCCCGACCATAGCCCCTCCGTCTCTCGGCCCGCCCGGCAGCGTGTCCATCACCCCCGGCGCCACGTGCTGCCACGGCACGCTGTCACACGATCGTCACGGTGCGGTCATCGGCGCGTCACGAGTGACCTCCAGGCTCCGCGCGGTGGTCGGCGCCCGCCGACATCAAGCCATCACTGGAGGGACAGATGAGACGTCTCATGCTCGCCGCCGGCAGCGCCCTGCTCGCAGCCATCACCCTGGCTGGGCCGGTCGGGGCCCGCGACTTCGGCGCTGTCTATGTCAACGACCTGACCTATCGCGTCTTCGGCAACGCGGCCAACGTGCCCGATGGCACCGGCACCGACCCGTTCGCGACGTTCACGAACTCAGCGAACCCGGCGCAGCGGGGCGTCGCGGAGTTCGCGCCGGGTGCGCCCGGCAGCCATGGCGGCCGGTGGGCGGTCTATCACGCCACGTGGACGGGTACCGGTGACCCGACCGAGCTCGTGACCAGCTGGGACGAGCTCCAGTCACTCGTCGCAGCCGGGAAGCTCACGCTCGTCCGGGATGCCGCCGCCGACTTCCGCTGCCCGGTCCTGGGGGACCCGCAGCCCATCGGCTGATCGGACGCCCCGATCCGGACAGGCCTGTGGCCCGCTCGCGAGTCGAGCGGGCACACTCTTCTACCCGCCCACCACCGCGTCCATCACCCGCGCGACCTGCCGCTGCCGGCGACCGAGGACCAGCCGGGCGATGGCGCCACGACGTTTCAGGGCACACCGGAGGCCCGATGGCGGCCACGGAGCGATCCAGGGCCCACGGCATGTGCCGGCGGGCCCTCGGTCAACGTGCTGACGCGACAGCCGATGCGACGTGGCAGCCCGGACGATCCATCACCCGCCCGGCTTGCGATAACGGATCGTCTCGACCCGACCGAGCGCCCCCAGCGTCTCCTCGACGGTCAGCAGCTCCGTCGTCTCGAACTTCGAGAGCGCCCCGCCACCGCTGATCGCGATCGCCACGGCCGCCATGGCCGCGCTGTCCGGAGCCTCCCACGGGTTGTAGCCGTCGTACTCGCCCAGCGCGTACCAGAAGCCGTGGAGTTTGCCGCCCACCGACTCGATGTAGGCTCGCGCCGCATCTCGTCGGTCCTCGGGGTTCTTCGCCAGTCGAGCCCAGGACGCGATGGCTGCGCACGCTCGGCACAGCAAGATGCCCGCCCCTCGCGGGACGGCCTGCGTCACGCCGCATTCGTACCTCGCGAGCCGAAGGCTGCTCTCAACCGCCGAAATCGTGTTTCGGGATGATCCCGCCACCGCCGTCGACCAACAGCGGGGCCGGGCCTGTGGCCCTCTCGGGTGGACGCCATCGTCGCCTGGGAGAGCCCGGCTCCGCTCCAGTTCGCCGAAGTCGTGGAGCAGTGCACGACCGAGTACGCCTTCAAACGCCGCGGGTCAAGGGCTCGCCGCTAGCGGAAGGTCACCCAGAAGAGCCTACTGACTGCCATTGGTTAGCTGGATATTGATTATCTGGCCGGGTGGGATCTGAGTGCCATCGACGAACAACGAGGCCGGGCCGAAGTCCCCCTCGGGTGGATCACCCGCGAGCACCTGGTAACCGAAGCTCGCCGTGCTGCCGTCGACCGCGGCATGGGTGAGCTCGAGCACGACGTTGGTGATGCCCTCCTGCCCGAGGACCGAGAGCACCGCGTTGGGCGGGTCATCGGCGAAGGCGGCACCGGCCTCGGCGAGGGTCGCGAGCGGGATGTCCACCGCGATGCGCTCTGGGCGGTCGCTGAAGGTCACGATGGCGGGCACGCTCTCGAGCGTGAGGGTCTCGCCGTCGATCGTGCCCGAGGCACCGCTCAGGACGAAGAGGAAGGTGCCTTCGACAGCGGCGGGCGATGCCGCCGGCGAGGCGTCCTGCGCCATCGTGCTGAGTGGCACGGTCAGCAGCAGCGATGCTGCCAAGCCTGATCGGATGAGTCGATGCATCTCGTCCTCCGGTAGCGGAGCATGTGGACCCGATTCAGGCGTCGCGCCTCCCGCCACAACCGCGACACCTCCCCCGGCTTCATCTGGTCGTGAAGATGGTCCCGTCGCCCTTGCGGGCGCGGGTCCGGGTGGTAGTCTCGGTCACGGTCGCCGGCCTTCTTCTCAGGCTTGCGTCCAGGACGGCCCCGGTGTCCGCCGGTGGCCGTCCGTCTATGTCCGCCATAGACCACCAGTTAAGCTGCCAGCCGTGCGTGAGAGGTCCTACTCGAGGTAGTCCTTCAACTTGCGCGAACGGCTGGGGTGGCGCAGCTTGCGGAGCGCCTTCGCCTCGATCTGGCGGATGCGCTCGCGGGTGACGTTGAACTCCTTGCCCACTTCCTCGAGGGTCCGGGCACGTCCGTCCTCGAGGCCGAAGCGAAGCTGGAGCACGCGTCGCTCACGACCGGACAGCGAGTCGAGCACCGCCTCCACCTGCTCCTTGAGCAGCTGATGCGAAGCCGCCTCAGCCGGGGCAAGGGCCGCGCGATCCTCGATGAAGTCACCCAGGTGGGAGTCCTCCTCCTCACCGATCGGCGTCTCGAGGGACACCGGCTCCTGGGACACCTTGATGATCTCGCGCACCTTGTCGGGGGTCACGACGACCTCCTGACCACGCGACATCGCCTCCGCGATCTCCTCGACCGTCGGCTCGCGGCCGAGTTCCTGCAACAGCCCCCGCGAGACCCGGATGAGCCGGTTGATGGTCTCCACCATGTGGACCGGGATGCGGATGGTCCGCGCCTGGTCCGCGATGGCACGCGTGATGGCCTGTCGGATCCACCACGTGGCGTACGTCGAGAACTTGAAGCCCTTCTCGTAGTCGAACTTCTCGACCGCGCGGATGAGCCCGATGTTGCCCTCCTGGATGAGGTCCAGGAACGACATGCCACGGCCGATGTACTTCTTGGCGATCGAGACCACCAGCCGGAGGTTGGCGGAGGTCAGGTTCTCCCGACCCTCCTTGCCGATGCGCACGAGCACGCCGCGGCGGTCGCGTGCCTTGATGTGCGCCTGGCTCATCTCCGGGTCCCAGCCCATCTCGGAGGTGATGTCCGAGTCGTGGCCGCTCACGATCCAGCGCTGGAGCGCCTCGTGCGCGGTCGCCTGGGTCCAGTCGTACAGCGCCCGCAGGCCCGGGTTGTCGCGGGCCTCCAGGTCGCCGCTATGGACGAGCATGTAGGAGTAGTCCACGAGATGCCGGAACTTGTCGGCATCCGGCCCTTCCGCGTAGGTCGCCAGGAAGCCCTTGGCCTCCTTGAGGTGTGACTTGGTCGGCTCCGGCGGCGCCGACCGCTGTGCCTTGTTGATCTCCTTGGTCACGGTATCCGGCGCCGCGACGAGGATGCCGTCGGCCTGTGCCGCCGCGAAGGCACCCCGCACGATGCGGTCGGCCTCCTCCTTGTACGGCAGCTGGTGCTGCGGGAACTTGGTGCGCGTCTTCTTCTCGGTGTCGTTCTGGGTCCACTCCCAGAGCGCGAGGATGGCCTTCTGGGGCTCGTCGACGATCTGCTCGCCCAGCTCGATGGCCTTGGCCAGGACGACCTCTTCCTCGGCGTTGAGGAGCGGCACCTTGCCGATCTCCTTGAGGTACATCCGGACCGGGTCGTCGATGCCGACCATGTCCGCCGCGAGGGCGTCGAGCTCCTCCTTGGTGGGCTCCTCCTGCTCCTCGGGATCGAGTTTCGCGGGTGGCTCCTCCCACGGCTGGCGGTCGTTCTCGGCGACCGCGACATCGACGCCGAGCTCGGCGGCGAGGCCGTTGGTCGACGGCTGGTCGTCGTCGTCGGCGTCCTTGCGAGGTCCGCCCATCTCATCGTCGAGGTCGCGGCGCTTGCCACGCTCCAGGACGGACTCGACGAGCAACTTGTCGGTGGGGTCTGCGGCGGTCATGGGTGCCCTCCTGCGGCGGTATGGGGATCGGTGGGTGGGATGTGTCGTCGTTGGGACAGCAGGGTCGTGTCTCGTCGCTGGCGGTCGAGCGTCAAACGCTGCCGCTGAAGCGCCAGGACGTCTTGCTGGAGCCGCTCCCTGGCGGCGCTATCGCCTGCCGCCTGCGCCTCGCCCAGCTCCGCGGTCTTGAAGTCGAGGAGCTCCTTGATGCGCATCCCCTCGAGCGTCAACAGGCTCTGGTCGAGCGATTGCCGGAGCGCGTCCTCGGTCTGGGGCAGCGGATCGCTGAGCGAATACAGCGTCCGGGCGACCGTCTCCGTGGTGGGCTCGAGACTCGCCAGGAAGGCGGTTCGGTCGAACGGCACGGGTGCCGCGAGCAGCGCCCGCAGCAGCTCCCGCGCGGGGGTCGTGGAGAGCATCTCGGGGGTCAGTCGATCGTGGACACCAGCGATGAGACCGGGATGTGTCAGCAGTAGCCGAAGGAGGCTCGATTCGACCGGCTCCAGGGCCCGCTCGACCGACTTGGGGTCCAGCGCGCCGGGACTCGCCATGACCGCGTCGAGGCTGATCTTCGACCCGGCGTGGGCACCGTTCTGGCGACCCGATGCCGTCTCCGGCTTGCGCAGCGCCTCGAGCAGCACCCGCTCGTCCACGCCGCTCCGACGTGACAGCAGCTGGAGGTAGCCGTCCCGACGGACCGGATCGGTGATGATGCGCAGGGTGGGCAGCACGGAGTCGACCATCCGCTGGCGACCTGGCACCGAGCGGACATCGTGTCGCTCTGCGGCTTGCTCGATGAGGAACTCCATGATCGGCTGGGGGTGCTCGGTGCGCTCGCGCCACGTATCGGGATCGTCTCGGATGACCTCATCGGGGTCCCGGCCCTCCGGCAAACGCACGACGTCGACATCCGTCAGCCGACCCTTGTGCTCGCTGCGCTCGATCTCGCCGACGAGCGCGGTGAGCTCCGTGGCCCCGAACGTGGCCGCCCCCTGCCCTGCCGCGTCCACGTCGTAGGCGAGCGCGACGCGAGGCGCATAGCGGGTGAGCAGCTCCACCTGGCCGGCGGTCAGCGCGGTGCCCATGCTGCAGACGACGTTCTCGAAGCCCTCCTGGTGTGCCATGAGGGCATCGGTGTTGCCCTCCACGAGGACGACTCGAGCCTGCTTCCTGATGGCGGTCTTGGCCCGGTCGATGAGGTACAGCGTCCGGCTCTTGTCGAAGAGCACGGCTGTGGCGGGCGAGTTGAGGTACTTGGGTCCCTGGTCGCGGCCCGTGGCCGGGTTCTGGCCACCGCCACCCAGGACCCGACCGGTGAATCCGGTCGCGCCACCGTTGTGGTCACGGATGGGGAACATGACACGACCCCGGAAGAAGTCGTAGACGCCCCGACCACGCTGGCTGCGATTGACGAGCCCAGCGCCCAGCAGGTCCGCCTCGGACATCTGGCGCTTGGCCATCAGGGCGTGGGTCATGGCCGAGAACGAGTCCGGTGCCCAGCCCAGCTGGAAGGTGCTGATGGTCGCGTCCGTGAAGCCACGGCCCCGCAGGTAGTCGAGCGCGGGCTGGCCCTGGGGATGGGTCGTGAGCACCGAGTGGTAGAACGAGATCGCCCCGTCGAGCGCCTCCCGGAAGCGCTTCCGCTGGGCATCCTCACGCGAGGTGCGCTCGGAGATCTCCACCCCGGCCCTGCCGGCAAGGCTGCGCAGCGCGGTCGGGAAGTCGACCCCGTCCCGCTGCATGACGAAGCTGAAGATGTCGCCACCCAGCCCACAGCCGAAGCAGTGCCATGTCTCCCGTGCCGGCGTCACCACGAAGCTGGGCGACTTCTCGCCATGGAACGGGCACAGCCCCTTGAACGTGGTCCCCGCCTTCTTGAGCACCACCGTCTCGCCGATGTAGTCGACGAGGTCCATCTTCTGTTTGATTGCTGCGGCGGTGCCGACGGACGTGGGACGTCTCCTGGGGGTGCTTGGTCCTGGCCCGGCAGGCACGATGATCCGCGATGGTGAGATCGGCCTGAGAGCGAGGCGTGACATCCGGCGTATTTGCGCCGGACATGCGTAGTGCCTTGTCAAGTCTTGACAAGGCGTCCGGCCGCTATCGTACCCCCTTGACAAGGTATTGACAAGGGTGCGGGATCGAGACCCAGGTGGCGTACCGACTCCGGCGTCGGATGGGTCTGCCGTCGAGCGAACCCGTGCATGGGCCCGTCCAAGCGGACACGGAGTCGAGGAACTTCGTCGGCAAGCCTGCGTTCAAACTCAGACCGGCGAGCACGATAGGGGCCCAAGGTGCCGTCCGCGTCACGGCGGACGAGGTGTCTAGCGTGCCACCCGGTAGCGGAGGTAGACGAACCTGGAGCTGAAGGTGCGGGTCTCGACGAGTTCGAGATCCACCCGGCGCTCGCGCCGGGGGAAGAACGGGATGCCGCCGCCGACCAGCACCGGATGGACCATGGCCTGGTACTCGTCGATCAGCCCCAGCGCGGCCGCCTCTGCGGCCAGGGTCGCGCCGCCGATCGCGATGTCGCCCTCCCCTGGCTCGGCTCGCAACCGCTCGATCTCCTCCGCCAGGCTACCGGAGGCCAAGCGGGCATTGCCCTGCACCGCCGACAGGGTGGTGGAGAACACCACCTTCGGGAGCGGCTTCCACAACGCGGCCCACTCGAGCTCGGCGTCGTCGAGCGATGGATCCTGGTCGGCGGTCTCCCAGTACAGCATCGTTTCGTACAGGCGTCGTCCCATCAGGTGGACGCCGACCTCCCGGATCTCGTCGATCCAGAAGCGGAAGACCTCCCCGTCGGGCGTCGTCCAGTCGAAGCGGCCGTCCGGCCCGACGATGTAGCCATCGAGCGAGACGCCCATGGAATAGGTCACGCTGCGCATCGGAGTCCTCCTCGGTGACTGGTTCGACGATAACGACCGCCGGACGCCCCGGGACGCATCGCGGCTCGCCGCATCCACCGGGCTGCCGCTGCCACCCAAGCAGCCGGATCGGGCAGCCGCCTTCATTCGGGCTGACCCAGCCTCGACTGTACCGATCATCCTTGGCGCACCTCGTGGCCGCTCTGCCTCGACACCGCTCTTCGACCGCCCATCCTCGTGAGTGGGCACTGGTACCCCGAGTCGCAGGGCAGCTGATCGGGACGCGCCCAAGGAACCTATGGCCCGACGCTTGACAAGCCGCCCCCCCGGCCGCATCGCGAAGGCGCCATCCATCGATGCCGAGGTAGCCTGAGCGCATGTCCTACGCCACCGAACCGTCCCGCCTCGTGTCCATCAAGAGCGCCCGCCAGATCGACCGGATGGCGGAGGCCGGACGCCTGGTCGCCGACGTGCTCGATGCGATCGAGGCAGCCGTCGCGCCCGGAGTGACCGCGCTCGAGCTCGACGACCTCGCGACCGAGCGGATACGCGCGGGTGGCGGCATCCCGTCCTTCGTCGGCGAGCCGGGCGTCCGGGCGCCCTACCGCCATGCGACCTGCATCAGCATCGACCGCGAGGTGGTGCACGCCATCCCGACAGGGCGCAAGCTCCGGGCCGGTCAGCTCGTGAGCGTCGATGTGGGCGCGATCGTGGACGGCTGGCACGGGGATGCGGCACGCACGTTCCTCGTCGGCGATGTCACGCCCGCCGCGCGCCAGCTCTCCAGGGATGCCGAGCGGGCCCTGGATGCCGGCATCGCCGCGGCCGTCCCGGGCGCTCACCTGGGTGACATCGCGCTCGCGGTCGAGGCCATCGGCCGGGCTGGCGGCTGGGGCATCGTCGAGCCATTCGGCGGCCACGGCATCGGCACCGAGATGCACGAGGCACCCCATGTGCCCAATCACTGGACCGGCAGCCGCGGCCGGCGCATCGAGGTCGGTCTGTGCATCGCCATCGAGCCGATGTTCACGGCCGGCAGCCCCGAGGTGCGCATCCGCGACGACGGCTGGACGGTCGAGACCGTCGATGGCAGCCTGGCCGCCCACTGGGAGCACACGATCGCGGTGACGGCTGACGGTCCCCGGATCCTGACCGTCAACGATCACTCATGACGAAGCTCGCCGAGGCGAGACCCTCGGATCCTGTGGTGCGTCCTCTGGCGTGTCGTCCGATGAGCATGGACCGGTCGACCTGCTACGCGGTCCTGACCCGCGGGCTATCGTCCCGCCCATGAACCCTTCCGCCCGTCCAGATCCCGTCCTGCAGCTCCGCCTTGTGGTCGAGGTGGACGACTACGACGAGGCACTCCGGTTCTACCGCGACGTCCTCGGCCTGCCCATGGAGGACGCCTTCAGCGGGCCCGGGGACGCACGCGTCGCCATCCTCGCCGCAGGGCGCGCGACGCTCGAGCTGGCCGATCCGGCCCAGAAACGGATGATCGACGAGGTGGAGGTCGGGCGCCAGGTCGCACCTCGACTGCGCGTGGCCTTCGAGGTCATCGACAGCGCCAGGACGACCAAGGCGCTCGTCGAGGGCGGCGCGAGGCTCGTGGCGCCACCGACGGAGACACCGTGGCGCTCGCTCAACGCGCGCCTCGACGCACCGGCGGGGCTCCACATCACGGTCTTCGAGGAGCTCGACCGCGAGCAGTGAGGGCGGCCGCCGCCGTCCCTGACGGGTATGGGCACTCCGAGGCGGCACCTGAGCGGTCAGCGGCGGTCGCCCACTCGGCCGCGACGGCAGGATCGTGGAGTTGCGTGAACCCGCAGGTCCAGGCGAAGGGTCCTCGCCGGCGACGATATACACCGGTCGCTGTCGCCACTGGCAGGCGGGCCGTGGCACGGGTGCTGATAGCCCGTCCGCGGACCATGATCGTCTGCTGCTCACGGTGACCGTCCACGGTCATCGTCCATGCGGCGAACGGGTCACTTGACACCGTTCCGTAACCGTCCAGCATCGCGGGTGTAACCTTACTGAGGATCAGTACCGGTTACTGATGGATGGAGGTCATAGTGATGACCAGTGTTGTCGTCTTCCTGCTAATCGTGCTTCTTCTGGGCGTCCTGGGAGGACTTGCCGACCGGCTCGGCGTCGATAGCCGCGACGACATCGGCGATACGCACGCACCCCGAGCGATGTGATGTGGCAGCTGTACCTGATGATCGCCCAGGAGCATGTGGATCATCGGATGCGTGAAGCTGCCCAGTCCCGCCGCGGGCGTGAGGGAGCTCCGGCCCGTGATCGAGCGATGGCGCAGCCTGCGACCACTCGGCAGGTCGCGAGCCCCGCTCATCCGTGACCCGGAGGACCACACGCCAGGCCCGCTGACGACGGCGACGCGTCCGAGATGCCGGCCGATGCGGCGCCGACGGCATCAGCTCCACGACGCGGGCGGCGGGCAGACCGACGAGTCGTCGCGGCGAGCCCCCTGCGTCGCCGGTCATCCCCCGCCGAACAGGCGTGACAGGAAGCCGCCGCTCTTCCGCTGCGCAGAGGCTTCCGGCGTGGCGGTCCTCGCATGGCCCTGGCAGCGCTGGGACTGCGGGATGCCCCGAAGGGCATGCTCCACGTGGTTGCCGCAGCCGCTCCAGGTCGGCTTGCCACACGAGCGGCAGGTGGTACGTGCGCACATGGACAGGGGTCCCTTTCGTAGACGGGAGCGCTCGGCGAGCGCGATGAGGAACGCAGGCGAGGCAGGCGGCAGCGGAGGGTCAGGGATCGCTGGGGACGATGATGGTCGCGGTTCGCGATCCGGCCACGTGCTGGTGATGTACATGCTCGGGCTCGGGCAGCGGGGCGTGCGGATCCTGGTTCGGGCCGGTCACGAGGACCTCGGCCATCCGGTCGTCACCATGGCCGTCGCGCACGATGTAGGCGTGGTGGATCTCGGTCAGTCCACTCGAGAGCGTCGCACCGACCGAGCAGAACTTCGTCGCTGACAGCTCGATCGCCCGGCGGACCGCCTCGACCTCGATGGCAGGACCCTCGACGACATGCACGATATCGATGCGCGTGAACTCGTTGGGATGCGCGTCCTCCTGGTGACCGCTCGCCCGGACCTCGTACCGCTCGACCACCTGGCGCTTCTTGCGCAGGATGGTGATCACGTCCATGGCCGTGCACCCGGCGACGGCGATCGGCACGAGCTCCGATGGCCGCATGCCGCGGTCTCCTGCCCCGTCATCGAGCACGATGGTGTGCCCGCTGCCAGAGCTGGCCGAGAAGTGGACGCCTTCGCCCTCCAGGCTGAGGACGGCGGTCTTGGTAGCCATGGTCGACTCCGATGCTGTTGGCGGGGATTTGCTCACGGGTGAGGAGCGATGACATCCGCCGCCGGCCCGGGTGAGCCCGACGTGCGCGCCATCGCGGTCGATACCTGGGAGCGGGGCATCCGGCGCTCGACGATGCGATGGATGACATCGCACGCTTCGACGATGGAGGGCTCCGCGAGGCGATAGGTGATGGTGGTACCGGCCCGGCGTCCCTCGACGAGGCCCGCGCCGCGCATCACCGCGAGGTGCTGGCTGGCATTGGGCAGCGTCACGCCGATGGCGCTCGCCAGGGCGCCGACCGATCGGTCCCCATGCCGCAGGGCATCGAGGATCATCAGCCGCTTCGGATCGGTCAGCACCTTGCACACCTCCGCATGGAGACGGAAGCGTTCGAGGGTGTCGGCGTCGGGCTCGCTCATGTCTCGACGATAGCACATGCTTGCGTGCTTGCGCAAGTAACCAAGGAGTCGGCTATGATGGCCCCTGCCGGAGCTCCGGCCATCACACGCCAGGCAGGAGGCCGCGTGCTCCCCCCCTCGAGCCCCGGGCCTCGCCCGGTGCTCACGACCGGTACCCTGCACCGCTGGCTGCCGTCCCTTGTGCGTGGCATGCCATACCTCGCAACGAGCTACCTGGTCCCGGGCCGTGTCGACCCGCGTCTGCGTGAGGCTGCGATGCTCGGCGTCACCTCGGTCAACCGATGCGCTGCCTGCCAGCGGGTCCACGAGCGATGGGGGGCGATGGTCGGCCTGTCCACCCGCGATCCGGAAGGCTTCGTGGCCGACGAGGCGGCCGCATATCGGTATGGTCAGGACGTCGCTGCATCCGGGACCCGGGGCGCCCCTTTCATGCCCGGGATGAGCCGTCGCCATGGCCACGAGCTGGCGGCTGCCGCCATCGCGATGCAGCTCGCGAACCTCTCGGGCAACCGCTTCCTGCCGGAGCACCGACCCAAGCCGAGCCTGGGCGCGGCGACGGCACATCTCTATGACCTTGGGATGCGGCTGGTCGACAGGGCCGGCCTCCATCGGGCCCGCGTGCGCGTCACGTCGGGCGCCGTCGGCGACGTCCTCGAGATCGGCATCGGCACGGGGCTCAACCTGGGTGCATACCCCCGGGACACGTCACTCCACGCCGTCGACCCCAGCCCATCGGCCCTCGCGGTCGCGCGGGGACGGGCACGACGGCTCGGACGCTCCGTGGCGCTCCAGCTCGGCGACGCAGCGGCCCTGCCGTATCCGGACGACTCGTTCGATGTCGTCGTGGGTACCTTCGTCCTCTGCTCGGTGGCTGACATCGAGATGACCCTGCGGGAGTGTCGACGGGTGCTCCGGCCGGGCGGCAGCCTGCGCGTGCTGGAGCATGGCCGATCCCGCCGAGAGGTCGTGGCGCGATCGCAGTCGTGGTTGACCCCGGCCTGGGCACGCGTCGCCGGCGGCTGCCGCCTGGACCACGACGTCCGTGCCTCCATCGAGGCCGCGGGCCTCGTGATCGAAGACGAGCGAGCACGAGGCGATGGGCTGGTGACCGAGATCGTGGCGAGGGCATGAGAGAGTAGGCAGATGTCGTCCCTGTCCCAGGCCGGTCACGAGCACCATGATCGGTTGATGCCGCACGTCGACCGGCTGGCTCAGCTCGGCGACATGTTGGGCGAATCGGTGCCATCGGGGTTCGGTGAGGCGTGCGAGGCGGAGCACCGCTTCATCACGGGTCAGCTGCTGCCGCACATCGAGGCTATCGAGACGACGTTGTACGGCGAGCTGGACCGGCTCATGCAGGGTCGGCACTCGATGGCTCCGATGCGACGTGAGCATGCGGAGCTGCGGCGGCTGATCGACTCGATGGGCGACTACCACGAGCTGCTCGAGCAGGGCCGGATCGGGCCCGCCGAGATGATCGGGCTCCGGCGCGCGCTGTACCGGCTGCATGCGATGCTGCGGGTCCATCTCGCCGAAGAGCAGCTCTACCTGCGCGTGCTGGACCGGAACCTATCGCCCGACGAGATCGACCAGCTCGCTCGGGGCATCGAGCACGCGATCGCCGAACCGATGTGAGCACGCGCGGGGCCCATCGGGCGGAGCAGGCTACGAACGCGATGTCCGCCGATCGGTGACCGCGTCAAGGTATCGGGCTTCGAACTCCCCGATGAGCCGTGCCCGCTCCTTCATCACAGCGGCCCATTCGTCGAGCGCGGCATGACCGGCATCGGTCAGGGCGTACTCACGGCGCTGCGGGCCTACCGGCTCGGATGACCAGGTCGAGGTCACGTGGCCCACGTGCTCGAGGTCCCGCAGGATTCGGTAGACCTGGCCGATGTCCACGTCGCCACCGGTGATGCCGATGGCCTCGAGCTCCGCGGTGATGCCATATCCATGCGCCTGCCCATTGCCGGTCGCCAGGGCCGCCAGCACGAACGGCTCCATCCAGCGGTGGCGACCCCCCAATGGCGCCCAGCCCCGATGGACGGGAGTCCCGGACGGGTCGCGACCGGACGCGAGCGCATCCGTTGCTGACCCGGCGGTCTCCTCGATGTCCGGCGTCTGGTCCTTCGAGGCATCCATCTGCACGAGCAGCATAGATGCCAACAGCTGGCGCGCGCGACGCCTGGACCCGCCGCGGTCGCGTGGAGCACGCTCGAGCCGCCCGGATCATGATGGCCGGCATGACCACCTTCGACGAACGCGCGCGCGACTGGGACATCCCCGAGCGACGGGAGCGCGCCAAGGCACTGGCGGGGATCATCCGCGACAACGTGCCGTTGACACCCTCGATGCGGGCGATCGACATCGGGGCCGGAACCGGGCTGCTGGGGCTGGAGCTGGCGGGCGATGTGGCCCAGATGGTGCTGGCCGAGCCATCGTCGGGGATGCTCGAGGTGGCGCGCGAGAAGCTCGCGACCGGCGCGTGGCCGAACGCCACGGCGGTGGCCCTTGACCTGGTCGGTGACCCGCCGCCGGGGCCACCCTTCGACCTCGCGGTGTCGCTCCTGGTGCTCCACCATGTCGCCGACACGACGGCAGCCCTGACCGCGATCCACGCCCTGTTGGCGCCAGGGGGACGCATCGCGCTCATGGACCTCGACGTCGAGGACGGCTCATTCCACGACGATGACGCGCCCGGCATCCACCACCACGGGTTCGAGCGAACCGAGATCGTCCGCCTTGCCGCCGACGTCGGGTTCGTGCACCTCCAAACCACGACCGCCCTGGCGATCGAGCGGGATGGCCGCGCCTACCCGCTCTTCCTGCTGACCGGCGGGAGGCCCTGACCCCGGTCAGCGACACGCTTCGCGACCACCTCGAGCCGGTGGAAATGGTGCGGCGCGCCGAGCGCGGTCGGCCGGTCCTCTTCGAGATCGACCCAATGTTCGATGTCGAACGCCGCGAGGCTCGCGCGGATGGCATCCGCTGACACGCACGTCATCGTCGGATCACCGGCGCTGCCATCCCGATCCCCGAACGACATCGCGGCGACACGGCCACCGACGGACAGCGCATCGAGGACCCCGCCCCAGCCCCTCCAGAACGCTTCGGACGCAAGGAATGGGAGGCTCAGGCTGGCATTCACCAGGTCGCAGGGTGGCACCTCGAGCGTCGCGAGGTCCGTCACACGCGTGGTAAGGCGCGGCCGAAGCGCGTCTGGTGTACTCGCTTCCAGGGTGTCGACCGCCGCCCGCTCTCGGTCGATGGCCAGCACTCGCCAGCCCGCCCGCAGCAGCTCGCGAGCATCCCGCCCGGCGCCGCTGCCAAGGTCGACGGCGAAGTGGATCCGCGCGGGGTCCGCGTCCTCTGCCGCGAACCGCTCGATGGCCACGCGCACCGTTTCCCATGCGGGTCGCTCGACGGTGACGGCGTAGTAGCGAGCCCAGTACTCGGAGTCGATCACCGGTCGGGCGCCGGGTGCGCCGATCCGGGCGCAAGGTGCCCAAGCGCTGCGCGCAGGGGTGCACGGGCACCATGGAGCCGCTGCTTGCCCGCGTCCTGGGAGAAACCCAGCACGAGACGTGGTGAACAGCAGGTTTCGATCGTCCCGCCGGCTCTCCCTCGTCGGCTCGAGGCAGATGGAGCGAAAGCGTTTCTCGATCGTCGGTCGGACCCACCCGCTGCGACGATCCTCTTGCCCGGAGCGACGAGGACGCGCGCCGTCACCTCCCGGGCATCGATGTGCTGCGTGTGCATGATCCGTGCTCCTTGTCGCGGTCCACGAGCCGCCGGTGCTCGATCCTGGTCTCTCGTCACCCCCCGTCAAGCCTGCCTCACCACCAACGGGCCACACCTCCCTTTCCGGTCACCCGACCACTCTTGCCCGGGTGCCACCCCAGCCGGTCTGCGTAACTCGCTGAGAGCGACTTCGCCACATCGGAGCTCGTCGCGGAGCTGATCGAGCCGCGCTTCGAGCGACAGCACCGTCGACTCGCGATCGATGGTCTCCCCGCGGTACCCCGGCGCACGCCCGTACAGCCGATGCGGCACCGGCCCGTTAGGGCCGAGGGTCACGATCTTCGGGGCTCGTCGGCCACAGCGCGGGTTGACGCTACCAGTAAGGCGTCGCCGCCGACCACCACGCGTCGTCGGCGATGGCCGATCTCCATCGTTCGTGCACCGGCGCTCCATCGGCCCTCCATCGTCGCGCACGACACTCGAGGTGTCATCGGTCGATGGCGCACACCGGAGATGCCGGTGGCCGTGACCGACGGATCCCGGAGGCCAATCAGATGAAGAGGTCCATCCTCGCAGTCGTCGGCGTATCCCTCGCCACCGTCGTGTTCGCCACGGCCGTCGCCGCGGCCGGCCCGGGCGGACGCCCAGCTGCCGAACGGGTGCGCGCCAACGACACGACGGCGGCCGTCCTGGGGTTGACGCATGAGCAGGTGATGGAGCTCCGGCAGGATGGGTCATCCCTCGCCCAGATCGCCGACCGCCAGAATGTGGATCCGCAGCTGCTCGTACAAGCACTCGTGGCGCAGTGGACCGAGCGCATCGACGTACGGCTCGCGAATGGGGCCATCACCGCCGAGCGCGCCACGGAGCTCAAGGCCCAGCTGCAGGTGACGGCCAGCGCGATGATCAGCCAGACGGCGGTCGGCGGCATGCATGGCGCCGCGGTCGGCGCGGGCCCCGGAGCGACCGCCGCGGTGGGCGCTGGCGTGCAGGGCGCCCGTGGTCGGATGGGCGCCGGGCACGGCCGGTACAGCATGGGGAACCGTGACGGCAGTGGCCGCCGCTGACGCAGGCTGAGACCAAAGGGGACGGCCGGACGTGTCTCGACGTCCGGCCACCCGCCTATGATCGCGTGATGACCCGGGTCCTCGTCGTCGATGACGAACCGCACATCGTCGAGGTCGTTCGCGCATATCTCGTTCGGGAGGGATACGACGTCTCGACCGCCGGCGACGGCGAAACCGCGCTGGAGCGCGCCCGGACGGACACGCCTGATCTCATCGTCCTCGACGTGATGCTCCCCAGCCGGTCCGGGTTCGACGTCCTCCGACAGCTGCGGGCGGAGGCGTCACCCGCGGCCGTGATCATGCTCACCGCCCGCGACGACGTCATCGACCGCGTGGCGGCCCTCGAGATCGGCGCCGACGACTACGTCACCAAACCGTTCGAACCTCGGGAGCTCGTGGCCCGCGTCGGGGCCGTCCTGCGCCGCCTCGCGCGCCCAGCGCCGAGCGTTGCCACACGAACCTACTTCGATCTCGTCGTCGACAGCGGGGCGCGAGAGGTCGCCCGCGCGGGTACGCCCATTCGGCTCACGCGTGTCGAGTTCGATCTGCTGGCGGTCCTCACCGAGCGGCCGGGCGTCGTGCTCAGCCGGGAACAGCTCGGGGACCTCGTCTTCGGTGAAGCGTTCGACGCGTACGACCGGACGATCGACAGCCACGTCAAGAACCTGCGCCACCGGCTCGGGACGCGCGGTGACGGCCAGCCGTATGTGGAGACCGTTCGGGGCGTGGGCTATCGGGCGGCTCGCCCATGAGCCTTCGCGTCCGGCTCGCGCTGATGTTCGCCTTCGTCGCCCTCATCACCGCCGGTGCGGTGGCCCTGGTGACCCCCACGATCGTCGGCCGGGGATTCGCGATCATCGAAGCCGGCGACCAGGGCGCAACGGCGCCCCACGGCGGCCAGGGCCCTGGTCCGATGGCCGGCAGGCGCGCTCAGGAGGTCCAACAGGAGACCACCATCACCCTTGTGGCAGCTGCCCTGGTGTCGGCCGTTGGCGCGTCCCTGGTGGGGTTCCTCATCGCCGGACGTCTCACGGAACCCCTTGGACGGCTCGGCGTCGCGGCGGCGGCGGTCGCCCACGGTGACCTCCGGCGGCGCTCCGGACTAGCCCATCGAGGAGACGAGATCGGGTCGCTGGGACGGTCATTCGATGCGATGGCCGACTCGCTCGAACATGCCGAGGCAGCGCGACTGCGGTTCTTCCAGGACGCGGTCCACGAGCTCAAGACGCCGCTCGCCGTGATCGAAGCGACGACCACGGCCGTTCTCGAGGGCGTGTACTCCCATGAGGACCAGCACCTGCAGACGATCCGTGACCAGTCTCGCCTGCTGACCCGGATCGTCGACGACCTGCGCACCATCAGCCGTGCGGAGGCTGGCGATCTGCCTCTCCGTCTCGAGACGATCGCGGTCGACCAGTTGGTGGCAGAGACGGTGCAGGCATTCGGGGCACGTGCGGATGCCTCCGGCATCCGTCTCGACAGCGACATCGCATCCGGACTGGTCGCCCACGCCGATCGGGATCGGCTGCGACAGGTCCTTGGCGCGCTCCTCGACAACGCTGTCCGCCACACACCGCCGCATGGCAGTGTGGTGGTCGAGGGCAGATCATCCGGACGCCACATCATCATCGGGGTGCGCGATACCGGTCCGGGGATCGCAACGGCCGACCTGCCACACCTCTTCGACCGCTTCTACCAAGCGGATCCGGCCCGTGATCGCTCGACGGGCACCTCGGGCCTGGGACTCTCGATCGTCAAGGCGATCGTCGATGTCCACGGTGGGTCAGTGGGGGCGGAGGATCTACCCGGTGGTGGCGCCCGGTTCTGGTTCGAGCTGGGCGATGGACCGCGTCCTTATTCCGTGGATGCGGCCGCGTCACGCGGTCGAGCCCTCCCCCGGTAGGCAGCGCGACCTCGTCGACCTGGCTGGAGGTCTCACCCACATGGTTCAGGCGGTCGCGACCACCGGGTGATCCATCGCTGCCGCGAGCGCATTGGCGGCATCGGTCGAGACCCCACGCTCGACGATGTGCGTGTAGAGCTCCTCCTCCGCGAGGTGGACCTTGAGCAGCGCGTAGAGCCCGAACAGCGATCGCCGCAAGGCGACCATATCGCGGATGCCCGGGGAGCCTGCGTCGAACGTGCGGCGAAGGCTCGCAAGGTCGTCGACGAGGTGGCGGATCTGGTCATGCTCCCGGCGCATGGGGGTCATCGAGTGAGCGTTCTGCTGGAGCCGTTCGAGCTCCGGGTACAGGGTCTTCTCGGCCGCATCCACGTGCGGCACCAGCGTTCCGGTCAGGAACGGGACGAGTTCGTCCAGCCGTGCCCGGAGCGCATCGGTCGGGGACGCCCCGACGAGATCACCGAGCGCCGGGATGCGGTCGACCTGGGTCATGAGCCGTTCGTGATGTTCGTGGGTCTGGGCGGGCAGGGTCGTCGCCATCTCGGGTCTCCTTCAGGTAGGGCCGGATCGTCGCGGTCAGGGCGCGGAGGTCTCAGGCACCATCGGCACCGCTCCCTGGGTCAGCGGCCACCGGCGTCCGTGCGAGTGCCACGAAGAACAGCGCCAGGGGCCGATAGACCGCGTGGGCAAGCTTCATGAACGGCGCCAGGAGCACCAGCTCCATGGCGACCGCGACATGGAACAGGAACATCCAGTAGCCCCACGCCGGGGCCTCGGGCAGGTAGAGCGCCAGCTCGAGGGCGAAGCCGGTGACGCCCGTGACCCACAGCAGCACCAGCAGCATCCAGTCGGCGTTCGTGGAGTTGGTCACCGAACGGTCGGCACGCCGGGCACGATCGAGGATGATCATCGTCACGCCGTACACGAGGAGCAGGCCCGCGATCGTGCCCAACAAGCGGACCGGATACCAGACGGGCACCGGTGTGCCGGTCTCCTTGATACCCAGGATGTCCAGTCCGTAGTCCAGGATCGTGGCCCCCAGCAGGCCGAGGAAGCCCCACATGGCGGCTGCGTGCAGGAACCAGCGACTGCGATACCAGGCGACCGTCTCCTCGTCGCTGGCGCAGTCCTGCCGGTATCGGCGCTGACCGAGCGACTCGACCGCGACCGCGTCCCAGGCGGCCGAGATGGTGCGCCTGATCGCCGGGCGCCCAGCGATCAGGCTCCTCCAGCTGACATCCTCACGCTTCGCGATCCGGCGGGCCATGCTGGCGATCCCCACAAGGCCGGCCGCGAACACGAGGATCATCACGACGACGCCGATGTCGTGGATGATCGCCGCCGGGATGAAATCGAAGATCGCCAGGGTCGCGCCGTCCTGAGGTCCATGGCTCGCGTACATGAACAACGCGAAGAAGGCGGCCAACGCCAACGCCAGCATCGTGCCCACGAAGGGGTGGAGATAGATGGTGCGGGCGAGGTGCGTCCGGTCATAGCTCGCGATCGCGTAGCGGCGCGTCGCGGCCATGAACCCGCTGGGCTCCGCCTGGCGTGGGCAGGTCACGGAGCACTCGCTGCACGCGTAGCAGGACCAGATCTCCTTGCTGGCGAGCAGCTCATCGCGCATGCCGACCTGGGCATAGCGGATGAGCCGTCTCGGGAAGGTGGAATCCTCGGTGGAGAGCGGGCAGATGGCGGTGCAGTTGCCGCAGTTGAAGCAGGCCTCGATGTCGAAAGCGCCGTACCCCTGCAGCGTGGGCAACAGGGTGAGGTCGACTCGGGTGCTCATCGCGTTCCCTCCCGTGCCGGGAGTGCGAAGCGGACATACGATCCGTCCACCGAGTCCTCCACCACCAGGCCGTATTTGCGCATGGCCGTCAGGGACCACAGCGCGTCCGCCGCATCGATGGCGGCCGCGGCGGCGACCTCCGGGACCGTCATCGGTCCCGCCGCCAGGGCGCGCTTGATGGCGGTCTTGCGGGCGTTGATCTCTCGCACGCGCGACACGAGCGCCTCCGACGCCGGACCGTGGCGGTCCTTGAGGATCTGGAGCTTCCCGGCGACGTGCGTCATCGGACACCTCCGACGGCAAGCGGCTGCGCGCCGATGGCGTCGATCATGGCCCGGTATTGGTCCATCTCCCAGCCCATGACATCGATGGCGCCGGTCGGGCAGGCAGCGACACATGCCCCGCAGCCCTTGCATGCGACGGGGTTGACGAACGCCCGAGTGGCCATGACACCGTCCTCGATCTCGATCTCGCGCAGGCTGATGGCGTTGGCATACCGACAGGCATCCAGGCAGGCCGCCATGCCGGTGCATCTCGACAGGTCCACCCGAGCCACGAACGGCTCCATCTCGACGTAATCGCGGGCGAGGACCGTGGCCGCCTTGGCGGCGGCCGCGGACGCGGACGACGTGCTCTCGCTCACGTCCTTGGGGCCCTGCGCGGCGCCAGCGATCAGGACGCCGGCGATGGCACTCTCGACCGGACGGAGCTTCGGATGCACCTCCAGCAGGAAGCCGTCATCGCCGACTGGCGCCTTGGTCAGGGAGATGACATCCGAGATGTCGCGTGGCTCCATGCCCACCGCGAGCACGACCAGGTCCGCTGGCACCTCCATCTCCTGCCCGAACGTCAGCGTGTCGGTGACGCGGACCAGCAGCGGGTAGGCATCGCCGCTCGGCGCCGCCTCGACGCTCGGCCGGGTCGTATCATCGAAGCGCAGGAACACGACCCCCCGCTTCGACGCCTCGACGTAATACGGCTCCTGATCCTTCTCGTAGGTCCGGATGTCGCGATACAGATCGACGACCGCCGTCGCCGGATACCGGCGGCGAACCTCGTTCGCCGCCTGCAGGGTCGCGGTGCAACAGACGCGCGAGCAGTACGCATTGAGACGGCCGGACGGGCCGGGCTCGTCCACGCCTTCGATCTGACGGCTGCCCACGCAGTGGATGAAGGCGATGGTGCGGGGCGGTCGTCCGCCCACGAGCAATCGCCCGCCTGTCGGCCCCTCGGGGTCCAGCATCCGCTCGAGCTGCGGGAGCGTGATGACACGGTCCGAGCGCCCATAGCCGTACTCGCCGTCGGACGGCTGATAGTGGTCGTACCCGGATGCGACGATGACCGCACCCACGTCCACGATGGCATCGATCGCTGCCGCGTCCAGGTCGATGCCGTGCCCGCCGCTCGCCACGACACACGCCCGGCATCTGGTGCACGACGCCCAGTCGATGGCCGGCAGCGAAGGCACCGCGTCCGGGTAGGGCCGGTAGATCGCCTTGCGGACCCGGAGCCCCTGCTCGAACTCGTCGGGGACCTCGACGGGGCATGCATCGATCGCCGACGTAGAGTCGGCCAGCTCGGAGTCGACCCCGCGGGGCTCGGTCCGGAGCGTGGCCTGGAAGTCGCCCACGTACCCGGAGAGCGCCACGAGCTGGGTCGAGGTCCGGATGTCGATGCGCGACTCGGCCATCACCTGGTCGATCAGCCGACGGACCAGCGGGCGTGCCTGCTCCTCGGTGGGATAGACCGTGTGCAGCTGCGTCGTTCGGCCGCCGAGGAACGGCGATGCCTCGATGAGTACGACCTCCAGGCCCTGACGCGCGAGGTCCAACGCCGAGCGCAGGCCGGCGACGCCGCCGCCGATGACGAGCGTGCGATGGACGGCCGACACGCGGACCATCTCGAGCGGCTGCAGCAATCGGGCCTTCGCCACGGCCGCCCTGACCACGGCGATGGCCTTGTCGGTGGCGGCCTCGTGGTCGTGGGGATGCGCCCAGCTCACCTGCTCACGGATGTTCGCGGGCAGGAAGAGATACGGGTTCATGCCGCCCCGGATGACGGTCTTGCGGAAGGTCGTCTCGTGCAGCTTGGGGGTGCACGCCGCGACGATGACCCGATCGAGCTGCAGGTCCCGGATGTCGTCCGTGATGGCCTGCTGTCCCTCGTCCGAGCACATGAACATGACATGTCGGGCGACCGCGACGTCCTGGTCCTGGCCGAGTTCCTGCGCCACGCGGTCGACGTCGACGACGTCCGAGATGTTGCCACCGCAGTGGCAGACGTAGACGCCGATGCGCTCACCGGTCGCTGCGTCCAGGGGCAGACCGGATGGCTCGCCGTCGCCCACCGGATGCGACGCCGGATCGGGTCGATCCGGGCGATGGGGATGGTCAGCCATGGTGCACCTCCGCCAGGGCGCCCGCCAGGGCCAGCTCCTCACGCCCCATCTCGCGGACCTCGACGACCGAGGGTGGCAGCTGCGCCTTGGGTGACGCCAGCGGACCCAGGTGGGCGGCTACCTGCGCCGCCGCCGCACTCGCCTCGACCACGGTGTCGACGATGTCCTTGGGCGACACCGCGGTCCCGCAGGCGAAGATGCCCGGGATGCTCGTGCGGGTCGCGTCAAGCTTCGGATCGGGCGATGTCACGAACCCGTGCGGGTCCAGGTCGACCCCGATGAACCGATGAGGGTCATCACCGGGCGCCAGTCCCACCGAGAGCACCACCAGGTCGTGGTTCACCTCGGCCACCGAGCCGTCGCCCTCGATGCGCTCGATGCGCACCCGCAGGTCGCCGCCGGGCTGCTCCTCGATGCGCGCCACCTTCGCCTTCACGAACTCGATGCCCATCGAGCGTGCTGTCTGATAGAACTGCTCGTAGCCCTTGCCGAACGCCCGGATGTCCATGTAGTAGATGGTGATGTCGGCGAGCGGCAGGGCACCCGAGAGCAGCATCGCCTGCTTGATGGCATACATGCAGCAGACGCGCGAGCAGTACGGCACGCCCAGCGTCTCATCGCGTGATCCGGCGCACTGCACGTACGCAACGCTGTCAGGGATCTTGCCGTCAGAGGGCCGCAGGACGCGTCCGTACGGACCGTTGGGGGCGAGCAGCCGCTCCATGTCCAGGCCGCTGATGACGTTCGGGGCGGCGCCGTGATATTCCCGCTTGGCCTCGGTCGCGGTGGTCCGGAACCCTGTCGCGAGCACCGCGGCGCGCACGCGGACCAGGTGGGTCCTCGGCTCCTGGGCGAAGTCGATGGCGTCCGTCGGGCAGGCCTTCTCGCACTTGCCGCAGAAGATGCAGTCATCGACATCGAGCACGGCCTTCTGGGGGATGGCCGTCCCGAACGGGATGTAGACCGCGCGACGGGCACCCAGCATGCCTTCGAAGGCATGCGGCACATCCACGGGGCAGGCGTACTCGCACAGCCGGCAGCCGATGCACAGGTCTTCATCCACGTAGCGCGCCTTGCGCGTGATCGTGGCCAGGAACGACTCGCCGTCGGGCTCGAGCGACTCGAGCTGCGTGTAGGTCCAGGTGGTCACGCCCTCGTGGTGGGCGGTCGCTGACATCCGGGGTGTGGTGATGCAGCTGGCGCAGTCCATCGTCGGGAAGACCTTGCTCAGGGCGATCATCTTGCCGCCGATGCTCGGCTCCCGCTCTACCAGCAGCACGCTGTAGCCACGGTCCGCCAGGTCGAGCGCGGTCTGCAACCCGGCGATGCCGGCGCCAACGACGAGGACGTCCCGCTCCATGACCTCGTGGTCGATCGCCGCGCTCATGCCAGCACCCCCGCCGATGCCCGCACCGGGCCCAGCGTTGCGAGCACCGCCTCCATCTCCGTGATCTCCTTGATGAACGCCTTGGTACAGACGCTGCAGATGGCGGTGAGCTTCAGGCGACGGATGTCGATGTCCCGCTCGCGCATCAGCCGGTAGACCGCGTCCACGCGCGCCGCGAGCTGTTCGTACGACCCCTCATACGGGCTATCGGTGCCGCAGGACGCGATGAGGATCGCATCGATGCCGTGGTCGAAGCAATAGAGGTAGAACGACGCCGGGAACATCACAGGGTCTGGTGTCGGGATCACGAACGTATTGGGCGGGTACTCCATGTGGGCCTGGCCCGTCGCGTCGATGCCGGGATACGAGCACAGCAGCGTGGCGATGACGAGCATCCGGGAGGCGTACGTCGCAGGTGGCGCCATCGGCGTCTGGACCATCGTGGACTCCATGGAGGTCGGCTCCTGGATGCCGCGGCAGCGGCGATCAGGAGCCTGATGGGCTGCGGGTCACTTCTGTCGTCGGACGAACACCCGGTCGTAGCCGTCGGCCGGGAGCACCCCGAGGAATGACTGGCCGACCTTGGCCGACCAGGCGGCGATGTCCGTCTTGGTCGCGGGATCGCTCGACCAGATCTCCAGGACCTGGTTCAGGGAGACCCCACCGATCCCCTTCTTGGCCTCGAGGAGCGGCCCTGGGCAGGCGCTCCCGCGGGCGTCGACGATCTTGTTCGCCGTGATGGACTGGAGCTCGGAACTGGTGACGACGGTCATGACCCTGGATCCTTCCTTAGTAGACGAGACTGTTGGTGGCCGAGGTGACCTCGGCGACGAAGCGGGCAGCGGCCACGACCTCGGCGCCATCGACGAGATCGTCGGGGGCCGTGATCCCCCGGCTCTTGAGGCACGGCGAACAGACGAGCATCGAACCGCCCAGCTCCCGGAGATCCGCGAGGAGCTTGGCCAGGGGTGGGAAGCTCGGGGCTTCCACGTGCTCGGCGACCCCCTTGGCGACGAGCCGGACGCCGTCGGCCTGGAAGCCGAGGACGGCCTCCACCTCCGAGGCGAGCGCGGCCACCGCCATCACGAACGGGATGGTGGCGAGCTCCGGATCATCCGGACCATGGGTGACCATGATCACCAGCTTCTCGGCCATCAGTGTGCCCTCCTATGCGCGCCGTGCTCGACGATCAGATGAAGACGATCTGGCCGCCCTCGGCAGCCATCAGGAATGACGCGATGCCGCCTGTCCCATCGACGATGGGGTCCAGCTCACCCGGGATGATCCCGAGCACCTCGAGCGAGCCCGAGCAGGCGACGATGCTCATCTCGCCCAGCTCCTTGGCCATGCGGAACGTCTCCAGCCAGGGGATGGCGCGCGAACCGGCAGGTGGCTGGCGCGCGCCCGGGCGGATGGAGTCGAACGCGAGACCATGGTCCGCGCCGATGGCCGAGGCCCGAAAGGCGTCGAGCGCCCAGTACTGGAGCAGCACGTTCACGGGACGACCCATCGCGGCCGCGCCGGCGGCGAGGGTCCCGGCGGCGTGCAGCTTGTCGTCGGTGCCCGAGAAGAGGACAAGGGAGAGCGTGTCTTCCATGGGATGCATCACCTGCCTGTGGCGGCGATGACGGGCACCGGATGACCCATCGCGGTGGCCAGGTCGCCGAGCCTGGACAGGCGGCGCAGGAGGACATCGCGCATCAACGAGCAGGCCGCGAGGATCTCGTCGTCCGTCAGCTGGTAGTGGACGGTCCGTCCGTTGCGGTGAGGTTCGACCAACCCGACCGACCGCATCGCTGCCAGATGCTGGGAGGCCGCGGTCTGGCTGATGCCGAGGTCACGCGCGAGCTCATTCACCTCACAGGGTCCGACCCCGAGCCGATGCACGATCCGCAGCCGATGCGGGCTCGCGAGCGCCCGCAGCAGCGAGGACTGGATCTGGTCGATGTCGTCGCCCTGGTACAGCATGTTCGGCTGGTCCCTGTCGTGGATCATGTGCGGTCGAGTCCGCGTGCTGCGCGGGCCGGACTCGCGGATGTCGTACGTCTGTATTCGCTACTACCTTATACATGCGTCCAGCATGTATATGACCGTGCCATATGGCACCGGCACGCGGGCCGAACGGACCGTCCGGGATCGTGAGCCACCTGCCGTCCGCAGCGGCGGCCATGAGGTTAGACAGGGACGTGCCGATGCGGCGGCCCGACTATCCTTCGGGACATGATCCACGGGCGACATCGGTATCGGTGCCGCGCGTGAATCCGTCGCCCACCGACGACGCGCTGCTGTTCCTCGTCAGCGTGGCGGCCGGACTCATCGGCGCACTCGGGGGTGTTGGCGGCGGCCTGATCATCGTCCCCGCCCTCACGCTCATCTTCGGGATCGACATCGGGCTCGCGGCGGGCGCCAGCATCGTCGCGGTCATCGCGACCAGCTCGGGAGCGGCGGCCGCATATGTCCGGGAGGGCCTCGCGAACATCCGGGTGGGCATGTTCCTGGAGCTCGCCACCACGGCCGGCGCGATCCTGGGTGCACTAGCTGCGGGCGTGGTCGCCGAGGACACCCTGCTCATCCTGCTCGGCCTGGTGCTGCTGGGCTCCGCGGTCATGCAGCTCGTCCGCCTGGATGAGACGCCCGGAAGCGTCATTCCCCCGCCACCCGGACGTCTCCGGCTGTCGGGCACGTATCACAGCATCCGTCTCGGCCAGGACCTCCCATATGGCGCGCGGCGGGTACCTCTCGGCTTCGTGCTCATGTGGGTCGCGGGCATCCTCTCGGGACTCCTCGGCATCGGCTCGGGTGCGGTCAAGGTCGTGGCCATGGACGGTGCGATGCGGTTGCCGATGAAGGTCAGCTCGGCGACCAGCAACTTCATGATCGGCGTGACGGCGGCTGCGTCTGCCGGCATCTACCTGTCGCGGGGCGACATCGATGCCCGCCTCGTGGCACCGGTCGCGCTCGGGGTGCTCGCGGGGGCGCTGATGGGTGCACGGCTGTTGGGCCGCCTATCCAACCGCACCGTGCGCATCGTGTTCGTGCCGGTACTTCTGGCCATCGCGGTCGAGACACTCTTCCGCGGCCTGGGGTTCACGGTATGAACGAGGAGGGATTCGAGCTCGCCATCAGCCGTGTCCTGCGTGCCGGGGTCCTCATCAGTGCGTCGCTCATCGCGTTCGGGTTCGCGACGTCGTTCCTGGTCGGTTGGGACGGGTCACTGGCCGGCGCACCACCATCGGCGGTCGACCCGGCGTCGTTCGCGGGGATGGCCGAGGGGTTGCGCGCGCTGCGACCCATCGCCATCACCCAGCTCGGCCTGCTCGTGCTCATCGCGACACCCGTCGTACGGGTGATGATCTCGGTCGTCGGCTTCGCGCGCGAGCACGACCTGCTCTACGTGGCGATCACTGTGGCGGTCCTGGGCATGCTGCTCGCGAGCCTCTTCCTCATCCGCTGACATGCCGCGTGCGCCCGACTACTCCGCCGCGAGCACGGTCGGCGGCCGTGCCCAACGGGTGCGACCTCCCTCGTCGTCCCGCCCACCGTCGAACGCGAGACGGCGCGGATGCTCGGCATGTCGAACGGGATCTATGCCCCCGTCGCCGGCGCACCCGCGGCGATCGCCTCCGTCAGCCACCCGGCGATGTCGCCGGCCGACGGGACCCGTCCGACGCTCACGACCCTGTCATCGATGACCAGGCCCGGCGTGCTCATCACGCCGCGGGCCATGATCTGCCCGTAGTCGGTGACATGGACGACTTCTGCCTCGACGCCGGTCGTCTCGACCGCCGCTCGGGCGTTGGCCTCCAGCCGCTGGCAGTTGGCGCAGCCGGGACCCAGGACCTCGATCTTGACCATGACGGTCTCCTTCAGGACGGCGAACATGTTGAACAGGTAGCCGACGACGACGATGCCGCCCGCCACGATGGCCACGAAGGCAGCGATGAGCTCGCGCTTCATGACCCGGCGCAGGATCATCAGCTCGGGCAGCGAGAGGGCGGTGACGGCCATCATGAACGCGAGCACCGTGCCGATGGGCAGGCCCTTGCCCAGGAGCGCCTCGACGATGGGGATGGTGCCCGCGGCGTTCGCATAGAGCGGCACGCCGAGCATGATCACCAGGGGCACCGCGAGCGGGTTGGAGCGGCCGCCGATCTGGGCCACGAGGTCCATCGGCGCATACCCGTGGATGAGGCTGCCAAGGGAGATGCCGATGACGACCCAGGGCGCGATGCGCCGGACGAGCTGCCGGGTGGACGCCCAGGCGTCTCGAACGCGCTGCTCCATGGTGAGCCGCATCTCGATGGCCGCCCCAGAGTGGACCTGGTAGACATACGGCTCGACATAGCGCTCGAGGTGCAGCCGGCCGATGACGAGGCCTGCACCGATGGCGACGGTGAGGCCGGCGACCAGGTAGGCGATCGCGATGGCCGGACCGAACAGCCCCCACAGCAGCACCAGCGCCACCTCGTTGACCATGGGCGAGGCGATGAGGAACGCGAAGGTGACGCCGAGCGGCACGCCCGCCTCCACGAAGCCGATGAACAGGGGCACTGCCGAGCAGGAGCAGAACGGTGTGATGATGCCGAAGCCGGCAGCCGCCGTCGCGCCGACGACGACGTTGCGCCCGGCCAGGGTGCGACGCACGCGCTCGGGTGATACGAACGAGCGCAGGAAGCTGACGGCGGTCACGACGCCGACGAGCAGCAGCATCACCTTGGGCAGGTCGAACAGGAAGAAGGCGAGCGAGGCGCCGAAGCCCTCGGTGGTATCGAGGCCCATCACCTCGGTCGTGAGCCAGTCCACCGCCGGCGCGAGCAGGACCCAGGCGATGAGCCACGCGGCGATGCCGGTCGCCACGGTGGCCCAGAAGGGCACGTGGAGCCGGTGCGCAGCGCGCAGCGGCAGCGTGGTCATCGCAGGAGCGCCTGCAGCGTGGCGGCTGCGCGGCTGATCGCGTCCTCGTCACGCTCGTAGTACATCCAGCGCGCATCGCCGTCATGACGGCTCGCCCGGATGAGGCCGGCCTCGCGCAGCTTCGCGAGGTGGTTGCTGACGTTGTTCTCACGCTCGCCGAAGGTCGCGGCCATCTCGCACACACAGTGGGGACCATCCCGGAGGATGGCCAGGATGCCCGCCCTGGTACGGTCTGCGAGGAGAGCGGCGATGAGGGTCGCATCGGTCACGTCTGGAGCTGGAAGATCGAAACGGGGACTGGGTCGCGTGTCAGCGAGCATCTGCTTGCCTCAAGGGCGCCTGGGCGGGTATCTCATCAGTGACTGTCTCATCCGACGCTGAGATGCCCTAGAGCCATCCGGCCCCATCGCGGTGGGCCGAGCGGCAGGCAGCTCCTCGCATCGGAGATCGCCCCGAGCCCACGGCGACGCCGGGCGCCCCACGTCAGCGAACATCGGTGCCCGGCTTCGCGATCCCGTCGGAGAGCGCTCCGACGACACGAGACCCGGCCCGGTCCGCCTTGGGCGTCGGGTGTGTGTCGCGGTGGTCGGTGCCGGCTAGGGACCTGGTGTCCGCTTCGGCTTGGGGGTCCGGTCCGCCTTGGGCGTCGGGTGTGGCCTGGGGGTCCGGTCCGCCTTGGGCGTCGGGTGTGGTTTGGGAGTCGGATGTGGCTTGGGCGTCCGGTCCGCCTTGGGGGTGGGATGCGGCGCGGGGGTCCGGTCCAGACCTGGCGGTCCGTCGCCGCCGGGCCTGGCGGTATCGGGCGACGGGGCGTCGCCCGGCGGGTTCGAAGGCCCGCCCCGTGGCGCGCCGGGAATGTCCGGCTCGACCGATGGGGGTATCGCTGGATGAGCCGGGGCCGCGGGCGTGGGGCCGCGGACCTCCGGGGTCGGTGGCTGGGTCCGTGGGGTCGGACGCAGGGTCGGCATCGGGCTGGCCACGGTCAGCACCGGATGGCGGGTCGGTCCGGGAAGCCGCACGACCGCGTCGAACACGACGGCGCCGCCGGCACCGACGACCCCGACCGAAAGGACGACCAGCAGCACCAGAGCCATCGCCTGCGCCCGGGCCACGGCCGGGAAGCGTCCGCGACCGAGAGCAGCCCCGAGGCTCTGGCCCAGGGCGATGACGGCGTCACGCGGTGCCAACGCACCCAGTGCCAGCAGGAAACGGCGCGACGGCGTCGGCAACGGTTCCTGGACGATGCGCGCGTGGACCTCTCGGACCCACTCCGAACGCGGGGTCACTGCCGTGATGACCGCGTAGCGCCCGAGCATCTCGTCCATCTCGCCGGCCGCCCCGCCGCTGCCGGACCCGGGCCGGCCCTCGCTGGCACGAGGCGTGACCGGGGACGGGGTGGGCCAGTCGGGGCGATCGTTCATCGGATGCCTGCTGGCATCGAGGATCGCAGACGTTCCAGGCCCCGCCGAAGCTGCGTGCGAACGGTCGCCTCTGGGCGACCGGTCGCGGCCGCGATGTCGGTCGTCGACAGGTCCGCGAAGTAGCGGAGGGCCACGACCTCCCGATACGGTTCCGGGAGCGTGGCGACGGCAGCGCGCACGGCTGTCGCCTGTTCGGCCGCAAGGACGTCACGTGCTGGATCCCCCGGCCCGACCAGGGTCGCCGCGAGCGCGTCGTCGATGGTCGTGGTCGCGGATCGGCGACGCGATAGGCTCGCCGAGCGACGCCAGCAGACGCGCGTGGCGATACGAGCCAGCCACGCGCCCGGCGGTCCGTCCGCGCGATAGCTGCCCAGCGCCCGAAATGCCAGCACGAAGGTCTCCTGCGCCGCGTCCTCTGCCTCGTCCATACGCCCGAGGATCCGATAGCAGAGCCGGAGCACCACGGTCGCTTCCTGGTCGACGAGGGTGTGGAAGGCGGCCTCGTCCCCGGTGGCCAGGGCTCGCGCGAAGGCGAGGTCATCCACGAGACATATGAGGCACGTGCCTCCCAGATCGCTTCAGGGGCACCCGAACGGGCGCCCGACGAGGGTAGGTCGATCGCGATCCCTGGTGCCGCCGCTCGACATCCAGCGGCGCGGATCCAACCTGCCCACCGGGGGAGACCCCAACGTACCCCGCGCGCGTTGAACCATCTGTGCCCGAGACTGACTCAGGTCTTGATGGTGGCTGGACCCTGCCCGCCCGCACCGATACGACCCGCCTGCCGTGGGACCGGATGTCGGCTGTGGTTCCCCACGAATGTCGCCGACCGCATGAACGACGCGCTGCGTGATGAGGAGAGGGATGGCCACCGCTCGGCTGAACCACTATCAGGTCCTGATGCTCGACCCAGGGGTCGATGCGGACATGCTGGCGACCGTCTATCGACGGCTCATGCAACGGTATCAACAGCTGCTCGTCGGGGGCGGGACGACCACCGATCAGATCCAGCGGATCGAGCAGGCCTACGCTGTCCTGCGCGATCCGTTCCGGCGTGCTCGGTACGACAGGGAGCTGGCCGAAGACGTCGCCGACGACTTCCCCACGACAGCCACGATCGTACGCACGACCCTGCCGGTCACGCCCCAACATGCACCCGTGCCGGTCGCGCAACGGCTCCCCGTCAGTGGTGCAGGGAAGGCGCCTACCGGCAGGCCGCCCGTGTCGGTGAGCGTCCTCGACTTCGGGCGGTACGCCGGCTGGTCACTCCGGCAGCTCGCGGCACATGACCCCGACTATCTCGAATGGCTGCTCCGAGCGCCCGGTGGTCGGCAGTACCACGCTGAGATCATGGCCATCCTCCAGCCGCGATAGTCACGTTGCTCACGTGGCGCGCAGAAGCCACGGGATCTGCCCCCGACGGGTGCCTGACCGGTGGCGTCGCGCTGCACGATGGCGGCAGCCCAAGCGCCCAGACTCGGGCTGATGACGACAGAGGTGCACCCGTGCCACTCGTTGGTCGCGCCCGGTGAAGCGCTGGTTCGTGCGCCCAGCGGCACGGGACGGCGATGCGCCGTCGGGCCCACGCGTCTCCGGTGTCCGGGCGGCGTACGCCGGCTTGTCCATCGCGGCGCGAACCGCCTCGGTCGAGCGCCAGGATGCCGCGTGGGAGGCGCTCCGGGCGGCAGCTGGTTCGGCCCGTGCGGGGAGCGTGCTCATCGCGATGGAGCTGGTCGAGGAGTCGCACCGTGGTGGTCCCTTGACGCACACCCAGGCCGTCCGGCGACTGGCGGATGCCGTCTTCGACTCCTCACGGGACTGATCGACCGCGTCGGGGGCCGAACGGGTGACCTGCGCTGGACCGAGGTGGCATGATCGAGTCATGAACATCGTGATCGGCCTCATCGTGCTCTTGCTCGTGTTGGCCCTGGTGCCCTGGGTCGTGGTGTCATCACCCGCGTAGACAGGGGTCGTCGGCTTCGGGCGACCAGGATCGGGGCGCCGGCGCGTACCGGTCGCCCAGCCTGGGACCGATGAGCGGCGCGACGGCTGGGGGTGATGCTGGCCGATCGGCCAGCCACGTCCAGACGGCCGGCCTGATCGCCACGCTTGAGGCCGGGCGATACGCCATGGCGGATGACCGGGCCTGATCGGGTCCTCGTCTGCGGTGTCGCGCGATGCGGCGTACCGTACGACGAAGGGTCGGGGGATCGGACATCCGGAGGACACCGTGGCTCAAGGACGACCCGAGCGCTCGAGATCGGCGCTCGGCGTGGTGCTCGCCATCGTCGCAGGTATGCTGCTCGTGGCGTCACCGGTCAGCGCTGCCACCCCCCACTTCCTGACCCTCCCCTTCCTCGACGCTTCCAGGAAGCAGATCCAGCAGGGGTTCTACTGGTCCGGCCCCGGGCATGAGACCTATCACGGGGGCATCGACTACATCCAGGGCCGCCTGGACCAGTCCCGGACATGGAAGAGCTACCCGGTGTACGCGGCGGCCGCGGGCATGGCCTGCGCGCAGGTCGCGAGCACCCAGAAGGGCTGCATCCCGGGCGTCGGCAACCGGGTGCTCATCAAGCACCGGGTCGACGGCAAGGTCTTCTACACCTACTACGGGCACCTCAGGACCATGGTCGCCAAGATCCCCCTCGGCAACCACAAGGTGTACGTCAAGCGCGGTGAGTTCCTGGGCTATTCGGGCTACACGGGTGACCCGTGCTGCGTCACCCACCTCCACTTCCAGCTCATGGACGGCAACTGGCGGACGATCGACCCGTACGGCATCTACGGCACCCGCGGCGCATACCCGAACCCCGCGGGCACGAACGGCAAACGCAACGGCAATCCGAGCTACTGGCTCAACGACCCACCGGGGTCGTCGCGTGCCGCGACCGGTGATCGGGGCCCGGTCCGCACCCCGCGACCGGTCTCCACGCCCCGACCGACCCCCAAACCGACGCATCGGCCGCGACGCACGCCGACGCCCACGCCCCGACCGACCCGCACGCCAAGACCCACGCCCAGACCGACATCCAGACCGACGCCGCTCCCCGCTGGGAGCCTTGCACCGTCGGCGTCAGGTCCACCCGTGGATGCCACCCAGGTCACCGCGGCCGTCCGACTCGTGGAGCAGCTCCTGGCCGCGCTTGCCCGGGAGCTGGGCGCAGACCTGCACGCGCCGTAACCGCGACGCCCGCCACTCAGCCGTCGGGGTCGTCGGTCGTCGTCGATGCGAGCAGGAAGCGCAACGCGTCCGGAAGTCGTGCCGCCCACGCCGCTTCCCCGTGGGTCGCGGCCGGGTCCTCGACGTACCGGAGGTCCCCACCGAGCGTGAAGCCAGCCGACACCAGGGCATCGCGGCACCGCCGGACGTCCCGACGGAACGCCCACGACCAGTACGGGACGACCCGGTCCAGCCGCATGTCGCGGCCCTCTCGCCCGCCAGCGTCGAGATAGACGCGTGACGATGGACGGGGGCCATGCGCGATCCGCTCGCGAAGCCGGGCCTGGCCGGGTGGGAACGCCGGGCTGAAGGCGCCGACGCGACCGAAGACGTCGGGTCGCTCCCACCCCGCCGAGAGGCTCATGAGTCCCCCCGAGCGACGACCCGGCGATGACGGTGTTCGCCGGATCAAGCAGGGTCGGGAACGAGCCATCGATGAGCGGCTTGATGGCGTCCACGAGGAGGTCGAGCGTCAGGGGGCCATCGCCGCCGCGGGGGGTGCGCCGGCCACGCGAGGGATACGGGGTGTACTCCGCGAACCGGGCATGCGCACCGTTGGCGATCCCGACCACGATCGCGTCGAGCCCTTCCTCACGCAGGCCGAGCATCGTCTCGTCCACCCGCCAGTCACCCGCGTGGCTCGCAGCGGCGTCGAACAGGTTCTGGCCGTCGAACATGTAGATCACGGGATACCGGCGGCCCTGGGTCGCCGCATCCGACGGCACCAGGCAGAGCAGCTCCACCGAGCGAGCGAGCGCGGGTGCCTCGATGTCGCGGACCCGCAGATCGCCGACCACGGTGTTCGGCGTCCGTGGCCCGACATAGGGCAGCCACTCGGTGCGCATCAGCGCTGCGGCAGGCCCGCTCGCCGCCGGGCCGACGCCAGCCAGGCAGCCTCAAGGCTACGGAGACGGGCCTTTCGGACGTTCTCACGGACGATCCAGCGGACGTCTGGATCGTCGAGCGCGATCCAGCGATCGAAGGTCGCGATGCCGACGTCCGGCGCGGCCACGATGGCGACGCTCCAGCCGTAGCCGAGGGCCTGCCGGAGGACCCGGACGTCCGGCTGCCGACGATCCGGGCGCGCCACGAGCGACGCTGTGATGGTGTCCAGCACGTGGACGACGCGGTCCGCCACGGGAGGGTCTCGGAGCAGCGCTGGCTCGCACAGCGCGGCGATGACCGCCCGCTGCACGAGCGGGTGGGGGTCCGTGACCCAGGGCTCCAGCAGCCCGACCACCCTGTCCGGCTCCGCGCGGCCAGCACCCTGGAGTGCCATCGCGACCGCCTCACGTACTCGCCAACGTGGGTCACGCGCTCGTTCGTGGAGCAATGCCAGGATATCCGGCCGCCCGAGCACGAACCGACCGAGCCCCGCGACCCCGGCACAGACGAGGACCACCGGCGGCTGGTCCCCCGGCGCCTCGGTCGGCGACATCTCGCTCCAGCGTGTCAGCACCCGTTCGTCGGCGAACGCCGCGAGCGCCGCGATGAGCTCAAGGTTGCCCCGCGGCCCGGGCAGCCCAGACTCCGCGAGCCCGAGCTCGACGGGGTTGCGACCATCCCGTAGTGCGGCGGCGTAGACCTCGGTGCGGGTCATCCCAGCAGGCGCTCCGTGACCGGGTCCGGCCGGCCGCCGAAGAAGCGATCGAGCACCCGTGCAAAGAGTGGCTCGTCCGGCGCCGCCCGATGGAAGAGGGTCATGCACGAACAGAGCTTCAGGGCATCGATATCGCCGAAGATCACCTCGGCGTCGACATCCTGGAGCGCGAGCAACGTCGCCGCGCACTCCCGCATCCGTGCACCCAGGACCACATCCGCGAGATACGCGCGAGCCTCCGCGAGCGAGGCGATGGCGTACCGCTGGGACATCACGCTCTGCCCCAGGCCAGCGAACTGGGGAAACACGAACCACATCCAGTGGCTGGTCTTCCGACCGCGTCGGAGCTCTCCGAGCACCACCCCATACACCGGATCCTGGGCCTGTCGGAACCGAGCGAGGTCGGGCATGGTGTCATCGTCCCGCATGGGATCGATCTCGTCACCACGTCGCAGCCACGACATGCTGGGACGCCGGACGTCAGCCGACGGCAGCTGGCTCCGGCAGCAACGCGAGCAGGTCGCTCGCGAGGTCATCGGCCTGCTTCGTGCCGTCCAGACGCAGCAATGGCAGACCGGCGTTGTCCCAGGCATCGATGATGGGAGCCACCCGCGTCTCGTAGTCATGGAGGCGGCGCTCGAAGGCCGCTGCGTCCACATCGTCCGTCCGCCGCTGGAGCCACTGGCCGCAGTGCTCGCAGATGGTGTCCGGGTGGTGACCGGTCCAGCCGCAGTCGTCGCACACCATCCGACCGCTCACCCGCTCGCGGCAGACGTCCTCCGGCGTATCCACGACGACCGCGATGCCGTGCTCGGCGGGGAAGGCAAGCCAGGCGTCGAGCTGGGCTCGGTCACGGGGGAACCCATCGAGGATGACGCCCGGCGCCTCCGCCGGCAGCGCGCCGATGAACTCGCGCACGATGCGCACTGCCAGCTCGTCAGAGCCATAGCCGCCTGCGGCCATCGTCTGTCGGAGCATCACCTGCTCCGGGGATGGCCCGGCTGCCCAGGCTCGCATCGCCTGGCCGGTGGAGCACGCCCGATAGCCGACCGCGTCGGTCAGATGCTGCCCCAGAGTGCCTTTGCCCGATGCGGGCCGGCCGAAGAACACGAGTGTGGTCACGTAAGGTCTCCCATGCCGTGCCATCCTCGCCCGCAACCGTCGCGGGGTCGTGTGCCATGCGGCACCTGTTCCACGGGCCGCTTGGCCCGCCCGTCAGCGCGGCGGGGGCACGGGCGCCGGGGCGGACGACACTGCCGGGGGCGGGACGTGCGCGGACGTGGGCGATGGTGACGGAGCCGGCGAGGCCGCGACGATCAGGGCGGGCGTGGCCTTGGGCTTCGCCGTCTTCTTCGGCTTGCGCTTGGGCTTCTTGGTCGGCGCCGGCGTGGGGGTCGCGAGGCTGATGGCGAGCAGGCCACACAGTTGGTATCCGCTCAGCCCCGAGGTCGACTCCGTACACCGGTCGGCGAGGAACCCGGTCGCACTCGGGCCCACGGCATCCCCACCGTACGAGGTCACGGCCGACTGCCACTGCTCGAGGCTCTTGCAGGTCTTGATGGACCGGTCGAGCCAGTCGATGCGGCCAGGGCCCGCAGTCGCCTGGGCGGCCGTTGCCACGTACGACTCGCAGAGGCCCTTGCCCGGGACCGATACCTGGCCCTTGGAGCCGCCTGAGCAGGCGGACACCACCACGGTGGCTGCGATGGCAAGGGTGATGATGGTCCGCCGCACGCGTAGGTCTCCGCTGAGTTCGTGGGTCCGCCGGTCGGACCAGCACCCATGCTCGGCCCCGACCGGGCGGCGGCACATCCCCTGAAGGTACCGAACCTCACCGCCCGCCTGACATGCCCGGAGACGCCCGGTACGGCTAGAGATGGAGTTCCCGATGGCATCTGGCGGGCGCCGGCAGCGCGATGGCAGCGAGCTTCTCGCCGACCGTCCACGCGAGGGGCTGGTCCTGCTCCAGTCGTGCGCGTTCGGCCTGGAACAGGTGCCACATCGCCGGCTCGCATCCCTGGAGGATGGGCGCCGTCTCGAACCTGGTCGCGCCATCACAGATGAACCCGGCATAGCGCGCCATCGGGTCGGCTGCGATGACCCGTTGCTCCGCGGCCGGGCTCACCGTCATCGCGCCACGCAGCCTGCCGAAGAAGGTGGCCAGCGGCACGGCGGCCTCGTCGGCGACCTGGGAGTGGCCACCCATCCGGAGCATCGGCGCGCTGGAGCGGAAGACCACGACCGCGGTGCCACCGACATCCTCTGCCCGCATCGTGCCGCCGAAGGTGAGGAAGTCATTGGTCACGTGCAGCCGGTCGACGATGCGGATGATGCCCCACGAGAAGGCGTCGTGGATGGGCATCTTCGTGCCGCGCCAGAGGGTCATGGCGCAGCCATGGAGCCCGGCATCGATCCAGTAGTCGGCCTCCTCGGGGTCGTAATGCCGGAGCGTCGGCTGGCCCCGGAGGGCGACGAGCAGGAACCCATCGATGGCCCGACTGGGCACGGTGGGCACGATGAGGAAGCCCAGGTCCGCCAGGAAGCCTGCCGCGACCTGGGGCGTGAGTGGTGTCGACGTCGTGTTCTCGGTATGGACGATAGGCGTGGCGTGATGACCCTGGTCCGGTCCCGGGACCGCGTCGGACGCGAGCATCCTGCGACTCCTTCTGTCCCGACCGCGGGCGCACGATCGCGCCTGCGAGCGGCCGGGAAGCCGTGCTGAAGCTGAGTCTGGGCGTGACGGCGAGCGACCGCAGCATGCCGAACGGCCCATTCGGGCACGACCCACGTCAGGTCTCGCGGTACGCCCCGGTACGGATGACGTAGCACCGATCACGTCGTCCGCCGGTTGGCGGGGCAGCGTCGGAGGTCCAATGTCGTGCCTGCGACCGACCAGACGGGCCAGGCGCGACAGACGACGGCACGGTGACGAGATGACCACCATCCCTGACTACCTCATCCTGATGGCAGTGGGGCCCACCCGCGCCAGTGACCACGAAGCCGAGCTTCCGGGGGCCGGGACGCACAAGCCGCGACCCGCCACGCTCTCGATCCGCGGGCGGCTCGGTCGCCGACCGACCCACTGGCCAGCGGCTGATGCGCGGGCGCGCGCGACCAACGAGACCCTCACCCCGCCGCTGCTGGATCAGCCTTACCGCGCCAGCTGCTGATCCTCCCGGTCGCGAGCGGCCGGTGACCAGCGCTGGCCGCTCGCGACCGTTTCCGCCATGATCGTCGGGTGACGTCTTCCCCGGATTCCGACGTTCGTGGCTCGCGCTGACCGGCGGACGCGCCGGTCGGCGCGTCAGGCTCCGGCGGCACCGGCACCAGCATCCATCGCTGCTGCCAGTGCCTCGGCTCCGGTGATCGAAGGGCCCCCGGCGGGGGCTGCCCCTGTGCCCTCCCGCGGAAGCGGTGGTCGGCTGGATGGCATCGACGCGCTCGTGATGCTGGGCATCCTGTTGCTCGCCATCGTGAGTCGCGGCTATCGGCTCGAAGAGCCGCGCGCCATGTACTTCGACGAGGTCTACCACGCTCGGACCGCGACGGAGTTCCTCCAGGACTGGCGCTACGGCGTGCCCCACGACATCTACGAGTGGACGCATCCGCATCTCGCCAAGTACGTCATGGCCGTGAGCATCGCCCTCTTCGGCCACGACCAGGTGGTCGGACGTCAGGATCTGGGGACGCCCGTCGGCACGGCCCTCTATGAACGGCCCTGGGAACGCGACGGCGACCGGTACGGCGACCTCCTCTGGGTCGGAGGTCCCGACGGGCTCCTGGCGGTCCCCGCCTCGCCAGGCACGCCGTTCCGGGTGAGCTCGGCGCCCGTCACGAGCCTGGCGCTCGACCCCGACGGGCACCAGCTGTACGCCGCGACCCCGAGTGGCGTCGCGGTCCTGGATACCGGTGCGGGCTCCGACGCGAACCTTGTGCCCCTCATCACGCAGGCTGGTATCAGCCAGGTCGCCCTCGCTGGCGACGGCATCGTGACCCTCGGTGATGACGGCTCGGTGGGCGCCTGGGCGACGGATGGCACCCCCACCGCTGCTATGGCCATCCCCGACGCGGTGGCACTGGCGGCCGCCGCAGAGATGCGGCTCGTCGTGGCGGAGCCGACCCAGGTCACGGATGCCGTGCAGACGGCGAAGACGCTCGCGGACATCACGGGCGACGACACCGCGGTGCTCGAGGCGCGGCTGGGGTCGGAGGCACCGCTCGTGGTGCTGTCGGTCGCACCCGACGACGAGATGGTGGCGGCCATCGACGACGCCACGTCCGACCTGCCGGGCGTGCGGGTCGAGACCCGGCCGCTCGTCGCGGTCGGCACCTCGACCGCGGGCGACCTCCACCTCCTGGATGCCACCACACTCGTGGAGGTCACCGACGTCCCCCTGACGCACCCCGTCGTGGCGATGGCGCTCGACCCCGACCTGGACCCGGCGACCCTCTTCGTGGGCGGCGGCAGCTCGCTCAGCACGGTGTCGCTCGGCGATACCGGCCCCGTCGCCTCCGACCCGCTGTCGATGCCGGGACCGGTGACCGAGATCGCCTGGGACCAGACCGCGGAGCTCATCCACGTCGCGACCCGGACCGCCGCCGACGAGCCCACCATCGCGGTCGTGGAACCCAACGGCCTCACCCTGTTCGCGGATGCGGTCGTGCCCGCCGCGCCGGCCGCGCTCGCGGTCGTCGACCGGCCGGACGTGCCGTCGGCGCCGGTGCGGGTGCTCTCGATCGCGCCCGACGGCGTGGCCTCATCCATCGACGCTGGGTCGAACGCATGGGCCTGGCGAATGCCGGGTGTGCTCGCAGGCGCCCTGACGGTGCTCCTGCTGTACCTGCTTGCCCGGTTCGTGTCCCGACGCCGGTCAGTCGGGCTCGCGGTGGCTGGTCTTGCCCTGCTCGAGGGCATGATGTTCGTGACCGCGCGAATCGCCATGAACGATGTCTATGTGACCTTGTTCATCACCGCGGCGGCCACCGTCTTCGCGGCGGTGTGGCTGGGGCGGTGGCGACGGCCATGGGTGGTGGCTGTGGGGTTGGTCGGGGTGGGGCTGCTGCTGGGGCTTGCCCTCGCCTCGAAGTGGGTCGGGTTCTACGCCATCGGCGGCGTCGGGCTGCTGCTGCTCGCCCGGTCGGCGCTCGGCCGGGTGCTCATCCTCCTGAGCCTGATCGCCGCGACCGCGGTCCTGGGCGCGATCGCCATCACACCGGCCGATGTGCCCGACCCGTCGCGCGACTGGACGTTCCTGGCGCTCATGCTCGGCCTCACCGGGCTCGTCGGCGCTGCGATCGTCCGCCGGCCGTTGCCCTTCGAGCCGGGCGAGCTGCGCGCTGGTGGCTTGATCGGTATCGCCCTCGGGGCGCTCGGCCTGCTGGCAGGCGTCGCGGGCAGCAGCACCCTGATCGCGGTCGCCGGTGCCGCGCTGGCGCTGGGTGGCCTTCTGGCCATCGCCATCGGGCGCTCGCCGGCGATGGCCACCCGGGTGGCCCCGGCCCCACCCGATACCCCCTCGTTCCTGCGGCCGGGGCGCCGTCGAGGCGTGCCATGGCTGTTCGCGCTTGCCTGCCTGACGGTCGTCCCGGTGGCCGTCTACGTCGTCTCATACCTGCCCTGGGTCGCCCTCGGCAACCAGCTCGTGGCCGGCGTCCCGGGGCAGGCCGGCCAGACCCTGCTCGATCTCACGAGGTCGATGTACGAATACCACGACCAGCTGCGCGTCGCGCACCCGGCGTCGTCCCCGTGGTGGGCGTGGATGCTCGACCTCAAGCCGGTCTGGTTGTACCTCGGCGACATGGCCGGCGGACTGACGGCGACCATCTACGACGGCGCCAACCCGCTCATACTCTGGTCATCGATCGCGGGCCTCATCTGGGCCGGGGTCGTCGGCTGGCGACGCCGCGATCCGGGCTATGCGCTGGTGGTCGTCATGTTCCTGAGCCTCTGGCTGCCGTGGGCGCGCATCGACCGGGCGACCTTCCAGTACCACCTCACCAGCAGCCTCCCGTTCGCGCTGCTCGCGCTGGCGCTGCTGCTGTCGGCGATCTGGCATCGGTCCCGTGACGGTCGCTGGCTGGTGATCGGCTTCGGGCTCGCCGCCGCGGTCATCTCCCTGGCGCTGTACCCGACGCTGGCCGCCCTGCCGGTCGGCGCCGACCTGGGTGGCTGGGTGACGACGCTGCTGCCGACCTGGGCCTACGACTACCAGTTCGGCGTGAACCTCGATCCGGCCGTCGAGCGGCCGCTCCTCGATGCCACGACGGTGCTGCTGGGCATCGTCGCGGTATGTGTCACTGCCGGCGCCATGGCACTCGCGAGTCGCTGGACCGGGGCCGGCTTCGGAGCGGGACCTCACGATCGCCCGGATGCCGACGTTCTCAGGGTATGAACCTCCAACCCTTCGAGCACATCGTTGCCAAGCATGGGGCCACGGTCCTGCGCGTCTGCCGGGCGGTGCTGGGTCCCGATGACGCCGAGGACGCCTGGTCCGACACATTCCTGGCCGCGATGCAGGCGTATCCGCGTCTGCGTCCGGACAGCGACGTCACAGCCTGGCTGGTGACCATCGCTCACCGCAAGGCCATCGACCACGTGCGCGCCGCGGGTCGGCGTGCCATCACGGTGCCGGAGCTGCCGGACCGCCCGGCACCCCAGGCGCCCGGGCCCGACGACTTCGGACTCTGGGAGGCACTCCGAGCGCTCCCGCTCAAGCAGCGACAGACCGTCGCATATCACTACCTGGTGGGCATGTCCTATCGCGAGGTCGCCACGATCGTCGGCGGCACAGAGGACGCCGCCCGACGCGCCGCTGCGGATGGCATCGCCGCCCTCCGCCGCTCCGTCCCCGAAGGAGCCATCCGATGACGACCACCGACACCACCCTGCTCGACCTGGTCCCGGCGCCCGATGCCGCGACGACCGACCGGCTCCATCGCCGCCTGGAGGACGCCGCCGCGGCAGCCGGCCTGCTCGATGTCGCATACCGGACGATCGACTCGCCCATCGGAACCCTCCTCCTGGCCACCACCGAGGCAGGCATGGTCCGCGTCGCCTTCGAGCGGGAGGGCATCGACGCGGTCCTCGAGGAGCTCTCCCGGGAGGTGAGCCCCCGGGTGCTGCTGTCCCCCCGACGCCTCGATACCGCGGCCCGCGAGCTCGATGAATACCTCGCTGGTCGGCGACGCACCTTCGACCTGCCACTCGACCTGCGTCTGTCCCGTGGCTTCCGACGGACGGTGCTCACACACCTGACGGACATCGGCTACGGCCACACCGCGAGCTACGGTGAGGTCGCCCGGGCGTCGGGCAACCCTGGGGCGGCCCGGGCGGTCGGCTCGGCCTGTCGGACCAACCCCCTGCCGCTCATCGTGCCTTGCCATCGGGTCGTGCGCAGCGACGGCACCATCGGTCAGTACCTGGGCGGCGCGGAGGCCAAGCGGCTGCTGCTGCAGATGGAGGCCGCCCCGTGAACGCGGCGGCCGGCGGGTCGGCCGCGAGCCAGCCTGCAGGTCGGACCTGGACGTTGCTGGGTGCGGACCGGCGCCCGTACCTGAGCCCGCTGCCTGGCTCGCTTGGCGGTCACCGCCGGAGCCGTATCTACGGTCGTCTCGACTGTCCCGGGGCGCTGCGGGCCATCGCTCGCGGTGGCTACGCGGCGAACCGGGTCTTCTTCCTCGACGAACGTACCGCGATCGCGGCCGGCTATCGTCCGTGCTGGGAGTGCCAGCGGGATGGGTACCGACGCTGGAAGACCGCCCGAGGGGTGACGGGGGTGCGATGAGCATCGATGGCGGACCCATCGTCGGCGAGGACGGGCTGGCGCGCTGCCCGTGGGCCGCCGGTGACGCCTTGATGCGCGGCTACCACGACACCGAATGGGGCATGCCGGTCCATGGCGAGGCCGCCGTGTTCGAGCGGATCACGCTGGAGGCGTTCCAGAGCGGGCTCAGCTGGCAGACCATCCTGCGCAAGCGTCCCAGCTTCCGACAGGCGTTCCATGGATTCGACGCAGACGTCATCGCCGGCTACACCGACGATGACGTGGCGCGCCTCATGGCGGACGCCGGCATCGTACGCAACCGAGCCAAGATCCTAGCCACGCTCCAGAACGCCCGAGCGACGGTGGCTGTGCGGGAGCGCGGCGGGCTGGAGCGGCTCATCGGGACGCACCGCATGGACGGCGGCCACGCCCCCCGGGCGATCACCGACCTCCTGGGCCGGACCGCGGCGTCACGCGCCCTGGCGTCGGACCTTCGCCGCAATGGCTTCGTCTTCGTCGGGCCGACCACCGCCTGGGCCCTGATGCAGGCCATCGGGCTCGTCGACGACCATCTCGTCGGCTGTCATCGGCGCGGCACGCGAGGGCCGGTCGTCCGACCCTGATGGCGATCACGCGGGCGTCACCCACTGCGGGCTCAGCCGCGCGGCGACGTCGTGCGCCCATGTCGCGGCTCGGACGTCCTCACCCGGATCGAGCTCGGGTGGGTTGCCGCGCGTGACGAAGAAGCTCTCCGGCGCATCGACCACCTCCGCGCCAGCCTTGCGCAACAGCTTCGCGGCCACGCCAGCCGCTGACCCGGTCAGCGCCCGGGGCATCCGGAAGCGCGTGTCGAATACGGCCACCGGCACACCCTTGAGCGATCCGCTGGGCAGCCGATGGAGGGCGTCCTTGAGTGGCTGGGACGCCCCATGCCCGTGGGTGGGTCCGCCGACCAGGACCAGGTCGTAGTGGGCAGCGTCCGTAGGCGCGCTCACCAGGGCCCGTGAAGAGACCCGATGCTCGGTCGCGATGGCGCCCTGCATGGCGACCGCGAGCCGCTCGGTATTGCCGAACCTGGAGTCGTACAGGATGAGGATGTTCATGACCCCGCCTTCTCTCGCTCCGACGGCATCAGCAAGCGACGACCCGTCGGATCGCGTGGCCACAGCATCCGCCTCCAGGTCGCCCGGAGACGAGTGACCGAGGGCCCGACTCCGTGGGCCGATCGGCCCTATCCACCAGCACGTGCCGGTGCTCATGCTCGGCTGGACCGATGGACCGCCCCCGAGCATCCAGGTCCGGCGGCGATGGGCGAGGCGACACGATGAGACTCCTGCTGGCGACCGATGGGACCCCCGGAGCGCTGACTGCGGTCGATCTTGTCGCCGGGCTGCGCTGGCCATCCGATCTCGTGGTCGACGTCGTGGCGGTCGTGGATGCGGGAGCGCCCGCCGCGTTCGCGTTCTCGCCGGTCCACGTGGTCCATGGCTATGACGAGGAGCGCACCGCCAGCGCGCTGGCGACCGCGCGCGAGGCCACCGCTCGCCTGGGTCGCCACGGCATCATGGCGTCGGCCCGTGTCCTTCATGGTCGCGAAGCCGATGCCATCGTCCAGCGCGCCGTCGAGACCGAGGCATCGCTCATCGTCTGCGGCAGCCGCGGGCATGGCCCGCTGCGCTCCAAGCTGCTGGGATCGGTGTCGGCCGAGGTCGCCCAACGAGCACCCTGCTCGGTCCTCGTCGCGCGTCACCCCACCATCGCGGGGGTCACCCTCGCGACCGACGGCTCAGCGCCATCGCTCGCTGCGGAGCACCTGGTCATGCGCCTACCGCTGTTCGCGCAGACATCCATCGACGTGGTGACGGTCACGGACCTGCTGACCGACCCCGATGACGCCCACGCTAGCCGGCTGCGCCACGTGGTGGAGCTCCAGCACGAGGCCACCGAACGGCTGCGCCGTTGCGGCCGGACGGTGAATGAGGTGCTGCTCACAGGTGACCCGGCCCACGAGATCGTGGAGGCGGCACAGCGCGCGCAGACCGATCTCATCGTCATGGGTACCCATGGCCGGTCCGGACTCGACCGGTTGCTGCTCGGCAGCGTCGCCCGGGATGTCCTCGTGCATAGCCACGCGTCGATCCTCGTCGCGCGTGAGCCGGTGGTGCAGCCTCAGCGCGGCGGCGGCTCCCGCGTGCGCATCGAACCGGTCGCCTCCATCCGTCTGCGGTCGATGGCGTGCGCCTGATCCTCGCTACGGATGGGTCGGTCGGCGCGCGCCTGGCCATCGACCTCGTGGCGAGTCTTCCCTGGCGTGCCGGCACGGAGGTGGAGGTGCTGGCGGTCACCGACACGCGTGCGTTGCTGCCGATGCCCCTGATGGCCGTGCCCGGTGACACCACGGCGCTCTCCGATGCCGTCCGGGATTCCGAGCGGGAGGGTGCCGCGATCGCGGTCGCCGTGCTGGAAGATCATGGGATGGTCGCGACCATGACCCTATCGATGGGCCGGCCTGCCGATGCAATCGTGCATCGAGCGACGGACACCCAGGCAGACCTCATCGTGTGCGGCAGCCGGGGACGGGGGCCACTCGCGGCGCTGTTGCTTGGCTCCGTCTCCGCGGAGGTGTGCGACCGCGCCCCATGTGCCGTCCTCGTGGCGCGCCGAGCCCAGGTCACGCACATCCTGCTCGCGCACGACGGCTCCGGGCCGGCCCGTGCCGCGGAGGAGCTGCTGTTGGAGAGCGCGGCGTTCGGGGGCGTGCCCATCACCCTCGTCTCCGCCGTGCCGACCCACGCCGAGTGGGGTCTCGATCGTCAGGTCATGAGCGGCCAGGCGGTCGCCGACGGCCTGGATGCGGCCCAGCGAACCGCCCGGGGACGCCTGGAGCAGGTCCAGTCGGATGCCATCGCACGGCTGGAGGATGCTGGCCACGCCGTGAGCGCCGTGCTGCGGGACGGTCCAGCAGCGAGCGTCATCCTCGACGAGGCGGCCCGATCGGGCGCGGATCTCATCATGTTGGGCACCCATGCCCGACGAGGGCTCGACCGTATACTCCTCGGGAGTGTCGCCAGGAATGTCCTGCTGCACGCTGGAGCCTCGGTACTCGCCTCCCCGGGCCCCTGACCGACGCGCGTGGAACGCCCTCGCGACTCCCGACGCTTCGCGACCCGCGACCGGATCCCCGGGCAGCGTAGCTGCTCACGCACCAGGTAGGGACCCTTGCGATCCATCACGACACGAGCACGCGCCGCTTGGCTCCTGGCCCTGACCCTGGGTGGCCTGGTCATCGGCATCGCAGCTGTATGGGCCGGGAATGAGCAGCTCGCCTGGTGGGCGTGGACCGTGCCGGCGGTCATCGTGGGTATCCGCCTTGCCTGGTCCATCGTCCGTGACCTGCTCGCCGGCGAGGCCGGTGTGGATGTCATCGCGCTGCTGGCCATCGCGGGTGCGGTCGCCATCGGTGAGTCGTTCGCCGCGGCGGTCATCGCGGTCATGCTTGCCACGGGTGAGGCGCTCGAGACCTACGCCGAGGGCCAGGCGAACCGGGAGCTGACGGCACTGCTCGGCCGGGCGCCCCAGGACGTTCGACGCTACGCGGGGCAGGAGCTCCAGGTCGTGCCCATCGGGGAGGTCGCTCCGGGCGATCGACTGCTGGTCCGGCCGGGCGAGGTCGTGCCGGTCGACGGCACCATCCTCAGTTCCAGCGCGACGCTTGACGAGTCGGCGCTCACGGGCGAGAGCCGGCAGGTCGTCCGCGAGGCCGGTGACCCACTCGCGTCGGGCGTGGTGAACAGCGGCGGCCCGTTCGACATGCGTGCCACTGCGACCGCGGATGCGAGTACCTACGCGGGCATCGTCCGGCTGGTCGAGCAGGCAAGCCATGCCAAGGCGCCCTTCGTGCGACTCGCCGACCGGTACGGGTTGCTGTTCGTGCCCCTCACCCTGGCCATCGCAGGCATCGCCTGGCTGGTCTCCGGCGATGCCGAGCGGGCGCTCGCGGTCCTGGTCGTGGCGACTCCCTGCCCGCTGCTCCTCGCGGCGCCCATCGCTATCGTCAGCGGCATCTCCCGGGCCGCACGCCGGGGCATCATCGTCAAGGGCGGCGGGCCGCTCGAGACGCTCGCGCGCTCCCGGGTGCTGCTGTTCGACAAGACCGGGACCCTCACGGCGGGCAGGCCCAGGTTGGCATCCATCGAGGGTCCGGCCGATCCGGACGAGGTCCTTCGACTCGCCGCCGCGCTGGAGCAGGCGTCGCCGCATGTCCTGGCAGGCGCCGTCGTCCACGCGGCCCATGCCCGGTCGCTGGAGCTGCCGCTGCCGACCGAGGTCGAGGAGGTCACCGGCGCGGGCATCCAGGGTCGGGTCCAGGTCGGCGCTGGCGCACGTTGGGTGGCCGTCGGCACCGCCGCGTTCGCCGCAGGGGGGCCGCTGCCGGCCTGGGCCCGGGACCTGCAGCGGCGCGCGGCGATCGAGGGCACCACCAACGTCTATGTCGCCATCGATGGGTCGATGGCGGGCGCGCTCGTGCTCGACGACCCCATCCGGCCGGAGACACCCCGAGCCGTGCGGAGCCTTCGACGCGCCGGCTTCACGCGCATCCTCATGGTCACCGGCGACCGGAGCGCGCTCGCGGATATGGTCGGGCTCGCGGTCGGGCTCGATGGCGTGCTCGCCGACCGGACGCCCGTGGACAAGGTCGAGGCCGTGCGCCGCGAAGGCGAGATGGCCGATGGGCCGATCGTGATGGTCGGTGACGGGGTCAACGACGCGCCCGCTCTGGCCGTGGCTGATGTGGGCGTGGCGATGGGCGCCCGGGGCGCGACCGCGAGCTCCCAGGCCGCGGACATCGTCATCACGGTCGACCGGCTCGATCGGCTCGCGGAAGCGGTCCACATCTCGCGGCGATCACGTCACATCGCCCTGGAGAGCGTCATCGTGGGCATGACCCTCTCGCTCGTGGCGATGGTCATCGCGGCATTCGGTTTCCTGCCCGTGATCGCCGGCGCGCTGCTCCAGGAGGCCATCGATGTCGCGGTCATCCTCAACGCGCTCCGGGCGCTCCGGGGTGGCGTGCCGGCGCCCGTTCGTGTCTCGGGCTGGACGGCCACGCATGCGGCCATCACCGCCGAGCACCGAGAGCTCGCGAGTGGCATCGGCCACCTGCGCACGACGGCCGACCGGCTCGACGTGCTGCCGCCGGCGGAGGCACGGGTGGAGCTGGAAGCCGTCGACCGGTTCCTCAAGGAGCGCTTGCTGCCGCATGAGCTCGACGAGGACCGGAGCATCCACCCGGCGCTCGCGACCGCGATGGGCAGCGACGAGGCGACGGCGGCGCTCCACGTCACCCACAACGAGATCTTCCGGCTGTCCCGGCTGTTCGGCCACCTGGTCGAGGAGCTGGCCGTGGAGGGACCGGCACCCGATGACTGGCCGGACCTGCGGCGTGTGCTGTACGGGCTCGACGCCATCCTCCGTCTCCACATGGCCCAGGAGGAGGAGCTGTACGGCTCCATCACCGACCTGTCGGGTGCCCCTGCTGGTCCCGAGGTCGAGCCGGCCTGACGTCCGCGCCGGACGGACATCCGCGGGCCCCGCCCCGCCGACCCGAGGTCGAGCCGGCCTGACGTCCGCGCCGGACGGACATCCGCGGGCCCCGCCCCGCCGACCCGAGGTCGAGCCGGCCTGACGTCCGCGCCGGACGGACATCCGCGGGCCCCGCCCCGCCGACCCGAGGTCGAGCCGGCCTGACGTCCGCGCCGGACGGACATCCGCGGGCCCCGACCCGCCAGTCGGGTGAGTAGGACGCTAGCAGCCCGGCGAACAGCATCGACCTCACCCTGGCTGGCCGCCGCACCCGCCCCGCGGGCGATCGACCCGTCGGTCGGGTGCATCGACCAACGGGACACGCCGGCGGAGGCCCAGCCCAGCCACGGAGCCACGCCGTTGGGCTATTCACCCGCTGGGCGGGTTCGCCCGGCGGGTGCGTCGCGCGACCGCTCGGGGGATCGACGTCTCCCCGACACACCCGTCCAGCGGGTACGTCGCGCGACCGCTCGGGGGATCGACGTCTCACCGGCGGGCCGCCTGTCGCGAGGAGCGCCGGCCCTCCGCGAGCGGCAGGTGTCGAGGCCGTGGTTGACCGCTTGACAGCGGCGTTGCGGGGTATATTCTGGTCACTGTGACCAGAAACAATCCGGGCAACGCGAACGGCCTCGCGGTGACAGTCGACGTGGTGGCGCTCACCATCCGCGATGGGTCGCTGAGCGTGATGCTCATCGAGCGGGAGCAGCCACCGTTCGCAGGGGCCTGGGCGTTGCCGGGGTCGTTCGTCCGGCCGCGATCCGACGGCACCTGGGAATCGCTCGAGGAGCTCGCCGCGCGCGTGCTTGCGGAAGAGGCGGGTGTCAGCGACCTGGGCGGCCACCACCTGGAGCAGCTGGCGACCTTCGGTGATCCCGGCCGCGACCCCCGACGGCGGGTCATCTCGGTCGGCTACCTCGTTTTCGCACCGGACCTTCCGGAGGCCGTGGCGGGGCGTGCCGCCCGGTCGGCTGCCTGGGTGCCGGTGGAGCCCGGAGCGACCGGACTCGACCGACCCCTCGCCTTCGACCACGCGGAGATCCTCGGGGCGGGGCTCGAACGTGCCCGCGCCAAGCTCGAGTACACGACGCTCGCGACCCGCTTCCTGCCGGACCTGTTCACGCTCACCGATCTCCAGTCGGTGTACGAGGCGGTGTGGGGCACGGACCTCGACCTCTCGAACCTCCGGCGCAAGGTGCTCGGCGCGTCCGGGTTCGTGGCCGCGACGGGCCTGGCGGCGACCCGCGCCCAGGGCGAGCGGGGACGACCCGCGGAGCTGTATCGGGCGGGTGCCGGTGCCATCCTCAATCCGCCCATCACGCGGCCCACGACCCGGGCGATGACCAAGGCCACCGCGGAACGGACCCGCCATCACCGGACCTCCCTGGAACCCGAAGTGGACCTCATCGTGGTCGGCGCCGGCATCGCCGGCCTGACCGCCGCGCTCGCGGCCGCAGAGCGGGGCGCTCGTGTCCAGCTGCTGGCCCGTGGCCCCATCACCGATGCGGCGTCATCGAGCTGGTTCGCGCAGGGCGGTGTCGCGGCGGTCCAGGGCCCCGACGACGGCCTGGACCTGCACATCGCGGACACCCTCAGCGCGGGCCGGGGACTGTGTCGCCTGAGCGCGGTCGAGACACTCGTGCGCGAGATCCCGGAGCGGGTCGCGGAGCTCCGGGCGTGGGGCGTGCCCTTCGATGCTGACCTGGGTCTCGAGGGCGGACACTCCCGGCGTCGCATCGCCCACGTCGAGGGCGCCGAGACCGGTCGTGCCATCACCCAGGTCCTCGTGGACCGGGTCCTCGCCCATGGTCGGATCGGCGTGGCGGAGGGCGAGCGGGCACTCGCGGTCGTGCCCGGCTCCCATCTGGTGACCGACCGGCGCGCGATCCCGGCGCGCTCGATCATCCTCGCGACCGGCGGCTATGCGGCGCTCTGGAGCCGGACCTCGAACCCGGTGGGCTCCATCGGTGACGGGCTCGTCATCGCGTGGCGGGCCGGTGCGCGCCTGGCCGACCTGGAGTTCATCCAGTTCCATCCCACCGTGCTGGTGCATTCGGACCTGCTGCTGTCCGAGGCCCTCCGGGGCGATGGCGCCACCCTCATCGAGCTTGATGGCTCGCGCTTCATCGACGAGCTTGCACCGCGGGACGTGGTGGCCAGGGCGGTAGCCGCCCATCCCGATGCTCGGCTCGACCTGCGGTCGGTGGACCAGCACAAGTTCGTGGCACTCATGGATCGCCTGACCGATGCCGGCTATCTGCCCGACAGCAGTCCCATCCCGGTCCAGCCGGCATCCCACTTCTCGGTCGGCGGCATCGTCACGGACCTTGACGGCGCCACCGATGTCGACGGCCTCTTCGCGGCCGGCGAATGCGCGAACACGGGCCTCCACGGCGCGAACCGACTGGCCTCGAACTCGCTCGCCGAGTGCCTCGTCTTCGGCCGACGCGCCGCGATCGCGGCGCTCGCCGACCACTCGCGATCGGGCGTTGCCCCCAGCGCCGGCGACCCGACCCGGATCCGGCCGCCTGCGAGGCGGCTTGACGACGGGCCGCTGACGGAGGAGGAGCGCGAGGCGCTCTGGCGGGGTGCTGGTCTCACGCGCGATGCCCTTGGGCTGACCGAGCTGCTCGCGTCGCATGTGCCGCTCATCCGGATGGTGGCTGCCAGCGCCCTCTCGCGCCACGAGTCGCGCGGTGGTCATTTCCGGGCCGACTACCCCGAGCTCGACCCGGGGCTCGATGGTGTCCATACCGTCATCGCCGGCGATGCGGCACCCATCCAGGAGGTCTGGGCATGACCACACTCGCCACGGGTTCGCGGGTCGGGGCCGCGCCAGACCTGGCCATGGATATCCGGGCCTGGCTGGCAGAGGACATGGGCGACGGAGACCGGACCACCAACGCCGTCGTGCCCGCCGAAGCCCGTTGCCACGCCAACGTGCTGATGAAGGAGCCGGGTGTCGTCTGCGGCCTGGACGCCATCCGCCAGGTGTTCGAGGCGCTGGACCCGGAGGTCCACCTGACGATGGTCACGCGTGATGGCGACCGGATCACGCCAGGGGTGGTCGGCACCCTCGAAGGACCGGCGCGATCGATCCTCACCGGGGAGCGCCTCGCGCTCAATCTGCTCGGTCGGCTGTCCGGTATCGCGACGCTCACCCAGCGCTACGTGGACGCGGTCGCAGGGACCGGGACGGTCATCCTGGACACGCGCAAGACGACGCCCGGCCTGCGCGGTGCGGAGAAATGGGCCGTCCGCTGCGGAGGTGGCACCAATCACCGGATGGGGCTCCACGATGCGCTGCTCATCAAGGACAACCACCTCCTGTTCGCTCCCGGCTTCGGCGCCGCGATCGAGGCTGCCCGTGGGGCCGGGCTGCCGGTCGAGGTCGAATGTGACACGCTCGACCAGGTGCAGGACGCCCTGGCGGCGGGCGCGGACCGGATCCTGCTCGACAACATGTCCCTCCCCCACCTTCGCGACGCTGTCACGCTCGTGGGTGGTCGGGTACCGCTCGAAGCCTCAGGCGGTGTGACGCTCGAGACCGTCGCCGACATCGCGCACACGGGCGTGGACTGCATCTCCGTGGGCGCCCTGACTCACGCCGCTCGCTCGCTCGACGTCTCCATGGAGGTCCTTCGATGACGCCCATCGCCCTGCCCATGCTGGGCATGGACGCGCCGCGGACCGACGAGGAGGCGCACGCCCGGCTCGAGCGGATCCGCGAGCTCACGGCCGAGGTGCGGGAGCTCGCCCGTGCGCGGGACGCGGTCATCCTCGCGCACCACTACCAGGTGCCGGAGGTCCAGGACGTGGCCGACTATGTGGGCGACTCGCTCGGGTTGTCGCGCCGGGCCGCCGCGACGGACGACGCCGTCATCGCGTTCTGCGGGGTCCACTTCATGGCCGAGACCGCCGCCATGCTCAGCCCCGACAAGACGGTACTCATCCCCGACCTCGATGCCGGCTGCTCGCTCGCGGACTCCATCACCGTGGAGCAGCTGGTGGCCTGGAAAGCACAGCACCCTGACGCGCTGGTCGTCTCCTACGTCAACACCACGGCTGCGGTGAAGGCTGAGTCGGACTATTGCTGCACATCGGGCAATGCCAAGGCCGTCATCGATGCCATCCCTGCCGATCGCCAGATCCTGTTCCTGCCGGACATGTTCCTGGGCCTCTGGCTGGAACGCGTCACGGGGCGGAAGCTGACCATCTGGTCGGGCGAATGTCACGTCCACGCGGGCATCCGGCCCGATGACATCGACCGCATCACGGCCGAGGATCCGACCGCCGACCTGCTCGTCCACCCGGAGTGTGGCTGCGCGAGCCAGGCGATGGCCTTCGCGAACGAGCGCACCCACATCCTCTCGACCGAGGGGATGCTCCGGTACGCCCGCGAGACGCACGCGCCCCGACTTCGCGTGGCGACCGAGACGGGTGTCCTGCATGGATTGCGCAAGGCCGCACCAGGCACGGTCTTCGAGCCCGTGCGCGAGGACGCCATCTGCCGGTACATGAAGATGATCACCCTCGAGAAACTGCGCGACTCCCTGCGCGACATGCAGCACGTGGTGACCGTGCCCGAGGACGTGGCGGTCAGGGCACGCCTCGCCATCGAGCGGATGGTCGCCATCGGGTAGGCTCCGGACGGACGCCCAGCACCCGGAGACCGCATGCCCACCCTCACCACGCCGCCCACGCCGGCCGACCCGACGCTCGCGACCGAGGTCGCCACGCGCCGGACGTTCGCCATCATCAGCCACCCCGACGCGGGCAAGACGACCCTCACGGAGAAGTTCCTGCTGTTCTCGGGTGCCATCGAGGAAGCGGGCGCCGTCAAGGCCCGCCGCCGCGCACGTGCCACGACGAGCGACTGGATGGAGCTGGAGCGACAGCGCGGCATCTCGATCTCGTCGACCGTCCTGCGCTTCACCCATGGACCCTGGACCTTCAACCTGCTCGACACCCCCGGCCACGCGGACTTCTCCGAGGACACCTACCGAACGCTGTGGGCGGCCGACGCTGCGGTCGTCGTCATCGACCGGGCCCGCGGCATCGAGACCCAGACCCGCAAGCTGTACCGGGTCTGCCGCAGTCGGGGCGTCCCGGTCATCACGTTCATCAACAAGTGCGACCGGCCGGGTCGGGCGCCGCTGGAGCTGATGGACGAGATCGAGGCCGAGTTCCGGATCCGCCCCGTGCCCCTGACTTGGCCGGTCGGCGATGGCATCGTCTACTCCGGCCTCATCGATCGCGCGGATGGCGTCGTCGTCTCGGTCCAGCGGACGGCGCACGGCGCCAGCGCGGGCGATGAGCGTGTCCAGCCCATCACCGCCGGCGCCCCTGCCGGTTGTCCGCCCGGTGACTGGCAGGAGACGCTCGACGAGCTGGAGCTGCTCGACCACGCTGGCGACACGCTGGACCCCGAGGCCGTGCTCTCGGGCCGCCAGACGCCGGTCTTCTTTGGCAGCGCCCTCACCAATCTCGGTGTCCAGCGGCTGCTGGAGGGCTTCGCCCAGGTCGCACCCGCCCCACGCGCGGCGGTCAGCTACCCCGATGGCGAACCGCGGCCCATCGATGCGCCATTCTCGGGCTTCGTGTTCAAGATACAGGCCAACACCGATCCCCGCCATCGCGACCGGATCGCGTTCCTGCGCATCGCGAGCGGCCGCTTCCGGCGAGGCATGACCGTCACCGACGCCCGGACCAACCGGCCCATCACGCTCCGGTTCGCGCACGAGCTGTTCGGCCGCGAGCGGGTGACCATCGACGACGCCGTCGCCGGTGACATCGTGGGCACGGTCAACGCCAATGGCGTGCTCGTCGGGGACACGCTCTACGAGGACCAGCCCGTCGCCTTCGCACCCATCCCGACGTTCGCGCCGGAACGGTTCGTGACCGTCCGCAACGTCGACTCAGGCAAGTACAAGCGGTTCCGGCTGGGCATCGTGCAGCTCGATGAGGAGGGCGTCGTGCATGTGCTCCGGCGTCCCGGCATCGGCGACCAGGAACCCATCTTCGCGGCCGTCGGCGACCTCCAGTTCGAGGTCGCCAAGTACCGCCTCGAGAACGAGTTCGGCTGCCGCGTCGAGCTCCGGCCGACCTCCTACGTCGCCGCCCGGCTGGTCGTGGGTGCCACCGAGGACGTCACGGGCTACGGCGTGTCACTGGTCGAGGACTCGCGTGGCCGCATGGTCGCCCTGTTCGGGTCCGCGACGACGCTCGCGCGGCTGCTCGACCGCCACCCGGGCAGCGTCGTGCCCATCGGCATCGACGCAAGCGAGGTCGCGACGTTGGGGAGCACCACCCTGCCCTGAGGCCTCTCGGCTCCGACAGGCAGCCGCGTACGTGGTAAGCTTACGGTGTCTGTTTACACCGTACTCTTCCGAGGAGCGTCCGCGCATGTCATTCGACTGGGCCACCATGGAGCAGGAGCTCATCCAGCAGATCCAGACCGGTGATGGCAGCGTCACGACCGGCATGTTCGCGGGGCGCCAGGTGCTGCTGCTGCACACCGTTGGTGCCAGGTCGGGAGCACCTCGTGTGACCCCCCTGGTGTATTCGGTCGATGGCGACAAGCTGGTCATCATCGCCTCCGCTGGTGGGTCTCCCAGGCATCCGGCCTGGTACGCCAACATCGTCAAGGAGCCCGTGGTGACCATCGAGACGGGCGGCGAGACCTTCCAGGCACGGGCGACGGTGGTCGCCGACGAGACGGAGCGCCGTCGGATCTACGACCAGCACGCGGAGCTGCATGACAGCTTCACGACCTATGAGGCGCTCGCCGACGGTCGGGTCGATCCCGGTCGTCCTGCTCGACCGCATGGAGTCGCTCGCTTCCAGCGACTGACGCGCTGGCACCCGCGGGGTGCAGCGCGATGCCGCTAGGCTTGGGGCGTGAACGGATCGCTGTCCATCGCTGACCTGACCGGACGCGTCCTCGACGCGTACGACACGCTCGCCTCGCTGGGTGAGGACGTCGAGGACGAGTGGAGCTATGTCAACGACCTCTCGACCGTGTGGCGGGAGCGCATCGCGACCGTGACGTCCGCCCGTGCCGCTGAGATGGTCGGCATGCCGGTCATGGAGGCCGTCGACCGGCTCATCGACGAGGTCGGTCTGATCACCGACCCGCATCGGGCCATCGACTGGCTGTCCACCTTCCCCCAGGTCCTGCTCCTTGCGCTCGGAGAGCAGGCATGAGGTTCCAGGACGCCGTCAAGGACGCGCGCGCGGTGGTCTACGCCGGCATCCAGGCCGATCCGCGCGTCGCTCGGGCGGCGGGTCTGCTCGCCGATGCGACACCCGGCCAGCGACTCCTGGCCCGGGCGGTCATGAACGGCGAGTCGACCGACGCGGATGGCTGGCGGATGATGTTCCCGACCCTTTTTGCGCCGGACGCCGATCCGACCGAGCTGGCCCGATCGGCCGCTATCCTGGACGCTTCCCTGGAGATCGCCGAGCGTGGCGAGCAGGTCCGCAGCCAGTTTCGTGGCGCGCTCGTGGAGGAGCTGACCGCGCTGTTGCTGGCTCGTCGTGTCCCGCGCGACGCGATCCGCCGTGAGCGGCGGGTGCTGTTCGACGGCGTGCGGGCGGAGGTCCACCCCTATGACGTGACGGTCGAGCGCGCCGGGGCGGCCGAGGTGTACGACTGCAAGTGGGGAGCGCGGGGGATCAACGGGGACGTCCTCCACCAGCTCGATGACGCGCGCAGCCACGCAGCCGAGGAGGACGAGTCGATCCGCGTCGCTCTCGTGGTATTCGACGCCGAACGCTCCTGCGCCGTCCGGCTGGCCCGGCAGACGGCACCCACCGAGGGCACGACGCTCGTGTCACTGGGCTGGCTCGACCGGCTCGCCACGCACCCCGGCGGCGCAGCCTGAGCGACGTGCTCCCGCCAGCGTTCGAGGTCATCGAGCCAGATCCGGGTCGGGTCGGCCGGATCCCGCTGGTGGCGCACATCCCTCACAGCTCCAGCCTCGTCCCGGCCGCGGACCGGGCGCGCATCCTGCTGGACGATCGGGCCCTGGACCGGGAGCTCGTCCGGATGACCGACTGGCACACCGACCAGCTCTTCGGGTGGGTCCCGGAGCGCGGCGGGACGGCGTTGGTGCATCGACGCTCCCGGCTCGTCGTCGATCCCGAGCGGTTCGACGACGTGACGCTGGAGCCGATGGAGGCCATCGGCCAGGGCGCGGTCTACACCCGAGCCTCCGATGGGGTGCCTCTGCGCGACCTGCGCCCAGGGGAGCGCGAGACGGTCATCGAGACGCTGTTCCAGCCGTATCACCGGGCGCTCTCTGGGCTGGTCGCCACATGCCTCTCCGAGTCGCGTCGATGCATCATCCTCGACTGCCACTCCTTCGGGACGATCCCCTTGCCCAGCGAGTGGGACCAGGCACCCGACCGTCCCGACATCTGCATCGGCACGGACGCCTTCCACACGCCGCCGGCCCTCGCCGGTGCGCTGGAAGCTGCTTTCGTCGCGGAGGGATTCCGAGTCGAACGCGATTCGCCGTTCGGTGGGGCGCTCGTGCCCCTCGACCGGTATCGGACCGACCTGCGGGTGGCCTCGGTGATGGTCGAGGTGCGCCGAGGCCTCTACTGTGACGAGACCACGGGCGCGCCACTGAGCGCGTTCGCGGACGTCCGCTCGGCCATCGAGCGTGCGTGCGCGGCGGCCGGTGTGCTGGACGCCGGGTAGGCGAGGCCCCGACGGCCGTCACGGAGCGGTCCTCGTGGGTGCCGGGCCAGGCTCAGGCCGGACCGACCCAGCGGACGCCTCTGCCCCGCGGTCGACGGCGGCGAGGGATGTGAGCAGCAGGGACGCGGCGAGCACCGTCCCTGCGATGGCGACCATGAGCCATGTTCGCCGAGGGTCCAGCAGCGTCCGGAGCGGCTCCCGGGCCGTGGATGATGCCTGGAGCCGGACTACGTGTGTCGTCATGGCTGGACCTCCTACCTTGGCCGCGAGATGCGACCGACACAGGGAGTCTTGCGACCCGCATGATCCTCGTCAGCAGGGCCGACCCGCGGATCGCACCGACGGGATCCAAGGGTCAGCACCGTGGTCCGTCCTGCATCCCACGGTCAGACTCGGCACATGTCGGGAAGCCGTTCCAACACGGAGGGCGCCGGTGAACGTTGGGCGACTGGCCGTGACCGCTCCGGCGCGCGCCGACGGCCGACAGGTCGAGCGACCGGGTCGGCACATCGTCCTCGACGTCCTCGTGACTGCAGCCGGGCTCGGGGGTCTGGCACTCGTGCTGCTGGCGACGACCCCCTACCAGGGCGATGAGGCCGACGGGCACTGGGGCATCCAGCTCGCGTCGAACCTGTTCGCCATCGGGGTCGGACTGGTCGGTTCCGCGGGCGCGCCCGCGGAACCGCGTCGGGCCACTCCTCATCCTCTACGGGTTCGCCAACTCGGTCAGCTTCCTGAGCCTGACCCAGGACTCCTGGACCTGGACCGTCGGCGACATGTGGAACACGGCCGGGGTGGTCATCCTCGCGAACGTGTACCTGGCATTCCCGGCCGGGCGCACCACGGGCTGGTCGCGCCGGCCCGTCGTCACTTGCTACGCCTGGTTCCTGATCGCGAGCATCGGACAGCGCCTGTTCCGCGACTATCCCTGGGCGGGGCCGCCCCGCGATCCTCGGCTCGCGTGGTCCAACGAGTCGATCGCGGACGCGATCCGGCAGCTCGGCAATATCGGTGCGGTCATCCTGGTGGTCCTCGTCGTCGGCACGGTCCTGGAACGCTGGCGGGGATCCCCGGCCGCGCGCCGCGTCCTCGCACCGGTCTTCTGGGTCAGTCCGATCGCGCTCGTGGTCAATGGCGCCTACTTCGCGGGGCAGGCCGTCGGCTCGGACACGCTCATCGCGGCATCGACCGGATCGCTCGCTCAGCTGTGTTCCTGCTGCCGGCCGCCTTCCTTGTGGGTCTGCTCAGGACCCACCTCGAACGTGGGTCGATCGCCGACCTGGTCCGGCAGCTCGACGGCGTCACGACCGGCGAGCTGGAGGCGGCCCTGGCACGGGCACTCCACGACCCAACCCTCCGGCTGGCATTCCCGAGCCCGACCGGGCCTGGCTACGTCGATCCGGAGGGATCGCCCATCGATGTCCCGAGCGAGGACGACGAGCGGAGCGCGATGTTCGTGATGGCCGCGGATGCGACGATCGCCGTCATCGTCCACGACCCGGCCCTGGATCCGGAGCTCGTCGAGAGCGCGGCCGCCGCATCGCGGCTCGCCATCGAGAACGAGCGCCTCGCCGCCGAGCTCCGGGCGCAGCTCGACGAGGTGCGCGCCTCGCGACGCCGGATCGTGGAGGCGACCGACGAGGAGCGACGCCGCCTCGAACGTGACCTCCACGACGGCGCACAGCAGCGACTGGTCGCGCTGGGGTTCACCCTGCGACGTGCGTCCCGCGCACCAGATGCCACCCCTGCGCTGGAGCGCATCCTCACGGAGGCGAGCGAGGAGCTCGAGACGGGCCTGGGTGAGCTGCGCGCCCTCGCCCGCGGGATCCACCCGACCGCGCTCGGCGATGGCGGCCTTTCTGCCGCGATCCGGGACCTCGCCGATCGCTTCCCGCTCCCAGTCTCCCTCGACGTCGCCGTCGGACGCTTGCCGAGCCAGGTCGAGTCGACGGCCTACTACATCGTCGCCGAGGCCCTCACCAACATCCTGCGGCACGCACAGGCCTCCACGGCCTCCGTTCGTGGCTGTCTGGAGGAGGATGCGCTCCTGCTCGATGTCGCCGACGGTGGTATCGGTGGGGTCGACGATCTCCGGGGAACGGGCGTCAGGGGCCTCGCCGACCGGGCCGCGACGCTCGGTGGCACCCTCCACGTCGGGGGATCACCGGGTGGTGGGACACTCCTGTCCGCCCGGCTGCCACTGTCGTGGGCCTGGCCCCGGAGCATCCACTGCGGATCGCCATCGCCGAGGATTCGGCGCTGTTCCGGTCGGGGCTCGTCCACCTGCTCGCCGACCACGGGTTCGCCATCGTCGGTGAACTCGGCGACGCCAGCACCCTCCTGGAGCTCGTCGACCGTGAGCGACCGGATGTGGTGGTCCTGGACATCCGCATGCCACCGGGCTTCGGTGTCGAGGGCCTCGACGCGGCGATCCGGATCCGCGAGCTCCATCCGGCGACCGCCATCCTCCTCCTCTCCGCGCACGTCGAGACGCGTCATGCCATCCGGCTGCTCCAGGCTGACGCGAGCGGCGTCGGCTACCTGCTCAAGGACCGGGTGCTGCGCGAGGCCGACCTCGTCGACGCGATCCGACGGGTCGCCGCGGGCGGATCGGTCATCGACCCCGAGGTGGTCGGACAGCTCCTTGGTCGAGCTCGTCCGCACGGCCCGCTCGACGAGCTGACGGCGCGCGAGCGCGAGGTGCTGGAGCTCATGGCCGAGGGCCGCTCGAACCAGGCGATCGCGGAGCGGATGGTCCTTGAGCAGAAGACGATCGAGGGACACATCCGGACGATCTTCTCCAAGCTGGGCCTGGAGCCCGAGGCGGCGGATCGACCGTCGCGTCCCCGCCATCCAGCTGTACCTTCGGGCCTGACGCCCGCACGAGATGGCGGCCGGGCCACCTCCGAGCCGCGTGCACCGATACTTGCCGAATGGACCCGGTGCTCGACCACGATCTCATCGGTCGTGTGGAGCGCCTCGCTTTGCTCGCGACCCGGACGTGGCAGGTCGTGGCAGACCAGGAGCGCGCGCTCGGCGGGGACCCCGATGCGCCGGTCAGCGCCTCGGAGGCCATCGGCCCGCGCCAGCGTGCCCGAGCGCTGCTCGACCACACTCGCACCTACCTGTTGCCGCGTGCCCGCGATCTTGATGCCCCCCTGGTGGTCGTGCTCCTGGGGCCGACCGGGTCGGGCAAGTCGACGCTGCTCAACACCCTGGTCGGCGACTCGGTCAGCGAGACGGGTGTGCTGCGCCCCACGACCCGTGACGCGATCGTCGTGGCCACCGCCCAGGACGCGGCCGCGCTGCTGCGGCCTGATGCGCCGCTCGCGTCCCTCCCCCGCGACCGGTTGCGGCTCGTGCAGGACGGTGCCCGGTCGGGCGTGGTGCTCGTGGACGCGCCCGACATCGACTCCGTGGAGCAGGACAATCGCGCCCTCGCCGACGCCATCCTCGAGCTCGCCGACCTCTGCCTCTTCGTGACCACCGCGACCCGGTATGCCGACCGGGTCCCCTGGGATGTCCTGGGCCGAGTGGCACAGCGGGGGATGCCGCTCATCGTGGTCATCAACCGGCTCCCGGGCGGTGACGCCGCGGCGTCCGTCGTCGCCGATGTGCGGCGCCTGCTGAGCAGTGCCAGCATCCCCCTGGAGCGGGTCGTCGCTGTCGACGAGGGGCGTCTTGACGCATCCGGAGCGGCGATCCTGCGCGCCGACATCGCGGAGCTCCTCGAACGCATCGATGCGCTCGCTGCCACCGCCGAGGCGCGTCGGGCCGTGGCAGAGCAGGCGCTCGTGGGCGCGGTCGCCGGCATCGCGCCCCTGACTACCGCCGTCGCGACGGACCTGGAGCGTGGCGCGGACGAGGCGGACCAGCTGCGGAAGATCGCCGCGAGCGACCATGCCCAGGAGCTCGGGCTGCTCCTCGAGCAGCTCACCCGGGGCACCGTCCTGCGGGAAGAGGTCATCCGCCAGTGGCACTCGTTCGTGGGCGCGGACCAGGTGACCCGCTGGTTCTCGCAGGGCATCGGCCGCATCCGGGCAGCCGTGAGCACCTTCGTCCGGGGCGCGCCGGCGGTGCCCGCAGCCGCCGTCGCGGAGGGCGCCACCGATGACCTCACCGCGCTCGTCGTCGCGGGAGCATCGGACGCCGCACGCAGGACCGCGACCCACTGGTCCGCGGACGAGCAGGGATCGCGACTGGTGGCACAGGACCCTTCGCTGTGGACCAACGCATCCGACCTCGCCGACCGGACACGCGCCGAACTCGAGGACTGGGTGGGGACCATCGCGCTCGACGTGGCGGCCACGGGCGCGACCAAGCGAGGCGTCGCTCGCGGGCTCTCGCTGGGTGTCAATGCGGGCGCTGTGACCATCATGCTCGGGGTCTTCGCCCATACCGGCGGCGTCACGGGCGCCGAGATGGGCATCGCGGCAGCCACGGCGTTCCTCAACCAGAAGCTCATGAACGCGCTGTTCGGTGAGGCGGCGGTCCAGGAGATGATCGACCGGGCACGGGACGGCCTGATCGACCGGCTGCGGTTGCTCGTCGACAGCGAGCGCGCCCGCTTCGACCGGCTCGTGGCCGATGGCGGGGAGCTGCGCGATCTCGCCACGGCGCTCCGGGCATCGGCGTGAGGCTGCACTCAGGGAACGCAGGGTCGGGCACGCCGGACCCGCTCGAGGACACCCGGTCCCGGCTCGACGCCGCGATCGGCGCCGCCACCACGCTCGGCATCGGCACTGGCGCGGCTGGGGCGGCCCGCGACGCCATCGCGGGCCGGCAGGGGTTCCCGGGCGACCTCTACGTGCTCGCCCTCGCAGGTGGGACCGGCGTCGGCAAGTCGAGCCTGCTCAACGCGCTCGCCGGTGGCGACGTGAGCACTGCCGGGGTCCATCGACCGACCACCACTGATGCGCTCGCCTGGGTCCCGGTCGCCCGCGCGGACGATGCCGCCCCCCTCCTCGACTGGCTCGGTGGCGCAGCGCTCCGGACCCATCCCGCGCCGGAGGGCGATCCGCTCGCCGCGGTGGCCATCCTCGACCTGCCGGACCTCGACTCGGTCGAACCCGCCCACGCTGCGCGCGTCGACGCCGTGCTGCCCCAGGTGGACGCGGTTCTCTGGGTGTCGGACCCCGAGAAGTACGCCGATGCGGTCCTCCACGACCGCTACCTTCGGCGCTGGATGCCCAGGCTGGGTCGGCAGGCATTCGCGCTCAACAAGATCGACCGTCTCACCCCCGGCGACGTCACCCGGCTGCGGGACGACCTGCGGGCGCGACTCGGCCGCGCCGGCGCAACGGACATGCCCATCCTTGCCACGTCCGCCGTCGGCGATATCAACGCCCTTCGTGCCTGGCTGGCGGACGGCGTCGCGGCCAAGGAGATCGTCACCCGCCGGCTGGTTGCCGCGGGTCGGACGGCCGTGGCTGATCTGGTGCAGGGTGCCGGACTGGATGCGGCCACCCCGCCTGCACCGCTCGTTGGCGATCGCGAGCGCGAGCGCGCCACGACCGCAGCAGCTGCGGCCATCCTCCGGGTCGTGGATCTCGAGGGACTTCGGGAGCAGGCCGTTGCCGCGACCCAGGCTGCGGCCCGTGGACGGGGTGGAGGACCACTGGGCGTCGTCCGCTCGCTCCTCGATCGGGGCACCGGCAGCCAGGCACGCAGCGCCGACCCCGAGGGCTATCTGCTGCGCTGGCGGGAGCGGGGCACGCTGGCGCCAGCAGCGGCGCCGGTGCGGGACCTGGTGACAGCCTCCCTCGCCGCCCTGCCCGCGACCGCCCGGCCCGGCCTCGCGACCCTCGCCGACACGGACGCCATCACGGCGCGCCTGACCACGGCCACCGACCGGGTCATCGCGGGACCGGCAGGCCGGTTCGGGTCGCCGAGGAGCCGCATCTGGCCGCTCGTCGGTGTGGGGCAGCTCATGGCACTCGCTGGTGTCGTAGCCGGCGTGATCTGGATCGTGGCGCTCTGGGCGAGCGGCGGCAACGCACCCACCGCGACCGTCGAGCTGCCGCTCCTGGGGGCCGTGCCGACACCGGCCGTGCTCATCATCGGCGGGCTGTTCGGCGCGTTCCTGCTGGGTCGGCTGCTGCGCTGGCACGCCGCGAGGCTGGGTTCGTCCTGGGCGGCGCGCCTCTCGTCCGACATCAGCACCGGCGTCCGGTCGGCAGTCAGCGCCACAGCCCTCGGGCCACTGCAGACCTGGGAGGAGGCGCGCACGATCCTCTGGTCGGCCGGACGGCAGGACGCGCCCCAGACCTAGCGTCGCCTCCGGCCGACCGCCCGAGATCCATTCAGGGCAGGCGCCAGATCGAGAGCTCCACCGACCCGGTGACGACGATGGGATCGGGGAGCGAACCGAGCGCCCCCTCAAGGCCGTCAGCCGTCACGTGGTGGGCGCTCGGACCCATCGACACGAGGTCTCGCTGGCCGGCTCGATCGAGCGACATCCGCCATTCGATCGGTCGCCGCTCGGACATCAGGAAGGACCCGCCCAGTGAGCGCTCGAGCCGGCGCTGCTTCAGCGCGTCGACCCGAAGCATCCCGGGCACGCCCGCCAGCTCACCCAGATGGCGTTCCGTGGGGGTCACCACCAGCAAGCGGCCCTCCGGCGCCAGGATCCGGCGCATCTCGGTGGCGGCCCTCGGCGCGAAGATGTCGAGGACGATGGATGCGCCCGAGTCGCGGATGGGTGATCGCTGGCGGACGTCGCAGACCACCGCGACAAGCCGCGGGTGCGAACGAGCCGCGACCTGGGCCGCCTCGCGTGACAGGTCGAGCAGGATGCCGGTGGCCATCGGCCACGCATCGAGGACGCCTGCGAGGTGGTGACCGGTGCCACCGCCGATGTCCACGACGCCGCCACCGTCCGGGGATCCGGGCGCGCTCGGTACGGTGTCCACCACGGCCTCCACGAGCGCCCGCGTCAGCGGTGCGAACGCGCCCGCCCCAAGCAGCCGTTGTCGGGCCCGGACCATCTCGCGGTTGTCTGCCTCGGCGCCGGGCGCGGTACCCGACAGCATCGACACGTAGCCCACCCTGGCGACGTCGAAGGTATGCCTCGATGGGCAGCGGAGCGAGCCGCCGACCTCCGCGAACGAGCCGCCGCACCGCGGACAGGCCAGCAGCCGGAGCGCCGCGTCACGCATCGGCATCGCACGCGCTCAACGCCCGACATGCCATCATCGCCAGGTCGGCCACGACATCCAGACGCATGAGGCATCGCACCCGTGGATCATCCCACCGGCCCCGGCACCGCGGGTGACCCTGCGGCCCGGCGGGGCGACCCGGTTCCTCGTCACTGGCGCGGCGCTGGACGACGCCGCCGCACTCAGGCACATGCCCGTCCTGCGCTGCGTCAATGACTGGTGACCGACTGAGGCGTATTTCACGACGGTCCACACTCCTCCGGATGTGACCTGTGGCCCTCGCGGCCGTGCCGACCGGCACTCCCCGGGAGGGATGGGCGCGACCATCCTCGGCCGATGGACGAGACCGCGAACCTCCCCCTCAATCTGATCCTCTTCTCGGGCACGGATGACAAGCTCCAGGCGGCGGCGATCCTGACCGCCGGTGCTGCCGCGCTCGGCAGGCCGGTCCACCTGTTCCTCCAGTACTGGGCGCTGGAAGCCTTCCGTGCCGATCACATCGACCTGGACCACGGCCTCGCACCCGAGGCGGGCGCCGCCGGTCGAGCCGCGGTCGACGCGCTGCGAGCCGCTGGCCAGGTCGGCTGGGCAGAGACGCTCCGTCAGGCGAAGGAGCTCGGCGGCGTCGATATCCAGGCCTGCTCGCTGTCGATGGACCTGCTGCACCTCACCCCCGCCGACCTGGACCCACTCGTGGACGGGGTGGAGGGCGTGACCGGCTTCTATCTCGAGGCCGGAGACGGCCACATGGTCTTCATCTGAGCACGGAGGGATGACCGATATGACACTCCAGACCACGCTCACGGTGGATGCTCGAGGGCTCTCGTGCCCGATGCCCATCGTCAAGACCGCCCAGGCCATCCGGCCGCTGACGTCGGGGGATCTGCTGGAGGTCCTCGCCACCGACCCCGGGTCGGTGAAGGACTTCGCAGCCTGGTCCAGGACCACTGGACACGAGCTCGTCGAGCAGACGATGGACGGCGGCGTCTACCGCTTCGTCCTGCGCCGGAAGTGAGGCATCAGTCATGACCTTGACCACCGAGCGGCCCGCAGGCGCAGCTGACCCCGGGGTCCCGCTCCCGGGTGCACTCGCCCAGCCTGAGGTCGACGGCATCGTGGGCACCAAGGGGCTCGTGATCGTCAACTGGAGCGGCGAGTTCGACCGCGTCCTGCCGACGCTCATCCTCTCCAGCACCGCGGCCGCGAGCGGCTACCGGACCAGCGTCTTCATCACCTTCTGGGGCCTCCTGCCGTTCGTCAAGGACCAGAAGCGGATCGTGGGCGACAACTGGATGCAGAAGATGCTCTCGCTCATGCAGCGGCCAGGCATCAACCACCTGAAGCTGTCGAAGATGAACTTCGTGGGCATGGGTCCCTGGATGATCGGCAAGCTGAGCAAGCAGTACAACGTCGCATCTCCGGCACAGTTGCTCGAGGCCGCCCAGGCGATGGGCGTGGAGTTCATCCCCTGCCAGATGACCATGGACATGTTCGGCCTCAAGGCGGAGGACATGATCGATGGCCTGGGCGAGCCGGCCGGGGCGGCGACGGTCATCGAGCTGATGACCCAGCCAGGCACCGCGTCGCTGTTCATCTAGGAAGGACGAGACCCCATGACGGACACCGCCACCGCCGTCCCCGACCGGATCATCGATGCCCGCGGCAGCTTCTGCCCCGGTCCGCTCATGGAGCTCATCCGGGGCATCCGTGAGTCCGCACCGGGCGACGTGCTCTCGGTCTACTCCTCGGACTCGGGCAGCAAGTCCGACATCCCCAAGTGGGTGGCCAAGGCCGGACACACGCTCGTCGGAGTCTTCTCGCGCGACGGCTACGACGAGATCATCGTCGAGAAGACCCACTGAGCCGCCCGATGCAGCGCATCCTCATCCTGGGCGGTGGCGTTGGCGGGACGCTGACCGCCAACCTCCTTGCGAAGCAGCTCCGGCGCGACCTCAAGACCGGTGAGGTATCGCTGACCGTCGTCGACGAGACCGGCCAGCACACGTATCAGCCGGGCTTCATGTACATCGCCATGGGCGGTGAGCGAGCCGAGAACCTCCAGCGCCCGGAACGCGGCCTGCTCGACTCCCGGGTGAGCCTCGTCGTTGGATCGATCGAGCGGGTGGACGAGGCGACCCGGACCGTCCACCTCCGGGACGGACAGCGGCTGGGCTACGACCAGCTGGTGCTCGCCACAGGCTCCCGCATCGTGCCCGAGGCGATCGAGCACTTCGACACTCAGGCCCACCACTTCTACTCCGCCGAGGCGGCGCTCCGGCTGCGCACGGCTCTGGACGCATTCCAGGGCGGCAAGATCGTCGTCGGCATCGCGGGGATGCCCTACAAGTGTCCGCCGGCGCCACTCGAGGTCGTGTTCCTCATCGAGGCAGAGCTGCGCGAGCGTGGACTTCGGGAGCAGAGCGAGCTCCATTTCTGCTCCCCCATCGGACGCGCGTTCACCATCGAGTCGGTGTCGGAGATGGCTACGCCGATCCTGGCGGACAAGGGCATCGAGCTGCACACCTTCTTCAATGTGGAGACCATCGACCCCGAGCGGAAGGTCGTCCAGAGCCTGGAGGGCGAGGACCTGGCCTACGACCTGCTCATCCTGGTGCCGCCCCACAAGGGCCAGCAGTTCCTCATCGACTCGGGTCTCGCGCCGGCGCCGGGGGGTTGGCTGCCTACGGACCGCGGGTCACTCCAGGTGGGCGGACGCCCCAACGTCTACGCGCTCGGTGATGCGACCGACCTGCCACTGTCCAAGGCCGGGTCCACCGCGCATTTCGAAGCCCCCGTCGTGGCAGAGCGGATAGCCGCCACCGTCCTGGACCGGCCACTCGACCCCAAGCACACGGACTACACCGGCAAGGTCATGTGCTTCTTCGAGGTCGGCGATGGCAAGGGGACCTTGCTCCAGTTCGACTACACCCACCCGCCCAAGCCGCCCAAGCCCAACCAGCTGTGGCACCTGGGCAAGGTCGTGTTCAACAAGACGTACTGGCACACGGTGCCCAAGGGCCGAATCTGAACCAGAGGTCCCGGGTCGAGGGAGGGCCCGGGACCTCGCTCCTTTCCCGATCAACGGTGCTATCAGCGCTTCAGGTGGACGTGGACCTCGTAGTCCTCGCCACGCACCACCGACTGCGTCCACTCCACACGCCGCGCACCCGCGAAGCCGACCCGCTCCACCATGAATACGGGGGTCCCTGGTCGCACGTCCAGAAGGCCCGCAGAGCGCGCGTCGGCGCCCCCGACGCGGTATGTCTCGTCGGCGCTGTCGACCTCCAGGGCATGCCGCCGCCGGAGGTAGTCGTAGAGCGAGCCGCCATCGGCGAGTGCGGCCTCGACGTCGCCGCCCAGCTCGGCGGGTAGCAGCGTCACCTGGTGGGCGATGGGCCGGCCGTCCGCCCGGCGGATGCGCTCCAGCCGGACACAGCGGTGCTCGGCGTCGGCATCGATGGGCGCCTCCGCGGGCGCTTGGAGATGCTCCACCATGATGAGCTCCGAGCCCTGCTGGGCGCCACGCTCGGCGATCTCCTCGGTGAACGAGGTCAATCGGCGGGGCCCCACCGCGATGGCCCGCGGTCGGACGAATGAACCTCGACCCTGCTCGCGATGGACCAGGCCCTCCTGATCGAGCAGGGCCAGCGCGTGCCGGACGGTGATCCGGGACGCACGGTAGCGCAGCGAGAGCTGCGCCTCGGTCGGCATCGCGTCGGGGACCGGGAACTCACCAGCCAGGATCCGGATGCGCAGGTCATCCGCGAGCTGTCGATAGAGCGGCTCGCCAGTCCGTCGCAACGCGGTCCGGGGCGCGCCTGAGGCCGGGCGCCACGACACCCCGGGCGACCCATCGCCCGGACCCACGCCAGACTGGACCTCGTCACGACTCACTTGTTATGACATCATACGCACATCGTCCGGATGGGCGCCCGTCCGTCCGACCAGACACGAGGAGGAGGATCGATGCGGAAGCTCCGCTATGGCACGGTCGGGCTCGCGGGCCTGATCGCTGCATCCGTCGGGGGTGTCGTCCCGGCGGTGGCCCAATCGCCCGCCCCGGTGACCATCTCCTACCTCACCCACTGGGGACCGGACCAAGTCGCCCAGCTCCAGGCCGTCGCCGACGCCTACCACGCGCAGAACTCGAACGTCACGGTCGAGATCCGCGCCGTCCCGTTCGGTGACCTGCTGACGACCATCAAGACCCAGGCGTCGAGCCCGGGTGGCCCATCGATCGCGGGCATCTACAACCTGTGGCTGCCGGAACTCGCCCGCGATGCGGTCGTGGCGCCCGCGCCGGAGGCCAACGTCGCGGATATCACGACCAACTGGCCGGCCAGCGCGGTCGCCGGCGCGTCCGTAGACGGCGTGCTCTATGGCTATCCCAACGAGATCAATACCTACGCCCTGAACTACAACAAGCGGCTGTTCGCGGAAGCCGGCATCACGTCACCGCCGTCCACCTGGGACGAGCTCATCGCCGATGCCCAGAAACTGACCAAGAAGGACGGCGATACCATCACCCAGCAGGGGTTCGGGCTCATCAACAGCTGGGCCGCGGGTGTCGTGCATCCCTTCTACTCCCTGCTGGCCTCTGACGGTGGCGACATCGTCAACGGCACCACCCCGACCCTCGCGACCGGCGCCGCAGCCGACACCTTCGCGCTGTACCAGAGGCTGATCAAGGAGCTCGGGGTGACCGCACCCGAACTCGGCACGGCCGACGCCAACACGGCTGGACCCTTCATCGACAACTTCGCCAATGGCAACACCGCGATGATCATCATGGCCAACTGGTGGCAGAGTTCGCTCAAGGCCGCCATGGGCGACAGTTTCTCGGATGTCGCAACGGCACCCATCCCGGTGGGCCCAGGTGGCACCGCGTCGCACCCGGTCTCGTACGAGTGGTTGACCGTGGTCAACGCTAAGCAGACCCCGGAGCAGCAGGCGGCCGCCTGGGACTTCCTGCAGTTCCTCCATGGCACCGACAGTGGCACCACAGGTTCGGGCATGGGTGAGATCCTCATCGGCATGGGCATCATCCCGTCCCGAACGAGCGATGCCACGGCCTTCGCCGACAAGCTGAGCGACCCGTTCCTGAAGACCTACGTGGACAGTCTGCCGAACGCGGTGCCCTTCCCCATGATCCTGGGTGGCCAGGAGCTCTCCGAGATGCTCCAGAAGAAGCTCGAGGCCATCGAGTTCGGTGAGCTGACGGCCGCCGACGCTGCCGCCCAAGCGCAGACCGAGGCCCAGACCATCCTGGGGCAGTTCTACCCCGCCGCCAGCGCTGCCCCGTGATCGATCTGGCCTCCTGACGGATGGGCCGCGGAGGACGATCCGCGGGACTCGCGCCGCTGGTGTTCATCGCACCAGCGGCGCTGCTCATCCTTGCCACGATCCTGACGCCGATCGTCCTGAGCTTCTGGATCAGCCTCCACCAGTGGAGCCTCCTTACCCCGTTCACGGATATGGATTGGGTGGGCCTCGACAACTACGCCACGATCCTGCACGACCCCTCGTTCTTGCGGGCGCTCACCAACACGGTCGTGTTCGCGGCGGCGGTGGTGGCCATCGGCATCCCGTTGGCCCTCGGCATGGCGGTCCTCATCCACCAGAGTCGCATCGTCGGCCGGGGCATCGTGCTCACGCTGCTGTTCTCGACGTACGTCATCCCCACCGTCGCGGTCGCGCTCATCTGGGGCTACCTGCTGTCGCCGCGTGGCGGGCCGGTCAATGAACTGCTGAAGATGATCGGCCTGCCTGCCCAACCGTGGCTGGGCTCGCCCCGGACCGCGCTTTGGTCGTTGGTGCTGCTGACCATCTGGCAGTACCTGGGCTACTTCACCACCATCCTCATCGCAGGTCTCATCCAGATCCCCGTGGACCTCTACGAGGCCGCCTCGCTCGATGGTGCCGGATCGTTCCGACGCCTTCGGAGCATCACCGTGCCGTTGCTCCGGCGGTCGCTCGTATTCGCCATCGCCATATGCCTCATCAACGGTCTGGGCGTGTTCGATGCGGTGAACGTCCTGACGCGGGGCGGTCCATCCGATTCCACCAATGTCGTGACCTTTGACGCGATGCAGACGGCCTTCGACTTCGGCGCGGCTGGTCGGGCGGCGGCGATGACGATGGTGCTCCTAGTGATCGTCATGATCGCCGTGGGCGGCCTGCTGCTCTTCAGCCGCGACATGGAGGACACGGCGTGACAGGCTGGTCGCGCCCAGACTCCACACGCGCGGCGCTGGGCCGCCTGCCGGTAGCGGCGGTCGTGCTGGGGGCTGCGTTCTTCGCGGGCCTGCCGCTGTACTGGCTCATCACGGGCGCCGTCAAGCGCTCCGAGGAGCTGGGCAAGCTGCCGCCGGTATGGATCCCGGGTCAGCCCACGCTCGATGCTTTTGGCGAGGCCGCCCGGTTGCTGCCACTCGGCAGTGCCTTCTTCAACTCCTTCCTCATCGCAGGGGTGTCGACCGCCGCGGTCGTGGCCACGAGCGTCGCCGCGGGCTGGGCATTCGCCATCTACCGCTTCAAGGGTCGCGACCAGCTGTTCCTGCTGCTCGTGGCCACGATGTTCGTGCCGCCCATCGCGACGCTGGTTCCGCTGTACTGGATCGTCCAGACCGCAGGTCTCCAGGACACCCTCGTCGGCGTCCTGCTGCCACAGCTCGCAAACGCCTTCGGCATCTTCCTCATCCGTCAATTCGCGCGCGGGGTGCCCGCGGAGCTGCTGGATGCGGCCCGCGTCGATGGCGCATCGGAGTGGCGGATCCTCGTCCAGATCGGCGTGCCGCTGCTCCGGCCTGCCATAGCGACACTCGGGATGTTCGCGTTCGTCTTCTACTGGAACAGCTACCTGTGGCCCCTGGTCATCCTTCAGTCGCCAGGCAACGCGACGATGGTGCTGGTCGTCAACCAGCTGCTGTCGTACACGACTGCCGTGAAGTACGCCAACGTGGTGTTCGCGGGCACACTTCTGGCCATCATCCCCAACCTGGTGCTGTTCCTGCTGGTCCGACGGACCTACCAGGACGCCGGGTTCTCGAGCGCGGTGAAGGGCTGATGCACGACCGCGAACCAGCGATCGTCGCGCCCGTCGTCGCCATCGACCTTGGCGGCACCAAGGCGACCGTCGCCGTGGTAGCCGCCGACGGGACCATCCTCGGTCGGTCGGTCGCACGCACGCCGACGGGCGATCCGCGGACCGCGATCGTGGGCTTCCGCGACCGGGCGTCGCGACTCGACGGGTTCGCGGAGGCCGTGGCCGTGGGTCTGGCGCTGCCTGCCATCGTCCACGACGGCCACGTCGCCTGGGCCGCAGCGAGCGTGGCCGGGTGGCATGACACCGATGCCGGCGCCGCGCTCAGAGAGACCTTCGGCCTGCCTGCATCGGTCAGGTTCGATGGCTATGCCGCGACCCTCGGTGAGGCGATCTTCGGAGGGGCGGTCGGGGCCAGGGTCGCCGCGGTGCTGATCATCGGCACCGGGTTCGGTGCCGGCGTGTGGGTCGACGGACATGTGCTCGAGGCGGCCGTCGGCGTCGCTGGCGCCGTCGGCTGGGCGCGCTGGCCGACAGGTGATCCGGCAGCCCCCATCGGGTCGCGCCTCTCACTGCCTGCCGAGTCGATCGCGTCCGGACCAGGCATCCTCGCGCGCGCTCGGGCCTTAGCGCCGGAGCGAGGCTGGCCCGACACCCGAGCGGTGTTCGGGGCCGCGCGACATGGCGATGACGCAGCGCGCGCCGCCATCTCCGAAGCAGCCGGCATCGCGGGCGCGGTCGCCGGCAGCGTCATCAACGTCGTCGGCCCGGAGATCGTGGTCTGGAGTGGCGGGGTCGGCGCACGTGCCGACTTCGTCGCGCTCGCCACGCGTGCCGCCAACGCCAGCTGTCAACCGTTCGCCGTCGGGCGGACCAGGTTCGTCAGGTCACGACTCGGTGCCGAATTCGAGTCTCATGGGTGCGGCAGCGGGAGCGCTCACTGTCGCCAGAGGGAGGACGTCATGAGTGCCAACGTCTATCTGCGCCAGGCCGCGCAACTCCTGGAACGCATCGAGTCCACACAGTCCGCGGTCATCACGAGAGCCGCGAGTGGCATGGCCGACGGGGTGGTCCAGGGCGGCCTGGTCAGTCTGTTCGGCAGCGGCCATTCCATCCTGCCGGTCATGGATGCGTTCCCGCGCTATGGCAGCTTCCCCGCCTTCCGGCCGCTCACCGATGTCCGCCTGTCATGGCACAACGTGCTCGGCACCGGCGGCGTGCGAGAGCTGTTGTGGCTCGAGCGCGAGGAGGGCTACATCGCCAACTTCCTGGGCAACTACCCCTTCGCGGCAGGTGACACGCTCGTCGTGTACAGCCATGGCGGGCTCAACGCCGCAGCCATCGAGGCGACCCTCTACGCCCAGCAGCAGGGCGCGACGGTCGTCGCCGTGACATCTCTCGCCAATCTCGCCCTCAATGCCGCCCGCCATTCATCGGGCAAGCGGCTGGCGGAGGTAGCCGACGTAGTCATCGACAACTGCTGCGTGCCCGGAGACGCTGTTGTCGAGATCGACGGCTGGGGCCCGCCGGTCGCAGCGACCTCGACGCTCTCGGTCATCGCCATCACCATGGCCCTGACCGCGGAACTGGCGGTTGCTCTCCACGCTCGGGGCGTCAGCCTGCCGACGTTCGTGTCACCCAATGACACGCGCTTCCCTGCCGACCACAACGACACGGTCTTCGACGAGTATCGCCGCCGGACGCTGCGCTGACGGGCGCCTCGAAGCTGGCTCGCCTCAGGCGCTCTCGATCAGGGCAGCGCCGCCAGGATGGTGTCCACGAGCGGCTGGGGGCCCGCCACGAACCAGACCACGCCCGAGTGGCGATAGATGAACGTCGCCGGGTCACCGGTCGTATAGGGCCCGTCACTGATGCGCGTGACGGTCCGGTCGCCGATGGTGACCGAACGGCTGCGTGGGTCACGGACCTGGTTGGTGAAGAGGGGCGTGAGCGCCGTGGCGAGGTCCGCCGTGGGCACTCCCGCCATGCGCGCCGCGGTGAGCATCGCCGACCCGTCGGGCGTGACCACGGGTGCGCTGACGAGACCCAGCCCGGCGATGCCGGTGCTGGTGCCACTGCCGAGCGCGAGGAACGGCTCATAGGCGTTGCTCACGTCGGTGTTGGTGGGTACCAGCAGCAGGTCCAGGTCGGCGCCGTTCATGGCCAGTGGCTGGAGGTCGACGCCTGCGGCAGTGGTCGGGAATCGGCCGAGCAGGCCCTGATCGACCGTGAACGCAGGCTCGCCGCCCCGGGGGATCGACTCGACCGGCGGGCTACCCTCCACCTGGGACAGGTCCAGACCCTCGAAGCGCGCCTCGCTGCGAGCGGTCAGGGTCCCGTCGTCCCGCAACGAGGCGAGGGTGGCGTCAAGCTCGGCGATGAGCGAGCCGGCATCCGGCCCGCTGCGGTCGGCGGCAGCCCCGATGGGCGCGTAGAACACCGGATCGCCTTGAAGCGCGATGGGGGCGCCTTGCGCGATCGCCTTGGTCGCGCCATCGAGCGGGACGAGACCACCCGCGAGTCCGGTCGCGTCCGGGGTGCCGGAGCCGATGTCAACGACGCAGGCCGCATCATTCGGGTACGGCGTGAGGGTGACGTCGGTCGGTGGTACCGCAGCCTCGATGGGAGGATCCGTCAGGGCGAGGGTGCCGTCCAGCCAGTCCGATGCCACGGAACCCTGTGCGGCGCACCAGGCCAGCGGGCCGGAAGGAGCCGGCGACGCGCCGGCGACCGCGGCGTTGACGATGAGCTGTGTCGGGTCGAACGCATACGGCGCGCTGAAGTCGAGCACCGAACGTCGCTGGTCGGTGACGGCCAGACGCTGCATGGCGAGGTCGAAACGACCCCCCCAATCGCCCGTCACGACCTGCTCCAGCGGATAGCTGGTGAAGGCCACCTCGACGCCAAGGGCACTCGCGAGGCGCTTGGCGATATCCACGTCATAGCCCCGGAACGTGCCGTCGCTGGCCTGGGAGGACCAGGGCGCATCGGCAGGGTCGACGTTGACGACCATCCGGCCCGCGGCCTGGATACGCGACAACAGGTCGCCGGGTGCCTCGGTCGGGGTCGGTGCCGGTGTCGGTGTCGGTGTGGCGGCCGGACCCTTGGAGACGACATAGTCGACCGTTGACCCGAGGGCCACCTGGACCCCGGCGCTCGGCGCCGTGCTCACGACGGCTCCGAGCGGGATGCTGGCGCTCGACTTACGAGTCCGGGCGCCCGGTTCCAGCCCAGCCGCGGCCAGCTCGGTGAGCGCGTCCGCTTCGGCCATGCCCCGAAGCTGGGGCACGCTCACGATCCCGGGTGTGGGCTTCGGTGTGGGCTTGGGGGTCGGCTTGGGGGTCGGCGTCGGGGTCGGCGAGGGGGTCGCGACAGGGCCCTTGGACAGGACGTAGTCGACCGCCGAGCCGCGCTTCAGCTGGACCCCCGCCGCGGGATCGGTGCTGATGACGTCCCCGGCCGCGACCTTGGCGCTGTTCTTGCGGGTGCGCGTGCCGGCCTTGAGCCCCGCGGCGCCGATCTCGGTCAAGGCATCCGCTTCGGCGAGGCCCCGGACATCCGGCACGGTCACGATGGCCGGGGTCGGCGTTGGCTTCGCGGTCGGCGCCGGGGTGGCCGCCGGACCACGCGAGACGACGTAGTCGATGCTGCTGCCGCGCTGGACGATGACGCCAGCGCGCGGGTTGGTGCTGATGACCCGACCGGCATCGATGGCGTCCGACGTCCGCTGGCTGCGTGTGCCCGGCTCGAGACCCGCGTCGAGCAGCGTGTTGATCGCATCGTTCTCACCCTGGTCGACGACATCGGGGACCGACATCTGGGCTGGCTGGCTGGCGACCGTGATGGTCACCCGACCACCGATGGCCACGGGTCGGCCGGCGCGTGGGTCCTGTGAGATGACCGTGCCCTGGGGCGCGCTGTCGGACTGCTCGAACACGACCCGGAGTCGCAGGCCGTTGTCGTCGGCGAGGGTCTGAGCGTCACTCCGGCTGAGGCCCACGAGATCGGGCGTGCGGACGGTCTCAGGCGTGGGGCTGGGTCGAGGCGTGGGCGTGGCGCCCGCGGCCGGCGGCGGCGCATCGAACGCGGAGACGAGCCCGTCCGCGATGAGATCGTAGGTGTCGGCGGTGCGTCCTTCCGCCAGGACCGGGCGCGCCGCATCCTCGATGGGCGTGATCTCCTGCGGCCGGATGTAGAAGCCCAGGTCGTCACCGACACGCACGGCCACATCCACGTCCGAGGTCGCGAGCACCGCGAGCGCGTCGCCCGGCCACATCTGGTCCGCGTTGACGGCCCACAGGTCGTGTGCGAAGTCGGCGGCCGACACCCCCTGGGTCGAATCGGTGAGATACAGCCACAGCTGCCCGTCGGTCGCCTCCGCGAAACGGTCGGAGGCGGCGGACACCTGGTCCGCAGCATCCCCCACGAGGCCCAGTGGGTCGGTCACGACCCCCACGACACGCGGCACGTCGTAGGTGGCGATGGGCGACTGCGCGACGAGCACGCCATCGCGGAACACCCGCAGCGTGTACTCCCCGACCGGCGGCGCCGGCAGCGTGCCGGTCATGGTGTCCCACGTGGGGTCGAGCAGCCAGTCACCCGCACCCGCGATCGACTCCACGCCATCGGCGCCCTGGCTCACGAGGTTGACACGCAGCGTGGTGGCCGTGAGCGGCTTGGGCAGCTCGAGCCGGAATGCGGCGGTCTCGGCGGGCGTGAAGGCCGCACGGGCGCCGTCCACGACGAGCCCGTCGACCGAAGAACCAAGCGTGAGCGTCGCGTGGCCAGAGGTGTCACGGCCGTCCTGGGCAGCCAGCACGCCCCCGAACTCGATGGCGCCGATCGAGGCTGCCGGGACGACCGGCGCGGCGGACGTGTCCTGCGCGAGCGCCGTCGAGACGGCCGTGAGCACGAGCAGGACGGCCATCAACAGCGCCGCCAGGCGCCCGGATGCGGGTCGGTGCGAGGTCATGGTTCCTCCATGGCGAGCCGATGACCGGTCACTCCGGTCCTCGCGCATTGGATCACGCGCAGGTGAAGGGGCAGTGTCGGAACGGTATGGAGTCGGCCGGGGGTCACCGGACCACTCGTGCGATGACGTCATCGAGGTCGGCGATGGTGGCTGCGTCCAGCGTGGGACCCGGAGCCCGGACCCGGTCACTCGCGATGGCGCCGCGGCGCTGGTAGATGCGCTTCCGAATGGGCAGGTTGATGCCCGCCTGGTTCTCGAACCGGATGAGCGGACAGGCCTGGTGGAATGCGATCGCGGCACCCTCGTGGTCGCCCGATCCATAGCGGCGCGCGATGTCGACGAGGATCTCGGGGTACCCGAACCCGGTCATCGTGCCCACGCATCCCCGTCGCAGCTCCTCGAGCAGCATCTGGCCACCCAGCCCACCCAGCACCCACAGCGTGGGGTCAGCGGCCAGCAACCGGCCAGCCTTGGGCGGCGTCGGTTCGTCCTCGAGCTTGATGACCCGCAGCCGGGGCGACGAGGCGGCCAGGTCGAGCAGCAACTCCACGCTCATCCAGACGCCCGACGAGGCGGGGTGGTCCTGGACCACGACCGGCACCGCGACCACCTCCGCGACCGCAAGGTAGTGGGCTCGAACCGCGGCATCGTTGGGACGCGCGAGCTGGGGCGGCGCGAGCATCACCGAATGCGCACCGCGCGCCTGGGCTTCCTGGGCATACCCGATGGCGCGGGCCGTGGATGGCGCGCTGACACCGACACAGATGGGCACCCGGCCGGCAGCATGTGTCACCACGCCCTCGATGACGGCCGATCGCTCGGCGTCGGAGAGCTTGGCGGCCTCACCCAGCACACCCAGGATGGTCATGCCGTCGACACCCCGCTCGACCACGAAGTCGGTGAGCGTGGCGAGGCTGGGCACGTCGAGCGCGCCGTCGTCGGTGAACGGGGTCGGCACGATGTTCCAGACCCAGGGGGGCTGTCCCAGACCGTCCTCGAATGCCATGACCGCAGGGTACGCGACCCGGATACCCGGGGTCAGATCCATGGCGCCGATGTGGCCGCCGTCGCGACTCCGCGGCTGGTGGGGTCCACGGAGCGCAGCGCCACGGCACCGATGGCGTACCACGCGAGCGCCGCGCCCACTGCGATCCGGGGACCGAGCGCGGCATCCGCGGTGAGGTCGGTAGCGCTCGCGAGCACCAGGCCAGCGATGGTGGCGGCGATGGCACCCGCGCTGGCGGTGACGAAGTTGCTGATGCCGAGATAGCGTCCCGCGGTCTCCTTGGGGATGATGTCCACGAGCAGCGCCCAGTCGGCGGCGAGGAACATCCCGGCCCCGACGCCGACCGGGACCGCGCCGAGACCCGCGAGCGGGAACCGTAGCCCGCCGACAGCGAGCTCGGGTTGCGCTGGCCCGAGTGCGATGATGACCATCCCGGTCGCGCTGATCGCGCAGCCGAGCCAGATCACGCGGCGTCGGCCGAGCCGGTCCGATGCACGACCGGCCCATGCGGCCGCGGTGGCCGCCGAGACCGCGGAGAGTATGAGCAGGACCAGGATGGCGCTGGCCGCTTCCTGCTCGCTGTAGGCCAGGGACCGCGTCAAGAAGAACTCGGCAGTGGCCACGAGGGTCGCGGTGCCCATGAGGATGAACAGGCGGCTGACCAGCAGCCAGACGAAGCTTCGGTAGGCCCACGCCTCCCCCAGGGCTGCCCGGATGCCAGCGAGCCGGGAACCCGTTCGTGGCGGCATGACGATCGGGTGGTCGTTCACGCGGAGCACGCTGGGTAGCATCGTGGCAACGAGCAGGACCGCGAGCGCCATGAAGCCCAGCCGTGGGTCCCCTAGCCAGACGGCCAGGCCGCCGATCGCGGCACCCACGAGATCACCCACCGTCTGCATCATGGCCACCAGGCCCGATGCGATGCCCACCTGGTGCTCGGGGACCATGTCCGGCACGTAGCCCTGGTATGGCCCCTGGGCCAGGTTGCTCGAGGACTGGAGTAGCCAGCCCAGGATCGCGAATGCCAGGAATGTCTGTGACATGGAGAGGGCGAGCAGGAACAGCACGTCCAGGCTGGTGCCGACGAGGATCCAGGGCCGCCGCCGACCGAACCTGGTGCGCGTCGAGTCGCTGAGCGCCGCCGCGATGGGCTGGACCACGAAGGCGACCACTGCTCCCACGAGGCCCATGAACCCGAGGGCGACCTCCGGACGAAGCCGGATGTCGCCCACGAGGGGCGTGAGCTGTCCGAGTGGCAAGAGGGCGCACGCAGCGCCGTCGGTGCCGGCCGGGCAGATGAGATGCGTGCCGATGACCGGCGCGAGTTGGATCGCTATGGCCGCCCACAGTCCGCTGAGCGCCAGCCAGTAGAGGTTGATCCGTACCAGGCCAAGACGGGTGAAGGGCGAGAGCGCCGGCGGAGCACCGATGTCCCTCACCGCGGCGCCGGACGGTCGGTCGCCCGCATGCGGCTCGCCATGCCGAGCGATGCACCGGCCAGTGTGGCACCGAGCTTCAGCATCACCCGACTGGACCGTTCGAGGCGACGATCAGCCGCACTCCACGTTCCATCCCGGCCAAGCCGCCCGGTCGGGGCAGGGTGTCCTGTCGGAGGTTCTACATCGGGGAGCTGACCCACCAGGCTCACCTCGTGGCGGGCGGAAGCCGCTGCCTGCGACCGTCATCGTGGTCTGCCGCCCGCGGGCACCGCAAGAGCCGAATGTCCCATCGTCGAGACACGCCGACACGCAGTGGATCGGTGGAGCACAGACAGCGCAACCCCGGAGCCGAAGGCCCCGCCGCGCGCCAGCCCTCGCCTGTCTCGCGACGTACGTTCTCGGTGCACTGGGAGCGGCTATCGCCGCGCGTGGCTCCGGTCAGCGGACGCGGCGGTCCGCATCCATGTCCGTCACCATGGCAGCATCTGGCGCATCACGAACAACACGTTCGCGGGCCGCTCGGCGAGCCGCCGGAGATACCACGGATACCACGCCTCGCCATAGGCCACGAGGTCACGCACGAGGTACCCCTCCCGCGCGAGTCGTTGCTGTTGGTCGACCCGGATGCCGTACAGCATCTCGACCTCGAACGATGTCCGTGGCAGCCCGATGGCGCGGGCATGGCCGTCGAGCTGCTCGATGAGGGCCACGTCATGGGTGCCGAGGCCGATGCGCAGCTCCGTACCCGACTTGCGGGCCTGGAGCATCGAGACGACGAGGCCGGCGTAGCTCGCATCGACCTCGCGCTTGCTCTGCCAGGCCACGTCAGGTGGCTCCGCATAGGCGCCTTTGACGAGCCGGATGGCCGGCGACAGTGGCAGCAGGCGCTGGATATCGCCGGCGGTCCGGCGGAGGTATGCCTGGAGGCAGATGCCCGTATTCGGGTGGGTCGCCTTGAGTCGCTCATACAGTGCGATGGTCGACTCCGCGTAGGGGCTCGACTCCATGTCGATCCAGAGCGTCTGGTCATGGGTGGCGGCCCGGCTCGCCAGCGCCGAAACGTGCTCGAAGGTACGCTCCGGTTCGAGATCGAAGCCGAGCTGCGTCAGCTTCACGGAGACCTCGCCATCGAGGCCGCGTGCCGCGGTCTCGTCCATGAGCCGCTCGTACTCGGCGGCCACCGCATCCGAGTCCTCGATACGCGTCAGGTTCTCGCCCAGTCGCGTGAGCAGCACCCCGATGCCCTGCTGCTGGAACGTGACGGCCGCCGCGAGGGCATCCTCGAGCCGCTCCCCGGGCATGAAGCGGCGGACGGCGCGCTGGGCGAACGGCATCCGCGGCAAGCGCTCACGGAGCCATGCATTCCCTGCCAGCCACAGGAAGACTCGACGCATCGCTCTCCTTCCGGTGCGGCCATGGCACCATGACTCAGGACGACCGGTCGGGCACGGGTGGCCGACCCTCCGTGATACCGATCGTAGCGCGCCGGCGTGGATGAGGGAGACTCGATGGACCTGGGATTGGCGGGCGCCCGAGCGCTCGTAGGTGGCGGTTCGGGCGGGCTGGGTGGCGCGATCGCCGTGGCGCTCGTGGGCGAGGGGGCACGCGTAGCGCTGACCTCGCGCCCGTCGGAGCGGCTGGATGCCGCTGTGGCGCGGCTGGGCGCCGTAGCGGCACCCGCGGACCTGTCCGCGCCCGATGGGCCGGCGACGGCCGTGGCGGCCGCGGTCGAGGCGCTTGGTGGTCTGGACCTGCTCGTCGTCAACAGCGGCGGACCGCCGCCGGGACGCTTCGAGGACCTCGACGACGCGGCCTGGCAGAGGGCGCTCGATGGCACCCTGTGGAGTGCGGTGCGCATCATCCGGGCAGCGCTCCCCCACCTGCGGCAGAGCCGCCTGCCGGCCATCGTCATCATCCTCTCGTCGTCGGTGCGGGAGCCGATCCCGGCGCTCACGACCTCGAACCTCATCCGGCCCGGGCTGGCGGGGCTGCTGAAGTCGCTCGTGCCCGAGATCGCGCCCATCCGTATCAACGGCATCGCTCCGGGCCGTATCCAGACCGCGCGCATCGCCCAGATCGACAACGCGATGGCGGCCGCCTCCGGTGCTTCCGTGGAGTCGGTGACCGCGGGCGTCATCGCGCGCATCCCGATGGGCCGCTACGGCGAACCCGATGAGCTGGGCCGGGTGGCGGCGTTCCTGCTCTCCCCTGCGGCGAGCTTCGTCACTGGGGCGATCGTGCCAGTCGACGGGGGCATGACCCGTTCATTGCCCTAAGGTCCTTATCCCACCGATGGACACACAGTCCTTCGTACCGTGACAGCTGGCTCGGACCCCCCACGACAATGACCTCTCTGATCGACGGAGGTGTGCGTGGAGGGTGTGGGAGCCGGTTCGCGATATGCCCGTCTCGATGCGCTGCGGGCGATCGCAGCGGTGATGGTCCTGGGCCATCACGTCGTCGCAGCGGGGACCTGGGACATGGCGCCGGCATCGGCAGCCTTCTTCGATGGCTACCGAGCCGTCCTCGTCTTCTTCGTGCTGTCCGGCTTCCTCGTGTTCCGTCCGTTCGCTGCGGGCCACGTGGATCCAGCCGCACACGTGATCAAGCGCGTCATGCGCATCATGCCCGCCTATGTCGTGGCCCTCGTCGGGGTCTCCATTCTGTCGGGCGACCGGACCTTCATCGATCATCCGGTAGAACACCTGCTGCTCATCCAGAACTACGATCCGGCGCTGTTCCGGGTCTTCCTGCCGGTGTCCTGGACGCTGGTGCTCGAGATGACGTTCTATCTGGCGCTGCCGCTGTTCGCCATCGCCTACAGCCATCTGGCCGTGGGGTATCGAGGGGCCGTCGTGCTCGGCTGCGTCGCTCTGGCATCCCTCGCGGCTCACATCCTATGGGCGGGCGGTGATGACGAACGGCAGGCCCAGATGCTGTCGCTCAGCTTCCCGGCGATGATATGGGCATTCGTGCCGGGCATGCTCCTGGCGTTGTCCATGGTGGCTTGGCCGGCATCGATCGACCGGCTCTGCGCACCCCGTTGGATCGGGACCGCCGGCATCCTCATCGTCATCGGATGGTTCGGGCGCGAGAGCGCGGTGACCGAGATGGCGCTGGTCACCGGTGTGGCTCTGCTCATCCCTTGGCTGCTGCGGCCCCGAACGACCCCCGAGCGGACGCTCGTGCGCCAGGCGGCCACGTTCGGTGTGGTGGTGTCCTATCCGTTCTACCTCTGGCACGTGGCCATCCTCCAGGCGACCGGGCGGGCGGGCCTGACAGGGCCTGGCGCGTTCGCCATCACGTTCATCGTGACCGCGGCCATCGGTGTCCTTTCCTACCGCCTCATCGAGGCGCCCGCGATCGGCCTATCGCGGATCGTGGTCGCGAAGGTCAGGCGGGCGGGCGGCGCCCCGGCGCCAGATCCGGCTGGCGATCCGCGCGGCGCCGGCGGCGACTTGACCCTGGATGCGTGCCCGCATCTGGTCCCCGATGTCATGGCGTAGGTCCTGGCCTTTGTGAGACGCGACATGAGCTTCATCCCACCCGGCGCATGCCGGCATAGCCCAGCTGGCGGACGCCGGTCGGCTGGAGCGGACCGCCAACCGTGGCGGATGCCTCGGCGAGAGGTCGTACGGCGCGCGCCACCACGTTGACCACGGCGCCCTCCCGTTGCAGCTCGCCATCGATGAGCAGCAGTGCGTGGCGTCGGACCACGCTCCGGAGCTCCGCCCAGACCGATGGCCAGAGCGTGACGTTGGCCATACCGGTCTCGTCCTCGAGCGCCAGGAACACCGTGCCCCGTGCGGTCATCGGATGCTGGCGGGTGACGACGAGACCACCGATCCGGATCCGACCCGGCCGATGCTCCGAGAGCGCCGCGTTGGTCACAGCTCCCAGGCGGTCGAGCGCGGGCCGGAACAGCTCCGTCACCTGGTGGCGGGCATCGAGCGACAGGATCGCGTAGCTGTCCCCCAGCCGCTCCAGCTCCGAGGGTGGCGGCAGGTCGGGTGCCGCGGTCGCAGGCAGCCGCAGACCGAGCGGTCGACCCGCGACCGGCTCGCGTGCCGCGCGGCCGCCGATGCCCGGGCGTGCCGACCCTGCCACCTCCCGCAGCTGCCACAGCAGCTCACGGCGCGGTCGGTCGAGGGAATCGAGCGCGCCCGCCCGGATGAGCCGCTCGATGACCTCCTCCGACAGCCCGGTCCGGGCCACGACATCCTCCAGCGACCGGTAGGGCCCCCGGTCGAGCTCGGTATCCAGTCGCTCCGCCGCCTCCTCACCGATGCCCTTGACCAGGCCGAGCCCCAGCCGGATGCCGTACGCATCGGCCTCGGGGACCGCATCGGGCGGTCGCTGCGCACCGGGCACCACGCATGACGGCGATCGGACCGCGACGGGTCGACGAGCGATGCCCGCGCCATCGGGGAGTGGCTCGCCGGGCATGCCGAGCCACTCCGTCGTCGTCCGCCAGCGACTGCGGTTGATATCCACGGGGAGCACCGCGCAGCCGTGTCGACGGGCATCGTTGACGAGCACCTCGATGGGATAGAAGCCCATCGGCTGGGCGTTGATGAGCCCGGTCACGAACTGGGCCGGGTAGTACAGCTTCAGGAACGCCGATTCGTACGCGGTGCGGGCGAAGGCGGCGGCGTGGCTCTTGTTGAACCCGAAGGAGGCGAACGCGGCGGCCTGGCGATACAGCTCCTCCGCCTGCTCGATCGTCAACCCGCTCTTGGTGACGCAGCCGTCCACGAACCGGGCATGGAGCTTCTCCATCTCCTTCGAGGAGCGCCACGTGCCCATGGCTCGCCGGAAGCCGTCCGAATCCGCGGCACTGAAGCCCGCCACGTCGATGGCGATCCGCATCACCTGCTCCTGATAGAGGATCACCCCCAGGGTCTCGCGCAGGATGGGCGCGAGACTGGGATGCAGGTAGCTGACCGGCTCGATGCCCTGTCGCCGCCGCAGATACGGGTGGACCGCGTTGCCCTGGATGGGCCCCGGCCGGATGATGGCCACCTGGACGATGAGGTCGTCGAGCTTGTCCGGACGGGCCTTTGGCAGCGCCTGCATCTGTGCCCGTGACTCGACCTGGAAGACGCCCACGGTATCGGCGGCGACGATCATCCGGTAGACCTCCTGCAGGTCCTCGGGCAGCGCATCGAGGTCGAGCCGGACACCGCAATCCGCGAGCACCAGCCGGACGGCCTCGTCGATGGAGGACAGCATCCGGAGCCCCAGCAGGTCGAGCTTCACGAGACCCAGTGATTCCACGTCTCGCTTGTCCCACTGGATGACGACCCGACCCGGCATCGTGGCCCGCTCCAGGGGCGCGATGGAGACCAGCGGCTCGCGAGTCACGAGCATCCCGCCGACATGGATCGAGAGATGCCGCGGGAAGCCATCGAGCCGAGCGCACAACTCCAGCCAGCGCTCCCACGGCGACAGATCCGCGATGCTGCCGCCTCGGGGCATCGGCGGTGGCTCCGGTTCGGGGGTCCGGTGGGCATCGGGTCTGCCGAGCCGGTCGACCTGGGCCTCCATCCGACCGTAGTCGGCGGCCGTCATCCCCGTGCGTGACCCGTCGATCGATCGGGGTGCGTCCAGCAGCATGCCGCTCTCGGTGTCCACCGGATGCAGCGGCGACATCGGTCGGTCCGCACGGCCCGGAGTGGACTCGCGCCGGATCCATGCCTCGCTCACGGGCGTGTCGCCCGGTCCGCCCTCGTCGTCCGAGCGGCCCGTCCGCGCCGACGATCGCGGGGTGGGGCTGTTCATCGGCCGCGTCCGGCGATGATCGAGTCGTCCCATGCCATCGACGAAGCCACGCCGCTCGGCGAGGGCCGCGCCGGCGGCCGGTCCGACCGAGGCACCACCCGGTTGGCGGAACAGCTCCGCGAAACCACCGTCCGCTTCCAGGTCGCGTCGGACCATGACCGAGTCATAGGTCTCGAGCGCCTTGGCGACCCGGTCCACGAGCGGTGCCGGGAACCCCAGCGCGGTGCCCACCTCACGCACCGCCGAGCGTGCCCGGTACGTGACCAGGTTGGCGACCATCCCCGTGTGCTCGACACCGTAGGTCTGGTAGACGTACTGGATGACCTCCTCGCGGCGGGACGAGGCGAAGTCGATATCGATGTCCGGGTACGCGACCCTACCCTCGTTGATGAAGCGCTCGAACAACAGGTCGTGGCGGATGGGGTCGACCCGGGTGATGCCCAGGGCATAGGCCACGATCGAATCACCCGCACTCCCACGGCCCTGCGCCGGGATGCCCCGCTCCCGCGCGAAACGCACGAGGTCCTCGCACACCAGGAAGAAGCCCGCGAGATGGGTCCGGCCGATGACGTCCAGCTCGTGGGCAAGCCGCTTGCCCACCTCCGCGCTGACGACCGGGTCGTCCATGGCATAGCGGGAGCGGACCCCCGACCAGCACAGCTCGGCCAGCTGCTCGTCCGTGGTCCGGCCCTCGGGCAGCGGGATGGCCGGGAAGTGGCGGCGCTCCTCGCGCAGTGGCGAATGGCAGCGAGCCGCGAGCTCGATGGCCGTGCCCAGCCCCTGCCGCCATGCTCGTCGCGTGGCGGCATCAGCGGTGGTCCCAGGCGGGCGCGCCTCCAGCTCCGAGCGCGAGGCCAGCTGGTACTCGCCGTTGTGCCGTCGCAGATGGGCGGCCTGCTCCACGGTCCGACCGTGCCGGATGGCGACCAGCACGTCCTGGAGCTCCCGGTCCTCAGAGAGCGCGTAGTGGGCGTCGCCCGTGACGATGGTCGGGAGCCCTAGCTCCATGGCCGCCGCAGCGGTCTCCGCGACCTGGAGATCGTCGTCCGGGCCCAGGTGGTGCTGGAGCTCCGCGAAGACGCCGCTGCCGAGCCCGGGGATATCCGGGACATGCTCCGCGTACCAGCGCATCGCCGCACGCGCGCCTGCCCCATCGCCGGCCAGGAGCCGTCGCGCGACCTCGCCGTGCCGACAGCCGGTGAGCAGCGCCAGACCCTCGGTGTTCCGCGCCAGCAGCTGATGTGTGAAGCGCGGCACACCCTTGGTGCCCTCGAGATGTGCCGCGCTCACCAGGCGGCAGAGGCTCGCCCAGCCACTCAGGTCACGACACAGCAGCACCAGGTGCGGACCACGTTCCCGATCCCGAACGCCACGCAGGTCCTCGCGTCGGGGTTCGCGATGTCCTGGCGGCCGATCCCGGTCGACCTGGATGGGCACGGGGATGCCATCGCGGGATGCCATCGGCTGCGCGGCGACTTCCGGCGCTGGTCGGCGGGCCCGTCGACGCGCGCGACGACCCGGCACGACCAGTCCGTGGGGGTCGGGGACGGCGCTGTCGAGCAGCTCGATCTCCACGCCCAGGATGGGTCGCAGACCGACCGCCTCCGCTGCGGCGGAGAACCGGACTGCGCCATAGAGACCCTGGTGGTCGGTGAGCGCGAGCGCTCCCAAGCCGAGCTCCACCGCCCGGTCGACCATCGCATCCACGGACGAGGCGCCGTCGAGGAACGAGAAATGGGAGTGGCTGTGGAGGTCTGCCCAGGGTCGCGGCTCGAGCGTCGCTGGCACGGTCCCGGATCGCGGGCCGATCCGTGGCCCTGATGGCGGCTCCCCTGCCCGTCCGTCAGTCATACAGCCGCTCCAGGTGCCACGAGTCCGCGAGCCGGTCGTGGAACACGAGCACCAGCAGCGCCGGGTCGAGCGTCCGGAGCTGGAAGTAGTCGCGCCGGATGGGCCGGCCCCAGGGTTCGTCGATGCGCCACTGACCGCATACCTCCACGTCCAGGTCACGGCCCCGCCAGTGCATCCGGGAAGGCCAGCCGCGGTCATCGGGCACGACATCGATGACCGGTAGCCGGTGATACCGGGGGCTCACGGCGACACCGGCTCCCACCGGACCCGCTCATCGTGTCGGGGCGCCTCTGGGTCGCCCACCGATGTCCGCCAGAGCTGGCCAGGGAATCGGATGGCCAGCGCCGCCAGCTCCCACGCGAACTGGTGGGCCCGGGCGCCCTGTGGCTCGAACAGGGTGAGCTGCTGTCCCGCGCCCGGCGCACGACCGTCGAGCTCCAGCGCCACGTGCGCGATGGGTCCGCTGAGCGTCAGCTGTTCCAGTCGGGCCAACAGTAGCCGCGAGATGGGCTCGGGTCGCGCGACGGGCTCCGGCAGGTGCTGGGTGATGGCAGGGAGCGGCTCGGCGGCGTCCTCGATGGTCAGCGTCAGTGTCGCTGCCGTGATGGCGGCGCCACGTGCCACGAGCTGAGCGCACAGTCCCGAGCAGAGGCTATGAAGGATGAAGCGGAGCGGCTCCGTCCCCTCGATGGCCGACTCCAGCTCCAGCTCTGCCTGCAGCCGCTCCACAGGTCGTCGGGGGCGCAACGGCCGGGCATCGAGCCCCAGGGCCAGGTCGTGGAGCGTGCCGCCATGGGACCCGAACCGGGCCACGACCGCGGAGCGCGGCAGCGCGGCCAGGTCGCCGATGCGAGACAGCCCGAAGCGTCGGAACCGGGCATGGGTATCCGCGTCCGCGGGCAGGTACCGGATGGCCTGTGACGCCAGCCATGCTGCTTCGACCCGCGCATCGCCGATGGGGATGCTCGCTTCCATGGACGCTGCCACCGATGAGCCGAAGCGGGTGTTGCCGACACCAGCCCGGGGGATCCCGGGCAGGATCGCCCCGACCGTGGCCATGGCCCGGCGGGTGATGGCAGCCTCGTCACCCCACAGCCGCTCCAACCCCTCGATGCCCAGCAGGATCCGCCCGAACGCGGCGTCGGTCGGTTCCACGGGCCCCTCGATGGCGGGCGTGACCGCGAGCAGTGCTTCCAGGGCAGCCTCCAGCGCCTCCTGATACCGGTCCGGATGGGCATCGAGGAAGGCCGCTTCCGGTGCCAGCGCGTGCGCCGAACCGAGTGGCTGACCACGCACGACCCCCATCCGGAGTGCCGCGGGACTCGCGTCAAGGACGCATGCGGGCTCCCACGGTTGGCCGCCCAGCACGACCGGCCCGGATGGCAGCGACGGCGACCGGGCTTCGAGCCGGAGTGGCAGATGGTTCCAATGGAGATGGAGGTAGCGCATCGGAGGGTCGGTCGATGATCAGGCTCGATACGGGTTGGGAGGGCGGTGGCGACAGGCTGGTGGACCCGGCCAGCGGGATGGGCTCCCGATGCCGCAGGGGCATCGGGAGCCGTCGAGCCGGCGGACCGGTCTCATGCCCTGCATCAAGGAGACGTCCTATGGCTCCGGCGCGATCGCCATCCGGCAGGTATCGGATCTCGATCTCCGTGGCACGACCGGGGGACCCGGCACGATCCTTCTCGACCGTGACGGTCACGCGTTGCCCGACGACCTCCCGACCCGCCCGCAGCCAATCCCGGTGAGCCAGGGCCAGACGCAGCTGGCTCGACTCCGCGAGCGCGTCCCGGATCCCGGGCGTCAGGCTGCCGGAGCCGATGGCCAGCACCCGTCCAGCCACCCGGCGCGCCTGCGCAGCGAGCTGGCGCACCAGGCTCGCCTGGCTGGCGGGCATCCGCGGCGGCAGGTCCAGGACCAGCAGGTCGATGGACCGGCTGGCCAGCATCGCCCCCACGATGCGCAACCCGTCGGTGGGCTGCGTGGGCCGGACCACCACCAGCCAGCGCAGGTCGACGCCACGCTCGGCGGCCTCCAGGGGGTCGAAGCGTCCCGGCAGGTCCAGCCATGCCGCGATGGCGCCCGTGGTCTGTGCCTCTGCCACGGCACGCAACGTGAGCGTGGTCGCGCCACTCGAGGGGCCGCCCACGAAGGCGATGGTCCCCTGCCTGGGCAATCCGCCGATGAGCCCGTCAAGCGCCCGGAAGCCGGTGGAGGTATGCGTGGCGTCCCGGTCCGCATCGGGCACCCCGATCGCGCCGTTCGAGCGTGGCCCATCGCTGTGCAGCGGCGCCAGTGCCAGCGCACCCATGCTCACGGCGGCATCCCTGTCGGCGCGGCCCGGGACCGTGGCGTGGCCGGTGGCGATCCCGGGCACCACGCCGAACCCCTGGCGCACGATGCCGGACCCCCACCGTTCCCGGAGGGTCGACAAGGTGTCCGTGACGTCCGTCAGTGGCCCGACCATGGGCTCAGTATAGAACAGATGTTCTACTCGATGGAAGCCCCCAGCGGCCGGTCAGGGTGAGGCACGGATCGGGGACGACACCAACGTCGACTGGATCGATAGGTCGACTGGATCGATAGATGGAGTGTGATACGACCATCATCCGGCCTGAGCGTGGCCTGCCCGGCCCGAGTGATCGCCCAGGGGGCGATCCGAACACCCAGCGTCCCTCGGACCTATCTCGTTCGTTGATACGTCCACCCAGCGGGCGAAACGACCATGGACCGACATTCCGAGTCCCGTCGAGGGTGACCCCAAGGGCGTCCGCTGGCCGGAACGCCCGCCCAGCGGTCGATCACCGGTCATGCGGCCGACTCGCTCACCTGCGGCCCGGGCCCGCGATGGTCGGCGCGTGCGTGCGGCCGACTCGCTCACCTGCGGCCCGGGCCCGCCATGGTCGGCGCGCCCACGCACCCGCGCGCCCCCGCACGCGCGCGCCCCCGCGCTACCAGTCGCGGCGGACCGGGATGACCTTGCCCCGGATGGTGGCCGCGGCGAGCGCGTTGAGCACCCGTTCGGCGACCTCCTGTCGGACGTCCACCAGCGCGAACGAGTCGGCGATCTGGATGGCGCCCACATCGCCGCCGGTGACGCCCGCCTCATGGGTGATGGCGCCCACGATGTCGCCCGGTCGGAGACCGGCACGTCGGCCGCCACCGATCCACAGTCGCGCCCAGCCACCCGACCCCGGGCCCCCGGGACCGGGTCGTCCCGCCGACCGGCCTGGTGAGCGGCCAGCGTCGGGCGGTCGCTGCCCGGGGCCGGCGCCGCGAGGCGCGAAGCCAGGGCGCGCAGGGGTCGGTCGACCCTTCGCCGGCTTGTCGTCGAACAGGGACGCGGGAGCGATATCGCGTTCATCCTCATCCCCGCGACCAGCGTCCGCGATGCTCACCGCGGCGAGCGCGATGTCCATCAGGTCGAACTCGTCGGACAAGGGCTCGATGACCGCCCGATAGCGCTCGTTGTCCTTGTCGTCGATCTGGCCCCGGATCGTCGCGCGAAGCAGGTCGAGGCGATGTGCCCGCAGGTCGGCGACGCTCGGGATCTCACCCATGTTCAGGCGCGTCCCGACCACCTTCTCGATGTTCCGGAGCAGCCGATGCTCGCGCGGCTCGACGATGGTGATCGCGACGCCATCGCGACCGGCCCGACCGGTCCGCCCGATGCGATGGACATACGAATCGGGGTCCGTGGGCACGTCGTAGTTGACGACGTGCGAGACGTGCTCGATGTCCAGCCCGCGAGCGGCGACATCCGTGGCCACCAGCACGTCCAGGGCTCCCTCCCGGAAGCGGGCCATGATCCGGTCACGCTGCTCCTGGGACAGCCCGCCATGGAGCGCGGCGGAGTCGTGACCTCGACCGCTCAGGCGTTCGGCGAGCTCGTCCACCTCGCCCCGGGTACGCGCGAAGACGAGCGCCGAGGTCGGGTCCTCGAGGTCGAGGATCCGGCTCAGCGCCGCCAGCTTGTCCTGTCGGCGAACGACATAGGCGACCTGGCGGATGGTGCCCGACGAGGGGTCGGCCTTGCCGCCGGCCTTGACCGAGACCCGGACCGGTTCCTGGAGGTGGCGCTTGGCCACCCGCGCGATGACCGGCGACAGCGTGGCCGAGAAGAGGGCGGTCTGGCGTTCGGTCGGAGTCGCGGCCAGGACCAGGTCGAGGTCCTCCGCGAATCCCATGTCGAGCATCTCGTCCGCCTCGTCGAGCACGACGACCCGCACCGCGTCCAGTCGGAGGCTGCCGCGCTTGAGATGGTCGACCGCGCGACCAGGGGTGGCCACGACGACATCGACGCCCGAGCGGAGCGCCCGCAGCTGGAGCCCGATGGCCTGGCCGCCATATACCGGCAGGGCACGGATGCCAAGCCGCGCGCCGTATCGATGGAGCGCCTCCGAGACCTGCATCGCGAGCTCGCGGGTGGGCACCAGCACCAGCATCGCGACCTGGCCATCGGTCCGGGAGCGGCGCGGATTCTCCCGCGATGATCCGGTCGCGCTCGTCCGCCAGCCGTTGGATGGTGGGCAGCGCGAACGCGGCCGTCTTGCCGGTCCCTGTGGGGGCCTCTGCGAGCACATCGCGACCCGCCAGCAGGTGGGGGATGGCGGCCCGCTGGATGGGTGTCGGCTCCTCGTAGCCGAGCTCGGTGAGCGTCACGATGAGCTGCGCACCCAGGCCCAGGCCTTCGAAGGTGTCATCGGTCGGGAGCGTGGTGGTCGATGCGACCGACGTCGTCGGTCGGTGGGGTTCGTCGGTATCGTGGGCGTCTGGCACGCCGTCTTCCTGCGTCATGCTGCCAGTATGGGGCCGGCTCCCCTGCATCCCTGCCGGAGCCCAGACCGCCAGACATCCACAAAGGGAGCGATGTCCGCGACTTCGACGACCCGGCACGGTCCGCGCGCCGAGCTGGTGCTGCTCATCGGTGCCCTGTCGGCGTTCGCGCCGCTGTCCATCGACATGTACCTGCCGGGGCTGCCGGCGATCGCCGACGACCTGGGCGCCACCCCGGCCGAGGTCCAGCTGACCCTGACAGCATGCCTCCTTGGCCTGGCCCTCGGCCAGCTCATCGCGGGACCCCTGAGCGACACCTTCGGTCGACGCCGGCCGCTGCTGGCCGGCCTGGCGCTCTACGCCGTCGCCTCGCTGCTGTGCGCGGTCGCGCCCTCGATCTGGCTGTTCGTGGTCCTCCGGCTGCTCCAGGGGCTGGGTGGTGCTGCGGGGATCGTCATCTCGCGCGCGGTCGTGCGTGACCACTATCAGGGATCGGCGGCGGCCCGCTTCTTCGCGCTCACGATGCTCGTCAACGGTTTGGCACCCATCCTGGCGCCTGTCATCGGCGGCCAGCTGCTGCTCATCACGACCTGGCAGGGCGTGTTCCTGGTCCTGGCAGCGATCGGCGCGATCCTGTTCCTGTTCGCGGCGTTCCGACTGCGTGAATCGCTACCACCGGAGCGCCGTCGGAGCGGGCGGTTCGCCGATGTCATGCGCAGCTATCGGGGGCTGCTGTCCGACCTCGGATTCATGAGCTACGTCCTCGCGTCTGCCCTGGCGTTCGCGGCCATGTTCGCGTATATCTCCGCGTCACCCTTCATCGTCGAGGACCTCTTTGGTCAGTCGCCGCAGGCGTTCAGCATCTTCTTCGCCATCAACGCCCTGGGGATCGTGGTGGCCAGCCAGATCAGCGGTCTTCTGGTCGGCCGGGTGGCGCCGGTCCGCATCCTCACCGGTGGCCTGGTCATCGCCGCGGTCGGCGGCGTCTTGCTCGTGGGTGTGGCGGCCGCTGGCCTGGGCCTGGCGGGCATCCTCGTGGGCTTCTTCATGGTCGTGTCGAGCTACGGCTTCGTCGCCCCGAACGCGGCCGCGCTGGCGCTTGCGGATCAGCCGCACCAGGCCGGCAGCGCTTCGGCGCTGCTCGGCGCCTGCCAGTTCCTGATGGGTGCCATCGCCGCCCCGCTCGTGAGCATCGGCGGTACGGCGTCTGCGCTGCCGATGGCGGTCGTCATCGCTGCCTTCGCGTGGCTCGCGCTGGGCACCTTCCTGGTGCTCCGCCGTCGGGGCCATCGACCGCACGTTCCGGACGAGGTTCGCGTGGATCAGCGATGAGCGCCAGCCGCGCTCTCGTCACCGCAGGAAGATGCGCTTCCCGCCCATGCAGCCGCGGAGCTTCGTCGCCGAGAGACGCTGACCCTCGCGCGCCACGACCGTGCCACCGGGCGCCAGGATCTGCGCCTGCTTGCCACCGAAGCGGACGGTGTAGCCCTCCGGCCAGATGGTCGTGAGCCTCTGCCCGCCGAGCTTCAGCCACACCTTCTCCGGGTCGCTCTCCTTCGCCCGGAACACGGCCGTCGAGGGATCGCCCTCGCCGCCGCAGTCACCGGGCGGGATGCCCGCGAGCGGGTAGATGCGGGGCGGCGTCGCGGGGGTGAACATCCAGCCGGTGTCGGACGGCTGGCCGTCAGCAGCGGTGCCGCCCCAGAGGTACAGCTTGCCGCCGCTCCAGGCGGCCGAGACGCCCGTCCGCGGCCCGTCCGGCAGGGCCGGCAGCGCGGTCCACCGCTTGGCCACCGTGTCATAGGCGAGCAGGGCATCGGCCACGATGAGCCGGCTCGGCGACCAGGCGAGCATGCCCCCGGTGGTGGTCCCGGCCGGCGCTGCCGCGGTCGGCTTGTAGGCACCCGGACCCGATGCCTTGGTGAGGTATGCGACGACGCTGCCATCGGGGTCGGCCCGCACCCAGCCGAGCTGGGCGAGCGAGATGGCGGGGCAGCCGGCGGTGGCCGGCAGCGGGATCGTCACGGGCCTGCCCCAGGAGCCGGGCCAGGGCTTGGTGAACCAGCTCGCGATCGCGGTCCCATCCGCCTGGTAGCTGATGAGCACCACGCCGTCCTGCTGGTCCGGCGCGGCGATCTCGTAGGCGACACCCGCTGGGACGCGCGGGGCGGGCATCTTGCCGTGGGTCCGCAGGTCCGGTGAGGACGGGTCGTCCCAGGCGAGGGACCCGCTGTCATCGTCGAGCACCGCGAAGCGCGGTGGGTCACCTGCGGTGGCTCCGGGCGTGACCGCATAGGTGATGTTGATGTCGCCGCTCAGGGAAGCGGGACCCGGGGTCAGCGGTGCCGGTGGGAGGGCCTGCCAGCTCATCGTCGTGTCGTCGTTCGCCAGCACGAGGCGGGCACCGTCGTCCAGCGGCTTGCCCGCAGCGTCGACGCCGCCCCAGATCGTGATGCCCCGACCATCGGCGTCGAAGCCGAAGCCCTCCCGTGGCACGAGATCGGTCGCCGGCAGCATCTCCCAGCGTTGCTCCTTGACGAGGAACACCGTTCCATCGTTGAGCAGGGCCCCGTCGGCGCCGCGTCCGCCCCACACGTACAGCTTGCCTTCCTGGGCCGCGATATCGGTCGCCGCACCCGAGCGTGCCGAGAGTGGTGCGGCGGGCATCGGCGTCCACGCCCCTGCCCACGACGCAGGGGACACGGATGCTTCCGGGCCTGCTGACGGATCGGGCGAGACGTCTGGCCCAGCGACCACCGCACCTGGGACCGGACAGCTGACCACCGGGCCATCGTCCACGATGGCTGCGGCCGACGGCGCAGGCGTCTTCGACGCCGATGGCGACTGGGCGAGCACGGTCGCGGGCAGCAGCAGCGCGACCCCGATCGTGAACATGGCCAAGATGGAGTTGCGCATGGATCGGTCACCCGCCTTCATCGTCGGATCCGGAGGAACGTGGTCGTGGTAACGGCCCCTGGTGGACCGCAGCAGCCGTCGTCCGGGCTGATCGAACCAGCTCCGGATCCTGTGTGCACACCTCTCCGACGTTCATATCGCCGTGATGTTGCGCCCCCAGGAAGGGCCGTGCGGCCCTGCTTGCCGGGGCCGACGGTCCCGATCTCCTGCCGGAGGCCGTGCCTTGGCCTTGGGCTTGGTACGCGAGTACGCCAGGATGAACCGCAGGGTCGCTCAGCCCCAGGAGGTCTGGGCCCCCGGCACGGCGCTCCCGGGGACCGCGCTGCCGGGCACGGCGCTGCTGGCGGCCGCCGGACCGACCGACGCGTCGGGTGTCACGATCGCGGCAGTGCCATAGGCGACGATCTCAGACATGGTCGAGCCCATCTCGGAGCTGTCGAAGCGCATCGAGACGATGGCATTGGCGCCCAGGGCGCTCGCATGCTCGACCAGCCGGGCGACCGCATGGTTGCGGGTCTCCTCCAGGAGCTTGGTGTACTCCGTGATCTCGCCCCCGCCCAGGGACCGGAACGCGGCCATGATGTTCGGCCCGATGCCACGGCTGCGGACGACCAGCCCGAAGCAGAGGCCCCGGACCTCGACGATGCGATGACCGGGCACGAAGGGCGTGGTGACGACGAGCACGCGATACCTCCTGTGACGGGACGGCGGACGCGGAGCACGATACCGTAGGCTCCCGGAGACATCCCGAACACGCACCCAGGAGACATCCATGGCGACCCGGCTGGTGAGCCCCCAGGTGGTCCTCGACAACGAGCAGACACGCACGGTCCGCTGGACGCTCGAGCCCGATACGACCATCGGTCACCACGTGCATCCCCTGCCCTACGTCGTGGTGCCGCTGGTGGCGGGGACGCTGACCTTCGGGGATGCCACGGGCGACCGCGCCGTCGAGCTCCTGCCCGGTAGCGCGACCTTCCGGCCGGCCGGCGTGGAGCACAACGTCTCGAACCTGTCCGACGCGACCGTCGACTTCATCGAGGTGGAGTTCCGCCCGGTCACCTGAGCCCGCGGTCGGACGCGCCCTGGAGGTCGCAAGCATGGAGATCGCACCCGGCGTCCGGCGCATCGGCACGGGCCTCATCAACGTGTACCTGGTGGAGGAAGCCGGCGCGGTCACCATCATCGACGCCGGTGCGCCCGGATATCGGGCCGACCTGCCCGGGGAGCTGGCTCAGATGGGCCGGAGCCTCGACGACGTTCGTGCCGTCGTGCTGACGCACGGCCATACCGATCACATCGGCTTCGTCGAGCGCATCCGCACGGACCGGGGCGTGCCTGTCCGGGTCCATGGGCTGGATGTGGCCCTGGCCCGGGGCGAGACCAGGAACAGCGCCGGCTGGGGCAAGGTGCGCATCCGGTCGATGCTCTCGTACCTGCTCTACGGTGCCCGCAAGGGGATGCTGCGCATCCCGCCCATCAAGGAGGTCGTGACCTAGATGTAGTCCCCCGCGAGGTTGGTGACACCCGTCATGCCGCGAGCCGGAGCTCGAGGCGGCGGCGGGGCGTCTGCCCGTCGATACCCAGGTGTGGGCGCTGGTCGTTGTAGTACCCGATGAAGCGGGCCAGCGCAAGCGCCCGACCGGCGGACGATGCGAAGACCTCGAGGTAGAGGCACTCGGACAGGACCGTCCTGATCCAGCGTTCGACCTTGCCATTGGTCTGGGGTCGGTAGGGCCGGGTCCGCGTGTGCTTGATGGTGAGCCTGCGCAGGACGGTGCCGAAGCGGCGGCTGCGGTAGGCCGAGCCATTGTCCGTGATGATCCGCCGGACGCTGACACCCTGGTCCCGGAACCAGCGCAGTGCGCGCACGAGGAAGCGGGCTGCGCTGACCGCCCTCTCGTCGGGCAGGATCTCGGCGTACACGAGGCGGGTGGCGTCGTCGATGGCCACGTGGAGTACCTCCCAGCCGACACCCCGCCGGTGATGCCGGCGGTCGCCCGTGGCCCGGTGTCCGGGGCCGCCCACGATGCGACCCAGCTTCTTGGTGTCGAGGTGGACGAGGCCGCCCGGCTGCGCGTGCTCGTAGCGCAGGACGACCACGGGCTCCGGTCCCGGTCGACCGAGACCCAGGCGGCCGATGGCCCGATGGACCGTGGAGGCGGGGATGGCCAGCAGGGCGCCGATGCGGTCCGGCCCCCAGCCGGTCGAGCGCCGCACCGCCGCGATCCGGGCCTCCTGCGGGGCCGACAGTCGCTGGGGTGACCGGCCCGGCCGGGAACTGTGGTCGACCAGGCCCGAGGCCCGGTCGAGCCGCCACCGGGGCAGCCAGCGGTAGTAGCAGCGTCGGCTGATGCGGAACGCGGCACATGCGGCCGTGACGGTCATGCCCGTCTCGACCGCCGCGAAGACCTCCGCACGACCACGCGGTGTCAGACGGGCGTTGCCATGACAATGCACCCGAGGAGCCCTCCCAGGAAGGTTGTGTAGGTCAGCGCCTTCAACCTAGCTGGTGACGGGCTCCTCGTGTCACCAACCTCGTGGGAGAACAGACCTAGGGCAGGACGGCGCGAGCCTGACGCGGCGGGCGCTCCGCGCGTCATCCACCTGCCCCGGCCACTCACCAGGAAGTGCCGCACTCCACATGCCCGGGCTCGGCGCCCTCTTCATCGGTGATGCCATCGCCACCCGCAACGTGATGACGGGCGACACGGGCCCCGGATCGCGCCATTCACGGCTGATCGATCGCAGGCGCTCGCATCCCAAGCGCGGCTCGAGGGTGTGGAGGCTGGGCTCGTGCTGCCGGGTCACGGGGAACCGTGGACCGATGGTATCCAGGCCGCGATCGCGGCGGCACGCGCCTCGGAGGGCTCGGTGAGCTAGCCGTCGAGCGGCTTGGCAGACCGCTCCACGGCCGCTGCGGCAGTCCCCCGCGTCGCGATTCGCATGGCGATCCAGCCACCGACACCGGCGATGACCGACGCTGCCAGGATGCCCAACTTGGCGTCGCGATGACCCTCGCCATCGAAGGAGGCGAGCTCGGCGATGAACAGCGACATCGTGAAGCCGATACCGGCGAGGATCCCCAGCGCCACCATCTGAGGCCGGGTGGTGCCCGGCGGGAGGCCGGTGCCCGTGATCCGACCGACCAACCACGTCGAGCCGACGATACCGATGGGCTTGCCCAGCACCAACCCGAGGACGATACCCAGCGCCACGGGTTGGCTGAACACCTCGAAACCGCCCGTCAACCGGACCCCCGCGTTGGCGAGCGCGAAGATGGGCACGATGAGGAACGCCGACCAGGGATGGAGCAGGTGCTCGAGGGCGATGAGCGGTGAGCGCGTCGGCCTGCCGTCCGCGGGCATCGCGCCCACGACAGTGGGGATCGTGAACGCGAGCAGCACGCCCGCGATGGTGGCGTGGACGCCGGACACCAGCACCCCCACCCAGAGAGCGACGCCAAGGATCCCGTAGACCGCCAGCGACCGCACCCCCATGCGATTGGCGACGACCAGCAGGGCCAGGCAGACGACCGCCTCCGTGACACCCAGCAGGTCGATGGAGCTGGTGTAGAACAACGCGATGACCGCCACGGCCAGGAGGTCGTCGACGATCGCGAGCGTGGTCAGGAACAGCTTCAGCGGCCCGGGCACCCGCGACCCGACGATGGCCAGGACGCCGAGCGCGAAGGCGATGTCCGTGGCCATCGGCACGCCCCAGCCGGACGCGCCCGGGCCACCCACATTGAGCACCAGGTAGATGAGCGCGGGCACGATGGCACCGCCGACCGCGGCCACGATGGGCAGTAAGGCCGTCCGGGGCTCGCGCAGCTCCCCGATGCGCAACTCGCGCTTGATCTCCAGGCCGACGACCAGGAAGAAGATGGCCATCAGGCCGTCGTTGACCCAATGGAGCAGCGACATCGACCAGTGGTGGTCGCCCAGGATGACGCCCAGCTGGGAGTGCCAGAAGGCGTCCCACGCCTCCCATGCCGGCGAGTTCGCGATCACCAGGGCCACGGCCGCAGCGATCATGAGCAGGATGCCGCCAGCGGCCTCCTCCTGCAGGAACTCACGGAGGGGCTCCAGGAGCCGCGTCGGGGAGAGCATCGCCGTAGCCTACCGGGGCTCGCGTGATCGGGCGTCGTGGATGCGGTCGCTCGATCTGCCGATGTCGCCTCGAGTCGCCCGAGGAGCCCGCAACAGGGCCCGCGCTGGCGCGTCGTGGACGGGGAATGAGCGAGACCGCCCCTCCTCGACCCCGTGCCCGGGCACGCCGGTCGGTGCATCCCCTCGTCGACCGACTCCTGGAGCGCCTCCCGCCCGGCGCGGTGCTGCTCGCGATGCTCACCTTCGCGAGCTATCTCGTGGGCCTGGTGCGCGACCGGGTGTTCGCGCGCACCTTCGGTGCCGGCAGTGACCTGGACGTCTACAACGCGGCGCTGGTGCTGCCCGAGCTCGTGCTCGACGTACTGGTGTTCGCTGGTCTGTCCGCGGCATTCGTGCCCGTGCTGCTGCGCACGGAACGCGACCAGCCCGCCGCCGCCACGGCGTTCGCGCGCACGATCCTGACCACTGCCTGGGTGGTGATGACCGTGGCGGTCGGCGTCCTGTTCCTCATCGCACCCTCGACCGCGGCGATCGTCGCGCCTGGCTTCGACGATCAGCAGGTCGCCCTCTACACGAGCCTCTTCCGCCAGATGTGCGTCACGTCCCTGGTATTCGCGGTCTCGTTCGCGCTGGGTGAGCTGCTTGTCGCCCGTCAGCGCTTCCTCGCCTATGGCCTCGCCCCCCTGCTCTACAACCTGGGCATCGTCCTGGGCGCGCTCGTGCTGGGGCCGCGCATCGGCATCGAGGGCGTCGCCGTGGGCACGTTCGTGGGATCGCTGCTGCACCTGGGCATCCGGATGGTCGGAGTGCGGCGCACCGACTTCCGATACCGGCCGACGCTCGCGGTGCGGGCGCCGGCGTTCCGGGAGTACGTCCGGCTCGCGATCCCGCGGGTCGTCGCCCAGCCCATCGAGGCGATCACGTTCCTCTTCTTCACCTCGGTCGCGTCGGGGATGGCGGTCGGCAGCGTCAGCTCCCTCAGCTTCGCGCGCAACTTCCAGAGCGTACCCGTGAGCCTCATCGGCATCGCGTTCTCCGTGGCGGCCTTCCCGGTCCTGTCGCGGGTGGCGGCGACCGGGGACCGGACGCGCTTCGGTGCCCTCGTGCGGGACAGCGTGCTGAGCATCGGCGTCCTGAGCACCCTCGCGGGCGTGGCGCTCGCGCTCGTGGCGGGGCTCGCCATCCGGCTGATGCTCGGGGGCGGCCAGTTCGACGACGAGGATGTGGCGCGCACGACCGCGCTGCTGACGGTGCTCGCCATCTCGGTACCGCTCGAGGCACTGACCCACGTCCTGACACGGGCCATCTTCGCGACCCACGAGACGCTGCTGCCAGTGCTCGCGTCGGTGGCCGGGCTGCTGACCATCGTGGCTGTCGTGGAGCTGCTGCGGCCGTCGGAGGGCCTGATGGCGGTGCCCATCGCCTTCGGGGCAGGCATGGCCGTGAAGGTGGTCGTCCTGCTCGTGGCGATCCGCCATCGGGTCGCGCACCTCCGGACCTAGCGGGCCGCGGTCCCCAGCTGGTCCCGCAGCGGGATGGTCGGCACCACGATGAGGTACTTGCCGTCCCGGTCTGGATAGGAACCCTCGGGCCGCTGCCACTGGAGGAAGTTGCGCTTGATCTCCGACAGGTCCTGGAGCGTGCCCGGCGGATCCGACGGTCCCCAGATGCTCGACACCCGGGGATACCAGGGGTCGAAGATGTCGACCCCGGTGATGCGCGCGTTCCCGAACGCCGTCGGGTCACCGTCCGCGGTGTACCCGGTCATCACCCAGGTGTGCGCACCGCGCCATGCGATGAGGATCGCGGGCGCCCCGGTCCGGGTGATGGCGATCGCGGCGTCTCGGAGCGCCTGGTTGCGGTTGCCGTAGGCGCGCACCTGGTACCCCTCGACCCCGTAGGCGGCGAGCGCCTCCACCATGGCGGCGGGCCCCCAGCCACCAGCCTTGGCATCGGAGCGGGCCTCCCACTCGTCGAGCCGCCCATCGAGCTTGCGTTGGAACGATGCCGAGGTACCGGCGTGGCCGTGCATCGCGAGCACCATCTGGAGCCCGGCCGGGGCGCACATGGTGTTCTCCACCTGGGACGCGAACATCGTGTGCGGGTCGGCCACCTTGAGCGCCAGGTGGACCGGCTTGCGGGCGGGTCGCGGCGTCGGCGTCGGGACAGTGGTGGATGGTTCGTCCGTGGCGGTGCCGCCATCGGAGACGTGACGGGGGGTCGGATCCGGTTCGGGGGTGGATCCGTTCGGGGGTCAGCTCCACCGCATCGCTCGGTCGTGGTTCGACGCTCGGATCGGCGTCGTCGGCGATCTCGTCCGGTGGCGGCGTTACCTGGACCGTCGGCGCTGTCGTCCGGTCCAGGGGCGGATGGAGGATGAGGTCTACGCGCGCCACGAGATCGATCCACCCGGTCGCGCAACCCGAGCGCATCGGTCGCGACCGCACTCGATCCGACCGCCACGACGAGCAGGATGATGGCTGGCATGAGCGTGCGGCGACGTCGTCGAGGCTTCCGTCCGCGGGGCGGAGGTCCCGGCGGACCGGCCCGTCGGGGCGAGGGCGGTTGGTGCATGGAGACTCCCGGGAGGGTGGCGCGCGACCGATGCCGGTCGCGAACGGCGCTATCGCCATCAGGCACGCCTCGGCGGGGCACCTGTTGCAGCGCTCCATCGACGTGCAGCCGCCCGGGCGCTCATGTGGTCCCACGGGACCTGGAGCCGACGCACAGGAGCCACGGACCCGATGGGGATCCGTGGCTCCCGGAGGGGGTGACCGCGCCCAGCGGTCGGGACGGTCGATGGGCGGCTGGAGGAGACCGCCTTCGACCAGCGATGTCAGCGCGCGACGACCTTGGTCGCGTCGAGGGAACCGTCAGCGGCGGGGCTGCCCTGTGCCGCGACCTGACGACCGGCGGTGAGGGCCGCGATGCCCGGCGTCGTCGACCCCTGGACGATCCAGGTCGTGGTCGGCGACACGTTGACCGTCTGGCTCGTGCCGTCGGCCAGGGTCACGCTGAAGCTGTCGGTGCCGACCGTGGCCACCGTGCCGGCGACCGTGGCGGGCAGGACCGCGATGCCCGTGACGGTGTAGCTGCCGTCGGCATTGCGGGTCTGGGCGATGCTCACCCGGTCCCCGACCGCGATGTCGCCGAGGACGATGGTGGCACCGTCCTTGGTCAGCACCACGTTGGGGGTGTCGATGGTGCGGGTCCAGCCGTCGGCCGTCTGGAGCCCGAGGCTGGTGCCATCGTTGCTGGTGACCGTGACCGCATCCCGACCCAGTCCTGCCTGGTCACCGCGACCCGGCCCGCCCAACTGGCCGCCGAAGCCCGGGCCACCTTGCTGGCCGCCAAAGCCCTGGCCATACCCGCCGCGAGCGCCGGGGCCACCATTCGGGCCGCCATTGGCTTGCATGCTGCCCGGAACGGCGGGGACGGACGGGGTCGTCGTGGTGCCGGTCGGTGCGGTACTCGGGCTCTGCGCCGAAGCGATCGCGCCGGTGAGCATCGTTGCGGCAAGCGCTGCCGTTGCGGCCCCGACACGCAAGGCGCGTCGGTGGTCTCGTCGGTTGGCGGGTTCCATGTCTCTGGGTTCTCCTATGACGACTGAGGCGAGGGACCGGTCCCCCCTGTTGATGTCCACATGACACGCGTCACCGCTGAGGAAGGCCTGAGGATCCCGGCCGATCGTCAGGTGGCTCTCATGCCCGCTGTTCGTCCTGCCATCGGTGACCTTCCGTCCGGTGCGCGGATCGAGGGCCGATGGCGCATCCTGCGCAGATGGGTGCGACCCACCCTTGCAGCGGTTCTCAGGACCCTGTCATGTTCGTGTGGTGACATGACCACACGGGTCGAGGGGCGACCTGCGCACCAGGAGGTCCGAATGGAGCAACAGCGACCAGGTCCAGCACCACGGCGCGTCCGGCGTCTCGGCGTCGTCAGCGGGGTCATCGCGATATCGCTCCTCGGCGCCGGCGCCGTCGCCGCCCAATCACCCAGCACATCACCCGGGGCCAGCACGCCACCGAGCACCCAGCAGACCCCGAGCACCACGATGCCGGGCACGGGCCGCCGCGGCTACGGTCGAGGGATGGGTCCGGGCGTGAGCCCGCAGATGCGGCCGGGGCCTGGCGGCCAGCCATGGACGAAGGGCGGCCAGCCGCGAGGCATGGGGCCCCGGATGGGCCAGGGCTTCGAGGGGCGACCCGGCTCGGGCCAGGGCGGCTTCGGTGGCTTCGGTCGCGGCAGCGGGCCCATGGTCGATGGCGGTCGGCAGCTATGGCTGATGGGTCGCTCGTCGGTGAGCGTCTCCGCCATCACGGCACCCGTCATCTCGTTGGTGACGGATGACGGTTGGACCCGGGACATCGACACCACCGGTGTCGTCATCACCCGCGGTGGCCAGACCATCACCCTCGACGATGTCAGCGTCGGTGACGACGTCCGGGTCGCCCAGACGCGCAATGCGGATGGGAGCTGGACGGTGACCGGCATCGAGGTGCAGCTGGCCACGGTCCAGGGCACCGTCGCCTCGGTCGCCACGGACAGCTTCAGCATCACCCAGGCTGACGGCACGACGGTCACGGTCCGCGTGAGCGACACCACCCAGTGGCTCACCCGCCGGGGCACCACGACCGGGCTCTCCAGCCTCACGGTCGGTCAAGGCGTCGTCGCGGCCGGCGTCCGGGCGGCTGACGGCTCCATCGATGCCACGGCCGTGGGCGTCCGGGGCATCGCACCGATGTCCCCCGCGCAGCCGACGGTCCCGAGCGCGAGCCCCACGCCGGGGGCCACCCAGGGGTAGCGCACGCAGCCTCGGGTAGCCTGAACCGATGACCGCGCTCGTCGGGGACGGACGATCCACGCAGGTCGACCACGGCGATCCCAACCCGGACGCCGTGGTCGTCATTGCCGGCCCGAACGAGCAGGCACAGGAGCTGGAGCCTTGGCGCGTCCGGGTCGCCATCAGCGCGATCCTGGGCCTCACGGGGCTGCTCACGATCTGGGCGCTCGAGCGCAACGGGTACGCCAACACCTACTACGCGGCTGCCGCGCAGTCCGCGGCCACCGACTGGCGGGCGATGTTCTTCGGCGCCCTGGACGCGCCCGGCTGGATCACCGTCGACAAGCCGCCGCTGTCGATCTGGGTCATGGGCCTCTCGGTGCGTACCTTCGGTCTGGGCGCCTGGAGCCTGCTGCTCCCCCAGGCGCTCATGGGCGTGATGACCGTGGGCATCCTGTTCGCCACCGTCCGTCGCTGGTGTGGATCCGGGCCCGGGCTGCTGGCGGCCCTGGTCATGGCCCTGACCCCCGTCGCGGTGCTCATCTTCCGGTTCGACGACCCGGACGCGCTGCTCACGCTCCTGCTCGTGGGTGGCGCATGGGCGCTCAGCCGGGGTATCGACACCGGCCGGACCCGCTGGTTGGTGCTCGCGGGCGCCCTGGTCGGCCTGGGCTTCGAGACCAAGTTCCTGCAGGCCTACCTGGTGTTGCCGGCGTTCGCGCTCGTCGTCCTCGTCGGCGGAACTGGTGGCATCGGCCGTCGGTTGGGTCAGCTCCTCATCGCCGCCATCTCGGTCCTCATCGCCAGCGGCTGGTGGGTGGCCATCGTGGAGGCGATCCCTCTTGCCGAGCGGCCCTACATCGGTGGCAGCACGACCGGCGGGCCGCTCCAGCTCCTGCTGGGCTATGACGGGCTCGGTCGGATCGTGGGCGAGGCGGCCGGTCCGGGCGGTGCCTTCGGCGGTGTGGGCGCGATGTTCGGTGGCGCGCCCGGCATCCTGCGACTGCTCGCCCAGCCATGGGCGGGCGGCGTCGGCTGGCTCCTGCCACTCGCGACCGTGCTCGGTGTCGCCGGGTTCATGGTCCGTCTCGTCGAACGGCCAGCCGCGGGGCGACGGGACCCCTGGATCCTGGGCTATCTGCTGTGGGGCGGCTGGCTCACCACCCAGGTCGTGGTGCTCAGCTTCATGTCCGGCATCGTCCATAGCTACTACGCCGTGACGTTGGCGCCGGCGGTCGCGGCGCTCGTGGGCATGGGGGTCGTCGCGCTCTGGCGCTGGCGACGACGATCGGCGCTCGGCGGTCTGGCCCTGGGAGTGTGCGTCGTGGGCACCGTCTGGTGGGCGACGCAGGTGCTCGCCGTGGCTCCCTCGTTCGCGCCCTGGCTGGGTCCGCTGGTGCTCGTCCTGGGGGCCGTCGGTGGGCTGCTGCTCTGCCTACCGCGATCGGTCAGCGTGGGCGCCGGTCCGGTGGCACCCATGGGGCTGGTCCTCGCGCTCGTCGCCATCCTGCTCGGACCGACCGCGTGGAGCGTGGCCACGGTGGGCGTCGCGCAGGCTGGTGGTGACCCGGTGGCAGGTCCCCCGGAAGCGTCACGTGGTGGTGTCGGCGGGTTCCTTCGAGGTGGCCTCAGGAACGCCTTCGGCACCGGCCCATTCCCGGGTGCCGATGTCCGACAGGACGGTCTCGCGAGCTGGCTGCTGGCTCACCACGCCGGGGAGGACTGGATCGCGGCCATCAGCGGCGCCGCGGGCGCCGCAGGCCTGCAGATCTCGAGTGGCCAGCCGGTGCTCGCGATGGGTGGCTTCATCGGCAGTGACCCCACGCCCACGCTGGGACAACTCCAGGAGCTGGTGCACACGGGACGGCTGCGCTACGTCCTCGAGCAGCGCGGACCCATCGCCGGAGGCCTGTTCGCGTCCGCCCTCGGCCGCGTCCGCGACGAATGGGTGCGATCGACGTGCCTCCCGATCCGGGACGACCAGATCGGTGGTCGGGTGGACGTTTACGACTGCGCGGGGCGCTGACGCGCCTGCCGCCCGACGCTTCAGGACGAGGCGGACACCGCCTCGTGGGCATCCACATCGCGCGGGATCATCACCGCCGCGAAGACCGCCGCCAGGACACTGGCGCCCACACCCAGCCAGATGGCGGCGTCCAGGGAGGTGGTCGCGAGCACCCCGCCGATGGCCGCCCCGATGGGATAGCCCAGGAAGTTGAAGGCCATCGAGATCGCGAACGCGCGACCGAGCATGGCGGGATCGGTCCGTCGCTGACGCATCGTGAACAGTCCGATGTCCATGGGGCCGTTGAGCAGCCCGTTGAGCAGCAATGACAGCGTGAGTCCGGTCCACCCCAGCGCGATGTCGCCAGGGTTGGTGGCCGGCAGCATGAGCACCATCGCGGGACCCATGCAGGCCATCGGCACGACCAGCAGCAGCCACTCCCGGCGTCGCGAGTCGATGCGCCCCGACAGGGCCACCGAGATCACTCCCGCGACACCGGAGATGGCGAACACGACACCCACGAGCGCCTCCGAACCGCCGAGCTGATCGAGCACGATGATGGGGATGACGATGGTCGTGATGCCACCCGCGAGATTGAGGGTGGAGATGGAGAAGCCCAGGCCGCGCAGCGAGCGGTTGCCCCAGACGTAGCGGACCCCCTGCCACGCATCGACGAGCAGGCGCCCGCTGCCGCCCGGCATGTTGGCCGGTTCCCGCACCCGCAGCAGCACCAGCGCGGCCAGGGCGTATGGGATGGCGATGGCCATGACCGCCACGCGCGGCCCCAGGACGGCGACCATCGCTGCGGCCAGCGGCGGACCGACGATCATGGCCACGACATAGCCACTCGAATCGAGCGCGTTCACCCGCTCCCAGAGGTGCTTGGGCGCCATCATCGGGAAGAGGCTGCGCAATCCGGTCTGGCTGAATGGCCCGGTCATGGACGAGATGGCGGCGATGACGACCAGCAGTGGCGCTGTCAACAGGCCGGCCACGGCCAGGCCGCCAACGAGGAGCATCGTGGTCATGGCCACCACGTAGTCGACCTCGATGAGCCGGACCCGCCCATGTCGATCGAGGAGCGCCCCGGCGATGGGGCTCAGCAGGATGCCGGGCAGCAGGATGGCGAAGGTGACGATGCCCGCGACCGCGGGCGAGCCGAACTCCGCGAGCGAGAACAGCACCAGCGCGACCGCGACCATCGCCTGGGCGATGCGTGCGAGCTGCATCGAAAGCACCACCCGACCCAGGTCGGGGATGGCGAATACTGCCCGATACGAGCGGTCGAGTGGTTCGCTGGGCGCGTCGGTATCGAACGGTCGGGGCTCAGTGGTCATCGGGCAGGCCAAGTCTGATGCCTCGCGCTGCCGGGTGCCGCCCGACCGGTGACGTACCATGCGGGCCCATGATCATCGACGCCGCGCTCGACCGGTTCAGCATCGTCGACGGCGTCCCCCAGACGCCCGCTATCGAGCTGTTCCGAGGCTTCGTCGAGGACTTCGGGCCGGGTTATCTCCAGGGCGAGGCGGAGGCGGGCTACGAGCGCGCCATGATCGGCGGCATCGCGCGACCATTCGCGAGCACCAGCGGCGTGGAGCTCATCCCCCGGATGCTGCCGGAGTTCCTCAACGACCACCTGGCCGCGACCTTCGAGGGCGAGCCAGAGGCAGCCCACGACATCGCCGAGACGATGGGCCGACTCATCGCATGGCTCGCGGATGAAGGCGTCCTCGACGCCCGGACAGCTCGGTCGGGGGCCGCCACGGCCCGGCGCGCAGCGGACCAGCTGCCTCGGGCGATGGTGCTGGGCACCCTTCTCGACCGCCAGGCGGAGAAGGTCGATCCGGGACTCGGGTTCGAGCCGGCGGACGTCGTGGATGACACGCTGCGCATCGACCGCATCCAACCAGGCATGCTCTGGTTCGCCGAGGGCGTCGGGCCCGTCCCCATCAGCGAGGCGGCGTCACGGGTCGCGCAGGTGGGCTGGTGGGTGGACATCGTAGTCGCACCCAAGGGGGGCTTCTGGCATGTCCTGGAGGTCGGCTCGGTCTATCCCGAGCGGATCGTCCCCCACGAACCGGAAGAGCCGGTGATGCTCGACGGCTGACGCCCGTCAGGCCTGGAACCGGAACATCGGCAGGTCCGGGACGAACGCGGGCGGCGGGATCCGAAGGCGCTCCATCCCCACGCCCGCATTCCCTTCGGTGAACCGCGAGTAGGACAGGTCCTGGAAGCCGGCCGCAGCGAACCATTCCCGGATGGACGGCGTGAGGTCGGGCTCGGTCCGATCCCGGGTCCAGATGACGAACGCGTTCCGGGCACACAGCACCGGCAGTGTCTCGATGGTCTGGCGCACATCGGCGTCGGTGATGTGGCTGAACAGGCCGGACACGATCAGGATGCCGGCGGGCACGATGGTCCGGTAGCTGCTCGTCACGCCCGCATCCGCCTCAAGGACCACGACATGCGTGAGGCCGGCGGCTGTCGCGGCCTCGCGCGCGGCCTCGGCCAGTCGGGGATCGGTCTCCAGCAGCAGCACTCGCGCGTCCGCGGCGCGCCGGTGCCCGGCAAGCCCGCCGATGACGTCCCGCCCATCACCGGCACAGATGCTCACGATCGGCACGGGCCCCGACCCGGACCGCGTCAAGGCGTCGGCCACCGAGCGTCGGACCACCTCCAGCCGCCGTCGCAGGGGACCCTCCGGTCCATAGGCGCTGGCGTGCCAGGCGACCCAGTCAGTGGTGCCCATCTCGTTCGGAACCTCCGCCGATGCACGCACCCTGTGGCGTGCTCCGCGTCGTCCAGCCGTCCGCTCGACGGCTCGACGACGTCCATGCTAGTCCATTCGACCCGCACCGGCCGCGAGCCGACACGCCACCGAGCTGCATGATCCGCACGGATGTTCGGTTCCGTCGACAGCAGGGTGCGGCCCTGCTATAGTTCCCGATGTCGCTCGACGTGGGCGACGCTCCGCGTGGTCGACCCCCCTTCTCGAACGGACCGTGCGTCTGCTTTTGAGTTCGGGAAGCGTGAAAGGGCAACATGTCCGCAGGTACCATCAAGAAGGTCGTCGCTGACCGCGGCTTCGGCTTCATCACCGCCGAGGACGGCAAGGACTACTTCTTCCATCGCAATGAGCTCGACTCGACCCTCGACTTCGACCGCCTCAATGGCGGCGAGCGGGTCTCGTTCGATGTCCAGCAGAGCCCCAAGGGCCCGCGCGCGACTCGCGTCAGCGCGGCCTGATACGGCCTGGTCCGGGCGATCGCGCACGCGGTCGCCGGACGGAGATCCCCGGCCATGGCCGGGGATCTCGTGATTCCAGGCCGACCACCACTGATGGGCGGTTCGACTCGCTCGCCCCACGAGGTAACCCGCGGGGCGAGCCCGGGTCACCGGGCTCGATCTCATCCGGATCTCAGCGGTGGAGGCGTACGCTGCCATCGCTATGCACCTGCTGATCGTCGAAGATGATGACCGACTCCGTCGCCTGCTCAAGCGGCTGCTGGAGGAGCAGCGACACGTGGTCGATACCTGCGCCACAGGCGAAGATGGCTATGCCGTGGCGAGCGCACCCGGTGATGCCATCGATGTCGTGATCCTCGACATCGGGCTGCCGGACATCAGCGGCCTGGAGGTCGCCAAGCGGCTGCGCCGTGACAAGAGCCAGGTCGCCATCCTGATGCTCACCGCGCGCGACACCGTGGGCGACCGGGTCACCGGACTCGACGCGGGGGCCGATGACTACCTCGTCAAGCCGTTCGCGTTCGCGGAGCTGTCGGCGCGCCTCCGGGCGCTCGGCCGACGTTCCACCAATGGCACCCGACGTCCGGAGCCGCGGCTCAAGGTGGGGCCCATCGTGCTCGACGAGACCCGCCGATTGGTGACCATCTCCGACCAGCCGGTCGAGCTGAGCCCCCGGGAGTTCTCGCTGCTGGAATGCTTCCTGCGGCACCCGGACCAGGCGCTCACCCGCGACCAGCTGCTCGACCACGCCTGGCCCTTCGGCGTCGCCGTGACCCCCAACGCGGTCGATGCCTATGTCCACTACCTGCGCGAGAAGCTGGGCGACGCCGGCGGCATGATCAGAACGGTCCGAGGCGTGGGATATCGCCTCAGCGATGCCTGAGGAGCAGCTCCTGGGATCCGCCGATCCGATCGACCGTCCGAGCTCGTCCGTCAACGAGGACACGGAGCAGGCACACGACGCGCGCATGATCCGTGGCGTCCGCTGGCGGCTGGTGCTGTTCAGCGGCGGTGCCACGCTCGTGGTGCTGTTGCTCCTTGGGCTGGCCATCTACACGGCCGTCTCCAACTCGCTCATGGACCAGGGCGTCGCCCAGCTCCAGGAACGCGCCCAGCCCATCGTGCAATGGATCAAGAGTGGTGGAGCGGGACCCGCGCCACTGGAGCTCAGGTTCGGTGGCCGGACCACGGGCACGCTGGCGCTGCTGGTCGACGGTGACGATGACGCCGTAGGGCAGGACAACCGGCTGCAACTCCCGGCGGGGCTACCGAACGTTGACAGCGCGCAGGCCGCCAGGCACAACGGCAGGGACGTACGAACGTTCAAGTCCGGCAACTACCCATTGCGGGTCCTGAGTGAATCGGCCACGACCCCGGCCGGCACGGAGTACGTCACCCAGGTGATCCAGGACCGGACCGCTGAGCAGGAGACGCTCGACTCGTTGCTCCAGGTGCTCTTCGGAGGCGGCGTCCTGGCCCTCGTGATGGCGAGCCTGCTCGGCGCCGCCTACGCCACCCGCGCCCTGGTGCCCATCCGGGCCTCACTCAACGCACAGCGCCTGGCATTGCGGCGGCAGCGGGAGTTCGCCGCTGATGCCAGCCACGAGCTGCGCACGCCGCTCACCATCGTGCGCTCGAGCGTCGAGGACCTGCGGCTCCACGAGCATCAGCCAGTCGCAGATGTCGGCACGGCGCTCGACGACATCGACGCGGAGGTGTCCCATCTGACCTCGCTGGTCGAGGACCTGCTGCTGCTCGCCCGATCGGACTCCGGGGCACTCGACCTGACCCTCCAGCCGGTCGAGCTCGGCGACGTCGCCGCCGATGCCGCGATGGCGATGATGTCGCCCGCCAGCGCCCGGGGTGTCGGTGTCGAGGTCGACCCGGAGCCAGTGATGGTGGTCGGCGACCCGCTCCGTCTGCGCCAGGTGGTCACCATCCTCGTCGACAACGCCGTCCGGCACAGCCCTGCCGGAGGCATGGTGCGGGTGCGCGTGCGGCGCGACCGTGGTGTCGCACAGTTGGTCGTCGAGGATGAGGGCCCCGGCGTCCGGCCAGAGGACCTGCCACATGTGTTCGACCGGTTCTGGCGCGCGCAGAGCTCACCGGGCGGCGGCACCGGCCTGGGGCTCGCCATCGCCGCCACCATCGTGACCCGTCTCGGTGGCCGCATCGGGGTCGCGGACCGGCCGATGGGCGGCGCCGCATTCACCGTGGAGCTGCCGGTCATCGCCCCGGTCAGCCGGTCGGTGTAGTTCTCTTCATCTGCCCTCGCCAGCAGCCATTTCTCAGGGGATCCTCAGGGGGTGAGCACATCGTCCTGATCATCGACCCTATCCCAGGAGGCATCTCACATGCAGGACATCTATCCCGATCCGGCCGCGTCCGGTGCGGGCGACCCGGCCGAGGCGGCGTCGCACGGGCGACGGACGATCGGCGCGGTCAAGGGACTGGGCATCGGCGCCCTGTGCCTGGTCTCCGCCGGCATCGGCGCGGCAGCCGTCTCCGGCACCACCTTCGCGGCTGACACCACTGCACCCTTGGCGGCGGTCGGGGTGGCCGACGCCGCTGGCGACAACACCACCATCATCGACGTCGTCAAGGCCGTCTCGCCGTCCGTCGTGACCATCAACGTCACCACGGGCACGCCGCTCAGCCAGGGTCCGAACCAGGGCAATGGGCCCCAGGGGTTCGTCCAGCAGGGCACCGGGTCGGGCGTCATCATCGACCCCAGCGGGCTCATCCTCACCAACCATCACGTGGTCCAGGATGCCAGCACGGTGAGCGTGGTGCTCTCGGACGGCCGGACCTTCGATGGCACGGTCGCCGGCATCGACACCTACACCGACCTCGCGTTCGTCAAGATCGACGCCACGGGCCTGCCTGCCGCTCAGCTGGGTGACTCATCCGCCCTCCAGCTCGGTCAGCTGGCCATCGCCATGGGCGACCCCCTCGGCCAGTTCCCGGGCTCCGTCACCAGCGGCATCGTGAGCGGCCTTGACCGTACGGTCGTGGTCGCCGACCAGACCGGCCAGAACGCGAACCGCCTCAGTCACCTCATCCAGACCGACGCGGCCATCAACCCCGGGAACTCCGGCGGTCCCCTCCTCGATGGCGACGGCAAGGTCATCGGTATCGATACGGCCGAGGCCGGGTCCGCACAGGGCATCGGCTTCGCGATCCCGATCGATCTGGCCAAGCCCATCATCACGCAGGTCCTCGCGGGCAAGGACATCGCCCGTCCCTGGATCGGCATCTACTACCTGCCCCTCGACGCGCAGGTCGCCAAGGACAACAACCTGAAGGTCGAGGCCGGCGCCTGGATCCATGCGGCAGCAGCCGCCGACGGCACCACGACCGATCCCATCGTCAAGGACGGCCCGGCCGCGAAGGCGAGCCTCAAGGACGGTGACGTCATCACGGCCATCGACGGCCAGACCATCGACGCCGAGCACCCGCTCGACCTGGTCCTCCTCACCCACGCGCCCGGCGACAAGGTCACGCTCACGGTCCTCCGGGACGGCGCCTCGACCTCCGTCGACGTCACGCTCGGCACTCGGCCGGCACAGATCAGCCAGTAACACCCTCGGGGCGGTCCTCTCTCCCGCCCTGGGACCTTCATGGACGACGGCGGTGCCCATGTGGCACCGCCGTCGTCGCTCGTCTGCCGTATCGATGCTCGCCGCCGCGCCAGGCTGGTGGCATCATCGGCCGATGACCACCACCGACCGCACCACCCTCATCGAGCGCTATCGCACGGGCACCGGTGCCGTGCTCGACGCCCTCGCCGACATCACCGACGCGGAGCTGGACCGGCCGGCGCCCGACGGCGGCTGGACGGCCCGCGATGTCGCCCACCACCTGGCCGACAGCGAGACCAACGGCTTCATCCGGCTGCGGCGGCTCATCGCCGAGGATGACCCGATCATCGTCGCGTACGACCAGGACGAGTACGCCCGGCGGATCCACTACGGCCGACCCATCGCATCGTCGCTCGCCGTCTTCGCCGCGGTCCGTATGTCGAGCCTGGAACTGCTGGAGGCCCTGACCCCCGACGAGTGGCAGCGCAGCGGCCAGCATTCGGACTCGGGCCACTATTCGGTCGACGACTGGCTGGCCATCTACAGCCGCCATCCGCACGACCACGCCGACCAGATCCGTCGTGCTCGAGGGTGGGCAGGGTAGACACGCCCCGACCCCGACGTACCGCCCCCGTGGCCGGATGGAGGGAGGACAGGATCGGGGGACCCGCGGTACCCTGTCGCCGTGCCGGTGGACGCCGTGAACGCCACCGTAGCCCATCGCCCATCCGGCGCCACCGGCTGGGCCCCATCCGAACGGACCAACGCCCCAGCGTGAGGTTACGCCGTGTCCCGTCTCCACCAGAGCCTTCGCGGTCGTCTGACGATGTCCCTTCTGGCCATCACGTGCCTGCTCGGCTCGGCCGTCCCGGCAGCCGCGTCGAGCGCGCCGTATCAGGACCTCGAGCGCTTCGCGCTGTCCCTCGTGAACTGCACCCGGACCGGCGGCTGGGTCCAGGCCGACGGCACCTGCAAGGGCCGTGGCAGCGGCAAGTACAGCACCTTTCGCAAGCCGCTGAAGCTCAGCTCCGGGATATCCAGCAAGGTCTCGCGCGGCTACGCAGCCAGGATCGCCGCGAAGGACTACTGCGGCCACACCCTGGGCAGCACCATCCAGGCCCGGTTCCGGTCGGCAGGCTACCGGGGCGATCCGTTCGGGGAGAGCGTCGGTTGCAGCAGCGGTTACTCGCCCCGCCAGATGGTCATCCGCACGCATCGCATGATGCAGTCGGAGCGGTCTTCCAACGGCTGGCACTGGCGGAACATGAAGAACCGCGACTTCGGGCGGGTCGGTATCGGTATCGCCAAGCACGGCAACGAGACCCGCGTCGTCTACGACTTCTACCGCAGCTGACGCCGGGCGGGCGTCGACCGCCGGACCGGTATCCGAACGGGTTGTCGGGCTCATGCCACCGACCTCCCTGCCGCTGGGGTATGGTGCATCCGGCACGCACGGGAGCAGGAGGGAAACGGGGCACCGATGGAGCAAGATCTGGGTCTGCTCGTCATCAGGCTCGTCGTCGGTCTGACCTTCGTCGCCCACGGGGCGCAGAAGGTGCTGGGCGTCTGGAACGGCCCCGGCATGGTCGGCTGGACGGGCGCCATGGAGCACATGGGCTTCCGGCCTGCTCGCTATTGGGCGATGCTGTCCGCGGGCGTGGAGCTCGGCTGCGGCACGCTCTTGGCCATCGGATTCCTGACGCCCATCGCGGCGGCCGCGCTGCTCGGACACGCCACGGTCATCATCCTCAAAGTCCAGCTGCCACGGGGCTTCTGGAACTCCAAGGGTGGCATCGAATTCCCGCTGGCCCTCGCCGGAGCGCTCGTGGCCATCATCCTCGTCGGCCCGGGTGGCTGGTCCATCGACGGCATCCTGCATCTCGGCCTCATGTCCGAGGGCTGGGTCAAGCTCCTGGGTGTGATCCTGGCCATCGGCGGCGGCACCGCCATCTACCTCTGGTCGGTGCGACCCTCATCGAGCGCCCCCGCCCAGTAGGCGCCGGCGCGCTCGCGTGACGGGTTGATGCGCGACGGAGACGGCGCGCGGCGCTGAGCGCGACGGAGACGGCGCGCGGCGCTGAGCGCGAAAGAGCCGGCGCTCGCCGCTGAGCGCGACGGAGACGGCGCGCGGCGCTGAGCGCGACGGCCGAACAGGGTGGCCGTCCCTAGGCTACCGCAAGCGGTCGTCCTCACGCCACCATGGCCTGGGCTCGTATCCGCTGGCCGGGTGATTGGACCGACGGCGTTGGCTCGGATCGGCCGCGGGGTCGGTCGGGTGGCCGTCTGACCCGGTGGGCGGGCGACACGACCAACGAAGGCTGCGCGGGCTCCCGCACGGTGTGCCAGCTGGGCCCGAATGCCGCCCCGCCGTCCTACTCGCCCGCTGGGCGGGCACGCGGCGATCGGCTCGCGGGCGGACAAGCATCGGGTCCGCGCGCCGGTCGGCAACCTGGCGCGCACGGCCGCGCGTCGGCTCGGGCTGCGCCGGATCGTAGCCGGCGGCCCTTACTTGACGGGGCCGAACTGGCTCTGGAAGAACGCCCGGACCACGTCGATCTTGAGCTTGGTCGCGTAGATCATGTCGCCCGGGCCGGCGTACTTGCTGGGTCCCAGGATGGTGCTCTTCCAGCTGCCGAGCTTGGCGCGCTGCGCGAGGGCGAGCAGGGCCGGTGCATCGGCGAAGTCGATGTCCGTCTTGATGAGGCCCTGCATGTTGGACAGCAGGCCAGGGAGTGCCGCCGGCCCTCGCTTCAGGACCTTGGTCAGGGCCGCCACGATGAGTTGCTGCTGCCGACGCCCGCGTTCGTAGTCGCTGTCCGTGTGTCGGGTCCGTGCGAAGGCGAGGGCGACATCACCGTTAAGGTGGATCTTGCCGGCCTTGAGCGCCAACCCCTGCTTGCCCTTCATGACCACGTGCATGGTCGGGTCGATGAGTGGTCGGGCGAGCTTGACATCCACACCACCGACGGCATTCACGAGGTTGCGCACCCCCCGGAAGCCGATCATGGCGTAGCGGTCGATCTCGATGCCCGAGACGTATTCCATCGCCTGGACCATCTTCTTGAAGGCCTTCTGCTTGCCGCCGTTGGTCGCCGCCAGGTATGAGAAGAGCGCGTTGATGCGGGTGTATTTGCTGCCGAAGGTCTGGCCCGGCGCGATGGGCACGAGCACCATGTCGCGCGGCAGGCTGGCCATCGCGACCCGGCCGTTCTTGGGATTGATGGTCACGAACATGATGGTGTCCGTGCGCCCGCCGAGCTGCTTGGTACGTGAGTCGACACCCAGGAGCAGCATCGTGAAACGACCGTCGGTGCCCAGCAGGCCATCGAGACCCGGGATGTCGGCCTGCGCGGTCGCCGCCGGCCTGGGCGTCCGGGTCGCCGTCGGCACCGCGGTCTTCACCGGCTTGGGGGTCGGCGTCGCATCGGGAGTGGCGGTCTTGCGCGGCTTGGCGGTCGGTGTCGCATCGGGTGAGTCGATACCTGCCGTCGGGCCGGGACCAATGGTCCCCGGTGCCCCCGATCCATCGGCACCGGACGGCCGAAGCGAGCTCAGTGGCGCCGCGAAGGTGCACCCGGCGAGGATGGTCACCATCAGCGCCGCGAGCACGGCGCGATGCAGGTCGATCTTCACGTGTCGGGTCTCCCATGTGGGTCGTGCGCTCGTCACGGCCTGACGGGAACTGGGCAGTGATCCCCGATGGCCCGTGGCACGTTCCGTGCCGCAGCGGAGTCTAGCGGGCTATGCGTCATCCCGCCGACCCGGTCGGTCCTCCAGCATCGACGCCGTAGCGCACCCGGACCGGGACGGTCAATCGGTCATGAGCCGGGGCACGAGCACCTGGAGCGCTCCAGGTCGGACGCTGACGTCGATGGCACCGATCCCGCATGGATCACCATCTACCTGGATCGGCTCCGGCGGTGTCGACTCCAAGCGTGCCCGGTGACAGCGGAAGCGGAGCGTCCGGGACCTGGCGTCGCCACCGGTCGTCGTCCGCAACAGCTGGTTGGTGAGCCCACGGAGGCCCTCCACGACACCACTCGCCGCGACCACGAACAGGTCCAGCAGGCCGTCGTCGGGCAGCGCTGCCAGGCGCGGCCGGATGACGCCCGGCACCAGGTCGCCGACGTTGGTGACCATCGCCACCGACGCGTCGAGCTCGATGAGCCGGTCGTCGACCGTGATCCGGAACGGAACGGCCTCGATGCGCGAGGCGAGCCGGATGGCCTGGAACAGATACGCGTAACGTCCGAAGCGGGCCTTGTGGTGTGCCTCGGTCGAGGACATCAGGCGAGCGTCGAAGCCGATGCCACAGCCGATGGCGCAGATGGTGTGGCGCGGCGGCTCGCCGGGGGCCAGGTCCGTGGTCTCGAGGGCCACATCGCCCAGGTCGATAGCCCGCGGGCGGGCCGTGGCGAGCGCCGCGATGGCCGCGTCCATGCCTTTGGGGATGCCCAGCACGCCTCCCAGAATGTTGCCGGTACCCCCGGGCAGGATGCCCAGCGGCACCCCCGTGCCGGCAAGCACCGCGGCGATGCCTCGTTGGGTGCCGTCGCCGCCGAGACCAACGACCGCGGCGACCCCGTGCTGGAGGGCCGCCTGGACGTGCCTGTCGACCGCGTCGGCGGAGTCGGGGACGACCACCTCCGGCGGGGCACCGTCCCGGCGGGCGAGCATCGACACGATCGTGGGCAGCATGCTCTCGGGTCCCCCGGCGGCCCGGACGCGGGACGCATGGGGATTGACGATGACGAGGCTGGCTGCCATCAGTCGATCATGGCACGGTCCATGCCCGGGAGCAGGACCGTGCCCAACACGAGCGTGGCGCCTATTCCGCGTTGCCGAAACCGGTCGCGGACGCGATCGGCGCAGCGCTCGGGCCACTCCCGAAGCGTCGGGCCATGGCCTGCTTGCCGTCATCGACGAGCGAGTACACCACGGGCACGATGACGAGGGTCAGGACGGTGGAGCTGAACAGGCCGCCGATGACCACGGTGCCCAGCTCGGCCGCGATGACCGACCCTTTGGAGAAGCCGAGGGCGAGCGGCAGCAGGGCAAGGATGGTCGCCACGGCCGTCATGAGGATGGGCCGCACGCGGGTCCGTCCACCCTGGATGAGCGCGTCGTATGTGGATGCGCCCTTGTGGCGCAGCTGCTCCACGAGGTCGAGCAGCACGATGGCATTCGTGACCACGATGCCGATGAGCATCAGGAAGCCGATGAGGGCGCTGATGCCGATGGGCTGGCCCGAGATGAGCAATGCCGGGAAGGCGCCGATGGTCGCCAGCGGCAGGCTGAACAGGATGACCAGCGGGTCGACGAGGGACCCGAACAGGAACACCATCACGATGTACACGAGCAGGATCGCCACGCCCATGGAGAGGAAGAGGCTGCCGAAGGCCTGGCTCTGCTGCTGGGAGACACCCGCGAGCGCCACGTTGACGCCTGCCGGGATGGCGCCACTCGCCTCAAGGTCCTTGATCTGGGCGGTCACCGCCTTGGTCACCGATCCCTCGTCGACCGTGACGATGTCTCCACTGATGGTCGCCGCAGGCGCACCGTCCACCCGGGTGACCGAGCCCTGGGACTCGACCTGGGTCACCTCCGCGATCGCGCCCAGGGGCGCCTTCGCGACGTTGCCCACGGGCATCGCCTTGAGCCCATCGACCGAGGTCGCCGTGGAGCTGTCGACCTTGAGCGTGATGGCGACCGGGTCAGAACCGGTGACGCCGATCGTGCCCAGCTGCTGGCCCACGAGCACGTTGCGCACATCGCCCGCGATCTGGGCGGTCGTGGAGCCGAGCATCACGGCCTTGTTGGGGTCGACCGCGACGAGCACCGCAGGCGTCGCGGAGGACAGGTCGCTCTTGACGTTGACGACGTCCGGCTCGGTGGCCAGCGCCGCAACGATGGCATCGTTGGCCTCCTTGATGGCCGCGGGGTCGTCGCCACTCACGACGATGGAGAGGCCGCCGCCGCCGCCGAAGCTCTGCTGCGGACCCACCGCGATGTCGAAGCCGCCTTCCTCGGCCGGCTTGAGGGTCGTGAGCAGCTCCTTGGTCTTGGCGTCGAGGTTGGTGTCCGGCAGCAACCGGACGGTCAGCTGGGCGCTGTTGCCGGAACGACCCTGGAATGCCGCCTGGAGGGTCTGCGCGCCGGTATCGGCGTCGCCCGGGATGCTCGTCTGGACGAGCGTCACGCTCGGATCAGCGCGCAGCAGGTCCTCGACCTGCTTTGTCCGGTCCAGGACCGCGGTCGACGACGCGCCCGCCGGTGGCGAGACCGTCACCGCCAGGATCGCCTCACTCCCCGTGTCCAGGAACTGGGTGGGGATGCGCGACACCAGCGACAGCGAGAACACGAACAGCAGCAGTGCGATCGCCAAGGTCCCCCAGCGGGTCTTCCGTGATCGCAGTGAGAGCTTGAGGATGGGCGTGTAGATGCGCTGCCAGATGGTCTCCGGCAGCTCCCCGTCGGGATCGACCTTGATGTTCACCTTGCCCACGAAGAAGTAGGCGAGCACCGGCACCACGGTCAGCGCCACGATGAGCGAGGCGAGCAGCGCGAAGGTCACCGTCAGCGCGAACGGCAGGAAGAACTGGCTGACGATGCCGCCCACGAAGCCGAGCGGCAGGAACACCGCCACGGTGGTGATGGTGCTGCTGGTGATGGCGCCCGCCACCTCGCGGGTGCCCGATGAGACGGCGGCACCGATCTCGTCGCCCCGGGCGCGATGGCGGTAGATGTTCTCGAGCACGACGATGGCGTCATCGACGACCCGGCCGACCGCCACCGCCAGGCCGCCCAGGGTGATGATGTTGATGGTCAGGCCGCCGATGCCCATGAGCGCGAGCGCGGCCAGGATCGAGAGCGGGATGCTCACCGCGGCGACGAGGGTCGAGCGGAGGCTGAGCAGGAACAGGAAGATGGTCAGGACCGCGAAGAAGGCGCCGGTCAGGCCCTCGCGCACGAGACCATCGCGTGACTCCTTGATGAAGTTCGCGGTGTTGGAGATGGTGTTCACCGCGATGGCATCGGGATGCCTGGCGGTGATGGTCGCGATGGCAGCCTCGGCGGCGTCCGCGACGTCCACGGTGTTGGCGCCCGCGCCCTTGCTCACGATGAGGGTCAGGGACGGCTGGCCGTTGGTGCGGGAGTAGCCGGAGCTGTTGACGTCGACGAGGGCGATGTCCGCGATCTGACCCAGGGTCACCGGGGTCGGCGCCGCTCCTGCCGTCGTGGGCTGCTTGACGGTGACGACCTGGTTCGTCAGCTCGGCGATGGACGCGTAGTGGTGGTCCGCGGTCACCGGCAGCTGGATCTGACCATCGGTCATGCTCCCCGCGGGCACCGTGACCTGGTTGGCCTGGAGGATGCCCTGCACCTGCTGGAGCGACACGCCCGCGTCCGCCATCGCGGCCGGACGCAAGGTGATGACGAGGTGCTTGGTAGTGCCGCCGGTGAGGTCCGCGGCAGAGACGCCCGGGATGGCCTTGATGAGCGGCAGCAGCTCTGTCCGCGCGATGACCGCCGCGGCGGCCGGGTCGGCCCCCTCTGCTGGTCCGACGGCTGCCACGATGACCGGCTGATCGTTGATGTTGACCGCCGAGACCCGCGGCGTCACCCCGGCCGGCAGCGTGGCACCGCCAATGGCCGCCTCGATGGCAGCCCGGGTGTCCTTGATGTTCGTGCCGTACTCGAACTGGGCGATGACGAGCGACAGCGAGTTGGCCGACGTGGACGAGAGCTTCTCCAGTCGCGGCACACTCTTGATCGCCCCTTCCACCGGGACGGTCACCTGCTGGGCGACGTCCTGGGCACCGGCGCCGGGGAGTGCCGCGATGACGGTCACGAACGGCAGCTCGATATCCGGCAGCAGCTCCTGCTGGAGCGATCCCCAGGCCATGACACCGCTGAAGAACAAGGCGAACGACAGGAGCAGCACGATGCTCTTGTTACGCAGTGCGATCTCGGTGAGCCGGTACATGGGACTCCTTTCGGGCTTCGGACGGGTGGTCCGTCGCCGGACCCGGGGATTGCGGAGAGGAGAGGGCGGCGGCCCGCTCGCGGCGAGGGCTAGTGGGTGGTGGCCGGCAAGGCGCCCGGTCGTTGCTCGAGCGCCCGCACGAGACCCGTCAAGCCGAGCCGTAGGCCAACCAGTTCGTCCCATGCGAGCGAGGCCAGGAGATCGCCCATCAGCTGGGCTCCCAGGTCCTGGAACTGGCTCACGACCGTCGAGCCGCGCTCGGTGAGCGTGACCGCTACCTGCCGGCGGTCGGCCGGATCCTCGTGGCGGGCCACGAGCCCCATCTCCGCGAGCCGGTCGACGTTACCGCTGACGGTCGACTGCCCGACCCCCAGACCGGTCGCCAATGCGGACATGTGGATACCCGGGGTACGGTGGATGAGCCGCAGCGCCTTGGCCTGCTGCATCGTCACGTCGAGTGTCAGGAACGCGGGGGCATGCACCTCGGCGGTGAGCTCACGCATCCGATCGAAGGTCGCGATGAGCTCCGCGGACAGCCTGGCGCGCTCATCCGCGCTCACCGGCATCCCCACGGATGGCGGTTCATTCGGTCGATCCGAATACTTCGCATGGCCCGAAGCATACACTGCAAGGAGTTTGCACGCTTCCCGCGCGCGGGCCGCTGGGGTACCGTCGGTGCGTGCCACTGAAGCTCTCGTCCCAGGACCTGTCGCACCAGGAGCGGCTGTCCATCCGATGGTCGCTGGTGATGCTGCCGGTGCTCATCACGCTGGGCGTCGCGTTGCTGCTGGCCATCGTGGTCCAGCCGTTCTTCTTCATCCTGGCCATGTTCTTCCTGGCGTGGCTGCTGGCATTCCTGCTCGACCCGCTGGTCTCCCTGGTCGTGCGCCGACTACCGCGGCTCCCGCGAGGCCTCACGGCAGCGCTGGTGTTCTTCGGCCTGACGCTGCTGATCCTGGTCGGCCTCGTGGTCGTCGCCAGCTCCGTCCTCTCGTCGCTCACGAACATCCTGGGCGATACCACGAGCGTGCCCCAAGCCGTCGACCGGCTCGTCGGCCCCCTCCAGGCTCAGCTCGATGCGTCGGGCATCGCGATCGACCTGAAGGCGGCCATCACCGACGCCATCGGTCAGCTCCAGCAGTCCGGCTCCGACCTGCTCAGCGAGATCCTCAGCGGTGGTGTGATCCTGTTCACGCAGGGCACGGCCATCATCTTCATCGCCATCGTCATGGTCGCCAACAAGAGTCGATTCCTGCGTTTCGGTCAGCGTCTCATGCCGTCCGGCCAGGAGAGCTTGCTGGACGACATCACCGTCGCGACCAGCCAATCGTTCGGCGGCTTCATCCGCGGGCAGTTCGGGTTGGCCGCGCTCTACGGCGTCGTCGTCGGGGTCATCGCATTCGCCTTCGGTGTGCCCTTCGTGGCGCTCATCGCCGTCCTGACCGCAGCACTGCAGTCGATCCCCTACTTCGGGCAGCTCATCTCCTGGCTGCCCCTGTTCGCCACGACCCTCGTGTTCGCACCCACCGCGATCGTGCCCGTGACCATCTGTCTCGTCATCGGCCTCCTGGTCATCCAGAACATCATCTCGCCCCGGGTGCTGGGCTCGGCGGTCGGCCTCAATCCCATCCTGGTGCTCGCCGCGGTGTTCGTGGGTGCCCAGATCGCGGGCGCACTGGGAGCCGTCTTCGGGGTGCCGGTCGCGGCGGTCGGGGCGACCCTGTTCAATGCCTGGCTGGACCAGGTGCGGCCGCCCGCGCAGGTCGACGCGCCCAAGGTCAAGGATCCGGTCGCGGCCGCCGCGACCGCGGCGCCGGAGCTCGCGGCGCTCGACGATCCGCAGGCATCGGCGACGGAGATCCTCGCGGCATCCCGAGCGGAGCTGGCCATCGGGCAGCAGCAGGCAGCAGATGAGGCGAAGCCGCTGCGCCTACCCGATGAGCGCGAGTCGGGGCTCCTGGGAACCGACTGACCCCGCAGCCGTCCGGAAGCAGATCCGGGGCCCGCGGCACCAGGGCCGAGCGGGGCCGCCAGGGGCCCGCGGCACCAGGGCTGAGCGACCCGACCGGCGGACGGGGGATCAGGGCCGAGCGGGCCGAGCTCAGCATCACCGTCTTGCACCATCACCGAACGTCTCCGGGTCCTGGGCGCGGTTTCGGGACCGGATCGGGCTCCGAAACCGTCGATCTTTTCCCGTAGGCGAAGAAATGTGCGACTCGATGCGTGCGACGGACCGAGCGTGCGCCGAAACCGCGGCTCGCGTTCGCTGATCGGCGCAAAGGCGTCCACCACGGGGCGTGCGTCCACCACGGGGCGTGCGTCCACCACGGCGCACGTCCACCCGGGGCGCGCGTCCACCACGGGGTGTGCGTCCACCACGGGCCAGGCCGGCCGAGGCACACTGGCTGTGTCGGCGTGCACGCAGTCCCGGACGTCCAGGCACCTCGTCGGGCAGCATCCTGGGCGAGCACGTCGAGCGCCTGGCGCGGTCCTGCTTGAGGCCACGATCAGCATCCAGCCGACGGGCGGCCAACACGCCGTCAACCCGGCCTGAGGACCGCCCGTGCGAGCGCGGGGGAACCGCCTGACCCCCTACGAGCGTCCGGTACGGGCATCGCCGGCCGTCCACTGGTCCGGTCCCGACGGAGTCCCACCCATGCGACGTCTCCCGGCCGCGATGGCGGCCTCGATCCTGACCTGTGCCCTGGTCGCGGCGCCCGCGGTCGCCTGTGGCGGCCTCATCGGACCCAACGGTGCCGTGAACCTGCTCCGGACGACCACGTTCGTGGGCTATCACGCGGGCATCGAGCACTACGTGACGGCGTTCGCGTTCAATGGTGGCGGCGGTGCATTCGGGTCCATCACGCCACTTCCGGGCATCCCCACCGATGTCGAGAAGGGCGGCGACTGGACGCTTCAGCGGCTCATCCGCGAGACCGAACCGCCGCCGCCCGACGTGCTCTTCGCAGCGGAGGACGTGCAGCGCGCGGAGGGCGGGGTCGAGGTCCTCCTGGAGACGACCATCGACGCCCTCGACATCACGGTGCTCAAGGGGGGCGGGGACGCTGTCGGCGCATGGGCCACGGCCCACGGCTTCCGCCTGCCGCCCGACGCGCCCGAGGTGCTGGACTTCTACGCACAGCGGAGCCCCATCTTCCTGGCCGCCGCCTTCGATGCTGACGCCGCTGAGGCCCGCGGCCAGGCGATCGGCGATGGCACCCCGGTCCATATCACCATCCCGACATCCGCGCCCTGGGTGCCGCTGCGCATCCTCTCCCTGGGCAAGGCCGCCGATGATCCGGTCGACGCGGACGTCTACCTGCTGACCGACCGGGCACCGACACTGCTGCCGGCGGCGACCGGTGACGGTCTGGTGCTCGACCACACAGCACCGGCGAGCACATCCCTTCTGGACGACCTGCGCTCCGATCGGGGCATGGACTGGGTGCCCGATGCCGCGTGGCTGATGAAGGTGCGCATCGCATCGCGCGCAGGAGACCTGCGCTACGACCTCGCCGTCGACGACACGGGTCGCGGCCTCGCGTCGAGGGTCGCGGCAGGGTTGGACATGCCCGTCGCACCGCCGGCGCCACCCGTCCCGCCGGCCGAGGGTTCGCTCTGGGTCGTGGGCCTGGGCCTGGTCCTCGCCAGCGCTGCCGGTGTCGGCGCGCTCTCGCGACGCGGTCGCGGTCACGCGGCCCCCGACGCCTGACCAGCCCATCCCGGACGAGGACCACACGACGTGCGTGCCATCCGCGGTCTGCTGCTGCCGCTTGGGGTCGCGATGGTGGTCCTCGTCGCGTGGGCGGCGATGCCCGTCGGCCGCACGGTGACCATCGACATCCGGTACTCGCACTTCCAGCCGGCAGCCATCAGCGTGCCGGCTGGCGTGCCCGTCACCTTCGTGCTCCGCAACGACGACCCCATCGACCACGAATGGATCGTAGGTGACGAGGCGACCCATGCCCGGCACCGGACGGGCACAGAGCCACACCACGGGGCACGTCCCACGGAGCAGTCCATCGCAGCGCTGTCGACGGTGCGTACGACCGTCACCTTCCCGAACCCAGGCACGTATCGCTACATCTGCCACCTCCCGGGCCACGAGGCTTACGGCATGGTGGGTGTTGTGACCGTGACGGGCAGCTGACGATCGGGATGACCGCCGCCGGGTCAGGGCGCAGTCGGAGAGCGCCGTGGGAGCGGGGCCCTCGTCGGCAGCCTACTTGTCGCGATCGGACGCGTTGACGAGGGCCGCCTGGGCCGCGGCGAGCCGGGCGACCGGCACCCGGAACGGTGAGCAGGAGACGTAATCGAGGCCGATCTTCTCGCATTTGTGGATCGACGCCGGGTCGCCACCATGCTCGCCACAGATGCCCACCTTGAGGTTGGGGCGTGTCGAGCGGCCCCGGTCCACGGCCATCTGCATCTCGTCGGCGATGACGTCGTCGAGCGTCTGGAACGGGTTCTCCGGCAGGATGCCGTCCTCCACGTACTTGAGCAGGAAGCCGCCCTCGGCATCGTCGCGGCTGTAGCCGAACGTCATCTGCGTCAGGTCGTTGGTGCCGAAGCTGAAGAACTCGGCGTGCTCCGCGATCTTGTCCGCGACCCAGACGGCGCGCGGGATCTCGATCATGGTGCCGAACTTGAAGTCGATCTCCTCGCCCGCGGCGGCCACCACGGCGTGCGCCTCGGCATCGAGCAGCTTGCGGGTCGCGATGAGCTCGTTCACATGACCCACGAGCGGGATCATCGATCTCCGGCCGGGGATGCTTGCCGGCGCGCTTCACGGTCACGGCGGCATTGAGGATGGCGCGCGTCTGGATCTTCACGAAGTCCGGGATCATGAGGCCCAGGCGGCAGCCGCGCAGGCCCAGCATCGGATTCTGCTCGTGCATCGACTTGATGGTCGCGAGCAGCTCCTTGTCCTCCTCGGTCGCCGCATGGCCGGCCTTGGTCACCTTGACCAGCTGGTCCTCGAGGTTGGGTAGGAACTCGTGGAGCGGCGGGTCGATGAGCCGGATGACGACGGGCAGCCCGTCCATGGCCGCGAGGATGCCCTCGAAGTCGCCCTGCTGGAGGACCTCGAGCTTGGCCATGGCGCCGTCGAAGGTAACCACCGCGTCCGATTCGTCGGCGGAGAGCGCCTCGCCCGCAGCGACCTTGACCTTGGCCCGTGTCGCCTGGTTGGCGACGAGGATGGCGCCCCGGACGATCTCCAGCCGCTCCCCCTCGCGGAACATGTGCTCGGTGCGGCAGAGCCCGATGCCCTGCGCGCCGTAGCCAAGGGCCTGTGCGGCCTCCTCGGGCTTGTCGGCGTTGGCCCACACCTGGAGCCGACGGATCTCGTCGGCCCAGCCGAGGACCTGCTGGAGCTCGGGCTGCTCCTCGAAGCGGGCGGCCACGGTCGGCAGCGCGGAGAGGAAGACCTCGCCCGTGGAGCCGTCGACACTGATCCAATCGCCCTCGCCGAAGCTGAGACCCGAGGTCGTGCTCCGACCCGTCCTGGTGGCGTAGTCCACGACGAGCTCGGCGCAACCGGCGACACAGGGCTTGCCGATCTGGCGTGCCACGACCGCCGCATGCGAGGTCGCCCCGCCCCGAGCGGTCAGGATGCCCTCCGCGACTGCCATGCCATGGAAGTCATCGGGCGAGGTCTCGACGCGCACGAGCACGACCTTCTCGCCTCTGGCGACCCACTCGACCGCGACATCGGCGTTGAACACCGCGCGTCCGACGGCCGCGCCGGGTGAGGCGTTGAGGCCCTTGGCGATGCGCTGGGCGCCCTTGCGGGCATTGGGGTCGAACTGGGCACGCAGCAGCTGGTCGACCTGCGCCGGCTCGATCCGGTTGACGGCCTCCTCCCTGGAGATGAGGCCCTCCGCCACCATATCCACCGCGATCTTGACGGCGGCTGCCGCGGTCCGCTTGGCGTCGCGCGTCTGGAGCATGTACAGCCGCCCGCGCTCGATGGTGAACTCGAGATCCTGGACGTTGCGATAGTGCTGCTCGAGCTGCTGGCCGATGCGCTGGAACTCGGCATAGGCGGCGGGCATCTCGACGGCCATCTGGGCGATCTTGGGCGCGGTCCGGATGCCGGCCACGACATCCTCGCCCTGGGCATTGGTGAGGTACTCCCCGTAGAGCACCTTCTCGCCCGTGTTGGGGTCGCGGGTGAAGGCGACACCGGTCCCCGAGTCATCGCCCATGTTGCCGAACACCATGGTCACGACGTTGACCGCCGTACCCAGGTCATGGGCGATCTTCTGGCTGTTGCGGTAGTCGTTGGCGCGCTTGCCGAACCAGGATGCGAACACCGCCTTGACGGCCAGGTCCAGCTGCTCGTTGGGGTCGGTCGGGAAGTCGCGCCCGGTGTCCTCGCGGACGATGCGCTGGTAGTCGGCGACGAGCGCCTGCAGATCGGCGACCGTCAGGTCGGTGTCCTTGGCGTCGTGCCCGTGGAGCTCCTTGCGGGCTTCCAGGGGGGCATCGAAGCGGGCGCCATCGACGCCCATCACGATCCGCCCGAACATCGCGATGAAACGGCGGTAGGCATCCCAGCCGAACCGCTCATTGCCGGTGAGCGCGATGAGACCCTGGAGGGTCGCCTCGTTGAGGCCCAGGTTGAGGACCGTGTCCATCATGCCTGGCATCGAGAACCGGGCACCCGATCGGACCGACACCAGCAACGGGTTCTTCGGGTCACCGAATCCCTTGCCGGAGCGTCGCTCCACCTCGCGCATCGCGTCCAGGACGTCATCCCAGAGGCCCGCGGGCAGCGCCTTGCCGTTGGCGAAGTAGTCGTTGCAGGCTTCCGTGGTGATGGTGAATCCGGGAGGGGTGGGCAAGCCGGCGAGGGTCATCTCGGCGAGGCCTGCGCCCTTGCCACCGAGCAGGTCCTTCATCGATCCGTTGCCTTCGGCGGTGCCTTCCCCCCAGGCATAGATGTAGCGCTTCGCCGCTCGATGGGCGCGACTGGACGGCGACTGGACCTGTGTCATGGGGTGGGCTCCTCCGGCGGTCAAAAGCGGCCGATCTCCCCCCGGCGACCGCTTCGTCGATCAGATGTCTTCAGGGCGATCGTACACCCGCGCCCGCCTGCGGGCCGGCCGGCCCGCACCCCCGCCATCCGCGGGCACCCATGTCCTCGGTCCGTCTGGTCGGCCGGTTCGGGCCGCCGACCAGACGCCACGGAAGGCCCCGATCTGGGTCGCGGCGATGGCCGATATGATGGCCAGGACACCGACGTGAGGAGTGAGGGATGCGACAGGGCCTCCGTCGGAGTGCGGTGCTCGCGTGCGTCGTCGCGCTGGTGCTGACCGGCACTCCGATGGCCGCCGCGGGACCGGTCGGTGATGTCGCGGGGCCGTTCGGCAGCATCGCGGGGCCGTTCGGCAGCATCGCGGCGCCGGCCGACGAGCGCTGCAACGACGACTCGCCGGTGTCGCTCGCCCAGACCGCGGATGACCTGATGCTCGACCGGTACCACCTGGGCCAGCACCCGGCGGTCACCCTCCCCCACGGCCTGGCCTGGACCGAGGATCCGCTCGGCGATCGCCAGTGGCGCCAGAAGTTGCAGCAACTCCGCTTCGTGATGGCGCTCATGTATCGCTGGCAGGACACCGGCGACCCCGGGTACCGGGACCGCGCCATCGAGCTGGTCCGCGCATGGATCGCGGCCAACCCGCGCGGCCATCCGGCATCGCCGTCTGCCTGGAAGGACCAGGTCACGGCCTGGCGGGCGATGACGCTCGTGTGCATGGCCGGCATGCTGCCGCCGACACCCTGGCTGGATGACGCCATCCGGCTCCACGGCTCGGTGCTCGCGGAGCCCGCCTTCTACGTCGTGACCGGCAACCACGCCCTCAATCAGTCACTGGGCCTGCTCGACGTGGGCTGCTACCTGGGCCGGACCGATTGGCAACAGCTGGCCAGTCGACGGCTGGATCGATTCGTCAGCGCCGCCATCGACGGCCAGGGCGTGTCGGACGAGCAGGCCGTCAAGTACGACCGCTACGACTACGACCGTTTCGAGCTCGCACGCGAGCACCTGCAGCGTTGCGGTCTGCCGGTATCTGCCGCCTTCGACCGGGTCGATCGCATCCCGGCATTCCTCGCCCAGGCGACCCGACCGGATGGGCACTACGAGACCATCGGCGACTCCGACGACCGGCGGTCGTCGGTCATCCCCGGCACGCCCGCCGAGTACAGCGCGAGCCTGGGCACGAAGGGCATCGCACCGTCCGAGACGGTCGCGCTGTACCAGCGAGGCTACGCCTTCGGGCGCACCGGCTGGGGCGTCGGCACGCGTCCGTTCGTGGACGAGATGTTCTTCTCGCTGCGCTATGGGCCGGGTCTGCTGCATCACGGCCACGACGACGCGGGGTCGCTGACGTTCTTCGGCAACGGCGCCCAGCTGCTCGTCGACCCCGGCTACGGTGACCAGAACAGCTCCCGATGGCACCGGTACTTCGTGTCGCGGCCGGCGCATGACGTCGTTGTGGCACGAGGCGTGACCTCGGCACCCACGAAGGCGAGCAGCCTGGAGCGAAGCTCCATCAAGCCACGCTCGGTCGACCTCAGCGTCGCCATCCGGGTCTACCCCGGGGTCACGATGCATCGTCGGGTGGTCTTCTCGCGGCGCCTGGGCTACCTCATCGTCGAGGACACCGTGTCGTCGAGCGTGGCCCGCACATATGCCCAGCTCTGGCACCTCGTCGAAGACGCCCGGCCACTGACGCAAGGGCGTCGCACGTGGACGCGGCGAGCCCAGGGCAACCTGCTCATCCAGCAGCTGCTGCCCACGGGCACGACACGCAGGCACGTGGGCGAGACCAGCCCCATCCAGGGCTGGATCTCGCGCGCGTACGGCCAGCGGGCGGCAGCGCCGGTCATCGCGCAGGTGGCGAGCGGGACGCGGGTGCGCTACCTCACCCTCCTCGCACCGTTCGGTGCAGGCACTGGCTCGACGAGCCCGCCGGTGACGGTCAGTGGCCTCGATCTCACCCCTCGCGGCTTCAGTGTCACGATCGAGATCGAGGGTGTCCGCGAGACGGTGCATGCGACCGCGCACAGCCTGAACATCACCGATGGCCCGGGTGGCGCCACCCCCGGACTCCCCTGAGGCGCCCGGGTACGCTCGCTGCCATCATCGACGGATGAGCGACCGCTTCGATCTCGACCACTTCCTGGGCCTTCCCCGGCTGTCGGGCCTGCAGCTCTCCCCGACCGGCGACCGGATGGCGGTGAGCGTCTCAGGCCCGGCTCCCGATGGCCGCTCGATGCGCAGCGCCATCTGGGGCATCGACCCCACCGGCGCTCGGGCACCGCGACGGCTGACACGTTCCGCACCCGGGGAGTCGAGCGCGGCGTTCGCGAGCGATGGCTCGCTGCTGTTCACGTCATCGCGACCTGACCCGGACCGATCGCCCGAGGACAAGCCGGAGACGGAGCCCCTGGGTCTGTGGGCGCTGCCGGTCGACGGTGGTGAGTCGCGGCTGCTCGCAGCGCCCGGTGGTGGCGTGGGATCGTTCGTGGCCGCCCGGGCGTCGAACGTCGTGGTCTTCCGGGCGCCGGTCCATCCCGGCAGCGCCACCTTTCGCGAGGATCAGGAACGCGAGACCGCCCGCTCCAAGGCAGGCGTGGTGGCGAAGCTCTACGAGAGCTACCCCATCCGGTTCTGGGATCACTACCTGGGGCCACGCGAATCGCATCTGTACCTCCTCGGCCTGGGCGACGATGTGGCCCGCGAGCCACGGGACCTGACGCCCGATGCGGGTCGCGCGCTCGATGAGACGGCGTTCGATGTGCTGCCGGACGGCAGCGGCGTCATCACCGGCTGGGTCCGCTGGCCGGATCTCGTGCATCCCACCCAGGACCTCGTGCGCATCGATGTCGCGACCGGGGCGCGCCGGGAGCTGACGAGCGACGGTGCCTGGTATCACGAGCCTCGGGTCTCACCCGATGGTCGCTGGCTGGTCGCGGTGCGGGATGACCCACCCGACCCCGAGACCGCGTTCGACTCGAGCCTCTGGCTCTTCGATCTTGCCGACGGGAGCGGCCGCGACCTCACGCCGGGCATGGACCTCTGGCCGACGCTCCCCCAGTGGAGCGCCGACGGGCGGCATGTCGTATGCACCGCCGACCGTCAGGGCCACCACGCGGTGCTGCGGGTGAGCGTCGAGACCGGTGCGGTCGAGGTGCTCGCTGGGACGGGGGCGTGGAGCGATGTGGCGCTCGCTCCCGACGGGTCGCGGCTGTTCGGGCTGCGCTCGTCGTATGCCGAGGCGCCCGAGATCGTGGAGCTACCGCTGCCCGACGGACAGCCACGCGTCGTCCGCTCGCCCGCCACGACCGTGGAGCAGCTGCGTCTGCCAGGACAGCCGGAGCGCATCACGACCGTCCTTGCGGACGGCACCGTCATCGGCAGCTGGCTCATCACACCCCGCGATGCCTCCGCCGCCCGGCCGGTGCCGCTGGTGCTCTGGATCCACGGCGGACCGCTCAGCTCCTGGAACGCGTGGCATTGGCGCTGGAACCCGCACCTGCTCGTCGAGCGGGGGTATGCCGTGGTGCTGCCCGATCCGGGGCTATCGACCGGCTATGGCCTCGACTTCGTGCGTCGCGGCTGGGGGCGCTGGGGCGAGGAGCCCTACACGGACCTGATGGCGGTCATGGACGACGTGGTAGCGCGACCCGACATCGACGCGGCGCGGACCGCGGCGATGGGCGGTTCCTTCGGCGGCTACATGGCGAACTGGGTGGCCGGTCACACCGACCGGTTCCGGGCCATCGTCACCCACGCGTCGCTGTGGGAGATGCGCGGCTTCCACGGCAGCACCGACTGGGGCTCGACGATGGAGGCGGAGTTCGGCGATCCGTACCTGCATCCCGAGCGCTGGGACGCCGCATCGCCGGACGCCCACGTCGCGGCCATCCGGACGCCGATGCTGGTCATCCACGGGGAGCTTGACCACCGGGTGCCGGTGAGCGAGGGACTCCGGCTCTGGACGGACCTTGCGCGGCACGGCGTCGATGCCAAGTTCCTCTACTTCCCGGACGAGAACCACTGGGTGCTCAAGCCCGCCAACGCGCGTCTCTGGTACGAGACCGTCCTGGCCTTTCTCGACCACCACGTCCTGGGTCGGCCCTGGGTCAGGCCGGCACTGCTCTGACCCCCACTCGCGACCTGTCGACCTGCCGACAGGCGCCCGCGGTGGCCGCTACCATCGATCCATGACCCATCATCACGACGACCCGCGCGTCATCGTCGACGGCGCGGAGCAATACAACGCCACGCTCGTCAAGCGGGTGGACCAGACCGCCGACCTGGCCACCTTCTGGGTCAAGACCGATGGTCCGCCCATCCCGTTCGCGCCCGGGCAGTACATGACCATCGGTGTCTACGCCGACGGCAAGCTGTGGCAGCGACCGTACTCGGTCGCGTCCGCGCCGCGCAGCCTCGATGACGAGGGATATGAGTTCTACGTCCGGCTGGTACCCATCCTGCGTTTCACGACGCTGCTCTGGCGGCTGCCGCTGGACCACGGGATGCGCATCATCGGGCCCAAGGGCAAGTTCCTGCTGGAACCCGAGGACGACCGGACGCACCTGTTCATCTCCACCGGGACCGGCATCGCCCCCTTCATCGCGATGTGCCGGGAATCGATGGCGGAGGGCCGACCGCGACGCACCGTGATGCTCCACGGCTGCTCGTTCCAGGAGGAGCTGGGCTATCGGGACGTGCTGGAGGACTGGCAGCGGACGGGTGCCTACCCCGTCACCTACGTGCCCACGATCTCGCGCCCCAACGACCCTCGCAACGCGGGCTGGTCGGGATACACCGGGCGCGCGGAGGCGGTCGTCCACGACGTGTGCAAGGACCTGAGGCTCCGACCCGACAAGACGGTCGTCTACATCTGTGGCAACCCCGAGATGATCCTCAACGCCGAAGGCATCCTCATGGACGACGGGTTCCCGGAGTTCCACGTCAAGAAGGAGCTCTACTGGCCCAAGGGCAAGGACGCCAGCGTGGGGACGCCAGAGACCTGACCTGCCCCGGTCGCGTGTGTGACCTTCGGCCCACTGGAAGGGTCCCTTTGTCGGTGTCAGCCAGCGCTCGGGCGGAACAACCTGACAGCCGCGGCCGATCGGCCGTCCCGGATGTCGAGGCCGATGTGCACACCATCGTGGCGAGGGAACAGCTCTCCCCTAACGTGACGCGCTTCGTCGTGGAGGCGCCGCGGGTCGCCCACGTCCGGCAGGCGGGCCAGTTCGTCATCGTCCGGCTGGGACCCGGCGCGGAGCGCATCCCGCTGACCATCGCCGATGCCGATGCGGCTGCCGGGACCATCACGCTCGTCATCCAGGCTGTCGGCAAGTCGACCATGGACCTCAGCGCGCTCAAGGTCGGCGACGCCATCACGGACATCGCGGGGCCGCTCGGCAGCGCCACCGAGTTGCTCGATGCCGGTCATGCCGTGTGCGTCGGTGGCGGGGTCGGCACCGCGGTGGTCCACCCCATCGCGCAGGCGCTGGCGAGCCGGGGCGTGCGCGTGACGTCGGTCATCGGCGGGCGCGCTCGCGAGTGGGTCATCTACGAGGCGGAGCTGGCGCGATATGGCGACGTCCGGGTGTGCACCGACGATGGCAGCTACGGGCGTCACGGGTTCGTGACCGACGTGCTCCGCGATGAGCTCGAGACGACCGTGATCGACCGGGTCTACGCGGTCGGTCCGGTGCCCATGATGCGCGCCGTGTCGGAGCTCACCAGCCGGTACGAGGTGCCGACGATGGTGTCGCTCAACGCGATCATGGTCGATGGCACCGGTATGTGTGGTGGCTGCCGGGTGAGTATCGGCGGTGAGACGCGCTACGCCTGTGTCGATGGTCCCGAGTTCGACGCCCACGCGGTCGACTTCGGGATGCTCGCGGCTCGGCTGGCGACCTATCGCTCCTTCGAACAGGCGGCGGTCGAGCGGCGCGCGGCGTGCCTCCTGCCCTCCCTTGCGGAGCATGCGGGCGCAGCGGCCGATGCGCCGTCGGGTACTCGCTCGTGAGCCCGCGACCCGGCTACGACCCCCGCCAGCGGATGGCCCTCGAGCGCACCGAGATGCCCGCCCAGGATCCGACCGTCCGGGCACGCGCCTTCAGCGAGGTCAACCTCGGCTTCAGCCATGTGCTGGCCGCAGCCGAGGCGGAACGCTGCCTCCAGTGCAAGAACCCGTTGTGCATCGAGGGCTGTCCCGTGCGGGTCAACATCCCGCGCTTCATCGACCTCGTCGCGGAGGGCGACCTGCATGGCGCCGCGGAGTCGCTGCTCGATGACAATGCGCTCCCCTGTGTGACGGGTCGAGTCTGCCCACAGGAGAGTCAATGCGAGGGCCGCTGCCTGCGAGGCAAGAAGGGGCAGCCGGTGGCCATCGGCGCGCTCGAGCGATTCGTGGCGGACTGGGCGATGCAGCATGCGGACGAGATGGCACGTCCCCGACCGCTGGCCAGTGGCAAGCGGGTCGGCATCGTCGGCTCGGGTCCAGCCGGGCTGACGGCTGCCGGCGAGCTCGCCCGATCGGGTCACCAAGTGACCATCTTCGAGGCGTTCCACGCCGCGGGCGGGGTGCTCACCTACGGCATCCCTGAGTTCCGGCTGCCCAAGGACATCGTCCAGGCCGAGGTGGAGCGCCTCAAGGCGTCGGGCGTCGAGATCGAGGTCAACGCCATCATCGGACGAAGTTGGTCGCTGCACGAGCTGCGCAGCCGCTTCGACGCGCTGTTCCTCGCCGTCGGTGCCGGTCTACCGGTCTTCATGGACGTGCCCGGTGAGGACCTGAAGGGCGTCTATTCCGCCAATGAGTACCTGACCAGGGTCAATCTCATGGGAGCATTCCGGGAGGATTCGGACACGCCCGTGTTGCACGGGCACCGGGTCGTCGTCGTGGGTGGCGGCAACGTGGCCATGGATGCGGTCCGTACCGCACGGCGGCTGGGCGCTGACGAAGCGGTCATCGCCTATCGCCGCGGCCACGATGAGCTGCCGGCCCGACGCGAGGAGGTCCACCACGCCGAGGAGGAGGGCGTGCGCTTCGAGCTGCAGGTCGCACCGGTGGAGGTGCTGGGCGACGAGGCAGGCTGGGTGCGGGCGGTGCGCTGCGTGCGCATGACGCTCGGTGAACCGGACGCGTCGGGCCGGCGACGGCCCGAGCCGGAGGCTGGGTCGGAGTTCGACATCCCGTGCGAGATGGTCGTGGTCGCCATCGGCACCCGCGCGAATCCGCTGCTGACCGCGAGCGAGCCGGGACTGGCCGTCACCGAGGCAGGCTACCTCGTCGTGGATGACGAGGGCATGACCAGCCTGCCCGGCGTCTTCGCCGGGGGTGACATCGTACGAGGCGCCGCGACCGTCATCCTCGCGATGGGCGATGGCAAGCGCGCAGCGGGCGCCATCGAGCGGTACCTGACCCGGGACGCGGCACCCGATGTCAGCGACGAGCCGCCTGCATCCGATCGAGGATGGCCCGCTTGATGCCTTCCACCGGGATGCGTTCCTGGGCCATCGAGTCGCGTTCCCGCAGCGTGACCGCGTCATCCTCGAGCGAATCGACATCGACCGTCACGCACCAGGGCGTGCCGATCTCATCCTGCCGCCGGTACAGCTTGCCGATGGCCGCCGTGTCGTCGTAGACCGCCATCATGTCGCGCCGCAGATCGTCCTTGATGCGCTGACACAGCTCGACGATCTCGGGTCGCTTCTTGAGCAAGGGCAGCACTGCCACCTTGTATGGCGCGAGATCCGGATGAAGGGCCAGTGACACCCGCTTCTCGCCCCGCACCTCCTCCTCGCGATAGGCATCGATGAGGAATGTGAAGGGGGCGCGATCGGCGCCCGCCGCGGTCTCGACGATGAACGGCACGAAGTGCTCGTTGGTGTGCGGGTCGAAGTACTCGAGGTTCTCCCCCGAAGCTCGCTGGTGGTTGCCCAGGTCGAAATCCCCGCGGTTGTGGATGCCCTCGAGCTCCTTCCAGCCGAACGGGAAGCGGTACTCGATGTCGATGGCCTTCCTGGCGTAGTGCGCCAGCTCATCGGACGCGTGCTCCCGGAACCGGAGACGCGCCGGGTCAGCGCCCAGGCCGACATACCAATCCCACCGACGGGGAAGCCACTCCTCGAAGATCCGAGCGGCCTCGTCCGGACGGACGAAATACTGCATCTCCATCTGCTCGAACTCGCGCATCCGGAACACGAAGTTGCCGGGGCTGATCTCGTTCCGGAAGCTCTTGCCGATCTGGGCGATGCCAAAGGGCAGCTTCTTGCGCATCGACTGCTGGACGTTCTTGAAGTTGACGTACGAGCCCTGGGCTGTCTCCGGTCGCAGGTAGACGATCGACGCCTCGTCCTGGACGGGCCCCATCCAGGTCTGGAACATGAGGTTGAAGCGCCGTGGTGCGGACAGGGGACCGCCGTCGTTGGGGCACCGGATGCCCAGCCGATCGACGATGTCGGGGTCCTTGAGCTCGGTCTGGCTGAGCGTATCGGCGCCCGGCAGCTCATCGAGCCGATAGCGGCGCTGGCAGGTGGCACACTCGACCATCGGGTCGCTGAACGAGCCCACGTGGCCCGAGGTGACCCACACCTGGGGATGCATGAGGATACCCGCGTCCAGACCGACGACATCGTCGCGCTCCTGGACCATCGCGCGCCACCATGCCCGTTTGACGTTGTTCTTGAGCTCCACACCCAGCGGGCCGTAGTCCCACACGGCGTTGATACCGCCATAGATCTCGCTGCTGGGGAAGATGAAGCCACGTCGCTTGGAGAGCGACACGATGGTCTCGAGCGAGGCGACGGCAGGCCCGGGATCGATGCCAGGGTCCGCCGGGTCGATGGGTCGCGGGGCAGCGGTGGACGTGGTCATGGTGTGGGGACTCCTGGGATGCGCCGGCGGTGGCAGAGCCGGTCGTGGGACGAGGATGGTAACGGGATCGGGGCCGCGAACGGCGAACGGCGATACCTACGCGCCCGGCGTCGGGGCCGGTCGACGGGCTTGAGTACCCACGGAGTGGGTGAGTTCGACATGGCAACCAGCCCGCCGGGCACGTAACGATGCATACCGTGGGTCGAACGTGCACGGATCCGGAAGGATGGCCCATCCCAGGTCACCTGGTGGGTCGGATCGATCGATCCGAGGGCGACACTCGTCGGACTCACCCAGCGGGTGGGTCGGTCAGCCGTTGGCGTCGCCGTCGACCCAGGGTGCGTGTGCGTCCCGGCCGCAGAACGGCGCACGACCCGGTCAGCGGCTGCCGACCGGGTCGCGGACCTGCCCTGATGGGCTCAACGGTCCTACACGACGTCCGTGTTGCTGCTGTAGCAGTCCGTCTGGCGCACCATGAGGTACCCGCCGCCCTTCATCTGGTAGTAGTTGATGAGGAACGTGAGCTTGCCGTCGACCTTGGTGCGGGACCCGAGCTTGTACCAGTACAGGGACACCTGGACCCGGTAGTTGCCGGCCTTGAGATTCGATGGCGTCAGCCACTTCCTCGTCAGGAAAGCAGCCGGCGCGTTCTGGGTCGCCTTTGCCTTGACGATCGAGCTCGTGAAGTAGGTCCCGAACACATCGTCATCGTTGGTGTCGCGCTGGATCCTGTACCGCCAGCCGACCCACTGGTGATGGCTGCTGGTGCCGTAGATCGAGGGACCGTGGGCCTTGATCGCCTTGAGCGGATAGGCATGGTGGGACTTCGTCGTCTGATAGACACAGGCTGCACCCTGCGGGCCGCCCTGGGAGTCCGGGAGGGAATACAAGCCGTAGTCGTTGGCGCTGCTGGCGGCGTTGCCCGCAGCGGCGGCCGGTTGGACCGCCAGCACCAGTGCCAACATCGAGGCGCCCAGCAGCGCTGCAGGGCGGAACCGTCGTGTGATCATCGATCCTCCTTGCCCGACCATGGCGGGCGCTCGTGTCTGGCGCGTCTCAGAGGCCAGCGCAGACCGGCAGGCCCGTGACCCGCGACATCATCGTCCACCCCGCTGCCGTGGTCCATGGCAGATCTGCAGGTCGTGGCTGCGGCGGATGCCGGGGCGCACCGTTTCCATGGCACTCAGGCGCGGATCTCGTCGAGGAATGCCAGCGATCGAGCGTCGCGCTCGAGCACGTGGCGCACGAATCGGCGCATCGCGCGCTCGACCTCGGTCTCGAGCTCGACCGGCAGCCGCAACGCGGCGATGGCCTCGATGTCGAGCCGGCGATAGGCGCGCAGCACCTTGAGCGCGCCGAGCGACAGGGTGCTCACCTCGGTCGGTGGACGCGGGTGGCGCTCGCACAGCAGGCCGCCGAGGCTGGGCACCCATCGGAACGTCTCGGTCTCCTCGGGCACCCGGTCACACTCGACGCATCGCTCGACCTCCGGCCGGACGCCCAGCGCGTCGGCGAGACCGGATTCGTACCAGCGCGCGACCCGGTCGGGCTCCATCCCGTCGTCGAGCAGCTGATATGCCCGTCGCAGCAGCGCGTACACCGGGTAGGCGCCGGCACGCTCCTCGACGGCACGCTCGGCCAGCTCCCCGAGGTACCAGGCGGTGGCGGTCGAGGGCAGTCGGTCGCGCAGCCGCAGCCAGGCCTGTGACACCTGCGCCTGGGTGATGACGTCGAACGTCCGACCACGCACGAGCAGCAGCTGGAGCTCCGCGAACGGCTCGACGGCACCCCCGATACGGCTGCCGGGCCGACGCACGCCCTTGGCGATAGCACGGATCTTGCCGTCATGGGGTGTCAGCAGCGTGAGCACCCGATCGGCCTCGCCCAGCTCGAAGCGGGACAGCACGATGGCGGCCGTGCGATACGTTCGCGGCGATGGCATCGGCCCAGCCTACTCGTCGTCCGACACATCCATCCGGGCTCTTGGTGCGTACTCGATGGAGGGCACCGTCACGGTCGCGTCCCCCGTCGACGGTGCCCGCCACTCGCAGCGACCTCGATCGCCTCATGTCCGGCGCGGGATGGCCGTCGGCAACTTGCTAACGCCGGGTATCATGTTTTGGTGCTGACCACGACGGACATCGACGTCCTCATCGCCGACACCGAGACCGAGATGGCGCGGGTCATCGCGGCCGCGGAGGATGAGCGCACCACGGAGCTGTACGGCTGGGTGCGCTTCCACCTCGGACTCGACGGCGGCGCGACCCGGGGCAAGCGACTGCGACCCCTCCTTGGCTTGCTCGCCTACCAGTCGATCGCGGGCGAGCACCAGCGGGCGCTGCCGGGGGCCGCGGCCGTCGAGATGGGTCACAACTTCAGCCTCGTGCACGACGACATCCAGGATGCGAGCGAGGAGCGACGCCACCGTCCCGCCCTCTGGACCATCACCGGTGTGCCCCAGGCCATCAATACCGGCGACACGCTGTTCACCCTGTCGCGGATGGCCCTCCACCGCCTTTCGGATCTGGGGTTCGGCGCCCAGAAGGTGCTCGACCTCATGCGTCTCTACGACGAGACGTGTCTCGCGCTCTGCGAAGGCCAGTTCCTGGACATCCGCGCATCCGAGAGCCAGGAATGGATGTCGGTCGAGTACTACCTGGACATGATCGGGCGCAAGACAGCGGCGCTCATCGCAGGGTCAGTCAAGGCGGGCGCCATGCTGGCCACGGATGACGAGGCTGTGATCGAGGCCTACCGCAGCTTCGGCTGGGCCCTGGGGATGGCGTTCCAGATCAACGATGACCTCCTGGGCATCTGGGGCGACGAGCAGGCGACGGGCAAGGCCGCATCCGACATCGAGGCGCGCAAGCAGACGCTGCCCCTGCTCCACGCGCTCGAGCACGCGGACCAGGCGGACGGCGACCGGCTGCGGGACATCCTCCATGGGTCGCCGCCGTCAGCGGCCGACGTCATCGTCGTGCGCGAGATCCTGGAGCGAGCCGGCTCCCGGCAGTTCACCCGGGGTCGCGCCGCCTTCTATCGCGAGGAGGGATTGCTCCAGCTGCGTCTCTCGGGCATCGTGGACGGAGAGGCCATGGAACGGCTCCAGCGCATCGTGGGGTCCGTGATCGCGGCCTGACCCACGCCGTCGGCATGATCCCGAATGACCGACTATCCCTCGGGGCGCTCGTCGTCACCGCTGGCGAGTGATGTCCGTTGCACGAGCACCTTGCTCACCCGGCGGCCATCGGTGGATTCCACCGTGAGCAGGAGTGTCTCCCCCACCCTGACCTCGTCGCCACCCTTGGGGATGCCGCCGATGCGGTGGTAGATGAGGCCACCGACGGTGTCGTACTCCTCCTGGTCCTCGACGGCGTCGGCGGGCAGTCCGAAGTGCTCCAGCAGATCCTCGATCGGCGCCCGGCCGTCGACGCGCGCCTGACCCTCCGCGAGCGGCACGATCATGGGTTCCTCGGTGTCGTACTCGTCCTGGATCTCACCCACGATCTCTTCCAGCAGGTCCTCGATGGTGACCATGCCGGCCGTGCCGCCGTACTCGTCGAGCACGATGGCGATGTGCACTCGACGCCGCTGGAGGCTGTGGAGCAGGTCGTCCACGCTCATCGACTCGGGCACGAAGAGGGGCGCCCGGACGAGCCGGCCGACTGGCGGCGGCTGATCGACGCCCTTGAGGTAGGGCAACAGGTCCTTGGCATAAAGGATGCCCACGATGTTGTCGACCGAGTCCTCGTACACCGGGATGCGCGAGTGACCACCCTCCACGATGGTGTCCACCATCTGGTCCAGGGTGGCTGTGGATGGCAGTGCCACCATCGCGATGCGGGGCACCATCACCTCGTGCACCTTGCGCTCGCCCAGGCCGAGCACGGCGCCGATCATCTGCTCCTCTTCCGCCTCGATGACCCCCTGCTCACCACCCCGCTCGACGAGGATCATGAGCTCTTCGGGTGAGATCCGGTCACGGTCCGAGTCGCTGACGCCCATCCGCCGCGTGAACCAGCCGGTGATCCCGTCGAGCACCGAGACCACGGGTGCGAGCAGACGCCCAAGGATCTCGATGGGCCGCGCGAACAGGATCGCGTAGCGCTCGGCATGCGCAAGGGCGAGGGTCTTGGGGATGAGCTCCCCGAAGATGGCGGTCACGAACGCGACCAGGAGGGTGACGATGATGAGCGCGGTCGGGGCGGCGAGGGAGCCCATGAAGCCAAGGAACGGCTCCAGGGACTGAGCGGTGTTGGCGCCCGCGAACGCGGCGGCGAGGAAGCCGATGAACGTGATGGCCAGCTGTGACACCGCCAGGAAGCGACCGGGCTTGCTGATGAGACGGTCGACCCGCTGGGCACCCCGGTGGCCTTCCTCGATGAGCTGCTGGAGCCGGCTTCGGCGGACCGTGACGAGCGAGATCTCGGCGGCCACGAAGACGCCGTTGAGCAGGATGAGCAACCCGATGATGAGCAGCTCGACGATCGGCCCCATCAGCCGGAGACCGGATCGCCGTCGTCGGTGGGCGGGGCCACGGGATGGGGCCGGGCGGGTACGCCCACCACGGTCGTGTGCGGCGCGACATCATGGGTGATCACGGAACCGGCGCCGGTGACGGCACCTTCGCCGATGGTCACCGGCGCGCGGAGGATCGAGTCAGAGCCGATGAACGCGCCGTCACCGATGACCGTGCGGTGCTTGCGGGTACCGTCGTAGTTAGCGGTGACGGTGCCGGCGCCGATGTTGACGCGCTCACCGATCTGGGCGTCCCCGAGGTAGCTGAAGTGGTGCTGCTTGGAGCGCGCGCCAAGGGTCGCGGACTTGATCTCCGCGAAGTTGCCGACCTCGGCGTACGGGCCGACATGAGCACCGGGCCGGAGATGGGCGAAGGGCCCGACCCGGGCACCGTCCTCGACGACGGACGACTCGAGCACGCTCGACCAGATGGTGCAGCGCTCGCCGATCACCGTGTCGACCAGTTGCGATCCGGTCCGGATGATCGTGTCCCGGCCAACGCGTGTGGCGCCCCGGAGGATCACGTTCGCCTCCAGCGTCACATCCTCGGCGAGCTCCACGGTGGCATCGACGAAGGTCGTCGCTGGGTCGGCCATGGTCACACCCGAGCGCATCAGACCATCGTTGATACGCAGTCGCATCGCCATCTCGGCATCCGACAGCTGCGCCCGGTCGTTGATGCCCGCGAGCGTGCCGTCGTCCGGCAGCTCCAGGGCCGCGACCGGGCGTCGGTCGGCACGGGCGAGCTCCACCAGGATGGGCAGGTAGAGCTCACCGGTCACGGGCGAGCGCGGGATGTCCGGCAGCCGTCGTCGGAGCCACGGCACATCGAAGGCATAGAGCCCGGCGTTGATCTCCGTCAGGTCCTGCTGCTCGTCGGTCGCATCCCGTTCCTCGACGATGCGCTCGACCCGCTCCTCGGCATCCCGCACGACCCGTCCAAGACCACTCGGATCGAGCGCGTCGACGGTCGTGATGGCGACCACCGCGAGCTCCGAACGGCGCATGTCGAGCAGGGTCGTCACGTGGAGCGCGGTCACGAGCGGCACATCGCCACTGAGGACCACGATCTCCGTCACATCCGCAGGGAGCACCTCGAGCGCAGCGCGGAGCGCGTCAGCGGTGCCACGCGGCTCATCCTGGATGGCGAACCCGGGTCCCGACACGACCGATGCCCGCACCAATTCGGTGGCTGGCGAGATGACCACGATGGGCGGATGACCGGTGCCTTCCGTCGCTGCCTCGATGACGTACTCGAGCATGGGGCGGCCGCACACATGGTGGAGGACCTTGGGCAGGCGGGACCGCATGCGCGTCCCAAGGCCCGCCGCGAGGATGACCGCGATGGGCCCGGAGCTGGCGGCGCTGGTCACGAAGGTGCCGCGCCGCCGGTGGCTGATGGAGGAAAGGTGCCCATGGGGTCCGCAGACTGTACGGTCGGCGCCGTCAGGGTGTCAAACGGCACGGGGTTCAGCCGACCGGACGCTTGGCGACCGCCTCCACCTCGACACGGGCACCCTTGGGCAGCGCTGCGACCGCGAACGTCGAGCGGGCCGGCGGCGGGTCGGGGAAGAACCGCCCGTAGATGGCATTGAACGCCGCGAAGTCCCCGATATCGACGAGAAAGCAGGTCGTCTTGACGACATCGCCATAGCCCAGGCCCGCGGCCTCGAGGACGGCACCCAGGTTGCGCATGACGCGCTCCGTCTGGGACTCGATGCCACCACCGACCAGCTCGCTCGTCTGGGGGTCGAGACCGACCTGGCCCGAGCAGTAGATGGTGTCGCCGGTGTCGATGGCCTGGCTGTAGGGACCCACGGCGTTCGGGGCACCTGGGGTGGCGATGCGGCTCCTGGTCATGGATTCCTCCGAGTGATGGTGGTTGGGAGATACGGTCCGGTCGAGCCAGTGGCACGGATGCGCAGCCCCGCCAACGAACGCTCCGATCGCAGATCTCGCGCCTCGGCTGCTGCTGCCTCGGGCGAAGGATAGAGACAGAACAGGGTGGAGCCCGACCCGGTCAGCATGACCGGCCGATCGAGGAGCCGTTCGATGGTCGCCCGCAGAGCGCCCAGACCGGGCGTGACGGCGGCGGCCGCGGGCCACAGGTCGTTGGCATCACGGATGGCCGACGCTTGACGGCTGAGCGTCCTCGCGTCGACGCCCGTCCGCAACAGGTGCGCGACTGCCTCCACGGACGCGGTGGTACCGGTGGCGCGTGGAGCATCCTTCGTGGAAGCGGACGCACCGACGTGGTCGTCCCAGGCGCCGAAGACCACCGACGTGGAGGCGCCAGTCGGCGGCGAGAGCAACAGTACACCCACCGGCTCGATGGGCGGCGGCAGCGGCTCCACCGCCTCGCCGATCCCGCTCACGAGCGCGGCGCCCGCCCCATTGAGGAAGAACGGCACATCGGCACCGATGCGCGCCGCGACCGCCGCCAGCTCCTCCGCGACGACCGCGTCGCGATGCCGCAGCGCGAGGAGCCGGAGCGCGGTGGCCGCATCGGTGCTGCCACCCGCAAGCCCCGCGGCCATCGGGATGCGCTTGGTGAGCGTGAGGCGAACCGACGGCACTGGCACGGCAGTCCCGGCTGCGGCAGCTGCCCGGAACCCATCGACCGCCCGAAGCACCAGGTTGCCGGTGACCGGGCAGTCGGGGTCACCCTCGATGACCAGCTCGTCAACAAGACCGATGGCGTCACCCAGGGCCAGGGTGTCGGCGAGCTCGACGCGCAGGAAGATCGACCGCAGCTCGTGATAACCGTCGGCGCGCCGGCCCGTGATCGCGAGGGCCAGGTTGACCTTCGCGGGGGCAGTCGTCTCGAGCGACCCGGTATCGGACATGAGCGCGTGCGTGGTCACCGCGTGCGAGTGTCGATGGGGCCGAGTGCCGCCGACAGCGCCAGCCAGTCATCGACCGAGAGGGTCTGCGGCCGTCGATCGGGGGCGATCCCCGTCGCCTCCAGGGCCGCCTCGATGCGCTCCCGACCGACCATCGGCAGCTGACGCACGAGCACGTTGTGGATCATCTTGCGTCGCTCCCGGAAGCCCGCCTGGACCAGCCGCCACAGATCGTCCTCGTCCTCCCGGGGGAGGCGTCGCGGCCGGGTCCGGCCGGTGAGCACGGCCGAATCGACCGTCGGCGCTGGCTCGAATGCCGACGGGGGCACGACGCACACGATGCGCACATCAGCGTGGTACTGCACGAACACCGAGAGGTAGCTCATGCCACCCGGAGGTGAGGCGACACGCTCCGCGACCTCGCGCTGGACCATGAGCGTGAAGCGCTCCGGGCGCGGCTCGTCGTCGAGCATCTGGTGCAGCACCGGGCTCGTGACGTGATACGGCAGGTTCGCGACCAGGTCCCAGGGAGCCGTCACGAGGCCCGCGAGGTCGGTGTCGAGGATGTCGCCCTCGACCAGCCGGAGCGCGGGGACGTCCGCGAACCGTTCCGACAGGTGGGCATGGAGACGTGGATCCACTTCGACCGCGGTCACCCGGGCGCCGGCCCGCAGCAGCGCACCGGTGAGGATGCCGATGCCCGGTCCGACCTCCAGGACGGGCCGCTCGGGCCCGGCGCCGGACGCCTCGATGATGGCCTCCAGCACCGATCCATCCACGAGATGGTTCTGGCTCAGCCGCTTGTTGGCCCGCAGGCCGTGTCGCCGGAGGTAGCGCTCGACCTGCTCTGGTCCCAGGTGGACCGCGTCGAGCTCCGTCAGGGGGTCTGGTCGGGTCGTGATGCGGTCGGGCTGGGTCACACGGACGTCCGAGCCCTCGCGGGCAGGGCGGACGGCTGGGCGAGCTTCCATGACGGTCGCGCCTCGAGGTCGGACCGGGCCCGCTCACCTGCCTCGAACCGTCGGAAGCCGGCGGCGCCGATCATCGCCCCGTTGTCCGTGCAGAGACCCGGTCGAGGCACCACGAACGGGATGCCCAGCTCCCGGAGCCCGCTGGCGATGCGCTCTCGCAGCACGCCGTTCGCGGCGACTCCGCCGCCCATGACCACGGTCCGGGCGCCGGCGACGGACGCAGCCCGGATGGTCCGTGTGGCGAGGACGTCCACGACCGAGTCCTGGAACGCCCACGCGAGCTCGGCGACCACGTCCGGGGGTAGTCGGGCGCCGTCGGGCTCTGACGTGTCGGCAGCCGGGCCGAGCGCCGTCGTGACCGCGCGCCGTGCGGCGGTCTTGAGACCGCTGAAGCTGAAGTCACCGGTATCACCCATCCACGCGCGGGGGAAGCGGCGATCGTGCCGGGTTGCGGTGGCCGCGGCGGCCATGATGGCGGGACCGCCCGGGTACGCCAGCCCGAGCAGCCGCCCGACCTTGTCGAACGCCTCCCCCGCGGCGTCATCGACGGTCTGGCCCAGGAGCCGGTACTGCAGGTGGTCAGCCATCTCGACCAGGAACGTGTGACCGCCGCTGACGACGAGCGCCACGAGTGGGAACACCGGAGCCGGGCGCTCCGGCACATCCGGGTCGAGCAGCCACGCCGCGTAGATGTGCCCCTCAAGATGGTTCACGGGGACCAGCGGCAGGCCGGTGTCCCAGGCGAGGGTCCGGCCCATCGTGATGCCCACGAGCAGGGAGCCAGCCAGCCCCGGCCCCTGCGTGACCGCGATGCCGTCGAGCTGCCGCAGGTCGGTGACGCCCGCCTGCTGGCACGCCTCCTCGAGCACCGGGATCATCCAGCGAAGGTGCGCCCGGGCCGCCACCTCGGGCACGATGCCCCCGGTCCGGGCGTGGAGCGCGGTCTGGCTCGCGACGACGTTCGCGTGGATGCGCCGACCGTCCTCGACGACCGCCACGGACGTCTCGTCGCAGGAGCTCTCGATGGCCAGGAGACGGATGCTCACGAGACGCCGCCGAGGTGCGGATCGGTCGGATGCGGTCCGTAACGCTGGGCCATCTCGTCCAGCCGACGACGCATCTCTGGGGATCCCAGGGGTTCCGTGGTCATGATGAGGGCGTCCTCGCCGTTATCCGAGTAGTAGCGCGGCCGGACGCCGACGGGCCGGAACCCGAAGCGCTGGTAGAGCAGCCGCGCAGCCTGGTTGCTCAGGCGGACCTCGAGGGTCGCCACGTGCGCACCCAGGTCGGCACAGAGGGCCATCAGGTCCAGCATGAGGCGTCCACCGACCCCGTGCCGCCGCCATGCCGGCAGCACTGCGAAGGAGGTCACATGCGCCTCATCGACCATCAGCCAGACGCCCCCGTAGGCGACCAGCTCACCTTCGATGCGCACCACGAGGTAGTGCGCCATCCGGTTGCTCTCCAGCTCCTGGTGGAACGCGTATGACGGCCATGGGATGGGGAAGCTGGCGCGCTCGATGACCTGGACCGCATCGATGTCAGCCACCGACATGGGCTCCACGCGGAGCGTCAGGGGGAGCCGGGCGACCATGTCCCCTCCCCTCCATGCGCCGCGTCGAGCGCGTCCGCCGCCTTCGCCGTCGCCGCCGCGATGCCCCGAGGGACGGCCACGTACCGTGGCACGAGCGTGGCCGGATCGGCCTGCTCGCCGCTTGCGAGGCGTTCGTCGAGCAGCGCCAGCAGCGCGGCGGCGAGACCATCGCACGCGGCGCGACCGAGCGCCTCGGGGTCGGGTCGCCCGGCGGCCAGTGCCGCCGCACGTAGGGGGTGGAGCCAGGCGGCGTCCGGTGCCACGTCCACGACGATGACTGGCCGTGCCCCGATGCGCAGCTCCAGGTCGCCGCCGGGCGGCACCAGCACCGGGTCGGCCCCGGCCGCACCGAGATAATGGTCGCGGGCACCTGCGGGCAGCACCACCAAGGCTTCGGTGAGCCTCGCGGCGTCAGGCAGCGTGCTCAGCGCCCGGCGCAGCGCATGGTCGGTGGGTACGCCGACGAGTGGCAGACGCCGGTGCGCGGCGAGCGTCTTGGCCGTGGCCATGCCCACGCGCAGGCCCGTGAAGCTGCCGGGGCCGATGCCGACGCCGATGGCCGTGATGTCGGCCATCGTCAGCCCCACGGCGCGCAGCACCTCCGACAGCTGCGACATGAGGCGGGATCCGTGCCGATCGGGTGCATCGATGACGCTCTGCGCGATGACCTGGCCGCCTTCGCCGATGGCCACGACCGTGCGCCGGGTGGCGGTCTCCATGACCAGGCGCGGGCCGCCGGGGGCCGCCGGCGTGGACGCACGGTCCGTCACGGATCCTCCCCGGTCCAGCCACGGGCGCGCTCCAGGTAGCGAGCGTACGTCGCCGGCCCGCTGAGGCGCAGCAACCGCACGCCCTCGGCGCCCGGGTCCGCCGTCGCCTGCGCGTCCTCGTCCAGCACGAAGCGCACGTCCAGTCGGTCGACCTCGACCGGCGCATCCAGGCGGTCCGCCCACTCTGATAGCGTCACGCCCTCGTCCTGGCGCTCGTCGAGCAGACCACCGTCGAGGGCTTCCTGGGCACCGGCCAGCCGATACAGGTCCTGGTGGAACAGCTGCAGCCGGCCGCGATACTCGGCCATGAGCGTGAAGCTGGGGCTGGTCACCGCATCGGTGACGCCGAGGCCCACGGCGAAGCCCTTGGCGAACTGGGTCTTGCCGGCACCCAGGGGGCCCATGAGCGCGACACGGTCACCGGGCGCCGCGACGGCAGCCAGCCACGCTGCGAGCGAGCGTGTCGCGGCAGCGGAGGTGGTCCGGATATCGACCCCGACGGGTGTTGGTGTCACGGCGCGCGATACCGTCGTCATCCGGACAGGTTACCCAAGCCGCTCCAGGTCAGCGAGGGCCACGAGCCGGCGAGCTGCCGGTGCGTCGGCAGTGGCCCCGAACTGGACATAGCCAGAGGACTGGTAGAGGCCACCCGGCCGACGGGTGGGACCCGCCACACCCACCAGCCGCCCAGCCTGGCCGGCTCGCTCACCGGCAGAGACCCGGACCGCGTCGGGCGGCCAGACGGAGAGGGCTAGCGTCGAGGGGTCGCCACCCACGACCGCCAGCCGGGCATCGGGCAGGATGCCCACCTGGCGCGCATCAGCGGCAGCTGCGAGGAGCAGGTCCCATGCGAGCGTCGGGATGGGCCGCCGGCCGTATCCATCCAGGGCGAGGATGGCGAACGGCGTGACCGTGTGCAGCGACGCTCGCTGGCGGACGTCCGACTCCTCCAGCTGCTGCAGCTCCCGGCCCACCACGCCACCGCAGATGATGCCCGCGACACCGATGGCCCGGGCCCGCGTGAGCGCCTCGATGTCGAGGCGCGCGCCGGCAACGAGGATGCCGCCCGCCGCGCTGATGTCGACGGCACCCGAACGGAGCTCCGCGTCCGGTGAGGCCACCCCCATGATGACCCGACCGACCACCGGTTGGCCCCAGCCGACCGGCCCCCGGAAGCCGACGCCCGACGCCCGGATGCCGAGATGACTGGCCGTCACCGCCTCCGCCACCCCCTCCACCGGGGATGTCACCACCATCGGGCTGCGGGCGAGCACGAATCGTGCGGTGCGATCGACACCCACATACAGCAGGTACGCCCGGTCGCCCGGTCGCGGCTGCGTGCGGCCGACACCGCGCGGGACGGGCAGCTGGGCCAGATCCACCTCCGAGCCCGGTGGCAGCTCGTCGAGCTCGCCCCGCAGCGGGACCTCCAACAGCTCCGTCTCACGTGCCTGGGCGATGATGGGCTGGCCGATACCCACCGGCTCACCCGGCACGACGAGCGCCCGGTCACCGGGACGGAGCCGGATGCTCGCGAGGGGTGCGGGCGCGAGCCGCTCCGCGGTGGCCACGAGCCGGCTCCCGGCGGCGATCTGCTCGGCGATCTCGCGTCGAACCAGCGTCATCCGTCGGCGCCCCAGACCGGCCGCTCCCATGCCTCGAGCATGGCGCGTCGGCGCTCGGCGCGCTCCGGCAGGCGGAGCGGGACCTGGCGGGTGTCGACGAGGAGGCCGCCGAGTCCGCCCGTGACGTCGAGCGCGATACGCCGGGCGCGGACGCCCATCACCTGGCCCTCATGCATCTCGACCTCGACCCGCGCCGGCACACCCGGCGGCAGGTCCACCAGCCGCAGCGCATCCGGGGCGAGCTCCAGGTCATGCTGCTGGAGGTGGCTCGTCACGCGCAGCGTCGCGGCGACCCGCGCCCCCGCCCGGACCTCGCCCGTGACGATCGTGCTGCCGAGGGGCAGCAGGGCATCGTCGAGCAGGTCGGCAAGCAGCCGCCTCCGGTCGCCCTGGTCCGGCAGGGCACCGATGGGCCCCAGCAGCCGGGCATGATCGTGGAACAGGGTCAGGGCGCCGGGTCGGCGCATCGCGTCCACGACGGCCATCGCGGCCGCCGGTGGCGGCACCGCCGCGAACGCCCCACCGGCGCAGATGAGCATGTCCGCTGCCGGCGCGGCATGCTGCCCGGCCGGATCACGCCACTGGCGGTCGAGACGCGACAGCGCTGCCCGGAGCGCCGCGAGCCGCAGTCGCATGCCGTCCCCGGAGAGGTCGCGCCAGGGGGAGAGGCGCAGGTTCCGCAGGCGGTCCGCGAGCGAGAACGGATCCGAGCGGATGGCGCTCCAGCGGGCGATGGCATCGACCTGCGCCGCATCGTCGAGGGCCTCCGCGGGCACCAGGGCGGCATCGGCCGACACCAGGTGCCCTGCGACGCCCGTGGGGTCTGCGAACGTCCGAGCGCCGCCGCTGTGCCCGATGTCGACCGCCTCGATACGTCGGTCGAGCAGGGTGGCGAGCGTGGCCACGGAGGCACGCAGGGTCTGGCGACCGTCGGGAACGTCACCCGCGAGGGCCGGGCCGGGCACGGCCGCGTCCCAGCGTTCCTGGGGTGGTGGTAGCCGGAGACCCCCGAGCGCGATCCGCAGCGCGCTGTCGACCGGCTCTCCGACGTGATCGGCCGCGGGCAAGCGGATGAGGGCATCGAGCGGCAGGCCGTTCCAGTCGGTCGACCCGCCGCAGAGCAGCATCGGCAGGACCGGGCGCTGGCTGATGACCGCCGCCAACAGCGGCGCCAGGACACCCCGCAGCGCACGACCGGTGTCCCCGTCCGGCGATCCGATGGCGATCGCGGAAAGCTCGGGACGCAGGCACGCGTCGATGGCCGGAAGCGGGTCGAGCCGCTCCGCCGTGATCCGACCCGCGACCTCCCAACCGCCACCTGCGAACGCACGCTGAAGGTCACCCGCCGCGGACTCCGTTGCCGCGACGCACAGGACCCGGTGCGCCGGACGGGTCGCGGATTCGAGCCGCGCCCAGTCGGGCCACGCGGCCGGGGCGACGAGCAGACCCGGCTCGGTGGCCTCGACCCGCGCCACGAGGTCCTCGAGCAGCGCCTCGGTCTCGACACCGCGCGGGGCGGCACCGGACGCGAGCAGGCGGAACCGACCCTCGAGCGGCGCGATCAATGCGACCGCCGTCGAGGCCGTGCCGTGATCGATGGTGAAGAAGGCGAGCGAGACCGGGCTCACGTGGCCATGGTAGACGCCATCCGCCCGTGGCCCTCGACCACCGGGTTCAGGCGTCGAGGACCTGGTCCTCGTCGACCTCCTCGAGGCGCTCGATGAGTCGCTCGATGCCGTCATCGTCGGCGAGCACGCGCTGCGCCTCGGCCAGGTCGCCACCGAAGAGGCTGCGCAGGACGGGGTCGAAGAAGAGCATCGCCTGACCCCCGAGAGGCCCATAGGTCCTGCTCGATTCGAGGAACATCACGGCGGGTCCGGTCAGGCCCCGCAGCTGGATCTCACGCGCCACGAACTCGACCAGCTCATCACTGGTGGCGGGCTCCGGGAGTCGTCCGATGATCATGCGTCGTCCCGACCGTTCACGACCACCACCGGTCCACGCAGCGGCATCCCATGGTGCACCGTGTCTCCTCAGCAGGGCCATGGACGGGCCGCGGAACCCGCCATCCACCATTCCAGTTCGACGCAGCACCAGGACCCGACCGCCGCCCTTGCGTACGACGTGTCCGGTGGCCGTCACGACAACGGCATGTCCGGAACCAAGGTCTCGCCGGCCAGCGTCCGCACGCCCAGAAGACCGACCCCGGCATCGTACACCCGGGCCAAACGGCGCGTCATGCCCGTCACGACCTCCCAGGGGATGGTGGTGCGCACCCGCGCCAGTTCGCTGGCCGTGATGGCGGCCGGTCCCTGGGGACCCAGGAGCACGAATTCGTCATCAGGGCCGAGCGGTCCCACATCGGTCACATCGACCATCAGGGCATCCATGGCCACCGTGCCGACGACCCGCGCCCGTCTGCCTCGGACCAGCACCGGCGCGCCGGCCAGGGAGCGTGGATATCCATCGCCATACCCGACCGGCAAGGTGGCGATGACCGACGGCCGCGAAGCCCTCCAGGTGCCGCCATACCCGACAGCCGTCCCCGCGGGGATCTCCAGCAGGCGCATCGCATGGGCCTTGAGGCGCATGGCGGGACGCATCCCGGCCAGCAACGGCAGGTCCGGGTCGGGTGGCAGGCCGTAGGCCGCCAGCCCCGGCCGGACGAGCAGCTCGCCCAGGCCGCGGCCCGTGAGCAGGCCGCCGGAGGCCGCGATGTGGCTTGCCCCGAGCGCAGCGTCGACGGATCGTGCCGCCGTGACAGCGAGCTGCAACCGGGCCTGCTGGTCAGCGGAACGTTCCGGGTCGGTCGGGATGGCCAGGTGCGACCAGGTCGCGACGAGGTCGAGGCCCGGGATGCGCAGCCGCTCCACGACGGCGGCGGTCTCCTCGGCCCGTACCCCCATGCGGGTCAAGCCGGTCTCGACCTCGATGTGAAGCCGGAGCCGCGCGCCGCGGGCCCCGGCTCCCGAGGTCATCCAGTGCCTGGCGAGCGCGGTCGCGTCCCCCGATGTCGCGATGGTCAGCTCGAACCCCTCCCGCGCGGCCAGCTCCGCGGCCGTGGCCGGCACGGGGTAGAGCACGAGCACCGGGCCATCGATGGCCGCCGCCCGGATCGCCATCGCCTCGTCGAGCGAGGCCACGCAGACACCATCCGCGCCAGCTTCCAGGAACGTGCGCGCCGCGACCTCCAGGCCATGGCCGTATCCGTCGGCCTTGACCGCCGGCCACACGCCGACCGCGGGCCCGACCCGTGCCCGGATGGCCGCCAGGTTGTCGGTGAGTGCCGCGACATCGATCTCCAGCCACGCCGGCCGGACCAACCGAGGCAAGCCGGCCTGATGGAGCCGGTCGTCGATGCTCAACGGGGCGCGAACCCGATCCGCCGCTCGCCCGCGGAGCGGTGGCGCTGGAGCTCGCGGCGGGCCCGCGGCACCTCGAGCAACAGGTCGGACGCGAGCAGGCCCGCATCGCCCAGCCGCTCTCGCACCCGCTCACCGGCCACGCCGTGGATGTGGACACCAAGACACGCCGCCTCCCACGTCGGTACACCCTGCGCCAGGAGCGAGGCGATGATGCCCGCGAGCACGTCACCGGTACCACCCGTGCCGAGGGCGGGGTTGGCGAAGGTGCTGCTGGCGACCCGCCCGTCAGGAGCCGCCACGACCGTCCGTGCCCCCTTGAGCACGACCACGACCCCCCATCGGGTGGCCGCCGCGCTGGCGCGCTCGACCCGCTGTCCGGCCTCCGGGCCGACGCCGGCGCCGTCGAGCCGGGCGAATTCCCCGGGGTGGGGTGTCAGCACGCACAGACGCACACGCCGCTCCCACCATTCCTCGGTGGCGGCGAGCGCCCCGAGGGCCGTGGCATCGATGACCGCGGGCGCGGGCACCGTCTCCGCACCGACCCGCCCCGGCTGCTCCGAGGCACCCTCGCCCGCGATGAGCCGGAGCACCAGCTCCGTGGTCGAGGCACCCGGTCGCAGGCCGGGACCCACGAGCAGGCCGGTGTGTGGCCGGGTAGCGATGCTGGCCACGGCCGCCGCCGCGTCCACGACCCAGGGGTCACTCTCGGGCAGACCCAGGGTGATGAGCTCCGGCACGCGACCCACGATGAGGGGCTGGAGCGAGGCCGGTACGGCGAGGGTCACGAGGCCGGCACCGGCACGCAGGGCCGCGGTCCCGGCCAGGAGCGCTGCGCCGGTCCAGTCGAGCGAGCCGGCGACGGCGAGCAGCGACCCGAACGTCCCCTTGTGCCCATCGGGCGGCCGCTCGGGCACGAACGGTGTCACGAGCGCAGCATCGAGCTTGATGGCCGTGGGCGACCTGGCGTCGGCGCGGCTCATGGCTGCTGGCCGTCATCCAGGGTGACGGGCTCTCCTGCGACCGCCACCGAAGGGTCGGCTCCCAGGGATGCCTCGAGATCCCGCAAGGCCCGCAACCGGGCGAGGACCTGCCGCTCGCGATCATCCAGGCGGGCCTCGATGTCGACCGGGAAGACGAAGGTACCGCCGAGCGTCCGGATGCCGAACGCGATGGCCACGGCGTACTCGCGCTCGTGGCTGATGGACACCGCCACCCGAACAATGCCCAGCTGGTCGGCCCGGCGCAGCGCCCGGTCGTGGAGCTGGACCGTGGGCTGGCCCGTGGGCAACCGGACGATCTCGATCTCGCGCCAGCCGACGCCGCGCACGCCGAGGCCGAGCACCTTGCTCACGGCCTCCTTGGCTGCCCAGCGACCGGCCAGGTTCTCCGGGCGGTCCCGGACGTAGGCACGCTCCGCGTCGGTGAGGATCCGCTTTGGGAAGCGCTCCCCATGGCGGGCCAGGGCGTCGCGGATACGATCGACCTTGATGATGTCGATACCCAGCTCGGTGGTGCCCTCGGGGGCGTCCATCACCCGGTGACCGACCTCATGGGGCCACCCGATACCCGCTCACTCGCCCGTGACGGACCTGGCCAGGTCCTGAGCACGAGCTCGCACGAGGGATCGCGGCCCTGTCATTCGACCGTGACGCTCTTCGCCAGGTTCCTGGGCTGGTCCACATCGGTGCCCCGGACGACCGCCATGTGATAGGCGAACAGCTGGAGCGGGATGATGGCCAGGATGGGACTGAGCGGCTCGAGGGTCTCGGGCACCCAGAGGATGTCGTCCGCGAACTCACGCAGACCCTCGTCGCCCACGCTCGCGACCATGAGCACGCGGGCATCCCGCGCGCGGCCCTCCATGACGTTGCTGATGAGCTTGTCCTGGAGCACCGACCGGGTGGCGATGGCCACCAGCGGCACCTCGGCATCGAGCAGCGAGATGGGACCGTGCTTCAACTCCCCGGCCGCATATCCCTCGGCGTGGACGTAGCTCACCTCTTTGAGCTTGAGCGCGCCCTCGAGGGCGACGGGATAGGTCACCCCCCGGCCGACGAACATGAAGCCCCGGGAGTTCACGTAGCGACGGGCCAGCTCCGCCGCCGGCGCCGCGAGCAGGAGCGCCTCCTCGGCCTGCTCGGGAAGGGCCCGGAGCCCGGCCACGAGCGCCCGCTCGCGCTCGGGGTCGAGGCGTCCGCGCGCCTTGGCCACGGCTGCCGCGAGCAGCACCAGGGTCGTCACCTGGGTCACGAACGTCTTGGTCGCAACGACCGCGATCTCGGGGCCGGCCTGGAGGAACAGGACCGCGTCCGCCTCCCGGGTGATGGCCGAGCCGACCGTGTTCGTGACCGCGATGAGGGAGCAGCCCGCCTGGTGGGCCATGCGTGCCGGAGCCAGGGTGTCGGCGGTCTCCCCCGACTGGGTGACCGCGACGACGAGTGTCCGGCCGTCGAGCGGCGGCGGGCTGTAGCGGAACTCGGAGCCGATGTTCCAGCGGGCGGGCAGGCCTGCCCACTCCTCGAACAGGCGAGCGGCGATCGCCGAGGCATACGCGGCGCTGCCACAGGCGATGAGCTCGACCCGTTCCGCCGCGACGATGGCCCCCATGACGGGCTCCAGCTCGTCGAGCCGGATCTCGTCCTCGTGGAGCCTGCCGGTGATCGCCGAGCGGATGGCCACCGGCTGCTCGTGCATCTCCTTGAGCATGAAGTGCTCGTAGCCGCCCTTCTCGGCGGACTCGATGGACCAGTCGATGCGATGCACCGGCCGCTGGCGCACGACCCCGTCGAGGCCGGTGATGCGCACCGACGACGCGTGCAGGTCGGCGACGTCACCCTCGTCGAGGAAGATGACCCGGCGGGTATGGCTGAGCACGGCCGCCACATCGGAGGCGAGCAGATTCTCGTCGTCGCCCAGGCCCACGATGAGGGGCACGTTGTGGCGGGCGCCGACGAGCCGGTCGGGCTCGGCGCGATGGAGCACCGCGACGGCATACGCACCGTCGGCCTGGCGCAGCGCCGACCGGACGGCATCGGCGATGTCCCCCGCGTATGCCTCCTCCACGAGATGTGCGAGTACCTCGGTGTCGGTCTCGGAGCCGAACCGGTGGCCACGCGCGAGGAGCCCGTCACGCAGGTCGCGGAAGTTCTCGATGATGCCGTTGTGGATGACCGTGACGTTGCCGGTGCAATCCACGTGGGGGTGGGCATTGAGGTCGTTGGGTCGGCCATGGGTGGCCCAGCGGGTATGGGCGAGGCCGACCGCCGCCTCGGGCGTCGCGTCGAGCAGCGCGGTCCGCAGGTTGGCCAGTTTGCCGGCCCGCTTCTCGACGAACAGCTCGCCCGACGCGGTCACAAGGGCGATGCCCGCCGAGTCATAGCCCCGGTATTCGAGGCGCGCCAGGCCATCGAGGAGGATGGGCGCCGCGTCCCGCGGTCCGATATATCCGACGATCCCGCACATCCGCTCGTTCTCCTGTCAGCTGGGCTGGTTCAGGCGTTCTGCCGCGATCGCCGACAGCGAATCCGCGAGCGCACGCACACGCACCGGATCCTCCCCCTCGACCATGATACGCAACGCCGGCTCGGTGCCAGACGGTCGGACCAGGATCCGCCCTCGACCCGCCAGCTCCGCCTTGGCCGCCCGGACCGCCTCGACCAGCTGCCGATCGGCCTCCCACTGGTCCTTGTGACGGACCGTGATGGCGCGCTGCTGCTGGGGATAGAGGGGCACGTCGGCGGCGAGCTCCGAGAGCCGGCGACCGGTGCGGGCCATGATGCTCAGCACCTCGAGCGCGGTGACGATGCCGTCACCGCTGCTGGTGTGCTCCCGGATGATGACGTGGCCGCTCTTCTCGCCGCCGACCCCGGCGCCCGACACCAGCATCGCGTCGAGGATGTACTTGTCGCCCACGGGTGTCCGGACGACACGCCCACCGGCTGCCTCGACCACGGCGGCAAGGCCACCGTTGGAGAGGACGCTGACGACCAGCGTCGACTCTGCGAGGGCCGCTCGTCCCAGCCGGTCGAGGGCCACGATGCCCAGGAGCTGGTCACCGTCGACGATCTGGCCCCGCTCGTCGACCGCCACGCATCGGTCCGCATCCCCGTCGAGCGCGAACCCCGCGTCCGATCCCTCCTCGGCCGTCAGCCGCGCGAGCGCAGCGGGTGCCGTCGCGCCGCACTCGAGGTTGATGTTGCTGCCGTCAGGGTCGTCGAAGTGGACGCTGACGCTCGCGCCGGTCGTGGCGATGATCTCCGGACCCAGCCCTCCCCCGGAGCCGTTGGCGCAGTCCAGGGTGACGCGCACATCGGTCGGTCCGCGGCGCGCGAGGGCCATCCGGTGCTGCCGGTAGCGGTCGAGGCCGGCGCGCCCATCGGTCTCACGTCCGATGCCGCCATTGGTCGGGCTGGGCAGCTCATCGGCCCGCCACAGGAGTGCCTCGAGGGTGTCCTCGGACTGGTCATCGAGCTTCAGCCCTTGGTCGTCGAGCACCTTGAGCCCATTGTCGTCAGCGGGGTTATGGGAGGCCGAGACCATGATGCCAGCGCCATAGCCCAGGTCCCCCGTCACGAACGAGAGCGCGGGCGTCGGGCAGACACCCAGTCGGTGGACATCGACACCCATCGAGGTCGCACCGCAGACGAGGCCCGCCACGAGCATGTCGCCCGAACGTCGGGTGTCCTGGCCGACGAGCAGCGGACCGGCGCCCACCGGGAGTCGTGAGGCTGTGGCACGCCCGAGCGCGATGGCCAGCCCGGGCTTGAGGTCGACATTCGCGATGCCCCGGATGCCATCCGTGCCGAAGAGCCGGGTCATCGCAGGACGATCCCGGCCGCGGCGCTCGCGGCCGGTGATGAGGCCGGTGGCGGCGAGTCGCTGGGCACTGGCACCGAGACGGTCACCCGCACGGTCGCGGGTGCCACCGACACCAGGTCCAGGCCGTCCACCGGATCGATCACCACATCCACCTCGTGCGTTCCGGGGGCCAGCCGACCCACCGCCACATGTGCATCGATGGTAGACGGGTCGAGGGCTTCGAGGTCAGGGGTGTTCCCGGCAAGGGTCACCAGGACGGTGGGAGTTGACAACGCATATTGTCGCGCCGCACGCGCCCCGGACAGCTGCACCCCGACCTGGTAGGTCCGCGACCCCTGGTCCGCCTCGATGGTCGCCACGAGCGCCACGCCCGGCGGACCCACGAGACTGACGTCGGCGGGCAGGTCCAGGTCCACCGTCTGCCGCACCGTGCCGGCCTTGCCGCTGATGTCGAGGGCCTTGGTCGGGATGGCGCTGAGGTGCTCGACCGCGACGGACTCGCCGCTGACGGTCACGGTCTGGGGGTCCGCCCGAACGCCCGTCAGCCGATACCCAGCGGCCGGCTCGCCGGTGATGACGGGTGTCACCGGCAGCGTCGCGTAGGCGAGCTCATGCGCCACGTCGATGCTCACATGGACCCGCTGGGGCACCACCTCGACCCCGGGCACGGTCGCACCGGTCTCGTCGGTCGCCTCGACATCCACGTCCTGGTCGACGTTCAGGCCGCTCGCGTCGATGGCCACGCGAGCGATGACCGCCTGGACCGCGCCCACCCTGGAGCTCGCGCCGTGGACGATGACCGTCGCGGGTGTCACGGTCGGCGCCCCGAGCGTCAACCCGTCGGGCACGGTCCCCCGGTCGACGGTCACGGTCATCGGGCGCGAGCCGACGGTGTCCACGCGGACGTTGACCGATCGGGGCGTGAAGTCGATGATCTGGACGCGGGGATCGACGGCCGAGACCATCACCGGCACAGGCACCGGTGGGCCCCCCGCGATGGGCGTGACGCCGCCAAGATCGATGGACGCGGTGAAGGAGCCGTTGGCGAGCTGGCTCGCTGCCTCGATGGGCGCGCGATAGCGGATGGAGGTCACGGAGCCAGGGAGGTCGAGCACTGCCGCTCCCTGGGGAGGGTCGAGCACCTCGATGGGGACGCCACCAGGCCAGGTCCGCTCGTTCCCCGACAGCGACACACCGGCATACAGCACGGTCGCGAGGCCGATCGCGGCCAGCTTCAGGGGCCAGTTGCGGAGCACGAATTCGAGCAGGCGTGTCACTCGGTGCGACTCACGGGGCGGGGTGGGGCTGCATCCGGCGTGGCCGACATCGGCTCCGCGCGGGTGCCACCGGGCGCGCTCGACGGCGTCGACGGGCCCGGGGAGGCGGCGGGAGCGGGTGCGGCACCCGCGCTGATCGGGCTCACCGTGGCGGCAGCCGCTGGCACACCGGTCACGGCAGCCGCTGGCACACCGGTCACGGCAGCCGTGCCCTCGGGCGGCCGGCTGCGGCGCCGCCGGGGCACCCTGGGTCGCTTGCCACGGACGAACGGCGCGCCGAGTGCCGAGATACCGGCCGCTGCCCGTCCCGCGCCGTCGGACGGCCGGAGGAGCGCCGCCAGCGTGATCCGAAGCCGCTCCTCGTCGAGATCGCGCAGGATGCGTCCCCGCTGGGCGAGACCGATCGATCCGGTCTCCTCGCTGACCACGATGGCCACCGCGTCGGTCTGCTCCGTCACGCCGATGGCCGCGCGATGCCGCGTCCCGGTCCGCTCATGGGAACCCGAGGTCTCCGACAGCGGCAGCACCGCACCGGCCGCCAGGACCCGACCGCCGCGGATGATGACCGCACCATCGTGGAGCGCCGTGCGGGGTGCGAAGATCGAGGCCAGCAGCTCCTCGCTCAGGTCCGCGTGGAGCATCACACCGGTCTCGGCGGTGTCCTCCAGGCCGGTCTCACGCTCGACGACGATGAGCGCCCCGGTCCTGGATGCGGCCAGCGATGCCGCCGTCCGGGCGAGGGTCCGCGCCACGCTCTCGGCCAGACCCGCGGCGCCCGACGATGAGAACGCCCACCCGAGCGAACCCACACGCCCGATGCGTTCGAGGGCCCGCCGCAGCTCGGGCTGGAAGATGACCACGAGCGCCAGCAGCCCCACGACCGCGCCGGTCTGGAGGATGCCCGACAGGAGCCGCAGGTCGAGCCACTGGGCGAGGGCGTAGATGCCATAGAGCACGATGGCGCCGATGACGAGCCGGACGGCGCGCGTGCCCTGGATGAGGCTGAACAGCCCGTAGAACAGGAGCGCGGTGAGCGCGATGTCGAGGATCGTCGTGGGCTCGATGGAGATGCCACCGACCAGGTCGCTCAGCTGGCCCATCGCCGCAGGACCCCCTCAGCGTGTCCGGTCATCGCCTGTCGGGGTTCCGGACCAGGCGCCCATCAGAGGACGCCGCCGGCCGCGATGGCGGCCAGCCGGGGTTCGGAGCCCTGATGTGTCCGGGCGAGCTGCATCACCCCTTCCCGGGTCAGCGGGTCCTCGTCGAGCGTCAGCAGCCGCGCCAGCAGCAGCAGCCGCTCCACGCCCCGCTCGGACCAGCCTCGCTGGAAGTAGATGCGGGCCATCTGGAGATGCGCGGCAGGCGCACCCAGCGACACCCCCAGCGCCCGCTGGCAGGCGTCCAGCGCGGCATCGAGATGCCCCTGCTGCTGGTAGCCGATGGCGGCCGCCACGAAACCCTGGATCGCCTCCCGGGGATGAGCGTCACGGAGGGACGTCTCGGCGACCGCCAGCAGTCGCTCGGGCCCGGCCGCACGAACCGCGGCCTGGGTGCTGGCCGCCTCCTCCAGGCGTCGCCGCGCCTGGTCGGCTTCGAGCCGCGCGACCTGCTGGGCAACCTCCGCCGATTCCGAGCGCTTGCCCGCGGCGAGCAGCGCGGATGCCTTGCCCGAGAGCGCCTGCGGGTCGTCCGGTGCCCGAGCGAGAGCCTCGTCGTAGGCCGCGATGGCTTCCGGTGCTCGACCCATCTGGAGCAGCACGGAACCCATGCTCACGTATGGCAGAGGTCGATGGTCCGCGAGCATGGCGGCTTCCTGGTAGCGCGCCAGCGCTTCCTTGTGATGGCCCTTGAAGACCGCCACGTGGCCCTGCTTGAGGGCCTCCTTGTAGCGCTCGAATACCGGATCGGGCATATCCCTACTCTATCCCGCCCCCGTCACGGCGTCGCAGACACACAAGTACCCGTCGATGGCGAGCCCGGTCGGCGCCACCCGGACGAGCGAATGGGAAGCCCCGTCCTTCATGACCCTCGGGCGAAGGGCACGGACGGGGCTTCCAGGCGCAGCGTGAGCGGAGTCAGGTGGACCCGACCGGGCTCAGGCCGACTACCGCTTGGTGTACTGAGGCGCCTTGCGGGCGCGCTTCAGGCCGTACTTCTTGCGCTCCTTCATGCGCGGGTCCCGGGTCAGGAACCCGGCCTGGCGCAGTGGCGCGCGGGCCGCCTCGGGATCGGACTCGAGCAGGGCGCGCGCGATGCCGTGGCGGATGGCGCCCGCCTGGCCCTGCGATCCCCCACCCTCGACCTTGACCATGGCGTTGAAGCGGCCCTCGGTGTTGGTGACCCGGAACGGCATCAGGATGTCGCTCAGGCTCACAGCGTTGCCGAAGTGCTCCTCGAGGGTACGGCCGTTCACGACGACCTGGCCCTCCCCGGCGATGAGCCGGACACGGGCCACGCTGGTCTTGCGGCGGCCGGTCCCCTGGTAATACGCGGGCGTGGTGGTCATGCCGTGGGAACTCCTGTGGTCGACAGCGTCGCTGGCTGCTGCGCCTCATGCGGATGCTCCGGGCCTGCATAGACCTTGAGCTTGCGCAGCTGCTGGACGCCCAGCTTGTTGTGCGGCAGCATCCCCTTGACGGCGCGGCGGATGACCTCCTCCGGTCGGCGCGCCAGCAGGTCGCCCAGCGTCTCCGATCGGAAGCCGCCCGGGTAGCCGCTGTGGCGTGCGTAGGACTTGGTCAGCAGCTTGTCGCCCGTGACGGTCAGCTTGCCGGCATTGACCACGATGACGTGGTCGCCCGTGTCCATGTGCGTGGCATACGTGGGCTTGTGCTTGCCCGCCAGCAGCGTCGCGATGCGCGTGGCAAGGCGACCCAGGGTCTCGCCGTCCGCGTCGACGACGAACCACTGGCGCTCGATCTCGCTCGCCCGCGGTGTGTACGTCCTGGTCGTCATCCTCGTGCCTTTCCGATACTGACTGGTGAGCCACCGCCGAGGACGACCCGCCTGAGGCACAGCCCGTGCGGCGGAGCGACCTGTCCGGCGAAGACCCTGCCCGGCGACCGCAACGCGGCCTCCAGATCTGTCATGGTCGCCTCCCCGTGCCCGATGCGCAGGAGGGCAGCCACGATGCTTCGCACCATCTGGCGCAGGAACGCGTCACCCGTCACGTCGACCGTGACCGTGCGACCCTTCCTGCGGACCCGCACCCCGTACAGGGTCCGGATCGGTTGTCCGTGCTTGCCGCCGAATGCGGAGAAGTCATGCCGCCCGACCAATACCTGTGCGGCACTGTCCATGGCAACCACGTCGAGCGCCTCCCTGACGCCCAGGGCGTACCGCTCACGGAGTGGGCTCCGTGGCCCGTTCCAGATGGTGTACCGATATTCCCGTCGCACCGCATCGCGGCGCGGCTGGAACTCGATGGCCACCCGGCGCAGCCTCCCGATCGAGACATCCGGCGGCAGCACCGCCCGGATGGCCCGACCGAGCACCTCTGCCCCGATCCGATGCCGGTCCCAGGTGAATGCGATCACCTGGCCGCTGGCATGGACCCCGGCGTCGGTCCTGCCCGCCCCGTCGATCCGGATGCGATCCCCGCCGCTGATGCTGCGGAGCGCTGCTTCCAGCTCTCCCTGGACGGTCCGCCTCCCAGGTTGCACCTGGAAGCCGGCGAACCCGGTCCCGTCGTATTCCACCCGTGCGGCGTACCGCACGAGGCCACCCTCTCGGGTGGATGGCTCAGACGAGCTCGAGCTGGACGATGGGGGCACGATCACCGGCCCGAAGGCCGATCTTCGTGAGCCGGGTGTAGCCCGAGCTCCGGTCCCCATAGCGAGCTGCGATGTCGTTGATCAGCTTGTCGATGACGAGCGGCTCGTTGGGCAGCTCGGCGATGATCCGCCGCCGCGAGGCGAGGGTGCCCTGCTTGGCGAGGGTGATCATCTGCTCCACCTGGCCACGCACCTCCTTGGCGCGCGCCTCGGTGGTCTTGATCTGCTCGTAGCGCAGGACCGAGACGATGAGGTTGCGGTACAGCGACATGCGCGGGCCGGTCTTCTTGCCCAGCTTGCGCCCGTCGATACGGTGGGAGGACATGGCTCAGCTCTCCCCGTCGTCGTCGTCGTCATCATCCTCGTCGAAGTCGACGTCCGCGGACTCGGCATACTCGGTCGCCGTGTCCTCGGGCGGGAAGAACCCGCGCATGCGCAGACGTTCCTTCATCTCGTCGAGCGACTTCTTGCCGAAGTTGCGCATCCGGAGGAGGTCGTCGTCCTGCAGCTGCAGGACCTGGCCCACCTTCACGATGTTGTTGCGCTTGAGCGAGTTGTACGCGCGCATCGGGAGATCGAGCTCCTCGATGGGCATGTCGAGCATGTTCTGCGGGATGGCCCCGGCCGCGGTCGTGGCGCCCGTCGCGCGGGCCAGCTGCTTGCCGGCCGACGTGAACAGGCTGAACTGCGCGACGAGGATCTCGGCCGCTCTGGAGAGGGCCTCCTCGGGCGAGATGGTGCCGTCCGTCTCGACCTCGATGGTCAGCTTGTCGTAGTTGGTCATCTGACCGACGCGAGTGTTCTCGACGTGGTAGTTGACCTTGCGCACGGGGGTGAAGATCGCGTCCACCGGGATGACACCGATGGGCATCTGCTCCGCGCGCTCGGCGGCGAGGTAGCCCACACCGCGCTCGACCGTCAGGTCCAGTTCGATGGTGACGCCATCGGAGTCGAGGGTCATCAACTCCTGGTCGGGATTGACGATCTCGACATCGGCCGACTCGACGATGTCCGCAGCGGTGACGGTGCCGGCACCGTTCTTGACCAGCTTCAGCTGGACCGGATGCGGGGAGTAGCTCTTGAGCCGCAGCTTCTTGACGTTGAGGACGATCTGGGTCAGATCCTCCTTCACGCCCGGGATGGTGGCGAACTCGTGATAGACGTCGCGGACCTGGATCGAGGTCACCGCGGCGCCCTCCAGGGAGGACAGCAGCACGCGTCGCAGCGCATTGCCGATGGTCACGCCATAGCCCGCGGCGAGCGGGCTCGCCTCGTACTTGCCGTATGTCTCGAGCTCCTCGACGGGCTCGAGCTGGGCGTTCTCCAGTTCGATCATGAGAGGGGGATCACCTCGAGTAGTACTCGACCACGAGCTGCTCGTTGAGCTCGAGCGGCATCTGGTCGCGGCGGGGCAGCGCGGATACGTTCCCGGCGAGCTTGTCGGCGTCGACGTTGAGCCAATCTGGTCGCTGGGCGCCACGAAGGGCGTCCTTGACCTGCTTGAAGTACTCCGTGGAGCGGCTGCTCTCGCGGACCTCGATGCGGTCGCCGTCGCGGACCTGGTACGAGGGCACCGTCGTGGCGCGGCCATTGACCGCGAAGTGGCCGTGGCTGACCAGCTGGCGGGCCTGGGCCCGACTGGTCGCGAACCCCATCCGGAACACGACGTTGTCAAGGCGGACCTCGAGCAGGCGCAGGAGGTTCTCGCCGGTCATGCCCGGCTTGACCTCGGCAGCCTCGAAGTAGCGCCGGAACTGGCGCTCGAGGACGCTGTAGACGCGCCGGATCTTCTGCTTCTCACGCAGCTGCACACCGTACTCGGAGACCTTCCGCCGGCGCACGGTGTGCTGGCCTGGCGGGGTGGGGCGCCGTTCGAAGGCGCACTTCTTGGTATAGCAGCGGCTGCCCTTGAGGAAGAGCTTCATGCCCTCCCGACGGCAGAGGCGGCAGACGGGTCCGTTGTAGCGAGCCATGGTGCGTTCCTAGACCCGGCGCCGCTTCGGCGGGCGGCAACCGTTGTGGGGGATGGGCGTGACGTCCGTGATGGCGGTGACCTCCAGCCCAGCGGCCTGGAGCGACCGGATGGCCTGCTCCCGACCTGCGCCGGGGCCCTTGACGAACACCTCGACCTGGCGCATGCCGTGCTCCATGGCCCGCTTGGCGGCACCATCGGCACTCTGCGCCGCGGCGTAGGGGGTGCTCTTGCGGGAGCCCTTGAAGCCGGCCACACCGGCACTGCCCCAGGCGATCGTGGCACCACCGAGGTCGGTGATGGTGACGATGGTGTTGTTGAACGTGGCCTGGATGTGGGCGTGGCCCGACGGCACGTTCTTGCGTTCCCTTCGCCGCGTCTTGGTCGCGCGCTTGCGTTCCGCCATGCTGGGGTCCTGCTCCTGTAGGTCCTGTCCGGTGTCCGGGCGCTAGCGCGTCACCGTAGGGTCTGGGCTCGGCTGGTGCCGGGTGCTACTTCTTGCGCCGGACGCCGACGGTCTTCTTGGGACCGCGCCGCTGGCGAGCGTTGGTCTTGGTGCGCTGCCCGCGAACAGGCAGGTTCCGCCGATGGCGGAGGCCCCGGTAGGAGCCGATCTCCTGGAGCCGCTTGATGTTGAGGGCGACCTCACGACGCAGGTCGCCTTCCACCTTGTATCGGCGGTCGATGATGTCGCGCAGGCGGTTCACCTGCTCCTCGGTCAGGTCCCGGACACGCGTGTCGGGGTTGACGTTGGCCTGGGCCAGGATCTTCTGGCTCGTCGGCAGCCCGATGCCGAAGACATAGGTGAGAGCGATCTCCACGCGCTTCTCGCGCGGGATGTCGATGCCCGCGATGCGTGCCACGGCTACCCCTGACGCTGCTGGTGTTGCGGATCGCTGGGTCGCGATCCAGTCGTGATCACGTGTCGCCTACCCCTGACGCTGCTTGTGTTTGGGATTGCTGCAGATGACCATCACCGTGCCGTGACGGCGGATGACCTTGCAGTTGTCACAACGCGTCTTGACCGACGCCGAGACCTTCAACGTGAGCTCCGTTTACTTGATGCGATAGGTGATCCGCCCTCGTGAGTGGTCGAACGGCGACAACTCGACGCGGACCCGGTCGCCCGGGAGGATCCGGATGAAATTCATCCGCAGCTGATCGCTGATATGAGCGAGGACCCGGCGCTTGTTCTCCAGCTCGATCGCGAACATGGCGTTGGGCAACGGTTCGATGACCGTCCCCTCCACCTCGATCGCTTCTCGCATGGCCACAGGCAGACCGCGGCTCCGCTATCGATGATGTGGTCTGGATGACGCGGACCCGCACAGCGATGCTGAGCGACAGGCGTCGATAGACGCCGGGCGATGCCCGGCGCACGAACGGAGAGTGTACCAGAAAGCCGCGGATCGGGACAAGGGGTTCGACCCCGGCCCGGCCGTCGACAGCTGCACCGCCGTCGGGCCCGTCACGAGGCGGTCGCGCCGGTCGTGACGACGTGCGTGGCTGCCGAGTCAGGGTCACTGACCGTCAGGATCCGGGGTCCCGCCGCGGTCACGGCGATGGAGTGCTCCCAGTGGGCGGCCAGGCTGCCATCGCGCGTCTCGACCGTCCAACCGTCGGGTCTCACCCGGACGTCGTGACTGCCGAGCGTGAACATGGGCTCGATGGCGAGGCAGAGGCCGACCTCGATCTTGCGCCCTCGACTCCCGGTGCGGTAGTTGGCGACCTGAGGCTCCTCGTGCATCTCGGTGCCGATGCCGTGGCCCACGAACGAGCGCACCACCCCATAGCCATGCTCAAGGGCGATGTCCTCGATGGCGGCGCCGATGTCGCCCAGGAAGTTACCCGCGCGAGCCGCGGCGATGCCGGCGAGCATCGCCTGCCGGGTCGCGTCGACGAGCTCGCGCGTGGCAGGAGGCACCTCCCCCACCACCCAGCTGCGGGCGGCGTCCCCGTGCCAGCCATCGACGATGGCACCGGCATCGATGGACACGATCTGGCCCTCGGCGATGCGCCGCTTGCCGGGTACGCCGTGGACCACCTCGCTGTCGATGCTGATGCACAGCGAGTGCGCATAGGGAGCACGGATGCCGGGCACCCCGACGAAGGACGGGATGCCGCCGCGAGCGCGGATGAGCTCGGCGCCGATGCGGTCCAGCTCAAGGGTGGTGATACCCGGCCGGATGGCTGCACCCACGGTGTCCAGGACGTCGGCCACGAGCCGCCCGGCCGTTGCCATGCGCCCGATCTGGCTGGCGCTCTTGAGCGTGACGCGCCGATCGCGGAACGCCATCGTCAGATCCGCTTCGCAGCCCGCTCGGCGACGCTGAGCAGGTCGGCGGTGACCTCGTCCATGGGCCGGTCGCCAGCAACGGCGTGCAGGACCCCCGTCTCGGTGTAGTGGTCGACGACCTCGTACATCGGCGGCAACTGACGGGCGAGGCGATCACTGATGGTCTCGGGTCGGTCGTCGGGCCGCTGCTCCAGGGGCGTGCCGTCGATGTCGCAGATGCCGGGCGTGCGGGGCGGTCGGGTGGTCAGGTTGTAGACGTGCTGCTGGGAGCCGGTGCACACCCGTCGGCCGGCGAGTCGCTGGACGAGCTGCGGGGTGTCGACCTCGATGTACAGCGCCGCCGCGACCCGGGAGTCCTGGCGGGCCAGCAGCCGGTCGAGCGATTCCGCCTGTGGACGCGTGCGCGGGAAGCCGTCGAGGACGGCGCCCTGCTGCGCGTCGGGCTGCGCGAACCGCTCCTCGACCACGCGCATCGTCAGCGGGTCGGGCACCAGGGTGCCCTTCTCCACGTACCGTCGGACCTCGGTGCCCAGGGTCGAGCCGTCGCGCAGGGAGGCCCGGAAGAGGTCGCCCGTGCTGACGTGCGGAAGTCCCAGCTCCTTGGCCAGGCGGAGCGCCTGGGTCCCCTTGCCGGCACCCGGGGCACCCACCATGACATACACCAACGGCCGGACACCCATGGCCTCGCGCGGGCCATCGACCCTGGTCGCCTGGGTCACTGGAGGAACCCTTCGCCGCGATCCGGCCCGGGCCGCACCGGCGTGACCTGGAAGGACATCACTTGATGAACCCTTCGTAGTTGCGCATCATCAACTGGGCCTCGAGCTGCTTCATGGTCTCCACGACCACCGAGACCACGATGAGCAGGGCCGTGCCGCCGAGGCTGAAGGAGCCCACGACGCTGCCGCTGAAGAAGGCGGACAGGATGATCGGGCTCACCGCCACGATACCCAGGAAGATGGCGCCCGCGAGGCTGATGCGATAGACGACCTTCGAGAGGTAGTCACGCGTCGGGGCCCCTGGTCGGATGCCGGGGATGAAGCCGCCGTTCTTGCGCAGCTGGTCGGCTGTCTCGTCGGGCTTGAACGTGAACGCCGTGTAGAAGTACGTGAAGCCGACCGTGAGCAGGAAGTACAGCACGATGTACAGCGGTGCGTGCTGGTCGAGGAGGCTGATGATGGCGTGCGACATGTCCGCGACGATGCCCTCGCTGGAGGCCTGGAAGTAGGTCGCCAGCTGGACCGGGAAGAGCAGGATGCTGACCGCGAAGATGATCGGGATGACACCTGCCTGGTTGACCCGCAGCGGCAGGAACGTCGCACCACCCTGGTACATGCGCCGGCCGCGGACGCGGCTCGCGTACTGGATGGGGATGCGCCGCTGGCCTTCCTGGATGTAGACGATCGCCGCGACCGCGCCGATGCCCAGGGCCGCGAACGCGATGCCCGCCGCGAGGTCCGGGGTACGCAGGAAGACGGCGAGGCCGGAGGGCAGTTTGGCCACGATGCCCGCGAAGATGATGAAGCTGATGCCGTTGCCGATGCCCCGCTCGGTGATGAGCTCGCCGATCCACATCACGAGCACCGTGCCCGCCACCAGGGACGCGATCATCGTGAGCGTGTCCAGGCTGGCGAGGTTGAAGTCGGGGATGGGTGACACCCCACCCGCCGTCTGGCTCGAGAGCAGGATGAGATAGCCATATGCCTGGAGGATGCCCATCGGCACCGTCAGGTAACGGGTGTACTGGTTGATCTTGTTGCGACCGTACTCGCCCTCGCGCTGCAGCTGCTGCAGTCGGGGCACGACGCCCGTCATCAGCTGCATGATGATCGAGGCGTTGATGTACGGGTTCACGCCCAGGGCGATGATCGAGAACGACGCCAGCCCGCCACCGGAGAACAGGTCCAGCAGCTGCAGGAACGGGTTGCCCGTGATGACCGTGTCCAGCGCGGCCTTGTCCACACCCGGCACCGGCACGTGGGCAAGCCCACGCACGACGACGAGCATGGCCAGGACGAACAGGATGCGCTTCCGGATATCCGGCGCGCGAAAGGCGTTGACGAGGGCGTCGAACACCGTGCGTCAGTCCTGGGAAGCCGAGTCCGCGGGTCCGCCGTCCAGCTCGGTCGGGTCGCCAGCGGCCGGTGCCGCGGCGTCGATGGCGGTCGTGGTCGCGGTATCGTCGGTTCGGGCCGGCTCCGGAGCCAGGCTCTGGAACGTGCCGCCGGCGGCCGCGATCTTGGTCCGCGCAGTGGTCGTGAACGCATCCGCGAGCACGAACATGGGTACCGAAACCTCGCCGTTGCCGAGGATCTTGACCGGCACGCGCTCCTTGGTGATGAGCCCGGCCGCCCGCAGGATCTCGGGGTTGACGGTGTATGGCGAGCGCTCCGCGAGCGGCTCACCCAGGCGACCGGCCTCCGCGTACGCGGCGATGCGGCCGATGTTCACGACCTGGTACTCGATGCGGTTGATGGGCTTGAAGCCACGCAGCTTGGGCACCCGGACGTGGATGGGCGTCTGGCCACCCTCGAACCAGGCCGGGATGGATGCGCCTGCCCGTGACTTCTGGCCCTTGGTGCCGCGACCGGCGGTCTTGCCCTTGCCGGCGGCGATGCCCCGGCCGACACGGATGCGTCGGTGGGTCGAACCCGCGGCTGGCTTCAGATCATGGAGCTTCACGACTTGCCCTCCTGGGCATCGGCGGAGGTGCCGGACGCGTCGGTGTCCGGGATCTCCTCGGCGGTCACCAGGTAGCGCACGGTGCGCACCATGCCCCGGGTGACCGCGTCGTCACGATGGACGATGGAGTCACCGATGCGGTCGAGGCCGAGGGCCCGGACCGTGCCGCGGGCACGCTGGGTGGTGCTGACGGTGCTCTTGCGGAGCGTGACGCGCAGCTTACCGGCCATCGGAGCCCTCCGCGACCGGACGAGGCTGTCCGGGGATGAACGAGTAGAGCTGCTTGCCACGGCGGGCGCTGAGCTCCTCGGCGCTATGCAGGCTGCGCAGGCCTTCGAGGGTCGCCCGGACGACGTTCACGGGGTTCGTGGAGCCCAGGGACTTGGACAGGATGTCGCGCACACCTGCGGCCTCCACCACGGCCCGCACCGAGCCGCCGGCGATGACGCCGGTGCCCTGGGACGCTGGCTTGAGCAGGACGGTGGATGCGCCGTACTGCTGGAGCACCTCGTGCGGGATGGTGGTCCCCACGAGCGGCACCCGGATGAGGTGCTTCTTGGCGTCCTCGACGCCCTTGCGGATGGCCTCCGGCACTTCGCCGGCCTTGCCCAGGCCCGCGCCGACGTGGCCATTGCCATCGCCGACCACGACCACCGCGCTGAAGCTGAAGCGTCGACCGCCCTTGACGACCTTCGCCACGCGGTTGATCTGGACGACCCGTTCCTCGAGGGTCAGCTTGCTCGGATCGATCCGTGCCATCGGGGCTCCTTCTCTAGAAGTCGAGGCCGGATTCGCGCGCGCCATCGGCGAGCGCCTTGATCCGCCCGTGGTACCGGAACCCGGCACGGTCGAAGACGACCTGCTCGATACCGGCAGCCCGGGCTCGTTCGGCGACGAGGACACCCACCTTGCGCGCGCTCTCGACCTTGGTGCCGGCAGCTCCCTTGAGGGAAGCCTCCAGCGACGAGGCGCTCGCGAGGGTGTGACCCGTGGTGTCGTCGATGACCTGGGCATAGATCTGTTCGATGCTGCGGAACACCGCGAGCCGCGGCCGTTCGGACGTACCCGCGAGGTGCAGGCGGATCCGAGAGTGGCGCTTGCGGCGCGCGGCGCCCCTGTCGGCGGCCTTGGCCATGGTGCTCGTGGTTCTCCTTCAGGCTGTTCGGGGCGGGCGATGACGCGCGACCCGTCGGGAGCGGCGATGTCCCGCAACGGGACCCCGCCGCGGGGCTTACTTCTTGCCGCCGATCTTGCCGGACTTGCCGGCCTTGCGACGGATGACCTCGCCCGCGTAACGCACGCCTTTGCCCTTGTAGGGCTCGGGCTTGCGCATCTGTCGGACACGGGCGGCCATGTGGCCGACGAGCTCCTTGTCGATACCCGTCACCGCCAGTCGGGTCGGGTTCTCGACCTCGAACGCGATCCCCTCGGGAGGATCGATCTCGATGGGATGGCTGTAGCCGAGGCTCAGCTGGAGCTTGCGACCCACCAGCTGGGCACGATACCCCACGCCGGTGATCTCGAGGCCCTTGCGGTACCCGGTCGTCACGCCGACGACCATGTTGTTGATGAGCGTCCGGGTCAGCCCGTGGAGCTCGCGGGACCGCTTGAGGTCGTCCGGGCGCTCGACGCGCAGCACGCCATCCTCACGGACGATGGTGAGCTCGGGCGAGATGTCACGCGACAGCACGCCCCGCGGGCCCTTGACGGCCACATGGCTGCCATCGATGGTGATGTCCACCCCGGCCGGGACCGGGATCGGGAGTCTACCGATTCGTGACATGGGGCCCTACCAGACGTATGCCAGGATCTCGCCGCCCAGCTGGCCCCGACGGGCCTGCTGTCCGGTCATGATCCCCTGGCTGGTGCTGACGATGACGAGCCCCAGGCCGCCAAGGACCCTCGGGATATCCGTCTTCGCCGCGTAGACCCGCAGTCCGGGCTTGCTGATGCGCTTGAGGCCGCTGACCACGGGCACACGCCCGACGTACTTCAGCTGGATCTTGAGGAAGGCCCGGGGACCCTCCTGGTGCTCCGTGAAGCCCGCGATGAAACCCTCGTCGACGAGGATCTTGGCGATGGCCAGCTTCACGCGCGAGTTGGGCACCAGCACGTCGTCATGACGAGCGCTGCTGGCGTTGCGGATGCGCGTGAGCATGTCCGCGATGGGGTCGGAGATATTCATGTGGCTACCAGCTCGACTTGGTCACACCCGGCAGCTGGCCCAGCAGGGCGCGCTCCCGGAAGCAGATGCGGCAGAGGGCGAAGCGACGCATGTAGCCCCGCGGTCGGCCGCAGATGGAGCAACGGTTGTAGCTCCGCACGTCGAACCGCTGCTTGCGCTTCGCCTTGGCGATGAGGGACTTCTTGGCCATCGATCCGCTCCTCGGTCAGTTGGCGAACGGCATGCCGAGGAGCGCCAGCAGACGCTTGGACTCCTCGTCATTGGTGGCCGTCGTGACGATGCTCACTTCGAGCCCGCGCAGGCGGTCGATCCGGTCGTAGTCGATCTCCGGGAAGGCGAGCTGCTCGCGCAGACCCAGGGAGTAGTTGCCACGACCATCGAACGACTTGCTGGGCACGCCCCGGAAGTCACGGATGCGCGGCAGCGCGATCCGGGTGAGCCGCTCCAGGAAATCCCACATCCGCTCGCCCCGAAGGGTGACCATCACGCCGATGGCGTTGCCGGTCCGTACCCGGAACTGGGCGATCGACCGCTTGGCCCGGGTCACCACGGGCTTCTGGCCCGCGATGATGGTCAGGTCGTTGAGGGCGGCATCGATGGACTTCGCGTCGCGAAGGGCCTCACCCATGCCGATATTGATGACGATCTTGGTCAGGCGCGGTACCTGCATCGTGTTGCCGTACTCGAACTCCTTCTGGAGCGCGGGCACGACCTCCGTGAGGTACCGCTGACGGAGCTCGCTCACTTGCGCTTCTTCTCCACTCGCGTGAGGGGCTCACCACAGTGGGCGCAGACCCGGACACTGCGGCCATCGGCGGCCTCCCCGTGGCGGATCCGCGTGGGCCGCGAGCAGGAAGGGCAGATGACCATGACGTTACTGATGTTGAGGGGCATCGCGATGTCCAGGATGCCGCCCTGCTGGACGCGCGGCTGACGGTCGGTCCGTCCGGCGCTCGAGCGGGGCTTGGTGTGGCGCTTCGCGACGTTGATGCCATCCACGACCACCGCGGCACCGGCCAGCGGCGACTTGCGCTGCCAGTCGGCCCCGAACTTCGCCGTCGCCTTCTTCCAGCCTTGGGAGTTGACCACCACCTTGGTCACGGTCCCCTTCTTGCCGGCATCCTTGCCTGACAGGACCAGGACCTGGTCCCCGGTGCGGATATCCAGGACCCGGGTCTGGCGCTGGGGCTGTGTCGCAGGCGGCATCACAGCACCTCGGGGGCGAGCGAGATGATCTTCATGTAGTTCCTGTCGCGCAGCTCGCGCGCGACAGGTCCGAAGATGCGGGTCCCGCGGGGATTGCCCTGGTTGTTGATGAGCACGGCGGCGTTCTCATCGAAGCGGATGTAGCTGCCGTCGGGACGACCGTACTCCTTGGCCGTGCGCACGATGACGGCCTTGACCACATCGCCCTTCTTGACCGCCGCGTTCGGGATCGCCTGCTTGACTGCAGCCACGATGACGTCGCCCACGCCCGCGGTGGTCTTCTGCGACCGACCCAGGATGCGGATGCACTCGATGGTGCGGGCGCCGGTGTTGTCCGCGACGCGCAGACGGGTCGAGGTCTGGATCATGCCGGCACCTCGTCCGCGACCGCGTCGGTCGCGTGCTCACGACCTGGGTGCGCCACCGCGTGGATGGCTTCCTCGGTCGCTGGCTCGGACGCCGCCACGGCATCGGTGCTGCCGTCAGTGGCACGCTTCACGACCTCGACCATGCGCCAGCGCTTGGTCGCGGACAGCGGACGGGACTCCTCGATGCGCACCGTGTCACCGATGCGCGCCTCGTTGCGCTCGTCATGTGCCTTGAAGCGTGTGGTCAGCCGGATGACGCGCTTGTACAGCCGATGGCGGCTGAGACGCTCCACCGAGACCACGATGGTCTTGTCCATCTTGTCGGAGACGACACGGCCGACCTTGGTCTTCCGCTTCCCCGGTGTGCGCGCCTGTGCCGCGCTCATGACTTCCCTCCGCGACCGGCACCGACGCCTGCAGCCGCCATATCGTTGAACTCGCGTTCGGTCTGGACGGTCAGCAGTCGGGCGATGGAACGCCGCGTCTGCGCGATCTGGCTGTAATCGGACAGCTGACGGGTCGCCAGCTGGAATCGAAGGTCGTAGAGGTGCCGGCGAGCCGACACCAGCTCCGCGAGCAGCTCCTGGTCGGACAGCTCCCGAGCCTTACTGATGTCCATCACCGGCTCCTTCGCGGACCAGGAACTTGACGTCGACGGGCAGCTTGTGGCTGGCGAGGCGCATCGCCTCGGCGGCCTCGGCCTGGGGCACGCCAGCCATCTCGAACAGGATGCGTCCCGGGCGGACGACCGCGACCCAGTGGTCGGGTGCGCCCTTGCCCGAGCCCATCCGGACCTCGGCTGGCTTCTTGGTCACCGGCTTGTCGGGGAAGATCCGGATCCAGACCTTGCCACCGCGCCGGACGTAGCGGGTCATGGCACGTCGGGCCGACTCGATCTGACGGCTGGTGATATACGCGGGCTCTTCGGTCATCATCGCGTAGTCGCCGAATGCGATCGTCGTGCCGCCCTTGGCGGGGCCGCTCATGCGGCCACGCTGCTGCTTGCGGTGCTTGACGCGACGGGGCATCAACATGGCCTATGCCCCTCCCGCGATGGCGCCAGCGGCCGCCGCCGACTCGTGCGGTGCGGTCCGCTCGGGGAGCACGTCACCACGGTAGATCCAGACCTTGACGCCGATGGCACCGAAGGTGGTCCGGGAGAGGACCTGGCCGTAGCTGATATCGGCGCGCAGCGTCCCGAGCGGGATGCGGCCTTCCTTGTCCCACTCGCGGCGCGCCATCTCGGCGCCGCCGAGGCGACCGGACACGGAGATCTTGACGCCCTTGGCGCCCGCCTTCATGGTCCGCTGGATGGCCTGCTTGATGGCCTTCCGGAACGCGATCCGGCGGGCCAGCTGCTGGGCGATGTTGGCGGCCACGAGGACCGCGTCCAGCTCCGGCTGGCGGATCTCCTTGATCTCCAGCTTGACCTTGCGGGTCGTGAGCTTGCCCACGGCCTGACGCAGCGACTCGACGTTCGCGCCACCCTTGCCGATGACGATGCCCGGCTTGGCCGTGTGCACCGTGACCGTGACGTGGTTGATGCCCCGCTCGATCTCGACCAGGCTGACGCTGGCGTTGGCAAGCCGCTTGCCGACGAGCGCCCGGATGGACATGTCCTCCTTGAGCAGGTCGGTGTAGTCGCGGTCGGCGTACCACTTCGCGTTCCAGGTGCGCGAGACGCCCAGCCGGAACCCGTTGGGATGGACCTTGTGACCCATGGCTCAGGCCTCCCGGCTCTCGACCACGATCGTCACGTGGGTCATCGGCTTGTGGATGGGGAACGCTCGCCCCTGGGCGCGCGGTCGGAAGCGCTTGATGGTGGGACCCTCGTCGGCGATGGCCGCGACGATCACCAGGTCGTCGGCGGACAGGTCATGGTTGTTCTCGGCGTTGGCCGTGGCGCTCTTGAGCACCTTGGCCACGTCCTTGGCGGCACCCTGGGGCATGAACCGCAGGATGGCCGCGGCGTCATCGACCTTGCGGCCGATGATGGCGCGGGTGATGAGTCGGGTCTTGCGTGTCGATCGGCCGATGTACTTGGCCGTCGCTGACACTCGCATCGCGGCCTCCTACTTCAGCGACGTCGACCGCTCGGTGTGCTTGCCGTGCCCGCGATAGGTGCGGGTCGGGGCGAACTCACCCAGCCGGTGGCCGACCATGTTCTCGGTCACGTAGACCGGGATGTGCTTCTTGCCGTTGTAGACGGCGACGGTGTGACCGATGAAATCCGGGAAGATCACGCTCGCGCGCGACCAGGTCTTGACGACCTTCTTCTCATTCTTCTTGTTCATCGTCTGGACCCGGCCAAGGAGCCGGGTCTCGATGAACGGTCCCTTCTTGAGGGATCGCGACATCGCTTACTCCTCCCTAGCTCTTGCCGTGCCGGGAGCGCACGATGAGGCGCCCGGAGGTCTTGTTACGGCGGGTCCGATGGCCCATCGCGGGCTGACCCCAGGGGGTCTTGGGCGGCATGCCCGTGGGCGACTTGCCCTCGCCACCACCGTGCGGATGGTCGCGTGGGTTCATCACCACGCCACGCACCTCCGGCCGCTTGCCCATATGGCGGGCGCGTCCGGCCTTGCCGATGCTCTGGTTCTCGTGGTCGAGGTTGCCCACCTGGCCGACCGTGGCCATGCAGCGGACATCCACCCGGCGGACCTCACCCGAGGGCAGCCGGATCTGGGCGGTGTCACCCTCCTTGGCCAGGAGCTGCGCCGAGGCGCCCGCCGAGCGGACGATCTGGCCACCCTTGCCAGGCACCAGCTCGATGTTGTGGAGCTGGGTGCCGAGCGGCACGGACGACAGCGGCAGGGCGTTGCCGACCCGGGCCTCTGCCTCGGCCCAGCCACCACCGTGTCCCCCACCTTGAGGCCATGGGGCACGAGGATGTAGCGCTTCTCGCCGTCCGCATAGTGGAGCAGGCCGATGCGGGCGGAGCGGTTCGGGTCGTACTCGATCGTCGCGAGCTTGGCGGGAACGCCCCACTTGTCGCGCTTGAAATCGATCCGCCGGTAGTGACGCTTCTCGCCACCGCCGCGGTGACGAACGGTCATGCGGCCCTGATCATTGCGTCCGCTGCCCCGCTTCTTGGGTTCGAGCAGTGGCTTGTGGGGCGTGGTGGTGGTGATCTCCTCGAAGGTCGAGCGGGTCATGAACCGCCGACCGGGGGAGGTCGCCTTGTAGCTACGCAGCGGCATCCCTAGACCCCCTCGAAGAATTCGATCTTGTCGGTGGACTTCACGGTCACGACAGCCTTCTTCCAGGGCGACGTATAGCCCTTGATACGGCCACGCTTCCGGTTCCGGCTCTTCTCCTTGGGCTTCGTGGTCGACACGTTGACGTCGATCACGGTGACCTTGAAGAGCTCCTGCACCGCTTGCTTGATCTGGAGCTTGTTGGCGTCGTCGTGCACCGCGAAGGTGTACTTGTGGCGCTGCGTCTCGTCCATCGACTTCTCGCTGATGACCGGACGCAGGACGACCTGCGAAGCCTGGAGCGTCACGCGTACACCTCCGCCATCGTGCCGATGGACGGCTGGGTGATGACCAGCGTGTCCGCGTTGAGGATGTCGACCACGTTGAGCGAGTCGGCGCGGATGACGACGACACCCGGCAGGTTGCGTGCCGACAGTTCCAGCCGCGCGTCCTTGCCGGCCTCCACGACGAGCACCCGGCCCTGGGCCTGGAGCGCGGTGAGGTAGCCCACGAGCTCGCGGGTCCTGATCGCGTCGAGGTCCAGGTCCGCGACGACCTTGATGGCGCCATCGGTGAACTTGGAGGTCAGCGCGCCCTGGAGCGCCAGCCGGCGCATCCGCTTGGGCAGCTTCTGGACGTACGAGCGGGGATGAGGCCCAAAGACCACGCCACCGCCCGCGTAGTGAGGAGCGGTGCGGGTGCCCTGGCGGGCCCGGCCGGTGCCCTTCTGGCGATACGGCTTCTTGCCGCCGCCCCGGACCTCACCGCGGGTCTTGGTGTCAGCGGTACCCGTCCGTCGCCCGGCCAGCTGGGCCACGACGGCCTGGTGCAGCACGGCGGTGTTCACGGGCGCCGCGAACAGCGCCTCGGGCAGGTCGACCGTGCCGGCCTCGGCGCCGGCCTTGGTGTACAGGGTGGTGGTGACGGACATCGCTAGGCCTTCCTGACCAGGATGAGCGCGTTGCGTGCGCCCGGCACCGGCCCCTTGACGAGCAGGAGCTCACGCTCCGTATCGACACCCAGGATGGTCGCGCCCTTGACGGTGACCCGGTCGTTGCCCATCCGCCCGGACATCGGCGTTCCTTTGAACACCTTGCCCGGAGTCGTGCCGCCACCGATGGAGCCCGGCTGCCGATGCGAGTCGGAGCCGTGCGTCTCGGGTCCGCGCTTGAAGTGATGGCGCTTGATGGTGCCCGCGAAGCCCTTGCCCTTGGAGACGCCGGTGATATCGACGCTCTCGCCCGCCTCGAAGAGGCTGACGTCGAGCGTCTGGCCGACGGCGAAGGCGGTGTGGTCCTCGACCACGAACTCGCGCACGTCGCGGACGCGGGGCAGGCCCTTGAGCTGGCCCAGCCGGGGCTTGGTGACACGCCGGGCGGTGCCCGCACCGACCTGGACGGCCGTGTAGCCGTCCCGCTCGGGCGTCCGCAGCAGCGTCACGGTGTTGGGCGTGACGGCCACCACGGAGACCGGCACCATCGTGCCGTCCGGTCGGAAGATCTGGGTCATGCCGACCTTGCGGCCGAGGATGCCGATACCTGGCTTGCTCATCGGGCTGGTGCCTGGTGCTTCGTGTGGACATCACATCTTGATCTCGATGTCGACGCCAGCCGCAAGCGAGAGTCGCATCAGGGCGTCCACGGTCTTCGACGAGGGGTCCAGGATGTCGATGAGCCGCTTGTGGGTGCGGATCTCGAACTGCTCCCGGCTGTCCTTGTCGATGAACGGGGAACGCAGGACCGTGTACTTCTCGATACGCGTCGGCAGCGGCACGGGGCCGACGACGTCCGCGCCGGTGCGCTGGGCCGTCTCCACGATCTGGAGCGCCGACTGGTCGAGCAACCGGTGGTCGTATGCCTTGAGGCGGATCCTGATCCGCTGCCGGGCCATCAGGCGATGATCTCGGTGATGGCCCCGGCGCCCACGGTATGGCCACCTTCGCGGATGGCGAAGCGCTGGGCCGTCTCGAGGGCGATGGGGGTGATGAGCTCGACGGTCATCTGGACGTTGTCGCCGGGGATGACCATCTCGGCGCCACCGTGGAGCTCGATGGCCCCGGTGACGTCCGTGGTGCGCAGGTAGAACTGCGGCCGGTAGCCGTTGTAGAAGGGGGTATGGCGGCCACCCTCCTCCTTGGTCAGGACGTACACCTGCGCCTTGAACTTGGTGTGGGCCTTGACCGAGCCCGTCTTGGCGAGCACCTGGCCGCGCTCGATGTCGTCGCGCTCGATGCCCCGCAGGAGGGTACCGATGTTGTCCCCGGCGCGGCCCTCGTCGAGCAGCTTCTTGAACATCTCGACGCCGGTGACGACGACCTTGCGGGTGGGCCGGACACCCACGATCTCGATCTCCTCGCCGACCTTGACGATGCCCCGCTCGACGCGGCCGGTCGCGACCGTGCCCCGGCCCTTGATGCCGAAGACGTCCTCGACGGGCATGAGGAAGGGCTTGTCCACGGCCCGCTCGGGCGTCGGGATGTAGGAGTCGACCGCGTCCATGAGCTCCTGGATGGAGGCATAGGCGGGGTCGTTCTTGTCGTCGGGCGCCTCGAGCGCCTTGAACGCCGAGCCGCGGATGACGGGGATGTCGTCACCCGGGAAGTTGTACTTGGACAGCAGCTCCCGGACCTCGAGCTCGACGAGCTCGAGCAGCTCCGGGTCATCGACCATGTCCACCTTGTTGAGGAACACGACGATGAAGGGCACCTCGACCTGGCGGGCGAGGAGGATGTGCTCCCGGGTCTGGGGCATCGGGCCGTCGGTGGCCGCGACCACGAGGATCGCGCCGTCCATCTGGGCGGCACCGGTGATCATGTTCTTGATGTAGTCCGCGTGCCCGGGGCAGTCGACGTGGGCGTAGTGGCGGTGCTCGGTCTCGTACTCGACGTGGGCGATGGCGATGGTGATGCCCCGCTCGCGCTCCTCGGGAGCGTTGTCGATGGTGTCGAAGGCGCGGTACTCCGCCTCGCCCTTGAGCGCGAGGTACTTGGTGATGGCCGCGGTGAGCGATGTCTTGCCGTGGTCGATGTGCCCGATGGTGCCCACGTTGACGTGGGGCTTGGTGCGCTCGAACTTCTTCTTGGCCATCGTGGGCGTTCCCTCTGCTGCTGACTGTCTCGTGTCGTGGTCGTCGTCGGTGATGGGCCCTGCATGGGGCCCGGGTCAGGCTCCGCGAGCCCGCTGTTCCAGCTCGTCCGCCAGGTTGCGCGGCAGCTCGGCGTAGTGCGCGAACTCCATGGAGGAGCTCGCCCGTCCCTGGGTCATGCTGCGCAGGTCCGTGACGTAGCCGAACATCGAGGACAGGGGCACGAGCGCCCGCACGACCTGCGTGCCGGAACGGTTCTCCATCCCCTCGATGTGTCCTCGCCGCGAGTTCAGGTCACCGATGACGTCGCCCATGAACTCCTCGGGCATGGTCACCTCGACCTTCATGATGGGTTCGAGGATGGTCGGGTCAGCCTTGGTGACCGCGTCCTTGAGGGCCATCGAGCCGGCGATCTTGAACGCCATCTCGGATGAGTCCACCTCGTGGAACGAGCCGTCGTGGAGCGTCGCCTTGACGTCCACCATGGGCACGTTGGCGTAGGGGCCGCTCTCGAGCGCCTCCTTGATGCCCGCGTCCACCGACTTGATGTATTCGCGGGGGATGATGCCGCCCACGATCTTGTCGATGAACTCGTAGCCCTTGCCCTGCTCGTTGGGCTCCAGCTTGATGACTGCGTGGCCGTACTGGCCGCGACCACCCGTCTGGCGGATGAAGCGGCCGTTGCCCGGCGCGGCCCGCCGGACCGTGGCCCGGTACGCCACCGTTGGCTTGCCGATGTTGGCGGCAACGTGGAACTCGCGGGTCATGCGGTCCACGAGCACATCGAGGTGGAGCTCGCCCATGCCCGCGATGAGGGTCTCCCCCGACTCGGGGTTGGTCTTGACCCGGAAGGTCGGGTCCTCCTCCGAGAGGCGCTGGAGCGCGATGGCCAGCTTGTCCTGGTCGGCCTTCGTCTTGGGCTCGACCTTGACCTCGATGACCGGCTCCGGGAAGGTCATCGACTCCAGGATCACGGGATGCTCCGGATCGGTCAGGGTGTCACCCGTGAAGGTGTCCTTGAGGCCGACCGCCGCGGCGATATCGCCGGCGTAGACCTCCTCGATCTCCTCCCGGTGGTTCGCGTGCATCTGGACCAGGCGGCCGATGCGCTCCTTCTTGCCCTTGGTGGCGTTGAGCACATACGAGCCGGCCTTGAGGGTGCCGGAGTAGACCCGGAAGAAGGCGAGCTTGCCCACGAACGGGTCGGCCGCGATCTTGAAGGCCAGGGCCGAGAACGGCGCGTCGTCACGCACCTCGCGCGGCAGCTCCTCACCGGTGCGCGGGTCGATGCCCGTGAGAGCGGGCACGTCGAGCGGCGAGGGCAGGTAAGCGATGACCGCGTCGAGCATGGGCTGGATGCCCTTGTTCTTGAGCGCGGAGCCGGTGAGCACCGGGATGATGCGGGTGCTCAGGGTGCCGGCGCGCAGGCCACGGCGGATCTCCTCGACCGTCAGCTCCTCGCCCTCGAGGTACTTGTGGGTGAGCTCGTCGTCCATCTCGGCGACCGCATCGACCATGGCGGCGCGATGCTTCTTCGCCTCGGCGAGCAGCTCCGGCGGGATGTCCACGACGTCGATCTGCTTGCCCAGGTCGTCCCGGTAGTAGATGGCCTGCATCTCGATGAGGTCGATGACGCCCTTGAAGCCGTCCTCCTGGCCGATGGGGATCTGGATCGGCACCGCGTTGGCGCCCAGCCGGTCGCGGATCGACTCACGCCGCGCCAGAAGTCGGCGCCCGTCCGGTCGAGCTTGTTGATGAAGCAGAACCGGGGCACGCCGTACCGGTCGGCCTGGCGCCAGACCGTCTCGGACTGGGGCTCGACACCGGCGACGCCATCGAACACGACGACCGCACCGTCGAGGACGCGCAGGCTGCGCTCGACTTCCACGGTGAAGTCCACGTGCCCGGGCGTATCGATGATGTTGATGCGATGGTCGGCCCAGAACGCGGTCGTTGCCGCGGCCGTGATGGTGATGCCGCGCTCCTGCTCCTGGGGCATCCAGTCCATCGTGGCCGCGCCCTCATGCACCTCGCCGATCTTGTAGATCTTCTTGGTGTAGAAGAGGATGCGCTCGGTGACGGTCGTCTTGCCGGCGTCGATATGGGCGATGATGCCGATGTTTCGCGTCTTGGCGAGCGAAACGTCACGTGCCACGGTTGCGAGTTCCTCGTCCTACCACTTGAAATGGCTGAAGGCCTTGTTGGCCTCCGCCATCTTGTGCGTGTCTTCGCGCCGCTTGACGGCGGCGCCCAATCCGTTCATCGCATCCACGAACTCGAACGCCAGCTCTCGCTCATCGACTTGCCATTGCGCTTGCGGGCCGACTGGACCAGCCAGCGGACGCCCAGCGACATACGTCGGTCGCCCGGATCTCCACCGGCACCTGGTACGTCGCGCCGCCGACGCGTCGGGGCTTGACCTCGATGATGGGGGTCGCGTTGCGGAGCGCCTGCTCCAGGACCTCGAGGCCAGGTCGATGCGACGAGCCTCGGCACGCGCCAGCGCCTGACGCAGGATGCGCTCGGCGAGGCCCTTCTTGCCGTCCTTCATCAGCTTGACCACGAAACGATCGGTGGTGCGGGTGAGGGTCGGGCGTACTTGGCCTTGCGCGGGTTCCGGTTCGACGCGGCATCGACTGGGCCTCTTGGCGCCGTACAGGAACGGCTCTGCTTCCGGTCGCGGACACCAGCGGCGTCGAGCGGCCCCGGATGATGTGGGACTTGACGGACGGCAGGTCCTTCACCCGGCCGCCGCGCACGAGCACGACCGAGTGCTCCTGCAGGTTGTGGCCGATGCCCGGGATGTAGGCCGTGACTTCCATCATGTTCGACAGCCGCACGCGCGCGATCTTGCGCAGGGCCGAGTTCGGCTTCTTGGGCGTCATCGTGCGCACCTGCAGGCAGACACCTCGCTTCTGCGGAGCGCCCGGGATGGACTCCTGCTTCTGGCGAAGGCTGTTCCAGTTCTTGCGCATCGCAGGAGCCTTGATCTTCTACTGTTCGGCTACGACCTTGCGGACGAGCTCGCCGATCGTCGCACGAACGCTGACTCCTCGGTGCGGTCGTCTTGTGGTCCCTGGGTCGCGGCGCAGAGGCCACGTCCGGGGTCCGTCCGTGAGCCGCAGCGCGGCGCACGATGGACTGTCTGTCGAGCGGTGTCTGGTGGGCCCGGGGACTCCGGTCG
>CAVWSL010000006.1:0-34602 GCA_963757765.1 uncultured Chloroflexia bacterium
CCGCTCCGGCGAGCGCGGAAGGACGCGCGACGCTCCGATGCCGACCGGCTGACCGCCGAGCTCGACCGTGACCGGTTGCGCCGCTCGGTGAAGGGGGCTGCGTGGCTGGGGGAGCTGGCCATCCTCACCCAGGATCGGCCGCGACGGGCGGCCGCAGCGTCCAGCGCGTCGCGTATCGGGGGCATCATCTGGGCGGCTGCCGGCGGGGTATTCGCCTACGAGCTGAATCTGCTGGCCGCGGTTCGGACCCTGATCCACGAGATCGGCCAGGCAGCGAAGGGGCTGCGCTACACGCTCGAGGCATTCGAGGACTCGCTCGAGCCGGGTGCTTCGTTGATCGCAGCGTGACAGCCCTCCAGGACGCGAGCGGGGAGATGCGCCAACGCCATCGTGGCCCGCGACCGCGCCCGAGCGTTCGTCGATGCGAGCCATCTCGGCCGCGCCCCGCGGGATGCGATCCGTGCGTTCGCCGAGCGTCAGGACCGGCGCGCGGACAGGACCGGTCGACGATCGCCACGCGCCTCGCCGTCGTCCAGGGCCGCCGGTTCCGCGACGACTCGGCCGGCCTGTGTCCGGCGCGGCCAGCGGTGCATGGGCATGCCCGAACGGCGGTCGACAACCCGTACCCATGTTCGCCACCTTGGGCTCCGGAGGGTAGGAGACATGTCCTCGACGCTGCTCGCGCGCCGGACGAGGATGCCCGTGAAGGCGCTTGAGCTGGTCGCAGGGTCGGGCGTCTCCGAGACTATGCTGCGGACCCCAGCCCTGGTGAAACCACGGGTGTTCGGCCGGGCACCCGCGACCGCTGCATCTCCGATCCTGACTACTCCCCTCGGTCGCCTGTGCGCGACCACGCCGTGAAGCTGCCCAGACGCTCGGACAGGCGGGCGTTCTCGGCATAGTCGATGGGCACGTCCACGAGAGACGCCGTCGACCTCGAGGGCGCGCTTGAGCGTGGGTAACAGGTCCGCGGCTGACTCCGGACGGAAGCCGGCGATGCCGAAGCTCTCGGCGTACTTCACCAGGTCCGGGTTGCCGAACTCGACGCCGAACGGCCGGCCGAACTCATCGCCCTGCTTCCAGTCGATGAGGCCGTAGCCGTCGTCCCGCCAGACCACGACGGTCATCCGCACGCCGATGCGCTGTGCGGTCTCGAGCTCCTGGCTGTTCATCAGGAAGCCGCCATCGCCGGTCAGGGCCACGACGCGACGCTCGGGCGCGAGCGAGGCCGCGATGGCGCCGGGGACGCCGATGCCCATCGCGGCGAGCCCGTTGCTGATGATCACGGTGTTGGGCTCGAAGGCCTGGTACAGCCGCGCGGTCCAGACCTTGTGGGCACCCACGTCGCAGACCACGATGTCCGGCCGGCGAGCGCCCGCGCAGATCGATGAGTGCCTTCTGGGGCTTGATGGGCCAGCCACCGTCGGAGGCGTGGGCCTCGAGCTCGCCCAGGAGGGCCTCGCGCAGACGAGAGCCCGCTCGTCGGCGACCAGGGGCGCCGCCGCCGATGGCCCCCAGCAGGCGATCGAGGATGGGGCTGATGTCGCCCACCAGCTCGACTTCCGGCTGGTACGAGGCGTCCACCTCGGCCGGCTGGGTATCGATCGCGATGATGTGTTGGCGCGCTTCGGGTTCCAGCGTCCGGGGGCGTACTCGACCGGGTCGTAGCCGACGCAGATGACCAGGTCGGCGCGGTCGAAGCCCGAGAGCACGTGGTCACGCGCCTGCAGTCCGATGGCCATGAGCGAGAGCGCGCTCGGTCGTCGATGGCGCCCTTGGCCATGAACGTCATCGCCACGGGGATGCCCAGCGCCTCGGCGAGCTTGCGCAATGCCGGTGAGGCGCGCCGGCGCAGGACGCCGTTGCCGGCGAGGATGATGGGTCGCTCGGCGGCCTCGACCAACCTCGCCGCGTGGGCGATGGCCTCCTCGTTGGCCTGCGGGAAGTAGGTGGACCGGGGCCTCAGCGGACGGATTCGTCGCCGGACTCGGGCGCCATGCGGGCGCGGTCCTCGGGTAGCTCGATATGGGTCGGGCCAGGCTTCTCGAGCTGCGCGATCCTGAAGGCTTTGCGCACGATCTCGGGGATGGCATCGACGCGCTCGACACGCTGGTTCCACTTGGTGATGGGCCGGAACATCTCGACGATGTCGATGAGCTGGTGTGCTTCCTTGTGCAGCCGGTCAGAGCCGACCTGGCCCGTGAGCACGACCATGGGGGCATGATCGAGGTAGGCGTCGGCCACGCCGGTGATGAGGTTGGTGGCGCCGGGCCCGAGCGTCGCCATGGCCACGGCCGCAGCGGCCCGAGAGCCTGCCATAGACATCGGCCATGAAGGCGGCGCCTTGCTCATGCCGGGTCGTGATATGGCGCACGCGCGGCTCGTCGGCGAGCGCCTCGAGGATGTCCATGGTCTCCTCGCCCGGCACCGAGAAGACGTACTCGCAGCCTTCCGCGACGAGGCCCTCGACGAAGAGCTCTGCGGCCGTGGGCCCACCCGGATCTCGGCTGTATGTGCGGTCGCATGGTCCGATCGATTGTTCAGGCATCGTGGTGCGAGTCTACGTGCCGGGAGTGAGACCTTCGGCCGCGGCCCGAGGGTCCGCGATGACGGCGCGCACGCGTTCAGAGCCAGGGAGAGGAGTGACCGCCCGGCGGGGAGGGCCAGATGGCGCGGGGACGTCAGTGTGACGGAGCCCTGCCGGGAAGCCGTGCCGCCAATGCTCGGCTCGCGTCCCGACCTGGAACCATGTCACACGATGTGGTCATGGCGTGGTCCCATGGTCCGGCCCTTCCGCCAGCCCAGGTCCACGTTCGCGCCGTCCCTCCGCGCGAATCGCGACGCCCAAGGCACGGTTGCCCGCCTGCGCGGTGGTGTGGTGGGTAAAGGGCACGCCGGGTGTGCCGGGAGCTGACCTACGGCAGGAAGCCCGGGCGGAGGAGAAGTCGCCCGGGCTTCCTGCCGTGTCGTGCGAGGCTCCCCCTTGAGCCCCGCGTCCTGGATGGTCGACCGAATTTCTGCGCACCGCACCCGCTCGATGTTCCTTGCGCGAGGGGCACCGAGGGTGCGATCATGCTCCAGGCCGGGAGTCGGAGCCTTCGCTCCCACCCGGGGGTGCCGGGAGCCTGAGCCATGCGTTCGCCGATCTCATTGCCTCCAGATTGCGCTCTACCAGGCCGCCCTGTGCGGGCATGATCGCGACCACCGCCGTCGTGCCATCCGGTCGGCGCTCGGAGCGGTCCCGGTGCCATGATTGGCCCGGACGACCCGAGGGTCGTGAAGGAGGCGATGGGCTACGAGGTTTGAGACGGTGACAGTGGACGGTGGATCGACCGCGCTCGGCGACGCGGGCGCGTTCACCCTCGTCGTCGATCGGCCGGCGGCGGCTGGCGGACGGGGTCTAGGCTTCAACGGCGGCCAGCTGCTCAACCTGGCCGTCGCGGCGTGCATGTCGAACGACCTGTTCCGCGAGGCGACCAGAGAAGGGCTGACCATCCGCCGGGTACGCGTGACTGTCGCCAGCGTATATGAGGGCGATCCGGCGGTGTCGAGTCCCATCGAGCACGACGTCGAGCTCGAGGGTGACGCTCCGGAGGCGGTGCTGCGTGGTCTGCTTGCGGACGTCGATCGGATCGCCGAGTCCAACTCGCTGCGACGCGGGACCGAGGTCAGGCTCGGCCGTGTCACCATCACCGGGCGCGCACCTGCGGACCGCTGTTGAAGGCTGGGCTGCCGCACAGCCGCCTCTCCCATGGCGCACCCCTGACTGCCGCGGCGGTAGGTGATACACCAATCTTGGCCATGGTCTTCTCCGAGCACCAGACGTCGGACCCCGACATGGATCTGAGTTTGTCCTTCACGGTAACGATGACCGACCATCTGGGCGCCCAGCGGGCAGCCATGGATACGCTGGAGAAGCTCAGGGCTAACGCCAGCCGCATAATCGACCTGCTGGCTGCTCATGCCAAGCCACCGGGATGAGCCCCGGGGCAACCCGGGCCAATTGAGCCACTACCCGTCTCCCTCGCTGCTGTGACATAGTCCCGGGTGATGGAGACGAATGAAAACCCGCGGCTGGACGGGCTGATCGCCTCGAACCCGGGCTGGAAGGGCGAGATGGTGGCTCGGCTTCGTGCGGCGATCCAGTGCGGCCGATCCGGACATCGTCGAGACCTGGAAGTGGGTCTCGGCGAAGCTCCCGGGAACCCCCTGCTTCGAACACGACGGCATCGTGTGCCACGTCAATGTCCTCAAGGAGCGGGTCCGCCTCACGATGAGCGACGGCGCGGCACTGCCCGATCCGCACCACCTCTTCAACGCGTACCCTGACAGCGGCCGGCGGCGCGGCATCGACTGGTATGACGGCGACGCGTTCGACACGGCGGCGGTCGAGGCCATCGTTCGGGCCGGCGTGGCGAAGCGCCAGGCGTAGCTGGCGTCGCCTCGGGGAACGAGGGCCCGGCGTCAATCGAGCAGGCCGGGAGCCCGGCCCCACCGACCTCCGCCCCATGAGGAGCGAGGGGGTTCGCGTGATGGTGGCGCTGTCGGCGGCGGCGCTGTTCGTCGCGCTGTACCTCGGGCTGGGCCACTCCGACGCGGATCGGCCTGCGTCAGAGGCGACATGGGTCAGGACCTCGCTGTCAGCCGGACGATCAATCCGGTTGGTGGTGTCTGGGACGAAGAAGCCGGCCACCGCGCCAGGTCGGTCGGCAGAATGATACCGGGCTGGCTGATACGTCAAAGTAAGCCCATGACCCAGACGACCGGACGCTGCGGAGGGGCGAGGCGGGCGATCAGTGGCCCCCCGGCTCCGCGCCGGGGGCCACTCCGTGTCGCTGGGTGCTTACAGGCGGCGGTAGAAGCTTCACGATCTGGATGACATTGCCGCAACCATCGTAGGCCTTGGCGATCGTCGAGCCTGTCGCCTTCGTGGGCCCCATCGTGAAGTCCGCCCCCAACGACTTCATGAGCTCGTACTCGCGGTCCACGTCGTCCACGTAGAACATGGCTGCGGGTTGCTCCTGCTGGAACATCGCCTGCTGGTACGTCCTCGCCGCGGGGTCCTGGGCGAGGGCCAGCTGCAACTGGACGCCGTCCGGCTCCTCGGGCGAGACGACTGTGAGCCACCGATACGGCCCATTCGTGATGTCATCCTTCTTCTCGAAGCCGAGGATGTCGGTGTAGAAGCGGAGAGCCTTGTCCTGGTCGTCCACCAGGATGCTCGTCAGCCTGATTTTCGCGGTGGTCCTGGTGCGTGTCGACTGAGTCATGGTCGACCTCCTTTCGCCGGTCTCGTTCCGGCAACTGCAAAGCGTGAACCCATCGCGTTGCAGGCGCGCCGATCCATTCGTTCGTGGCGTGACAGAGGGCTCGCAGCTGTGGCGGTGCCTCCTTCGGGCGCACGAATGAGCAGCCCTTCACAGGGCTCGCATCGCGCTGGTCAAGCAGGCGATCGCCGCGGGTAACGCCGTTCACCATCCGATCATTCATCGCGGTGCCGCTCTGGACCCAAGCTCGGGGACCTGGCCATGACCGAGCCGGCTGGGCCGAGCTCCACAATGGCTCGAGCAAATTGCGCGGGTTCCGCATGCGGGCACTACATATCCATACCACCACCTATCGCCGATTACACGTCATGATCGCGCGGCATCGGACCGCCGCCGCGGACCCTTGTGCTCGTTCCGAGGCATTCCGGAGGACCAGCGAGCCCGGAACGAGCTGGGCCCCGACCCATCCCACCACCGCTCGGCGCCGAGCGGCTCATGAGTCCAGAGCATTGTCTTATGGTGGTCCCGTATGAGGCGCCGGAACCGTGACCGCTTCCCGCCTCGATCGATCTCACCGGTAGATCGAGCGCGGGGCCCCATGCTCACGAGGGACCGTGAGGGTGGGGCCAAGATGGCTGCGATCGCGAACCCGCCCATCGGCTCGCCGTTCGAGGACCGGCGACGCTACCGCGACGACTCATCCTGACGGACGTCCGGACCTGACGGCGACGAGATCGAGGTCTCGGGCAGCTCGGCCGAGGATGCCTGGCGGGCGATGGCTGGGCAGCTAGCGGCTCGAGGCGATGGGCGCTTGATTCGGTAGGGATTGTCGTGCTCGGCTACTTATCGTCGGGCGCGACTAGACGTGGCCAGCCGCCACGAGTCGCTGGCGGATACGCGTGTTGATCGGCGGGGAAGGCGCCCGTAGGGAAGTGTGGTGACCGGTGATATCCACGCCGGTTCTGGGCGCGACGAGGACGGACCGAGTCGGCAGGGACTGGGAGCCCACTGGGATACCGGGGCGAGGCGGTGAACCCTGGCGCATCCGTCGAGGTGACATCCTTGCGCCAGCGAGCGCACCGCGGCTCGATTGGGGCTCGCTCCGAGTAAGCCCTGGGAGCCCCAGTACTCGCATCAGCGGAGGTGTCCGATGAGCGATCTGGTGGTATTCATGAGCGTCACGCTCGATGGCGTGATGCAGTCGCCCGGGCGACCGGACGAGGACCGACGGGGCGGCTTCGAGCACGGCGGCTGGGCCGTCCCCTATGCCGACGAGACCTCGGCGCGCGCCGTCCAGGCCGGCATGGGTGAGACGCGCGGCCTAGTGCTCGGTCGGCGAACGTACGAGGACATCCTGCCTCACTGGAATAGGACCGGCGGCCCCTTCAAGGAGATGCTCAACGGGTCACCCAAATACATCGCGTCGACGACCCTTCGCGAGCCGCTGGCATGGCCCAACTCGACCCTCCTCACGGGGGACATCGTGGCGGCGATCGCGGACCTCAAGCGGCAGGCTGGCGGGGACCTCGTCATCCTCGGCAGTGGCGAGCTGATCCGGTCGCTGATGGGCCACCACCTCGTCGATCGCTACCTGCTCCAGGTCCATCCCGTCGTCCTTGGGGAAGGCCAGCGGCTGTTCCCGCCGGGCGTGCCGGCGGCCGCCATGAAGCTCAGTGACTCGAGCACCACGCCCACGGGCGTGGCGATCCTGACCTATCTGGTCGAGGGGCGGGATCATTGACGTGGTGTTGAAAGCAGGATGCACCACCGCGTTCTTCCACCGGGGTCACCGAGGTCCCCGGGGATCGACGTCGGCGGGCGAGCAGGTTCGGCGGCCCGCGGCGCCATGTCTGTCGCAAGACACTTGGAGGGCGGGACATGAACTGCTGAGGGCGGGTATCACGACGTCGATCGGTGGCTACATCGCCGGACCTGATGACGGCCCGGAGCGCGGACTGGGCGAGGGCGGAGAACGTCTCCATTACTGGGTCTTCCTGGCCCTGGCAATATGGGCGTGCCACCGCGGCCGCGGCCGCCCAGATCCAGCTCGGACATTCCTCGATCACCTTGACCTCGAACACCTACGCGCAACTGCTGGAGCAGCGGCAGCGGGAGGTGGCGCGGGTGATGGACGCGGTGCTTGGAGGATGGCGGCGGCGGCGCCCGCGGGCATGGTCCCCCGGCCCTGGGGTAATGTCCGCAGAGCGGTCGCAGCAGTGGTCGCTGCGCAAGGCGAGTGGTCCTGACCGACCGAGGAGCATCCCATGCTCGATAGCCAACCGATCGCATGGCGCGCCATCGTATACGGCACGCGGGTCCTCGCCTCGGACGGCACCCCCGTCGGCTCGGTCCGCGAGGTCCTTGGCTCGGACGCTGAGGACGTGTTCCACGGGGTGCGTCTATCGCAGCCCCACGGCCGCCATGACGTCATGGTCGCGGCCGGGGCGATCACATCCATCACCAAGACCGCCATCGGCACCGGCCTGACGACCGCCGAGGTTGCGGCGCTGCCGGCGTTCGACGAGGTGGCGACCTATCACCTCGCCTCGGTCGGCTGGCTTCGCAAGCACCTTGGCTGGGTGCGCGACTCTACCTCGGACGAGGAGCCGGGCTGAAACCTGCCGGGTCTGACTGATCCCCGCCTGGCCGCCGTTGCCGGCATCGACGGTCGGGCCGTCGAGCGGCTGGTTATGGCGTCGGCCATCCGTGGATCCGATCGCCAGGGTGGTGGTCGATGTTTGGACCACGTGCTCGAGCAGCCTCAGGCGGTAGGCGGCCACGGGTGATGGACGGGTGCTGGGCGGGTAGGCGAGCGGGTTTGGGATCCCGTTCGCCATGTCCGTGTCCGGACCGCCCCATATGAGGCGAGAATGACGCTCGTGATGACGAGCGGGACGCAGACCACCAGGTCGCTCGGGTCGGTCGGTGATCGGCGACCGACCGGCTGGGTGTCGCCGTCCGTGACCGTTAACAGCGGCGCTGTGGCGCTGTCGGTCGAACATCTGTCGAAGCGGTTCGGCGATCGCGTCGCCTTCGAGGATGTCTCCTTCGAGGTGGGGCGTGGCGAGGTGTTCGGGTTCCTCGGCCCGAACGGCGCAGGGAAGACCACCATCGTGCGGACGCTCGCCACCCTGATCGCGCCGACCTCGGGCTCGGCGACGGTCGTCGGCATCCCCCTGACGCCCGATAACGCCGCGGCCATCCGTCAGCGGATCGCGATCATGCCCGAGTCGCCGGGCCTGTACCTGCGCCTGAGCGTGCGCGAGAACCTGGAGTGCTTCGCCGACCTGTACGAGGTGCCCGACCCGAGCGGGCGCATCGACCGTGCCCTGCTCGCGGTGAACCTGGCCGACCGCGGCCTGGATGCCTGCGGCACCCTGTCCAAGGGGCTGCGCCAGCGGGTCGCCCTGGCAAGGGCGCTGCTCAGCGACCCGGAGGTGCTGTTCCTCGACGAGCCGACCTCCGGGCTCGACCCTGTGGCGGCCCGCGAGGTCCACGAGCTCATCGATGGGCTCCGGAAGGAAGGCACCACGATCTTCCTCACGACACATCGCCTCGAGGAGGCCGAGCGGCTGTGCGACCGCGTAGCGATCCTGGATACCACAATGCGCACGATCGGCCGACCCAGCGAGCTGCGCGACCGCCTGTTCGCCAGGACGCTGACGGTGACGACCGTCGCGCCCATCCCCGCACCGGGCCACGTGTTCGGTGGCCTGCCGGCCGTCGACAGCTGGCGCCTCGACGGCGGCGACTATGTCCTCGCGGTGTCCGATCCGGTGCTCGCGGCGCCGGCCGTCACCCGGGCGCTGGTGGCGGCCGCTGTCGACGTGCTCTCGATCAGTGAGTCCCGCCACTCGCTGGAGGATGTCTACCTCGAGCTGATCGACCAGGACGTGGAGGCCACCCGGTGAGCCTCAGCGTACGGCGGGTCCGGGCCATCGTCCGCAAGGAGCTCCGTGAGTACCGGCGCAACCGCTCCCTCGTCTGGTCGATGGCCATCTACCCGTTGATCTTCTGCATCCAGCCGCTCGTCGTCGTGTTCACCCTGCCCGCGTCGGCATCCGGCCAACTCACGCACGAGCATCTCCTGCTCTACCTGCTCGGGATCCCGGCACTCGTGCCGGTCTTCATCGCCGCATACGCGGTCGTCGGCGAGCGTCAACAGGGAACCCTCGAGCCGGTCCTCGCCACGCCGATCCCCCGTGAGGAGTTCCTGCTGGGCAAGGCGCTGGCGGCCCTGCTGCCATCGCTCGTCGTCGCCTACGCGGTCTTCGCCCTGTTCCTCGCATGTATCGAGCTGCTCGCGCGGCCGGGCATCGCGTCTGCCGTTATCCAGGTGCCCGACCTCCTTGCCCAGGTGCTGTTCACGCCGCTCCTCGCGGTGTGGTCGATCTGGGTCGGCATCGCGATCTCCGCCCGATCGAGCGACATCAGGGTCGCGCAGCAGCTCAGCGTGCTGGCGAGTCTGCCTTCGGTCCTCCTGGTGGTACTCATCGCGCTCCACGTCATCCCGCTGACGCCCGGCCTCGCCGTCGGCCTCACGATGCTGCTGCTGGTGCTCGACGGGCTCGGCTGGCGGATGGTGTCCCGACTGTTCGACCGGGAGCGGCTGATCACCGGGACGAGGTGACCGCACGCGCTCCGCACGAGTCCGTCACGACCTCCACGTCGAGCCATCCCGGCCGCACTCGCACGATCTCCACCATGCCGCCGCCACGTTCCTGCTGGCGCAGGGATGACGCTCGAGGACGTCAAGCAGTTGCTCGGTCACAGCTCCCCCACGCCGACCTCGAGTACGTACGGGCATGTGCTGAGCAGCGCCAGCGGCAGGTGGAGGGCAGGCACTGGACGCGGTGCTGGGTTGGTGGCGGGGCCTTCATGAACCTTGCCGGGGCCATCCACCAGGAGTCGCCCGTCGTCGCTATGTCAGCCTCGTTGCCCGCCCCATCGGCGAGCGTCCACCACCAAGGGGCCGACGTATCGCGCACGAGGCGACCACCCGACGCGAGCGCCCCGGCCATGAGCCCGGCGAAGCTGGTGAGCATGGCACCGGTCGCGAGCCGGATGCCCGTCGCGACCATGGCACCGGTCCCATATGGGTGCCGAGCCGTGCCCGAGCATGCCGACGCCATCGATCCCCATCGGTGTGCCGGCTTCGCCGGTCGCGTCGCCGGCGGCGTAGGCCGCATCCGACCGGCCCTGCCATCCAGCGCCACCGGGGGATCGACCGAAACCACGACGTCGACGGCAGGCCCCGGGTCGCGCTCGTCGATGCCCATGGCAGCCGGCGCCATCGAGCCGCTCGTCCTCATCGTCGCGGGCCTATATTGGCTGGCACCCTACGTACTCCAGCCCACGAAGGTCGACTACACCGGGTTCGTTCTGCTCGCAGCGCTTGGTGTCACGTTCGGCATCGCGGCGCTCATACTGCTCCGGGGCTCGGGGGAGCTGTGAGGAGCGGCGTGCGGGCAGACGTGGTGACCATCAACGATGAGGCTGCCGTGGCAAACCCGCTCGATTGCGATGCCGAGGCGCTGCGTTGCGGATCGTGTGCTGCCGTCGATTGGCGCAACGACGGCTCCATCGTCGTCTGGGAGGATGCGTCGAGTCGGCCACGCATCGGCGTTCTCCGGGACCCCGCCTACGAGCCCGGGCGTCCGTGGCGCTGCGTCTGCGGTGGCCTCCCTGATCCGAACAGCCAGTCGGATCTGCTCGATGGACTCCTGACGCGCTGAGGCGCCGGTCCCAGCGGTCGCCGCGATGCCCTCAGGCCACGAAGGTCCGGACGACGCGGTGATCGGATGCCCAGGCCAGCTCGTCGGCCTCAGCGAGCAGGCGCCGCATCAGCGCGGTGTCCACTTCCGTCCGAGGCTGCGCCGGGTCCCGGAGTCGCCGATAGAGACTGCGGACCCGGGTCTCGAGGTCGACGCACCACGCATGGTCCGGGTCGCCCGCGACCACGCCCTGGACGTGATGGTCGAGGTCGTTCCAGCTCGCGATGAGGGCCGGCACGAGGATCGGCATGGTCAACCTCCGAGTGTGTCCACGGCCCGTCGTCCCTCACCAGCGGGGCGCCGGTCGCGCGGGGTCGGATCAGGACTTCTTGGTCTCGCCGTGCTCGGCGCGCTGCTTGTTGACCGTCCGGGCCGCGCGCTCCTCGGCCTCGTCCTTCGAGACTCCCCGATCCTCGTAGGAGTCCTTGATGTGCTCGTACTGGCGCTCACGCTTCTTGCTCGAACCTCGGGGCATGTCCGCGATCCTCCACTGTGGCTCGGCGCACCCGAGGGCCGAGCTGGTCCGCCGAGTGTCGCGAACACCGTGCGGAGATCGGAAGTGGTCTCAGGGCCGGTGACGTTACAGCGGCATAGCTGACGGCCGGGCAGAGGCCGCGGAGCGGTCGATCGACGCCTCGCCGACCGTCACGGAGCATCCGTCGCGCCCGGCCTCCCCAGGCCTTGTGTCGCGATGGGGTGGCCGCCTCCGCCGAACGCCCGGAGGGTGCCCTCGTCATCGCGCAGGAAGAGGTCCCCGCCGAACCGATCCGACAGCGAGTGACCGATGGCGATCGCATCCTCCCTGGTGAAGAAGGCCCACGGCCCGTCGATGGCCGGGCAGGTCACCGTCCAGGGTTCCCCGAGGCCGCGGTGCTCGATGACGATGCCCCCTCTGGCGTCGTTGGGGATCGCGTCGACGGAGACGCCGGCATCCAATGCCATCGAACCCTCCGGTGTGGGTATGTCGTCAGGCGGAGTGTCGCGGACGTGCGGCTGCCCCGACCTTCCACGCACCGGGCCGCGCCTCGCATCGACATCGAGGATCCGGCCGTCGGTACCCTCGGGCCGGGTCAGGTGCCCGTTGCAGAACGACTGCAACCCGGGCTCCGTGACGGCCGATGCCCTCGCGACCTCCCGGGTCGCACCCTCGGGCGGTGGAGATGTCGATCACCACCCCTCGACCGATCGGGCCATGAAGGGTGATCGCACCGAGGCGCTCGCGGACACGGGACAGGGCGTCCAGACCTTCGAGGTGAGCGCGACCCGTGCGGCCGACGGGTGGAGGTGACGACGGCCCGGGGGGTCGTCGAGGTCCGGGAGGTGACCAGGATCGGACAGGCGGTGCGCACCGGGCGCTTCATGGCCAGCCGTCTCATCGCGCTCGTCGAGCACCCGGCCGCGGACGAGCGTGGGCGGGTCAGGTCACGACCCCCCCGCGGACGGCGAACGGATCAGGCCAGGCCTGGCTCCATAGACGCGCCGCGCGATGAGCTCGAGGCCGCGACCCGAGGGCTGTATGCCGTGGCGAACCGGCTGCGGGCTATCTCGAGCTCCCGGCCGTCTCCTCCGTGCTGGGCGGTAGGTCGCGGCGACCAGCACGAAGCTGGAATCGGCTGGGACACTTGGGCCTCGACACCTGGCGCGGCTTGCCGTCCACGAACATCCGGCAGTCATCGGCGTCGAAACGGCCGGAAGGGCCCGCCCGCCACCGCTGACCGCGTGGCCAGCACGGCGTCGAACAGCTGCTTCCAGGCACCGAAGTGGACGATGGCGGTCTCGGTCACGACCCCATCCATGTCGAACACCACGGCATCCAGGCGCGACGTCGGGAACGCGTCCGCGATCCCCGAGCTGCCATCGAGCGTGCCCGTGGTCATGGGTCCCGGCGCTCCGGCCGATCGGGGGGCGGCGCGAACCGGTCGGTGGCCGGTAGCACGTAGCGGCAGCACACCAGCGCCGCGAATCGAAGCGAGACCGAGAGGACAGCCACGAGCGCCACCGTGCTGACCGTGAGCAGCAGCGTGACGAGCGCCAGGAGCGCCCCCGGCCGAAGCGGGAACGCGAGCGCCATCAGCACGCTGAGACGAACCAGGGCGCGCAGCGGAAGCTCCTCGCGCCACGGGTCGGGGACCAGCGGCCAGGCCACGACCGCCACCAGACCCGTGGCCACCAGCCCCCAGCCGGCGAATGTGGCCAGCGACCAACCCATGAGACCGCCGCCCTGGATACCTGTCATCAGGTTCGTGGTGAACACGAAGCCAGCGACGAGCAGCGCCGTACCCAGCACCAGTGCGCGGCCGCCCAGCGTCCGCCACGCGCGGAAGCCGTCGACAGTCGCGACGGGCTCGTCGCGGGCGATGAGTGCGGCCACGCGGAAGACGCCCACGGTCGGCAACGCCAGCAGCGGCGCCAGGACGATGACCAGTGGCGCCCGACCGGCCGCGGCCAGGAGCGCCAGGACCCCGACTCCCCAGGCAACGTTGGCGGTCACCAGCCGCCAGAAGTCGTACTCGAAGCGCTCGCCGGTGCGCGGATGGCGGATCATGACGTGATGCAGGAAGCCTCGGCTCTGGAGCATCGGCGACAGGGCGAGTTCGAGGTCGACGCTCCCGGGGTACGGCGTGTTCGACCTCGCGGCGGAGGCGCGTCGGACCACCAGCCCACGCGTAGCTTGCGCGAACTGGCGCAGCCATCCCTCGTCGTCGGGACCGAGCCGTCCGAAGGTCGACCGGGGATACAACCCGTCTGTGCTTCCCGGCCCGTCGGTACCCACGCCCCTGAGAACATGCCCCGAGTGGGTGCGCGGCGGGCAGGACCCCGGCCGGGCATGAGCAGAGGCAGGTCAGAAACGGGGCTCGCTCGACTCCCCAACCTCGCGATACCCCGTTGCCGAACAGGCCGGGAAGGTCCAAACGCCTACAGGGCGAGCGCAGGTCAGTTAGGGAGCGGGACTACTGCGATACATCACGGCACCAGCCCCGGGGTCAGGACTGATGCGGACTTGGGCTGGATGCGGGTTCAGGTGCGACCCGGCCGGATCGCCCGTCTCGGACTAGGACGGCGAGCCATTCGGCACTTGTCCGCATGAGCCACGGATGGTGTAGTCCCTCGGTTGGCTCGTGCTACTCGGTGCGGCATGACTTCACGGAACGGTCCGAGGGAGGGTCCGATGCGTCGCGTCGCGATGGTGGTAGGTATGGCGGGGATACTGGCGGCGGGCGGGGCGGCGATGGCGCAGTCGCCAGGCCCGAGTGCAAGCCCGGCTGTCCTACAAGATCTCTGTATCCGGGTCCTCGCGCCGGAAGGTCTTAACGCGGTCACTCTGACCAACGGCATCATGGACGGGACCGTGAACGTGCTGGCGGTCGTCCCATGCACTGAGCCCGGTTCGAGCCCTGCGCCATCCGTGACGTCGACGCCCGAGCCGACTCCTGCGCCGACAAAGAAGCCAGCGGCGATCAAGTACCAGAAAGTCTCGGATCGGACCTGGTCCAAGATCATGAAGTCACCCGACAAGTACCTGACGGACGCATTCCAGGTCTGGGCTTGCATCACCCAGTTCGATGCCGCCACCGGCGGTGACACCTTCCGCGCGCAGGCGCTCGGCAAGCGGACCCAGTACTGGTATATCGACGGCGACAACGCGCTGTTCACGGGGGACGAGGACAAACTCGCTGACTACGTGGAAGGCGACGTGGTGTCGATGAACGTCCTCGGCGGCGGCTCGTTCTCGTATGACACCCAGATCGGCGGCAGCACCACGGTCCCCTGGTTCCTTGTGCAGTCCATCAAGCATCGGGGCTCGTGCGACTGACGCGCCGGAGTCGAAGGAGGAAGATCGGCCATGCGCCGTCTCGCATTGTTCCTGCTCGCACTTCCCTTGAGCGCCCTGTTGGCCGCACCCGTCGTAGGCCAGTCCCCGGCGCTGTCGCCGTCTCCCGCGGTGCCTTCACCGGTAGCCGTGCCCTCGCCGATCACGATCACCGATGGCACGTTCATCGTGGGCGTCGACCTACCGGCTGGGACCTATCGGTCCGATGGTGGCCCGACCTGCCACTGGGCGAGGCTATCGGGGTTCACCGGCGAGTCGACCGACATCATCGCCAACGACAACCCGGCCGGACCAGCGGTCGTCTCCATCCAACCCACGGACGTGGGCTTCCAGTCGAAGTCGTGCGGATCCTGGACGGAGATCGTCCCGGTCGAGCCGTCGTCGCCGCCAGGCCCGTCCGTTCTCACGCCTGCACAACATGGCGTGGACCTGATGTTCGCGGAGTTGGCGATGCCGGGCAAGCTGGACAGGACACTGAACCAGTTCGCCAAGGCATGGAACCGGGAGATCGGTGACTATGGCTCCGAGTTCAGGATGCCCTCCAAGCCCAAGGTCGAGAAGGGCGCGAACGGGGCCCGAAGCTTCGAGGTGGACTTCAAGACCAAGGGCGTCTATGGCGACAGAACCGACAACCTGAGCGTGTTGGGACACCTGGACAAGCAGAACAACATCACTTCGGCCTGGATCAGCTGGTTCCCAGTGGTAGCCGCCGACGACATCGAGGCCACATCAGACCAGCTGAACGCCGTGATCATGCTCAGCGGCTTCCCGATGGTCGCGGATCCCAGCCTCACGTCCGACCAGCGCAACGCCTTGATGGAGGCGTTGCGCTTCCCGAAGCCCGAAGAGTCCTTCGCAGGCATCGAGGCGCAGGCCAGCTTCGATGGGGTGGTGTACACGCTGATCGGTGATGAGACGCAGGTCATCTTAATCGCCCGCAAGGAGTAGCGAGCCGTCACCTCGGCCAGCGGCCTTCGCCCAGCTCTCGTAGGCACCGGGCCATCTCCGCGAGGACGCCTACCTTGGTCGGGGCGACTGCCGTCCACTCCGTGGCTTCCGTAACGGGGAGAGTGGGACCTCGAGCGTGCATCTCCCATCGCTGGGCCTCGTCGTGGTACGAGGGCGAGCCGACACGCCAACCGGGCGGCGTGTTGATCCCCATGGCCCACCGGGCGACCTTCAGGGCGAGGGCGTCGTCTTCCCCTGGCTGCGAACCATGTCGAAGCGAGACGAGCACGTCCCAGTGCGGGTGCAGCCAGTCGTCGAGCCGCACCAGGACCTCTTCGATCTCGGGCCGCGTCAACTCGTCCGTACCCCGCTTGTCGCGGTCACCGACCGTGCTGCTGTACGTCACAGGCTCCTCGACCGCGACCCGCCAGCCGAGCTGCGCTCCGTCGCCCTGGTCCGCGAAGTGGACGACTTCGTCTCGCCACTGGGCGAGCCGGTCATGGTGGATCCTCAACCCGTCGACGCCGAAGGGACAGTCGGCCACGGCTGGCTCATAGGCCGGTTGTCGCTTGCGCCCCTTGCCACGACCCTGGACGAGGAGGCAGGCGTCATGCAGGGCCAGGAAGAGCGCCACCCGGACCAGCAGCTGCTGGCCCCAGTCATGTTGGTCGAGCAGGAGGCGCGTGGTCCGGCTCCATCGCAGGGAGCGATCTACGTGGCCCAGCCAGCGCCCGGTCCACGGGCTCTCCGCAACCACGGGCGCCTCGGCCTCGTCAGGTGTCGTCACGCGGCGCCTTGGCCGACCCGTGACCCTGGTGCTCGCTGAGGGGCTCGGCGAAGTGGTAGTAGACGCTGCCGTCCGGGTCGAAGACCGTCTCCTCGTAGGTGTCCGCGACCTTGCCGATCTCGACGCGGCGCGTACGCTCGATGCCGTCGGCGTGGGTCGGCGACACGCTCACGGTTCGCTGTCGAGCTGGACGTGACCGGGACCGCTTCCCCTCGCGATAAGCCGGGTCCCACTCCTTGGCTCGTGACCCCGCGCCGTTGGCGGATGCGCTCGCGGCCGCGTGACCGGCGTTCGCGCCATGAGCGCGCTTCGTGGAACCGCACTCGGGGCATGGCTCGCTCGTGCCCATCGGCAGCTCGTGGCCGTTCGGGACGCAGACGGTGCGTCCCGGCTCGACGTACTCCCGCTCGTCCGTCGGATCGTCGCCGTCCATCGCCCGCAGGGTAGCGCTCTACGTCCGGCGCAGCACTTGTTGGCGGCCCGCCTCACCCCTCCGCGCCGTCCCGGTCGATGCCGAGTCCTCGGGCTCGGGGTGGAGGGCCGGACGTTGACCAGGGTGTCCTTCAGCAACTGCGGTCGCACCATCGAGGCGCGCCAGAGCCCCTGACCCACTGCGTCAGCCCGCTGTGGCGAGCTTCGCCCGCAGCGACTCGGCGCGTTTGCGGACACCGACCGCCGGATCGAGCGCGAGGGCCCGGTCCCATGCCGCCAGTGCACGCGCCTCGTCACCGGCGGCCTCGAGCAGGTCACCCGTGAGGCGCTCGGCCTTCGCCGCCTGCCTCGGCCATGCCGCGAGCGCCGGGACCGCTCGCCCGAGCGCTGCGAGCAGGACGGTCTGGCGGCCCAGCTTCACCGGGCCCTCGTCAAGCTCGGCGCGCACGAGATCCATGACCACATAGCCGTCACCCAGCTCAAGGCCGATGTCCCGGAGCGCGCCCTGGTCAGTCCAACCGCCGGAGAGGCTGTAGGGCACCGTGCCCCAGTCACGAGCGGTGACCTCGATAAGGTCCTCGTCGGGCAGGAACCGGACGGCATCGACGCGGCCGACCTCGAGGGCCCTCGCCCAGAGCCGCCCGCCACTCGCCACGTCGTAAAGGACGAACAGGCTGTCGTCCGCCGAGTCGTTGTTGACCGCGCACTGAACGGCCGCGTACAGCCCGTCGGGTGACAGGAAGCACTGATGGATGTTGGCCTCGAAGCGCTCGTTGATCCGGATGCGCCCGTCGGGGCCGCCAACGAGGACGACTCCGCGCAGCGCGTCGTCGAACAGCCAGTCGACGATGGCCCAGGTGCCGGCGTCCGTGACAACCCCATCGTTGGGCCGCTCGAGCCGGCCTTCCGCTACCGTCCGGCCGCCATCGAGCAGCTGCCAGCGCCCGGGGCCAGCGGAGCGCGCGCCCGCGAGCACGCCCTCCAGCTCCGGGTCGTCGGGCATGTCGCGCCAGGCGATCACGAACCGGCCCGAAGGCGAGGTGGCGGCGAGCCAGGATCAGGTCGTGGGCGTCCGTGAACATGCCAGGCACAACTGGCACCGGCGGCACGTCCAAGGACCATGGGTCCGGTGCGGCGTCCTCGTTTGGCACATGCGCCTCCGATACCGGCACCGGGTCCTTGCCGCCGATCAGTCGCTTCAGGAAGCCCATCGGTTCACCCTCGTTCGGTACGCCGCCAGCGGTGGCGACCCGCGTGACAGACTAGCGGTGTCGTCCGAGCGGCCTGAAGCCCTGGGCTTTTCGGCCTACGAGCTGCCGGACCTCGATGTCGGAGCACTGGTCGACCGTCCGTCCGATCCTCAGCTCCAGCGCTGCTCGTCGCCAGGCAGCGTCCCCGGGGTGATGGAACACGCTCGTTATCGCGAGCGTCAGAACGGGCGTTCGTTTCGTGCTACGGACACGGGATGAATGAGGTGGACGGCACCGACGGCTCTCGGGCAGTCCTCATTGCTCAGCTCTCGTGCCGTTCGGCACTTGTCACCACGCGTTCCCCGTGGTCCACTGCACCGGCGTCGGCAACGCTGAGCGCCGCCTGCCCATGCGCCCGCCCGGAGCCGGCCGAGGAGGCCATCAAGAGATGGAGACGACCATGCTGCGCCGGACCGCGGCGCTACTCGCGTCCACCACGCTGCTCACATCAATGACCGTGGCGGCCGTGGCGGCACCGGTGGCGGCCAGGGCCTGCACCTACGTCTTCCCGGACGAGGGAGGCACCTACCCGTTGAACGGCGGCGTAGTGGTCGACGGTGACGTCCTCTGCGGTGGACCCGGAGAGGACGTCGTGGCCGCCATGAACGGCGGCATCTTCAATGGTGGTCCCGGCATGGACATCGTCTCCGGGGATATCAACGGCGGCGTGTTCAACGGCGGAGACTACTGGGACTATGTCGGCGGTTCCATGACGGGAGGCAAGTTCAACGGCGGCGACGGCACGGATATCGTGTACCACGACATGCGTGGCGGCGTGTTCAACGGCGGTGGCGATACCGACGGGGTCAACGGCACGATCCTCAACGGCGGCATCTTCAACGGCGGTCCTGGCAACGACATCGTCGGCATCCTCAGCGGCGGCATCTTCAACGGCGGTCCTGGAGAGGACTTCATCTCTGCGGGTGACTCCCGCATCCCGTCCATGACCAGCGGCACGTTCAACGGTGGGCCCGGCAACGACACCATCTACGCCAAGATGACTGGCGGCAGGTTCAACGGCGGCCAGGGCGATGATGAGGTGAGGATCCTCAACGGTGGCACGTTCAACGGCGGTCCTGGTGCGGACGGGGTCGTATACGACGGGTTCGCGGTCGAAACGGGCACCATGAACGGCGGCAGGTTCAACGGCGGTCCTGGTGCGGACCGGGTGACCAGGATCCAGGACGGCACGTTCAACGGTGGTCCTGATGGCGACCGTGTCCAAAACCTCCAAGGCGGCACGGTCAACGGTGGCTCCGGGGACGACCAAGTCGACTGCACTTGCGGTTCCGGCACGTTCAACGGTGGTCCAGGCGATGACAGGACCCTCCAGATGGACGCAGGCAATGGAGGTGCGAGGCCCACGTTCGATGGTGGTCCCGGCGACGACTATGCCAACGATATGACCGGCGGCACGTACTACGGCGGGCCTGGCGATGACTGGCTCAGGATATTGGCCGTTCAGCCTGCCTATGGGGAGGGGTTCTACGGCGGCCCCGGCGACGACACCGTTGACATGACGCAGTACGGCACGTTCTACGGCGGCCCGGGCGCTGACACCGTCCTGAATATGCGTGTCTACCCGCCGCCGTTTGTCGTATTCGACGGCGGACCCGGGAAGGACTCGGTAGTCAACTACTACGGCGGCACCTGCTACTCAGCGAGCGGGTGTGTGTGACAGCCAGTCGGACGGCCGTGCCGCCACCATCTCGGCTCTCAGGGCCTCTGGGTGACCGACCTGTGGATGGATGCGCCGCCTCGCAGGGCGAGTGAGCCAGGACTTCGCTCAGATCGAGCATCGGGTCGGACAGCTCCCGGAGGAACGAGCCCGCGGTGATGCGTTCGAGCGGGTCGTCGCCCACTTCCTCCGCCGCGACCCGGGCCTCGGGATGCGCGCCGTGTGGACTTGGACGGACTGGCCGGGCCGACTGTCGGCCGGCATCGGAGCAACCGATCTCGGGATCGACCTGGTCGCCGAGGACGAGCGCGACGATCTCGTGGGCATCCAGGTCAAGTTCCGTCTCGACCCGCACTCGCATCTTCGCTGGGAAGAGATCGCGACCGCCCTCGGCTTCCGACCCGACCTGTTCGCCCGACGGCTGATCGTCACGAACGCCGCCGACCGGACGGCGAATGCCCGCAGGGCGACCGAGATGACGCCGAACACCGGCTGGGTGATGCGCGAGGACCTCCTCGCGAGTCCCATCGACTGGTCCGGAGCGCTGACCGCGGGATCTGGTGCGGCGGTTCCTCTTCACGTCGGCCGCGAGCCGCGGGCCTATCAGGCGACCGCCGTCGACGATGTCGTCGCGTCGCTCGCCGACCACGAGCGGACCCAGCTCGTCATGGCCTGCGGGTCTGGCAAGACGCTCGTGACCCTCTGGATCGCCGAGGCCCGCGCCGATGAGCGCGTCCTCGTCCTGGTCCCGACCCTCCTGCTCCTCAAGCAGTTCCGCCGGGAGTGGCGCGCGGCGACGACGTTGCCCTTCGTCGATCTCGCGGTCTGCTCCGATGCCGACACGGTCGAACCCGACGAGTGGCGCGTCCGCGCGGACGAACTGGGCGTCCCGGTCACGACCGACCCAGCCGCCATCGCGGCGTTCCTGCGGGGACACGGGCGGCGCGTCGTGTTCGCGACGTACGCCTCGTCGGCGCGCATCGCCGATGCGCAGATGCACGCAGACATCCCGGCGTTCGACCTCGTCGTCGCCGATGAGGCTCATCGGGTCGCGGGGGTCGTGAACACCGGCGTCGACCGGGAACGCGATATCCGAGTCGTCCTCGATGCCGACCGCATCCGGGCGGGCCGCAGGCTGTTCGCGACCGCGACGCCGCGTGTCTACGGACCGGCGACGCGTCGGCGCCTCGACGATCTCGAGGACGTCGAGATCGCCTCGATGGACGAAGAGGCGTTGTTCGGTCCAGTCGCGCATCGGCTCTGGTTCCGCGACGCGGTGGATCTCGATGTGCTGACCGACTACCAGCTCGTCGTGACCCTGGTCACCGACACGGAGGTGGCGGACCTCGTCCGGGATCGGGCCGGGGTGATCGTCGATGGCAAGGTGCTGGACGCCGAGAGCCTGGCTACCGTCATCGCCGTCCGTCGCACCATCGCCGACCTCGGCCTCACGCGGGCCATCACGTTCCACCACACCATCGCCCGCGCTCGTGGCTTCGCGCACGCCTTGGCACAGCTCCACCTGGCGACGTCCGCACCGGATGCTGAGTACATCAGCGGCGCGATGTCGGTCGATGAGCGAGAGCGTGTCCTGCACATCCTCGCGGATCCGGACCGTCCGACCGTGGTGACGAATGCCCGCTGCCTCACGGAAGGCATCGACGTGCCGAGCCTCGATGCGGTCGCCTTCGTCGATCCGCGCTCGAGCGCGGTGGACATCGTCCAGGCGGTCGGGCGGGTGATGCGCCGGGCTCCCGGCAAGGAGTGCGGCTATGTCGTGGTGCCGGTGTTCCTCCGTGCAGCCGACCTCGCCGATCCTGAGGCCGCCGTCGAGTCGTCGGCGTTCGAGCGGGTCCTCGCGGTCCTCCGCGCCCTGCGGGCGCACGATCCGGAGCTCGTGAGTGATGCCACCCGCATCGCCACGAGCCTCGGACGCCGGGACGCCGTCACCGGGGGACACATCCGTGCCCACCTCCAGCTCCTCGGCAGGGCGGTCGATGTTGACCGCTTCGAACGGGCCCTCGAGCTTCGGTTCGTCGAGGTGTCAGCCGCGCCGTTCGAGGTCGGCCTTGCAGCGCTGGGCGCCTTCGTCGCCCGGGAAGGCCACGCCCGGGTGCCGGCAGTTCACGTCGAGGGCGGGTTCAGGCTCGGGATATGGGCCAGCCACCAACGGGGCCAGCGCCGGCGTGGCGCTCTTGAACCGGCCCGCATCGCGGAGCTGGAGGCGATCCCGGGCTGGAGCTGGGAGCCCACGGCCGAAGACTGGGCGGCGGCACTCGCAGCCCTCCGTGCCATGGCCGCCCGCGACGGTCGCCTACGGGTGCCGAGAGGTCACGTCGAAGGCGACATTCAACTCGGGTCGTGGGTCAGCAGCCGGCGAGCCGAGCACCGGCGTGGCGTCCTTGAACCGGCCCGCGTCGCGGAGCTGGAGGCGATCCCGGGCTGGAGCTGGGATCCCCGTGCCGATGACTGGGCGCTTGGCCTTGCTGCTCTTCGGATCTTCGTCGCCCGTGAGGGCCACGCGCGGGTGCCTCCGCGGCTCGTGGAGGGCGGCTTCCGGATCGGGTCTTGGACGACCAGCCGACGAGCCGAGCGCCGGCGTGGCGCTCTCGACGTGTCCCGTGTGGCCGAGCTGGAGGCCATCCCTGGGTGGAGCTGGAATCCGCTCGGCGATGACTGGGCCACCGGACTCGCAGCTCTCAGGGACTTCGTTATCCGGGAGGGCCACGCGCGCGTGCCAGGCGGCCGCATCGAAAGCGACGTCCGGCTACGGTCGTGGGTGAGCCACCAGCGCGCCGAGCATCGGCGCGGCGTGCTCGATCAGCGCGCGCATCGCCCAGCTCGAAGCACTACCGGAATGGAGCTGGGAGCCGGTCACCGACGGCTGGGCCGCCGGCTTCGATGCGCTGAGGGACTTTGTCGCCCGGGAGGGCCACGCGCGTGTGCCGAGGGCTCATGTCGAGCGACGGGTGCGGCTTGGTTCGTGGACAGCGAAGCAGAGGGCAGCATATGGGCGCGGCGCACTCCGTCCAGCCCGCGTCGCGGAGCTGGAGGCGATCCCGGGCTGGAGCTGGGATCCCCGTGCCGATGACTGGGTCGCTGGTCTTGCTGCCCTTCGGGCCTTCGTGGCCCGGGAGGGCCATGCGCGGGTGCCGTTGGGGCACATCGAAGATGGCTTCCGGCTGGGCCTGTGGGTGAGCAACCGGCGGAGCAAGCGTCGGCGGCTCCGTCTTGACCACGCGCGCATCGCCCAGCTCGAAGCGCTACCAGGATGGAGCTGGGAACCGATCACCGACTTCTGGTCGGCGGGCCTCGCTGCCCTTCGCGCCTTCGTCGCCCGTGAGGGTCACCCTCGTGTGCCGAGGGGACACGTCGAGGCTGGTGTTCGCCTGGGGTCGTGGGCCAACTCCCGCAGGGCCGAGCGTCGGCGCGGTGACCTCGATCCTGCGCGTTCGGCCGAGCTTGAGGCGATCCCGGGCTGGAGTTGGGACCCTCGGGCGGATGACTGGGACGCTGGCCTCGCCGCCCTTCGCGCCTTCGTCGCCCGGGAAGGCCACGCGCGGGTTCCCAGCCAACATGTGGAGGGTGGCCTGCGCCTCGGCTTGTGGGTCGGCGGCCGTCGAGCCGACCACAAGCGAGGTCACCTTGACCCCACTCGCGCAGCCGCACTCCAGACGCTGCCTGGCTGGAGGTGGGACGCCCTGGCGGACGGCTGGGCAGTCGGCCTTGCAGCGCTGGGCGCCTTCGTCGCCCGGGAAGGCCACGCCCGGGTGCCGGCAGTTCACGTCGAGGGCGGGTTCAGGCTCGGGATATGGGCCAGCCACCAACGGGGCCAGCGCCGGCGTGGCGCTCTTGAACCGGCCCGCATCGCGGAGCTGGAGGCGATCCCGGGCTGGAGCTGGGAGCCCACGGCCGAAGACTGGGCGGCGGCACTCGCAGCCCTCCGTGCCATGGCCGCCCGCGACGGTCGCCTACGGGTGCCGAGAGGTCACGTCGAAGGCGACATTCAACTCGGGTCGTGGGTCAGCAGCCGGCGAGCCGAGCACCGGCGTGGCGTCCTTGAACCGGCCCGCGTCGCGGAGCTGGAGGCGATCCCGGGCTGGAGCTGGGATCCCCGCTCGACGAAGTAGGTCCATGGTCCGCTGACCCGTACCGCCGACGGCCAACTGCCCAGTCGAGCCGGACCTTGGCCTCGGTCCGACCGATGAGTATCCGGTGGCCCAGTCCATCGCGGCCATGACGACGGCCGACACACGGGCCGTCCGGTGGTCCAGGTCGTCTGGTCAGTCATCGAACGGCGCTCCAGACAGGTGGAGCAGGTGGCGGCCCTCGCGAGTGATGCGGGCGCCCTGGCCCATAGAGCCGCCCGTGGGCCGACCGAGCAGCACGAACGGCTCGACCTCCGGTACCGGCGGGATGATCGCCAGCAGCAGTGCCACGACCAGCTCGCTGCCGATCAGGCCATCGTCACGGACCACGCGCCGGTAGCCCGTCAGCGCCTTGCTCATCGCGTCCTGCTCGGCGAGCCGGGGCGCGAACCGGAACCGGTCCTCCTCGATCGCGACCAGCAGCTCGTCCACGAGCGCCTGACGCTCCAGACCGCGGCCGGCGTACAGCGACCAGTGCGCATCCTCGGCGTGGCCCAGGACGGCCCACAGGGCGGTCCCGAGGGCATCGGCGTCCACGACGAAGAGTGCATCCGGGTCCTCGAGGGCGCGCACCCGGCTGGTGACCGCCGAGAGGTCGAAGGGCAGCCGCTCGATGCCGGTGACGAGCAGCGCATCCGCGGGGCTGCGGTCGACCGTGACGATGGCGGCCCCGCGGTCCGCGATGACGATGCCGACGTGTCTCATGATGTCTCCTCTTCGGGCAGGATCAGGTTGGCGATGCGCTCGGCCGTGAACAGCGTCGCGCCCGTCTTGCCGAAGACGCATCCGTACTCGGTCGCGAACGCATCGGGGCCAAGCGCCCGAAGCTCGGACTCCAGGAATGCCGCACTGATCGTCGGCACGGTGTCGCTGGGGACCGTGAACCGTGCCCAGTCGAGGTCGTCGCCGGTCACGATCCCGTAGAAGTCGCCGGCCTCGTCGGCGGGCGTGGACTGCACCACCAGCCTGCCGCCGGTGGCGACGAGGGCACGAGCGGCCAGGAACGTCGCAGGCTCGATGAACGCGGCCTCGTCGAGGATGAGCAGCCGTGCCGTCCAACCCGCGGACGCTCCTGGACGTGCCTGGCAGGCTGAGGATGCGGGAGCCGTTCGCCAGGCGCAGCGTCGACGCGCTGTCCTGCACCAGCCGCTCGCCCAGCTCACGGAGCCCGGCACGGGCGCGCGTGGTGATCTCGGTCGACTGCTTCAGCGACGGGCTCACGATGACCGCGTTCACGTCCGGCCGATAGCGCACGGTGTGGATGGCGAGCGCGGCGGCGGACATGCTGGCGCCCACCTGCCTGCCCTTCAGGACGACGGTGGGCCGTGTCTCGCGCAGGTAGTCGACGCTGCCAGTCGAGCGGGTCGACTCCGAAGGCGTCCCGGAACGTGACCGCGGGATCGAGGGCGGCGGCGAGGTCACGGGCGAGACTCATCGCGACAGGTACCGGATGAGCTGCGGGATGCGGTGGTCGCCGAACCGGCCGAATGCCGTATTGCAGCGCGGGCACAACATCCCCCGGACGCACTGGCGGCAGCCGTTGGAGCCCGGGCAGTGGCGATGGTCGTGGTCGATCTGCAAACGCTCGCCCAGACGCCCACAGATGGCGCAGGCGCCGCCCTGGAAGGCGATCAGGGCATCCTGCTCGGCGACCGTGAGCCCGTGCGCCGTGCGCCGTTGCTGGGGCCCGGCTGTCGGACGGTCCCAGGATGCGCTGGCGCGGGCGGGCGGGCTGCCCGAACGCGGTCATCGAGTCCATACCGGCGAGGGCATCGGCGACGGCCAGGCGGGCGTCGGCGAACGGCTCGAGGGCCCGCAGCAGCCGGGTCCGCAGCGCGATCCACTCCGGCTCGGTCGCGAGGTCACGGGTGGGCGGAGCGGCGTGCCGGACATCCGCCTGGGCCGGCCAGCGCCAGCCGGTACTGGTGGACTATCGGCGGGATTGCCGGCGAGCGCCTGCTCCCGGAGCGCATCCACCAGCTCATCGAGCGGGTCGCCAGGCGCGTCGATGGGCGGTGTCGGGGGTGGCTGCGGTTCCGGTGCCTGGCGGGCGAGGTGCCTGGACGCGTGCCGCTGCATGGCATCCTCGGATATGCCGCGCTCGACGGCGACCGAACGTGCCGAGCGACCCTCGACGAGCAGGGCATTGACGGCGCCGGCGTCCGGACGGGCACATACCGAGCATCTACGGGCCATCAGAGGCTCCGGACCGCGGTACCGCGGTATGCCCATTCGCGGTGTGCGGTTTGACGCGGGCGGGCGTTCGCGCGAGGGGCACTTCTGATGCCGTTGATCGTCCCCCCGGGGTCCCGGATGCCCCTGGAGCCCTCGTGGCAGGCGCCAGGAGCCCTTCGGCGTCGTCGTCGGTCGCGTACTCGGGGTCGTAGTCGTCGTCGGAAGGCCAGGGGGCGTCCTCGATGGCTTCCGACTCTTCGGGAACGGTCGCCGGCACATAGGTCCGCAATGGGTCGGGACGCGGACCATCGCGGACCGGACCCGGTTCTGCGCTCGTGGTCCGCATTGGTCCGCGGTCCAGGCCATAACGGGTCATAGTCAATCCGATGCCCTGGAACCATCGCGGACGCCGGTCTGCGTCATCGTCGGTCCGCGGTCGGACGACGGCCAGTGCCGGCACGACCGCCCGCAGGTTGCGGCCGAATGTCTGCACCGATCCGGGCCGGTGGCCGTTGTCATCGGCCCAGGACTTCCACTCCTCGTACAGCGCATCGACGGGCACCTCGGTCCCCGGGCCGGTGACGCACCGGTCGCGGACGAACGCGGATACCGGGCTCACGAGGTCGGCCAGCGCGAGGATCGCGTCGGTCGAGGATCCGGGCTCGGTGAACCTGCCGTGCTCGTTGAGACGGTCGAGGCCGTCGAGCGCCCAGCCCAGGATGCCCGGGAGTTCGGTCAGCAGGTCATCGGTGAGGTGGGTGTCCTCGTGGCCCAGCCACGACTGTTGCAAGGTCAACACGATGAACCGGTTCGCGATGGCGCCCGATGCATCGCCGAACCTGGGCAACTCGTTGGAGATGACGAGGAACCGGGTGGGCAGGGTGCCGGTCCAGTGTTCCCGGTTCTTGATGTCGACCGTGAGCATGTCCTCGCCCGAGATCGACAGCAGCCGCTCCACGACCACGTTGACGTTGGTGTCCCCGAGGCGTGCATCGCTGACGATGGCAAGCGGCTTGCCGATGAGCGGCATCAGGCCGAAGTTGGTGCCCAGTGATGCGAGGGTCGGCCCGGCGTAGTTGCCCTTGCCCACGAGAGCCTTGAGCACCCGCGCGATGACACCCTTGCCGGCTCGGGTGGGGCCGATCACGAGCAGGTCTTGTGCAGATCCAGGCGGCCCGAGATGATGTAGCCGAAGAACTCGGCGAGCGCGTGCCGGGCATCCGGATCATCGGGCCAGAGTTCGTCGAGGAACGCGTGCCACCGACGCGGCGTCGTCGGCTCCGCCTGGTAGTCGAAGGGCACCGACACCCGGTTGAAGTAACTCGGATCATGCGGGTACAGCGTCCGCGTCGGCACATGCAGCAGACCGTTGGCGCAGGATACGAACTCGTCAGCACGCATACGCGTATGTGTTGGGCTGGACCGCGGACCATCGCGGACCGTGAGCCACGCGGGCATCTCCACCGTCTCGGACAGGTGAGTGATCGCCCGCAGCGCGTCGATCAGGTCCGCGATCTTGTAGCGGTTGGGTGCCCAGCGCTCGATCTGCGGATCGCCACCCTTGGGGTCTGGCTTCAGGAATTGCGCGTGCTCAGTGAACCGGTAAGCCTGGGCCCGGAGGCTGGGCTCGGCCATCTCCAGCCAATGGCTCGTGCGCCACTCCCAGAACGCGCCTCGCCAATGACGCACACGGTGAGCGCCATCATTGGTCGAGAGCCGTTGCGACACCATCCCGGCTGCGACCGCCATCGGCTGGCCGGGCGGCGGGAGGATGACGGGCTCAGGCTGGTCCTCCCAGGCGGCCCTGATCGGCTTCCCGTCGAGGCCAAGTTCCAGGTCGCCCGTGTCTGGGTCCGCGAGCCACGTCTCGTACAGGCTGCGGGTCCGGTTCCAGATGCTCTTGCCCAGCGCGCCCTTCTCCCAGAGGTCGGGTGGCGACGGCAAGGCGTCGTTCCGGGCCTGCTCCTCGACGGTCCAGGGCCGGTCGTGCTGGGTGTGGCCGTCGGGTTGGTACGGCGCCGTCATCGTCGGGCCGCGGAGCGCAGCTCGGCGTGCCCCGACTGTGGCGGGCGGCTCCTCCTGGGTGATCGGGTAACCATCCGCGTCGAACGCGTAGGTCATTCGTCGTCCGCGAGCCCGGCCTCGGCGAGCCACGCCGCGTTCCGGGCTTCCAGGGCTCGCCTCGCCTCGTACTGGTTCCAGTAGGCGTTCCGGGACTCGCCCTTGGCCGCGATCATCGACACCGACTTGAGGTCGCGGATGTCGATGGGTGGCATGAGCTCCTCCACGGTCGGCAGGAGTTCGGCGAGCTTCCGCGCCTCGTCGGTCGACAGGCCGGAGACCAACAGCTCGGTGGTGGTGTTCAGGACGGCGGCGTCGATGGCGGCCTTGGCCTCCGCCGCGACGGCGGCGATGCGCGTCTCGGCCTTCCGCCGCAGCTCCACCCGCCGTTCGTTGACGAGGTTCTCACCGCGGGACGACCAGCCCACGCTGATGTTCAGGCTGGGGCGGAACGCGGCGGGGATGCCCAACTCCTCACACCGGGCTGCGATGGCCTCGTCCGCCTCCCGCTGGGCCTCCTTGACGGCGGCGGCGGCGGCGAGGACGGCCTGCTTCCAGACCTCCTCCTGATCGAACGAGTAGATGGCCGACAGCTGCTCCTCGAAGTCCGCGCGGAGCTGCTTCGCATAGACGTCGACGTGAGCCTTGGCCTGCTTGCCACGGGCCTGGGCGACCTTCTGGAGGTCTGCCCGGTCGGCCCGAGTCATGTGACTGGTGATGGTAGCGTTGGTGCCGATGGCCGGCGCTCGCCCGCCGGCCTTCATCGCTTCGGCTCCGGACCGCTGCGGGCCTTATCGGCGGAGGCGCGATGCTTCGCCCATCGGGCTTCGTTGAGGCGCGCCATCCGGGCCCTCAGCGCGAAGTCCATCCGCCGCCGTCTCTCGGCCTCCGGCAGGTTTGGGCCGATGCCGGCCTCGGCCGCGATGGCCGCCTCCCATGCGGCTCGAGCGGGTGCGGTGTTGGTCAGCCCTCGGCTGTGCAGGACGAGGGCGCCGAGACGCCCCAACTTCACGCGCTCAGGATCCTCTGGGTCCGGTGGACATTGACACGGCCTCCGACGGACCTGACCGACAGCCGGGGCCAAGTCAACATCGGGGCCGAGACATATCCGGCCCGCTCGCGGCAGGGCGCCGCTACCCCGCATCGTACCCCCATCCGGTGTGGCGACGCTACCTCGGGGCGATGATCTCCTCGACCTGGCCGGGTCGTCCCTCGGGCCACTGCCCTACGCGGAGGTCGTTGCCGTCCGCTTCCTGGTCGACATGGCAGCGGGGGCACTCGAGCGACGCCGGGAGATGAAGTACGCGATATGTGGTGGTGAGCTTCGCCAGGCGCACCGATGACCATCCCCGCACAGGGAACCCTCGGAACGGCCAGCGGTCGGGGTGCCGAGATCGACCCATCCGGTACACGCCGTCGTGGGGGCGCCATCGCTTATTGACCTGGAAGGCTCGCGCATGTCCTGGCACGATGTCGATGACACCGATCTGCTGGTCGCAGGTCGGGTCGAAGCACCGAGGCTGATCTTCGACCAGCCGCAGCCGGGGTGTCACAGCTTGTCGCCGAGCCCGAGCTTCCGGCTCGCGGCGATGGCGCGCTCGTTCGCCGTGGTCGATGCGTAGCGCCGGAGCATCGCGGGCGAGTCCCAGCCGCGCTTGCTCATGACGTCGGACTCGTTCATGCCGGCCGATAGCTCATGGTGGGTCGCCGCGTGCCGGAAGTCGTGCGCGTGGAGGACCGGGATGCCCACCTTCCTGCCGCGATCCCGGATCGTCTGCGCGATGCCGGAGTCGGTCAGCTGGCCCTTCTGGCCGAGCCACAGATAGGGGAGGGCGGTATGGGGATGCTTGCGGCGTACCCTCAGATAGTCGTCGAGCGCGGATAGCGTCGTGTCGCTCACGGCGATGATGTTGTCCTTGCCGCCCTTGCCGAGCACCCGCACGGTCGCTCGGCGGGTGTCGACGTCACGATCCGTCGGGTCGGTGGGGGAGTAGCGCAGGGCCGCGATCTCATGACGTCGAGCGCCGGTATCGAACAGCACGCGGATGAGCGCGTCGTCGCGACGGTCCGCGAAGTCCTTGCCAGTGCAGGTGCCCAGCACCGGGCGGATCTCATCGAACGTCAGGACCCGGGGCATGAGCTTCGGCAGTCGTGGTGGGTGCGTCTTCGCCATCGGCGAGCGGAAGTCATCGACACGCGTGGCATACCAGTTCATGAACCGCTGGAGCCCTCGGTAGCGGTTGTGGGCGGTCGCCGGCTTGTTGACCGCGAGTACCGAGTTGATCCAGTCCTCGACGTCGCGCGGCTGGATCTCGACCACGGTCGTGGTGCGCCCGTTGTCCATCATCCAGACGCCGAACTGGCGCACCGCGCCGCCGTAGGCGAGGATGGTGTTCGGGGACACGTTCTGGGAGCGCATCGCCCGCGTGAACGACGCCAGCTCGTCACCCAGGTCGCCGGGCGTGACCAACTCGTACGGCTCTGCTATCGTCACGGCCATCGGGAGACGTCTCCATGCGAACGGTTATCAGGCTGATAGCATGGACTGTCCTCCGGTGTAGGTCAAGGCTCGGAGCACTTATCGGGTGTCCTGAGCACGAAACGGCGGGCGGCTAGCTCAGCTGGTTAGAGCACTTGCTTGACATGCAAGAGGTCACTGGTTCGAGTCCAGTGTCGCCCACCAAATCACACGCAGCGAACGCGTCGATCGGGACACGCGGCGTGACACCTGACCCCAGAGAGCCCCGGTCGTGGCTGGAAGCCGGGGCGGTCGTTCAGGTGCCGCGACGTACCACCCGTGAGCGGCCGGTGAGCCGGCCCGGGACTCGCCCGTCATCGCGAGACAGAGTGCGTCAGGCGTGCCGGGACATCCAGGCACCGCCAGGCGAAGGCGGGTGGGACCGCGGGAGGCATGCCTCTCGTCCTGTCGACAGGCGAGACGCATCCCAGAATCCTGGAGGCATCCCATGAGCGACCAGGCCCCCGCCGCTGCGGCCCCCGAATCGGACGACCACGAGGACCTCGATTTCCTGGCGCCCGAGAAGGGCTCCGCGGACGAGCTCCTCGACGCCAACGCCCACGGCCCGCTCGACCCGATGCGCCACTCCACCGCGCACGTGATGGCGGAAGCGGTCATGGCGCTGTTCCCGGGCACGAAGCTCGGTATCGGCCCGGCCATCAAGGACGGCTTCTACTACGACTTCGACCTGCCCCGGGCTCTCGTGCCAGAGGACCTGGCGGCCATCGAGGCCCGGATGCGGGAATCCATCGCGAAGGACCATCCCTTCGTGCGCACGGAGTGGGACCCCGACGAGGGGAGGGCCTTCCTCGCGCAGCAGGGACAGGGCTACAAGGTCGAGATCCTCGACGACCTGCGCACTGCGGCCCAGATCTCGGGCTCGGCCCCGCCGATCGTCTCCACCTACCAGCAGGGCCCCTTCATCGACCTCTGTCGTGGCCCCCATGTCGCCTCGACGGGCAAGATCGGCCCCTTCAAGCTGCTATCCGTGGCGGGTGCCTACTGGCGCGGCCACGAGGACCGGCCGATGCTCCAGCGCATCTACGGCACGGTCTGGGATACCCAGGAAGGCCTCGACCTCTACCTCTGGCGGCGCGAAGAGGCACGCAAGCGCGACCACCGACGCCTGGGGGTCGCGCTTGACCTGTTCAGCTTCCACGACGTGAGCCCCGGGTCGGCCTTCTGGCACCCCAAGGGCCAGAAGCTCTGGCGCACCCTGGAAGGCGCGATGCGCGAGCTCCAGGAGCGGCGCGGCTACCAGGAGGTGAGCACCCCCATCCTGGTCCACAAGAAGCTGTGGGAGCAGTCGGGTCACTGGGACATGTACGGCGAGAACATGTTCCGGCTGCAGTCCGAGGGCCAGACGTTCAGCCTCAAGCCCATGAACTGCCCCGAGAGCACCTTCATCTATAAGACCCGGGTGCGCTCCTACCGGGACCTGCCGCTGCGCTTCAACGAGTACGGCCGGCTGCATCGCAACGAGCGCTCGGGCGCGCTCTCGGGGCTGACCCGCGTGCGCCACTTCATCCAGGACGATGCCCACATCTTCGTGCGCCCGGACCAGCTGGGCGGCGAGATCCAGGCGCTCCTGGGCGAGGTGGAGGAGGCGTACTCGTGGTTCGGCCTGGTGCCCCGGTTCGCGTTCGCGACGCGCCCCGACAAGGCGCTCGGCGATCCGGAGGTCTGGGCACGCGCCGAGGGCCTCATCCAGGCGGCCCTGGACACGGCCGGCGTGAGCTACGTGGTCAAGCCCAAGGACGGAACGTTCTACGCGCCCAAGATCGACATCTACATCGATGACGCCCTGGGGCGCGAGTGGCAGATGGCGACCATCCAGGCCGACCTGCTGATGCTGCCCGAGCGCTTCGACCTCAGCTACATCGATGAGAACGGTCAGCCGCAGCGACCCATCGCCATCCATCGCGCCATCTACGGCTCCCTGGAGCGCTTCATCGGCATCCTCGTGGAGCATTTCGCGGGTGCCTTCCCGTTCTGGTGCGCACCGGTCCAGGCGGTCGTGGTGCCCATCGCCGACCGCCACAACGAGGCGGCCGGGGAACTGGCGGCCGTGCTGCGTGCCTGGGGCATCCGCACCGAGGTCGACGATTCCTCCAACCGGATGCAGAACAAGATCAGGATGGCCCAGGAGCAGAAGGTGCCCTATATGCTCGTCCTGGGCGATCGAGAGATCGAGGCACGCACCGCGGCGCCCCGCACCCGCGGTGGTGAGCAGCAGCCGGCCCTCGATTGGGACGCCCTTGCCGACCGCCTGGCCGCTGAGGCCGCCGATCGCTCCCCAGGCTGACCCCGACGTGCCGGGTACGAGCCGCCGTCCTGGTGGTTGCTACCCGGGCACGTCTGCGGATGATGGGCCACGTGCCACCACATGCCGGTCGGGTCCGGCGGTGTAGGTGCCGATGCATCCCGGTCGCTAGGCTGCGGGGAAAACGGCTGGAGGGCGGTCCCGTGGACAAAAAGCGCTGCGGCTGAGGTCCGCCGCGCGGCGATCGTCCGGGCGGTCCGTGGTGGCGCGTCGCAGCGTGCGGTCGCGCGCGAGATGGGGGTCGCGCTCTCGACCGTCCAGCTGTGGGTCGGACGGGCGGCCGGCCGCAGGCTCGAGGAGGTCGACTGGAGCGACGGCTCGCGGGCGCCGCACCGGACCCGCCGGATCCCGGTCCAGCTCGAGGACGCCATCGTCACGCTTCGGGGTCGGTTGCGCGAGAGCGTCCTGGGGGAGCATGGGGCGGTCGCGATCCACGCGGCACTCGGTGCCGGTGACGGACAGGCGCCATCGGTCCGGACCATCGGCCGCGTGCTTGAGAGACGCGGGTTGCTCGATGGCCGGCGGCGAATCCGCCGGCCAGCCCCACCACCCGGCTGGTACCTCCCCCCGGTGGCACAGCGCCATGCAGAGCTGGACAGCTTCGATTTCGTCGAGTCGCTCAAGATCGCGGACGGCCCACTCGTGGATGTGTTCACCGGCGTGTCGCTGCATGGTGGGCTCACCGCCGCGTGGCCGCGCGCGGTGCCGTGGACGGGTCCGCTCGTGGTCGAGGCGCTGCTGGAGCACTGGTCCCGGGTCGGACTGCCTGGCTACGCCCAGTTCGACAACGACCCGCGCTTCCATGGCAGCTACGCGTACCGGGACCACCCCGGGCCGGTCATCCGCCGCTGCCTCACCCTCGGTGTGGTGCCGGTGTTCGCGCCGGTCAGCGAGCACGGCATCCAGGCCGCCATCGAGAGCTTCAATGGACGCTGGCAGACCCAGGTGTGGAACCGCTACCGCGTGACCTCGGTGACCGAGCTGGCCGGGCGGTCGACGGCCTATGTGGCCGAGCACCGGCGCCGGAGGGCGGGCCGGATCCAGGCGGCCCCGGCACGACGACCGCTCCCCGATACCCTGCCGCTTCCGGCGCTGGGGATCCCCACCACCGGGACGGTCGTCTACCTGCGCCGCACCAGCGAGCTCGGCAGCGTCTCGATCCTCGGCCGGACGTACCCCGTCGATCCGCACTGGCTGCATCGACTGGTGCGTGCCGAGCTCGACTACACCGGCGGGCGCATCCGCTTCTTCGCGCTCCGCCGGCGGAACCCACCGACCAGCCGCTCCTGGCCGAGATCGAGTATGTCCCGCGCCCCGAGCGGCACTACCGCAGCTGACCGGGATCAGCTGGCACATCCTGCTCGCCACGACAGGTGGCACCCGACCGGGATGTACTGACACCTGGCCCA
>CAVWSL010000007.1:0-23895 GCA_963757765.1 uncultured Chloroflexia bacterium
CCGTGGCCGCCTACCGCCTGAGGCTGCTCGAGCACGTGGTCCAAACATCGACCACCACCCTGGCGATCGGATCCACGGATGGCCGACGCCACAACCAGCCGCTCGACGGCCCGACCGTCGATGCCGGCAACGGCGGCCAGGCGGGGATCAGTCAGACCCGGCCGGTTTCAGCCCGGCTCCTCGTCCGAGGTAGAGTCGCGCACCCAGCCAAGGTGCTTGCGAAGCCAGCCGACCGAGGCGAGGTGATAGGTCGCCACCTCGTCGAACGCCGGCAGCGCCGCAACCTCGGCGGTCGTCAGGCCGGTGCCGATGGCGGTCTTGGTGATGGATGTGATCGCCCCGGCCGCGACCATGACGTCATGGCGGCCGTGGGGCTGCGATAGATGCACCCCGTGGAACACGTCCTCAGCGTCCGAGCCAAGGACCTCGCGGACCGAGCCGACGGGGGTGCCGTCCGAGGCGAGGACCCGCGTGCCGTATACGATGGCGCGCCATGCGATCGGTTGGCTATCGAGCATGGGATGCTCCTCGGTCGGTCAGGACCACTCGCCTTGCGCAGCGACCACTGCTGCGACCGCTCTGCGGACATTACCCCAGGGCCGGGGGACCATGCCCGCGGGCGCCGCCGCCGCCATCCTCCAAGCACCGCGTCCATCACCCGCGCCACCTCCCGCTGCCGCTGCTCCAGCAGTTGCGCGTAGGTGTTCGAGGTCAAGGCGATCGAGGAATGTCCGAGCCTCCATCTGGGCGGCCGCGGCCGCGGTGGCACGCCCATATTGCCAGGACCAGGAAGACCCAGTAATGGAGACGTTCTCCGCCCTCGCCCAGTCCGCGCTCCGGGCCGTCATCAGGTCCGGCGATGTAGCCACCGATCGACGTCGTGATACCCGCCCTCAGCAGTTCATGTCCCGCCCTCCAAGTGTCTTGCGACAGACATGGCGCCGCGGGCCGCCGAACCTGCTCGCCCGCCGACGTCGATCCCCGGGGACCTCGGTGACCCCGGTGGAAGAACGCGGTGGTGCATCCTGCTTTCAACACCACGTCAATGATCCCGCCCCTCGACCAGATAGGTCAGGATCGCCACGCCCGTGCGGGGGGTGCTCGAGTCACTGAGCTTCATGGCGGCCGCCGGCACGCCCGGCGGGAACAGCCGCTGGCCTTCCCCAAGGACGACGGGATGGACCTGGAGCAGATAGCGATCGACGAGGTGGTGGCCCATCAGCGACCGGTCACCCGCCACTGCCGAGGGTGAGGAGGTCCCCGCCAGCCTGCCGCTTGAGGTCCGCGATCGCCGCCACGATGTCCCCCGTGAGGAGGGTCGAGTTGGGCCATGCCAGCGGCTCGCGAAGGGTCGTCGACGCGATGTATTTGGGTGACCCGTTGAGCATCTCCTTGAAGGGGCCGCCGGTCCTATTCCAGTGAGGCAGGATGTCCTCGTACGTTCGCCGACCGAGCACCAGGCCGCGCGTCTCACCCATGCCGGCCTGGACGGCGCGCGCCGAGGTCTCGTCGGCATAGGGGACGGCCCAGCCGCCGTGCTCGAAGCCGCCCCGTCGGTCCTCGTCCGGTCGCCCGGGCGACTGCATCACGCCATCGAGCGTGACGCTCATGAATACCACCAGATCGCTCATCGGACACCTCCGCTGATGCGAGTACGGGGGCTCCCAGGGCTTACTCGGAGCGAGCCCCAATCGAGCCGCGGTGCGCTCGCTGGCGCAAGGATGTCACCTCGACGGATGCGCCAGGGTTCACCGCCTCGCCCCGGTATCCCAGTGGGCTCTCAGTCCCTGCCGACTCGGTCCGTCCTCGTCGCGCCCAGAACCGGCGTGGATATCACCGGTCACCACACTTCCCGACGGGCGCCTTCCCCGCCGATCAACACGCGTATCCGCCAGCGACTCGTGGCGGGTGGTTACGCCTAGTCGCGCCCGACGATAAGTAGCCGAGCACGACAATCCCTACCGAATTAAGCGCCGATCGCCTCGAGCCGCGAGCCGCCCGCCATCGCCCGCCAGGCATCCTCGGCCGAGCTGCCCGAGACCTCGATCTCGTCGCCGTCAGGTCCGGACGTCCGTCAGGATAAGTCGTCGCGGTGGCGTCGCCGGTCCTCGAACGGCGAGCCGATGGGCGGGTTCGCGATCGCAGCCATCTTGGCCCCACCCTCACGGTCCCTCGTGAGCATGGGGCCCCGCGCTCGATCTACCGGTGAGATCGATCGAGGCGGGAAGCGGTCACGGTTCCGGCGCCTCATACGGGACCACCATAAGACAATGCTCTGGACTCATGAGCCGCTCGGCGTCGAGCGGTGGTGGGATGGGTCGGGGCCCAGCTCGTTCCGGGCTCGCTGGTCCTCCGGAATGCCTCGGAACGAGCACAAGGGTCCGCGGCGGCGGTCCGATGCCGCGCGATCATGACGTGTAATCGGCGATAGGTGGTGGTATGGATATGTAGTGCCCGCATGCGGAACCCGCGCAATTTGCTCGAGCCATTGTGGAGCTCGGCCCAGCCGGCTCGGTCATGGCCAGGTCCCCGAGCTTGGGTCCAGAGCGGCACCGCGATGAATGATCGGATGGTGAACGGCGTTACCCGCGGCGATCGCCTGCTTGACCAGCGCGATGCGAGCCCTGTGAAGGGCTGCTCATTCGTGCGCCCGAAGGAGGCACCGCCACAGCTGCGAGCCCTCTGTCACGCCACGAACGAATGGATCGGCGCGCCTGCAACGCGATGGGTTCACGCTTTGCAGTTGCCGGAACGAGACCGGCGAAAGGAGGTCGACCATGACTCAGTCGACACGCACCAGGACCACCGCGAAAATCAGGCTGACGAGCATCCTGGTGGACGACCAGGACAAGGCTCTCCGCTTCTACACCGACATCCTCGGCTTCGAGAAGAAGGATGACATCACGAATGGGCCGTATCGGTGGCTCACAGTCGTCTCGCCCGAGGAGCCGGACGGCGTCCAGTTGCAGCTGGCCCTCGCCCAGGACCCCGCGGCGAGGACGTACCAGCAGGCGATGTTCCAGCAGGAGCAACCCGCAGCCATGTTCTACGTGGACGACGTGGACCGCGAGTACGAGCTCATGAAGTCGTTGGGGGCGGACTTCACGATGGGGCCCACGAAGGCGACAGGCTCGACGATCGCCAAGGCCTACGATGGTTGCGGCAATGTCATCCAGATCGTGAAGCTTGATCGCCGCCTGTAAGCACCCAGCGACACGGAGTGGCCCCCGGCGCGGAGCCGGGGGGCCACTGATCGCCCGCCTCGCCCCTCCGCAGCGTCCGGTCGTCTGGGTCATGGGCTTACTTTGACGTATCAGCCAGCCCGGTATCATTCTGCCGACCGACCTGGCGCGGTGGCCGGCTTCTTCGTCCCAGACACCACCAACCGGATTGATCGTCCGGCTGACAGCGAGGTCCTGACCCATGTCGCCTCTGACGCAGGCCGATCCGCGTCGGAGTGGCCCAGCCCGAGGTACAGCGCGACGAACAGCGCCGCCGCCGACAGCGCCACCATCACGCGAACCCCCTCGCTCCTCATGGGGCGGAGGTCGGTGGGGCCGGGCTCCCGGCCTGCTCGATTGACGCCGGGCCCTCGTTCCCCGAGGCGACGCCAGCTACGCCTGGCGCTTCGCCACGCCGGCCCGAACGATGGCCTCGACCGCCGCCGTGTCGAACGCGTCGCCGTCATACCAGTCGATGCCGCGCCGCCGGCCGCTGTCAGGGTACGCGTTGAAGAGGTGGTGCGGATCGGGCAGTGCCGCGCCGTCGCTCATCGTGAGGCGGACCCGCTCCTTGAGGACATTGACGTGGCACACGATGCCGTCGTGTTCGAAGCAGGGGGTTCCCGGGAGCTTCGCCGAGACCCACTTCCAGGTCTCGACGATGTCCGGATCGGCTGCATGGATCGCCGCACGAAGCCGAGCCACCATCTCGCCCTTCCAGCCCGGGTTCGAGGCGATCGAGCCCGTCCAGCCGCGGGTTTTCATTCGTCTCCATCACCCGGGACTATGTCACAGCAGCGAGGGAGACGGGTAGTGGCTCAATTGGCCCGGGTTGCCCCGGGGCTCATCCCGGTGGCTTGGCATGAGCAGCCAGCAGGTCGATTATGCGGCTGGCGTTAGCCCTGAGCTTCTCCAGCGTATCCATGGCTGCCCGCTGGGCGCCCAGATGGTCGGTCATCGTTACCGTGAAGGACAAACTCAGATCCATGTCGGGGTCCGACGTCTGGTGCTCGGAGAAGACCATGGCCAAGATTGGTGTATCACCTACCGCCGCGGCAGTCAGGGGTGCGCCATGGGAGAGGCGGCTGTGCGGCAGCCCAGCCTTCAACAGCGGTCCGCAGGTGCGCGCCCGGTGATGGTGACACGGCCGAGCCTGACCTCGGTCCCGCGTCGCAGCGAGTTGGGGATCTCGGCGATCCGATCGACGTCCGCAAGCAGACCACGCAGCACCGCCTCCGGAGCGTCACCCTCGAGCTCGACGTCGTGCTCGATGGGACTCGACACCGCCGGATCGCCCTCATATACGCTGGCGACAGTCACGCGTACCCGGCGGATGGTCAGCCCTTCTCTGGTCGCCTCGCGGAACAGGTCGTTCGACATGCACGCCGCGACGGCCAGGTTGAGCAGCTGGCCGCCGTTGAAGCCTAGACCCCGTCCGCCAGCCGCCGCCGGCCGATCGACGACGAGGGTGAACGCGCCCGCGTTGCCGAGCGCGGTCGATCCACCGTCCACTGTCACCGTCTCAAACCTCGTAGCCCATCGCCTCCTTCACGACCCTCGGGTCGATCCGGGCCAATCATGGCACCGGGACCGCTCCGAGCGCCGACCGGATGGCACGACGGCGGTGGTCGCGATCATGCCCGCACAGGGCGGCCTGGTAGAGCGCAATCTGGAGGCAATGAGATCGGCGAACGCATGGCTCAGGCTCCCGGCACCCCCGGGTGGGAGCGAAGGCTCCCGATCTCCCGGCCTGGAGCATGATCGCACCCTCGGTGCCCCTCGCGCAAGGAACATCGAGCGGGTGCGGTGCGCAGAAATTCGGTCGACCATCCAGGACGCGGGGCTCAAGGGGGAGCCTCGCACGACACGGCAGGAAGCCCGGGCGACTTCTCCTCCGCCCGGGCTTCCTGCCGTAGGTCAGCTCCCGGCACACCCGGCGTGCCCTTTACCCACCACACCACCGCGCAGGCGGGCAACCGTGCCTTGGGCGTCGCGATTCGCGCGGAGGGACGGCGCGAACGTGGACCTGGGCTGGCGGAAGGGCCGGACCATGGGACCACGCCATGACCACATCGTGTGACATGGTTCCAGGTCGGGACGCGAGCCGAGCATTGGCGGCACGGCTTCCCGGCAGGGCTCCGTCACACTGACGTCCCCGCGCCATCTGGCCCTCCCCGCCGGGCGGTCACTCCTCTCCCTGGCTCTGAACGCGTGCGCGCCGTCATCGCGGACCCTCGGGCCGCGGCCGAAGGTCTCACTCCCGGCACGTAGACTCGCACCACGATGCCTGAACAACGATCGGACCATGCGACCGCACATACAGCCGAGATCCCGGGTGGGCCCACGGCCGCAGAGCTCTTCGTCGAGTGCCTCGAGGCGGAAGGCTGCGAGTACGTCTTCTCGGTTCCCGGCGAGGAGACCATGGACGTCCTGGAGGCGCTCGCGGATCACCCCCGGGTGCGCCATATCACGACCCGGCATGAGCAGGGTGCCGCGTTCATGGCCGATGTCTATGGCCGGTTGACGGGTCGCTGCTCGGTGGCGATGGCGACGCTCGGGCCGGGCGCCACCAACCTCGTGACCGGTGTCGCGGACGCCTTCCTCGATCGAGCGCCCATGGTCGTGCTCACCGGCCAGGTCGGCTCTGACAAGCTCCACAAGGAGGCACACCAGCTCATCGACATCGTGGAGATCTTCCGGCCCATCACCAAGTGGAACCAGCGCGTCGAGCGCATCGACGCCATCCCTGAGATCGTGCGCAAGGCGTTCCGCATCGCGCAACTCGAGAAGCCTGGCCCCACGCATATCGAGCTGCCCGAGAACCGCGCCCAGATGCCGCCCGAGTCCGGCGACCGAACCCGTCCGCTCAGGCCCCGGTCCACCTACTTCCCGGAGCCGACGGACGAGGCGATCGCCCACGCGGCCCGGCTCGTGGCCGCCGCTGAGCGGCCCATCCTGCTGGCGGGCAACGGCGTCCTCCGCCGCCGCGCCGCATCGGAACTGCGCGACCTGGCTGAGGCGCTGGGAATCCCGGTGGCAGCCACGTTCATGGGCAAGGGCGCGGTCGACGACCGAAGCCCGCTGTCGCTCATGGCGGTCGGACTCCAGGCACGGGACCACGTACTCTCCGGCTTCGACCGCTCCGACCTGGTCATCTGCGTAGGCTACGACGCCGTCGAGTACGCGCCCGAGCGCTGGAACCCGGACCGCTCCAAGCACATCCTGGCCATCGACACCCAGCCCGCCGATGTGGATGCCAGCTACCAGCCGGACGTCGAGCTGGTCGGCGACATCGGCGGCAGCCTGGCTCGCATCCTGGCCGCTCTCCCAGGCAGGACGCCCCTGGTCGCCGACGAGCGGGCTCGTCGGCTGCGTGAGGCCATCCTGGCCGACCTGCGCGCCAACGAATCCGACGGTGGCTGGCCGATCAAGCCTCAGAAGGCCATCTACGACCTGCGGCGGGCCCTCGCTCCGCAGGACCTGGTCATCTCCGACGTGGGCGCCCACAAGGTGTGGGTCGCGCGCCTGTATCAGGCGTACGAGCCCAACACCGTGATCATCAGCAACGGCTTCGCCGCGATGGGCATCAGCGTGCCGGGCGCCATCGCGGCCTCGCTCGTGTATCCCGACCGCAAGGTCGTGGCGCTCACCGGCGATGGCGCCTTCCTGATGAACAGCCAGGAGCTGGAGACCGCCAAGCGGGTCGGTGCCAGGATCACCGTCGTGGTCTGGCGCGACGACGGCTATGGTCTCATCGACTGGAAGCAGCGCAACGAGTTCGGCAGGCCGTTCGGCGTCCAGTTCGGCAATCCGGACCTGGTGGCGTACGCCCGGAGCTTCGGCATCCCGGGCTTCCGGCCGGAGTCGTCGGCGGACCTCTACCCCACGCTGATGCGCGCGCTCGCGGTCGACGGACCGTCGCTCGTGGACGTGCCCATCGACTATGCCGAGAACGTGCGCCTGACCGAGCGTCTGGGCACGCTCACGGCGTGGTCTCGCGCGGGCGACCGGGGGGAGTAGTCAGGATCGCAGAGGCAGCGGTCGCGGGTGCCCGGCCGAACACCCGTGGTTTCACCAGGGCTGGGGTCCGCAGCATAGTCTCGGAGACGCCCGACCCTGCGACCAGCTCAAGCGCCTTCACGGGCATCCTCGTCCGGCGCGCGAGCAGCGTCGAGGACATGTCTCCTACCCTCCGGAGCCCAAGGTGGCGAACATGGGTACGGATCGTCGACCGCCATTCGGGCATGCCCGATGCGACCGCTGCGCCGCGCTGGACACAGGCCGGCCGAGTGCGTCGCGGAACCGGCGGCCCTGGACGACGGCGAGGCGCGTGGCGATCGTCGACCGGTCCTGCTCCGCGCGCCGGTCCTGACGCTCGGCGAACGCACGGATCGCATCCCGCGGGGCGCGGCCGAGATGGGTCGCATCGACGAACGCTCGGGCGCGGTCGCGGGCCACGATGGCGTCGTGCATCTCCCCGCTCGCGTCCTGGAGGGCTGTCACGCTCGCGATCAACGAAGCACCCGGCTCGAGCGAGTCCTCGAATGCCTCGAGCGTGTAGCGCAGCCCCTTCGCTGCCTTGCGCATCTCGTGGATCAGGGTCGGATCCGCGGCCAGCAGATCGAGCTCGTAGGCGAATACCCCGCCGGCAGCCGCCCAGATGAGCCCCGGGGCCCGATACGCGACGCGCTGGACGCTGCGGCCGCCCGTCGCGGCCGATCCTGGGTGAGGATGGCCAGACCCGAGCAGCCACGCAGCCCCCTTCACCGAGCGGCGGAACCGGTCACGGTCGAGCTCGGCGGTCAGCCGGTCGGCATCGGAGCGTCGCGCGTCCTTCCGCGCTCGCCGGAGCGGCGCGACATCTTCAGGATCGAGCGGCTGCTCGGCCCCCGCATGGCTGGCCTCGGTCAGGGCCACGAGGAGGACGTCGAGGTCGCGGACGGCACCGAGCCGTCGGGCGACGCGCCGGAGTTCCTTCTCGATTGCCTTGCGGCCTGCTGCCCCAGCGTCATCGCCGAAGATGGTCATCGGGGTCCGGAGACGACGCGTGGCCGTCCGGAGGTCATGGACCGCACCCTCGTCCACCTTGGCACGGACACCCTCCGCTCGAGTCCGGACCATCGCGGCGAGGTCTCCGAAGCTGGACATGCCCGCATCGACCCATTCCCGATCGCCGCTGGAGCGGACCGCGGGTCCGCGGCCCTCGGCCTGGGGGCCTCCTGTGCGGCTCACGACCCCGCGGGCTCCGCGCCCCCGTCGCGGCGGTACGCCAGCTCGGCGCTGCGCATCGCTGCTGCCGCGGCCCGGACACCCGCTCGGCGAGTGACGCGGAATCGGTCGCCATCGAGGGCGTGGTAGCTGCCGAAGAAGGCTGCTATCGCGTCAAGTCGGAACGGATCGAGGTCGCGCAGGGATCGGGCCGATGCGTGGCCCTTGGCTCCGCCGGCGACCGCGACCACCCGGTCGTTGCGCTTCCACGGTCCGACACCGCCATCCTGCTGCTCGGCCTCGAGGATGCCGATCAATCGCGCCAGCACGACGCAGCCCGGATGGACGGGCGAGTCGAGCAGGACGATGGCGTCGAGCGGGTCGCCGTCCTCCGCGAGCGTCCGTGGGATGAACCCGAAGTCGAACGGGAACGCGAGGCCAGCGGGCAGGACCCTGTCGAGCCGGTACATCCCGAGCTCGGTGTCGAGCTTGAGCTTGTTGCCGGAGCCGCGGGGCGTCTCGACGACCACGACGACGAGGCCGTCCTTGCGCACCGGGAGGCTGCGCGCATCGATGACGGCTGGCGTGTCGAGCGGCATGGTGGAGGCCCGTCTCGGGTCAGGCCCGGGACTTCGCCACGTCGTCGGACTCCTCGACCTCGATGTCGTGCTTCCTGGCGGCGGCCACGATCCTCTTGCGCGCCCGCTCCTTCGAGGGTGCGTCCTCGAAGTCGGTCTGGTCGAACCGGGCGATGGCGTTGCGGATGTGCTCCGCGTCGTTGATGGGTAGGTGACGTTCACCCGCATCATCGATGTACGCGAAGGCGCTGTCGGGCAGGTCGTCCCGTTGGCGCTCGGTGAGTTTGGCCATGATCGGCCCTCCGATGTGTGGGGACGTCGGACGCGGCGGGCTCGTGCCGCTGCCCGATCGGGACGCTGCTATGCCTTCGCGGCCGCTTGGTACTCGGAAGCGTGCCGCTCGCGATCGATGTCCGCCGTCCGACGCACGACATCGAGCGTGTCGTCGACGGTCTTGCCGTTGCCGTCGGCGATCCGCTTCAGGTCCTCGTAGGTGATGTTGTCGCCCATGACCTTGTGGGCGTCCATGCAGCCGCATGTGAGGCACATGGCGGTGACTCCTTTCGAGGCGCCCGGCGTCCTCGGGCTGGGGTGGATGCAGAGGTCGCCCACGGGCGACCGTGCATGGCGAAGACACTACGCGCGGACGGCCCGCCGCGGCAATTCCCGGCCGGCTGGCCGCATTACATCCGGGTAACGGTCGACTGGGGCCGGCGGGAGGTCGCGAGGGTGATGGACGCGTTGCTGGGCGGGTAGGAGCCTAGCGTGGCGAAGTCTCACCGGACCGCGGCGCCGGCGAACCCGCTCCCGACCTGACCGCGCCGTTGCTGGCGATGGCACCGGGACCCGATGTGGCAGGTCGAGGTGTCCACGTCCCTGCCCTGGCGCAGCCGGTCCGGTTTGCGATGGAGTCGACAGGAAGCGGGCCGACGTCGATACCTCGACATGATCGCCTTGAGGGCTACCGTTTTCTTGCGCCGGCACAGGGCGGCGGAGTCCCCGTGCTGCAGTCGTGCGGAGGAGGAGCGCGCCATGCCAGACCACGGCAGCACCGATGGCTCGACCAACGGCACGCCGACCGCCAGTCGATCCATCGCTCCGCGGCTGCGCATCGGGATGGTGGCGCCACCACTGCTGCCGATCCCGCCGGTCGGCTATGCCGGCACCGAGCGGGTCGTCGCGGCGCTTGCCGACGGGCTCGCCGCGCGCGGCCATCACGTGACCCTGTTCGCCTCGGGTGACTCGACCGCGGGCACCGACGTCATCCCGGTCGTGCCCAGGGCCATCTGGCTCGACGGATACCGCAGCGAGGTGGCGCCCTTCGTGACGATGTCGGCGGCGGTCGCGTGGGCACACGCGCACGAGTTCGACGTGCTGCATGCGCATCTCGAGACCCTCGGACTGCCCCTGGCGCGTCACGCTGGCGTGCCGGTCCTGACCACGTTCCACCAGCGCCTGGATCTGCCGGGGACCTACGACTGCGTCGCTGCGTTCCCGGACGTGCCCCTGGTGGCCATCAGCGAGAGTCAACGCAGGTGGCACCCGGGTCTCGACTGGGTGGCGACCATCCCCCACGGTCTGCCGCTCACCGGGATGCCCGCCGCCGAGGAGCCCGGCGACTATCTCGCGCTGGTCGGCCGCCTCTCTCCCGAGAAGGGGATCGCGGAGGCCATCGAGCTCGCGATCTCCACTCGCCACCGGCTCCGCATCGCGGCCAAGGCCATCGAGCCCGGGGAGCTCGCGATGCTTGACGAGGTCGTGCGGCCCGCTGCCCCCGAGGGAGTGGAGTTCCTGGGCGAGGTGAGCGCGCGCGACCGCGACCCGCTGCTCGCGGGCGCGCTCGCGACGCTCATGCTCGGGGCGTGGCCGGAACCATTCGGGTTGGTGGCGATCGAGTCACTGGCGACCGGGACGCCGGTCATCGCACGGCGGGCGGGGGCGCTCCCAGAGATCGTGGAACACGGTGTCGACGGGTTCCTGGTGGACGACCTGGATGAGGCGCGGCTCGCGCTCCGGTGTGTCCGGGACCTGGACCGCGCTGCGATCCGGCGACGGGCCCTCGAACGCTTCGAGGTCGAGCGGATGGTGTCCCGATACGAGCAGGTCTACCGGGCCCTCATCCAGGACGCAGGCGAGCGAGGCCGATCGCGAGGAGGCGACCAGGCACGCGGGCTCCGACTCCAGCCGCGTGGCGATCGCGGCGTCACCGGCAGACGGTGCCACGCCCATCGGCGCGGCTGGACGCCCCCTGAGGCGGCCGGAGGATGGCTCTGACTACCGATCGCACGGCCCCTGCGCCTGGCAAGCATCCTGTGGCATCATGCTCGTGGTCGTCGCCTGCGCGGGCGCACGTCCGGCGTGGACGTATGTGCCTGCCACGGCCGCCCCGCCGACCACGGCGACCCAGCCCGCGTCCGCCCCGCCGTCCACAGCCGATCCGTCGGGAGCGGCGTCAGGCGGTGGGAGCGTCACCATCGAGATCCGTACGACGGATGCCGATCCGCTTGCCTTCGACCCGCAGGACGTCAGCGTCCCGGCTGGAGCCCAGGTGACCGTGCGATACACGAACGACACCGCCATCCCGCACAACATCCACTTCTTCGATGGTCCCGACCAGGACTCGCGATCGCTGGGCAAGACGCCCATCGTGACCGGGCCCGGCGCAGTCGAGTCGATGACCTTCGACGCTCCGACGACGCCCGGTGAGTACTTCTTCTGGTGTGACGTGCATCAGCTCGCCATGACCGGCCACTACCACGTCCAGTAGACATCGTGCGGTCACCTCGGGTCCGGCGGGGTCGCGTCGAACCGCACGCTCGCCGGTGCCATGCCCGACATGGGATGCCCACCGAGGACGGGGGGCCTCGATGTCCTGCCGTTCGTGGAGCCGGCGCGATCCCGAGCCTGCTGTCCGGCACGAAGCCTTGCCAGCGATGCGGACGCCAGTGGCTCCCCACAGCACAGCCCGCGCGGCCTCCGATTGGACACGCAACCGTATCGATCGCAGCAGGTCAGGTCGGGGGCCAAGGGACTTCCCCGCGCCGGCGGTGATCGCGGCATCCGCCCTCGCTCGATGCACTCCTGAACTAGAGCACCCAGGTAGAGGAGCCAGGCAGCAGGTCGATCGACAGGAAAGCGGAGGTCGGTGGGTGACCGATGGCCGACGTCATCGCAGCTCGTCGGCCACCGCATAGATCTCGAGCGGAGGATCGTGACCGAAGACCTCCCACAGCCGGGCACGAGCAGCCTCGGAGCCCATCGCGATCTCGTTGACGGCTTCGGTCGAGTCCCGCACGCCGATGATTTCGATCCGGCCGGCGTCCCGATCCACCAGAACATGGTGCTGCCGGAGCCGGTGGGCTCCGTGGAGGATGGGCCGAACGGTGGTGCGATACGTCTCGACTCGTCGTCGATGGGGTCAGGAGGGACATCGACGCGAAGTGCCCGGGCGATCACGGGTACGCTCCCGGCCGTGGCGGGAGGAACCAGCCAGGGAACGCTCGCCGGAGCGTCGGGTCACCGGAGGATCCGCACGGAGTCGTCCGCGATGGCCGCCGTCCAGTTGCGTGTCCCACGGGCGATCGGATACAACGCCCGGACGTCGGCCTCGACGTAGAGGTACCGATCCCCCGCCAGGCACGGGTCCGCGACGCAGACCGAGGGCGCAGCGCCGTGCTCCAGCACCAGCCAGAATCGCCGGACGCCGGTGCCCGTCACGTCGAGGTCGAGGACCACCGTTCGCTCAGGCACCGCTCCGGGGTCCACCCGGTCGCCAAGCCAGCGGATCACGATGTCCGGGTCCCGTTCGGCCATCGCGGGGTCCTCGGGCACGAAACGCAGGGACCAGCCCCACAGCCCGCGCAGGACGGGCTCCAGCTCACGGCCGGCGTAGGTGAGGCGATACCCAGGCACGCCGCGGCCCGCCGAGCGATCGCGGGTCACGAGGTCCAGGTCCTCGAGCTTCCGCAGCCTCGCGGCCAGGACCGAGCGGCTGATGCCGGGCAGCCCGCCGGCCAGGTCGTTGAAGCCGCGGGTCCCGTGGATCGTCAACTCGCGGATGATCACCAGGCTCCAGCGGTCGCCCAGGTGTTCGACGGCCTTGGTGAAGGCGCAGTAGTCACCCTTCGCGTTCACGGGATGATTCTGCCACCGACCGTCGGACACCGGGAGTTCGTCCTTCGAACTTCCGTCTCTCGGGCGCTCCGCCTACGGTGGAAAACGTCCGGGTCGGCGCCACCAAGCCGGGCCGGGCCTCTAAAGGAGGTGCCAGATGCAGCTTCCCGCCAGGGCCGACACCGTCATCGTCGGGGCAGGCCACGCCGGCCTGATCATGAGCCATCACCTGACCCAGGCCGGGCGGGGTCACATCATCCTCGACCGCCGGGCGAGCCTCGGCGGAGGCTGGCAGGACCGCTGGGATCGCTTCAGGCTGGTCACGCCGAACTGGACCCTCTCGTTTCCCGGCCAACCCTACGATGGTCCCGATCCCGACGGGTTCATGCCCCGGGACGAGGTCGTCGGCCGAATCGCTCGCTACGCCGCGACGATCGATGCACCAGTCCACCTGGGGATCGACGTCGCGAGGCTGACGTCGACCGGGCGCCGCGGCTTCCGGCTCGAGACCAGTGCCGGGCCCATCGACGCCGACTCGATCGTCGTTGCCACCGGGTCATACCATGTCCCGCGGATCCCACCGGAGGCATCGAGCCTGTCTGCCCGCGTGGCGCAGCTCCATTCCCATCAGTACCGCAACGAGGGTCAGCTGCCGCCTGGGAGCGTGCTGGTCGTCGGCAGTGGTCAGTCCGGCGTCCAGATCGCGGAGGAGCTGCAGGAGGCCGGCCGATCGGTCTTCCTCTCGGTCGGCTCGGCCCCTCGGGTGCCACGGCGCTATCGGGGCCGTGACATCTTCCGCTGGCTCGCCGACCTGACCATCGAGGGTCCGCGGGCGGGGGTCGGCCTGCCCACGGTCGACAAACTGCCTGATCCGCGGCTCCGGTTCGCTCCCAACCCCCACCTGTCGGGCCACCACGGCGGGCACGAGACCGACCTCCGCCAACTGGCGGCCGGCGGCATGATTCTGGTCGGCCGGGTGGCGAGCATCGACGGGCGCCAGTTGCACTTCGCGCCAGGGCTCTCGGTCAGCCTGGAGCGCGCCGATGCGTTCTTCGGCGAGCGCCTCCAGCCGCTGATCGAGCGCTATATCGCGCTTGCCGGAGTCGAGGTCCCGCCGGATGACGGCCGACAACGGTCCCGGTTCGTTCCAGCCGAGCTCGAGACCCTCGACGTGGAAGCTGCGGGCATCAGCACCGTGCTGTGGACGACGGGCTATCGGCCAGACTTCGGGTGGATCGATCTGCCGATCTTCGACGACACGGGCTTGCCGAAGCACGTGCGGGGTGTCACCGAGGTCCCGGGCCTCTACTTCATCGGGCTCCTCTGGCAGCACACGCAGGCATCGGCCACGCTCTTCGGCCCGACGCTCGATGCGCCTTCGGTGCTCGATGCCATGGGCCTCGCCGCGGCGACCCCAGTTTCCGATGAACCGAGTGCCGCGGCTCTGCGGGCCTGAACCGCAAGACCCCGTCGCCGCTGCTCATGCCTGCCCGCCGGTCGCGCAAGCTCACCCTGCTGATGAGCCGAGGTTCCGCGGCTCCACTCGTCAAGCCTTTCGACTGAACCGCAAGGCAGCCGCGGCTCGCTCGTCGGCCGCGGCGCCGGACCGCAGGTAGGGCCACCTTCCTTCGATCGCGATCGACGACCGGCTCGCGGGCTGGCGCGATAATGGCCTACAGGCTAGTGACGCCGGCGCGGCAGGGTCTGAGGGCGGGATCTCGGCAGGGTCAGGGGCTGGAATGCTGATCCGCGTCCCACCAGATCTCGCCTGGGTTGTCTTGTCGACGACGGCGTCGGGCGCTTCGGCTGGATGACATAGAGGTGATTGCCTCACAAGGAGGTTTCCGGTGACGAGTCACGATGATCGGCCTCGCGGGGTAACGCCCGGGCTGCGGAGCGACTACGCCAGCAGGACAGCTGGACACCAGGCTGCGTTCCTGCTTCCCTACCTATCGCCAGGGATGGATCTGCTCGACGTCGGATGTGGGCCCGGCACGATCACGATCGGGCTGGCGCGTGCGGTCGCTCCCGGGCAAGTGACGGGGATCGACTATGACAGGGAGCACGTCGAGGCGGCGCAGGCGACTGCCGCCGCGGATGGGGTAGCGAACATCTCCGTCCATGAGGCTGATGCTCTCGCCCTTCCATTCGAGGACAACGTCTTCGATGTGGTGTTCGAAAACAATGTGTTCTTCCACATCGGGCGCGACGCGCCGCGCGCCGTTCGCGAGGTATACCGCGTGTTGAAGGCGGGCGGGCTCTTCGCGGCCAGAGATGTCGATGCCGAGAGGGTGATCTGGGGCAACACCCAGGGGGACCTCGACGAGCTTGACCGGCTCTTCCTCGCGTGGAACACCAACAGGGGCAGCGATGTGACGATGGGCAGACGCCTTCCCGCACTCCTCCGCGAAGGCGGCTTCACCGATACCGTCAAGAGCGTTTCCGCCGATACCAAGGGAGAAGCCACGCAAGTCCGCGACCATGCGAGGATCATGAGCGGCCTCATTGACGGCCCATTTGGGCGCGCCGTCCTGGCAAGTGGATCAGCAGGCCACGCCACTCTCGACCGTCTCAAGTCGAGTCTTGCGCGCTGGGCCAGGCACCCGGATTCGTTCTTCGCCAATCTGCACATCGAAGTAGTCGGCTGGAAGCCGGGCTGATGTCTGGCTGAGGGCCAGTTCGCGCAGGAAAGCGAGACATCGTGGTGTGGATGTGTCACGGTGGCGACCACCCGATCGAGCGAGTGCGACGTCAGGCGCCGTCGCAGCGTCACCATCGAGATCCGAGGCTGGGCCCGGAGTGTGTTTGTGTACCGACCGCGGTCCGTCATCGGGCGCCCCGGCATGCTGGGTGCGAACGCGTGACTCCATCCTTCCTGTCACGGTGGATCATCTCGGAGCGAGCCGATCACGAACGATCGATATCGATCCATGATCGATGGCCATCCCGCGTCTGAGGCCATCGCCGCGCGGTATCGGTCCACGTCCCCGCGATGGCGCTCGAAGCCTCGATGCTCGAGCACCACCGAGGTCCCGTCGGCTGCGTGGATGAACCGGACCTCCACCTCGCTCGCTCGTGCGGGATCCGGCGCCGGCGTCCGATCGGGATCGATCTGCCACAGGAACGCAACCCGCGCGGGCGGCTGCCAGGCGACCACCCGTCCCCAGTCCATTCGGAAGCCGGCCGGACCTTCCTCACTGCACAGAGCGTCCATGCCGAGCCCGATACCGATCTCGACGAGGCGCTCGCCCGACCAGGAGAATTCCCTCGGCCACCACTCACCGAACCGGGCGGTGAAGACCGCGAACGCGACTCCTTGGGCAACCGGGACCTCCGCCTGCACGAGGATCGGAATCCGGAGTCCTCATCGCCCCGGTCATGACGCTGGCTCGCCCATCGGATGCACGGCCCCTTGCTGCTCTACGCCCCCTCCATCGGGCGACTGGCGGGTCAGGGCCCTGTTTCCATGACCCTGACCTTCGGTGCACGATGCGGTACGCGGCGTCACGGTCGGCCATCCGATCCGCCACGGCCCATGCCAGCAACGTGTCGATCGCCCCTGGCCTACGGCACCGGCTGGATCGTCAGGTCCGCCAGCCGATCGTCGAGCGCACCGAGCCTGGCCTCCAGTCGCTCGATGAGCCGGGCCACGTCCATCGCCGGCTTGTCGCGGAAGCGCACGCGCATGGTGATCACCACGTGGCGCGTGCCGACGTGCATCGTGCGAACCCGGATGATGCCTCGCACGTCGGGATCCGCTTCGACCTCACCCCGCAGTCGGGCGATGAGCGCAGGGTCCGCCCGTTCACCGATGAGCAGGCCGCGCGTCTCGGCAGCGAGGAAGATCGCGACGGACGCGAGCAAGAGGCCGATGACCAGGGACGAGATGCCGTCGATCCTGGATCTCCCAACGAATGCGAGAGGAACACACCGACGGCTGCGACCACTAGGCCGACGATGGCGGCGCTGTCCTCCAGCAGGACGGTCACCACGGCCGGATCCTTGCTGCTTCGTGCCGCCCGAAGCACGCCCGACCAGCCAGCCTCTCGCGCCAGCTGGCGCGCGGCGGTCGTCCAGGATGCGGTCTCCAGGATCATCGCGATGGCCAGCACGATGTAGTTCACCAGGGGATCCTCGACCGGTGTGGGGTCAAGGATGTGGCTGACCCCTTCATACAGGGACATGCCACCACCGACCCCGAACAGCACGACCGCGACGATGAGGCTCCAGAAGTAGAGGTCCTTGCCGTGCCCGAATGGATGCTCGATGTCAGCCGGCCGCCTGGAGCGCCCGATGCCCAGGAGGAGCATCGCCTGGTTGCCGGTGTCGACGAGGGAATGGATCGCCTCGGAGATCGATCGCCGAGCTGCCCGTGATCCCGGCGGCCACGAACTTGGCGATGGCGATACCGAGATTGCTCGCGAGCGCAGCGAACACGGCGAGGGGTCGCTCGTGGGTGTCGCCGTCGTTCATCCCCGCTGTCCTCGTCTGCGAACCAGCGCCGCCGGGTTACCCCCGCGGCGCTGGCGGTGTGTTGGGGGGAGCGCGTCCCGGCTAGGGTGCGGTGGACATGGCGGGGCTCGGCTCGGGCATCATGCTGGCCACCGGAGCCATGCTCGCGCCGGGAGCCATGCTCGCGCCGGGAGCCATGCTCGCGCCGGGAGCCATGCTCGCGCCGGGAGCCATGCTCGCGCCGGGAGCCATGCTCGCGCCGGGAGCCATGCTCGGGCTGGTCGTGAGGAAGACATGGACATCGGTCGAGCCGTCACCGTTGTCATGCAGCCAGGCGATGCCCGACACGCCGGACCCGTTCTGCTCGGAGAGACCGAAGACCAGGTCGGCATCGCCGCTCCGCACGCCGCCGATGTCACCACAGGCGATGTACTGGTCCATGGCGTCGGCGCTCTCGTGGACGTTGATGCTCCTGTCCGTGGCCAGCAGGTCTGTCAATCCCACGCTGACCGTGCTCAGGCTTGCGCTACCGGTCGTCGCGGCATCCTGACCGACATGCTCCCCTTCGACGATCGGCACGTCACTCAGCGGGTAGACGACATCGCCGGGGTTGGGGCACGAACCATCGTGGATGTGAGCGGGGTGTGCGGTGGCCAGATCCGATGCTGACACCCCGCCGCCCGCGGTGAGCGCGGCTGCGCTGAGGATGGCTGCCGCCAATAGTGGCTCGTCGAGACATGTCGACCTCCCTGCTGCTGCCGGCATCCTGGGTGGCACCGGTCGTCGGGCCATTGCAGCAGGCCCGCCATCCCCTGAGGGTCAACGGATCCGCTCTCCCGTGACATCGGCATGCCAGCAGGTGCCGCGCCCTCCGATCGCCACGCCGACGCAACGTCACGCCGTGTCATGGTGTGCCGCGCGGCACGCGACGCGTGGGACCATCCACGCCACCGCTCCCCGAGCGGACGATCGGGGGAGGCGGATGAAGCCTATCCACGGATTGCCGGCAGTCATCGGTGCGGCGCTGCTGGGTGCGTTCGCCCTGGCCGCTTGCGGGGGTCCGGACCTGTCGGCCGACCAGCTCGCTGGTGCGATGGGCACCAGGGACAGGTCGGTCGGGTGGCGCTCTCGCGTGGACTCCTCGATCCCGGTCAGGCCTACACCGATTGGAAGACTGGGGACGCTGGCGGCTACAGGACCGCGTGCGCGGAGGCATTCGGCGCTCGATGACTGGTGCGCCAAGCCACACGAACGCTGGGGAGGGTTGATGGACGACGACACGACCAGGGACCTGGCCTCAACGGGGGACAGGTCGCAGGCGAGCGATACGGTGGCCCCTCTCGTGGAGGACCTCCCCGACGGCCGGCCGGCCCAGGTGCGACCACAGGACCCCGCAGCGCCGGTGCATGTCATCGATCCGGGCGACGTCGGCGGCATCGGACAGCATGATGTGAGCACGCCATCAGAAGCGCCAGTCAACGGACAGGCTGGCGCTCGCGATAGGTCGCCTCAGGATGCGTGATGACAAGAGATGGACGCCCGGGATAGATCCCGGGCGTCCGCAAGATTGGCACCCAGTGATGGGCGACTGGACGGTCAGCTCCGTGTGCATGCCGGCGAGATAGTGGCCCGGCAGGCTGCAGATGATGACCTAGTGACCGGCCGGCAGGTCCACCGACAGGTGTCCGCTCTTGCCGGGCTGGATGCCCTCGATCTCGGAGACCACGTCCACCTGATCCTCGACGACCTCGCCATCCTCCACGGGAGCTGATCCTGGGGCAGGTCGGTCGCGATGATCACGAACTCAGGCTCCACGGTCCCGGTGTTCGTGACCGCGAAAGTCACCTCGCCAGCCGGAACGGTCGTGGCGTCGAGCGAGATGGCCATCTCGGTCAAGGTCCCGGTGACCTGGGTGCCGACGCAGGGATCGATCGGTCCGCTCATGGCGTCTGACGCCATCGGTGTCATGGACGCGGGCGCCATGGACGCCGGTGCCAAGGACATCACGGGTGCCGCGGACATGGGTGCCTGGGGCGCCATCGAGGACATCGACGCTGGGGGACACGACGCCGCGGGTGTCGCCGACATCGCGGGCGGCCATGGACACTGCGGGTCCCAGCGATGGGCTCTGGGCAGACGCGCCGGTGGCGACCGTGAACGTCAACAGTGCGGCCGAGACGACGGCGAGCTGGAGACGGGAACGGATCATGCCGACCCTCCTTGCGAATTCGAACCCAGGACACCGATTAGAAGTCCGCCTGTCGGCCGTCCATGGCGTGGTGTCAGGGCACTCTGAGTCGGATTCCCGCGCGGCTCCCGTCCACTGAGTTCACTGGGTGGTGCCGAGTGTGTTTCCCGTGGCTGTCAGCCCGGGCCGGCCAGACGCCGCAGTGACCGCCGCTAGTCCTACGGCGGGACCCAGACCCCATACCACTGCGCCCTGTCGAGACGGGCCAGCGACCAGACATCCCCGGGGCCGCGCTGGATCTCGGCGACCAGCGACACGCCCTGTCGTTCGGCAGTGCCTTCTAGCCACGCGCCTGAGTCGATCTCACCGACCACGGCTTCCGCGAAACGTTGCAGATCAGCTCCGGTCGGAGCCGCGCACGTCCACCGGACCTCCGCGCGGCTGTCGAGCTCGGGCCGTCGCGCGATCGGGCCCGTGGATTTTCCAGAAGCTCCACCAAGCTAATGGATTCCAGGTCAATCGCCCCGACTATTGCGGAGTCCAGTGGCGCGTCGAGTCCTGGAGAGGCGCGACCACGGGTGCGGCCGCAGATACCGGCAAGCGCAGGGTGAAGACCTGGCGACCCGACGGTGAGGAGCCGGGCTGGCGACACACGTCTCACAGACGCTCGGTGTGGCGGCTGGCCGGGAAGGTCCGCCCGGCACACCCGGGTCACTCGTACAGGGGCAGTCCATCCAGCTCGATGCCGAAGCTGCCCGATCCGCGGCTGTCGCGCCAGCCGCCCACGACCGTGGCGGGGACCCAGGCTGGCAATCGCTGGGCGTCCATCCGCGCCACCATCTCCGCCACGTCCTCGGCCTCGTCGCGGCTGATATGGCCAACGGTGGCTCCGTCCACGACCACCATGACGGCGTTCGGGTCGTGTGGGTTGTCGGGCTCCCTGATGAGTCGGGCGACGCATCGGTGACAGACACCGTGCTCGGTCTTGCCGCCGGCGATCCGCTCCAGCGCCCGCTGGTAGTGGGACTCGCCGACGACCTCGGCGTAGTCGTCGCCGACCAGGAACCCTGCGGCCACTAGTGCCGCGTGCTCGGCCGCGTCGTCGGCGTCGGACTGGGCCGATGAGTACGCCGACATGGCCGACTCGAACGCTGGCAGCTCGGGCTCGCTCAGCAGGTAGACGTATCCATCGCCTCCGCTACGGACCAGGATCGGTCGCCGGCACGACTCACATGCCTTCTTCGCCTTGGGCACCTTGACCTGCTCCACGTGACACCACGGGCACAGTCTCGATGCGTAGGGTCGCTCGGCCTTCGGCGGCAACGGTGGGGTCGGGGCCTCGGGAAGCGATGGCGCAGGCACGGCGGCCGTCAGGGGCGGGACGGCATGGGGCCGCACGTACCCGGCCGCGGGCCGGGATGAGCTGTCATCGCCGAACAGGATGCGCTTGAGGAGACCCACCCGGAAACCCCCCGTCACTGCCGTGGGCGCTTCGACATCCTAGTGTCCCAATTCGCTAGTCGCTCGTGGCTTGCGGACCGCCTTGGCCAGGATCTCGTCGGCGGTCCGGACCCAGGTGAAGGGGCCGGAGCCCTCGTTCCACTGGCGGGTGAAGGCATCGATCATGGCCACGAGTTCCGGCACGTTGCGGAAGCTGCCGCGCCGGATGGCCTGCCGGGTGAGGATGCCGAACCAGGTCTCCACCTGGTTCATCCACGACGCGGAGGTGGGCGTGAAGTGGAAGGTGATGCGCGGATGGCGGGCGAGCCAGGCCCGCACGTCGGGGGTGGAATGGCTGGACACGTTGTCGAGGACCACGTGCAGCTCGCCCTCCGGGTAGGCCCGGGCGACCCGGCGCATGAACGCGAGGAAGTCGGCGCCGGTGTGACGCTCACGGGTGTCGGTGGTGACCTGCCCGGTGCCCACCTCGAGCGCCGCGAACAGGCAGGTCGTGCCGTTGCGGGTGTAGTCGTGGGTGTGCCGCTCGACCTGGCCCGGTCGCATCGGCAGCATCGGCTGGGTCCGGTCGAGCGCCTGGATCTGGGTCTTCTCGTCGACCGACAGGACGATCGCCCCGTCGGGCGGATCGAGGTAGAGGCCGACCACGTCCCGGACCTTCGACTCGAGTGCCGGGTCGGTGCTGAACTTGAAGGTCTCGGTGCGATGGGGCCGCAGGCCCGCCTCGGCCCAGATGCGCTGGACCGTCGTGGTGCCCATGCCCACGCGCTTCGCCACCCGCCGGGCGCTCCAGTGCGTGGTGCCCTCGGGAGGTGGTCCGAGGGTGAGGGCGATGACCCGGTCCCGGTCCTCGCGGGTGTACGTGGGCGGGTGACCCGGACGCGGTGCGTCGGCCAGGCCATCCACGCCCAGGCGGGCGTATCTCCGGCGCCACAGCTTGACGGTCATGACCGCGACACCGAGTTCGGACGCGATGCCCTCGATGGAGCCGCCATCGGCCGAGCGGAGCACGATGCGGGCACGCGTGACCGCCCGCTGCTCGCTCGTCCGTGCCCGGACCAGCGCCTGGAGCACGGCCTTGTCGGCATCGGTCACGGCCAACGCGGGAGCAGGGGGCTGAGCCATGTCCAGCATCGTAGCCGATCCCATCACATGCCGCTAGACATCAGCGGGCCACGACACTAGGCCCTCTGGAGCCCCGTGGACAGCCGAGACCCCCAGCCCGCCAGAACCGGGTAGGCCGCTCGATCGACCTACGCCGGTGTCCCGCCCCGGAACTTCCCGGGCCGTTTCTGGGCGGCACAGAGCGCTAGCGGACAGCGCATGATGGTCGCGCGTCGACACTGGCGTGGGGGAGAAAGGGGGTCCTGTGGTGGCAGGTCCGACCCGAACCATGGTCTACTCCGGCTCGGCGGAGCAGCAGGCCGCTGCGTTCGCGACGGACATGCAGGCGGCCGCCCAGCATGGCTGGAAGCCTGTCGGGCAGGAATACCTAGCGGACAGGGGTACACGTCACGTATCGGCAGGTACAGGTGGGGGCGCTTGAGTCTCCCGCGAGTGAGCTGCCCGCCCCGACCCCGACTGCCAGCACGTCAATCGGAGAAGAAGCAGCCGCGACCCAAGCAGGTGGGGCTGTTGGCGTCAAGAGTAGGCGAGGCAAGAAGCAGGCCGGGCACAAGTACGCGGAGGACGAGGGGCGGAAGGTGGAGTCGTACGACTCCTACGTCACGGCCCTTCGTGAGTTGAACGCAACCGCGGTGCCCACGTCAAGTCCGGAGAGCGAGCACCACGTCGTGTTCCTGGGCCTTCCACTCGGCTGAGCGCTCGGCAGCATCGGCGGGGATGCCGCCAGACAGCTGGGACAGGCAGTCCCGGCAACGGTCGTAGGGCATCCTGGAGGCCCAGGCAGCCGTCGCGGCGCAGACTGATCCCACCGGTGGGCTGGACACGGCCCACCGGGTCCTGAGCCGGTTCTGGGCGGCGCATCGTTGACACCGGGCGGAGACTGACGCTCCCACGGGCATGACACCGTGGTCCGCGTCCGGGTCGGTGGGCTCGTCCTCTTGTGCGCCTCACCGGCCCGGATGCCGTCACAGGCGACGGACCCGCCGTAGCGAGCGACGGGTCCGAGGGCACCTCGCGTGAGCGAGCGCAAGGCACGGCGCAAGCAGGTTAGGGGCCGCCCCACGAGAGGGAGCTGATGGGACGGCCCCGGCCCGTGTCGGATGCACTTACTGCACGGGTCGTCCGGTCGGGACAGGTGTCATCGTGCGTCCGGCCTCGTTGCCGAGGCGTCATCGCCATCGGGCGGCGGATTGCAAGGGCGTGTCACTCGGAGACCATGGCCGACCTCGCGCATGCTGGCACACGGGAATCGGCATCAGCCCCGAGTAAGAGCCCGTCGCCATCATCCACACCGCGGCGCCGCCCTCCACCCCCGAGCCCGGGGACCCGGCATCGACCGGCACGGCGCGGAGGGGCGAGGCGGACGACAGGGAACCGATGCCGGAGGGCTCTCGGTCTCATCATGTAGGGCATCGGAGGCCGCCCTCGTCTGGGATACATCGATGTCCACGGAACACACAGAGCCGACGCCATTACTGGACCCGGGCTGGCCATGGGCCACAACCGCGGCACCGCGACCCGCAGAAGTGGCGGACCATTTCCGCGAGGCGAT
>CAVWSL010000008.1:0-67967 GCA_963757765.1 uncultured Chloroflexia bacterium
GCCATCGCCTCGCGGAAATGGTCCGCCACTTCTGCGGGTCGCGGTGCCGCGGTTGTGGCCCATGGCCAGCCCGGGTCCAGTAATGGCGTCGGCTCTGTGTGCTCCGTGGACATCGACGTATCCCCAGACGAGGGTGGCCTCCGATGCCCTACATGATGAGACCGAGAGCCCTGCGGCATTGGTTCCCTGCGGCCCGCCTCGCCCCTCTGCACCGTCCCGGTCGATGTCGGGTCCTGGATTCGTTGGTGGAGAGCGGACAGCGGGTACGAGTCTGGCGAGCGCATACTTGCCCGACATCAGCGAGTCGACCTGCCGCCAGCGGGTGTCGCTCTTCATGCTTCGGGTGGGCGCTGCCGATGCGCGCCGAGCAGTGTGGGTGGAGGCGCGAGCCGGACGTGGAGGACCAAGGTCGCCCATGGGTGGACGGGACCGCCCATCAGCCCGGCGGTGAGGTCTACGGATGGTTCTTGAATTCGCCGGCCACGTCGACCGGTGTCCAATAGCCGCCGTGATCGCCTGACAGGCTGTGTGTCGCCGTCCCATCGGGGTACAGATGGAACCGGTACACGGGGCTCCAGGTCGAGACCCCGATGGTGATGGACGGCACGGCACCACCGACGACCGAGCCTGCGCCCTGGAGGAGCGCGGAGGCCACTGCCTTCGCCAACTTCGGCAGCTCGTTGATCCCGATCATGCGATCCAGCCCCACGTGCTCAAGAGCGCTCAGCAGCCGCCCGGCCAGGCGTCCGGCAAGCTGGTTGACGAGGGCGGGCCGGGCGATCACCGGTACCCTGAGGAATGTCTGCTGCAGCTGCTGCAACACCTTGCCCTCGAGGCCCAGCTCGGGCACCAGCGCGAGGGCGATCTGGACACCATCGAGCGTGGCGCGGAACTCGGTGCGGCCCTCGACGATGAGCGATCCGTCCGGCTGCGGGCTCGAGTACGCATACGTGTCGATCGGGCTCTCCTCGATCTGCAGGCCGAAGAGGCCGCTCAGCGCAAGGAACCGCGCGTCGTTCTCGAGTCCCTGCTGACCGGTCACGAGTCCGACCGATCCGTCACCCCTCGGGATGGTGGCGCGCCGACCGTCGTGGCACCAGGGGACACCCATCGAGAAGCTGAGGAACTCATCTCGGTGACCCGAGGCGACCACGACCGCGGTCCCGGTCGTGTAGGCGCCATCCGGGCAGGCCGAGGCACCCGGGGACGCAATCCCCGGGCTGGGCGCCGTCGTCGTGACCGGATACGGCGTGTAGACCGGGACACCGATGTCCGACAGGAACGAGCAGGTCACCGCGGTCCCGAGTGGGATGTCGAGCGATGCCGTCCCCGCCCCGAGGTCGACGGTCTCGGGTGCATCGCACTCGATCGACGTCAACGGCCAGTCCGCGTTCGGTGCCTCGGTCACGCTCGCATGGCCGGGCTGCACCTTCGCGCTGATGCTGCCCTCATAGCTCAGGGGCGCATCGTCGATGACGATGTCACCCGGCACGGTGCCCGTGTAGTGGAACGTCGCGGGATAGGTGCCGTTGGCGCCGTCCACCCGCTTGAACACGGTCAGGGAGGTCAGGCATTCCTCGGGCAGGCACTGGGCGCTCCATCCCTGGGCAGCCTCCGTGCCCGCGGGCAGGTCGAGGTCGCCCGATCCATCCGGCCGGTATTTGAACCTGGGCAACTCGGAGCCCGAGACATCGACCAGCAGGAACGTCCCCCCGGGGTCCCACCCAGTGTGTGCTGTGGCGCCTGGCCAGTCGCCGATGACCGGCCGGTCCCCGTTCGAGTCCCGGATGGCGACCGGCGATCCACCGTCGAGTGGCACCACATATGGCCCATCTGCCGCCATGACCGCGATACCCGTGCCATCCGGCGACCATGCGGGCGCCGTGGCGCCCACCAGTTGCGGGTCGATCGGTCGCTCGTCGTCATGCGTCAGGTCCGAGCTGACCCAGATACCCTGCGTCGCGCACGCGTCGACCTGAGACGTCATGTCCAGATCGGAGCCGCCGAACGCGAGCAGCGGCCCATGCCCTGGAGCCTCCGCGAAGGTGATGGCCCTTCCTTGGGCCCGATACGCGATCTGGCTACCGTCAGGCGAGAAGGATGGGTCAAAGCGGCCGATGTCGTACACACGGCACGGGTCGTCGGGGCCCTTGTCAGGCGGCAGGAGCCTGAGGCTCCCGGCACCCGGTCCCCGGTAGGTGACGAACCCGATCTGTTGCGTGCTCTGCCCGTCCATGTGGTCGGCGACACGCGCGAACGCGATGGTGCTTCCATCAGGCGACCAGTCCGGGTCGATATCGGCGACATGCAGGGCCTCCGATCCAGGGAACGTGACCTGGGTGATGGCCCCGGTCGTCACGTCGAGGACGTGCAGGAAGCCGTCGTCTCCGACCTGGCGACTGAAAGCGATCTCACGCCCCGTCGGCGACCAGACCGGGTCGCTGTCGGCGAGCCCGGACGTGAGCGCCTGGTAGTCGCAGTCGGGAGCGCAGGTCCGCTGGCCAGCGATGATCGAGCCGCCGCCGTGCACGATCCGCCCATCGGGCGCGAACGCCCCCGGGACCGCCGGCGTCGCGGACACAGCGATGGACAGCGGACCGGCGACGGCCGTCGCCAGACTCAGTCCCGTCATCAAGGCGATCGCGACCGCCAACGGCCGCGCCAGTCGGGTCATCGTCGTCCCATGGATGCGCGGCCGCTGCTGCAGCAGTCCGACCCGGCGATGGTACCAATCGTGGATCCTGGCGACTGTGGCGTACCTTCAAATGCCAGCCCCGATGAGTTGCGGGCGCCGGGACCAGGTCACAAGAAGGGTTTGTAGGCATCCTCGACCTACCTGTCAGGACATCAGCGCCGGCCAGTATCACCTCGAGCACAACGTCCCCTGGGTCCTGCAGTGTCACGTTGACGCCGATCCAATAGGCCCACCCATCAGGCGCCCACCCGCCCTTCCCGTCGACGTCAGGCCCTTGCGTTGGGCGCCCTCCCCACCGCGACCACCAGGCAACGCCATCGGGTCGTCGCGGTCGACCAGGTCTCGCCCCGTCCGACGACGAGGTAGCCAAGCACCTCTCGGCTACGGACGGCCGGCCATACCTTCTCGACCTCGTCGGGCAGCAGCAGGCTGCCTGCGGCAGGTGCGATGCCGGGTCCCTCGGCCTGCCGGACGGTCACGCCACGCACGAGGGTGCCATCCCCGAGCCCCCGCTCCGCCGCCACCCGCGCCTCGTCCATCGGGTCGGATGGTGGAACGGATGTTCTAGTGGCTGCTCGCCAATCGAAGATGCCGGGCAGCGCGCGGAGGAAGTCGTAGCGGTCGTCGTCCAAGGCCGCCGAGTGTGGCTCGACGGTCTTATCGTTCCCTTACCTAAGCGGCTGGGACTAGTGAGTGAGGGGTGACCGATGGTCGAGTTGTACCGGTCTGGGGGCGACATGGACAACACGAGCGCGGGGCGGTGCGTGCTACCCGATCCGGTCCCGGCCGGAAAGCGGCTCGTCATCGAGACCGTGACCGGCATGTACTACCAGGACGGCGGTCTGCTCGGTGCCGCATACCTCACGGTCGGCAACCTGCGCCACGCGTTCCCGTGGGTGCAGTGCGGCTCCCTCACCGGCGGCTCCGAGGACCGTCGCTTCCACGGCTTCAACCACTACGTGCGGTTGTACGTCGACGGTCCGGCCACACTCCGGTTCGACGCCGATGGCGGCGCTTCGTTCGGGGGTGGGAGTGACCCCAGCGGGAGCTACACCGTCACCGGCTACCTGGAGGACCTCGCCTAGACCTGCTCCGGGACCGAGGTGCGATCCGTCGCGGTCCGGGGCACTCCGTAGCCCATCCGTGCCATGGCCCGGCATCCCGCGTCCCGAGCATGGTGACGGTGATGAGCGATGAGACCCGGACGCAGCGGTACGACGGGCTGTACCCGTCGCAGGTCCAGGAGGCGTTCGCAGCCGATGCCGCCCAGGCCGCGGCATCCGGGTGGTACCCGGTCACGCAGCAGTGGGTCGGGACCACGCTTGTCGTCACCTATGCCCAGGGACGGCCGATGGCGGCCCCGGCGACGGGTCAGCCGGCTGCCACGGTCGTCGCCCGGACCCCGAAGCGGTCGCGGCCCGTGCTCTGGGTCTCCGCGGCGGTCCTCGTGCTGCTCGCGGTCGGGGTCACGCAGGCCGGCCACCCGAAGACACCGGCCTCGTCCGGTCCCGCCGCTCCGTCGGTCGCGCGCGATGCCTGCGACGCGGCCATGGCATACGCGGCGTCGTTCGACCGCTACTCGGACACCAGCGAGCAGCTGGATCCGGCGTTCAGCGCCTGCGCGTCATCCGTGGCCTGGATCGCCGCCAGCGAGCGATACCCCGACGCCCTCGACGGCGCCGACCCGGCCGAGTACCTCAGCAATAGCTGCTCACCGGACAGCGGGCGCGGCCTGACCGAGACGGCGGTGTGTCGGTCGCTCGGAGCCGCCGCTCCGACACCTACCCCCCGGGCGACGCCGGTACCAACCCCCCGCATCACAGCGGTCCCGCAGGCGACCGCGAAGCCCCAGCCTGCCCGCACGGCACGGCCCGCCGCGACCCCGCGGGTATCCGGGTTCGGGACGCGCGACGAGATCGTCTCGTTCTGGGAGGACCTCGGCTTCACCGGCGGGATGAGCGACCTCAACACCGGCGAGAAGCGCTGGCTCGGCAGGGACGACAGCAGCGACATGGTCGAGGTCACCGGACCTGCCGATGGCGTGACGAGCCTCTCGCTCACGGTCGCGGTCTCGAACGACACCGCGGACTCGGCCGGGACGCTCATGGGCCTCTGGCTCATCACCTACGCCCCCGGATCGACCGACTACGTCAGCAATGGCATCAACCGGCTCGCTGCGGGCGGAAGCGGTGGCAGCAAGCGCTTCGGACACGTCAGGGTGGGGGTCGACGGCATCCTCGCGACCGACGGCATGATCGTCATCGTCACCCTCGACCACGACTAGCCGGCGGACCACCCCGACCAGCGGCCCTCGCCGAGCTCCCGCAGGCATCTGGCCATCTCCAGCACGTTGCCCACCTCCGTGGGGCTCACCGCGGTCCACTCGCGGCCCCTCCTGCCGTCGTGTGGGGCGCCCGAAGGTCTGCCCGTTGGGATCATTGACGACGTGCGGCTGTGCGGGCAGCATCCGGTGCGTTCGGGGTCACAGATCCTTCATCGAGAGCGAGATGGGCGTGCTGGATCGCGTAGGTCCGTCCACCGAGATGGGTCCGGGTCGGAGCGACGCCTCTCACCGGAGGGCGCCCGGCCTGCCGGCGACCATCCTCGGCCTGCAGGGCTCGGCAGGCAACCGTGCGGTGACCGGGCTGCTCGTGGGTCGGGACCCGGCGGCCGCGATGCTCCAGCGACAGCCGACGGCGACGGCGCCCGCCGGCGCGCCGGCCTTCCTGGGCAAGCAGATGGCCGCCATGTGGATGAACAACGTGCTCATGCCGCTGGGACGCGCCATCGTCGTCCTGGGCGGCGAGGATCCGGACCCGATGACCGCGCTGCAGGACGCCACGGTGGCGCTCGACAACATCAAGGTCATGCTGGAGGCCACTCCGGACACCGATGCCACCGCCCCAGGCTCCTCGAGTTCGCGCTCCAGGTGCAGAACACCTTTCTCAAGGTCGGGGAGCTGGCCGGCATCACGGCCAAGCTGTCGGCGAGCGACCTCGCTGCGGAGCTGAGGGAGGAACGCGCCGATGGCGTGGATGTGGGCCAGCTGCTCAGCGGGGTGCCGGCTCCCGACACGTCGGTCACTGGGGTCGCCGCGCCGTCGACCTCAGCCTCGCCCGGGGCGATGGTATCCACGGCGGCCCCGGGGTCGTCGTCGTCTCCAGCCAGGTAGCAGCGCACGCCGACCGGGGTCCTCATCGCCGACGGAGTTCGGCCGACATCGCTCGACCTCGCGTGGCTTCACGCATCGGTCGTGGCCGACCCTGCAGCCCCGGCGACGTCACTGCTCGGCCCGGCCGAGCACCTGGTCAGGCGCGGCCGCGAGCAACGTCGGGGCTCGTCACCCAGTGGCGCCGCCGCCGAGGATGGGCGCATCGAGCACGACCGGTGTCTTGTATGACTGGGTGCTCTCGATGCACAGTTTGCCCATGGCGTCCTGGCGTCGACCCATCTCGAGGGAGATGCTCGGGACGCCGCCGACCAGCGACGTCGTGACGCCCTTGAGGCCGAAGCAGCCGTCGACGCCACCGGTGAAGTAGACCATCAGGGTCCTCCCGTCCGGACCGACCGTGATCCGGTCCCACGGGGTGGGCAGGCCGCCGAAGTTGGTGGCATCGGGCACGAGCAGGATCGCCCCATCCGCGGGGTCCGCGGTGGGCGACGCCGGCAGTGCGCTTGGCGTGCCCGGGTCCTGCGCGACCGCAGCGGACCATGCGGTGGACATGAGCATCGACCCTGCGAGCACGGCCAGCAGGGCCCGGTGGACGCTGTGTCGGGGGATAGACATCCTGGACCTCCGGTCAGGTGCGATGCCCCGCCGACAGTCGTGGCGGCGTGGGCTCGTAGCCTCGAGGTCCATGGACGGACGGCCCCTTCGTCCGGTTCCTGGCCGCGGTCGGCGCTGCGTGCGCCGAGCACCAGCGGCCCCACGGGCGCGGCCAGGTACCGGGCGCCGCCGTCAGGCTCCTGGGGCGTGCCGGCAAGCGACTCTATGGATTTCGCCAGATGTGGGCTCCGGCCCCTTAGGGCCACGGTGGTGCGAAGGGGTCGTCTTTCGCACGACCGAAGCATCGAGGACCACGATGAACCACTACGCCAGCGAGGTCATCGCTCGAGACCGCTACAACCACCTGCGGCAGGAGGCCGCAGGTGGGCAACGCCTCGAGGCCTCGCGCACGCGGTCGCCGGCATCACCATCCACCCGCCTTCGGGGGAGACTCCGGACCCTCGGTCTTCGCCTGCAGTCGGGTTGGCACCCGGGTCCCGATCTCGGTTGATGCTGATCACCCTTGGGTGATGCGCCACCCAGAGTTGGGTATCGCTCCCCGATGTATCGCCCGGGACCGATGCGTAGCGTGCTGGAGGTCGACTCCCACACGAGGTACGCAGATGGCCCTGTTCATGGACGTCCATACCATCACCGGCGGTGTCACAGCCGCCGATGTCGCCGCGGCCCATCAGGCCGACCTGGCGACCCAGGACCGCTACGGCGTCCGCTATCTCCGCTACTGGGTCGATGAGGGCGCCGGCAAGATCTTCTGCCTGGTCGACGCAGACACGGCCGCGGACGCGACACGTGTCCACCTCGAGGCCCACGGCCTCGTCGCCGATGACGTCTATCCCGTCACTGAGCACACTTGAGGGGACTCCTTCGATGATGCGTCTTCAACCCGCCGTGATCGCCACGCTGATCGCGCTGATGGCCACGGCCGCCGCTGCCGCGGCCCAGTCGCCGGCACCTGCCACGGACCGATCGTGGACGCAGCTCGATGACCTGCGGGTCGCGACCGCCAAGTACCACGACCTGTCGGTCACCCTCGCAGACGGGTTCACGCCGTTCTCGACGACCGGCGGCTCGACACCCACCTGCTTCGACCATCCCGGCCAGGGTGGCATGGGCGTCCACTACGTCCACGACATCGATGGCAAGGTCGATGCGATGGACCCGGAGGCGATGGTCTACGAGGTCGTGGACCCCGACCATCAGCGCCTGGTCGCGGTGGAGTACATCGTGCCCGCCAACTTCGTCGAGGACGCCTCGGGCAACGTGGTCGACCTGCCCAACGTGCTGGGACAGGACTTCCACAAGAACACCGCCCTGGGTGTCTACGTGCTCCACGCCTGGATCTGGGAGGACAACCCGGCCGGCGTGTACGCGGACTTCAACCCCAACGTGAGCCCCTGCCCGGCGGGTGCGTCGCCGATGCCGTCGATGTAGATGCAGGAGGACTCCAGCACGGGCTACATCGGCGGCCCGTAGAGACCTCGCCGTGGCGCGTCGCCGCGCCGACGGCGCTGCGGCTCGCTGATCGGCAGCGGCGCAGCCCGCCTCGACCCTCGCGAACACTTCCTCCTCCCGGCGCCGTTGGCTCCCAACGGCGCCGCACCCTTGCCCGACCGATCCGAACTGCCGCGTCAGGTGCAGGTCGCCGCCGCATCGCGTCACGGGCGGCGTATGGCGCGAGCTCTCGATCCCGGCGTTCGTATCGGCAAGACCAGCGAGGCCGACACAGCGGCTCGGATATCGGGGAAGATCGCGTATGCTGATGTCGTGCCCCCACGCATCTCGAGCCGCGTCTTCGTCGGGCGGCGTGTGGAGTTTGGGCGGGTGGTCGTGGCGCTGGACTCACCTTCGAGCCTGCCCAGGACCTTCGTGATCTACGGGGAGGCTGGCGTCGGGAAGAGCCGGTTCTCGGCCGAGATCGCAGATGCGGCGCGCGCCCGTGGCGCTCGCGTGCTGACCGGGTCGTGCGTCGACCTGGGAGGGCGGTCGCTGCCCTTCGGCGCCATCACCGAGCTTCTCCGACCGCTGGGCGGAGGATCGGGCCCGCGCATGCTCGATGACGTGCCCGGGACACTCGATGCCACGGGCCGATCCTTTCCAGACCTCCTGGCGGGTGCGGGGTATGGCGCCGGCGCCGAGGGACCGGACGACCTCATGCGGACCCGGCTGTTCGAGCTGATCCTGGGCGTGGTCACCGGCCTTGCGGACTCGGGATCGGTGGTTCTCATCGTGGAGGACCTCCACTGGGCAGATCGCTCCACGCTCGATGTGCTGGCATTCCTCCACCGCAACCTGCACCGGGGGGCGATCGTGTCGCTCCTGACGTACCGCAGCGACGAGGTGAATCGACGCCACCCGGCGCTCCCATTCCTGGCCGAGCTGGAACGGAGCGGACGGTCGGAGCGCATCGAACTGCGCCGTTTCGACAGGACCGAGATGACCGAGCAGCTCGCGGGCATCACCGGCCGCCCTCCGACCGCGGAGCTGGTGGAGCGCATCCGGGCGCGATCGGAGGGGAACGCCTTCTTGACCGAGGAGCTGCTCGCGGCCACGGCGACCGATGGCCCGCTGCCGGACACGCTCCAGGACGTGCTGTTCGCTCGCATGTCCGCCCTGAGCAGCGCGGCCCAGCATCTCCTCCGGGTGGCAGCAGTCGCGGGGGCTCCCGTCGATGCACGGCTTCTCGAGGTGGTCATGGGCGCCGACGACACGTTCGGCCAGACGCTGCGAGAGACGCTCGACGCCTCGATCCTGCTGCGGGAGCGGTCGACGCAGGACGAGGCTTTCGGCTTCCGCCACGCGCTCCTCAGGGATGCCGTCTACGGGGACCTGCTGCCCGGCGAGCGGACACGTCTCCATGCGTCGTATGCGCGAGCGCTCGGCTCACCGATGGATGGCGTCACGGAGGGCCGGCTCGCGCAACTCGCCTACCACGCGGAAGCCTCCGGAGACCTGGAGCGCGCGCTGCCGGCGGCCGTCGGGGCCGGGATGGCGGCCGCGGACGCCTTCGCGTTCCCGGAGGCGAACGCGCAGTACGAGCGCGCCTTGGAGCTCTGGGAGCGTGTGCCCGCCGCCGAGATGCATGCGGGCATCGGTCGCGTCGAGCTGCTCGAGAAGGCTGCCGCGACGGCGGCTGCGGCGACCATCCCGACGTCCACGTCGCGCATCATGGAGGCGGTCGCGCTGGTCGAACCCCTCGGCGACCCGATCAGGACCGGGCTGCTGTACGAGCGACTGGGTCGCTATCGCTGGCTGAATGGCGATGGCTCTGGCGCGCTCGAGGCATATGACCGGGGGATGGCGCTGGTGCCCTCCGCCCCGCCCAACGAGGCGCGAGCGCGCGTCACGGCCGGGTTGGGTCAGATCCGGATGATCCTGGCTGATTTCGGGGACGCCATCGCGCTCTGCGAGGAGGCCGTCGCGGCCGCGCGATCGGTCGGGTCGCACGAAGTGGAGTGCCACGCGCTGAACAGTCTGGGAGTGGCCACGGCCTACCTCGGGGAGGTCGACCGGGGGCTGGAGATGCTCGAGCACTCGATCGGCATCGCGACGGCCATGGGGCTCGTGGAGGATGTCGCGCGTGCATACGCGAACATGGCCGACGTGCTCGGCGTCTCCGCGCGGTTTTCCGACGCGATCGTCATCGGCCTGCAGTGCGAGGAGTACGCGTCCGCGCACGGTCTAGGCAGCGCGTACGGCAGCCCAGGTCTCTGCGAGGCAGCCGGCGCGCTGTACCGGACCGGACGCTGGGACGACGCCGAGGCGGCCCTCGCGCGCGCCCAGGGCTACGCCGCTCGCGGCGTCCCGGAGATCGACCTCCACGTCCGGCGCGCGGCCATCGAGGTCGGCCGCGGTCACCACGCTGAGGCCATGGGAAGGCTCGAGTTGGTTCGACAGCTCTCAGAGCGGTCGATCGATGTCCAGTACCTGGCGCCGATGACCGAGGTCAGCGCAGAGCTGGCCATCTGGGACGGCCGGCCCGCCGAAGCGGAACGGGCGATCGCCGACGTCCTGGCTCGCTTCCCACGGTGGCAGGGTGCCAACATCTCGCGCTTCGGGCCACTGTATGCGCTCGCGGTGCGAGCGGCCGCCGACTGCGCCTCTCTTGCCAGGCTCCGCCGAAGCCAGCAGGATGCCGACGCTGCGGCGTCCCGCGGTGCGGCGCACCTCGAAGCGATCCGGCGGGCGGGCGCTGAGATCGATCGTCGCTGGCCCGTCTTCAGGCCACTCGCGGACGCCTACCTATCCCTGTGCGATGCGGAGTCGACCCGCATGCAGGCACGACACGACCCCGGTCCCTGGGCGACGACGATCGATGCCTGGGACGCCCTTGGGATGCCCTACCCCAAGGCCTACGCATCCTGGCGTCTCGCGGAGGCACTGCTCGCGTCCAGGGGCTCCCGGGAGCGAGCCCATGCATCCCTTCGAGAGGCCCATCACACGGCGGTCAGGCTGGGTGCCGAACCGCTCCGGTTCGCGATCGAGTCCCTGGCTGCGATGGGACGCGTCGATCTGGGTGACGGGGCCCCCGTGTCCGAGGCGCCCTTCGGCCTGACAGCGCGCGAGCGCGAGGTCCTCGCCCATGTGGCATCCGGTCTCACCAACCGGCAGATCGGGGACCGGCTGTTCATCACCGAGAAGACGGCGAGCGTCCATGTCTCGAACATCCTCGGGAAGCTGGGCGTGGACACACGCGGCCAAGCGGCGTCGGTCGCCCACCGGCTCGGGCTGGTGGACACCGAGGACTCCTAGGGCAACCGGCCGCCCTCTGATCACGGGAAGGGGGACGACCCCGCGGTCCACTCGCGGCTCCGCCTGCCGTCGACGGGGGTCTCGGTCGCGTCGTAGACGTGCTGCTCCCAGCAGTCAAGCTCGTCGTGGCGGTATGGGTGACCGACGACCCAGCCGGGTGGCGTGGCGGCGTGGAGTCGGGCCCACGCGAGGGCGGGGTCGGGGATCTAGTCCGGGTTCAACGTGGACGATCCAGAGACCAACACCGGCCCACACGGTGCTGGACGGTCGCGAGATCCCCTGCCCCTGAGCCTCCCGGCCCCAACGACACCGTCGGGAGTGGCAACTCCGCGCCATCCTGGGCTAGGCTGGGAGGATGCGACTGCCGCCCACCCCCCGCCGTCGTGCCGGCATCCGATCGGTCGCGACGACGCTATTCGTCCTTCTGACCCTCCTGCTGCCGGGGATCGCACGCGCACAGGACCCCATCCCGCTCGTGCCATATGAGGACCCGAACTTCGGGGTCGTGACGGTGGTGCCCGAGGGATGGGCCCACCTGGGCCAGGGGATCCACGCCAGGCGTCCCAACGCCGCCGACCGCGTGCTCATCGCCATCCAGTCGGCTCCCGTCCCGATGGACGCGCTGTGGACCTCGCTGCTGCCGCAGCTGGCTCTGACGGAGGCGCCGCAGCCGATCGGAGCGCGCGAAACGGACGCCTTGAGCTGGACGCTCTACCAGGTGGACGCGGACGCGTCCGGGGGCATGCTGCGTGTGGACCTCGCCATCGCCGCGAAGGACGGCACCACCTACCTGGTGCTGTTCCAGTCCCCACCGGATGCCTATGACGCGCTCCACGACGCGGTCTTCCTGCCCGCCGTCGACGCCCTCCAGCCGCTCGCCCCGGAGCCCACGCCGGACCCTGCGACGCTGCCGTACAGCGTGGAGGAGGTGGCCTTCCCGGGCGGTGCCGCAGACGTGACGCTCGCCGGCACGCTGACCGTCCCGCACACGGACGGCCCGCACCCCGCGATCGTCCTGTTCAGCGGATCGGGCGCCCAGGACCGTGATGAATCGGTCCGGCCGGTGGCCGCCATCAAGCCCTTCGCGTTGCTCGCGGACGCGCTGACGCGCGCCGGTGTGGCCGTGCTGCGCTACGACGACCGGGGCACGGCCGCGTCCACCGGCGACTACGCGGAGGCTCGGCTCGCCGACCTGACCGCCGACGCCCAGGCGGCGTTCGACTACCTCCGGAGCGGGCCCGAGATCGATCCGGCGCGCACCGGCGTGCTGGGCCACAGCGAGGGTGGCGTCTATGTCGCGTCGCTCATCGAGGCCGGGTCGCCCATCGCGTTCGCCGTTGGCATGGCGGCGCCCGCGACCAACGGCGTGGACCTGCTCGTCGCCCAGAACGGTGCCATCCGGCGCTCCACCGGCGGCTCGGATGCGGAGGTGGCCCTTGCCGAGGCGTTCGCCCGGAAGCTCTTCGAGGCGGCACTCGACGGTGACATCGAGGGAGCCACGGCAGTCGCGAGCGAGTACTCCGGCGATTACTGGGATCGCCAGACCGACGAGCTGAAGGCTGCCCTGGGCGAGCGCGACGTCTTCGTGGCCCAGCAGGTCGAGCGCCAGGTCGGCACCGTTTCCAGCCCGTGGTTCACCGATCTGCTGCGCTCGGATGCGGGCACGGGATGGGCGAAGGCGGGTATGCCGGTGCTGGGCGTGTTCGGTGGCAAGGACAGCCAGGTCGTGGCGATGCAGAACGCCCAGCTGATGGAGGCCGCGCTGGGCGACCGGAACCCTGCCAGCCGCGTGGTCACGCTGCCGGACGCGAATCACCTGTTCCAGGCAGCCGAGGCCGGCACCGTCGCTGAGTACGCTACGCTCGAGCAGACCTTCACGCCCGACTTCCTGCCGCTCGTGGTCGGCTGGGTGGCGGAGCAGGCGGGTCTGCCGGCTCCCGGGGCATCGGCCGCGCCCTGAGACAGTCGGGGCATTTCCCCCCTGCTGGAGACGCCTCCGCAGCCGGGGCAGCGGGTGGGGACTCTGCTCACTGGTTCGTATCGTGTCTGGCGGAGGCAATGGTCAAGCGGGGGTCCGATCTGTGAGACTTCGGCAGGTCACTTGCCGAACATGGTGCCCTCTATGCGCAGGGTGCTGGAGATCGCGGTCCTCGATGCCCTCGGGCTCGACGACTCTGGCCGGGAGCGAGGTCTTCCATGGAGGCAGCTGTGCGGGGGCGAATATCTGGAGTAGGAGCGGAGGACGGCTCGGGTGCGAAAGGGACGGTGAGCGATGTGGCGGCAACGCCGCTCCGCTGTTCGTCACCCAGTCCGCACGTCGTGCAGAGCCTTAGCCAGTTTGCCAACCAGCCGCGCCGGCAACCCGGATCCTGGCGCAAGTCTGCCACTGGCGTTGCCCTTCTGGATGCGGATCGTCGGACCATGGGGCCAGTCCGCATGACCCACCGAGGCAGTAATCCGGCTGGCGCAGTGGTGCCTGGATGGCCGGACCCTCATCGAGGTCTTGGGTCCCCGACCTGCCCCGGACCATCGGCCCGTCCCCCGACGTGATGCGGTCCGGTATGGTCCGATGTCTACGCAATGACGCCCAGACCCCATCGGAGGCATCCATGAAGTTCGTCAAGCGCGTGGCCGCGGCCAGCTGCATGCTCGCGGTCGCGATCGCGACGCTGGCCGCACCAGCGGGTGCCGCCGGCACCACGACCCGGTGGGTCGACGACGACGGCCATGCCGGACCGACCGGCTGTGGCGGCTCAAGGGCAGCCGCGACCACCATCCAGTCGGCGGTCACGGCGAGCAACGCGGACGACGTCGTCATCGTCTGCCCCGGCACCTATGTCGGGCAGGTGCGCATCCGCGGCTCGCGCGACGGCCTGACGCTCCGCTCCGCGACCCCCTTCGGTGCCACGATCAAGGGGCCCTCGCACATCGCCCGGCCGCTCGGCTTCGGCTACCTCGTGCTCGTCGACCACGTCGATGACGTGACCATCCAGGGCTTCAAGGTGCTGACCCGGACGGCAGCCCCCTGCGAGGACACGGACGTCACCATCGGGGTCGTCGGCTCGCACCGCACGTCGATCCGCGGCAACCGGCTGCTGGCGCCCGGCTCCGATGGCAGCGAGGCGTGCAGCCAGGCCATCGGCATCGCGGTCGTCAACGGCATCGAGGCTGGTCAGCCGGGTGGCAGCCCGTCGTTCACCGCCACCGCCACCGTCGCCGCCAACGAGGTCCGGGATGCCCGATTCGGGGGCATCGTCGCCTTCGCGGTCGATGGCCAGGTGGAGCTCGACGTGTCGCACAACTCGATCCGTGCCTACTTCGGTCAGCCGCCCGCGGGTGGCTCGTCGATGGCTGCCCCCATCGGCGCCGAGTTCGGCATCGGCTTCCTGGGCCGGTCACGGGGCTCCGCCACCCACAACGTCATCCAGGGCTCCACCTCAGCACCCGATAGCGGCGCGACGTTCTTCGCGGGCCTGGCCGTGCTCGCCGACTTCGATGGTCCGACGACCCAACGGAACGGACCCATCCTGGTCGCGGACAACCTCGTGCGCCGGGTCGGGTTCGGCGTCATCGGCCAGAGCGCCCGGACCCTCACGGTGCGCCGCAACCACATCGCCAACGCCTACGGTGGCATCGAGTTCGAGCACACGACCGGCTCGGTCGTGAAGGGCAACTCCATCGCCAGCAAGCAGGTCGGCATCTACCTCGACAGCACGTCCGCGGGCGATACCCTGCGGCGCAACTCGGCCACGGGCAACGGTGGCACCTGCATCGATGGCAGCAGCGGTAGCGGCACGAGCGGCACGGCCAACACCTGGACCAGCGACACCGCGACCCACGGCAGCTCGCCATCCGGCATCTGCGGTGGGCGATAGGTCGGCCGGGCCGACTGACCACCCCTGGACGTCACCAGGCGGTCGGGCAGATCCGGGCAACGGTCGACGCCCTGACGATCGGTGGAGGGCCCGCCCGGGCGCGGCGCGCGTGACACCACCTCGACCTCGGGAAGCGCTCGCAGGACCGCGCCGACCTCGCACCCAGTGAGGTGGCGGCCACCCAGCAGTTCACGCTCCGGGTCGCCGTCCCCGACGTCCGACCGGGTCGATATGCAGGTGCGCTCGACTTCGCGGTGGTGGACCCGCTGGCGCCAGGCGCCCCAGTGCGGATCTTCGCTGGACCCGGAGGGACCGCTCGGGCCACCACAAGCGTGGGCCTGACGGTGCGCGAGGGCCGCCGGACCGAGTGACCTCCTGGCCGCCGCTCAGCGGCCGCGGAAGATAGCGTGATACGCGAATGCGAATGAACGACGGGTGGGTAGCCGCACCGGACACGTAACCCCTGGCATTCTTCAAGTTCCACACACTTAACCTCGCTCGAGGTTGGCTGGATCGGGCGTACGGCGATGGCGCACGAGACGAGCGTGTCCTTGCGCGATCTCACTTCAAGCGCAGGCTGAACTCATACGGTGCCAACCAGGGCATCGAGGTCACCCAGACCGAGGACGCCAGCCCAGTTCACCCGGCGGTCTGGCGAGAGCGCGGCGGAACGGATGCGTGTCGTGGCGATGACGAGGGCTCGACAGCTGGCCCCGCCAGGCATCAAGGTGCTGGTGCCAGCGTGACGAGCGGCTGCGAGACGGGGCGGTGTCGTGATGTCCGACTCGGTCGCCCTGATGACGTGCATGACAGACGTGGAGTCCAGCGGCCTGCGCAGGACCGACGTTGCCCTTCACCAGGGGCGGCCAAGCCAGCGGACCGTCCTAGGCCTTATCAACCGCCCTTGACGCACTGGTGCCGTCCGGTGCCTCGTGGCATCCGATCAACCGCTCGTCGAGCTCGCTATCGCGAACATCGGAGCAACCACCAGAGAGACGCGCGAGTGCTGGCTGGAGACCATCCTCGGATTACCAACCGTGTATGTCGCACAGGAGTGGTCGCCACCGTGACACATCCACACCACGATGTCTCGCTTTCCTGCGCGAACTGGCCCTCAGTCAGACATCAGCCCGGCTTCCAGCCGATTACTTCGATGTGCAGATTGGCGAAGAACGAATCCGGGTGCCTGGCCCAGCGCGCAAGGCTCGACTTGAGACCGTCGAGAGTGGCGTGGCCTGCTGATCCACTTGCCAGGACGGCGCGCCCAAATGGGCCGTCAATGAGGCCGCTCATGATCCTCGCATGGTCGCGGACTTGCGTGGCTTCTCCCTTGGTATCGGCGGAAACGCTCTTGACGGTATCGGTGAAGCCGCCTTCGCGGAGGAGTGCGGGAAGGCGTCTGCCCATCGTCACGTCGCTGCCCCTGTTGGTGTTCCACGCGAGGAAGAGCCGGTCAAGCTCGTCGAGGTCCCCCTGGGTGTTGCCCCAGATCACCCTCTCGGCATCGACATCTCTGGCCGCGAAGAGCCCGCCCGCCTTCAACACGCGGTATACCTCGCGAACGGCGCGCGGCGCGTCGCGCCCGATGTGGAAGAACACATTGTTTTCGAACACCACATCGAAGACGTTGTCCTCGAATGGGAGGGCGAGAGCATCAGCCTCATGGACGGAGATGTTCGCTACCCCATCCGCGGCGGCAGTCGCCTGCGCCGCCTCGACGTGCTCCCTGTCATAGTCGATCCCCGTCACTTGCCCGGGAGCGACCGCACGCGCCAGCCCGATCGTGATCGTGCCGGGCCCACATCCGACGTCGAGCAGATCCATCCCTGGCGATAGGTAGGGAAGCAGGAACGCAGCCTGGTGTCCCGCTGTCCTGCTGGCGTAGTCGCTCCGCAGCCCGGGCGTTACCCCGCGAGGCCGATCATCGTGACTCGTCACCGGAAACCTCCTTGTGAGGCAGTCACCTCTATGTCATCCAGCCGAAGCGCCCGACGCCGTCGTCGACAAGACAACCCAGGCGAGATCTGGTGGGACGCGGATCAGCATTCCAGCCCCTGACCCTGCCGAGATCCCGCCCTCAGACCCTGCCGCGCCGGCGTCACTAGCCTGTAGGCCATTATCGCGCCAGCCCGCGAGCCGGTCGTCGATCGCGATCGAAGGAAGGTGGCCCTACCTGCGGTCCGGCGCCGCGGCCGACGAGCGAGCCGCGGCTGCCTTGATGAGCCGAGGTCCCGCGGCTCCACTCGTCAAGCCTTTCGACTGAACCGCAGGGTGAGCTTGCGCGACCGGCGGGCAAGCAGGATCAGCGGTGACGACGGCTCCTGCGGTTCAGGCCCGCAGAGCCACGGCACTCGGTTCATCGGAAACTGGGATCGCCGCGGCAAGACCCATGGCATCGAGCACCGAAGACGCATCCAGCGTCGGGCCGAAGAGCGTGGCCGATGCCTGCGTGTGCTGCCAGAGGAGCCCGAGGAAGTAGAGGCCCGGGACCTCGGTGACACCCCGCACGTGCTTCGGCAAGCCCGTGTCGTCGAAGATCGGCAGATCGATCCACCCGAAGTCGGGCCGATGACCCGTGGCCCACAGCACCGTGCCGACGCCCGCAGCCTCGAGGTCGAGCGTCCCGATCTCGGCCGGATCGAACCGGGACCGTTGTCGGCCGTCATCCGGCGGGACCTCGACTCCGGCAAGCGCGATGTAGCGCTCGATCAACGGCTGGAGGCGCTCGCCGAAGAACCCATCGGCGCGGTCCAGGCTGACCGAGAGCCCTGGCGCGAAGTGCAACCGTCGTCCGTCGCTGTTCGCCACCCGGCCGACGAGCGTCATGCCGCCGGCGGCCAGCCGTCGGAGGTCGGTCTCGTGCCCGCCGTGGTGGCCCGACAGGTGGGGGTTGGAGGCGAATCGGAGCCGCGGATCGGGCAGGTTGTCGACCGTGGGCAGGCCGACCCCCACCCGCGGACCCTCGATGGTCAGGTCGGCGAGCCAGCGGAAGATGTCACGGCCCCGATAGCGCCGTGGCACTCGAGGGGCCGAGCCGACCGAGAGGAAGACCGATCGGCCGGCCTCCTGCAGCTCCTCCGCGATCTGGACGCCGGACTGGCCACTGCCGACGACGAGCACACCCCCAGGCGGCAGTTGACCCTCGTTGCGGTACTGATGGGAATGGAGTTGCGCCACGCGGGCAGGCAGGCTCGATGCCTGCGGTGGGATCCGCGGGACATGGTATGACCCGGTGGCAACGACGATCGAGTCGGCGTCGATGGGCCCAGCACTCGTTTCGAGCCGGAAGCCGCCGCGCCCGATCGACGTCAGCCTCGCGACGTCGACCCCCAGGTGGACTGGTGCATCGATCGTCGCGGCGTAGCGAGCGACTCGAGCGACGACCTCGTCCCGGGGCATGAACCCGTCGGGATCGGGACCGTCGTAGGGTTGGCCGGGAAACGAGAGGGTCCAGTTCGGCGTGACCAGCCTGAACTGATCCCAGCGGTCCTGCCAACCTCCGCCGAGGCTCGCTCGGCGGTCGAGGACGATGTGATGCCGCCCGGCCTGGGTCAGGTGATGGCTCATGATCAGGCCGGCGTGGCCTGCCCCGACGATGACGGTGTCGGCCTTGGCGGGAAGCTGCATCTCGCACCTCCTTTAGAGGCCCGGCCCGGCTTGGTGGCGCCGACCCGGACGTTTTCCACCGTAGGCGGAGCGCCCGAGAGACGGAAGTTCGAAGGACGAACTCCCGGTGTCCGACGGTCGGTGGCAAAATCGTCACGTGAACGCGAAGGGTGACTACTGCGCCTTCACCAAGGCCGTCGAACACCTGGGCGACCGCTGGAGCCTGGTGATCATCCGCGAGTTGACGATCCACGGGACCCGCGGCTTCAACGACCTGGCCGGCGGGCTGCCCGGCATCAGCCGCTCGGTCCTGGCCGCGAGGCTGCGGAAGCTCGAGGACCTGGACCTCGTGACCCGCGATCGCTCGGCGGGCCGCGGCGTGCCCGGGTATCGCCTCACCTACGCCGGCCGTGAGCTGGAGCCCGTCCTGCGCGGGCTGTGGGGCTGGTCCCTGCGTTTCGTGCCCGAGGACCCCGCGATGGCCGAACGGGACCCGGACATCGTGATCCGCTGGCTTGGCGACCGGGTGGACCCCGGAGCGGTGCCTGAGCGAACGGTGGTCCTCGACCTCGACGTGACGGGCACCGGCGTCCGGCGATTCTGGCTGGTGCTGGAGCACGGCGCTGCGCCCTCGGTCTGCGTCGCGGACCCGTGCCTGGCGGGGGATCGGTACCTCTACATCGAGGCCGACGTCCGGGCGTTGTATCCGATCGCCCGTGGGACACGCAACTGGAGGGCGGCGATCGCGGACGACTCCGTTCGGATCGCCGGTGACCCGACGCTCCGACGAGCGTTCCCTGGCTGGTTCATCACGAAGGACACGAGCCAAGCCGCGCAAGCCGCTGGCCGGGCGGGTCAGCGTGGCTTCAGCAGCCGCCCACCAGTCGCGTAGACCAGTGCGTGGTACACGATGGAGATGACTGCCAGCAGGAGCCCGAGGAACGGCTGCCCGGCGCTCCACACCGCCAGGGCGACAAGCCCCGAGATGACGAGTTCCTGCGCGAGTCGCAGCAACTCTGCGGCTCGACCTGCCTGATGGAAGTCGACGGCACCCCAGAAGCCGAAGCCCAGCACCGGAGCCCCGATGGCCAGGGCAACCTTGGCGACAGGGCCGGAGCCGGTCTGGTACCCCCAGTAGGCCAGACCGACAACGATGCCGGTCTCCATCACGGCCCGCAGTCCCAGGTTCAGCCAGATGATCGGGGACGACTGTTGCGTGCCGACGGGTCCGTTCCTATGGGTCTCCACCTGCGGTTCAGGACCTGCCATCTTGCGCCTCCTTCCAGTTCGTTGGCCGGCTGAGCGTCCTACAGCCTGCGGGTGATCGGCCGCCCAGCACCTGCCACACACGGGTCGCGCTTGGCGGGTAGTGCTGCGGGAGCTGGTGCCCCTCCAAGACGGCCGGGCAGACTGCGCAGTGCCTCGTTCGCGAGCCGTGGCCACCGCGCGTCAGCCGTGACTCGCCGGTCCGCCGGGTAGGCGATGGAAGCGACTCCAGTAGCCACCCGCGAGCAGCACCGCGCCGGGCAGGATCCCGGCCACGACCGCGATCAGCGCCGCCGACTGGTCCAGTCCGGCCTCGATCAGACCCAACGCGCCACATATCGTGATCGCCGCCCCGACCCAGACCATGATCGGCAGGCGCCATATGACGTAGAAGCCGAAGAAGTGGATGCCGACGACCACCGAGATCCACGCGATCGAGGCATCGTGGATCCCGAACACGCTGTTGAGCACGGCGAGCCCGCCTATCCCCACGACGATCTCGCCGGCGACGATGAGCCAGTACGCACGGCTGAAGCCGACGCCCGGCGGGTCGGGCATTTCGGGACGCGGTAGCGACACCAGCAGACCTATGGCGGCGAGGATGCCGATCGCCCGGATCGCAGTGGCGGCTGGGGCGGGCAGCGTCCCCGCATTGGCCACGACGTAGATCAAGCCGAAGACGGTGGTGATGACGATCGAGATCCGCTTGTGGCGTGTCACTTGTCCCCTCCCTGGACGTTCGCCTCGTGATCCCCGGGCGCAAAGTTGAAGAGGAGATCCCAGGCGCTCTGGGTGCCCGACGTGATGAGCAACAAGACGACGGTGGCGGCTCCCCACACGGCCGGCTCGAACCCAATGGCGAGGGCGACTCCCGCGAGCAGCAGCAGCGCGATCGCGATCCCAGGCAGCACGAACTGGAAGATGAGGCGGGCACGGGTGAGCCCACCGCGGCGTGCGTTCGCGAGCGCAGACTCCGCCGAGATGAACCCGAAAATACCGATCACGATCAGCCCGACTGCCTGCGCGTACGGGACACCCTCCGGCTCGAGCATGAGCAGCGAGGCGAAGAGCGCATAGAGCAGGCTCGTCGCCGAGCCGATCGAGAGCCCCCGGCGAAGGCCGTCCAGGCCGCGGCGCTCGACGTGGATGGTCAAGCCGACGAACGTCAGCCCCAGGAGCACAGCGGCCGCCCCGGCGGACGCGACGAAGAAGTCGTGCCACGCCGGGAGTGCGGCCTGGATCTCGCTCGTCGAGCTCACCTCGCCGCGGTACGGGTCGTCGGCTGTTCGAGCTCAGGGGGCCGCGCGTCGTCCCGCGCCGACGCCCGCACCTGCCGGACGGCCTCGGCCATGCCCTGCATCCACGGCTGGCCGTGGCCGGGAAGCACGATGCCCGCCGAGCTGCCGGCGATCCGGGCCAGGGACTCGACCGCCTGCCTGCGGTCGGCCGTGAAGGGCGCGATCCGAGGACCATGCCCGCCGTCCGTGACGGAATAGGTCGCGAACGCGTCGCCCACGAAGAGGGCATCGAGGCCGGGGACCTCGAGCGCGGCACTCCCGGGCGTATGGCCCGGGACCAGCGTGACGTGCGGACCTCCCGGCACATCCAGCGTCGCCCCGTCGCCGTAGCTGGAGACCACCTTGACGACCGGCCGCTTGAGGCCGCCGTTGCGCAGCCCCAGCCACAGGAAGCCCAGCAGCGGCGCCAGGCGGATCTTGCCCATCGGGTTGTCGGGGTCCGTCTCGCCGCGCGCCAGCCCGGTGTCGGCCTCGTGGATCCAGACGGGGACCTTGCGCTCGGTCCGGACGCGCTCGGCGAAACCGAGGTGATCCGAGTGGCCGTGGGTCAGCACGATGGCGCGAACGTCGCCGATGGAGTGGCCCATGGCGGCCAGCTCCTTGGGGATGTCGTCGTAGAAGCCGGGCATGGCGGCATCGATGATCGTCACCTCCCCGGCATCCTCGACGAGATACGCGTTCACCCGCGGGTCATCGCCGATGCGGTGGAGTCGGTCCGCGATCTTCATAGTCTTGCCTCCTCGCCTCGACGGGGCCAGATCGCCCATGCCAGCACCAGCGCGCCGACGAGGATCAGGACTCCGTGGGCGACACGGAGCGGCTGGCCGGCCGCGAACTGCGGGATGTAGAGAGCGAACGCGACGGCCAGGATGACCCCCGACCACTTCGCCAGTCGACCGGAACGCCAGATCGCGATCGCGAACAGGACCGCGCCGACGCCGAGTGCCGCGAGGCCGGCCAGGATCCAGAAGATCCCCACCTCCCAACGGATGTTGTCGACGATCGACATGAGGTCCGGGTCGTTGCGGTCGACGACCGCCTGCCCGACCGCGTGGAGCCCGAAGACCTCCGCGCCGTAGTAAGGCAGGGTCAACCCGATCCCGATCCAGCTGAGGACCATGCCCCAGCTCGCAAGGCGCAGTCCAGGCGTGCCACGGAGGAGCTCGCACAGGCCGAGCAGGGCCAAGCCCAGCACGATGAACCCGGCCATCGCCAATGAGTGGGCGATGATCCAATCGGTCGAAGCAAAGGCCTGCGCGCCCTCGAGTCCGGTCTCCGAGGAGAACGGCCGCAGGGCCGGGTACAGCACGAGCAGCACCGCGGCGACAACGAACGAGATCGCGGTCAGGATGGGCACAGCCATCGGGAACGCTCGGGTGTGTAGCGCCGCCCTGCTGGGACGGGCGTGCTCAAAGTTGGTCGTGGCCATCGCAACCTCCATGGCGGGACGCGACGCACGGTCGCGCATGGAACTGGTCGCGGGCGGACGATGAGGGCGGCACCTGAGGGCCGACGGACGGCCGCTCAACCGAATGTGGTCGCGTCCGGCACGGGCTCGCATCGCCTCGTCCACGCGTGCATCAGCAATAGTAGCCTGATGGCACCTATTTGTCTAGCGCCCGCCCCTATCGAGCGCCAGCCGTACGTTGGAGCACGAGCCTGCCTCGGGCGCCAAGGACTCGATATCGGTGAGGCCGCCGTCGACCCGACCGTACTTACGCGGCTCGATGGCAGTCGGGTTGGTCCGTGAATGGCAGTCGGGCCACCGTCAGACCCGTCAGGCGACCCGACTCCACGAAACCCAGGGCAGCCCAGAGTCTCCATCAGGACCAGTGCGGTTCAACCCGGTTACCCGAGCGTCCGACTGCGGCGACCCTTCGGTCTACGGCCTCCCTACTGAGCGTCCGGCTGCGGCGACCGAGTGACCTCGGCGTCCGGCTGCGGCGACCCTTCAGGCTACCGGCATCACCGTATCACTGGCATCGCGATGCTGACAAGGTGGAAACACCAGATGTGGTACCAGCATGCGACTGCGACTACCGCGGGTTGGGGTTCCGCCACTGTGGCACGCGCCAGTCGGCGTCGATGGGCATCAGGTCCGGGCCCAGCTGGACGTGCCGCCAGAGGCTCCGCAGCACGACGTTGATCGCGTCTGGTGGGTCGTGATCCCAGTCGATGACGTCGGGCAGCTCCAGCACGTTGACGGCCTCTCGGGCATCCAGCCTGTCAAGTGCTCCCCTGACGTCGGCCCAGCCCGAGGCCAGTTCGTCGTCCGTGATGACGCCGAGCCGGTGCTGAGTGCGCAGCCGCTCCCGCTGGGCCTCGAGGGTGCTGCGCTCGCCGGTCGCGTCCGTGCCGCCGATGTCCACCAGCTCCGGCGGTTCGTGGTGGGCGGCCTCGCCCTTCACCCACGGCAGGATGAGACGTTCGGTCACGGTCGCCTTGCCGTGGCCGCTGGTGATGCGCGCCTTGTGACAGTAGTACTGGCCCTTCGCCGGGTTGGGCGTCATCGTGGCGCCACAGTGACACCTCAGCAGCCCCGCGAGCACGGCGGGTCGATGGGTCCGCGGATGCTCGCGGCTGGTGCTGGTGAGTAGCCCAGGCGCCTCGTGGTCCACGACGCGACGGAATGCGCTCGTATGCCAGACCTTGCCGCGCGGTGACGGGACTCCGGCCTCGTTGAGCAGACGGACAGCACCGGCCACGCTACCGGCCTCCCTGAGAGCGTCCAGGACGGGCCGGGCCGGTCTCTGAGGGTCCGGCACCTCGGTGTAGCGGTCGTCTACCTTCACCAGCTTGTGGCCGTAGTGTGGCTGCCCTAGCACGTCGCCCCGCGCCCGTCGACGGTCGAGCGCGGCGGCCTGCGACTCGGCGGCCAGTTCGCGCGTGGATCACCAACGGCTATTGCCCGGATCTGGGCACGGGTGTCGCCTGCCCGGTGGGACTCGGCGTCGCAGCGGGAAGCAGCGCGCTGGACTACTCACACGTGTAGCAGTGCCCGCCTCGCGCCCCCCGCCCGATCCGATCGAGACCGGGTCCCCAAAGTCGGGAGGGGGGCGGAGGGGGCCGCCGCGGAGATCCGGATGATGGCGAAGGCGGCCGACCGCGGGCTTGTTCGCTAGGGATCGATAGCTGCGGGCAGGCAGCCTCGCGAGCGGGTGGGGTCCCCGCCGCCAGCCGCGACCCGGTGCCGATATCGCCGGCGACCCGAGCCAGCCTCCTGGCCCAGGGTCGGGGCCGGAGGCCGCTAGTCACCATCGCCCCCCTACGGCGTGCTCCCGCTCGGCACCTCGGCGGACGCGTCATCGGTCGCCTTGCCCGACCGTGGCAGGCGCATGGCGCGACCGAGCTGACTGTTCAGGACCGCGCCGACGATGTCCCGCCGGATCTTGACCCACTCGCGCACGAGGATGGTGTCCGCAGGGTCGTTCGGATCGAGCAGGCGATCGCGCCGGTCGGGATGTCTCTGGAAGAACACGATATCCGTGAGGGCCTTGTCGTCGGCATTGCCACCGGCCAGCTCGGCCAGGACACGCAGCCGCTCGGCGGACCGGTGACCGGGATGGCCGTCGCTGTGGTCATTGGCCAGCTCGAGCTGCGCGGTCTCCGCGCGCAGGCGCTGGATCTCCATCTGGATGAGGGCCACGTCGAGCAACGTGGCGTACGTCCCGATGTCGGAGGTCAGGTTCAGGAGGGCCAGCCGCAGCTCGAACGTCAGGTCCCAGCCGAGCACGCCCTCCGCTTGTTCGACCAGACCCTCCAGGGAGAGCGTGATGTCACGCGCGGTGCGGGAGGCGAACGCGACCGCGGCGTTGCCGGCTGAGCGCTGGAGCCGGAGCACGTCCGTCACAGCGGGCGGTTGCGCTCGTGCGACCACGGGCGCGGTGGTCCGCACCTCCCGGGCTCCACTCGACCGCTGCGCCCCGAGCTTGGTTTTCATACCGCAGTCTAGTGCCGGCCCGATACCCGCGGCTAGTGGGCGCAGGCCGCCTCGCGCCGGGCTGCTGCCGCCACAAGCGGAGCAGGAACGTGGCGGGGCTCGTCCGGCAAGCGGGGCTATGGCTGGGCTCGGGCGCGCCCAGCAGGCGCAGTGACGCCCGGTTCGTGGTCTACTTCCAGTCTTGCGGCCCGATCCGCCTGGTGGCGAAGGGTGCCCAGGTGCCCCCGGCCGCCCAGTGGGTCGTGAGGTGGAGGGTCTCATGCGATTCGATCGACCGCCCAGCCAACCGGATCGTCCACCGGCAGCGCCGGACGTTGCGGTCCAACGACATCGCATTCGAGCACTGCTCATCACCGTCGCGCTGGTGGTCGTGGCCATGTGGCTGCCGCCCGGCGCGGCTGCCCAGCCGACGAGTGGATCGGCCACGACGGGACCGGACGAGTCCTCGTCGGCTTCGGCCGCGCCCGTCGTGCGCTCGGTGCTCGCTGCCGGCATGCCCTCCGCCGCTCCCGGCGAGGACCTCGAGCTGGTGCGCTACACGATCGCGCCGCACACTGCCCTCGCGCCCCACCACCACCCGGGGATGCAGCTCGCGCTGATCGAATCGGGGACGCTGACCTATAGCGTCATCGAGGGCACGATCGTGGTCCATCGACCGGACGGCTCGAGCCACACGATCGGGCCCGGCGAGACCGGGACGATCACGCCGGGCGAGTGGATCGCCGAGACCGAATCGATCGTCCATTTCGGAGCCAACGACACGGACGATCCGGTCGTCATCCTCGCCGCGTCGCTCCTGGCCGCCGACGAGCCGCCGGCGATCGCCGTCACACCAGCTCCCTCGGGCGGATGACATTCCCGGGACCCGGAGCGAACTGCGCCGGGCGCTCCGGGCCGGGGACGAAGGCGGGGAATCGCGCTCTCGCGCCGTTCCGCCGTTGTCAGCGTGGTGTGGGCGGTCAACGGGGAGACCGTCGCGGCGGTGTGCGGGACGCACCGAACGGCCATGATCCCGGCAGGGAGGTCGAGCGCATTGGACACGCGCTCCCTCCCTGCCACCCGTGACTGCGTGATGCTCGACCATCGCTCGCAAGACCCGCTGACGTTGCGGCGTGGCCGGCCCGTGGAGCGGCACCGGAAGGACGGTGCGCTCATACCCGACCGAGCCCGACGGCCACGGCTTGCCTCCGCCGGACGGATGGGGTCCACCCGTTGTCTAGCTCGCTCGCCCCTCGCGGCGTGCCGGCCGGGGGCTCGCCTCGCCCTCCGCGCCGTCGTCCATATCGATGCCGGTCCCAGGTTCGAGGAACCCGTTGCGCTTCGGTCTCCATGGGTACCCAGGTCATGACGACCGTGCGATCTCCGCAGCGGTTGTTCCCCGGGCTACAGCCTCGCCCGAGCAACAGGCCTCCGGACCCAGGGGAGGAGGCCCGGGGTCCGGGGGATGGGGATCGTCAGCAGTTGGCGATGACGGTCGAGGCGATCGGGGCCGGGGTCTGCCCGGGGACGGGGATGTCCTTGGCAACCGGTCCATCGACGTGGTCGAAGTACCACTGGCCGTCCACCTTGACGGCGGTGCCGTCGAACACGAGGTGGGAGGCCACCGTCCAGAGGTCCGTCGAGACGTCGAAGTATTGGCACTGGAAGTAGACGCTCGCATGGTCCCCGTCGACCACGAAGTGGGTGAGGTACGAGGGGGCCAGCGAGACGAACCGGTTCTGGGGCTGGAAGGAGCCCGCGACGTACCTGAACATCGTGCACAGGGTGCCGCGGGGGCCACCGACGTCGCCCGTGACGGCCCCGCAGGTGGCCGGGTCGGACGGGTCCCGGGTGCCGGTGTACCGGCCGTCGTTCTTGCCGCCCACCATCAGGTCGAGGGTAGCGTCACTGGTGAACAGCGCCATCACGTCCCGCAGGCGCTGGTCGATGACCGCCTGGCTGTCGCCGTTCACAGGATCGCGCACGGATGCGGCGGCGTGGAACTCCGACTGCAGGGCAAACAGCGCGGCGAGGTCGGCCGGGTCCCCGACGCTGGGCGCCTACTCGAGCACCGGGCCCTGGGCGAGCGCCGCGGGTGCCAGTGTGAGGACCATGGCGAGCGCGAGACCAAGCCTCGCACCTAGATGTCGGGTCATGTGGGTACTCCCTGTCGCATGGTGCGTGTGGGTCGTCCCGACCGACGGGACGGAGGACGGCTCAGCCGGCCATAGGCATCCCGATGTGTGGGATCGATCATGGGCCGGCGGCCGCTTGGCAGGATTCCGGCTCAGCTACCCAGCCGGCCTTCCGCGGAACCATCGGCATCGAACACCAGGATCCGGTAGCCAGACCCAGCGTCCCGCGTCACAGCGAGTACCCGCCCGTTCGCTGCGACCGCGATAGCCCCCGCCGGACTCGTGAGCTCCGGGGTGCCGAACACGGCGAGCACCGCCCCCGTCGCGTCGAGGTGCTCGATCGCTGGGGTTGGGCAGCAGATACTGACGTAGGCCCCACCCTTGCCGTCGAGCGCCATGGCAACGGCCACGCCATCGACTGGAGGGACGTCGATAGGAGGGCCGCCCCCGAGCTGGACCTGGCTCCGAGTGCCGAGGGCAGGGACCGACGTGAGCCGGGACCCGTCGCTGCCGACCCGGTCGATGACCCCACGCGATCCATCGAGGACAGTGATGACGCCCGCCTCGTCAAGCGCGATCGCCGTCAGGTCGGCAGCGAGCAGGTACGAGCACACACCGTCGGCACGGAGCACCCGACCACCTTGCCAGCCGTATGGCCCCCCGACCTCGGTGCATCTTGACGTCGCCCGCAGCTCGGACGACGGATCCGCCGCTGCGACTCGGTCGATGGTGGTGATACCCGGCCCGACGGCGAGCGCCAAGACGAGCGCCAGGGTACCGCGATAGGAACTCGTTCGATGCATGCCGCCACCTCATCCCGTTCGAACGGTCGCGATACTCGCGACCACGGGACCCATGCTCCGACCGGGCGCCGGACAGCGGCATGCGGCAGATCAGCCATTTCTCTCGCGTCGATCCACTATCTCGTCGTCGATGGATCGCCCGGGTGGTAGGCGATCCGTTCAGGCCAGGGCGTGGCGCACCGCGTATGCCGCAGCCGCCGACCGAGACGGCACACCGAGCTTGGACAGGATGCTCGCGACGTGGTTGGCAGCCGTGTGCGGGCTGATGAAGAGCCGCGCCGCGACCTGGCGGTCGGTGCAACCCTCGACCAGGAGACCCAGTACCTCCACCTCGCGCGCGGTGAGGCCGTGGCGGTCCGCCGCGGTCGCGGGCGCGCGGGTCGGCGGCGGCACGTCGAGGCCCATCGCCAGCTCCACGGCCGACCGCAGGGACCGAGCACGACCCACCGTTCGAAGCTCGGCGAAGCGTGCGGCTCCGAGCGTCGCACGGGCCGCAGCGGCGGCCAGCCCATGGTTGTCGAAGCGGTCATAGCCGAACATGAAGGCACCCCGCTCCTCGAGCAGGACATCGACCGTACCCACGAGCGAGGCCGCAAGCTCCGGCTGACCGTGTGTGGCGGCGATCCGGGCCGTCCCGGCGAGCGCACGCGTGACCGACCGGGAGTCCTCGTCGCCCGGCCACCGCGGGAACACCGGTGCACCGACCCGATCTACGATCCCAGCGGATTCGCTCGCGACCGACGCCCAGCGCTCGTCGATGGACTGCCACAGCCGCAGACCCTGCTGGTGTGCGATCGCGGCCCGGTGATCATCCCCGGCATCACGGGCGACCTTGGCGAGCTGAGCCTGGGCATTATCGGCACCCCAGTCGTCACCGATCTCCACGCAACGTACCAGAGCCTGCTCAGCGTTCGCGACGGCGGCCTCGGTGTCGCGACGCCCATACGCGATGATGGCCTTGACGATGGACGACATCGCCTCCATACGGAGGTTGCCGACATCCGCCCAGACCGTGGAGCTGTCCTCGATCATCGCTGCCGCGGTGTCCCAGTCACGCTGGCCATAGGCGATGAGTCCGAGAAGATGGACAGCAGTTGCCACCAAGGCGCGATCACCGATCGAGCGTGCCGCCGTAAGGGCCGCTTCGCCCCGCTCGTGAGCCTCGTCGAGGTGACCCTGTGACCAGAGGATCAGGCCCAGACGTGCCAACGCCAGGCAGCGAGACCTCGACCGCGGATCCGGGTTGCGCTCCAGCGCCCACTCGAGCCATCGCCGACCGACCCGAAGGTGGCCACGGCGGAACCAGAAGTTGCCGAGCCATCCAGCCATCCGAAGGACACCATCAGCGTCCCCCTTCGCCGCCATGTGCCCGAGCGCCGCCTCGAGGTTGGGGTGCTCGGCCTCGACCTGCCACATGCGTTCTTTCATCCTGCCCTTGCCGGTCGACTCGGCGGCATCGTGGTTGTGGGCGAAGGCGAGAAAGTAGCTGGCATGGGAGTCGCGGACCTTCCGGAACTCGGCGGCGTCGAGCTGGTCGAGGGCGAACTCCCGGATGACCTCCAGCATGCCGAACCGGGGCTGGAGGTCGACGCCATTCCCGCGCCGGACGAGGCTGTCGTCGACGAGACTGGCGAGAGCGCGCAGCACCGGGATGTCGGCGGTGTGCCCAGAGGTGATAGCTCCGGCGGACTCGATCGACCAGCCCCCGACGAACACCGCCAGCCGGCGAAAGACGGCCTGCGTCGGGCCGTCGAGCAGGTCGTAACTCCATGCCACCGCACTGCGCATGGTTCGCAGACGCTCCGGCTGATCCCGTGGTCCATCGGCGAGCAGTTCCACACCCGGGGGCAACCGCCCGAGCATCGCGGCGGGCGTCAGCACCGTGCTACGGGCCGCGGCGAGCTCGATGGCCAGTGGCAGGCCATCGAGGCGCACACACAGGTCCGCGATGGCGTCCGCGTTGGCATCGGTCAGCTCGAACCCCGGCTGGACGGCCCGCGATCGGGCGCAGAACAATCGCACCGAAGCGGAGTCCCGGATGTCAGCGGCCGTGCGCCCAGCCGAGGGATGCGGTAGATCCAGCGGGCCGACCAGGAACTGGTGCTCGTCGGTCACCCTGAGGGCCACGCGACTCGTCACGAGCGCCTTGAGCCCAGGGCAGCGGGCCAGAAGTGCGGCGAGGTCCGGCGAGCCGTTGACCACACGCTCGAAGTTGTCCAGCACGAGCAGCAGACGCCGATCCCGAAGTCCATGGACAAGTCGATCGAGGAGGCCACGCTCGCGACCCTCGCGGATGCCCAGGACACCTGCGACGCCCGCAAGGACCTTGGTCGGGTCGGTCAGGCCAGCAAGACCGACGAACCAGACCCCATCGGGAAAGTCTGCGCCCATAAGGGCTGCTACGGCCAGCGCCAACCGCGTCTTGCCCACTCCACCCGGTCCGGTGAGGGTCACCAGCGGGATGCGCGGATCGAGCAGCATCCGTCGTACCTTAGCGAGCTCCCGGGCACGGCCGATGAGGTCGGGCCGCGTCCGCAGGAGGCCGGCACCGACGTGCTCGTGTCGGGTTGCGGTGGCCGAGGCGTTGGCTGCGGTCGAGCGCCCGTGCCTCGATCGCATCCGGTCAGCCCGATGTGTATGCCACAGCCGGGCATCGGACCGGGCGATGACGTACCGACCGTGTTGCTTGGTCGCCGGCAGGTCCCCATGCTGGATGGCGCGGCGAACGAGGTGCTCGCTCAGCCCAAGCTCTGACGCGGTCGCCCGCACAGACAGGATCCCCCCGCCTGATCCGGTCGTCTTCGGGGGCCGATCTTGCCGATCGTCCTCCATGGCCGCGGAGCATGGACCGGCCGCGACCACGGCGCAAGTGGCCGGACCCAGTTGCCTCATCCGGTCGGATGAAGCGTTGCCCGCGCTGGAGGGACGGCAAGACGTCGCTCGGCAATGGGAGGCTGATCGCCTCAACTCCACCATAGACCTCGCCGGTTCAGGGCCCGCCTCGGCCGTCCCCGCGCCCAGGTCATCGTCGGTCCCGAGCTCGGGGGTGTTGGGTGGGCCCGCGGCTGCGAGTGTAGCGATGGCCCCCTCGGTCGGGCATGTGTTGTGACCATCGGGGACCGGTCCTGCGGGGGCGACCTAGTCTTCCGTCCCGAGTGGCCCGCAGGCCCAGTGGCCGGACCGGTCCCGCGGAACCCGGGCGTCGCTGTGGCCTCTACTCGCCCCATTCCGACTGCTCCGCCGAGGAATGGTCGACCACCACAGCGCCCGCGGGTCCGAGCCATCGGCGGCGGCGGTCCACACATCGACGTGGTCCGACCTTCCCGGTCTCTGCCGAATCCCGGCGCTCAGGGTGGAGGGCGGCGGCGTGCTGGAGCCGTGGGAGTGACGGCGTCCACCGGATGTCGAGCCCTTGCCGTCCGATCAAAGACCTAATCGGGGGTCTCGCTCCCCTCCGGGGCTTCGCCGGTGGACGTGGCCCCGCTGCTCTCGGGGGTCTCGCTCCCCTCCGGAGCTTCGCCGGTGGACGTGGCCCCGCTGCTCTCGGGGGTCTCGCTCCCCTCCGGGGCTTCGCTGGCACTTGCCGCGGGCACCGCGGTCGGTTGTGGGCTGGGCGTAGCCGAGGGCCCGCCGCAGGCAGCCGCGACGATGGCTGCAATGAGCAGCACCAGGGACATGCCTATCCCGCGCGAGTGTGGCATCACTGTCAGGCGCTCCGAACGGCTGTATCGGCAGGATGCTCCTCGCGCGGTCAAGGTGTCAACGTCACGCGCCTCGCCCCTCCGCGCCGTCCCGGGCTCGGCGGGGTCCCCGGAGTCGGGTGTCGTGGCCGGCGGCGCGGGGAAGCGTGGCGGCGGGCCGTTCTGCCGCCCTCGCGCCTCCACGCAGCCAGGTACCGATGGACGGCGATAGCATCGCCTTCCTCATCCTGGTGGTGTGCATCGGCACCTTCGTCTAGTACTGCGCGCACGTTTGGACCGCCGGGCATGGTTGGGCGTGCGATAGCATCCGCCTGGGCCGAAGGAGGGCCCTGACGCAGCATGAGTGACACGTCGCCCCGGCGGCCATCCATCAGTGACATCGACGAGCGCGAGGCACGACACCGGGCGCGGTTCGCGGACCTGGCCATGATCGCGCCCACACCCGAGATGATCCGTCAGGTGCTGGAGCTGGGACTGGAGGCCGACGGGGAGCCCAGCCGCTCTGCCGTCATCGCCATCGAGCCCGAATTGGAGGCCGCGCGGGACGAGCACTAGTGCGGGCGAGGCGATCCCGGGCCGCAGGGGTCGGAGGGGACCCCTCATGCGTGGCCAGGGTCACTGGACCCCCGTCGCGATGAGCGGGTCCGCGCGCAGCATGCCTGGACCCCGTGTTCGGAGCGTTTCTGGCGCGGCAACGCGAGGCGCTGGCGGCGACAGGAAGCGTCGTCCTTGGTGTCTCCTTGGCGGTGCGGCCGCATAGGAGGCTGGACACCCGCGCAGGGCGACCTTGACCTGCGCCCGTGTCCGCGGCCCTGCAGGCACCCACGGATCCGGAGGTCCACGCCATGCGTGTCTTGCCATCGTCGTGGGGCTCGCGAGGGGACATCGAACCACTCGCGGCACTCGCGCTCCAGCTGCGCGGACTCGGTGCGGAGGTCCGGATGTGCGCGCCACCGGATGAGGAGTTCGCGGCGCTCCTCGCGCGGGTGGGCGTGACGCTCATCCCGCTCGGCCCCTGGGACGCGGTCGGTCGCGGCCAGGTTGAAGGCACCGTCGGCGGACGATGCATCCCGACTCGCGGCGGAGCTCGTCGCCGCGCGGTTCGCGACGCTTCCGGCGGCGGCCGAGGGCTGTGACGTGCTGGTCGCGACCGGCCTGATGCCGGCCGGAGCGCGGTCGGTCGCGGAGTCGCTCGGCATCCGCTACGTGCTCGCCTGCTTCCACATCTTCGGGCTGCCGTCGCGGCACTTCCCGTCCGCCGCGCGGCCGGGCAAGCAGTCGTCTCCCGATGAGACCGACGACCGGGTGCTGCTGGCTTCAGCCTCATCGCGACTCGAGCAGCCGCCTTGCGGCTACCCCAGGCCCAACCGTCACGCTGACGGACGGCGGAGGCACCGAACACGACGAGCCCGGAGACCCATCGATCAGACCTGTCGGACGCCCCCGACCCACGTCTCCTCGACGGCCATGGTATCGAGCGCAGCGAGGTCGGCGGCCAGCGGATCCGCCGTGAGCACGACGATATCCGCGAGTTTGCCGGGCTCCAGCGATCCCACGGCGTGCTCTCGATGCACCGCGTACGCCGCGTCCAGCGTGTGTGCCCGAAGGGCGGTCAGCACGTCGACGCGTAGCTCCGGGCCACCCAGCAGCGTGCCCTTGACGGTGCGGCGATCGACCGCGGCTCGCACCGCGCGGAGGGGCTGCGGCGGCGAGACCGGGGCGTCGGACGAGAGCGCCACATGCAGGCCCGCCCGCACGAATGCCCCGATGGGGTTGTACCGCTGCCCGAGGTCGGGTCCGACCGCGCGGATGACGCCGTCGCCGTAGGCCTCGTGATGCCCCGGCTGGACGACCGGCACCACACCCAGGCGTGCCATCCGCTCGATCTGTGCATCGGTGGGCAGCCCGCAGTGCTCGATCCGGTGGCGGGCATCATCGCGGGGAGCCGAACGCTGCGCCGAGGACAGCGCGTCGAGCACGATCCCGATGGCACTCGGTGACTGGGCATGGGTGGCCGTCTGGAGGCCCGCGGCGTGGGCTCGCTGCACCAACGACGCGTAGACCGCCCGCTCGTGGTACAGCTGGCCGGTCTGGTCCGGCTGCCCCGGATACCCCTCGGGGAACCAGGCCGTGCCGGCGCCCAGGGCGCCGTCGGCGTACAGCTTGATGCCCGCGATCGCACACCAGTCGTCGCCCAGCCGCTCGACGATCCCCAGGTGCAGGACATCGTCGAGCAGCGATGACAGGACGAGCATCTCGATGCGCAGCCGCAGTCCGCCGGCCGCATGCGCCCGGAGGTATGTCGACATCTCGCGGCGGGTCACCTGAGCGTCGGTCGCCGTGGTGACCCCGGCACGCAGGAACGTGGCCTGTGCAGCCTCCAGGAGCCGCATCAGGCGGGACGGGGACTCCGGAAGATGGATGTTGGGGCCGTGCCGGCCGACCTTGACGCCGTCGTCCCCGGTCAGCAGGTCGCATGCGGCATCCCAGACGAGACCGTCCGGCTCCCCACGCGCGTCACGGCCGATCTGCCCGCCATCGATATCCGGGGTCTCCGCCGTGATGTGATGGGCGGTCAGCCCGAACGTGTTGAGCACACCGCCATGGCCGCTCACATTCATGACGTAGATCTCGCGATCGGTCGCCGCGCGATCGAGGTCACTGGCGGTGGGGTGGCGAAACTCCGGGATACGTCGGTAGTCGTGTCCGTAGGCCATGAGCGACGTCCCCGGTGGCAACTCCGCCGCTCGCGCACGGAGCAGCTCCACGAGGGCGTCGATCGTCGGCGCTGCCTCCGGTGAGGCATCCAGCCATTCGCTCGTCTGGGCCAGCATGAGCGGATGACAGTGGGCATCCACGAAGCCGGGCATCAGGCATCGACCGGCCAGCTCGACCTCACGGGCGCGTGGCCCCGCCATGTCGCGGCAATCGGCCAGACTCCCGACGGCCACGATCCGATCCCCTCGGACTGCCAGTGCCTCCGCCCGGCCAGGCCCGGCCATCGTGAGGATCGTGCCCCCGGCGAACAGCAGAGCGGACTCCCCAGCCGCCGACGGCACGGGCATCAGGGTGTCGAGGTGTTGCCGGGGAAGATCGCCGACAGGAAGTGGACCATCAGCCACGCGGTGGTCATCGCGGTATTGACGTCCGCCTGTGCCGCGCTGGTCTCGACGATGTCGAAGCCCACCACCCGACCACGGCCGGCGATGGCCACCAACAGGTCCCGCAGCTGCCGGAACGCGATGCCACCGGGCTCCGGCAGCGTGGTCCCGGGCACGATGCCGCCATCGAGGACGTCGATGTCGATGGACACATACAGGTCGCGTCCGGGGCGCACCAACCGTTCCACGACCGCGGCCGGCCCCTCGTCGAGCAGCGCCATCGTGGACGCGAACCCCACCCCGAGGCGCTTCATGTCGTCGTACTGGTCCCGATCGACCGAGCGCAGTCCAAGCGCGACCAGCTGGTCGGTCGTAGGCAGCTCGTACAGGCGACGGAGCTGGCTGCCGTGCGACAGCTTCGAGCCGTAGATGGTGTCCGCGAAGTCCGAATGGGCATCGATGTGCACCACATCGACCGAGCCATAGACGTCCGCCACGCCCCGACCGACCGGGAAGCTCACCGAATGATCACCGCCCACGGCCGCGAGCAGCGTGCCCCGCTCGGCGATCCGTCGTGAGGCCTCGGTGATCCGGTCGTGGCTCAGCACGGTGTCGCCCGCGCCCACCAGCACATCGCCACAGTCAGCCAGCCGGACACCCCGCAGGTGCTGTCGCTCCGTCTCGATGTCGAACCAACCCGCACTGCTGCCGTCGGGCAGGGTGTCCTTGAGGCGCGTCCGGGTATCGCGCACCAGCCGAGGCCCCGCCGAGGCGCCGGACCGGATCATGGGCACGATGACACCGGCGTCCCAGGGCACACCCAGGAATGCCACCTTCGCCTCCAGCGCATCCAGATCGTCACACACGGGGGCGTTGAAGAACGTGCGTGCGGCCGGGCGCATGAGGGAACTCATGGGCGAGCGTCCGTCGGGTGCCATGAGCGCTGGCCTCCTCATCCTGCACGGCAGCGGTCCGGAGACGTATCCCGGCGTGCTCTTGCGCTGCCGTGTCCATCATGGTGCAATCACCCGCGGTGTGAAGGGCCGGTGGCGGCCCCTGCCGTGCGAGGCCCGTTGGGCCTGCCGCAGCCGACTGGCCCGGACATATGAGGAGAGTGCGATCGTGGATCGTTCATCATCGAGCCTGCGATCCGTTGCCCTGGGAGCCTCACTGGTGGCCGTCCTGGCCGGCGGTGCGGCGGCCCAGAGTCCATCGGCACCGGCCGCATCGCCAGTCGCGGTGCCCTCGTTCGGGGCCGTCGCGGGCCTGACTGCGCCCACCACGCTGATCACGCCCGGGACGATCACCGACTGCGTGGACATCGAGTACCCGCCGATGGAGTACTTCCCCACCTCGGACGTGACCGACGAGAACCAGGCCATCGGCTTCGACGTCGATGGGGCGCGCGCCGTGGCCGCGGCGCTGGGAGTCGAGCTGGCGATCAAGAACACCGCGTTCGACAGCCTGATCCCCGACCTGGGGGCCGGTCGTTGCGACATCGTGTGGACCGCCCTCTACATCAGCGACAAGCGGCTCGAGGTGGGGGACGCCGTGCCCTACCTGGCCACTGGGCAGCAGATCATGGTCCCCGCCGGTAACCCCAAGGGCATCCATACCCTCGATGACCTGTGCGGCCTGACCGTGTCCATCCAGAGCGGTGGCGTCGTGGAGGGTCGCCTCGACACCCAGAGCAAGGCATGCACGGACGCCGGCAAGGCTGCCATCGTCAAGCAGGGGTACCCCAAGGTCGCCGACGAGTACCAGCAGATCGTGCTCGGCCGCGTCGACGCCATCTGGGAGACGGACACCGCCATCAAGGAATGGATGACGCAGTACCCGGGCCTGTACGAGGTGGCCTACTCGCTGCCCAAGGACGTCTACGGTATCTACTACACCAAGGGCGCCACCGACCTCGGCACGTCACTCACGGCGGCCATCGCGGCGCTGAACGCGAATGGCACCTTGCCCGCGCTCGCGGCCAAGTACGGCATCGACCCGGCGACCCTCGACACCAGCACCAAGTAGCCCGACCAGCGCGAGCGGGCATGACGTCGGCGACGGACGACGTCATGCCTCCCGCGCCTGGTGGCTGCACGTCGTGAACTTCGATCCGGCCATCTTCCTGTCGGCGCTGAGCTCGCCGTCGCTCGTTCAGGGTGCCTGGATCACGATCGTGCTCACGGTCGTCTCGTTCGTATTCGGGCTGATCATCGGGCTCCTGGTCGCGATCGCCCGGGACAACCGGTTCCGGGTGGTGCGTGCCCTGGCCTGGGGCTACGTCTGGGTCTTCCGTGCGGTGCCGACCCTGGTGCAGCTGCTGTTCGTCTGGAATGCGCTGCCCCAGATCATCCCGGCGCTCAAGGGCACCTGGTTCACACCGTTCATGGCCGCGACCCTGGCGCTCTCGCTCAACGAGGGCGCGTACGCTGCGGAGATCATGCGTGGCGGCCTGCTCGCGATCGACGATGGCCAGAAGCTGGCGGCGCGGGCGCTCGGCCTGTCGCCGTACCGGACCTTCCGTCGGGTCATCGCACCGCAGCTGGTGCGGGTCATCATCCCGCCCATCTCCAACGACTTCATCACGCTCCTGAAGATCACCTCGCTCGCGTACATCATCTCGCTGCGGGAGCTGCTCAACAATGCCCAGCTGGCCATCGCGTCCACGTTCCGGTTCGCCGAGTGGTATGCGGCGGTCGCCGTCTACTTCCTGGTCATCGTGAGCATCTTCATGGTCATCCAGTCGCAGCTGGAGAAGCGCTATGTCTGGACGTCGCGCGCGCCCACGGGCGGGCTTGCTCGCTGGCGACAGGGGATGATGCGATGAGCGGCGACCCCACCCCGCCGGTCGGGCATCTGCTGGACGCCGCGCTGCTGCATGAGCCCGTGGCCGCGGACGAACCCGCGACGTCGGAGTACATCCTCGAGGCCCGCGACATCCGCAAGCGGTACGGCCGGACCGAGGTGCTGCGCGGGGTGTCGCTGGGTGTCCACCGCGGCGATGTCAAGGCGGTGCTTGGGCCGTCGGGCTCGGGCAAGAGCACGATGCTCCGCTGCCTGGCGCTGCTGGAGCCGCTCGATGCCGGAGAGGTGCGCCTGGAGGGCCAGCGCGTCGGCAGCCGCGAGGGACGGGGCGGCCGGACCGAGTCCCTGTCGGAGCGGCAGCTGGCACGCCAGCGCTCGGAGATCGGGATGGTGTTCCAGCGCTTCAACCTGTTCCCGCATCTCACTGCGCTCGGCAACGTCATGATCGGCCTCACGGACGTCCGCGGACGGGGCCGGGCCGAGGCGACCGAGATCGCCGCCGCGATGCTGGGCCGAGTCGGCCTCGGCGAGCGCACGGGCTTCTACCCCTCGGAGCTGTCGGGCGGCCAGCAACAGCGTGTCGCCATCGCGCGGGCGCTGGTCATGAACCCCAAGGTGATGCTGTTCGACGAGCCCACGTCGGCCCTCGACCCGGAGCTGGTGGGAGAGGTCCTGGCGGTCATGGAAGAGCTCGCCAGCGAGGGGATGACCATGGTCGTGGTGACCCACGAGGTCGGCTTCGCGCGACGCGTCGCCGACCGCGTGATCATGATGGACGGCGGCGAGATCATCGAGGACGCCGAGCCCGGGGCCTTCTTCGGAGACCCGCAGCAGGATCGCACGCGTCGCTTCCTGCAGGCCGTGCTGTGAGCGACCGAGCGGCACCCGCGCGACCGGCACCCCAGCGCGCCTTCGGCGCTCAGTCGATGACGGCACCGTTGCTGGACGTGCTGGTGAAGCGTCCGGGGGCTGCCTTTGGTCGCGCTTTCGAGGACCCGCAGCACGGGTTCCGCCACGCGGTGGACCTCGTGACCGCACAGCGCGAGCACGACGCCTTCGTGGGACTGTTGACCAGCCTGGGCCCGCGGGTCCACGAGCTGGCGACGGAGACCACCAGCCCGGACCTCGTCTATACCTTCGACCCGCTGCTCGTCACGGACCGTGGCGCGATCCCGCTCCACTCCGGCAAGCCGAACCGGGTGGGTGAGGAGCTGGCGCTCGAAGCGTGGACGACCGCGCGTGGCATCCCCACCCGTGGCCGTATCGAGACGCCGGGCACCGTCGATGGCGGCGATACGTTCTGGCTCCGCCCGGACCTGTTCTGCGTCGGGCGGTCGCTGCGCACCAACCGGACGGGATCGGACCAGCTCGCCGCGCTGGTCGGTGGCGACGTCCGCATCTTCGACGTGGCGTACGGTGACGGACCCGACGAATGCCTGCACCTCCTGAGCGTCATCTCGCCGGTCGCGGACGACCTGGCCGTCGTGTTCCTGCCGCTGCTGCCGGCAGGGCTGTACGAGCTCCTGCGCGACCTTGGTATCCGGCTCCTGTCCGTGCCCGCAGACGAGTTCCCGACGCTCGGCTGCAACGTCCTGGCGGTGCGCCCCGGAGTGCTGGTGCTGGCGGCCGGTAATCCGGTGACCGAAGGCCTGCTGCGCGCGGCGGGCTGCGAGGTCCACACGTATGCGGCGAGCGAGATCGGCATCAATGGCAGTGGCGGGCCGACCTGCCTCACGCGGCCGATCCTGCGCGCCTGACAGTGCTCGGACGCACCCGGCAGGCGGGTCCCGCGGGGCGTATCGTCGGCGGATGGTCAGCGCTCGGGCTTCTCGACGCCAACTCCCGCGAACGCTCGCGACGGCCCTGACGATCGCGGCGCTGCTCGGTATCGCAGGCGGCCTCACGGGACCCACGACCGCGGCGGATCCGAGCGCGACCGCGCCCACCCAGGGCCTTGCTGCCGCACCAACGCCGAGCCTCGTGGCCACGCCCCGCCCCAGCCCCATCCCCATACCCGACCCCAGCGCGGTCGCCACCTGGATGGATGCGGCCCGCTCGCCCGACGAGCGCGCTCGCGCCCTGCTCGGCGTGATGACCACGGACGAGAAGATCGGCCAGATGACGCAGCTGGAGCAGGGTTCCGTGGGTCCGACTGGCGTCGCCTACCTGCTCCTCGGTTCGGTGCTCAGTGGCGGTGGTGGCGCGCCGCCCCGGAGCGACGACGCCTCGAGCTGGTACCGGATGGTCGAGGGATTCCAGGGGGGCGCTCTCAGCACCCGCCTGGGCATCCCGATGCTGTACGGGGTCGATGCCGTCCACGGCCACAACAACGTCAAGGGCGCCACGATCTTCCCCCACGCCGTCGGCCTTGGGGCCACCGGCGATGCCGCACTGATCGAGCGGATCGGACGTGCCACGGCCGAGGAGGTGGCGGCGACCGGCATCCGCTGGGACTTCGGACCCGTGGTCGCGGTGCCGCAGGACGTCCGCTGGGGCCGGACCTACGAGGGCTTCGGCGAGGACCCGGGACAGGTGAGCGCGCTCGCATCGGCGCTCATCCGCGGGCTCCAGGGCGCGAGCCTGACCGCCACGGACGCCGTGGCCGCCACCGCCAAGCATTTCCTGGGCGATGGCGGCACGAGCTTCGGGTCATCGACGACCGACACCTACCTGCTGGACCAGGGGGTCACCGATGTCGATGAGGCGACCCTGCGGGCCATCCATCTGCCGCCGTACAGGGCCGCCGTCGACGCGGGGGTGCGCATCGTCATGGCCTCTTTCTCGAGCACTCGGGACGGCAAGGTCCACGGCGACAAGCATCTGCTGACGGACGTGCTCAAGGAGGAACTGGGCTTCACCGGCTTCGTCGTATCCGATTGGGGCGCGGTCGACCAGGTCGACCCCGACTACCCGACCGCGGTCGCCAAGGCCATCGACGCGGGTATCGACATGGTCATGGTCCCCTACGACGGGCCGCGGTTCCAGGACGCGGTCCGGGCAGGCCTGGCGGCTGGCACCATCGAGCCATCGCGCGTCGATGATGCGGTGCTGCGCATCCTGCGCGTCAAGTTCGAGCTGGGCCTCTTCGAGCATCCGATGCCACCAGCCGGGAGCGAGGCCGTCGTCGGCGCTGCGGATCATCGGGCGCTCGCGCGCCAGGCGGTCGCGGAGTCACAGGTGCTGCTGTCGACGGCGCCCGATGTGCTGCCCATCCGTCCGATGGACTCGGTGCTGCTCACGGGGCCCGGCGCGGACGACATCGGCATCCAGTCCGGCGGCTGGACCATCACCTGGCAGGGCGCCCCTGGCGACATCACGCCAGGCACGACCATCCGCGAGGCACTCCAGGCACGCCTCGGCGATCGGCTCACATACGCTGGACCCCGGCAGCTCCCGGACGTCGGGCACAAGGACGTGGGCATCGTCGTTCTTGCCGAGCCGCCCTATGCCGAGGGCAAGGGCGATAGCCGGACCCTCGCCGTCGGCGGCGGCGACCTGCTCCAGCAGATGCGCACGAAGGTCGACCGGCTGGTCGTGGTCATCCTCTCCGGACGGCCGGTCATCCTCGACCAGGTCCTGCCGGTCGCAGATGCCGTGGTCGCGTCCTGGCTGCCTGGCACGGAGGGTGCCGGTGTCGCCGATGCGCTCACTGGCGACGCGCCGTTCACCGGCACGACCCCATACACCTGGCCACGGACGCCCACCGATGCGCCCCGGACGGGCCAGGCCGCGTGTGAGGGCGCGGTCTTCCCGTTGCGCTTCGGCCTCGATGCCTCGGGTCGGCTGCTGGGTCCTGCGGCCTGCACGAGGCCGTGATCCGTGCTCATCCGGGCTGCGCCGGCTGGGTCGCCGGCCCACCGCGGGCGCGGCAAAGGTCAGGGGAGGACGAACGCCCTCGACGGGATAGGCTCCGGATGACGGGTCGCCCCAGACCCAATTCGGAGGCCCAACGTGGCGACGATCGACACCATCGACTACCCGGATGCTCAGCTCGCGGCCGATTCCGAGCACCTCCGGGCACGCGCCCGACAGACGCTGCGGTTGCTGGGCGCCAACGAGCTCGCAGCATTCCAGGAGTTCGGCGGCGCGGACCGGCTGCTCGTCGCCACCAACCTGGGCATCCACGAGTTCGTCTACCGCCCCTCCCCCGAGGATCCGGCGGCGAACACGGTCGGTCATACCCTCACCCGATGGCCCAACGTCAAGGGGGTCGAGGTGGCGCTTCGCTACCCACGCGCGGACAGCACCCGCTTCGAGATCCACGTGAGCGTCCGCGAACCGAACTTCCAGTCAGCCGCCCGGGGATCGTCGGACGCCACGGTGCCGGTGTCCGAGTTCGGCAGCGTCTGCCTCGCCGAGGTCGAGCGCTTCGCCAGTCGCTGAGCGGGGTGGTTTGACGCGCTGGTCGAGGCCCTCGAACATCGTGTGGTGGATCCCCAGGACGACCAGCCCGACTCGCATGCTGTTGCCCGCGAACGACGCGAGGCCAAGCGCCGCCGAGGCATGCAGGTGACCGGCCGCTCCACCAAGACCGTGCTCCCCGACGTCATCGCCAAGCGTGGCCGCGAAGCCGACGAGCGGCTCAAGGACGGGCGGCGGACCGAGGACCGCGCCGATCCGGACGACGCGGCTGGCTGACCGGCCGCGGCTCGCGTGAGCCTCCGCGCGCCCAGGCCGCCTCACGGGCGACGACATTCGATGGGCACGGGTCGAACATCTGTGCTATTGTTTGGGCTCGCCGTCTCTCATGGCGATGCTCCGCGTGGTCGACCCCCTTCTCGAACGGACCGTGCGCTCTGCTGTTCCTTGTTCGTGAAGCGTGGAGGTCATCATGACCACCGGTACCATCAAGAAGGTCGTCGCCGATCGCGGCTTCGGCTTCATCGCCGCCGAGGACACGAAGGAGTACTTCTTCCATCGCAACTCGCTCGACTCGACGCTCGACTTCGACCGCCTCACCGGCGGCGAGCGGGTGACGTTCGAGATCGAGGCGAGCCCCAAGGGCCCTCGAGCCGGCCAGGTCCGCGCCGCCTGACCTGGCCCACTGATCGCCCGTCCTCGGACGGGCGATCATCACATCCGCTCGGCGAGCAGCCTCGGCACGACCCATCCAGCGTCGCTGCGTCTGCCTGCGCCCGAGCCCCGAAGGGACCGCATCGATCAGGAGCACGCCATGACACGCACGGCCTTCGTCGCCACCTACCCGCCGCGTCGCTGTGGCATCGCCACCTTCACGGCTGACCTCGGTCGCGCGACCGGCGACCGCGAGGTCGTCGCGCTGCATCCCTCGACCGAAGCGCTCCGTTACCCCTCCGAGGTCCATCACCGCATCGAGCGCGATGTGCCGGCCGACTATCTCCGCGTCGCGAGAGCGCTGAGCGGCTGCGTCGACGTCGTCTCCATCCAGCACGAGTACGGCATCTGGGGTGGCAGTGACGGAGCGGCGGTGCTCGACTTCGTCCGGGCACTCGAGGTACCGGCGGTCGCGACCCTTCACACGGTGCTCCGCGATCCGACGCCCAACCAGCGGGCGATCCTGGCCGAGCTCGTGCGGGCGGTGAGCGCCACCGTGGTCATGTCCCGATCCGCGGCGACCCTGCTGACGGACGCATACGGCGTGGATCCGACACGGCTGGACATCATCCCGCACGGCGTGCCGGACCTGCCGATCGTCGACGCCGCGTCGATGAAGCCCGCGCTCGGCCTCGCCGGTCGCGACGTCATCCTGAGCTTCGGGTTGCTGGGGCCTGGCAAGGGCTACGAGCTGGCCATCGATGCCTTGCCAGCCCTGGTCGCCCGCCACCCGGCGGTCTGTTATGTCATCGTCGGGGCGACGCATCCGGACCTGGTACGCCGGGACGGTGAGGCGTATCGCATGTCGTTGACCGAGCGCGTCGATCGGTTGGGCATGTCTGGCCACGTGCGGTTCGTGGACCGCTTCGTCAGCCGTCTCGAGCTGACCCGGTGGCTGGAATCGGCCGACGTGTTCGTGACCCCGTATCCCAACATGGACCAGATCGTGTCCGGGACGATGTCGTACGCGATGGGTGCCGGCCGGGCCATCGTCTCGACCCCGTACACGTATGCCGCCGAGCTGTTGGCCAACGGCCGGGGCGTCCTGGTGCCGCCGGCTTCGCCGGCGGCGCTCGCCGAGGCGCTCGACGCACTGCTGTCGGATGACGACCTGCGGCGGACCGTCGGCCAACGGGCCTACGACCATAGCCGCCGGATGATCTGGTCCGAGGTCGGCGACGGGTATCGACGGGTGTTCGCGCGCGTCGCCGGCGTCACCCCAGCCCTGGTCGCGCCCCGGCAGATGGTGGCATCCGTTGTCTGAGCTGCCGCTCCCGCGCGTCGACCGGACCCATCTCGAGGTGCTCAGCGACGGTACGGGCATCATGCAGCACGCTGCCGGCTCGACCCCCGACCCCGATCACGGGTACTGCGTCGACGATGTCGCCCGAGCGCTCCAGGTCGACCTGCTTCACGCGCGCCAGCTCGGTTGGGTCGTCCTGGAGCCCAGCGCCCACAGGAATCTGGCGTTCCTGTCGGAGGCCTTCGACGAGCGGACGGGGCGGTTCCGCAACTTCCGGCGTGCTGATGGCTCCTGGCTCGCCGAGACCGCATCCGAGGACTGCCAGGGCCGTGCCATCCATGCGCTGGGGGATGCGATCGCGACCGCGCCGGGTGCGGCCTTCGTCGCCGAGGCAGCCACGCTGTTCGAGCGGGCGCTGCCTGCGACCCGGGCGATCCGCGCCCTGCGGGCCGTCTCCTCGGTGGTGCTCGGCTGCGAGGCCGCCATCCGGGGCGGCTCACGGGGTGTAGCAGAGCGGACCTTCGCTCGGATGGCGGACCGGCTCTGGGCTGCATTCGAGCCGACCATCGGGTCCGAATGGCCGTGGCCGGAGTCCCGGGTGACCTATGAGAACGGGCTGCCGTGTCGGGCGCTCATCGTGGCGGGTCGGCATCGCGCCGATGCGCGCATGGTCCAGGCCGGCATCGGTGCCCTGGAGTGGCTCATCGCCGCCCAGACCGCCCCGGACGGTCACCTCTCCCCCATCGGCAATGGCTGGTGGGCATCGGGTGGCGCCCGCTCCCGGTTCGACCAGCAACCCATCGAGGCCACCACCCTCATGCTCGCCGCCGAGGCCGCGTTGCAGGCTACCGGTGACGACCGATGGCGCATGGTGATGTATCGGGCGTATGGCTGGTTCCTGGGTCAGAATGACCTGGGCATCCCGGTCGCCGATGCCGAACGGGGCGGCTGCTTCGATGGCCTGATGCGCGAGGGCGTCAACCTCAACCAGGGAGCGGAGTCGACCCTCATGTGGCTGGTGGCCCTGGAGCACATGCGTGCGATCACGACCGACCGACCGCGACCGCACGCGAGCCCGCGTTCGATGGCCATGGCATACGTACGATGACCCGCATCCACGACGCGATGCTGTTCGAGCGATCGACTCACAACCCGATCCTGTTGGCGGCCGACGTGCCCTACGCGGCGAACTCGATCTTCAACCCCGCTGCGGCACGCGTGGGCGACGAGACCATCCTGCTGGCCCGCGTGGAGGACATGCGGGGCATCTCGCACCTCCAGGTCGCCCGCAGCAGGGACGGCGTCACCGACTGGCGATTCGACGACAGCGTGCTGCTCCGGTCCGATGTCGAGCGCTATCCGGAAGAGATCTGGGGCTGTGAGGATCCCCGCCTCACCTGGCTGCCGGAACGCGAGGAATGGGCGATCCTGTACACCGCCTACAGTCGTCGGGGGCCGCTCGTGTCGCTGGCGATGACCCGCGACTTCCGGACGGTCGAGCGGATGGGTCCGGTCATGCCGCCGGAGGACAAGGACGCGGCCCTCTTTCCCAGCCGTTTCGACGGCCGCTGGGCGATGATCCATCGGCCATCGCCGTTGCGTGGTGGCGCCCATATGTGGATCTCCTACTCGCCCGACCTCCGTCACTGGGGCGACCACACCCTGCTGCTGGAGGCGCGCGATGGCGCCTGGTGGGACGCGGGCAAGATCGGGCTGGGTCCCCCGCCGCTCGAGACCGCCGAAGGATGGCTGGTCATGTATCACGGCGTCCATGCCACCGGCGACGGACCGATCTATCGGGTCGGGCTGGTGTTGCTCGACCTCGCCGATCCCCGGATCGTGCTGCATCGGACCGACGAATGGGTCTTCGGGCCCATCGAGCCGTACGAGCTGGCGGGCGACGTCGGCCGCGTCGTCTTCCCCTGCGGGTGGACGCTCGATGCGGCTGGCGACCGGCTCAACCTCTACTACGGAGCTGCGGACCTCTGCATCGGAGTCGCCTCTGCGCGCCTGGCAGACGTCCTGGAGCGCGTCCGGAGTTCGCCGGTCCCGGGCTGAGCCGATGGCCGGATGCTCCGCCGCGGTCCGTCGTGCGCGCCCGTCGCTCGCGCCCTACCTGGCCGCGGCCCGGGCCGCCTCACGCGCCGCGATGCGTGCCCGCACCTCGGGTCGGCGGAGCGGCGGTACGGTCGTGGGCGGCTGCTTGCGCGGCGGCAGGTCCGCCAGCAGGTGGCCGGTGGCATGCGCCACCTCGGCCACCGCCGCCTCGAACGCCTCGCGATTGCTGTCGGTGAGGGAATGGATGCCGCTCACCTTGCGGACGAACTGACGGGCTGCCGCCTCGATCTCCTCGGTGGTCGCGACGGGCTCCAGCCCGCGAAGCTCGGTGATGTTTCGGCACATGACCAAAGGATACGTGCCACGTGCGGGGTTGCTGGCCAGGAGCGCCCCGCGATCACCATCGGGCCTGCCTGACTAGACTGGCGGTGCCGCCGGGCACCATCCGACACCCGGCGTCAGGAGGTCCTGCTCATGCGCGTCGTCATCGCCAGCGTCCTTGCCGTCCTGCTCATCGGTGGCACCGTTGCCGCCCAGTCGCCCGTTGCCAGCCCCGTCACCCCGGTAGCGTCGCCGCTCACGTCGCCGGCAGCCAGCCCGCTGTCCAGCCCGGTCGCCTCCCTCGTCGTCGGGCCTGCACTCACCTTCGGCGCGACCAACCGGCGGGCGTGCAAGGCCGACACGGTCTGCACCTGGTACCTGACCATCATCGACCCGCTCGCCCTGGCGGGCGACATGACGACCCAGCTGGTGGCCGGTATCGGGAGGTCGCTCACTCCGACGACACCCATGCCCACCAACCTCGCCCCAGGCACCTACCTGGTCGAGGCATCCGCATGGGTCCAGCCGTCGGCCACGACCAGCGCTGATGTCAAGACGGGCCGGGTCTCGAGCTGCGCATCGATCATGATCGTCAGCGCCGATCCCGCGGTGACGACCATCGACGTGCAGCTCGCGTTCAAGAAGAAGCTCAAGGGCTGCGAGATCGCGGTGACCTTCCCGAGCTGAACCCAGGCTGGCTACCACGAGCGCGGCAAGCAGCGCGGCGACTGCTGACAGGAGCGTCTCGGATGCGCATTCGTACGTTCGGCCTCTCCGCCCCGGTCGTCGCTGCCGCCCTGCCCATCGTCGTGGCCGGCATGCCGGTGGCATCCGCGCAGAGCCCATCGCCGGTCGAGCAGCCGAGCCCTGCAGTCGTGGAGCCGAGCCCGCAGCCGATATCCACGATGGTGCCCGGTCCGTCGGGTCTGGTCACGGCCCAGGAAACGCTCGGACCCTACCGATTGCGCTTCACCCTGCCCCGCACGACCTGGAGCACGGATGACGCCATCGATGGCATCGCTGTGTTCGAGACGCTCATGGACGGCACCCAGGACGTCGGCTCGTCGGGTGGCGGCCTCTTCAGCTTCGGCTTCTCGGAGGTCGGTGGGACGCGAGCGATCGGACCGGCCATGACCAGCGACTGCGTCAGGCGGTTGCTCCAGTCAGGCGTCCCGCTGAGCTCGGCGATCGTCAGATCGGGCGGCTGGGGAGCGGAGGATCCCGATGCGGCCTTCTATCGGGGGTTCTTCACCGATCCGATCGTGCGCCTGCCGGCGGGGACGTGGGACATCACGGCCTACGTCGACTTCGTCGAGGGCGGTGATTGCAGCGGCACGCCACGGGCGCTCTCGGCCACCGTCCGGGTGGAGGTCACGCCCTGACGCTCCGGCACGCTCATCCGGACCCGGCGCGACCGCGCAGCTGGCGAAGCAGCCGCGCGAGGCCAAGACAGGCGGTGACGAGCACGACCGTGAGCAGGATGACCACGCCGAGCGAGCCGAACCTGCCGAAGTGGAGGCCGATGGTGTCGAGCACCTGGCCGCCCACGGCGTCATAGAGGTAGACCGCGACGCAGAACATGACGAACGCGAGGCCCGCGACGGGCCAGGTCAGCCATGGCTCCAGTCTTGCGAGCGCCGGGAGCCGCTCCACCAGCGGGTGGCCGGCATCCGCATGGTCGTCCTCGTCCGCCATGTCGACATCCCAGGGCCCGTCGTCGCCCAGGTCTGACCCGTCGTCCGCCGCCGGGGTCGCCGCGTGGTCCGGCGCCGCAGCACCGCCCGGCTGCCGGCGAGCCCGGGCGAGGCTTCGGTCATAGTCGTAGCGGGCGATGGGGTCGAGCAGCGTGTCGCAGATATCATTCACGGTCCGGGAGAGCTGCTCCCGATCGAGTCGATCGGCCTCATCCGTCGCCAGATCAGGATGGACGGCCTTGAGCATGCTCCGGCGTGCCGAGGCGATCTCGTCGGGCGGCGCATCCTCGCTGATGCCCAGGATCTCGTAGTAGGTCTGCGCGGCGTCAGGCGTCGACGCCGGCCTACCAGACATCGCCGGGTCGCCAGTCGCAGCTGATGGACGCCGATGGCCGGAGGTCGCCGGTCGTGGCAGTGCGCAGGATCATGATCCAGCCGTCATCGTCGGGGGTGGCCACCAGCCCCTCGGGGGTCCGGACACCGGACGGGCCGTCCCAGCACTCCCAGCCCAGGCGCTCATAGAACGTGAAGCGGCCGGTGCCCAGGGCACCCAGCTGGAAGCCCTGCCGGATGACGTCACCCGCGGCAGCCATGACCGCCGACCCGTAGCCCCTGCCCTCCCGGCCGGGCCGCGTGGCGACCGCCTCGACGTAGCCGGTCCGCAGCGGGCGACCGTCGATCTCCAGGATCCGCTCGACCACCGACGCGTGCGCGATGATCGCGCCATCCACCTCGAGCAGGAGATGGACGCCGCCGATCGAGTGGGCCCAGTCCTCCTCCGAGAACTCGCCCTCCTCGTCGTCCGCGAACGCGGCCCACATGAGCGATCTGATCGCCTCGATCTGCGCATCAGTGAGCTCGTTGGTGGCGGCACGGCGAACCACCAGTCCGGTCATGGGCGGTCGCTCGGGCACGACCCTATCTTCGTCGGATCGACCAGACCCGGTAGGCTGTCGATCATGGCGTCGCGAGTGGAGGCATCGCCGTCGGTGCGGCTGCGCTGGATCGGGGCGGCCTTCGTGGCGATCGGGTTCGGGGTGTTGGGCACGGTGTGGGCACGACTCTTCACGGCCGACACCGGCGACCATGGCTCGCCGGATCTGTGGCTGCGACCGCTGACCTCCGTGGCCGTCGGCGTCGTCACCGGCGCGATCGGTGGCTGGAGCATGCTCCGGGCGCCGCGGGCCACGATCTTCGTGTTCGTCATCGGCCTGGTGACGCCGTGGTTCTTCCTGCTGTGCGGGGTCCTGCTGGTGGCACCATCACTACCGGCACGGGCGACAGCCGCGCCGGAGGAGGAGACGATGCCGACAGCCGAGCCGGAGGCCGATGGAACACCACGTAGCGAGCGGGCCTGCCCGGTCTGCGGAGCGCATCGCCTGCGGGCCGTGGCGCCGCCGAGGGTCGACGTCCAGGGCGTCCAGCCGTGGCTCGACCTCTACGCCATGGGTGACATGGATCCCCACGTGCCGCCGGAGATCGTGTGCGAGGCATGCGACTCGAGCTGGCCGAACGTGGAGGCCTTCGAAGCCGCCGCAGGCTGATCCAGACGCAGCCACGACCCCACGATCAGGGTGTGAGGTCCCGGTCTTCCATCTCCCACGCGTGATCCATGACGTGGTGCGCGCTGCGCCGGATAAGGAACTGGATGGGCCACGTCCGCGCCGGCTGGCCCGCCGCGTTGTAGGCGCGGATGGCATCGAGGTATGCCTCCCGGTGCGCGGCGAGGCCATCGGACGTGAGCACGACCTCGCGCGGCGTCCGCACCTCGACCTTGCGGGAGAGCTGGTCGGGTTCCGTGACATAGGTGTGGCGGATGATCTCGTCCCGGGTCCGACCGCCACCGCGCGGCTGCGGTCGGAGATCGGCGGACACTCGTGCCGCGACCTCATCGAACCAGGACCAGCAGGCGCACAGGATCCCCAGGCGCCGCTCCAGCTCCGCCTCGGCGAGGACCTCGCGCTCCGTCTCGGACGGGACGTGCGCGATGCCCCAGAAGTCGGTCGAGCTCGACCCGGGGACGCGCTCGATGACCTCCGGGCCGCGCGACCGGTCGAAGTCTGCGCCCAGGCCGGCCCGTGCCGCCACGCCGGCGTACCGCGGCAGGTACGACACGAGCTTGGCGATAGCCGTCTCGTCCGACGTGCCCCAACGGTCGAGGCCAGGCCAGTCGAGCGCCCCGGCCACGACCCTGCGCCCCTTGCCGATCTCGAGGACGACCCGGACCTGGTCAGTCATGCGCACAGGGTATGACCCATCCGTGCATGATGGCCATGCTCATGGACCAGCCGCTGCCGCCCCCGCCCGTCGCCTCCCTCCTCCCCGAATGGGCGCCTCGCGCCTTCCACGCGATGGCCAAGCCGTCCGGCGCGACCTGCAACCTCGACTGCGACTATTGCTTCTTCCTGTCCAAGGAGATGCTCTACCCGGGCAGCCGCTTCCGGATGGCCGAGGAGCTCCAGGAGCTGTACGTGCGACAGCTCCTGGAGGGCCATCGCAACGCACCCGAGGTCATCGTCGCGTGGCAGGGCGGTGAGCCGACGCTCATGGGCCTCGACTTCTTCCGACGCTCGGTCGAGCTCGTCGAACGCTACAAGCGGCCTGGCCAGCAGGTGCTCAACACGCTCCAGACCAACGGCACCCTGCTGACCGACGAATGGGGCGCCTTCCTCGCCGAGCACCACTTCCTGGTGGGCATCTCCATCGATGGCCCGCGGGACATCCACGACGCCTACCGCCTGGACAAGGGCGGCAGGGGCACCTTCGACCGGGTCATGCGTGGCCTCGACGTGCTGCGCCGCCACAACGTCGACTTCAACGTCCTGACCACGGTCCACGCCGCGAGCGAGCACCGGGGTCGCGAGGTCTACCGCTTCCTGCGCGACGACTGTGGTGCCGCGTTCATGCAGTTCATCCCCATCGTGGAACGGGCCACGCCCGAGACGCTCGAGGCCGCCAACGCCGGCTGGGGGGACCGGGGCAAGCTGCGACCGCTGTACGTCCTCGACGGCAGCCTCGTGACCGACCGGACGGTCAGCCCCGAGGGCTACGGCCGCTTCCACATCGACATCTTCGAGGACTGGGTACGGCGGGACATCGGCACGGTGTACGTCCAGATGTTCGATACCGCGCTCGCCAACTGGTACGGCGAAGGTGGGGGCATGTGCGTCCACGCCGAGACCTGCGGGACGCAGATCGCGGTCGAGCACAACGGCGATGTCTACTCCTGCGACCACTTCGTGGAGCCCCGCTTCAAGCTGGGCAACATCCGGGAGCTGCCGATGCTCGACATGGTCCGCTCACCCGAGCAGCTCAAGTTCGGCCGGGACAAACACGATACGCTCACCCGCCAGTGCCTCGGCTGCGATGTCCGGTTCGCCTGCAACGGCGGTTGCCCCAAGGACCGCTTCGCGATGTCGGTCGACGGTGAGCCGGGACAGCACTACCTCTGCCCCAGCTACACCTCGTTCTTCGGGCACATCGGCCCGGTGATGCGCCAGATGTGCGACCTGCTGCGGGCGGGCCGGGCGCCGAGCGAGCTCATGGCCGACTACGCCGGCGAGGACGCGCATCGCGGCCGGAACGATGCCTGCACCTGCGGCAGCGGCCGCAAGTGGAAGGTGTGCCACGGGACCGCGGCGGCGTCCTGAGGGCATACGTGCCGTTCGGCCCGCGCCACGCTCCGGCCCAGCCCCCTATCCTCCCGGCATGGACGGCTTCCGCACCATCATCGAGCCCTTCCGGATCCACTCCGTCGAGCCCATCCGCATGTCCACCCGCGAGGAGCGCGCGGCCAACCTGGCACGGTCGGGATACAACCTGTTCGACCTCCACGCGGAGGACGTGATCATCGACCTGCTCACCGATTCCGGGACCGGCGCGATGAGCCGCGACCAGTGGGCAGCCATCCAGCACGGTGACGAGTCGTACGCCGGCTCGCCGTCCTGGTTCCGCTTCAGGGACGCCGTCCACGACCTGTTCCCGTTCCGGCACATCATCCCCACCCACCAGGGGCGGGCCGCGGAGCGGATCCTGTTCTCGGTCATCGGCGCTCCCGGCAAGACCGTCCCTTCCAACGCGCATTTCGACACTACGCGGGCGAACGTCGAGTCGACCGGTGCCGCAGCGGTCGACCTCACGCCGGCCCACCTGCCCGGCGAGCTGCTCCCGTTCAAGGGCGATATGGACGTCGCCGCGCTGGAGCGCCTCATCGAGGAGCGGGGTGTCGAGAGCATCCCGGTCGTGATGATGACCGTGACCAACAACTCCATGGGCGGCCAGCCGGTCTCGCTCGCCAACCTCAGGGCGGTGCGCGCGGTGTGCGACCGCCACGGACTGCCCCTGTTCCTCGACGCATGCCGGTTCGCCGAGAACGCCTGGTTCATCAAGCAGCGCGAGCCGGGATACGACGACCGGACGATCCCCGACATCGTGCGTGAGATGGCCGCCCTGGCGGATGGCATGACCATGAGCGCCAAGAAGGATGGCCTCGCGAATATCGGTGGCTGGCTCGCCATGGATGATGACGACCTCGCGGAGCGATGCCGCACCAGCCTCATCCTGACCGAGGGCTTCCCGACCTACGGGGGTCTTGCCGGGAGGATCTCGAGGCCATCGCCCAGGGGCTGGCGGAGGTCGTCGGCGAGGACTACCTGCACTACCGCATCCGCTCCACGGAGTACCTGGGCGAGGCCGTGTTCGCGGCGGGCGTGCCGGTCGTGCGTCCGATCGGTGGGCACGCGGTCTACCTGGACGCGAAGGAGCTGCTGCCGCACATCCCGCCGCTGCGATACCCGGGGCAGGCGCTCGCTTGTGCGCTGTACGTGGAGGGTGGCATCCGCGGCTGCGAGATCGGCTCGGTGATGTTCGGGCGACACCCCGATGGCACGGAGTCACCCGGCCCGATGGAGCTGGTGCGCCTGGCCATCCCCCGCCGGACGTACACCCAGAGCCATGTCGACTATGTGATCGAGGTCGTGGGTCGGGTCGCCGCTCGTGCCGCGGAGCTGCGCGGCTACCGCATCGTGAGCGAGCCACCGGCGCTGCGCCACTTCACCGCGCGGTTCGAACCGCTGGTTTGACACGGTGGACCCGCGTAGCGTCGCTCCATGACGCGGAGGCCGATCGGGCCGGCCTTGGAGGCGCATCCACCTCGCTCGGATAGCCCGGTGGGAGCACGGCCCGTCCTGGGCACAAGCCCATGATCCGCGCCGCCGCCCGACGAATCCAGTGCCGACTGGCATGAACCACGATCGGGACGGGCATCATGGGTCCCGGGGATCCGACAGTGTGCTCGGTCCAGCCGCCACGGTCGTCCCTGCTGGGTGGCGGGCGGAGCGCGTTGGGAAGCGCGTGAATGGGTCGGTGGCGGTCAGACCCTGTGGCCCAGGTCGGCCAGGAGCTGGCGCGCCGCGACCAGGTCGGCCGTTCCGAAACCCTCGGTGAACGTGTCGTAGATCGGGCGCAGCGTGTCTGCCGCGGCCACGGGGTCGTCGTCGGCCAGCCGGAGTCTGGCCAGCCGGGTCGCTGCCCGGAGACGCGCGGTCCGGGCATCGAGCTCACCGGCACGGTCGAACGCGCGCTGATACCAACCTTCGGCCGCCAACGGGCCTCCCCCATCGGCATCGGCGATACCAGCCAGGAGGTCGCCCTTGAGGATGTGCAGCTCGGGCAGGATCGACACACCCTCGCCACTCCCCAGGATCTGCAGCGCAGCGTCGAGCGGCCGGGTGCCGTCGGCCGGTCGGCCGGCCTGGACGTGGGCCGTCGCCTCGACGAACAGCAGGAACGGCCAGAACACGGGGGGCGACTGCAGCTCGGTGTAAAGGTCCATCCCCCTCCGGATGTTGGCCAGGCCTTCGTCGAAACGCCCGAGCTGGACCTGGGCGGCTCCGAGCAGACAGCTCCCGGCGGCTGTCCAGATGCGGAACTCGTGCGCGGCCGCCAGCTCGCACAGGCCGACCGCGATGTCCTGCGAGATCTGCGAGTCGTGTCGCCAGAGGCGCAGCATGCCAGCATGAAAACGCGCGTAGGCAGTGGTGAACGGGTGCTGCAGCTCGGCGGCCAGCGCGAGGGCCGCTTCCGCGCGGTCGGCGGCCTGATCCGGATAGCCCAGCATCCACAGCGTGAACCCGGACGTGGTCAGGCACGAGACCCGTGGATCGTTCCTGATCTTCGCGGTCCACGGCCGGTGCCGTTGAGCGGGGAAGAGCGCGATCGCCTGGTCGAACTCGTCGAGTCCAGCGCGCAGCTCGTCGGCGGTCATGAGCGTCGTACCCACCAGCAGGTGCCCATCGATGAGCATGCCCGCGTCATCCTGGCGCTCCCCCAGGGTCAGGATCTGCCGGCCGAGATCGCCCGATCGGTCGAGCTGGGCGCGGAAGAGATAGAGGCTCGCGAGACCCCGGAGCACCGAGTACTGCTGGTGCACGTCGCCCCCGCGCTCGAACAGCTCCACGGTGCTCGCGAACGCCGCTTCGACCTCAGGCGTGAGCCCCTTGGTCGCCATGAGCGCTCGCGCGAGGGTCGTCCGCAGCGAGATCTCCTGGTCGGCTCGCTGGGTCGAGGCCGGCAACGCCGCGAGCACCGTCAGCAGGTCCTGGGTCAGGCCCACCGTGTCGAGGTACCAACCGTGGGCGTCGTCGAGCATCAACAGTGGGCCAGCGAGCTGGTCGAGCCGCTCGAGGTCACGCTCGGCCAACCAGTACGACCAGGCGGTCCGGAGATCGGCGGCGTCGGCGACCAGGTCCACGAGCGCTGCCTCACGGATGGCACCGGTCAGGTCGGCCTGCAGTCGGCCTGCCCGTTCAGCGAAGTAGGTGGCGTGCCCCCGTCGAGCCCGGACCGCGATCCCGGGTCGTGCCTCCAGCCGGTCGGTGGCGAACTCCCGGACGGTCTCCAGCATCGCCAGACGCGGCTCGCCACCGGGAGCCTCGATCATGCGCACGAGACTCTTCTCGACCAGTCCGGCCAGCCCATCGAGGACGTCCACGGCGATGCCGTCCAACGGCCCAAGCTCCGCGATGACGGCTTCGACCGCGACGATCGATGACTCCGCGAACACGGCCAGCAGCTCGAACAGGAGCTGCTCATCGGGCCGCAGGAGACCATAGCTCCAATCCATCGTCGCCCGCAGCGTCTGCTGTCGCTCCGGCAGGTCGCGCGGCCCGTTGCGCAGCAGCCCCAGCCGGTTCCCCAGTCGATCCCGCAGGACCTCCGGGGACAGGAGTCGCAGGTGCGCAGCCGCGAGCTCGATGGCCAGCGGCAGGCCATCGAGCCGCCGGCAGATCTCGACCACGGCCGCGGCGTTGTCGTCGGTGAGCGCGAAGTCGGGGCGCACCACGCGCGCGCGATCGACGAACAGCTGGACCGCCTCGAACTGACCGATGGCGTCGGTCGAGACCTCGCGCCCGTCCGGCGGCAGGCCGAGCGGCGGGACCGGGTACACCTGCTCCACCCGGATGCGCAACGCCTCGCGGCTGGTGGCCAGGATGGTCAAGCGCGGGCTCTCGGTCAGCAGCCTGGCAACCGTGCTCGCGGCTTCGGTCACCTGCTCGAGGTTGTCGAGGACCAGCAGCATCCGCTGGTCTCGCAGGCGCTCGATGAGCTCATCCTCCAGCGGGCGATCGAGGACCTCACCGAGCCCGATGGCCCGAGCCATCGCGACAAGGACGGCGCGCGTATCCCTGGCGAGCGACAGGTCGACGAAGGAGACACCGTCCGGGAACGCGGGTGCCAGGTCTTCCGCCTCCCTGATGGCCAGGGTCGTCTTGCCGGTGCCCCCTGGCCCGGTCAGGGTCAGCAGCCGTACCGATCCATCCGCAAGGCGGTCGCGGATCCCCGCGAGCTCCGACCGGCGACCGATGATCCCGGCGGTCCGAGACGGCAGGTCCATCGTGGTCGAACGCGCCGCCAGCGGCGGGAACTGCGATGGCAGCCGTGGATGGAGAAGTTGGTAGAGGTGCTCAGGCTGGTCGAGCCCCCTCAGCCGATACCCACCCAGGTTCGTCAGGTCCGCGCCCGCTGGCAGATCCGCACGGGCGAGGGCACTGGCTGATTCGGACAGGAGGACCTGGCCGCCGTGACCCGCGGCCATGATGCGCGCCGCCCGGTTGACGGCTGGACCGAAGTAGTCGTCGCCACGGTGCTCGGCCTGACCGCTGTGGATGCCCATCCGCACGCGCAACCGTCCGGTCTCGCCCCACGCTTCGGCGAGGATGCCGAGCTGGGCAGCCAGAGCCGCGGCCGTGGCATCGACCGCGCCCCCGAACACCGCCATCATCCCGTCACCGGTGGTCTTGACGACCTGTCCACCTGACGACTCGATCGCCGCACGAAGGATCGCGTCGTGCCGACCCAAGGCGACCTTCATCGCCTCCGGGAACCGCTCCCACAGCCGGGTGCTGTCCTCGAGGTCGGTAAACAGGAACGTGAGCGTCCCGGTCGACGGCAGGTCCACGGAGCCATCATCCACCATGGCGGGGTGAGCGGGCCACCCGGGCGGATCCGGGCCGCTCGGACGCTTTGGACCGTAGTGCGCGTCGGCTTCGTCACACGCCGACGCGCACGCGCCGCGGTCGGGCACGAGCTTCTGGCTGGGGACGACGAGGATCAGGCGACCGGCACCAACGGCATACGGCCCGCACTGGTCCCTCGTCGCCGAGGCGGCCACCGATGGCGCGCAGGTACTCGATTGTCCATCGGCTTCCCGCGCCGCACGGTCGCCGAGCCGTCCTCATCGACCTCCCATGCGATCAGGTCACCGGGCACACGTGCTGGCAGTCGCGAAGATCACGGTCAAGGGCCAGACCACTTTCCGGTGGGATATCGCGCTCGCCCTGCACCCGTGTCGAGCGACGGCAACACGACGTCCGCGGCGCAACAGATGGGTCCTGAGCAGCATCGTGTCGCCGGTCTGAATGGTTCGTTGACCCCCAATGCGCCCTCGGGACCACAGGTGGATAATGCCGGCCGGAGGTGGGCATGACTGGTGACGATGGAGTCGCGCTCGTGTCCCGTCGTACCCTGCTGAAGACAGTCGGCGTCGCCGTGGCGGCGGCCGCCATCACTGGGCCGGCCTCGTCCGCCGCTGCGCCCCCCACGCCTTCGCCGGCACCGACCGCGCCACCGGACCCCGAGATCGCAGCCATGGCGGAGTCACTCGACTACGACGTCGAGGGCATCCTCCGGTTCGTCGCTGATGAGATCAGATACGAGCCGTACGCTGGCCTGCTCCGCGGTGCGAACGGGACGCTCGCGGCCCGAGCGGGCAATTCCGTTGACCAGGCGCTCCTCCTCCGGTCCCTGCTGACCGCCTCCGCGCTCGATACGCGCATCATGGTCGGACCATTGCCCGGGTCGCTCGTCAATGCCATCCTCACCAGCTCTGTGGGGGACGCCGCGACCGACATCGCGCACTCGGCGGACGTGCTGTGGGGCCCGCCCGAGAACACGAGCACTCCGGCGCCGGCGCCAGCGCAGAGTCCCGCAGGCGCTGCGTTGCGTGCCGGATTCGCCGCAGCGGACGATGTCGCTGTATTCGCCCGGTCGGAGGCGAGCCGCCTCGTCGAGGCACTGGGTGCCACGATCGCTTCGGTGGGCTCGGCTCTGCCGGCATCGACGTCGACCATGCCGGAGCTCGAACGCACACAGCACCTCTGGATCCAGGTTGCGCAGGGGGCGGAGTGGACGGATCTCGACCCCACGCTGCCGGGGGTCCTCCAAGGGACCGCCCTCGCAACGAGCGCAGCGGTCCTGCCGGCGATCCCTGATGCCCTCCGCCACCGTCTCGACTTCTCGCTCCGCGACGAGTCGGTCTCCGCAGGCAAGCTCGTGATCGACGTTGGCGCGAGCGTTTCGACTTTCGCTGACCTGCTGATCGGGAAACCCGTGACCGTCTTGAACACCCGACCAGGCGGGCTCCCGGCGCTCGGCTCGTTCATGACGAACGCCCTGGCAGGCACGGTCCAGTACGTCCCCGTGATCGCTATCGGCGACCAGGCGACGGTCGGCCGGCGCGCCATGACGTTTGGGGCAGTTGGCGACGTGTTCGCCGCTCCCTCCGCGGGCACACTCGCGGATGGTGAGACGACAGCGCAGTGGCTCGAGATCAGCGTGCTCCCGCCCGATGGAAGTGCGGACGTCGTCCGTCGGACGATCTTCGACCGCATCGGTGAGGACGCCCGCGCCACGGGCAGCATCCGGCTCGCCGACGTACGCTCCGCGACGTTCACGGATCTTGGCGATGGCGCCGACAAGGAGTACCTGCCGGCGCTCACCTCCTACTCGATCTCTGTTGCGGGGGGCGCCGTGGGCGCGTCCACATTCCGGGACATTCGCACCGGGGACGACCTCCTGTCGGCGACCGGTGCGATGGCCCTCCTCTACCACGTCATCCGTGAGGCTGCGTCGAGTGGCATCGGTGTCGACATGGGCATCCGTGACTTCTACACCGGCCCTAACCTGACCGCGATCGTGTTGCGTGCCAGTCCCCCCGGGGCCTCCGGTGGCGTGCTCGACGTGGGCATCGATGTCCTGAGTCGGGCACACGGGTGGGCTCCGGTACGCACGTCCGCCTCATCGCCTGCACCAGGGCTCCTGTCCGGTGTGCTCGACCAGGTGACGGAGCGCCTGCTTGCTGGCGAGACTGGCGGCAGCGAACCGAGTGCGGCGGCGGACCTTACCGCGAGCTCGGTGCTCGACGAGGCGGATCGCCAAGGAATCCCCGTGCTGATCCTCCGTGACGTCGGCGACCTGGCCGCGATGACACTGCCGCCAGGGATCACAGCGCGCCTGCACGACCGGCTCGCCAGACCGGGAGTGTTCGTGATCGTGCCCCAGCGTCCGGTGTCCTTCGCTGACGGCCCGCGACTGGCCTGGTGGGTCGGAGACATGGGCTCGGGTCTCCTTTGGGACGAACTTGACGACGGATCTGGCGGCGACCTTGGGGAGGACGTCGCCATCGACGAGGCCGACGTGAAGGCGATGCGGCCGTTCTATCGGTCCGGCAAGTGCGTCGCGGCGGTCGCGTTCACCGTGGCGCGACTGTTCGGCGAACTGTACGGACAATACGGCGACCCGCCGGCCGGTGTCAGCAAGGTGCTGGGTGCCACGAAGTGGATGCTGCCAGGTGGGCCCGCCGCCGTGGTCGCCGGATGCAAGGGCTGACCGACCGGCGGGTCCCGGTCGAGGCCGCCGGGGAAGGACATCGCACTTGGGGCCGTCGGATCGTCCGGTCGCTCGTATCGACCGGCGCCGGTGCGCTCGTCGCCGCCGCAGTGTGGTCGCTTATGCTCTCGGGGTCCGCGGTCGTCGCGGTCGGACCAGCGGAGGCGCCCGCGAGCCCGGGCGCAGCGGCCACATGCGTGCGAGAGACAGAGCCCAACGACCAGCCCGACACCGCGGTCCCCGTGTCGGGCAGCGGGTGCCTGACGGGCAGCCTCCCGGATGGGGATGGACAGGACACCTGGGTCTGGACCATCACTGACGCGGACGCACAGCACGAATGGACGATCTCGCTCAGCGGCATCTCTGGCGCCAAGACGTCCGTCCAGCTGCAGGCGATCAGCTCACCTCCCGGGGTGACGCCGGTGGTCTGGGGTGGCACGCCAATGATCGTCGTCGAGACCGGACCGGGTCCCGATGCGGCGACGAGTCGGAGCGCGTTCATCCCGGCTGGTCGCTACGTGCTGGGCGTTGGGCGCACCGCGTCGCTGGACGGCAGCGTGCTGACGTCCCAGCGACTACACCATCACTCTCGGCCCAGGTGATCCACTGCCGCCCGACGCTGACGCCGAACCCAACGATGACGCCGCACATGCCATCAGGGTTGGCGCGGACTTCGCACTGAGTGGCGATATCGGCGATCCGGTCGATGTCGTGTCATGGAAGGTCGGACCTGCTGCGGCGAGCCACAGCTGGGATGTGGTGCTCGAGGCCGCCATCGGGACCGGAGCCGCCCTGGAGCTTCGGACGATCAAGGACCAGCGTCTGACCGGGGCCACCCTGGACACGACCGGCGACGCGCACCTGTACGACCTGCGCCTCGCGCCGGGGACATATCTCCTGCGCGTTATCCAGGGGGCAGGCATGGGCGCGCAGCCATATGTGCTGCGATCGATCGTCACCGACGCGCCGAACAGCGATCCGGAGCCCGATGACGACCTGTTCGATGCGGCTCCGATCGTGGTCGGATCCCTGGTGCGTGGGCGCCTCGCGCGGTCCGGGGACATCGACCAGTACCTGCTGCACGTGGACGACGCACTGTCAGCCCGGCTCCTGGACCTGCGCCTCATCCTGCGCTCCGGTCCGGGTCGAACCGTGTGCCTCTCCGAGGTCGATCCGCCCGCTACGGTCCGCCAGCTGAAGTGCGTCCAGGCTCCTGCCCCGACGCCCGCGGATACCCAACGGCCGAACGCGGGGACCCTCCAGGACCTGCTGTTGCAGCCCGGGCGCTACCTCATCAGTGTGTCGGGCGATGCGAGCCCCGCCGACACGTATGGATTGCGGCTCGATGCCACGTCGAAGCCCGCCCCGGACTTCGAGACCGAGCCGGATGACAGCCCCACGAGCGCGGTGCCGATGGCTCCAACGACTGTGATGCATGGCGTTGCGGTGGGTGGCGACCCGGACGTCTACCGGGTCACCGCCACAGAACCCGCCCGGACGTGGACCCTCCGTGTGTCTGGCACCCTGTTGGATGGGCTCGTTTGGCTGGATGGCGACGGCACCATCCTGGCGACTGGAGACGTTGCCGCGGACCGGTCGACCGCCGTGCTCTCCGACGTCTATCTCCCCCCAGGGGAGCATCTGTTCCAGGTCACCGCGGAGGGTGGGGCCTACACCCTGGCGTTCGCACCCCAAGGCCCGAGCGACGCCGCAGCTGAGCGGGAACCGAACAACGACGCCATCCACGCCCAGCCGATCCTGCTCGACCAGCGCGTGGTTGGCCGGTTACCCCAGTCGAGCGATGTCGATGTCTACCGCTTCTCGTTGACCGCCGTGGACCATCTCCGTGTCAGGCTCACGGTCCCCCCGGACGGTGCACTCGTCGCCGAGCTACGGCACGCCGGCCAGATCACGGCAGCGCAGACGGACAGGGTCGTGGGTGGCGGCTGGGACTACGACGCGGTGCTCCAGCCCGGGGACTACGAGCTCTGGCTGCACTCCCAGGTGGCGAGCCAGGCCTCCTACCAGCTGGGGGTGGAACGCGAGGACCCGTTCACGCTCCGGATCGACCAGGAACCGAACGATTCGCCCGTGTCGGCGGATCCGATGCCCCCATCCCTGACCATCGATGGCTCCCGGGATGCATCGAGCGACCAGGATTGGTTCCGGGTCGACCCGCTCGACCGTACCGGGACCATCGTGGTCCGAACGACTGGCGACGTTACCACGTTGGGTGTCTCGGACGGCACGACCGAGATGCCTGTGGCCGAGGCGCCCGATGGCGACGGCCTCCGCTTCAGTGTGGGGCCGGTTCCGGCGGGCGTCGCTCTCTACCTGCACATCCTGCCCGCAGGCGACTACACAGCCACGGTGCTCTCGGGGCTTGTCGCACCCACGGGTCCACGGATCCCCACGGCGGCCGCAGCCGCGTCAGTGTCCATCGAGTTGTCCGATACCAGCATTGCCGCCTACTGGGACGCTGGCCAGCGAATTCGCGGGACGGTCACCGTTGCCGATACCGGTCCGACGGCAGAGACGCTGCTCCTGGACGCGGTCACGACTCACTACGCATGGGCCGCTCATCTCGACCAAGACAGGGTCGAGGTCGCGCCAGGCCAACGTCTCAGTGTGCCGATCACCATCTCGGTCCTGCCGGACGCCTGGGCGGACATCCCCGTCAGGTACCACAGTTCGCGCACTCGATGCATCCGGAGCACAGGTCACCGCGTTCGCCGAGGTGAGACCGGGTCGGACCACGGCACCGGTCGATCCGTACCGGGCCTGGCCGGTTCCGGACGCCCTGCTGGGCGGCATCGACGTGGCGGCATCCTCGGTCGGTGGCTCGCCGGTGGCGAGCGTGGACCCCCAGCAGGAGCTCCACCTGTACGACGGCGTCGAGCACACCGCGGGTGCCTTCGTCGCCACGCTGGATGGACAGCCCGTCACACTGACCAGCGACCTCGCTGGTGACGTCCCAGTCCCCGTGGTGGGCATGATCATCGATCCGTTGCCGCCAGTCGATTCGCCGATCACCGGCCCGAGAGGCTTCACGTTCGAGCTTTCCAGCGACGGCGGCACCTGGCAGACCGTGCTGTCGGGAGAGATCTCGACGCTGCCACTCGACCAGTCCTTCGTGCTGCCGACACCGGTCGACGCCCGGTTCGCGCGTCTCATCATCGAGTCGACGTGGGGCGGCGCCGGGCTGCCCTTCGCCATCAGTGAATGGAAGGTCATCGCCCAGCCCGGCGTATCGCTCACGACGGGTGCGTTCGACGTGGCGGACGACGCGGTGGGTGGTCATGTCGTGTGGGCGACCCCGCAGTTCGCGGCACAGTCGGAAGCCCAACGGATGCTCCGCGAGGACCCCGATGTCGACCAGGTCGTCTCCGCGCAGCCCGGTGCTGTCCCGACCTGGGTCATCGGCTTCCAGGACGACCGGATGACCCAGCTGACCGGGCTCCAGTGGGTCGATCCGCCGGGCAGCGATCCATCGTCCAGGTCGAAACGCGTCCGGGTGGACATCAGCACGGCCGGTCCCCTGGGTCCGTGGCAGCCGTTCGGCACGTGGCGACTATCGAGGGCCAGGGATGGAAGCGTGGCTCCCTTCGAGTTCCCCGGGCCCACCTGGGCACGATTCGTGCGCTTCACAGCTGACCCGGTCCCGACGACGGGCTATCGCTGGGAAGTGCCAGCCATCCTCCGCGCACAGGAGGTCCCAACATCCGACCACTACCGGTCGGTCATCGGCGAGTGGGGAGAGGGGAACCCGAACGGGCCGTTCGAATGGTCGACGGCGCCCGTCACGGCGCCCCCCGCCGACCGCGGTGAACCGAACGACACCCCGGAGACCGCCCTCCCGCTGGCACCGGACGTCACCGCGACCGGGTATGTCTCGCGGGACACCGACGTCGACTGGTACGCGGTCACGGCAGCGGCTGGCGAGCACAGACTCACGTTCACGGTCGGCGGCATGCCGACACTGGGCGTCAGCCTCAACCTGTACGACGCGGCCGCAGCCCCGGTCCCCATGGCCTTCGATGACGGCACGATGCCTGGGACGGTGAACTACACCGCGGATGTCGAGCCAGGCGTGACCTATCACCTCAAGGTGCAGCAGCCGCCGTTCTCGGCCGTGTTCTCGTTCGACAGCAGCGGCAGCATGTCGCCATATCTGCCGGTCATCGAACAGGTCAAGCGGGCCTACCTCGCCGACCGACGTCAGGACGATGTGCCGCCGGAGATCATCGAATTCAAGGACGATCGCACCCAGCACGCGCTCGTTTCGGCGACCGATCACCTGTCCGGACGGGAGGGCGCGCGAGCGGTGCTGCTCATCACGGACATGGAACTGGCTGGCTATCCCGACACCCAACAGATGTGGCAGGCGGCCGCAGCCGTCCAGCCGCTGATGTTCGTCGAGGTCGTCGGTGACCTGTCGCCGCATAACGGCGACCAGATCGGCCAGGACCTCGCGATGGCCGGGCACGGCCCTTACGATTACGTGGCGTGGCACGCCAACGGAGATCGGGCGTTCGACCGCATGGCCACGTGGCTCCGCCGGCCTGCGGCGTACGCCCTCTCGTTCACCGCGGCCCACCGGGCTGTGGCGCCGCCCTCTCCCGGTTCGCTGCGCGTCGACGTCGCTCCCTCGTCTGACGGGACGCCGGGTCGCATCCCCATCGCCCGTGACGCAGCCATCGAGATCATCCTGGACACGTCCGGGAGCATGCTGACGCCCTTCGGCACAAGTCGCCGGATCGATGCGGCCAAGTCGGTCCTCGCCAAGCTCGTGACGCAGGATCTGCCCGACGGCGCCCCGGTCGCCGTGCGGGTGTTCGGCGATCGAGCCCATCCGTGCGCGACCAGGCTGGCGATCCCCTTCGGGCCCCTCGACCCGACGGCCGTCACCAACCTCCTTGGTGACATCACGGTGGCCCGACAGAACGACACTCCCGTCGGAGCTGCCCTGCGGAGCGTGCCCGATGACCTGGCCGGGTCGACCGCACAACGGATCGTGCTGCTCATCACGGACAGCCAGGAGACCTGGCCGAACAAGGACCTATGTGGTCTGGACCCGGCGGTCGCGATCCGAGAGCTCGCGGATGGGAACACCCATGTCGATGTGGTCGGGTTGTCGGTGACCGACAAGCGGGCAAAGCGGACGATGCAGGCATGGGCTCGCGCCGGCAACGGGTCCTACCTCGAGGCTCGTGACCCTGCGGGTCTCGCCCGTTCACTGGCGGCCGCCCTCCGGGTCCCCTACGACGTGTTCAGCGCGAGCGGGTCCAAGGTCGCAGGGGGCATCGTCGGTGGTCCTGCCGTACAGCTCCCGTCAGGGACGTATTCCGTGGTCGTCTCATCAGACCCGACGGTGACGTTCAACGCGGTCGTGGTCGGCAGTGGTCGATCCGTGTCCCTGACGATGCCCCGACGGGCACCCTGAGGATCGGACGCGTCCATCGCCTCGTCGACCGACCGGAACCACCAGCCGACACGACGCGGCCGCGAGAGCAGGCGTCACTGCCGTCGCCCCAGACGTGCGGCGCGCTCCGGGATCGCTCGATGGCAACTCATTGGTGTTCGGCGGGATGATCGACGACAGGTACACCTGGTCGTACTTCTCCACTCCCGCGTCATGCAACGCTGAATCGAAGGCAGCGAGCGTGGCAGTGCACGCGTGCCGAAATGACCCGATATTGGCGGCAGGCGACGTCGGTAGTTGGCGGCCGGCCACGCTCAGCCGCGCACCGACCGCACGGCGGAGCCCACGCCAGACTTGGCGGATCTGTCCGAACTCAACCGATTGCTGGCGCTTTTCACCGATTTGTGAATGCGCCTCTGATGCATGAGCCAGCCTTCGCCAGACGCAGTCGACCTGTCAAGTGACGGCGTAGCCAGCGACACGCCTGGCTGCACTCAGCGGCGCGATCTTCGGGCGAGCACCCCTATGGGTACCTGATAGAACACGCGCTGGTAGAGAAGCGGTGTCTCGACCGGACCGCTGAACCCTGCGTCACGAAGATCTTGGGTCTGTCGTACCCGGCTCTGGTGGCTCGATCGCGGGTCGAGCGCAATCGCATCGATGACGGCATCGTGGTCCCAGGGCCGGCACAACATCTCGTTCTCCGAGGGATTGGAGCCGACGTAGATCAAGCGCACCTCGGACTCGTGCTCGAAGGCGCGGCGCTTGAACACCGTGGCAGCCGCCCGCTGCTCCGGAATTCGATGAAGGACAGGTAGCCGGCGGCGTCCGCCCGGTCGACGATCGCCTGAGCCACCTGGTCCGGGTGCTCATACCTCGCCCAGCCGACGAACCCGCGGTCCGGATCAGGGACAGATGCTTGGAGCGCGCCGAGGAGCCGCGCCGGGGTCGAGCGGAGCTGCACCGCGTCAAACTCGCCCGAGCCCTTGGCGGTCTCATGGGAATAGGCCCGCCATAGGGCGTCCGACTCCTGCGTGGCCGACCAGGACTGCGCGTACACCGGCGGCAGCACACTCTGAGCGGGGGTCTGCGAGACGTGGCCGGTGGCGTCGAGCTCTTCGAATGCCATCCATGAGATGGGGTCATCGAGCGGGTCATCCCAACGATGTGGCGACGCGAGTCGGGTCTGGCCGGACCGAAGGTCGTCGAGGTAGTGGTGCAGGGAAGTGATGCGATAGATCGGCTCGGTCTCAGCGTGACCGTCTTGCCAGACATAGCCTCCCACTGATGGGCCCTCCTGTTCCCAACGAGGCGCGCGTCGCCGTGGTGCGGCCATGTGGCCAGCCGGATGACCCTGCCATCGCACGCCCGTGCACGCACGCCCGCCATTCCTACCATCGGTGCACGTACCTCCATCCGATTGGCATCCCGCTGGCCCTTGGCCACTCTCCTCGCGTGTATCGAACACCGGAGCTGGACGAATACCTCGCGGATGGCGAGAGCGACCTGATCGGGATGGCATGGCTTGCGTGGCAGCGAGGTGGCGACGTCGATCAAGCTGACGCGGTCGCTATCGTCGTCGAGCGCGGTGTTTGGGTCGAACTCCTCGACCGCACCGCCGACATCGTTATCACGCATCCGCTGGCGATGTCGCGGTTCGAGGACGCTGGGCACACTGTGACGTGGCTGGTCGGCGAGTCGGCGGTCGCATCCTTGGTGGCCAGCGATCCCGAGACCCATCAGCGGCTGATCGGATTGCACGCGGATGGGCTTTCGGAAGACGTCGCAGCCTTCCGGGCCCTGTTGGGACAGGGCGACGTCGACGACTTCGCGTGCTGCTTCTGCGACACGGTCGTCGAGGTACCGACAATGGCCAGCGAGCTGCGTCGTTGGTTGTCAGAGGCAGGCCTGACGCCGGACGAGTTCCGGCGGGTTGCCCATCTGGCCCCCTCGGGAATTGGTCTGGAGCGTGGCCTCAGGGAGGCGTGTGGATGGCCCGCTGATCGGGCGGCCGCTGCCTTTGAGGTAATGGCGGGCCGATTCATGGTCGACCCGAGCTCACGTGGCCGCTGGACCGTCGACAGATGCGTCGACTGCCTTGTCATGATGGACCTCCGCGCCAGGATCAGGGAGAGGGACCGCGAGGCGACAAATGGCGCCCCAACTTCGAGTCGCGACCGAGGTATCCCGGCGTCCATCAGGTTCCGCGTCTTGCGACGGGACGGGTTCACCTGCGTCTACTGCGGCCAGTCGCAGGCCTCCGGTGCGGTCCTGCATGTGGACCATTTCACCCCTCGTGCACGAGGTGGCGACGACACCGAAGACAACTTGGTCACCGCGTGCGACCGGTGCAACCTGGGCAAGGGAACGGTCCTCATCAGCTAGCGTCGATGACCACCCGCCAGTCGCTGCCTCGGAGCCCCGAAGGAATTCGCAGGACCCGCGCAGGCTACGGCACGCCCGGGCCCTGCCGCCCGTAACTACCGAACCTACGGCTTGAGGACGGCCCAGGCGACAGAGGACGCGGCGAAGCCGGAGGACGAGTAGAGGCTGATGAGGAAGTAGCCGCCGGCCGGCACAACTGTCGCCGTCGCGAACAGCGGGTTCGGCTGGGCGTTCGGGGGATGCTGGACCGTCAGTAGCACGACCGATTTCGATGTCAGCGACACGCCCGGCCTGACCCGAAGGCTGCCGTTCACCTTGCTCACACCGGCCTTGAGCACCTTCGGTGACGTCGTTGCTTCCGTCGAGGAAGCCCACGTCGGCACGACTGTCGCGACGGAGGCGCCGATGGCACCAAGCGCCCCAGCCAGGAACGACCGACGGGTATCTGTCGGGGTCACGAGTTGCCTCACTGGCGGTGGTCGCGGGGTTGACCGCGAGGCCGACCCCAATACTTACCGCCTCCCATCCGCACTGTCCGCCCTACGGCGCGGCTCGAGGAGCGGCCGACCTGTCGCGGACGATCCCCACGGTGTCGACCCGCGGTGGGTCGCGGGCTCGACGCGACGGATCGACTCGAGGCCGGTATACCGTTCTGACAAATGGAAGGCAGGCACACCCGCCTGTGCCGATACTCGACCGATGACGAATTAAGCCGCCCACGATTGGGAGGTCCCGCTCAGTTCGTGAGGTCCGCCTGCGGCTCGGGGTCTCCCAGGAAGCGCTGGCCAGGATGCTGGATGTGAGCTCCCGCAGCATCGCACGCTGGGAGCTCCGTGACGCGTTCCCGCCAAACGCACCGGATGTCGCC
>CAVWSL010000009.1:0-14185 GCA_963757765.1 uncultured Chloroflexia bacterium
GCCAGCCGGATATCGTGGGGTCCCGGACCTCGGCTTGTTGGGGACTTCGGAGGCGGTCGCGGCTGCTTTCTTGTCATCGGTGAACATTGTGAGAGTTGGCTCACATGGTGAGAGTTGGCTCACATGACGGCCCGCCAAGCCTGGTCCATCTCGCCGGTCCGGCCCACGACCAACCTCAGTTTGAGGAGGCGCTTGGGCGGCCGGCCGTCGTTGGCAGGCCGGGCAAGACAGAGTCACGGTCTTTCGAAGCGCGCGATGGGTAAGCACCGCCCCGGGCCACATCACGATGGCGAGATCGTGATGAGCGGATGGTCGAAGAAGGATGATGCTTCGTCCTTCAGAACGGGCGCCGAGCTGGGGCCGGAGCCAATCGGTGGCGCCCGATCGCCGTAACTGCGCTCGGTGCCCGTGATTTGGTCGTGAGCGCAGCGCATCAGACGGGCAGCAGATTAGGCGACATGCGACTGGCCCGAGGCGCGGTTCCTCGGGGACCAACCGTAATCGGTCAGCGGGATTTCGGAATTGGCGGCCGGTGGACTCGGAGCCGCGCACCCCGCCTTGCCCTGTGTCCGTGGCTCGACGCAGGCTACAGGCCCCAGGCGTACCACTGGTACCGGCCCGGGTCGTGCGTGAGCTGGGCCGGGTCGGTACCGTCCGCGTTCATGGTCCACAGGTCCGCGTCGTTGTTGCCGATGATTCCGTGCTGGAAGAGCACCCTGCTGCCATCGGGTGACCACTTGGCTCCCCAGGATTCCTTGCCGTCGCCCAGGTTCGTGATGGTCGTGGGATCGGTGCCGTCCGGGTGGACGAGCACGACCTGGACCTGCCCCCCGACGTCCGTGTTCAGCAGGATCCGCTGACCATCTGGCGACCAGCTGACCTGGGAGACACCGTCGTCCGCCTGGTAGACCGTCGTGAGGTCGCTGCCATCTGCGTCGGCCACGAACACGGTCGTCCCGAAGCCGTAATGCGTGACGTTGGTGAACGCCAACCGCAGACCGTCGGGGGACCAGCTGACATGCCAGCCCCAGTCGGCCTCACCGCTCACCTCGGACCCGCTCGGGTTCAGTTGGACCTCATGCTGGCCGTCGACGTCCACGACGAGCAGGGTGCCGTTGGCGGCGCTCGGCGTGTCACCGCGCACATAGGCCACCCGAGAACCGTCGGGGGAGAACAGCTGCGGATAGGCGTTGCCGCCGGCTGGGGTCGTGGTGACCTGCCTGATCGACGCCGGATCGGTCGGATCGCCGATATAGATGCCGTCATGTGATGGATCCGCATCGTCCCAGCCGGCGAATCCGCCCACGCCGTCCGGACCCCAGGTGATCCCGTCGAGATTGACAGTGGCGTTCGGGAGCTTCATCACCGTGTAGCCCGTCCCGTCCGCGTTGAGGATGCCGGTGGTGTACCGCTTGCCGTCCGCGGCCAGCACGGAGACCATGACGCGCTGTCCATCCAGAGACAGGACCGGGCAGCAGTCATAGTCGGCCAGGATCGTGCGCTGGCCGGTGCCATCGGGCGCGACCGTGTAGGTCGTGCCCGGGGTATCCGGTTGGACTTGTCGCTCGTACATGATCACACCACCTGCTGAACCCGATGGACTCGCGGCACCGCCGGAGCTCTGGGCGCCGACCATCGGGCCGAGCGCCAGGAGCGACACACCCAAGCCCGTGAAGACTCCAAGGACCTTGGCCTTCGCGTAAGAACGAGCGTTCTGATGCATCGAGCGGTCTCCTGTCGTGGCGCTGGCGTATGTAGGTCTTGGTCGTTTCACGTTCACGTGAGCGCCTCCAATGAGCTGAGGTCGGTCCGCACCTGATCGGCCTGAGGTCGGGATCCGGGCATCGGGCAGAAGCGTGGCCGTGCGGTCAGGGCGCGCCACACCGAGGGAGGGCGCCGAGCGGGCCCACCAGGCGCGGTCGAACGGCTGCTCCGCCGAACGAGCCGGCGGGGCACCATCGTGGTGTGGACGTGTGCTACTCGATCTTGGTCCAAGTCCGCTGGAAGAAGGCGCGTGCGAAGGAAGGACCAAGTGGGGTGTCGAAACCGACGAGGACCAGCGAAAGACCGGCCTCGTCGAGCTTCCACACGAAGTCGTAGTTCTCCGTCAACTCACCGCACGCGTCGCCCCCGAACCTGAACCGCACCGCAGCACCGACGACCTTGTAAGGCAGATGGCAGTCCGTGTCACCCGTCGCCTGATGGAAGTGGAGTGTTGACTCCCCATTGGAGAGCGTCCAGGTCATCGTCCCAGCGTTGTTGGCGGCGTCTGAGGTAGTGGCACCGCGGGCGATCAGGTCCTCGGTGGCGGTCTCGATGCGATACACGCCATCGGGTGGCATCGTCCCCACATAGCCGGTGGTGTCGGGAGTGGCGGTGGGAGCGGGCGATGCAACGACGGGGCTGCACGCCGCAGCTGCGGGTGCGGGTGCGGTTGCCGCCTTCAGCTGGCGGATGGCTGCGATGAAGCCCTTGGTTGCCGCATCCTGCTCGAGCTTCCCGTAGATGGGCGCGGTCGCCGCCACCAGCAAGGCGACCTGCTCATCACTGGCGAGCACGATGCCCCGCCCGGCGGCGCACCACGCGACGCCCGCTGCAACGTCGGTGGGGCGGGCCATGATGGCATCGTCGCGGGTGGTCCGCGCGGCCTGCCGGAGTGCCGCCTGTTGCGACTCGGTCAGGCTCGCGAACGCGGATGCGTTGGCGACCAGCACGTCGTACCGCGGGAAGAAGGTGACATTGCCGGTCGCGGTAGCACCGTCGGGCAACGAGTAGCCCTGTCGCAGTCCCGACTCGGCACCGGTGACGGCGTCGCTGAACTGCGGCACCGGGTTCGCGCCCAGCGACCGAAGCATGTCGAAGGTGATGGTCGAGTCCTTGGCACGGACGGTCGTCCCGGCGAAGTCGGTCGGGGACAGCAGGGGCTCCGTCCACGAGAAGGGATGACGCAGGTCCTCTGGCCACACCGCCAGCCCCACGACGCCGGCTGGCGTCATCCCGTCGAGCATCTGCTGGGCGACGTCACTATCCGCTACGGCCGTAGCCAGGGAGTCGTCGGAGATGAGGAACGGCGCCTGGAGCGCCTCCAGGCTGGTAACACCGGCCTGGTCCCAGGCGCGTCCGGGCACGAAGCCGAGCTCCTGGGTCCCGGCCACGACACGTTTGGCGAGCTCCGGCTCGGGGGTGTCGCCATCCGGATCGAGCGGCACGACCGTGATGCTGCCGCCCGATGCAAGTTTGACCTGGGCGACGAAGTCGGCCATTGCCGCCGCGCTGGGGGCCCCGAGGGCCTCCTGATTGATGTGCAGCGCGACGGGCGGATCGTCGCCACCACCCTTGGGATCTGCAGCCAACGCGGGTGCCAGCGTGGCGCCTGCCATCGTGGCGACGCCCAGCAGGGCCAATAGACCGGGACGTCGGTGCCGCATCGTGGTGCCTCCATTCGTGAGGGAGTGGACGCCGCGACCGTAGGTTGACGGCGATGGTGGCACATCGGGGCCGCCACGACATCTGCCGCGACGTTGATCCGTACTGGCCCTAGATCCGCGCATGCACCGCCTCGATCCGTGCCAGCCCCGATGTCCTGGCCATGCGGGGCGGCGCATCATGGATGCGATGCGTCCTACGGTTCTGATCGTCGATGACCACGAGGACTTCCGCGCGTCAGCACGCGCGCTGCTCGAGGCGGATGGCTTCGAGGTCGTCGGCGAGGCAGAAGGCGGAGCGGTCGCACTCCGTATGGCGATAGAGCTGCGCCCGTCCATCGTCCTGCTCGACATCGCTCTCCCGGATCTCGACGGTTTCGCGGTCGCCCACGGCCTTGCTGCGATGGGCGACCCTCCCGATGTGGTCCTCATATCGAGCCGGGAGCGGGCTGTCTATGGCCGCCGTATCGACCGCGCGCCCGCTCGCGGCTTCCTCAACAAGAGCCAGCTGTCTGGCGCCGCACTGGCTGCCCTGACGACGTGACCGGGATGACCGAGCGACGGCGAAGCGCCGCGACCCTTTTGGCCGCTGTCTTCGCGCTGGTGGTAGGACCAGCCGCGGAGCGGCTCGGGACACGGACACCGTTGGGCGCCGCACAGCTGCTCGACCTGCTGATCGGCTGGCTCATCGTGGCCTGCGGATTGGTGGCGTGGGCGCGGGTGCCACGGAGCCGTATCGGGCTCCTGCTGGTCCTCGTCGGGCTCGCCTGGTTCGCCGGGAACCTGGGTGACCGAACCACCGCCATCGGACGGGTGGCAGGGGCGTTGACGTTCCTCTACGCCGGTGTGCTCGCTCATGCCGTCTTCACGTACCCGACAGGGCGCGCGGTGGGCGCCCTCGACTGGGGACTGGTCGCAGGCGCGTACGTCATCGGGCTCACTTTGCCGATCTGGCAGCGAGATGCCGGTCTGGTCACTATCGCCATGATGCTGGCCCTCGGTTTGCTCGTTCAGCGAAGGTCGTTGACGACCGCGGCCAGGCACGCACGTCGACCGGCCCTCCGGGTGGGACTGTTCCTCGCGGCGACCCTCGCAGCGAAGGGACTCGTCCAGCCCGTGTTTCGCGCCCTTGGTGCGCCCGAATCGCTGGATGTGGTTACGGTCATCCGCGAGGCAGCCCTCGTTGTCGCGGCTGGCGCTCTCGCGTGGAGCCTGCTGGGCTACGGGCGGCGACGGGCGGCCGTGGCTGACCTGGTCGTTGAGGTGGGCGGGACGCACAGCCCGGGATTGGCTTCTGAGTTGCGCCTGGCGCTCGGCGACCCCGGATTCGAGAATCGGCTTTCCCGTCGCCGGCGAGGGTGGCTTCATCGATGAGCACGGGCGGACGTTGCGGCTGCCGGTGCCCGGCGACCATCAGGTGTCCCAGGTCATCGAGCACGACGGCCGACCGCTGGCGGTCCTGGTCCATGATCGCGGCCTCGCTGACGACCCGACCCTGCGTGACGCGCTTGGCCGAGCGACGGTATTGGGTGCCCGCAATCGGGACCTCCGCGCGGCCCTGGCTCACCAGGTCACGCAGCTCCAGGCATCACGGCTCCGTCTGCTGGAGGCCGGCGACGATGAGCGCAGCGCGCTGGAGGAGCGCCTCCGGCTTGGAGCCGCCAGCCGTCTCGGGGCCCTGGATGCACGGTTGGGGCAGCTTCGCGGCGACATCCTTGCGGTCGCGCCGGCGGCCATCCCGCGACTGGATCGAGCGGCAGTGCAGCTGAGTCGTGCACGTATCGAACTGGATGAGCTTGCTCGTGGGCTGGACCCCGGCCTGCTGACCGAGCGCGGGCTGGACGGTGCTCTGCGTGAGCTGGCCGAGCGCAGTCCGGTACCCGTTCGGTGTTCCTTCGAAACCGTCCCATCCCCTGCGCCGAGCGTCACAAGAACCCTGTACTTCGTGGCCTCGGAAGCACTCACGAACGTGGCACGGCATGCCGACGCCGGCCAGGCGTGGCTGGGGCTGACGTACGACAGCGAGCGCATCGCTCTCCATGTCGACGACGACGGCGTCGGCGGTGCCGACCCGGAACGCGGCAGTGGTCTGCGTGGGCTTCGCGACAGGCTCGACGCGCTTGGCGGAACACTCTCGGTGGCCGGCCGGATTGGTGGTGGGACCCGTCTCGTGGCCAGCATCCCGTCGCCGGGGCAGGATTGCCCCGTGCGCCCGTCAACGCTGGCCTGAACGATGTCGCTGCGGCAGCCGAAGCCAGTCTCCTTCACCTCGCATCGCCTCGCACCGGACAGCACCCGCTGGCAGGCGACGATGCTGATGGTCCTGACGGCGCTCGTCGTCATCTGCCTGTTCCTCGCGGCAGGCTTCCCGGCCACCAGCAGCGCGCCTACCAGCTACGGGCGCGTGTCCAGCGTGCTGGGCATCATCGTGCTGCTACCTGTCGTGTGCCTCGCCATCTGTGGCGGAGTGGCCTGGTTCGGAAGCCGCGGTTACGGCCTCGCCGTCCTTGCGTTGGGGACAGCAACAGCGTGGCTCGCGCCGGAGATCGTAGGCCTCGAGGGTGCCCCGCCGTCGATACGCAGCGTCGCACTCCTGGTCGCGCCGTTCGTCGTGCCCCTCGCCCTCCAGTTGACGGCGAGAGCCGTGGGCGCTGACCGGCCCGGCACGTCGACACGCCGGACCCTGGGTGGGTTGTACGTGCTGGTGGCCCTACTCTCGATCGCCCGTTCCGTGACCTACGACCCGTTCTTCGATGTCCATTGCTGGTCCATCTGCCAAGGCAACATCCTCGCCATCGTCCAGGATCCTGGACTGGCTTCGCTGCTCGAGGCGACCAGCTCTGTGCTGGCCATATGCGCAGGTGTCGGGCTCATCGTGTGGGCCTGCCGCCGCCTCCGAAGCCCGCCTTCGACGGCTCGGCGGCGTCAGGCGACGATCCTCGCGCCGGCCATCGTCATGGGGGCGGCCATCGCGTGGTGGGCGCTGGCTCGATTGGTGGTCGGCGTCGAGGATCCGCGCGATCCGCGCCTTCTTGGGCCTGCCGTGGCGACCGCTTTGGCAGTCGCCGGCCTCGGAGTCGGTATCGCGTGGTCCATGGGGGAGGTCACGCGCCGCGCTAACGCGGTGCGCCGAATTGCGGATGCCATCGACCCTGGGTCGGAAAATGGCGGACTGCGGGTCATCCTGTCACGAACGCTGGGAGACTTCACGGTGCGAGTCGCGTACCCGCTTGCTGACGGCCCAGGCTTCGTCGATGACCAGGGTATAGCCGTGCCTGTGCCGCGTGTGTCGCCCGGTCGGGCGATCACGACCATCGAGCGCGAAGGTGAACCGGTGGCACTCGTCGATCACGACGCGGGCCTGGACCCCGAAGCGCTCTCTCATGGGATCGGCGCCGCGGCACGGCTGGCGGTCGACAACGAGCGGCTCGAGGCCGCCACCAAGGCCCGGTTGCGTGAGCTGCAGGCGTCGCGGTCGCGCATCGTGGAAGAAGGTGACGCTGCTCGAGGCCGTCTTGAGCGCGACCTGCACGACGGGGCTCAGCAACGCTTGCTAGCGCTCTCATATGAGCTGCGCCTCGCGGCCGGGGCCGCGAGGGACGCGCCTGTGGAGATGACGACTGCCCTCGGTGAGGTGATCGACGAGGTCGACCGCGCCCTGCTGGAGTTGCGTGAGCTGGCCCACGGGATCCACCCGATCGATCCTCGCCGAAGCGGGCCTCGATGTCGCACTCTCGAGCCTGTCGGATAAGGCGCAAACGCCCGTCACGGTCGACCTCGAAGAGGAGGGACGATGCTCGGCAGCGAGCGAGGCCGCGGCGTACCTGGTGGCCGCCGAGGCGGTCCGACGTGCGGAAGCGGCGGGCGCGGATTTGCTCCACATCGGCCTCAGTCGACCCGCCGGTCGCCTGCGACTTGAGCTGACTGCTCTGGCTATCGGGGACCCGTCATCGTGGCTGCGGCTCGAGGACCGCGTGGGTGCGGCCGCCGGAACCCTCGCATTCGCGACCACGGGCGAGGGGTCCACCCTGCTGCGCGTCGACCTGCCATGCGGGTCGATCGTCGCCGACGACGTGCTGCTGACCCGCGAAGGCATCGTGCATCTCCTGTCCGGAGCGGGCGTGGACATCGTCGGAGAGGCTGGAGATGGCGAACAGCTGTTGTCGCTGATCGACAAGGAGCGGCCCGATGCTGTCGTCGTCGACATCCGCATGCCGCCGACGCACACCGACGAAGGACTCGTGGCGAGCGCACAGATCCGCTCCGCCTATCCGGACGTGGCCGTCGTACTCCTGTCGCAGTACGTCGAGCCCAGCTACGCGATGCGCCTCCTGGAGGGCCACGAGGAACGGGTCGGCTACCTGCTCAAGGAGCGCATCTTCCACCCGGCCGTCCTTGTCGACGCGCTGCGGCGCGTCATCGACGGGGAGACGGTGGTCGACCCGACCATCGTCGCTCAGATCATGGGCCGCAAGCGCGCCAATGACCCTCTGGCCACGCTCAGCGCACGGGAACGCGACGTGCTCGCTCTCGTGGCTGAAGGTCTCTCGAACAAGGCCGTGGCAGCACGACTGTTCGTGACGGATCGAACCGTCGAGGCACATATGGCGCAGGTCTTCTCGAAGCTCGGGCTGCAGGGATCGCCGGACCAGCACCGTCGGGTCCTCGCCGTCCTCACTCTGCTGCGAGCCTAGATCGGGAGAAACGGGCCCTTCGCAATCGTTGGAGCCCGTACCTTGGACCTCGACACTATGCGTCCATCGGGTTGCTTTCCCGGCCACGCTGAGTGATGGATAGGGCACCCACTCCGCAACCGAGGCGCCTCATGAACCCACCGCTCCTTCCCGCCACCAACATCGGTGACCCCTCGGCCTGGGACCAGGCGCTCTACGCCTTCCTTGTGGAGAAGGGCAACCGCTCTGGCTCCCGCCGCACCGTCGAGTCCTACGGCCGCATGCTGTGGCCGTTCTTCGCCGACCTCGGCAAGACACCCGATCGGGTTACCGCTGCCGACGCGCTCGGCTTCGCCCACGGCATCGGGCTATCAGGCCGACCACCCTTGCCCGCCACGGTGGGTGCCCGCATCGCCTGCGTCTCCTCCTACTACCGCTTCCTCATCCGGATGGGCCAGCTGACCTTCAACCCCTGCGATCCCGTGGAACGCCCACGGTCCAACCCTGCACCCGCCCGGGGCTACTCCGCCGACGAGGTTCGACGCCTCCTCGGGGTCGTGCCTGACACGGTCCCCGGACGCCGGGACCGCGCCATCCTGCTCGCCCTCATCCTCACTGGCAGACGACGAGCCGAGGTACTCGGTCTCCGGGCTGGGGATATCACCGTCGAGGATGGGACGGCCTTCGACGCCAACGCGGCAAGGGTGGCAAGAGGGGACGGCGAGAGCTCCCAAGACCCGCCTGCGAGGCCGTACTCGCCACGTTGGGCGATGCTGGGCTCGACCTAGGCACAATGGACCGGTCCGGACCGCTCTGGCAGGCCGGAGTCGGGCCGAGCGGCCTCAGCAGCGGCACGTTCTACGGCCGGTTCCGGCGCCATCTGGTGGCGGCGGGCCTGCCGCCATCGGGGCTCCATGTCCTGAGGCACACGGCTGCCAAGCTTCGGCGCGACGCCGGGGAGTCGATCGAGGCGGTGAGCGCCTTCCTGGACCATTCGTCCTTGGCGGTGACGACGGTGTATCTGCGGCGCATGGAAGGTGTCGAGGACGGCGCGTGGGCAGAGGTGGCTGCCGCGATCGGTGTCTAGTTCAACGGCTCAAGGAGCCAAACCTGGACCCACTCGAGCCGGCGCCTTTCGCATCGACCCCAGGGCTCGCGCCCCAGCTCCCGTCACCGGCGGGTCAGCCAGACACAGGCGTCGGAGCGACGGCTGGCCACGCGTCCCGACGTCTGGGATGAGGGCATGTCGCCCGGGCAAGCTGTTTGGCGGGGCTCCGTTGCCGTGTCGCTGCGCGCGCTGGTGGTCGAGTCGCCCGCTACCATCCAGGGGGGTCCATCCCCGCAGCCTGGTTCAGGCATGCGCCTGGCGGAGGGAGTCGACGCGTGCGCTCGCGTCTCGGTCTGGTCGTGGTGCTGATGTCGACCGTAGTGGGCGGGACGGCGACGGCCCAATCGGTGGACGTCTATCCGCCCACGTACCGAGTCGAGCGGCCTGCGGACCAGGAGGGGGACCTCGAGCGGCTCATCCATCGGACCCTGGCCGGACCCGACGTCACAGGGTCACTCGACTGGTTCTGGTCATCGCGGGTGACACCGGCCGACGGCCAGTCGTACCGCGGCGTGGCCTCGGTCCATCCGTATGTCACCGGCGAGGCGCCCGACATCGCCTGCGCACCATCGGTCGACGATGCGGCCGGGAACGCGTCCTTCTGCACGCTCGACGAGTCCCTGTCCTATGACCTCAACTGGCTTCGCAGCCTGTACCTGCAGGTCGGGCCGGCGGCACCCGTGACCCTGCTCGCCCACGAATGGGGTCACCACATCGCGGACCTCCTAGGCAGCGCGGTCCTGTCGGTGCGTCGCGAGCTCCTGGCCGACTGCTATGCCGGCATGTTCGTGCGCGCTCTGGTCGATGACGACGGTTTGCCCCTCGATGGCTTCACCCAGAGCCTCCGCCTCTTCTCGTCCATCGGCGACGACCGGAATGGTGCCCCGGGGTCGGCCTGGTCTGACCCGCTCGTCCACGGGAGCGGGGTCCAGCGGCGCCAGGCCGAGGGTGTCGGCTACGAGGCCGTCGACATGCGGCAGTGCCTGGGCTACAACGATTGGGCAGAGCAGCCACCCGTGTCGCTGGAGGGCGGCGCAAGCCTTCAGTTGCCGCCGGGCGTGACGGCCACATTCTCTGGAGGCAATGGCTATGTCCTGGCCATGCCGGGCGGCAAGGTCACCGTCGAGGTCGCGCCATCGAGCGGCGGCATCCCGTCGGATGTGCTGCTCAGTACCCTGGGGGCCAGCCTCGGCCAGGGTGTAACGGAGGTGATCATCCCGGGTGGCTTCCTCGACGCGCGCGGATGGGCGACAGGTTCCGACGCACGGGCATCCTTCACCGGCGCGTCCGGCACATCGACCTCTGGGGTGGCAGCCATCCAGTCGGGTGCCGACGGCATCGACCGGATCTTCGTGGCAACCAGCGACGACGGGGTGCAGGCGACCGCGGACGCGGAGCTATCCGGACTGTTGTGGGGTACTGCGAACCCGCGGCCGCCGATGCGGCGAATTGTCCGGGTTATGGCCCCACTTCCGCGCCGGCGACCGGGAGGCCGCCTAGGGCCACCGAGCAGCCGGCACCCCTGCAGCCTCGAACCACGCCAACGCCAGCACCGGCGGGTCCGGTCAAGCATTCGCGGGCGTACTGGGAGCGCCTCCTCATCGCGGAGGCACCGGACTCGATCGGATACCTCTGCAAGAGGTATCGGGCGCATGCCAGCCACGATCCGTTCTCGGCTGGCGCGGTCGCTGGGATGAGCTGCGATGTGCTGAGTGACGGCGTGGCCGAATATGCCACGTTCCAGTTCCTCGTCGGTGACGACCTGGCCAGCTACTACCTCGGGCGCATCGACGGTGTCGGCCTCACATTCGACGAGGGCGCCTGTTTCGCGGGTCGGGCCGAGGAGTCCTGGGCGCGTGGCCGGGTCGCCTGCTGGGTCTCCCGGACCGGCTCGAAGCTGGCCCACGTCCGCTGGACGGATGATCGCATCGGTGTGTACGGGGTCCTCGACGCATCGGATCGCGACCTACTCAGTCTGTATCTGTGGTGGCTCGACAACGTTGGCAATCAATGACGAGCCGGACGACGATGAGGCAGGCGATCGGTCGAGCGTCGTGACCACGCCACTGAGTATGCAGACGGTCACGGATCGGCCTTGAGACCAGACATGCGCGACTTCGATCCGGCCGCGGCGACAGGGGAGGAGATCCTGTTGGCGGCGAGGTGGCTCGTCGGGAAGACAGTGGCTGAGATCGGCTTCAGCGATCCGTCCGCCCTCAGGCTCCCAAGCACGGCCCATAACAAAGGGGCCGTGGGCCGGGTGTACGAGGAGTACTTCAACATCTCCCAGAACTCCGACCCGCGGCCGGACTTCATCGGCGCAGGCATCGAACTGAAGTCGACCGGCGTGTACCTGCATGCGGATGGCGAGACGAGGCACAAGGAACGACTGTCCCTGCGGATGATGGGCACGTTCGATCCCACGGAAGAGTGGCCGACGTCGTCCTTGCGATCGAAGCTCGACCACCTGCTCATCGTCTACTACGGCTACCGGGCCGGGGACCCGATCGGGTCGTTCCCGACGCTCGGGGTCGTGCACTGGGTACCGAGCGAGGACGAACTAGCTCTGTTGGCCGCCGACTGGGCCACGATCCGCGATGTCTGGGGTCGCGGCGGCGAGCTCAGCGACAGCCTCACGCGGGTGCTGAGCGCATCGACGAAAGGCGGCCGGGATAGTGTCACCCGCGCGTTCGCGCTCAAGCCGCGCTTCAATCACTCCATCTATCTCTCCTACATCGATGCGATGCCGGCGGAGTCACTCCAGGCAACGTTCGGCGGCTCGCCATCATTCGAGGACGAGGTCGTCGAGAAGCTCCGCGAGTACGCCGGACGGACCGTCGCGCAAGTCCGCCAGGCCGTCGGCAGACCACAGAGTGACGCCAAGGATGCTCAGGCGGCGACCATCCGGTCGCTCGTTGGCTTACGTCGGCGAGGCGAGTCGCAGGAGTTCGAGCGCTACGGGCTCGACGTCAAGACGGTGCCGATCTCTCCGGACGGTCGAGCATGGGAGAGCATGTCCTTCTCCGCGTTCCTGCCCGCGGACCTTGTCGACGCGAGCTGGGACGAATCTGCCTTGGCCTCACAGCTGAACCGCCTGGTCATCGTCCCGCTGGTCAGACCACTCAGGGAGACGCCGCGCGACGAAGCCATCGTCGGACGTGCCTTCCTGTGGACACCGCCAGATGCTCTCATCGTGTCAATCCGAGCCAGATGGGAGGCCTATCGCGACAAGGTCATGGATGGCCATGCGGAGGATTACCCACGCGCCAGCGATGGGCACCCGATCTTCGTGAATACCCATGGGCGGGATGCCACCGACAGGGTCCCTGCACCCGGAGGCTTCTCGACCGCTCGCAGGTCGTTCTGGTTGCATCCAGACGTCGTGACGTCTGCGATCGTCGAGTCCGGCGAAAGCTGGCGCGGAGCGTGAGTCGGCCGTCGGTCGGCGCTTCCACCTATGGCTATGACGCGACGCCCGCGACCGTCTCTATGGGGATGGCGACGGCCCCAACGTCCCGGCGGACCTCGCGGGCCAGTTCCCGCCCGATGCGTTCGACCACCCCGACGACGAGCGCATTGCCCATCATGAATGCTCGTCGGCCGTCCCCGACCCCGGTCGCGGTCCAGTCATCCGGGAAGCCGTTCAGTCGCTCGAGTTCGATGGGTGTCAGCCTCCGGTAGCGGCCCCCATCGACGCGGATGAGGTGCTTGAAGCGGGATGGGGTGGTGCCTCCCTCCGCGGTCAGGATGGTCCGCGATGGTCCGTCGGTCCGATCGGGGAAGGGGATGGGGCCTTCCGAGTAGAAGTACGGCGTCCCGGTCGCCTTGTGCTGGCGCTGCTCATGCTTGCCGCCTTTGAGGTATTCCCAGGTGCCCAGCTGAGACTCCGGGACGTAGAAGGACGCGGGTACGTCCTCCGGCGGCTCAAGGATGTCGCCGAGCGTCGTGCGGGGGCCGTCGTAGGACGGTTCTGCGTCGAACGTCCACACGCGCCGGTGTGAGAAGTACCCCGCATTGCGGAAGGGAGTCTCGCCCTTCGTGGCCCCGAAGTCGCTCGACACCGCGGCCGGATCCCCGTCGATACGAAAGGTCTGGAACTGGAGGTTCTCAGCCCCTTGTTGGATGGGTAGCGCTCGGGCGATCGTCCCGCGGTGGAACACGGCGTCCGGGTCCCGCGGCAACTCACCAGCCAGCCGGCCGACGAGGTACACACGCCGACGCTTCTGCGGGAAGCCGTAGTCGGCGGCGTTGACCACCCGCCACTCCACCTCATAGCCGAGGTCCCCGAGGGTCGTGAGCATGATGGCGAAGTCACGTCCGCGCTGACTCGCCGGTGACTTGAGCAGCCGGTCCACGTTCTCCAGAAACAGGAACGGCGGACGCTTCATCGTCAGCAGGCGGTGGATCTGCCACCAGAGAACGCCCTTCTTGCCTTCGATGCCAAGCGCCTGGTTCAGGGTCTTGGCCACCGAGTAGTCCTGGCAGGGCCAGCCACCCACCAGGACCTCATCGTCCGGGATCTCGCGCCGCCCCGCCACGACCTCGTCCATCACCGCCGCGATGTCTTCGCAGACGTGCTCACCGGTCGAGAAGTGGCTGACGTAGCAGTCGAAGGCGTGCTGGGCCCGCGTTGCTGGCTCCCATTGATTCGCCCATACGACCCGCCAGCCGGAGCGCTCGAGTGCCACTCGGAAGCCGCCCACCCCCGCGAACAGCTCGACCACGCGCAGGTTTGTCAGGGGCTCGTCCGGCACCCTCGGAGTCTACTCGATCGGGTGTCCGTTGGTCGTGCCTGGACCAGTGGCGTCAGGGGTCGAGCTGCGGGGTGACCAGCGCGCCAGCTTGCCAGCCACGCTGCCAGCCACGGCGGTGGACTTCCATCCCACGGGGTGGAGCCGGTGGAGGGCGCCCGCGCGAGGAATGTACGCGGAGTGCCCCAGGATCACCCCGTGAACGGCGTCCCGACAGACTTTTGATTC
>CAVWSL010000010.1:0-396719 GCA_963757765.1 uncultured Chloroflexia bacterium
TCGTGTCCTGGGTTCGAATCCCAGCCGGATCGCAAGTATTCTCGCGCAGATGGCGCTTGATACATAGGTATCTGACGCCTGTGCGCTCTTTCAGCGGCTGCGAACCATGTTTGACAGCCACGTTGACAGCCACGTCGGTGGTAGGTGGTGGACGTGGTGAAGGCCGTGAAGGTGGTGACAGTCGACGGGCCACACGGTTTCGCTTCGAGGGTGTCGGGCAGAGCGGGGCGTGCCAGCCGTAGATGGTGCTGCTGCTGGCCGGCTTGAGGTCGCTGCCGTCGATCGCAATCGAAGCACTTCGAGTAGGCCCTGCACCGCGTCGAGCTTGAAGATGACCCGGGTGCCATCCCGGGTGAAACGACCTCGCCGCCCGGCCTTGGACCGTCATCGCCGGACGTAAGGGCGACCGATCGCTGGTCGTGCTGGGCGCGGGGGTGGCGGGGAGCCCACATCATCCTGTGACCGCTGGCGCCCGCCGTCGCACGAGTCGTCGGACTCCGACCGCGGCCAGGGCGGCGACCCAGATGCCCGCGAGCAGCACGACGAGGACGGTCAGCAGGCCGAGGTCCGGATCCCAGCGCATCAACGTGGCGAGCGTGGATTCGGCCGTACTGGGCGCGTAGCCTAGGGCGAGCCACGCGACCCCGGCCGCGACGACCGACGTGAGCACGATGAGCACGACCCGCAGGCCACGACGGCCCCGGGCGCGCAGCGCCCATAGACCCAGCGCCACCATGATGAGCAGCCCCAGCGTGGCAAGGAGGTAGATGAGCTTCGCGTGGCTCCGGACCGGGTCGGCATCGGGACCGGGGTCGGACGGCGGGGTCCCCAGGATGGCCGCCCACAACTGGGTCGGTAGCGCGTCCCACGCCGCATGCCCGTACTCGTCGCCGGTGTTGGCGACGTACGCGATGCCGAGCCCGCGGTCGGGGATGAACCCGACGTAGCTGTCGGTGACGTTGCTGCTGCCATCGTGCTCGGCGATGGCGGGCAGCTGCGCCACGGTCTCACCGTCCGTCATCAGGACGCCCGCTGGATGGACGTACCAACCCATCGCATACCCGGTCACGTCGTCCACGGTCGACAAGGGGGACCGGGCCGCGAGCAGCTCCTCAGCGGTGATGGGCATCGCCGACCCGACCGGCGTGGTCGCATCGCCGACCATTGCCGACATCTCCTGCGCCAGGTCGTGGACGCTGGCACGGATGAAGCTGGACGGGACCGCGGAGGCCGGGTAGGGCATCGCCGTCGGCTGGGACAGCACGTCGAGCCAGTCGTACCAGCCCTCCGACATCGCCGCTCGCTCCGCGGCATCGGGCACGTCGGCCGAGGCTGATGTCATGCCTAGCGGGTCGAACACGAGGGCCTGCATCGCATCCGCGAACGGCTGGCCCGTGGCACGCTCCACCACGGCGCCGAGGAGGTCGTAGTTCGCGTTCGAATAGACGAACCCGGAGCCCGGCACGGACGCGAGCCCGTCCCGGGCTATCCGTTCCGCGTTCCGCTCCAGCGCATCCGGCCCGCCCCCGTCATCCACCCAGTTCGCCGATCCGGTGGACCGGGAGAGCCCGCTCTCGTGGCCGAGCACCTGGCGGAGCGTCACCGGGGCCAGGGGCCCCAGGTCCAGGTCGGGCAGGGCCTGCGCGAGCGTCTCGTCCAGGTTCAGCTGGCCATCTGCGATCAGTCGCTCCACAGCCAGACCGGTGAGCGCCTTGCTCACGGACGCGAGCACGAACGGGGTGGTCGGGGTGGCCTTGGTGCCGTCGCCGCGCGCGGTTCCGAACCCCTGCTCGTACGCCACGCCCCCGTCGCGGACCACGGCGATGGCGAGGCCCGGGATCCGGAGCTGCGTCATCGCGGACCGGATGGTCGCGCCGAGCGTCTCCTGCCACTCGGATGAGCCTGCCTGGACAGGGCTCGGCGAACCATCCTGGGCGACCACCGGCGCAGCGACAGCGACCGCACCGAGCACCAACCCGACCGTCAACGCACCCCCGGCCAGGGTCGTCGTGACACGCGGCCACATCCAGCGCACCATCCCGTGCCTCTCCCGCACCATCGACCTCCCCGCTGCATCGCCGGCGCATGGTGCGCGCCGGCGACGCAGGGCGTCAAGAAGGCCCCGTACCCTGCGTGCTGCTTCTGGAGCCGGTTCTCGCCACCACGGCGACTCAGCCACCGAACGCAGGCTCCGCGCGAGCATCCCAGGTGCCCGACGAGCTGGTTGACATGACTCGTATATTCACAAAATGGCTCGTATCGATGATGACAAAGGGAGGGCATATCAGAGCCGGCTCCGGGCGGATCAGGCCGAAGCCACGCGGGCGCGCATCCTGGACGCCACCGTCCGGGTGATGGCCGGCGGCGTCGCGAGTGTGTCCATCCCGGCTGTCGCGCGCCAGGCCGGGGTATCGGTCCCGACGATCTACCGTCACTTCGGCACCAAGTCCGATCTGCTCGCGGCGGTCTACCCCCATCTCGCGGGCCGGGCCGGCCTCGACGATCTGGCGCCCCCCTCCTCTGTGGAGGAGTTCCGGGAGATGGTGCGCACGATCTTCGAGCGGATCGGGTCATTCGGGGACCTCGCCCGGGCAGCCATCGCCAGCCCAGCGGCCGAGGAGGCGAGGCAGGTCACCATGCCCCGCCGGTTCGCCATGAGCCGCCGGTTGGCCGCGACCGTCGTGCCCGATGCCAGGATCGCAGACCGCGACCGGATCGCACGCCTGATGGTGGTCCTCACGACCTCGTCGGCGATGCGGGTCTGGCGAGACCATCTCGGCTCGACGGTCGACGAGGCGGCCGACGACATCGAGTGGGTGTTACGGGCTGCCATCGCCTTGGCCACCGCAGAGGACGCCTGATGACCGGATCCGCCGCGGTGCGTCGACTCGGGGTTTGCCGGTTGGCCGATGCGTCCGAGGTCGGCGGCAAGGCAGCGAGCCTCGGGGAGCTGCTCGCAGCGGGATTCCACGTGCCGGACGGGGTGGTCTTGACGGCGGGAGTAGGCGACACGGCGGAGGGCGACCGGCGATCGTTGCTGCGCGCCGCCATCGACGGGCTGGGGACCGGCCCGTTCGCGGTCCGATCGAGCGGCATCGCCGAGGACGGCGCCGAGCATTCCTACGCTGGCATCTTCGAGTCAGTGCTGGACGTGTCGCTGGCCGACGTTCCATGGGCGGTGGATCGTGTCCTCGCGAGCGCGCACACGACCCGTGCGGTCGGGTACGAGCACGGCACCGACGGCCGTCTGGCGGTGATCATCCAGCGGATGGTCAGGTCGGCCGCGGCCGGTGTGGCCCTGACCGCCGACCCGATCAATGGCGATCGGCACTGCTGCGTCGTCAGCGCCGTGCGCGGCACCGGGGAGCCGCTGGTCTCAGGCGCGGCCCTCGGAGATGAATGGGTCGTCCGGAACGGGGCCGCCACTCCGCGCCGCCAGCCCGAGCGTGCCCTCGATCGGCGATCGGTGGTCCGCGTGGCGATCGAGGCGCAGCGGATCGCTGCCGCCCGAGGGGTGCCGCAGGACATCGAGTGGGCGATCGACGGGGCCGGCACGCTCTGGATCCTTCAGGCGAGACCGATGACGGCGCTGCCGCCCGAAGTGGCGTGGGCGCCGCCGGCGCGTGGCGCATACAGCCGCAGCCTTCGGCTGGGCGAATGGATCTCCGAGCCGGTGACGCCGCTGTTCGAGTCCTGGTTGCTGACGGCGATGGAGGTCCGCCTGCACGCCGACCTCCAGCGATGGGTCGGGCAGCGTGCGCCGCCGCCGCATCACGTCGTGGTCAATGGCTGGTACTTCTACTCCATCAACTGGTTGTCCGGCCCGGCCCTCCTGCGCAGCCTGCCGGGCATCCTGTACAACCTCGTCCGGAACCCGCGTCGGGTCGCGGGCCTGGTCCCGCCCACGGTCCGGTTCAGCGTGCCGGTGTTCGAGCGAGAGTGGCGCGAGGATCTGCTGCCGCGGTACCGCGCGGCGGTCGCGCGAGCCGAGGCGCGCGTCGAGACGGCACCGGTAACCGAGCTTGCCGCGCTCATCGACGAGCTCGCGGACCTCGCAGGCGCGTACTTCGCCTCGATCGCGGCGCTCACGGGTGCTGCGTACAAGATGGAGATGAACCTGGCGAGCTACTACCGGCGCCATCTGGCCGGGACCCTCGGTGGCAGCCACCTACCGCTCCTGGCCGGGTTCGAGCCGCCCGGCGAGCCGCCCCGGCATGCCGTGGCTTCGCTGGACTGGTGGCGGACACCCCCGCCGCGGAGTACCACGGCGATGCGACCAGCGGAGGAGCACGACCGCTTGGTCGAGGCCAGGCGAGTGGCCGAGGCGGCGGCGTCCGAGGCGCTGGCATCCTCACCTCGGCGGCTTCGAGTCTTCAGGCGGCTGCTGGCCGACGCACAACACCTCGTCCCGCTGCGCGAGGAGCAGGTGCGGGAGCTGACCCTGCCATGGCCGGTCATGCGATCCGCGGTGGTTCGCATCGGCGAGGCGCTCGCCGCCCGGGGATCGATCGCGGAGCCGGGCCACGTCTTCTTCCTGACTCGTACCGAGGTGCTCGCCGCCATCCTCGAGGACCACCTGCCGGAGTCCGTCGACGTCCGTGGGCGACGCTCCAGTCTTGACCAGCAGGCCCGGCTGGTGCCACCGCTGCTCGTCGGGCACGTGAACCCGGTCCTGCGGCGGCTCTGGAACGGCTTCCCGCGGATGGTCGGCGCCGTTGCATCGGAGTACGCGCTTGTCTCGGGCGCACCCGCTTCTCCCGGTCGCGCCACCGGGCCGGTCCGCGTGATTCGTGGCCCTCACGAGTTCGACGAGCTTCAGCTGGGCGAGGTCCTCGTGGCGCCGCTTACGGCGCCGGCGTGGACGCCGCTGTTCATCCGGGCGGCCGCGGTCGTCACCGATGTCGGGAGCGCCGCCTCGCACGCCTCGATCATCGCGCGTGAATACGGGATCCCGGCTGTCGTCGGCTGCGGCGACGCGACGGCACGCCTTCGGACGGGGATGCGTGTCACCGTCGATGGCGCCACGGGCAACGTCGAGCCTGAGTCGGTGGACTCGCCGGCGATCGAGCGACCGCGTGACGGTTGACTGGTCGTGGACGGAAGCGCGGTTGCGGGGACCCCTGGGTGCTGTCCGCCAGCCACGCTGCCAGCCACGGCGGTGACACCCCGTGCGACAGGGTGGCCCAGGTGGACGAGCGCCCCGACAGGAACCTCCGCAGAGTGCCCCGGAGGGACCCCATGGACGGCTGCCCAGCACACTTTTGATCCTCGTGTCCTGGGTTCGAATCCCAGCCGGCTCACCAACCTCGCACGCGCAGACACCGGATGGTGGCCGCGCCAAGTCGCTCCATGTCCTCCCGGATGACAAGCTCCTATGCGCTGTCAAATACCGATCAGCCCGCCTATCCCGCCTGCAGTAGCCGGGATACCGGTCTGCTGATGCGGTGCTTGAGACAGCGGATCGCCTCGGCCCAGCTCATCCCCTCGTCGCGCTTGCGTCTGACGTCCGGCCTTGGCGGGCGGGTGGCTCCAGGCCTGGGACAGCGCGATCGTGTAGAGCGCCCGGTTCAACCGCCGGTTGCCGCCCCGGTCGAGTCGCATCCGCCGGGTCTCGCCCGAGGAGGTGGGGATGGGCGCCACCCCGGCCAGCATCGCGAACGCGTTCGGTGATCGGAACCGTCCCACGTCCCCGGTCTCGGCGATGAGCCGGGCGGCCACGAGCGGCCCGATGCCGGGAAGCCCGAGCAGCGGGTGCCCGGCGACGAGCGCCCCGATGCGCGCCCGCAGCGTCGTCGCCCGACGGCCGAGGTCCCGCACCTCGGCCAGCAGGTCACGGGCCAGCTCGGCCCTCATCCCCGCGAGGGGCTCCAATTCGAGCTCGACCTCCCGGAGCCTGGCCTCCGCGACCAGGCGCGACGCCGTCAGCCGGTACCCGGGCAGCAGCACCATCAGGTGGGCGTGGAGCCGGTCGCGTGCGCGGGTCTGGGCGGTCACGAGCTCGTCCCGGGCGTCCGCGAGCATGCCAACAGCCTCGGTCGGGTCGTCCAGGCATACCCGGTGGCAGGTCCGTCTCGTGCAGGGTGACCCGAGGGAAGGCGAGCGCATCCCCCGGGTCGCTCTTGCCCGCGCGGCGGCTGTGCTGCCGCTCCCGCCGGTTGAGGTGCGGCGGAGCCTCCCGGACGGCGATGCCGCGGCGTGCAGGGCCCGGGCTGCCGGCGCCGTAGGACGAGGAGCCCTCGACCCCCACGATGCCACCGGGCGCCACCGTGCCGACCCAGGCCACCAGCGCCGCGAGGCCGTCCGGGTCGGTGGGGAAGGTCCGCTCCCCCAGCACCCGTCCGACGTCATCGATCGCGCCGGGGGCGAGCGTCCGCTCGTGGGTGTCGATGCCGACCGCCGCCATCCCTGTCCCTCCCGATCCCTCACGACCGATACGCTGGACGCGGGTCGGCCGGGCTGCAGTGCGCCGAGGTCGAAGCCACGACCCATGAGGCCACGGCCGGCCCGCTCGATCCGGGGACGAGGGCACTCGTCAGGATACGAGCCACCCGAGGAGGGCGTAGCCACGTCGGGCCAACCCGTCCCCGTCACGAGCACCATCCCACCCGGGGACGGCGGGGTCCAGTTACGCACAGCCACGTTGACAGCCACGGGAAACATACGGGGTGAACGTGGTAGGACGATGTGGACTGGACCGGAGTACGGGTCGGCGTGGCCGACCCGAGGCGGATTGATTGGCTGACGACCACCTCGTGACCGCGACCGGCCTCCGGCTCAGCCGGGCCTGACGCTGATCACCACATTGCCCTTCTTGTGCCCTTGCTCGACGTATTCGTGAGCATCGCGAATGGCCTCGAGCGGGTAGGTTCGATCGATGACGGCTCGCAGCGAACCCAATTCGAGCAGGTCGCGGACGTACCAGAGATCGGCGAGGTTCTCTGTGGTGCTTGAGCGAACCGACACGAACCGACCCCCTGGAGCGAGAAGCCGTTTGGCGCGACCCGCCGGCCCCTTGCCGACCGCATCGACGATCACGTCGAACCGGTCCGGTATCGCCAGGACGTCCTCGCGGGTGTAGTCGATCACTCGGTGCGCGCCAAGCGACCGCACGAGGTCCGCGTTGGCGGCGCTTGACACGCCGGTGACGTGGGCACCGAAATGCACGCCGAGCTGCACTGCATAGCTGCCCACGCTCCCGGACGCGCCGTACACGAGGATCCGTCGTCCCGCGCCTTCGTCGGCGCCGCCACGTCGCAGCAGGGTCAGCGCGGTCAGCGACCCGATCGGGATCGGCGCGACTTCCTCGAAGCGGAGGCCGTTCGGGATCTCGGCGATGACGCCATCCCCCGGAACGCAGATGGCCTCGGCGTGCGCCCCGGATGTCAGACCCGTCGTCGTGCCGAAGACCCGGTCACCGGGCCGGTAGTGGGACTCGTCCGCGCCGATCGCCGCGACGACCCCGGCATACTCGTGGCCCAGCATCCGCTTGCGACGGATCCCGAACAGGCGCGCGAGCAACGCCGGCATCTTGCGCAGGACGACATCGCCCTGGGTCACCGTCGTCGCGTGGATTCGGACGAGCACCTCGCCCGGTTCCGGCGTCGGGTCCGGAACGTCGCGGAGGACCAGCCCACTCGCGGGACCGGATCGCTCGAACAGAACTGCTCGCATGATCAATGGCCCTGTGCGCGAGGGGTGACATCAGGGGGCACGTCGGGCGGCATCGCCAGCCACGACACAGCCTCGCCAGCGCCGGCCATCTCCGCGGGGACGACGCGCGCCAGCCGCATGATCGAGCATGGGCTCGAATGAGCAGGGCCGGTCGTATCCATAGGCGCCTCCATCTCCCGCCGGCGCAGGGACGCGCTCGCGCGGACTGCAACCGTGCCCAACGCGCTCGATTGAGGTCGTCATCCTTTTGGGTGATTCGAGTCGACATGGCGCCGGATCCGGAGTTCGATGGTGACCGGGTGGACAGACGTGACCCGGGTCCTTACCCTTGTAAGGTGTTCGTCCCCGACGCCCGGATGGTCGGATCAGCCACGCACCGAGCGGCGGCCCGCCTTGTACTCGCGTCCCCTCAGGCACCCCGTCTGCGCTTCGGTCTCCCGGTTGCCGCGGCGCTCGTTGCTGTCGGTCTCGTCGACTCGACGGCGGATATGCTGCCCGGCGGCGGCGTCTTTCTCCTGCTCCTCCTGCCCGTGATGGCGGTTTCGCTGGTACTCGGCTCCAAGCCGGGGATGTTCACGCTGGGCCTCTGCGCGATCGGTGCCGGGCTCCTCGTGCCTCTACGTGGACACCCGTGGCTAGCGGACCCCACCGACCTCGTCAAGATGGTCCTGTACCTCGTCGAAGGGGCAATCGTGGCGATCCTCGCGTTCGGGCTCCGAGCGGCCGCGCGGGCGGCGGACGCACGACCACCGCTATCCGATGACTCCGGGCTCGACCCGATGACGACCCGTGAGCTCGAGGTGCTGACCCTGGCGGCGGCGGGTCTCAAGACCGATGAGATCGCCCGGCAGATCTTCGTGTCCAGGAACACGGTGAAGACCCACCTGGCTCACACCTACGCGAAGCTCGGCGCCCGGAACCGCGCCGAGGCCGTCGCCACCGCGCTTCGGATCGGCGTGATCGAACTCGTCCCCAGCGAGCGGGGTCCAGGGCCAGGCCTGTCGGATCCCCTTGGGGGCGACCGTCACCAACGTCCGGTCCCAATCCCACACGGACATCCATCGAGCCAGCAGCCGTAGGTCTAGTCCCGTTGCCGATCAGACCGGCGCTGCAGCGGCGACGCAGCGGGATGGCCGACAGCCCCGGACGCCCCGACAGACGCGACGATCGGTTTCCGAGCGCTGAAACGGTGCACGTCCACGCGTCCTGATCGCCAAATCACCCGTTCGGGTGACGCCAGTCTGGATCAGCGGCTGGCAAGGTTGGGACCTTCCCATCCGCCGGGCCTACTCGTTCGCGTTTGTGGATCGCCCGAATGGCGAGCAGCACCGCACCGCAGTCAAGCGTCCCGCGATCCAACGAACAAGAAGGGCGCGTCCCAGTGCAATCACCCAGGACCCTTGCCCGCGTCGCCGGGCTCTCCTATCTGATGGTCGCCGTCGCGGCAGGCGTCGCTGGCTACGCCCGCAGCACGATCGTGGTGTCGGGAGATGCCGCGGCGACGGCAGCCAACATCCGCGCATCGGAGACGCTATTCCGGATCGGCATCGTCGCGGACTTGCTCCAGGCAACGTTCTTCCTGCTGACCGCGATCGCCCTGTACGCCCTCTTGCACCACGTTCACCGGTTGGCGGCGATCGTGATGGTGATCTTCGTAGCGGTCAGCGTCGCGATGCAGGCGCTGAACCTGGTCCTCCATGTCGCTGCGCTATCGATCGCGACGGACCCCGCGATCACGACGGCATTCGGGCCGGCCGGCTCGGATGCCCTCGCGATGCTGTTCACCGGTCTGCAGCACGACGGCTTCGTTCTCTCCCAGATGTTCTTTGCCTTGTGGCTCCTGCCGCTTGGCTACCTTGTCGTGAGATCGGGGTACTTCCCCAAGGTGCTGGGCTATCTATTGGCGCTCGCCTGCGGCGGATACCTCGTCGACATGTTCGCGTACTTCCTCGCGCCCGACGGGGAACCGTCCTTCCTGCCCATCTCGGCGATCGCCGGTGTGCTCGGAGAGGTGACGTTCATCGTGTGGCTGCTGGTGAAGGGGGTCAGGACGCCGCTTGTGGAGGCATCCGTCATCGCCGACGGCCGAGCGAGCGCGCTTGCCGGCCGGAGCGTAGAGGCGTGGCGATGAAGGCCGTGGTCTATCGCGTCTACGAGGGCCGAGCGTGAATGTCGTCGAAGTCAGCGAACTCAGAAAGCATTACGGCAGTCACGTGGCCGTCGACGGCGTGTCCTTCGAGGTCGAGGACGGCGAGATCTTCGGCATCCTCGGCCCGAACGGCGCAGGCAAGACGACGACCGTCGAAACGATCGCCGGTTTGCGCAAGCCCGATGGTGGGACCATCCGTGTCCTCGGGCTCGACCCGCAGAGGGATCGTGACCGGCTGCGACCCCTCGTGGGCGTGCAGCTTCAGGAGAGCGAGCTGCCCGATCGCATGTCCGCGGCCGAGGCCGTCGAGATGTTCGCGTCGTTCTACGCCGATCCGGAGGATCCGACAAGGCTGATCGGCGACCTTGGGCTGGCCGAGAAGCGCCAAACGCAGTACCGCGATCTGTCTGGCGGTCAGAAACAGCGCCTCTCCATCGCACTCGCCCTCGTCGGCAAGCCGAAGGTCGCGATCCTGGATGAGCTGACGACCGGCCTCGACCCGCAGGCTCGCCGCGAGACGTGGCAGGTCATCGAGTCGATCCGCGACCGGGGCGTCACTGTGCTCCTTGTCACGCACTTCATGGAGGAGGCGGAGCGCCTCGCCGACCGCGTCGCAATCATCGACAGTGGCCGGATCGTCGTGATCGACACGCCCGCCGGGATCATCTCGCGCATCGACGCCGAGCAAACGCTTCGCTTCCGCCCGTCGGCGCCGATCGAAGATCGGCTTCTGACCGAACTGCCTGAGGTGAACGACGTCAAGCGGGCAGGCCCCGTCGTTGTGGTCACCGGGACCGGCGATCTCATCCACGCCGTGACATCGGTCCTGGCGCAGCGCCAGGTCGTTGCCAACGGCCTTAGGGTCGAGCAAGCCAACCTGGACGATGCGTATCTCGCCTTGACGGCCCGCACGGCAACGGAGCTGGCATGAACGAGATGCGCGCCCTTGTGGTCGCCGAGACGAGGCTGCTCCTGCGCGACCCGATCAGCTGGATCCTGTCGATCTTCCTGCCCACGGCGATCCTTTTGGTCTTCGGCGTGATCCTCGCGCCTCACCGCCCGGATCCGCTGTTCGGGGGCCTGCGGTTCATCGACGTGTTCGCCCCGTCGCTGGTCGTGATCGCCATGGCGATCCTCGCCCTTCAGATCCTGCCGGTCCGCCTGACGACCTACCGTGAGCGGGGCATCCTGCGTCGCTTCTCGACGACGCCGGTCCACCCCAGGCGGCTGTTGATCGCCCAGCTCGTCGTCTACTCGGTGACGGCGACCCTCGGCGTGGTACTGCTGATCGTCGTCGGCAACCTCGCGTTCGACATCCGGATCCCGGCAGATCCGATCGGCTTCGCGGTCGCGTTCGGCCTCGGGATGGCGGGCCTCCTGGCGATCGGGCTGCTGCTGGCCGCGGTCGCACCGTCGGCAGGCGTCGCCACGGCCGTCGGGGTCCCGGCCTTCATGGTCGTGCTGCTACTGGGGGGCGTCTACGTCCCACGGGCGATCCTGCCCGAGCTGCTCATCCGGATCGGCGAGTTCACGCCACCAGGCGTCCAGGGACTGCAGGACGCATGGGTGGGTGCGACTCCGCAGCTCCTGCCGTTGGCCGTGCTGGCGGCCCTGGCTGTGATCTTCGGGGCGATCGCCAGCCGCACGTTCCGCTGGGAGTGACCGCCGGCATCGGGCAGATGGTCGCGGGCCAGCGCATAGCTCGGTCGACAGCGGAAGGCTGTCGTGTTCAAGACCGCCGAGTCGGCGGAGCAGAGAGCCAGGAAGAAGGGGAACACAAGGATGGGTGGTCACTGGTCGCCGGATCTGTGGGGTACGCCCGTTGGATCGGGCACCTTCACGTTCCTGCGTGGTGGCGGGACGGGCATGTTCTTCTGGGGCGTGAGCAAGCTCCCCCGGGAGCAGGAGTAGCCCACCACTCCGCAACCTCGCCCGGGCCGCTGTCCAAAGCCCTGTCCTGGTCGAGTCCGGACCGCCATGGGCACCCGGGCGGGCACCAGGAGCGCATAGCGTCCAGGACTGCGATCCTGGCTCAGGTACACCGCTACCCCGTACAGGCCCGGGGCCCGAGATGGCTCCGATCAACCAGCAGGAAGCATGGAGAAGCCTATGTCCGCCATAGCGATAGACCCAATCACCACGATGAAGGCGATCGTCCAGGATCGGTACGGCTCGGCCGATGTCCTGAAGCTGCGCGACATCGACAAGCCCACGATCGGCGACGATGAGGTCCTCGTCCGAGTCCGCGCGGCCGGCGTCCATGCCGGCGACTGGCACCTCATGGCTGGCCTGCCGTACCTGGTCCGCCTGGGTTTCGGCCTTCGTGCACCCAAGCAGCCTGTCCGCGGCACGGACGTGGCAGGGACGGTCGAGGCGGTCGGCACGACCGTGACCCGGTTCCGGCCCGGTGATGAGGTCTTCGGCACCGGCGCCGGCGCGTTCGCCGAGTACACGATGAGTCGAGAAGACAAGCTCGCGCCCATGCCCGCCAACCTCACATTCGATGCGGCAGCGACGGTCCCTACCTCCGGGACGACGGCGCTGCAGGGTCTCCGCGACGTGGGGAAGCTCCAGCCGGGGCAGAAGGCACTTGTCATCGGTGCGGCCGGAGGCGTGGGGTCGTTCGCGGTGCAGATCGCCAAGGCTCTCGGAGCCCACGTCACCGGCGTCTGCAGCACGACGAAGGTGGACCTGGTCCGATCGATCGGCGCGGACGAGGTCATCGATTACACGCAGGAGGAGTTCGCGGAGGGCGGGCAGTGCTTCGACCTCATCTTCGATACCGCCGGGGGCCGTTCCCTCTCCCGGCTGCGGCGCGCGCTGGCCCCGAAGGGGACCCTTGTGATCGTCGGAGCCGAAGGTGGCGATCGATGGATCGGAGGGTTCGATCGACAGCTCCGGGCCACCATGTTGTCACCGTTCGTGAGCCAGAAGCTGGGCACGTTCATCTCGAAGGAGACGAACGAGGACCTGCACGCCCTGAGGGCATTGATCGAGTCGGGTCAGGTCACCCCGGTCATCGATCGGACCTACCCGCTGGACGAGGTTCCCGACGCCATCCGGTACCTGCACGAGGGACACGCCCGGGGGAAAGTCGTGATCAGCCTCGACCGGGCGACGGCCTGACGACGGTGGGCGCCATCATCACGCCACGCGAGCAGTACGCCGCCAGACTGGAGATCGACCGAGCAGCTGGACCGGCTGACCCCGCTCCTCCGCGTGATCTGGATCATTCCGATCGTCATCGTCGCCAGCCTGCTTTCCGGCGGCCACTCGCTGGCGACGGGGCTGATGATCGTGTTCCGCGGGCGGTACCCACGCTGGTGGTTCGACTTCGCTCGCGAACTGACACGCTTCGGAGCGCGGGTCGCTGTCTACCTCGCGTTGACGCCTACGCATTCCTGCTCGTCACCGATCAGTACCCACCCTCCAGGCTCAGGTGACCCGTACAGGGACCGCAACGACGGTCGTGAATTCGGAATAGAACAGAGGGACGATGGATACGTGCAGCAGAAGCGATTGAACCAGGGGGCGTGCGTCGCCCTCGGTGCCGCGATCGGCGCCGCCGTCGGGAGTGCCATCGGCAGCGTCGGCGTTGGCATCGCCGTGGGCGTCGCCATCGGTGCTGCCATCGCGGCCAAGTTGCCGGGATCGGGGAACGACAACTAGCTCGGCCGCGACCCGCCGTCATTGCGGTCAAACGCCCGAACGAGTGAGCAGCGCGAGCGGAAGTGGACTGGGAGCGTGCAGGGGGGATGACCCGGATCGAAGTGCCACATCGTTCCGCCCTCGTCATCGGTCGGGTGTTCGCCGCCCATGACGACGACCGGCACGTCGCCTAAGCGCTCGCGAAGCAGATCCAGCTCACACCGCTCGACGTCCAGCCGTGAACGCGATTCCGTGACGACGAGGTCACGGACCGGATCCCGCCGGGCTCGCTAATGGGATGCAGCGTGAAGCGACCGAGGGGACGTGCCGCACATCACATTCGACGAGGTGGGCCACAGCCTGCTGACAGTGGTGGGCCAGCGGTGTGCGTCTCGACCCGGCAGCTCGCGCGGCCGACGAGGCGGCCCAGCCGATGGCGGTTCCGCGCGATGAGGGCGTATCCGGGCTCGACCAGGTGACACAGCAGCGGCAGCCGTCCGATGGCGGCGAGCGGGCGGAGCGCCGGCACGAGCGCCATGATCCGGAGCCAGGCCTCGCCACCGCGGAGCCACACTCCGTCGGGTGTCACGGCATGCATCGAAGCCAGCAAGGTCTCCACGGGCAGTGCCCCGGGGAGCACGGCGGCCGCCTTCGAGAGCGGCACGAACCGGATGGCGCGGTGACGGTCGAGGCGTGCCACGACCTCGCTCGACCACTCGCAGAAGCCGCAGTCGGCGTCAAAGAGGACGGTGAGTCGGACCGGATGCGCTGGGGTCATTACTGGTTACTCCTTAGTATCCAGTATCTACCATCCACCTGGCGCGTCAAGGAGACGGGTAGGCGCTCACCATGGACACGCGGTGCCCGCTGTCAACGGAGCAGCCCGGCACCCTCCGGCACCGGGCCTCGTGGATCAGTGACCCAGTCCCCGGTACTCGGGACCTCGGAACCAGTGTCCATGCACGTACCCGTCAGGGTCGGTGATGCCGCGCAGCCAGTCGCCCTGAACGCTGGTCACTCGCCGAGGACGCTCGACCGGGATCTCTCGAGATGGCCGTTCCGGGACGGTCGACCGGGGTCTGAGGTCCTGGGTCACGGTCGGGACCTCGGGTCGAGGATCGGCATGGGCTCGACATGAAAGAAACGGCCAGTCCACGGCAGGTGGATGTCATGCCTCCCGTTGATGGTGTCGAGGAGGAAGGGAACGCGCCAGCCCAAGGCTGGACCGGCGCGCCGACCCGACTAGATCCGGCGACGGCCGGGGGTGACGACCGCTGCGACGACAGCCGCCTTGGCGACCGGCGACGGGCCGGGCTTGGCAACCGCGGCGCCGACGACGGCGGCCTTGGCGACCGGTGATGGGCCCGGCGTCGCCACAGCGGCGACGACCGCAGCTTTCCTGAGCGGCGGCATAGGTGACTCCTTCTGCCACGGTCGTCCTGCGACGTCCGATGGCGGGTGCTCGCTGCGAGGAGTCACCTGCGGCGATCCCCCAAGCCTGGCCATTGTGGGCCCTCGACCCGAAGTCCGGCCGGCTCTCGCGCGTGGTGGCGCTGGCGAGGGCCGGGTGCCTGTTGACGCGATGCTCCGGGATCGCGACTCGACCCGGCCGGCCTCGGCCTTGCCCTCTCCGAGCCCCACCACCGGCCACCCGACCTGGTGCGGCCCGATATCGACCGTCTGCGATGCGCGTGAACTCGCACCGCCCCGCTTGGGTCGTCATCGGTGGTGCGTACGGTCCAGCCCGGGCAGGGCATCGAGGGCGCTACCCGACCTACGTGAGCTGGCGCCAGCTCGTGCCGCCCTTGCAGAACCAGAGACGTGCGTGCTTGTCGACGAAGAGGTCGCCCGGCTTGCCGCTGTGCGGATGACCCGCGGCTGACGCCGGGATGAGGCGGACCTGGGCATCCCTGCCCTCGAACGTGCCCGCCCTGCCGCTGCCGGAGAATGCCGAGATGCCGGTGCCGCCCGGACTGGTGGCATACACCCCGATGTGCCCGCCCTGGGCGTTCACGCCGACGCCGTGGGCGCTCGTGGCATAGACCCCGATGTTGGACGCGCAATCGCCACGCACCCCGAAGCCATCGAGGCTCGTGCCCCGCAGCCCGCTGAAGTGGGGCGAGTGGCCGTGCACCCCGGCGCCGTCCACGGCTGAGCTGATGCCCGTGATGGCGACCCCGCCGTTGGTTTGGGCCCCATCGCCCTGGGGCTCCATGTCGGCGAATAGGATGGTCTTGTTGTTGGTCGTGTTGGTCAGGGACGTCGTCGAGCGGACGTCGGTGTAGTCGCCTCCGATCGAGATGGTGCCGGTGTCTACCGCGGCGACCCCGAGGGGCCGGCCGAGGGCGGTGGCTGCGGTGGCCGCCGCCGCGCCGAGTGCGGCCGTGAGCAGGGTCCGCCTGCTGCGAATGAGGTCCGTGCTCCCTGGCATCCCCTGGTCCCTTTCCGATCCCGATGGCGGCCCGATGGTGTGTGACGGGGCCGCTCCGTGCAATCGTCACGACGACGTCAAGGGGTCCGGCCGCAAACCCTGTGCGCCGGGGCGAGTCTGCTGAGGATCGGTTCGTGCGTGCGCGCCCTCACGTTCGCACGCCACTCCCACACGCGTGGCCAGCAGCCCGAGCGATCGCCGACGGCTCCCGATACCGTGGACCGGACGACCATCGCGCCCCACCCGACCAGCACCACTCGAACCCGGGGGCCGGTCACGGACGTTGCCGACCCTCGGTCCACCCCTGGCCTGGGCCACGGCTCATGCGCGCGTCAGGTCCGGGAGGCCTGGTGCGTTTCCCGGACCCCCCGGGGGGGCGGTCAGGACCTGGGCGACCCTCACGGTCCGCTACCCCGGCCCGGGCTCCCCGGCGATGTGTATCGGTGCGGCGCTCCCGGACGCTTCCCGTGACGGACCCTGACTGATGGCCGGACGGGGACTCGCACCCGATGGTGGCTGGCAGCCACGAGCTGCCCGATGCGCCCTCCGGCATCGCCCGCGGCGCAGGTGGTCCGGGGCACCTGGTTGCGGGCCTGGTGGGCCGCCAACCGGACACCCCAGAGTCACCTTGCGGGCCTGCGACACGATGGCGGCATGGAGCGGTGTGCCGAGCTTGCTCGCGAGCACGTGCCGGTCAGCTGCCGGGTCCCGTGACACCCGCAGGGCTGGGACCGCGGCCGCGTCAGCCTGTGCCCAAGCCCGGTCAGGCGGACCGCTCGGGGTCCGGCGGGAACGCGACCCCCATGGCCTCCTGCGCACGCGGCACGCGCCCCATCGTGGCTCCCATGAGCGCGAGGAAGACGACAACGGCCCCGCCGAGCCCGACCAGCAGGACGCCGACGTCGCTCTGCATCCCGAACAGCAGCGCGACGACCGCGGCGAGCACACCGCCCACCATCGAGGTGATGAGGCCGACCATGCCGCCCGAGGTCATGAGGGTATACAGGAGCGACGACGGGAATGCTGTCGGGGGGTCGCCATACACGCGGGCGAGCGAGGGCATGTCGTCGTTCACGGGGCTGGTCAGATATGGCTCGATGACCGGCGCGATCCGGATGTATGCCTGCCGGACGCGGGCCATCCCGTGGACGGCGCGGAGGTCATCGATGTTGGCGCCGGTGATCCGGCCGTAGGTGGTGAGCCCGATGACCAGGTCGAATGCGAGGACGATGGTCGTCACGACGAGGAACGCGTCCGTGAAGCCCATCCCCTGGGCGAGCAGCGCGAGGGCCACGAACGACATCGACAGGAAGGTCAGGAACATCCCGGCGCGGGTGAACGCCTCGTTGTAGGCGAGTGCCCGGTTCGACAGCAGGTTCCAGTGCTCCGTGCTGAGGATGCTCACGACGCGTGGGTCATCGAGGGAGTCGATAGGTGCCACAGCTGGGGTCGTTGATGTGGGCGCTTCGGACATCCGGACGCTCCTTTCGAACAAGCGGGTGGTCCGATCGTAGACGTGGAGGGAAGCCCGAGAGCGACGGTGGGCGACCTTGACGCGTGGTCGGAATCCCCAGGTCCACGACCGGTTCGCCCTGCCACGTTACCGACCTCCAGGCGAGTCGCCATTGTCCGGCCTTGTCCTCCCCGCTAGAGTGGCCGGACGATGGGCAAGCAGACGCCCGAGCAGGAGATGCACGAGTTCCTGACCGGGCACAACCGTGCGAGCACGCTCATGCGGCGCGTCTTCAGCAGGCTGCCGCACGGACCCAACTGCAAGATCTGCGCGGCTCCGTTCGGAGGACCCGGTGGGGCCGTCCTGCGTCACGTGGGGTTCGGTCGCTATGCGGGCAACCCGGCCATCTGCAACTTCTGTATCAAGGACCTCCAGCGCATGGGCGTGCAAGGCGCCGAGGTCCCGGTGAGTCTCCTGTTCGCGGACATCCGCGGGTCGACCGGCATCGGCGAGCGGATGTCCCCGACGGACTTCCGGAGCTTCCTGGACCGCTTCTATCGCATCGCCGCCGAGACCGTCCTGGCGAACGACGGCATCGTCGACAAGTTCGTGGGCGACGAGGTCATCGGACTCTTCTTCGGTGGCGTGAGCGGCGTCCAACACGCAGCCGCTGCGGTGGCGGCCGGACGAGACCTGCTATCGCGCGCCGGCCGTCGTGATGCGACGACGGCGGGCCCCATCCCCGTCGGCGCCGCGGTGCACACGGGCATGGCGTACCTCGGCTCGACCGCGAGCGACGATGTCGTCAACGACTTCACGGCGCTCGGCGATGTGGTCAACACGACGGCGCGACTCGCCAGTGCCGCGGTCAGCGGTGAACTGCTCGTTTCGGCCGATGCAGCGGTCGCCGCAGCCATCGAGATCACCGGACTGGACCGCCGCGTCGTCGACGTGCGGGGCCGGGTCGAGGCGGTGGAGGTGGTCAGCCTAACGATCGGGGTGCAGTGACCCATCGCTGACTCGTCAGCCCTATCGGCCCGCCAAGCATGGCGTCCATCACCTCGGCCATCTCCCGCTGCCCGACACCCGGCGGCGAGGCCTGTCGATCCCGGACGTCCGTATCATCGGCGGTCATGTCCCCAGGCCTGGGAGGGTCGGGCCAGAAACGATGCTGCTGCATCACTCGCCTCATCACGTCCTTGGCACCTCCGGCTCGCCCACGGCGGCTTCGTCCTCCGAGTACACGGACCGGACACGCACAAGGAGATGGCCGGCTCCATCGGACTGCTCCGATCCCGCGAGCTGGCCTGGCTGCTGCGCGCTTCAGGACGCGAAGGCGTCGTGACCGGCCTGCTCACACTGGGTGAGCCGGGAGTCACGCAAGCCGGTGTGCTCCCCGTACAGGACGTGGACATCTTCGTGGCGCAGGACGGGAAGCTCCGGGGGGTCAGCGCCTCCGGTCGACTCGACGTGTTCGACGGAGGCGTCTGGACCGTGGAGGCCGTCCCACCCCGGGAGGCTCGCGATGTCTTGGTCGCCGGCGATGGGACCATCTGGGCGGCGTGGGTCGATTCCGCTACAGGGACCGGAGGCGGCAAGCCGGAAGCCGGCCTCCTCGGTCTCGATGGCCGGGAGGCGATCGCCAGCAGCACCAGTCCAGCGACGTTCGTGAACCGCAGCTCGTCCCTGGCGGTGACGACGGACGGCGAGGTATGGCTCGGCATCGGCTTCTATGACGAAGGCGGTAAAGGCCATTGGCGGGGTGTGCTTCGTGCCGGCGAGTCGGGCTGGGTCGTGGAGCACCCGGTCGGCGACCGCGACGATCTCAGTGCCGGACCGATGGCCGCTGGCCCAGATGGGTCGCTCTGGGTCTATCTGGCGGGTGGGGCGGGTGGGCAGGGCCGGGACCGGTATCTGGCGCGGCGTGACGCAGACGGGTGGACCCACTTCTCTGCGGACGACGGCGTCCCACCGCTCGTCGGTACCCAGACCAATAGCGCGCGGCTCGCGGTCGCGCCGGATGGCATGCTCTGGATTGCGTTTGATTCCGATGTCGACGTGGCCGAACTCCGGCCGGAGCTGGGTCCGCACGCCGCCGGAGACTGTCCCGGCGTGCTGTCCTTCGACGGCACGGAGTGGCGGCGATACCTGGTGGGTACGTGCATCAACCACGTCGCGTTCGCCGGGGACGGAGCCGTGTGGGCGACGTCGCGGACAGGTCAGTCACAGCACATCGAGGTCCCCGAGCGTGCTGGCCTCTACGTCATCGACCCAGATGCGGCAACCCCGCCCGCGCCGTGAGCACGACGGCGACGATGTGATGAACCCTCTTGAGCGGTCCACGGCCGGGCCGCCTGCCCGGCGCCACTCCCCCAAGGAGCACTCCCCCATGCCCACGATCCGCGACCTCGCGACGGGCGTCGCGTGGGTGTGCCGCCGAGTTTCTCGCTCCGTGACCCGGATGGGAACTGCCTCGACGGCGCCGAGGCCGTACTCGTGATACTCCGCGGCGCTCCCGAAGTCGGTCATCGTCCGGAGCGACGTATCCGACAGCGGCTGCCGCAGGACCGGAGCACAGCCGTGCTCGACGAACGTCACGACGGACGGACCAGCTGCACGAGTCCGTGACCTGCTCGGGCTGGAGACAGGGGAGTTCGAGCAGGTTCTCGACGGGCGATGTCAGAGCGCCAGGCAGGTCGCGGCCGCCCCCGCACCGGGTGCAAAGTTCGCCATGATGTTCATGACGGTAAGGGCGCTGGTCGCCGCCTGGAGGTATCCCACGACCACCCCGGCCATCGCTCCGTAACAACGGACCAGCCCGATCCTGGTCCGGACCACGAGGCCGTATTCGCCGAACTCCGAAGCTGACCCATCGTCCATGGTGTCGGTGGTCGCGCCCGTCGCCGGGTCGATCGCCCACCATCCGACGCGCACGGTGTCCCCCATGGCGACCGGCTCGGCGGGGACGACCACGACGTCGCCAGCGACGACCAACTGGCGGATCGTGGCCGTCACTTGCGGCCCATAGGGGAGTTCGCTCGGTACCTCCCCGTGGACCACGAGGGTCGGGATGCCCTGGGCTGCGGCGGCCTCGAAGACCTCGCCGACGCCCATCGTGCCGTGCGTGGCAAGCGGCGTGTCGCTTGCGAACTCCATGGCGAACCGCTCCGCGAGGTGGTCGGTGATCCCGGCCATGACCTCCGCGCTCCCGGACGTGATGGGGCCATCGGTCAGCGGCAGGGTCCCGTGGCTCCGATGCCAGATGTCGAGGCCGAAATGCACATGGCCACGGAGGTCATCCGCGGTCGCATCCGGGTCGACCCGCAGCGAGACCGACACGATGTTCGGACCGTCGAGGAATGTACGGGCACCCGCGTCGAGGACCATCGACGCGCTCATGACATCCCGCAGGTTGTGGTACGCGATCGCCAACATGCCCAGACCGTCGTCGGACGCCGCGACGATGGGCGCCACGCTGGTCGGCCCGGTGGCGATGGCGAAGACCTCGGTGCCCTGCATGGGCGGGTATCCGGCCGATCCGGTCCCCTCGAGATCGACGAGCGTGATGGGTGCGACGGCATCGATGGTGGGTGTCCCGTCCTGACGTACCTCCGGAGAGACGCGATCGAACACCGTCCTGCGAGCGACAGCCGGCTCCGCGCCGGGTCGCGTCACGGAGACCTCGAGCCACTCCGCCGTCGCTTCGCCCTCGATGGGGCTCGCTCCCTCCGAGTTCGGGGACGGCTCCGCCGAGAGGACGTCGGAGTTCCCGCCGGCGACCGGGAAGGCGACGGCCTCATCGGCCACGAACGCTCGCCCCCCGAAGTCCAGGGTCGGTCGATAGTCCATCCACCCGCCCCCGAACAGGCTGCTGAGGGTGATGCCGAGAGTCTGGAGCCCGGACGGCGTGACGTGGCCGAACTCCACCGGCACCCCGGCAAGTTGGTCGGCGAAGTCCTCGTGCTCGAGGATGCTGTCGGTCGACCAGCTGTCCTCCCTCCACGCGCTCGACGAGGACGTCGAACCCGACGCGGTAGCGGAGGTCATCGGGCAGTCGGTCGAGCGTCTCCGAGGCGGCCGTCAGCACGCTGCCCGGCTCCGCCGCCGGCAGCGTGGGATCCAGATCCTGCCACTCGGGCCCGAGCTGCGGCCTGCACCCACGTGTGCTCGGTCACCTCGGCGGGAGGCAGCGATGCCTCCCGGGCGGGCAGTCGGATGCCCGCGCCCTCGAGCGCGGCCTGGAGCATCTTGGCCGTGTCGCCCAGCCGGGTAGTGGCCTGCTCGAGGCGCATCCTGGCCCTCCGCCTTCAGCGCAGCGTCCGGCTTCTGGTACAGGGCGACGAGCGGACCGCTCGGGAGTGGCCCACCGACAGCATCACCGCTCGCGACCTGCTCCACACCCGCGTCCAGCGGACGCCTCGCGAGGAGCCGAGCAGCCTCCACGCTGATCGGCAACGCGTCGAGCAGCTGGGCAGACGCGGCCTCGTCCAAGCGGCCCCGCGCGAATCGATAGGGGATCAGGCTCGCATCCAGAAGGGCCGCGAGGAGCAACGCCTTGTCCACCGAGTTGCCGGCGCGCGCCTGGAGCGTGCCCAACGCGCCCCGGAGGACGCCCGGGTACGGCTCGTACGAGATCTCGTCCGCCACGAACCGGAAGATGGAGTCGAGGTTGTAGTCGAGCTCGAACGCCAGGTCCCCGATCGGGTCGGCCTGGACCTGCTGAGCGATCCCGCCCGCTGGCCCCTGGGCCAGCGGGCGCCCGGCTGTCGCCGCCAGGCCTGGGCCACCGCTGCTCAGGAGGAGCGCGGCGAGCAGCAGCGTGGTGGGGCCCATGACAAGGGAGCGTGATCGGGTCCGCCCCGAACGTCGATGTTCCATCGGCCTCGGCTCCGTGGGTGCTCGCGGGGCGCAAGGGTAGCACCCCAGATGGCGGGCCTTGGGGCCACGCCGAGCCACCCGATCCTCGATGCGCGGGATAGACGTCGTGCTCCGGGGAGCGGCGGACCTCCTCGAGCGTTCTGCTCCACGGGCCGAGGCGAGACCACCGACCTCGGGACGACCGGGAGCCAAGGGCGGTCGCGGGCCCATGCGGGAAGGTGGCCGTGCCGACGCGGATGGAGGTTGCATCGCGGCTCCCGACCCCGTAGGGTGCGTTCCGTGCTTCGACCCAGGCAGCCTGCCGTGTGGTCGTCCGGGTCGCGGGAGGGAGGTTCCGGGTGATCATCCTCGGGTGTCTGCTGGTGTTCGGGCTGGCCGTGGCGCCACGTGTGTTCCTGGTCCTGGCCTGGATCTTCAGCGAGCGCTGGCCGATCGTCTGGCAGGGTGACTTCATCCTGCCCCTGCTGGGCATCATCTTCCTGCCCTACACGACCATCATGTACATGCTGGTCTGGACCCTGACGGGCATCCATGGCTGGGACTGGCTGTGGATCCTGCTGGGCCTGTTCCTCGACCTGACGCACTGGGCGCAGTCGGCTGCCAGGCGCAAGGACGTGCCAGGCTACGCCGGACCGTAGCGCCCGGGACAACTCAGGAGCGGCGTCCCTCCGGGATCGGCCCGGTCACACGCCGTAGATGCCGGCCGCCGCTCGCGGCAGGGCCCTGCCGGCGACCGGGCCCGTTCCCCTCTGCCGGGGGACGGCTAGGGGATGTCATGACCGACGCAGCCTGGGATGGCTGACTGGCCGACGTGGGTCGTGACCGCACGCGGATCATCGGCACCCTCGAGCTGCTGACCGATCGGCCTCATCATCCCGCAAGGCCGTGGCTGACACCGGTCGCCGCATCGTGCCTCGCGATGGTCATAGTGCTGGCGACCGCCGCTGTCGTGGTCGCCGACGGGCGGATCGTCGGCGCAGCTGTGAGCGTAGTGGCATAGCCGGCCGCCGCTGTCGTTGCGCAGTTCGTACATGCCCGCTGAGACCGTGACCTCGGCCCGTAATCGCGGGTCGCTCAGCGTCCAGGTCTGGGGTCGTATCGGTAGCCCACCTCGTGGCGCCCGCGGGGCTCCGTCGTGCGGACCGCGTCCGCGCAGTCAGGGGCCAACGTGAGCGTGCCGGTGACCCAGGTGGGTGCCATCGCGGGATCCGGAGAGGGCAACCGTGACGGCGCCCGTCCGCCTACGTCAGCGGCGGGCTGAAGATGAGACTCGGGGTGCCCTCGGCCCCGGAGAGTGTCAGCGTCGGCTCGTCGTCGGACAGCGTCCAGCCCGCTGTCTCGTTCAGGGCCGCCAGGAAGTTGGCCTCGACGGCCGTCGCCAGGTCGCCGCACAGCTTCTGCGTGGTGGCTACCTCCCCGATGTCGATCGAGGAACCCTCGACCGTATAGCTCGCGGTGTAGGAGTTGCAGCCCGCGAAGCCGATGATGGCGCCGGCCGAGAACCCCAGGCTCGGTGTCTCGGGCACGATCGGGATGTCGATGACCTCGCCCGTGCCATCGTCGTACCCGGACAACATCCAGCCGGTGTCCGCCAGCGGGTCGGCCGACGAGGCGCTGGGCTCCGGGCTCGGCTTGTCGGTGGGCTTCGGGCTCGGCTTGGTGGTCGGCTTCGGACTCGGCTTGGCGGTCGGCTTCGGGCTGGGTTTGGGTGTCGGCTTCGGGCTGGGTGTCGGACTGGGTCCCCGGGAGACCGTGAAGTCCACGGCCGTGCCCAGCTTGACGACGACCCCCGCCTTGGGATCGGTGCGGGTGATGCTGCCCAAATCGACCGTATCGCTGTATGCCCGGAGCCGCTCACCCGCGGTCAGGCCGGCAGCGCCCAGGGTCACCAGTGCATCCGCCTCGACATCGCCCACCACATCCGGCACCGCGACCGTGCCGGGTGTCGGCTTGGCTGTCGGGCCTGGTGACGGGCTGGCCGATGGCGTCGGGGTCGGGTTGGGCAGCGGCACCACGTTCGGGTCGCGGACCAGGGTCATCAGCAGCGTACCCAGATGATCGGACAGGCTCAGCTCGTTGGTCTCGACCGACCATGCCCGCGTGCCATCCAGGGCACCCACGAACCGCGCCTCCTGGGTCGACAGCTCCTCGGTCGGACAGGCGGCACGCGTGGCGCCCAGCGGACCGATCACCATGGCACTGCCGGCAACGGCGTACCGGCCGAACACCCGGTTGCAGCCCGTCACGCCGGCTAGTGACTCGTTGGCACCGAAGGCTAGCGTCAGGGCATCGCTGCCGGTGGGCGTCGCGAGCGTCCCGGTGGGATCGAGCAGGCCCGTCACCGCCCAGCCGCCCACGACGGTCGGCCGGGTGCTCGCCCGGAAGATGAGCACCCCTCGCGGGGACCGATGCTCCCGCGCCGCCCGAGGCCTCTGGACCGGTGGATGCGCTCTGTGCGACCGCGGTCGCGAACATGATCACCGACAGCAGACTCGCGAGCAGCATGCCTATCCGTGGCCTGGCCGACGGTACGCGACGCCGCGGCGGGACACCGGCCGACTGGATCGGGCTGGGAGCAGGCTGGTACGTCATGGCTGCCCCACATACGGACAGGAGCGGGCTCCGGCGCCGTCGCAACGCGAGCCGCTGCCGAAGACTATGGCGCGATCGGTCCAGTGACGCACCGCGGGACACCGTGCTGGCGGTGCCTCAGCTCGCGACGAGCAGCGAGACCGCCGACCCGAGGTCCAGGACGCAGCACCGGAATGCCGCGATCACGCGCATGGTCGGGCCATCACAGCTCCCATCACGATGTGCTGAGAGCGACGGACGGTCCCCCACGCCGATGGGGTGCGTGCGCGAGAACGGACCGAGCACGCGGTGTCCAAGCCGCCGCTGCCACTGTGCATGCCGCAGGGTAGCGGCGACCTGTACCATCGCGAGCCGTGAGGGACTCCAGCAGGCGAGACGATGACGAGCTCCCGCTCGGTCGGCTCGAGGCGTTCAGCGACGGGGTATTCGCGATCGCGATCACCCTTCTGGTGCTGGAGCTGGGGGTCACCGCCACCGCTCATCAAGACATGCTCGCGGCTATCCTCGAGCTGTGGCCCGCTTACCTCGCGTATGTCACGAGCTTCCTGACCCTCGGCATCATCTGGGTGGAGCACGCGACGGTCTCGCACGTGCTGCGTACCGCTGACGCCACCCTCTACCGCATCAACCTCGTCGTCCTCCTGGTGGCGGCCTTCCTGCCGTTCCCGACGAAGCTCGCCGGGGAGTACCTCGGCGAGCGTGAGCCAGAGCAGGTCGCGGTGCTCTTCTACGGCCTGACCCTGCTGGCGCTCGATCTCGCGATGACGGCGTTCCGCCGCTATGCCATCGAGGGTCGCCGTCTCGTCCGCGACGACATCGATGAGCAGCGTGTGCTGTCGCTGGCTGGTGGCCCGAGCGTGCGCTTCTACCTGATCGCGCTCCCGATCGGCTACCTGCTCCCGACCGTGGGGGTGCTGCTCTTCCTCGCGATCGCCGTTTACCTCACCATCCCGGCCCGCACCCTGCGTCGGCTCTTGAGGGGGTCGAGGGAGACCATGACCAGCTAGGACGAACTGGAGAATCCGCCAAGACTCGCTACGCGGTCACTCGCAACGTCCGAGGGTGAACAGGGGTGCCAGGGGAGCGGAGCACTCACGGAGGGGCGCCATCAAACTCCGTGCCGCACAGGGCTACCCGCTCGAGACGGTGCCCGGTGCGTCAGAAGTCCCTGACGCACCGCGCAGCCGCTGACGCCCGTCAGGCCGTGCCCGGTACGCGCCGTTCAGCGTTCGAACCCGGATGCCTCAGGCGTTGTGCCGCTTGTTGTAGTCGGCCAGACCGTTCCAGTCGCCCTTGGCGGCGTACGAGGCCTGAATCGGCCAGCTGTCGAGGCTGGACGGTGGCAGCGCGCCGCCGCTGGTGATGATCTCCCGGAGCTCCTCGCTGCTCATGTGCTGCAGGGCGCTGTAGGTGGTCACCCCGCCCTCGGCCAGCAGCGAGGCGATCCGCGGGCCGATACCGGTGAGCTGGGTGAAGTCGTCGGGCTTGGCGGCCGGCGCGGCCACGGCCGGAGCTGCCTTCGCTTTCGGCGCGGGCGCCTTGCCCGCGGTCGACTTCTGGTTGTACTTGGCGAGGCCACGCCAGTCGCCGTGCACGGCATAGTCCGCCTGCATCGGCCAGGTCGCGATGTTCGCCGGCGCTGTCATGTCCTTGTCATGGAGCGCCTTGCGCAGCGTCGGCTCGCCGGCCGCCGCGAGCGCCGCATAGGTCGTGATGCCGGCCGCGCCCAGGGCCTTCGCGGCCTTCGGTCCGATACCCTGGAGGTTCGTGAGGTCGTCCGGCTCGACTGCGGCCTTGGCGGGGGTGGCAGCCTTGGCCGGTGCTGCCGGCTGGGTCGTCTTGACGAACGCCTTGAGGCCCGCCCAGTCACCGTGGTCCGCGAACGATGCCTGCATCGCCCAGGTGCCCACGTTCCGGGGCACGGCCGTGTGCGCATCGGAGAACACCTGACGCAGCTGGGGCTCGCTCGTACTGGCGAGGTCGGCGTAGCTCACGATGCCTGCGGCGACGAGGACCTCGGATGCCTTGGGTCCGATGCCCGAGATCTTGGTCAGGTCATCGGGCTCCGCCTCGGCGATGGCCGGCGCGGCCGCAGCGGGTGCCGCTTCCGGCTCGGTCTGGACCTCGAAGTCGGCCATGACCTCCGCGCCGCCGAGCTCCTCCGCGGCCGGTTCGACAAGGGCCCGCAGCTCGGCCGCGGCCTCCGGCGGCAGGGTGCTCTGGATGAGCAGCGCCTTGTTCGCCTTGATGGCGTCCTCGATGGCGCCGATGGAGCCCGACCAGTCGCCCTCGTAGAGCACGAACAAGGCGCTCTTGCCCTTCTCGATCTCGGCCGCGGTCCGCTTCATGAACGAGTCGCTGATGCCGATGTCCCGGAAGCGGTTGTGGAGTCCGCCGAGGACGCCACCCGCGGCGCCCCAGACGAGGGGAGCGACGGGGCCCGCCACGATGGTGCCCACGATGAGGCCGATGGCGCCGCCACGCAGGCCGCCCTTCATGGCCCCGGTGTCCTCGGTCTGGTGGATCTTGACCCGGCCCCGCTTGGTCCGGTCGGCGACCGCGGCATCCACGATCTTGACGTTCTTGTCGGCATCGTCGATCTTCTGGACGACCTTGAGGAATGCCTTCGCGGCACCGTCGTTGTCGAGGATGAAGACCGCCAGGGTCTGCGCGGGCTGCTCTTTGCTCATCGGGACGCTCCTCACATCGAATACACGGTGGTCGTCGGACCAGGAGATGGTGGCATGTCCGCCAAGGGATCTGCACGTCTATGGTGTGCCGAGGGGTTCCCACTGTTGAAGCCGATGCCGGCAGCAGGCCGAACCGGCGGCGCGCCGGCACCTTTCGGTACGGCGCGGTCACCGCCCCTCCGGCCGGAGACTACGCCGACGAGCGACACAATGGAAGGCCATTGCTCGTGACCTCGGCTCAAGCTCCGACGACCGACCCGTCAGAGCCGGCTGGCGGAGACGGGTGGCATCAAGCCCAACCAGACGCGGGCGTCCGCAACAGTCGCGCCGACGAGCGCCCACATGCGCGCGAACCCTCGAACGACCCAGCTGGATCAAGACGTCCGGGCGGATCGTCACCAGAGCCATGGGCAAGACGCTCGCCGGGTCTCGAGTCCGGGCTAATGGCAGGTACCTGACGCGGCGTCCCGAAAGGTCTGCCCAGGGATCGGCACGAATTCCATGCTCCACGCGCCGTCGCCGAGCGTGAAGAGCCCTGTGCCGTACGTGTCGTTGTCGCGAACGATCTCGCCCGGCAGGGCCTCGCGGGAGAAGCGGTGGAGCTGGCGACCGCCCGTCCCGATGACGAACTCCGTCGTGCCCTCGTCGTACGGGAGACCGTCCGAGTCGAGCGGCCCGAAGCGTTCGTAGAGATGGGCATGCCCTGAGAGCCACAGGTCGACATGGGCGCCAACCGAATCGTCCCAGAGGGCTTGCATGGTGTCGTCGGATGGGTGATCGAGTGAGCTCGACCAGCGAGGTCCATGGATCAGCACCACGGTGCACGCGGCCGGGTGATCGGCGAGGTCGGCCGCGAACCACATCTCCTGGGCGGAGCCACGGGCCGTGTCGAGCTCCCCGTTGAGTGCCACGACATGCCAGCTTCCAAGATCGAAGCTGTAGTAGTGGTCGGGCGCGTGGGCCGCGGATCCCCAGTACTGGTCGTAGGCGTCGATGCCAGCGGTGTATTCGTGATTCCCGGGGACCGGGTACGTGACGGACTTGAGCCCACCCCAGTCCGCCTCGTAGACCGACCAGTCCGAGGTGTTGTTGAGCAGGTCGCCGGGTGGCAGGAAGGCGTCCGGATGCAGGGTACCGACGAGCGCCGCGACATCTGGGGATCTCGGGCAGAGGATCCGGCAGTCCATGTCCCCGACGACGGCGACCGAGATGACGGAAGGCGTGGTCGACGCGGCTATCGCGGCCCCAGGGCCCGGCGTCACCGCGGCCACCGCGGAGGAGACGGGTGTGGGTACGACCGATCCCCCGGCCGATCCGATACCGAGACCCAGGAGCGCGCAGCCGGAGCAGGCGAATACCACGGCCGTGATCGTCGCCACCGATCCCAGTCGGTTCATGGTCGGCCGTCCAACCGAGCGGTCTCGACGTCAGTCTCGGGATCGCCTCCGGCCGGCATCCTCTGCGACCCGATCCAGGCCTCGAGGACCTTGCGGTGTCGGGCCTCGAGCTTGACGAGCGGACGTTTCGACACGATGAATGCCTCGACGTCGTCGAAGGACATCGCCTCGGTCTGCATGAGATACGCCGCAAGAACGGTGGCCGATCGCCCGCGACCCTTGGCGCAGTGGATGAGGACGACTCGTCCCTCACTGATCCGTGCGCCGATCCATGCCACAGCGTCGGTAAGGATGGCCGGTCCGGGCACCGCGGTGTCTGGCACCCGGTACTGCCGCGCAGCGATACCGTGCTGGGCGAAGAAGGGTAGTGCGGCATCCCGCTCCGCCCTGAGATCCACCACCGCCGTGATCCCCAAGACGAGGAGCCCATCGAGATCCCGCTGGTAGCTCGGTGCGCCGCCCAGCCACAGCGAGGGCGTGACCCGCGTGAACCAGTCGTGGTGGAGCAGCCGCTCATAGGTGAAGCGGATCGCGGGATACAGGCGATCGAACGTGCGATGGAACAGGCCGAGCGGGGGCGGCTCTTCAGGGGATGACGACACTGAGTGCCCCTGGAAGCACGTCCACCGTCACCGGTGTCCGCCCGACGTACTCGCCGTCGGCCCAGACGGCCTGGTCCGGCTCGGCGGATATGGAGATCATCCGGCAGCGACGGAAGTAGCGCGACGCCGTGGCGCCGCGAAGGTCGAGGAAGCGCGCGGCCGCGCTCGTCAGCGTGCCGAGAGTGCCTTGATCGAGCAGGAAGCAGTCGAGGAGTCCGTCCTCGATGGAGTAGCCGGGAATGATCCGCAGGCCGGAGCCCGTCATGCCCGAGTTGACGAGGTAGATCCGGCTGCCGCTCGGCTCGATGAGCTCGTCGTCGGCCTGGACCCGATAGCGGTGGGGCTGCCCCGCAGCCTCTGGGCGCTTCACGAGGGACACAGGGTAGGCGAGGACGCCAAACCGGTCCTTCTCCGCCCGGCTGGTCTGCTGCTCGGGTTCCATACCCAGGTACAGCCGCTGGATGAAGAACTCTTCACGGGCCGTGCCGTCCGCGTCCACGCTGAGCCGGCCCACGTCGACGAGCCGGGTGTGTCGGCTCGTGCAGAGCAGCTCCGTCGCCTCCCGGAGCGTACGGGGGGTCCCGACCTCCCGCGAGAAGCCATTGCCTGTGCCGCCGGGAAGGATCCCCAATGGCACGAGCCGATCCGTCTCACGGGCGGCACGGACCAGCGCATTCGCGATCTCGTGCTGCGTGCCATCGCCGCCGTATCCGGCCACGAGGTCGACCCCATCGTCGACGGCAGCCCGCGTGAGTCGGCCGGCATCTCCATACGCATGGGTGACCCGGGCATCCCAATCCACCCCATAGGCATGGAACACGTCGTCCAGCACGTTGAGGATCGGCTCGTTCCTGCCCGACGCGGGATTGACGATGACCTGCACCCGGCGGAATGGCGCCTCGGGCATGGATGTGCCTCGCTCGCGTGGCCGTTGGACTGACGACCGGATGATGCCACTCTCGGGGCGCTCGTATCCGGTTCCGCGTCATGACCGCTCCGATCGCATCCAGTCGCAGACGAGGCATGAGGTGGCGCTGGTAGGCTACTGCGGGCCCGGCCGGGAACCCACCTCGGGCACAGGGAGGAGGCGCGGATGTCAGGGCGGCCACCTGGTACCGCTTCGACTGCGGTCGCCTTCGATCAGCGCCTGGCGGTGCTGCTGTCGATGGCCACGTTCGTGCTGGTCGGGTTGCTGACCTCGTTCGGCATGATGCGCCAGAAGGACATCAAGCCGTCGGTCGCCGGCGAGGGGCTGGCGTTCGGTTGAAGGGCGAGTCTCGTGCGCCCGACGCCCTTCCCCGGGAGCCGGCTATCCCCCACCGCGGGGTCATGCGTGATCAGCAAGGGAGCCTATCGAGATGACCGACGAGCCGAAGGACACCGCCAACGACGCGCCCGCACCGGTGGTCAGCGACGAGCTCAGCACCAGGGCCGCCGCCACGATCGAGGTCCACAGCGGACAAGCCCTGTTGGTGGCGCAGTTCGCTGATATCGACCAGGCCAGGGAAGCCTATGACACCCTGCGCCAAGCAGAGCTCAAGGGTGCCGCCGACATCGACGGCGTGCTGGTGGTCACGGCCGATCAGCATGGCAAGGTCCACATCCAGACCCTGACCGACCACACCACGCGACACGGCCTTGCGTGGGGCGCCATCGCTGGAGCGGCGATCGGCCTCATCTTCCCGCCCTCGATCCTGGTGGGCGCGGTCGTAGCTGGAAGCGCCGGCGCGGTCGTGGGCAAGATCTACAGCCTCGCGAGGAAGGACGCCGTGACCGAGGAGCTCGCAACGGTCATCGCGCCCGGGACATCCGGTATCGTCGCGCTCGTGGCCACCAGTGCGATCGACACCGTGAGGCGGGCGATCCCGCAGGCGGTGGTCGTCGAGTCGGTCCCGGTCGACGACGCGACCGCGGATGCCGTCAAGGCGGCCGCCAAGGCCGTCGGCCCGCCGGTGATCTGAGACGACGCAGGGCGGACGGCGACACGTACCCGGGTCCCTCAGTGAGCCTGACCGACCACGTTGACAGCGGCGGTCACGCTCGCTCGGACGGGGGAGAGCTGGCGGATGCCGATCAGTCGGGCTACCCAGCGCTGGGTGGTCGATGAGTGACACCCCGGAGGTCGTCATCCAGGAGCTCGATCCCTCACGGGCCACGGTCATCGAGGTCGCGGAGGGGGTTGGCACCGACCTCGAGCGCGGACTAACGGCCACGGAGGCCGGACGCCGGCTGGCGGCAGAGGGGCCCAACGAACTCCGGTCGGCGCCGCCGGTGCCCGCTTGGCGGAGGTTCCTCAAGCAGTTCCAGGATGCGCTCGATCTATCTGCTGCTCGCGGCGGTGGTCATCTCGGTCCTGGCATGGGCCCTGGAGGGCGCCGACGGCGTCCCGATGGACGCGCTGGTCATCGCGGCCATCGTGATCCTCAACGCGATCATCGGCTACGTCCAGGAGTCGAAGGCCGCCGATGCGGTGGCTGCGCTCCAGAAGATGATCGAGGTGACATCCACGGTCGTCCGTGATGGCGAGACGGTGCGCATCCCCTCCCGGGACCTGGTGCGAGGCGACCTGCTCGTTCTGGCGGAGGGTGACAGCATCGGAGCGGACGCGCGGCTCGTGCAGACGTCCGCGCTGCGGGTCCTGGAAGCCTCGCTCACCGGCGAGAGCGAGGCGGTCCAGAAGACGAGTGCAGTGATCCCCGACAAGGTGGCCCTCGGCGACCGCACGAACATGGTGTACAAAGGCACGGCCGTCTCCCAGGGTGTCGGGCGGGCCGTCGTCACGCGCGTCGGCATGGGCACGGAGCTGGGGCGCATCGCCCAGATGCTGGAGTCCACTCGGGAGGACCCGACCCCGCTCCAGCGGGAGATCGGCGCCCTGGGACGCGCGCTGGGCATCGGGGTGATCGTCATCGCCCTGGTGGTGGTCGTCACGACGGTGCTCGTGTCGGACGTGCGGACTCCGGCGGACCTCGTGACGATCCTGCTGCTCGGGGTCTCGCTCGCGGTCGCCGCCGTGCCCGAAGGCCTGCCTGCGATCCTCTCGGTCGTGTTGGCCATGGGTGTGCAGCGGATGGCCAGGCGCAACGCCATCGTCAAGAACCTCTCGTCGGTGGAGACCCTGGGGTCGGCCTCCGTGATCGCTTCGGACAAGACGGGCACGCTGACCCGATCGGAGATGACCATCCAGCGCATCATCACGGCCTCCGGCGAGGCCGATCTGAGCGGCATCGGGTACGGACCGGGCGGCTCGGTGACCCGGGGTGGAGAGGTCATCGAGGACGCGGCCCTCGTCCGGGAGCTACAGCTGTTGCTGTCCGCGGGCTCTCGGGCCAACGATGCGCGCCTGGTCCAGGACGAGCAGGGCGACTGGATCATCCAGGGCGACCCCACCGAGGGCGCCTTCCTGGTGGCGTCCCGCAAGCTTGCCGGCACCGTGGAGATCGCGGACGAGTTCGTACGCCGCGGTCAGGTCCCATTCACCTCGACGCGCAAGATGATGTCCGTGCTGGACTCCGCGCCCGACCGGACCCGGCTGTTCTCCAAGGGTGCCCCGGACGTGCTCCTCACCCGCTGCACGGCCATCCGGGTGGGCGACGACGTCGTCCCGATCACGAAGGAGCGGCGGGCCGCGCTCCACGCTCAGGTGGAGGCGCTATCGGCGCAGGCCTACCGGACGCTCGGCGTGGCGTACCGGCCGCTCGACCACGACACGGACTGGCAGGTGGACGAGGTGCTCGAGGAGCAGCTCGTGTATCTCGGCCTGGTCGGCATCATCGATCCGCCGCGAGTAGAAGCAGCGCCCGCCATCGCCGAGGCGCATCGCGCCGGCATCCGGGTGCTGATCGATCACGGGGGACCATCCTCTCACCGCGGCCCGCATCGCCACCGACCTCGGCATCATCGAGGCCGGGGCCCGCATCCGCACCGGGCTGGAGCTTGACCAGCTCGACGACCAGGGCTGGCGCGACGCGGTGCGGGACACGTCGGTCTATGCGCGCGTGGCCCCCGAGCACAAGCTCCGGATCGTCGGCGCCCTACAGGAGGACAAGAATGTCGTCGCCATGACCGGCGACGGCGTGAACGATGCCCCGGCGCTCAAGCGCGCCGATATCGGCGTCGCGATGGGTATCACCGGCACCGAGGTGGCGAAAGAGGCGGCCAACATGATCCTCGCGGACGACGATTTCGCCACCATCGTGGCCGCGGTACGCGAGGGCCGGGGCATCCTCGACAACATCCGCAAGGTCCTGCGCTACCTGCTGTCGTCCAACATGGGCGAGGTCCTGACCGTCTTCCTGGGCGTCGTCCTGAGCGGGGTGCTTGGCTTCCGACCGGAGGAGACCGGGATCGTGCTGCCGCTGCTGGCGACCCAGATCCTGTGGATCAACCTGGTCACCGACTCGACGCCGGCGCTGGCCCTCGGGGTCGACCCGACGGTCGATGACCCCATGAGCCGGCAGCCCAGGAAGATCTCCGACCGGGTCATCGACACCCGGTCATGGGCGCACCTGGTCTGGCTCGGCCTGGTGATGGCCGTGGCCGTGCTGGCCACGATGGACCTCATCGGCGTTGGTGGCGTCATCCCCGGTACCGGCAGCTTCGAGACGGCACGCACGGCCGGCTTCACGGTGCTGGTGGTGATGCAGCTGTTCAACGCCTTCAACAGCCGCTCGATGGTGCTCAGCGCCTTCCATCGGGTGCTCTCGAACCGGTGGCTGGTTGGCGCGACCCTGCTGAGCCTCGTGCTCCAGGTCATCGTGGTGCAGGTGCCGTTCCTACAGACGGCCTTCGGAACGACCCCACTGACGCTCGAGCAGTGGGGCATCTGCCTGGCGATCGCCTCGAGCATCCTGTGGGTCGAGGAGGTCCGCAAGTTCGCGGTCCGTCGGGCGCCTGCGACGGCCACTTGAGCCGGCGGGACCCATGAGCCTGTCGGCGGTCGTCGTCGGCTTGGTCCTGCTCGCCGTCGGAGGCGAGCTCGTCGTCCGCGGCGCGTCGCGCCTCGCGGTCTCGGTGGGCATCCGGCCGGTGGTCGTGGGGCTGACCGTCGTCGCCTTCGGGACCAGCCTGCCCGAGCTGGCCGTGACGGTCGGATCGGTGATGGGCGGCAGCCCTGATGTGGCCGTCGGCAACGTCGTGGGCTCGAACATCTACAACATCCTGCTTGTGCTGGGCATGGGAGCGATCGTGGCTCCCCTCATCGTGCAGCAACGGATCGTGCGCGCTGACGTCCCGTTGCTCATCGGCGTCTCACTGCTCTTCTGGGCGCTCGCGGCCGACGGGCGCATCGACCGCCTCGACGGGCTGCCGCTGCTGCTGGTGCTGCTCGGCTACGTCGGGGTGGCGGTCCACAACGGACGTCGTGAACGTCGGGACATCCGGGACGAGTACGAGGAGACCCTGCCCCCAGGACCGAGGACGGGCGAGCGGATGGTGATGCTCGCCGCGTTCATCGCGGGCGGCCTCCTCGTCCTGGTGGCGGGGTCCCAGATGCTCGTGGCCGGTGCCTCGGACATCGCCCGGTCCCTGGGCGTCAGTGAGCTGGTCATCGGCCTGACCGTGGTCGCCATCGGCACCACGATGCCGGAGATCGTGACCACGATCGTCGCGGTGGTCCATGACCAGCGGGACATCGCGGTGGGCAACGTGGTGGGCTCCAACTTGTTCAACCTCCTGGGGGTCATGGGACTCGGCGCGGTCGTGGCGCCGGACGGCATCCCTGTGGCGCCGGCCGCGTTGGCGTTCGACATCCCGATCATGGTGGTGGTCGCGGTCGCCTTGCTACCGGTCGCGTTCGTCGGGTCCGCCATCCGGCGCTGGGAGGGAGCCATGTTCGTCGCCTACGCGGTCGCCTATACCACGTACCTGGTGCTGGATGCGACCGACCATCGACTGGCCAGGGACTTCGGCTTCGTGATGGGCGCGTTCGTGCTGCCCATGACGCTGGTCACGTTCCTCACCGTCGTCACGCGAGAGTTCAGGACCCGCCGGGCACGAGCAACGACCGACCCACGCGACCGGGTAGCTGATCGCTGATACCCGGGCGTTCGGGTTCGACCGGCACGACTATGGCCCCGACCCATCACCGATATCCGCGAGGAACCCGAGGATCAAGTCCGCCACGAGGTCCGGCTTCTCCATCGGCAGGCCATGGGTCGCCCCGGGCACGACCGCGAGCTGTGCCTGGGGCAGGGCACGACGCATGTCATCCGCGTGAGCGATGGTCACCATATCCTCGTCCGCGACCATGACCAGGGTCGGCGCCGATACCTTCGCGAGCTCGGCCAGCTGGATGCTCGGCTCGGTCCGCCATGTCCGGGACAACCGCTCGAAGACGACCGGGAAGTGATCCGGTCCATCGGGCGACACGGCCGCGTAGAGCTGTTGGAACGTCGGCGGCAGGATCTCGATCGGCAGCGGCCCATCGGGCGCCAGTGCACCGAGCATCTCGCGCATCTCCGGGGGGTCCCCGTCGTGGTTCACACCCTGCCCGATGAGCACGAGGCTCCGGACGAGGTCCGGCCGGAGACGAGCGACGAGCAGGCCCACGACCGCACCATCGCTCCAGCCCACGACGTGGGTGGACCCGATCCCGATGGCGTCCAGGAATGCGACCGTGTCCGTCGCCATCAGGTCGTACGTGATGGGGCCGGGCTGATCCGGTGTCCGGCCATGTCCCCGTCGCTCGGGCAGCGATACCTGGAAGTCGCGAGAGAGCGCCTTAGCCAGCCCGTCGAAGGTCTCGATGGTGCACATGCCGCCGTGGAGCAGCAGCAGTGGCTCGCCTGAGCCGTGTCGCTCGTAGTAGGTGCGCAGACCCGCTGCGTCGACATATCCGCCCATGGTCATCCCGAACCTCCGCGTGCTGCTTGACGCGGACACCATGTTCTGGTGGTCACCGGACGGGAAGTTCGGATCGAGAACCTCGACCGGATCGTGATGTGCCACCATCCACCGATGATCGCGGACGGCGAGTACTGCGCCTTCACCAAGGCGCTCGAGCATCTCGGAGATCGCTGGAGCCTGCTCATCGTGCGCGACCTCATGATCTTCGGGTCGCTCGGCTTCAATGCTCTCGCCTCGGGCCTGCCGGGCATCAGCCGGTCGGTGCTCGCGGCCCGGCTTCACCACCTTGCGGACCTCAGCCTCGTCGCCCGGTCGTCGACCTCGACCGGTCGAACCCCCGGCTACCACCTCACGGACTCGGGCAAGGAGCTGGGGCCGGTCGTCATGGCGCTGCGGACGTGGGCGGAACGGTGGATACCCGAGGACCCCGCGATGCTCGAACGCGACCCGGACATCGTGGTCGGCTGGCTTGCGAACCGCATCGATCCTGCGCGCTTGCCGGACCGGCAAGTGGTCCTCGACCTGGCCATCACCGGGTCCGTGGTGGGCAGGTGCTGGGTGGTCCTCGAGCGGGGCAACGCGCCCTCGGTGTGCATCGACGACCCGATGCTCTCCGATGAGCGGTATGTGTTCGTGGAAGCGGATGTGCGGGCGTTGGCCCTGGTGGCTCGGGGAACCCAGAGCTGGGCAGCGGCTATCGCCGCCGATGGCGTGCGGCTGTTCGGTGATCCGGGCCTCGTGCAGGCGCTGCCGGGGTGGTTCCGGAACGATGATGGCGCAGGCGCCCAGATGCCGGGGATGTCGGCTACGGCGTAGGAAGGTCGGTGCGCCGCGCTCTACCCGCCAAGCACCGCGTCCACCACCACACCGATCTCCCCACGCGGCTGTTCCATGGATGTCTGGCGCGGGCCCGGCCCCATGAGTCGATCAGCCGCACCCCGTCCGGGCCGGGTGGCCCTGTGGTCAGCTCCGGGATGCCATGAACCCAGTGAGGCGCGATCCGAGCGGCAAGCGCTCTGTCAGATAACACCCTGCCCGATCGGACGACGGCTAGTTCGCGCTGACGCACGCCACCAAGGCGCGGATGGAGAAGCTGGCGTCACCGTCGGTGGTGTCGACATCGGCGGTCACATGCCAGCTCGACCCGTCCGCTGACGGTTCGCTGCTCTCCACGAGCACGGCGCTCCTGTCACTGACGTTGTCGAGCTCGAAGCCACCGCCGATGGCCTTCGTCCCGTTCGGACAGGTCGCAGACATCGACTTCGGGAGCTCGTTGTCCGTGCTCAAGGGGCCGACGATGCGCACCCAACCCGTCACCGATGTCGTGGCAGCAGCCCCCGGTTCACCCTGCGGGCCTTGAGGGCCCGTGGCGCCGGCGGGACCGATGGGTCCCCTGAGTCCGATGGGTCCTGAGGGCCCTGCGGGACCCGTGTCGCCCTTGGGGCCTGGGAGACCGTCGGCGCCTGCCGGCCCTGCCGGACCTGTCGGACCGATCGGGCCGACGGGTCCTGAGGGACCCGTGTCACCCTTGGGGCCTGGGAGACCGTCGGCACCCGCCGCACCCGCCGCCCCCGCAGGCCCTGGGAGACCGTCGGCGCCTGCCGGCCTGCCGGTCCTGCCGGACCGACGGGCCCTGCGGGACCTGCGTCGCCCTTCGGGCCTGGGAGACCGTCAGCACCTGGCCGGCCCTGCCGGACCGACGGGCCCTGCGGGACCTGTGTCGCCTTTGGGGCCCGGGAGACCGTCAGCACCGGCCGGCCCTGCCGGCCCTGCCGGACCCACCGCCCCAGCAGGCCCTGGGAGACCGTCGGCGCCTGACGGCCCTGCCGGACCGATCGGGCCGACGGGCCCTGCGGGACCTGTGTCGCCTTTGGGGCCTGGGAGACCGTCAGCACCCGCCGGCCCTGCCGGACCTGCCGGACCCACCAGGCCCCAGCAGGCCCCGGGAGTCCGTCGGCGCCAGCCTGCCCTGCCGGACCGATCGGGCCGACGGGCCCTGCCGGACCCATCGCGCCTGCGGCCCCTGCAGGTCCGATCGCACCCGCTGGCCCGATCGGACCTGTCTTGTTCCAATGGACAGAGCGCCACCCGGTCGGGCACGTCGCAGAGGGGTCGATCGATGCGATCCGGATGTCCGAGTGATGGACGCATGCGTGGATGACGTCCAAGCCGCCGACACCGGCGTGGGCGCTGGCGACCAGCGGCATCAGCGCCGCGCCGGCGATACATATCGAAAGCATGGTGCCCATCGACCTTCGCACGAGACATACCTCCATAGCTGTGGAGATGCCCAGCGTCGCCTGCACTGGACTGAGCGCCGCGCATCGCTCTGATCCGAGCGCCACCGGCGTCCGGAGAACCACACGTAACGTTACTCTGCGGCCCCTGACCGCACCATCCGGTCGCGTCTCCGACCGTCCCATCCCCACAGCCGGAGGATCGCGCCACCCTGGGCGTGCTGCCACCAGCAGTCCCCTCTAGCGACGACCCTTGGTCCCGAGCTTCGACGCCTTGCCCTCGCCCTCACCTCATGCCTGCCGGCACCGGCGACCCTGACCATGTCGACGTCGCGCCGACTTCGTCGGGCTCGTCGGGCTCGTCGGGCTCGTCGGGCTCGTCGGGTCATCGGGGCGGCTAGCTGGGGGTGGGACGGGGGGATGAACTCGCACGTCGGTGAGAAGCGACCGCGCCCTGGCTGCGTGGTCGCCACGAACAAGGCCCCGGGTCGCATGACCCGGGGCCGTCCATCTCGTGACCGCCCCGGCAGGGGGCGGGGCAATGGTCAGAAGCCGATGGCGCTCGTCGCCTCGACCTGCTGCGCACCGCTCGCGTCCCGGAGATCGAGCGCGCCCGAGGTGATGGCCCAGGTCGTGGCGGCCTGGAGCGCGGTCAGGTACTGCTGGGCGAACGTGTTCGTGGCGTCGTCGCAGGCCATCATCGTGCCCATGAGGGGACCGATGGCGATGGCGCTGCCGTTGACGCTGTAGCCGCCGCCGAAGCCGTTGCAGCCGTCGAAGCCTTCCACCGTGCCGTCAGGGTTGAAGGCGACCGTGGCCCCGATGCCGTCGGGCACGGGCTCGACACCGCCCGTGCCGTTGTTGACGTTGGTCACGTTCCAGGGACCCTCGACGCTCGCGGGCTCGGTCGCGCCGAAGGTGAGGACCGCGGTGCCGCTGCCATCGGACAGGGTGAGACCACCGTCGGCACCGATGGCGTAGGTCGCCACCGTGGCGAGCGCCGTCAGGTAGCTCGTCTCGAAGGCGTTCGTGGCGTCGTCGCAGGCCATCATCGTCGTCGCGATGGGACCGAACGTCAGGGTCGAGCTGGCGTCGCTGGTGTAGGACGCGAAGAAGCGGTTGCAGCCGCCGAAGCCACCGGCCTCGGTGTCGGCGAACAGCAGGTTGGCGTCGATGCCACTCGCCACGGGAGCACCGCCGACCGTCCCGAGCAGCCAGTCGGTATGCAGGAGACCGCCGGACATCGCACCTGGCGATGCGGACTGGGCGCTCGCGCCGCTGGCCAGAGCGGCCACCAGGAACGAGGCGGTAAGCCCGCCGAGGGCACGTGATCGGATCGATGGCATGGATCCTCGCTTCGATGCTGTCCGCACGCTGCCGACCCATGACCGTCCGGGTCGCGCCCGGGCGCGGAGTCAGGACAGTACAACGGAGCGGACGGCTCCGCAGTCCGTCAGTCCGTCGGGTCGTGATCGGATCGTGCGTCCGCGTGTTTGGTCACCACTCCAGCGTCGGTGTCCTGCTGCGGGCTGCCGACTACGCGATGTACCTCGCCAAGAAGGGCGGCAAGGATGCCTGGGCCCTCTGCCCAGCTGACCTGGCCTCTCCCGTACCATCGGCCCCGGATCGAGGTCAGGCGCCTCCGGACGACAGGCCATGTTCGGTCGGTCGATCCCGTACGAGCGGGGAGGGGCGGGCCGTCATGCCTCCCATCGTTGCCGCTCGTCCCTGAAGGAGGGACCGTTCGGCGTCGGTCGGGGCGAGCGCGACCCCGCGGATGTACGCCCGGGCGGCATCGTCGTTCCGCCCAAGGCGTCGCAGCAGGTCGGCACGCGCCGCGTGGAACAGGTGGTAGCCGTCGAGGTCGAGCTCGTCGACGACTGCCAGGGCCGCCGCGGGGCCATGCACTTCGCCGAGAGCGATCGCTCGGTTCAGGGCGACGACGGGCGTCGGGGCATGGGCGAGGAGCTGGTCATACAGCGCGAGGATCTGGTCCCAGTCCGTGGACACGAACATGTCGGCGTCGACGTGGACCGCGTTGATCGCAGCCTGGATCTGGTAGGGTCCGGGCCGGTGACGGCGAAGGCATGCGCGCACGATGGCCTGTCCTTCGGCGATCAACGAGCGGTCCCACCGTGCGCGGTCCTGGTCCCGGAGCAGGATGAGCGAGCCGCCGTCCGTGAACCGGGCGGGCCAGCGCGACTCCGTCAGCAGCAGGAGCGCGAGCAACCCGGCGACCTCTGCCTCGTCGGGCATCAGCTCCGCCACCGCGCGGGCGAGCCGGATGGCCTCCCGGCGTAGATCGTCCCCCGCGGCGCCGCTGGCGCCCGCGTCGTAGGTGAGGTAGAGAACGGCGAGGACCGAACGCAGACGCTGGGGCAATTCGGACTCCGACGGCACCCGGTACAGGATGTGCGCCGCCTTGATCTTGCGCTTGGCCCGAACCAGACGCTTGGCCATCGTCGGTTCGGCGACCAGGAAGGCACGCGCCACCTGGCCGGTCGTAAGGCCGCCCAGCAGTCGCAACGTCAATGCGACCTGCGCTTCGGTCGAGAGGGCCGGGTGGCAGCAGGTGAAGATGAGGCGGAGTCGGTCGTCGTGCACGGGCCCGGCCTCCTGTCGCGACGCGTCCTGGGCTGGGTCCGCCAGCGGCGACTGTCCGATCAGCTCGCGCCCGCGCGCCTCGCGCCGGAGATGGTCGAAGGCGCGATTCCGGGCGGTCGTGGTGATCCAGCCACCAGGGTTCGGCGGCAGACCCTCGACGGGCCATTTCCGGAGGGCGATGGTGAACGCTTCCTGGACCGCGTCCTCGGCGAGGTCGATATCACCCAGGATCCGGATCAGGGCGGCCACCGACCGACCGGACTCGTCACGGAAGATCCGGCCGATCAGTGGGTCGTCGACGACGGTCACCGATCAGCCACCTGCGGTGTCCGCGAAGGGCCGGACCTCGATAGGGGCCGAGATCGTCGTGGTGACCCTCGCTGCCCAGCCGAGCGCAGCGTCAAGGTCGGCAGCCTCGATGATGTAGAAGCCCGCGATGTGCTCCCGGGCCTCCACGAACGGGCCGTCCGTGATCAGCACCTCGCCCGCGGAGGCACGGACGACGGTCGCCGTGTCGGCCTCGTGGAGCCGACCCGAGAAGACCCACGCACCGGCTTCGTGCATCTCTGACTCGAGTGCCAGGATCGGCTCCCACGCTTGCTGCATCTGGGCGTCGGTCATCGGCTCCCGGGCTTCGCCGTCGACGCTGTGGACGGAAAGCAGGTATCGCGGCATGGGGCACTCCTCGTGGCGGCTGGCCGGTCCAGCCTCTCATGTCACGACGAATGGGGTCCGGCCGGATGGACAGGTCACTCGAGCGCGGACCGCCTTGGGTCGAGCCCGGCCGCCCTGCCCGCGAGCTCTTGGCTGACGGCCCGCCACGCCGCGCATCCACACCATCGCGGTCCACCGTGCGCGACAGCCGGCAGGCATGTGCCGCGACCCCGGTCCACGGGGGCGCCCTGGGGCCGGTCCACCGCCATGCGGAGAGGGAGCGAGTGCCTCGGAACCTCGTTGGCGCTCGCTCCCTCTCTCCGACTCGACCAAGGTCCAGTCGAGGACCATCTTAGACTTGGCGAGCGGGATGGGTCCCGGCTCGCGAGCCACGGCGGCACCGTCCGGGCTCGCCGCGGGAGCACCCCCCCAAGGCACGTACAAGTACCTATAGCGCTGAGCGTCGCGGACATGCGGAATGGGTCCGCACCACGGGAGTCGTCCTTGTGGCCCGAGGTGCACTGGAGGCCCAGCGAGCTCGGAACCTGCTGGGCCTCCATCTTTGTTGGCGATGGTGTGGGGAGGGAGCATCGGCCCAGAACGCATGCTCGACCTCCCCGAGCCTTGGCGCCCAGACGGCACGGCAACCCCATCGTGGCCCAGCGGAGAACCGCCGTGCAGCCTTTTCGGGAGAACCGGTTCCCGTCGTGATGGCCCCGAGCACACCGCCGGTCAGGTTTGGGTCCCGGCCACCATCACGCGGTCTCGACCAGCCGCCTTGGCGTCGTAGAGGGCCGCGTCGGCCCGCGCGAGCAACTCATGTGGCCCCGCAAGGAGCGGGACCCTGCGATGAGGCCCGACGCGCTCCGGCCCCGGGCGTCGTGCCCTCCGACGAGCGACTCCATGGCCTTCGAGGGGCCATGCTGTGCAGGCACGAATCGACCCGTCAACGGATCGCGGAGACGCCCGCGCTCATCGATGGAGAAGGAGGCTCAGGGTGAGGACGATCGGACTCGGCATCCAGCTGTGGGCACAGAATACGGACTGGCCCGCCTACCTCGCGGCTGCCCGGCTGGTGGACGAGCTCGGGTACGACCACCTCTGGACCTGGGACCACCTCGTCGCGGCCGTCGGTGATCCGGACCGACCGGTCTTCGAGGGGTACTCGACGCTGGCCGCATGGGCCGCCGTCACGGAGCGGGTGAAGCTCGGCCTGCTCGTGGGGGCCAACACGTTCCGCAACCCGACGCTGACTGCCAAGACCATCGCCACGATCGACCACATCAGTGGGGGCCGCGCCATCATGGGTCTGGGCGGCGCCTGGCACGTCCGGGAGCATGCTGCGTTCGGGGTCGAGTTCGGCTCTGGCTTCGGCGAGCGCCTCGACTGGCTGGAGGAAGCGCTCCAGATCATCCGTCCGCTGCTCCACGGTAAGGAGGTCACCCACGACGGCCCTCGCTATCGGGCGGACCATCTCCGCTTGGCCCCGGCCCCCGTGCAGGACCACATCCCCATCATGGTCGGCGGTGGTGGCGAGCGGAAGACGCTTCGCAGCGTCGCCCGGCATGCTGACATGTGGAACGCCCAGTCTCCACTGGCCGACATCCCGCGCAAGCTGGCCGCGCTTCGGGCGCACTGCGAGACCGAGGAACGCGACCCTGCCTCGATCGAGCTCACCTACAACTGCAAGGTCATCATCCGTGACCGTGAGGCCGATGCCCAGGCCGTCCTCGATGCCCAGCTCGAAGCCAACACCATCGACCCTGTTGCGGCGGGTGAGTCGTTCTGGGCGGGCACGGTCGAAGGGATCGCGGAGCGGCTCGCCGAGTTCGTCGCCCTCGGCTTCGAGACCTTCACCATCGAGGAGCTCGCGCCCTACGACCGCGAGACGCTGGAGCGGCTCATCGGCGAGGTGAAGCCCCTGCTCGAGCGGGGTTGATCGTCCGCGCAGGTACGTCCGGTCGGATATCGGCGGGGTCGGGCGCGGGTCCGGCGGTGTGCGCCACCGGATGTCCAATTCGGCCCCGTGCCCACGTAATCAGCACATGAACCAGGCGTGGCTGTGGACAGGGACCAAGAGCCGATGGGACTGTCAGCCGTAGCGGGGGTGGCAGCGGGGCCAGGCGACGACGCCCTGGTCCGCGCCGTCCAGCTCGACCCCGCACGGTTCGTGGACATCTACGAGCGCTACCGATCGCCCGTCTATCGCTATCTTCGGGCGTGGGGCTCCGACGACGACCTAGCCCGGGAGCTCACCGCGGTCACCTTCGAACGGGCGATCGCCGGCATCGGCGGCTATCAGCAAGGCCGCAGCACCCTTGGTGCCTGGTTGCTCCGGATCGCGCGCAACGCACGCATCGACGAGCAGCGTCGCCGGGGCCGGCTGACGGACCTGGGTCCTGCCGCGCGTCTGGCCGATGACGCGCACGACATGGCGGCCGATGTCGAATTGCGGTTGCTCCTCTCACAGCTATCGAGTGACACCCGCGAGGCCATCACCCTCCGGTACGCGAACGGTCTGACGAGCCACGAGATCGGGCTGGTCATCGGCAAGCGGGCCGCTGCGGTCCAGAAGCTCATCGAGCGAGGGCTCCGAACCCTCCGGGAGGCGATCGATGACCAGGCCTGACCACGACCTCGAGCAGCGCCTCGTCCGGTTGTTCGCGACCACGCCCGACCCCTCGAGCGTGGCGCTGCTCGACACGCGCATCGCACACGCCATGGCGAGGGATGGCCGCCGGGGACCGGTGTCCGCCGATCGGCCGGGCCGCCCCCTGGCCCTCGTTGCGGCGGCCGGCATCCTCGTCGCGTCCGCTGTCGTTGGTATCTGGGCCATCCGCCAGGCGGCGAGTCCCCATCGTGGCGACGGCGACGTCGGCGCGAACGTGGCCGGGTCGCTGCCGCCGCCAAACGGTGGATCTCCGAGCCTGTCGCTCTCGCCGGGCCTTACCGTCGTCGGGCTGGCGGACACGGAATGGCGACTCAGGGCCATGGGCCGGGCAGCCGTCCCGGTCGGCTTCGAGGCCGATCTCGTGTTCACGGAGATCCGGGCCGGTGGGTCCGCCGGGTGCGACCGGTTCTCGGCACCGTACGTCACGGACTTCGCGTCCAGCCTGGCTCTAGGCCCGGTCTCCGCCACGACGGTGGGGTGCGATGACGCCACCCGGGGGTTGGAGCACGCCTATCTCGATGCCCTCGGGACCGTGGCCGGCTATGCCATCGGCAGCGACCTGGTGCTCGCGATGAGCGATGCGAATGGCGCGACCCTCCTGACCTTCGAGCCGACGGCGCCGACGAACGTCGTCGGGCCTTGGGACGTCACGATGATCAGCGACGGGACTGGCGGTGTCGAGGCGGACCTCGGGATGCCCGGCCCGACCATCACCTTCGACCCGAACGGCATCGTGGGCGGGTTCGACGGTTGTACGGGATTCGTGGGTGGCTACAGCGTCCACGGCGACGGCATCGCGATGGGACCCCTGATGTCCACGATGACCTCCTGCGGCAAGGTGAAGGACGACCGCGCTCGACGGCTCCTGATGGCTCTCGATGCCGTCACCATGTGGTCGGTCGCTGCAGGTGTCCTCGAGCTCCGTGATGCCAGCGGCGCGATGCAGGTCGAGGCGATGAGGGGCGATGCAGCTCGTGGCTTCTGACTCGCGCTGGTCATGGGTCTTCGCCCGACACCGAGGCCAGCGCTCACACGGCACCCATTCCTGCCGGCAATGTCCACCGCAACCGCACGACGCTGAGCAGCCGTCCGACATGGCTGTTCAGCAGCGGACCGTCGCGCGTGGCCGGCGGCCATGGGGATGCTGACGACCCGCGCACGGCCTCGGAGGCGTCGGAGGTGGAGCAGCTGCGATGTGCGGACGAGCTGACAGCCCGCTCTGCCCCGGCGCTACGGCTGGTCTACCCGTTGGTCCGACAGCTCGACCGGCCGACGAGGCGGCCGAGCCGATGACGGTGGCGGGCGACGAGGGCATACCCGGGCTCGACGAGGTGACGCAGCAGCGGCAGCCGTCCGACGGCGGCCACAGGGCGCAGCACAGGCACGAGTCCCATGATCCGCAGCCAGGCCGCGCCGCCGTGCACCCAATCGCCGGCTGGCGAGACGGCGTGCATCGACCGCAGCAACGTTTCGATCGGCGGCGCCCCTGGGATCTGCGTGGCTGCCAGTGTCAACGGCAGGAACCGGATGACCCGGTCGCGGTCCAGTCGGGCTACCGCCTCGCTCGACCACCGGCAGAAGCCACAGTCAGCATCGAAGAGGACGGTCAGTCGCGATCCATCTGCAGTTGTCATGAACTGACTACTCCTTGGTGGCTGGTATCTCGCTTCGGACGCCTAGGGTCAGCCGGGCTGCCGAGGCGCACGACGCGTGTTACCCGTCGCGATGGTGAGAGCGGCGAAGATGAGGAAGCCGGCCGTGATGCCAACGACCACGACCAGCACGCGGCCGTATCCGCCATCTGCCGGATCGAGGAACGGATAGGGGTACCAGCCGTCCATCGCACCGCGGACCAGGGTCACCACCGTCCAGGCCAGCGGATAGATGAGCCAGATCGCTGCGTCCCGGAGCCCGAGCCGGGTCGCTGGTGGGTCGATGATCCAGTCGCCGATCATCACGATGGGGAACAGCTTGTGGAGCACGAAGTCCACCCATGGCAACTGCAGCTGGACGTCGATACCACCGAGCAGGACGATGACGACCACGAGCGTCACGGTCAGATACACCACGGCCGCTCCGCGCATGAGGTCGGTCAGCCGACCCGACGGCGTGCCGCGTCTCGCGATCAGCCACACGAAGACCGCGACACCGATCAGGTTGCTCTGGATGGTGAAGAACGCGAAGAACCGGGTCGCGTCGAACGCGCCAGCGTTCACGAGCGCCATCGCCTGGGCCACGATCGCCACGATGACGACCAGAACGCTGCCTCCTCGGACCGTCAGGAGCAGTCGATCGCGGTCCACGTTCGGATGGTACCCGGCCCCGTCCCCTGGAACGATGCCCAGCAGGCGCGGCTTGCGGCGATCCGGGAGCGAAGCAGCTTGATGGGCTCAGCGCCAGCGGGCTACGCTCGCGGCGGGCTTTCGGCTCCGGGACGAGGTGGCGGATGCACGAACTGATCAGATTCCGCGGGCGGGTCGCCAGTGGGATGCGTCGAAACCCGGTGGGCCACCGGGCGAGCCTCCTGGCGTGGCATGTGTTCCGACGGGAGCCCTGGAGCCCCGCCTGCCAGGTCTGCGGGCCCCGTCCGCCCTGACTCGCATCGACGACCCGTCATCCCCGTCACTCGGCCTCGCAGTGCACGCGCCGGCGCCGGGTCACGTCGTGACGATCGACGTCCGCATGTCGTCTACCGCACCCCGTATCCGGTCCCGGAGTCGCGCCTGTTCGGCAGCGGGCAACCAGGTCGCATCCACCCCGGCGAGCGCGATGCGGGCCATCCGGTCGAGATCGTATCCGAAGGCGTGAGCCAGCGCCGCGTACTCCTCGCCGAGATGGGACTCGATGAAGGCCGGGTCATCCGAGTTGAGGGTGAGATGCAGGCCGGCGGCGGCCATCGCCGGCCACGGATGGTCCTCCAGCCTCGCGACACTGTTGGCGATCCGGACATTGGACAGGGGGCAGACGGTGATGGGGATGCCCCGTTCGACGAGCAGCCCGACCACCGCCTCATCGCCGAGGACCGAGATGCCGTGGTCGATGCGCTCGACGCCGAGCTCCTCGACGTCGTAGCGTATGGCCGACGGCGGGCTGTTCTCGCCCTGGTGGGCGGTGACATGGAGGCCCGATGCGCGCGCGAGCCGGTAAGCCGCCGCGTAGTCCCTGGGGTCGACCCCGAGCTCGGTGGAATCCATGCCGACGCCGATGACCCGCCGGGCGAGGCCACGACGCCGGAGCCCGACAAGACGCTCGACGAGCTCCAGCCCGGCGGTGCCACCGAAGGCCCGGTCCATGTCGCAGATGAACCGACTCGTAGGCCAGGCGGGCCCAGTCGTCCGGGGTCAGGAGACAGGACCGGGCGAGCCAGAAGACCTCCAGGAACCCGTCAAGGCTGTCGTAGTGGTAGAGCTGCCGGGGATCACTCGTCGGCAGGGCCCGTCCGTTCCGGGTCGCGAGTTCGACGAGGGTCCCGGAACGCATCGTGCCCTCGATGTGGTAGTGGAGCTCGACCTTGGGCAGCAGGTCGAGGGCCGCATCGAGCGTCATGGCAACCATGAAGACCTCCACGTTCGGCGCCGATCCCGGTTCGGCTATCTCGGGTGCCCGCTATCAAGCCATCCCATCGATGGCGTTCGCGAGGCGCAGCCGTCGCTGGGCCAGACCGCCGGTAGTCCTGGTGGTGCTCATCGGCTCCAACCTACGGCCGGCCCGGGCGGGGCGGCCGAGCCATGCTCCGTGGCGCGATCCCACCCCGGTGGGCATGGGATCGGGGCGAGAGCGGCGCCGGCAGAGGAAGTGGTGCGCGCTCGCAACCGCCATCGACCCGTCGACGGGCAACGGGCCGACCGACCGCATAGCGTGACCACATCCCCTCTCCAAGCGAGGGACAGCGACAAGGAGGACGAGTGGACAGACGTTCCTGGATGCGGCCGTTGGCGCTCGCAGCATCGGCTGGACTACTGATCACCTCAGGCGTCTCGGTGTCGGCGGCTGGGCCCGGTCCGAAGATCGGGATCTGCCACCGCACCAACAGCATCAGCAACCCGTACGTCGCCATCAGCGTCGACCAGAGCGCGGTCGACGGCAATCTCGGTAACGACAAGGGCCGCGGTGACCACTATGTGGAGCACCAGGGTCCGATCTTCGACCCGGCCATCGACACCCACAGTGGGGATGACTGGGGCGACATCATCCCGGCCATCCCCGGCGTCCACGATGGTCGCAATACGACCACCCAGGGCCTGGCGATCCTCCTCAACGACTGCCACTGGCTGCCCGACAGCCCGGCGGGGGCGGCGAAGGCATCGGCTAGATCCGCGACTCGCGAGTCGAACGGAGCGAGGGCCGCGCAGCTGAAACCTGCGCGGCCCTTCCTGCTGTAGTACTCGTCACCGTCAAGGCCGCGCTCGAGGATGCCCGGGCATGAGGACGCCGCCCCCTCGAGTCCGGGAGTGCCCGGGACGAAGGAGCGGCGTGGCTGGGCCGCCGGCTGGGGCTCGGCGGGATGGGTTAGCCGCCGCCGCCGCCCCCTTGGTCGGTGCAGCCAGTGACCCAGAAGGTCTTGTACTTGGTGTCGGCGTTGGCTGCGCCATCAGCGTGGACCGTGAGCTTGACATGCGCGCCCTTGCCGTCGGCGCCCATGTACGGGAAGAGCACCTGGTTCAGGTCGTAGGTCACGGTCGCGTCGAAGCCGCTCGCCGTGCCCGCGCCGGATGCCGGGTCCTGGCCGATGAACACCGGCGGCGGGGTGGCCACGACCGCGTCGACGGACACCGTGGGTGCGATCACCGTGAACGTCGCGGTCGCGCTCAGGGCGCCCTCGTCGAAGCCATAGAAGTCGACGCCGAAGGTACACCCCGGATGCGACTCGTTGTCAGGAAGGGTGTCGAGAGGCACCTTGTCGACCTTGACGGTCCCGTTGTTGCCTGGCGGGTTGGCTGCGCCGACCGGGCCGGCGAAGCTCGCGAGCGCCAGCATCGCAAGCGCCGCGAGCGCGAGCGGACGCCTTGTCCGTTGTGCCATCTGGGATTTCCCCTTCGACTCCTCCGGGCACGGCGGCCCGTTGGCGATGGTGTAGCCGGCCAGCAGCTGGCTGCCCATGGTCCGTCCGTCGCCCCGCCAACGGACAGATGTGTTCCCTCCCGGACCCCTTCTGACTGGCCGCGACTGCCTCGCACATCCCGATCTCGGCTCCCTGGTGGAGGGCGGGCCGCGGATCGAGTGCGGATCGGCCAGCAGATGGTCGGCCGGCGATCGACCGTTGCCCGACCTTCGACCCGTGGCCCCCATGTGACGAGCGCTGTCCAAGGTACCGCCACCCTCGCACCGAAGGTACCCCGCACGACCTGAAGCACCTCGACGAGCCGAGGTCTCAGTCGTGTCGAGAGGCGGTCATCCCGACCAGCCGTGGATGGTGGCGCGGCCCGGATCTCTGGGCGGATCGATCGAGAGGGAGAACCAGGATGAAGCAAGGCACGAGGCTCCGAACCGCGCTGGGCGCGGCGACGGTGGCGATGCTGGCGGTGGCCATGCTGGCCCAGGGGGGCGCCGCGGCCGCAGGCAACGGCAACGGCAACGGCAACGGCCACGGTCAGGCGAACGGCCACGGTCAGGCGAACGGCCATGGCCAAAGCAACGGCCATGGCCAAAGCAACGGCCATGGCAACGGTCAGGCGAACGGCACCGGCCACGGCCACGGCCAGGCGAACGGCCAAGGCAACGGCCACGGCCAGGCGAACGGCCAAGGCAACGGCAACGGCCACGGCAACGGCAAGACCGGCGGTGATGGCGCCGCTGACGATGCCACCGCGCAGGCGCCGGAGGATGCAGCGCCCGCGGGCGTTCGTCCGGCCAAGGGCGGCCTCAAGCATGCCGCGATGCAGGCGTGCAAGAAGGGCGGCTGGCAGGGACTCCAGCGGGAGGACGGCACCCGGTTCAGCAACCAGGGTCGGTGTGTCAGCTATGCCGTTCACGGTGGGGTCCTGGTGCCGGTCGTCCCGGCCGTGACGATCTCGTTCGCGGTATCGCCGGTCGACGGCATCACCTGCGACGCGATGGCCACGATCGCTGATTTCGGTCCGACGACCGCGTATGTGGGCACGCTGCTGGTCGATACGCTGCCCGCGCCCCCGGTGCCCATCACGACCGATGGGCTCGGTGACGCCGTGGTGCCATTGGCGCCATTGGCGCCGCTGACCACCTTCACCGCCGGTCAGACACTCAACCTGACCGTCGATGGGGTCACTACGGACGACGTCATCGTGGAGTGTGCGGTGGTGCCGGTCGTGCCTCTCGTCCCCATCGTCTGACGCCGCGTCACGGCGCAGCCAAGGCGCCGCGCCCGACCGACTTGGTCGGGATGCGGCGCCCCGTCATGTCTGCCGCCCACTCCCAGGCCCGGCCGTCGGGCTCGCGGACGGCTCGATAGCAGGCTCGACTACGCGAAGAACCTGGTGATGGCCTCCGTGTCGTCGGAGAATGCCCAGCGCTCGGTGATCCTGCCATCGCGGATGTGATAGATCTCGGCCACGTGATAGACGAGTGTCTTGCCGCGCCGGGTCGCCGTCGCATCCGCCAGGAGGATGGCGTGGTCGTCGTTGGCGAGGATGTCATGGATCGTCGCGACGATGGTGTAGTCGATGTCCGCCATGCCCGACCGGAGCTCGGCCTTGCCCCGCCGGGGCTCCTTCCTGCCGATCTCGTGCCACACGACGTCGGCGGCGGTCAGATCGTCACCGACCCGCCCGATGACCGCCGGGTCGCCGGTTTCGAATGCCTCCGTCAGCCTGCGCACGATGGCCACGTTGGGATGCTCTGACACGGGTCCGCCCTCCATGCCGACCCGCACGTCCAGGTGCGGGCCTTCCTGTGGCAGGCTACGCCCCGGGTGCAAGGCTTGACCCGCCGTCATCCTTCGCCCGGCGAGGGGAACAGCGGTCGGAGCGACGCCTGACCTCGCCCGATGGCCTGCCGTCCGGAGCGGGCGAAGATCGCCATGGCCACCACGAAGGTCGCCACGCCGGCCCCCAGGATCGCCGCTGCCCCCGCGTCCAGTTCGATGGCGACCAGCGTTGCGATGACCGCGGCAAGGACCGCGCATACGACCCCGATCACCGCGGGCGTGGCTGACAGCACATGCAGCACGGTCGCCTTGCGTTGCGGTACCCCCATGGTGATGCCGACGCCGCGCACGTCGTCGGTGACGCCCATCACGAAGTAGGGGGCCAGATCGGGCGCAAGCTCAAGGTAGGCGTGGCGGATGCGGTTCATGCCGACGACACAGATGGCATCGTGGTAGTTCGAATCACCCAGCCGGACCACCGTGGCGATGCCGATGAAGAGCACGACAGGCAGGATGACCAGTGCGGACAGGACGAAGCCCTCGCTGAAGTCAGTCGCCTGCGCGATGAGGGCGAGCGCGACCAGCGCACCCGAGAGCGTCGTGAGGAACATGCCCGCCCGGCTGAACGACTCATTCCAGGCGAGCGAACGGGAGGCGAGCAGGCTCCAGTGCTCCGTGGACAGGATCTGCAGCCTCATGGATGCCGGTACATCGCCGGCACCAGTGTCCGCGGACCGACCGGCAGCCCCGGCCGGGATCGGCTCCGGGCCCATGGCCGGACGCTCGTATGACATCGCCTCTCCCTTCTTCCGCCGTGGTCGACGCGGCCATGCTATCGGCGATGAACGTCAGCGGCGGATAGGAAACGGCCCGTCATGTCGGAGGCGACCGGGGCCTTGGATGGAGGCACGCGCCGTGGGTCGGCCGTCGGTCAACAGCGTTTCCTGTCCTGCGTCAGGGGCTGACCCGGTAGAAGCGCAGCGTGTCGTGTTCGATGTGGTCGAGCACCGCGACCTCGCGGAACCCTGCTTCGGCCGCGTACCGCCGGAACGTGTCGGGACGCATCACGGTGCCTGTCGCCGCGGTCGTCGCATCGTCCATCACGGCGGGCAGGCAGACCAGGACGCTGAAGCCGTACATCAGGCGCTCGATGGCGTCACCCGGGGCGTGGAACTCGTCGGACACGCGTTCGTCCGCCACGATGAGCGTGCCGGCGGGCGCGAGTCCCTCGCGGATCGCCCGGAGGACATCGACCGGGCGGGACATGTCGTGGATGGCCTCCACGACGATGGCAAGGTCGTAGGGCCCCGATCCGGCCATCGCCACCGCATCGTGGGCATGGAACCGCACCCGGTCCGCGATGCCAGCCTGCGTGGCGATCGTCCGCGCGATGTCGATCGAGGATGGATCGGGGTCATAGCCATCGATGCGCACGTTGGGGTAGGCGCGGGCGACCGCCATGGACGCCCAGCCGACGCCGCACGCTACGTCGGCGACCCGTGCCGGCGGGTCCGACATGAGCCGTTCATGGACGTCGGGGATGGACGGCAGGTACTCGGTCGCGAGGCGTTCGCGGATCCATGGCCGGTTGAAGTCACCCTGTGACTCGATCATGTCCGACCCGTAGGCCGACCACGGCACGCCACCACCCGTCCTGTAGGCATCGAGGAGCTTCGGCAGGGCCGAGATCGCGGCCATCGTGGCACGTGCGAGCGGCGCGATGGAGGCCAGATGGTCGGGGTCGACGAAGGCTGCCGCATGGGCAGCGTGCAGCGCGTAGCGGCGCCCCCCGGCCGACCCACCATCCCTGTCGACCTCCAGGATGCCGCTGACGGCCTGCTGCTCGAGCCACTCGCGCGCGTAGCGTTCCGCAATGCCGGTACGAACGGCCAGCCCAGCAGCGGTCGCGGGCCCCGCTTGCGCGAGATCGCGGTACAGACCCAGGCGGTCACCGATGTACACGGCCGCGAGGTCCATCGCCCCAAGGGTCGCATCGAACAGTCGCCCGACCAGCGCATCGGTCCGCTCGTCGTCGGCTGTGGGAATGTCCGATGTCTCGCTCGACAAGGTCCGCTCCTCCTGGCTGTTCGGCGTGTTGGTCCTGAGGCAGGTGTCCGCTGCTGGCCCATCCAGGCACCTCTGCATCATCGCTGGGGCCGCGGTGGATGGGAAGCCATCAAGATGCCCCAAGCCGACACGAACGCGCGCAGCCTCCGATGGATGACGCGGCTCAGGCTCGCGCGAAGACCGCGACCTGCCAGACGCCCATGGTGCGACGGGAGCGACGCTCGAGACCCTCCTCGCGGAGGATGGCCTCGACGTCCCGGGTGCGGTGGACGAACACGCGCATCGGGTGGGACCTGGCCAAGAGCCGAAGGCGGGTGAAGGTGCGCCATCCGATGCGTACCCACCAGTCGTCCCGCGGGTACACCAGACCGTAGAGACGACCCGCCCTCGCCGCCGATGGCCGAACCAGCCCGGGCATGTCAGGCCAGCAGCAAACGGCCCGGTCGAGAGTCACGATGTCGGCCGGCTCGATGCCATCGGCCAGGGACCCGAAGTCGCCGAGCCGGTGCTGGATACGCTGGGCGTGTCCCTGGCGCCCGGCCTCCTGCCGGCAGGCATCCATATAGGCCGCCGAGGCCTCCACCTCGACCACCGAGGCGACCCCCGAACGGAGCAGCTCATGCTGTACGGCACCGACCCCGCCGCCGATGTCCAGCAGCGTCAGGCCCTCCACGCCCTCGCCGCGCAGGGCGTCCAGCAGCGCACGCGTGGTCGGGTCGGGTCCGACCCGACGGTAGCGCTCCAGCTTCTGCGCCGCGTATGCCGCGTCGAAGCGGGACTCGATCCCCTCGCACTGGCAGGACGACATCGGCAGACGGTAGCAGGCCGACGGGTCCGGGTGATGCCCGGACGTCACGCCGGGTCAAGGACGAACATGGGGCCGACCCGGCGGCCGCGTCGCGGACGCGACGGACACAGAAGCGCCCGGAGGAACCTGAGCGACCCCGTCGGGCCTTGATGCGATCGCAGCCGCCTGGTTCGTTCTCTGGCCCCTTCGGGCAGGTCCTATGGTGCCCGGCCTCGCGGACGTCTTCTAGGGCACTATCCACGATCTGCTGCCGGAACGATGGTCCGGTCTCCACACGTTTTCCGGTGATCGTGCACAGCCTGTGGATGATCGAACGCGACCGACACCCACCTGCGTCAACCGCGCGCCCCAGGTGGCTCGACGTGCGGTGTCCACACCACCGATCTTCGCCTCGCCTGGTTGGTGTCGCCCCGGTGATCAGGTGATCAGGTGGTCGTTGGCGCCGCGATGAGCGTCGCCTCGTCGAAGCCGAGCTTCACGACCGTATCCCGGTGCGCGAGCGTGAGGCGCTGATCGCCGCTCACGTCGACGCGGATCTCGTTGTCACCCACAGCGACCCGGAGCTGCGCCGTGGGGCCTTCGAAGATGACCCGCTCGACGGTCCCTTCCAGGGTGTTCTCGTAGGTCCGGGTCGAGGTGCCGTCGATGATCCGCAGGTTCTCGGGGCGCACGTAGGCCAGCACCGTGTCGCCCGGCGCGAACGTGTCGTGGGCCCGGCAGCGCAGCGTGGTACCGGCCGCGGCGACGATGACCCGGGCGTCCTCGCCGGTCCCCTCGGATCCGGTGACCGTCGCGGCGAGGCTGTTGTTGGCGCCGATGAACTCCGCCACGTAGTGGGTACGCGGATGGAGGTAGATATCGGTCTGAGTGCCGATCTGTTCGACCTTGCCGGCGTTCATGACCACGATGCGGTCGGAGATGGCGAACGCCTCGGATTGGTCATGGGTCACGTAGATGGCCGTCTTGCGGGTCCGTCGCTGCAGGTCCAGGATCGAGTACTTGAGCGTGTCGCGCAGGTTCTTGTCGAGTGCGGACAACGGCTCGTCGAACAGCAGCACTGATGGGTCGGTGGCCAGCACGCGCGCCAGCGCCACCCGCTGCTGCTGCCCGCCGGACAGCTGCGCCGGGAGACGGGAGCCGTAGCTGGCGAGCTCGACCATCGTCAGCATCTCGTCGACGCGATCCCGGATGGCCTGCTTCTTCCAGTGCTTGACCGAGAGCCCGAAGGCGACATTGTCAGCGACCGACATGTGCGGGAAGAGGGCCGGCGTCTGGAACACGAACCCGATATTGCGGCTTCTGGGCGGCAGCCAGGTGACGTCCTTGTCGTCGAACAGGATCTGGCCGGCGGTCGGCTCGATGAGCCCGGCGGTCATGCGCAGGGTCGTGGTCTTGCCGCAGCCCGATGGACCGAGCAGGGTCACGAGCTCACCATCCGCGACCTCGAGGTTGAAGTCATCGACGGCGACGGTCTGGCCATAGTGCTTCTTGACCGAGACGAATCGGACGGTGGACATCAGCTGGCGCTCATCAGATGAGATACGTCCCCTTGAAGTAACGACTGCCGAAGACCCGGAAGAAGATCAGGATCGCGACCAGCGAGATGAGCTGCATCACGACCGCGAGGGCGGCCGTGCTCGGCAGCAGACCCGCCGTGCGGATGACGTTGAAGATCCGCAGCGGAGCAGTCGTGATGTTCGTGGGGTGGACGAAGAGGGTCACGAGGTATTCGTTGAACACGATGATGAAGGTGAGCATCAGGCCGGCACTCACGCCCGGTCCGATGAGGGGCACCACGACGCGCCGAAACGTCTGGAACCTGGTCGCACCCAGGCATTGCGATGCCTCTTCGAAGACGATCGGCAGGTCCTTCATCGCGACCACGATGGGTGTCAGCATCAACGGGAAAGTACCCACCATCATGGCGAAGACGAGCCCCCACATGGATGTGGTGAGGTGGTACACGAAGTAGTACGTCAACAGCAGCGACAGGCCGATCACGGCGCCCGGTACGTACAGCGGCAGCGTGATGGCCGTGAGCATCAGCTTCTTGCCGGGGACCGGGAAACGGATGAGCGCGTAGGCCGCCGGCAGCGCGATGATCAGGTTACCCGTCAGCGTCAGCCCCGAGATGATCAGGCTCCACATCAGGTTCTCGACGAAGCTGCCCATGACGTACTGGAAGTTGTCGACCGAGGTCGTGCCGCGCTGGGCGGCGAAGGCGTAGCCGAGCAGCACGAGGAAGGGGATCACGAACACGATCAGGCAGGCCCAGATGTAGACGTGGCTGAGGATGAGCCCGAGGTGGAGTCGGCGGGTTCGTCGAGCCATCAGACGAGGGCGTTGCGCGAGTAGCGCAGCGAGACGTACGACACGACCACGGCCAGGACCAGCAGCACGACGCTCATCGCGGACGAGAGGCCGTAGTCCGACTGGACCACGCCGCGCTGGTAGATGGTGAGCGCCAGGGTGCGCTGCTCATTGAGCCCTCCGAGGAGCAGCGGCTCCGCGAACGCACCCAGGTTCCAGCCGAAGACCATGAGCATGCCCGCGATGATCCCGCTCCGCGTCAGGGGGATGAGGATGCGCCGGAACGTCTGCCATGGCCGCGCGCCGAGGCAGGCCGCTGCTTCCTCGAGGTTGGGATCGACATTGCTGAGTGCCGCGCCGACGTTCATGACCATGAACGGGAACGTGAAGATGGCCATGGCGAACACCGTCGAGGGCAGACCGTACAGCGCGGAGACGCTCGAGATGCCGAGCGCGGCGAGCAGGGGTGCCAGCGGTCCACCCGGTAGCACCATGAACCCCAGCCCGAACGCGATGTAGAGGGCGCCGAACATGGGGAAGACCATGAACGCGCGCACGACCTCGCGGTAGCGCACCTTGCGCACCAGGATGTACGCGAACGGCACGCCGAAGACGAGATCGACGATCATCGCCAGGAACGCGAGCTCGATGGTGATGAACAGGTTCGGCAGGTACCGTCCGGCCATCGCGACATAGTTCTGTAGCGTGTACGTGGCGCCGGTCGACGACAGGAAGGAATTCCCCTCGGTGAGGCTCATCTGCAGGATGAACACGAGGGGCAGGAACAGGAACAGGGCCACCAGCAGCACCGCTGGCGCCATGAGGGTGAGCCCGGTCAGACGCGTGCGGCGCTCTCGCTGCCGAAGCTGAGGCGAGAGCGCCGCGCTGGGCGAGACGGCCGAGATCGGCTCAGCCGCCATCGACTACTGCCCGAGCGCCTGGGCGTAGTAGTCCTGGAACACCTTGGCGCTCGCGTTGAAGGCCGGCCAGTCGAGCGTCTGGAGGCTGGACTTGATCTGGTCCAGGGTCAGGTAGTACGTGTAGTAGTCGGCCTGGAACCAGTCCGGGATGTGGCTCTGGTATGCCTCGCCGAGCAGGCCCTCGCTGAGCTCGGCCCACGGCCCATGGCCGATGTTCCAGCTGTTGGGGAACTGCACCTCGGGGCACAGCCGCCAGTTGATGAACGTCTGGGCCAGCACCGGGTGTGGTGCGCCCATCGGGATCCACAGGTAGCCGTTGATGGGGTACAGCGCCTGGGGCACCACCTGGCCGATATTCGTGTGGCCGCCGAAGTACTCCAGTCGCGTGGAGGCGTTCCAGTACACCTCCGCATCGGCCTGACCCGACTCGAGCAGCGATTGCAGCTCGGACTGCGTGTTGGTGGGCTTGATCATGTTGCCCGAGTCGATGATGTTGGTCTTGACCCAGTCGACGACCTGCTTCATCTGGTCGGGATCCTTGTAGTCCTTGCCCAGCTCGGCGGCCAGGGCCAGCAGGAACCCGCCCGCGCCGATGTCACCGGCCGGCGGGATGGTCACCTTGCCCTTGAGACGCGGATCAGCCAGGTCCGTGAAGGACTTGATCCAGGGCTGGGTGTCCTTGTTGTACATGAGCGCGATGAACGAGGCAGCCTGGAACGCAAGCGCGTTGGGGACGTGCTGGAAGCCAGGCAGCAGCAGGTCCTGGTTGGGGACGAGTCCGGACGGCAGGAAATCCTGGACAAGGCCCTGGGCCACGCCGTCGGCCCAGTAGTTCTCTTCGACCGCCATGACGTCGAAGGGTGCCTCAGTGCCGGATTGCTTCGCGGCGGCGAGCGCGGTCATGTATGCGCTCGGTGCCTGGCTCCCGACGTAGTTGAGCTTGATGTCCACACCGTACGTGTCCTTGACGTACATCTGGAACTGGTTGATGAGCTCGTCGTTGGCCGTATAGGTCCAGTTGCCCACGGTCAGGCTGCCTTCGGCGGCGATGGCGGCCGCGATGTCCGCGTCGCTCATGTCCTTGTCCACGATGGAGACATGTTTCGTGCCGGGCGGGGGAGCGCAGCTGGTCGGGGCGCCCGACGCTCCGGGACTCGCGTCCTGTGCCACCCCGGGGCTGGCGCCCACGGCGAGCACCGAGAGCACCGTCACCGTCGCGACCACCGCCAGCTGGCGGACCCTGTTCGAGATGTCCACCGCGATCACCCTCCTCAACTCCGCGTATCGTCGAAGCGTTGCGATGCCAGCCTCGACTGGTGAAGCGGCAACGATACTGCTTGACGGTGCCGCCGGACAGCTCGATAGTCGATCTCGGGTGCATCTGAGGAGGACGCGTGGTGGGTGGCGAGGCTGACACGGGCCGGGAGTTCACGACCGTGTTCGGGCGGGGGCTGGTGGCGGAGCTGCCGAACTTCGTGCCGCGGCCCTACCTCGTGGTCACGATGGATGACCTGTGGCCCAGATTCGAGCACCACTTCGACGAGGGCCTTGCCGGCGTGCACCGCGTCCGGAGCCTCGGTCTCGACGATCTGCAACGCGAGGCCGGCGCGCTGCCACCCGCGCGCAGCATCATCGGCCTTGGTGGGGGCCAGGCGATCGACGTCGCGAAGTTCTTCGCCTGGACGCTCGGGCTGCCCATCTTCCAGGTGCCCACCGCGATGACGGTGAACGCTCCATTCGGTCACCGCGCGGGGATCCGCACGGCCGACAAGGTGCGCTACATGGGCTGGGCCGTGCCGGAAGCGGTGTATGTCGACTACGACGTCATCCAGTCCGCGCCCAGGCTGTTGAACCGCAGCGGGGTCGGTGATGTGCTCTGCTACCACACCGCGCACGGCGACTGGCGCCTGGCCCGCGACCTCGGGCACGAGGAGCCGCAGTGGCCCTACAGCGAGGAGCTGGTGGCCGCTGCCCGGTCGCGCTTCGACAGTGTCATGGATCATCTCGATGACATCCGGGCGGTCAACGAGGTCGGCATCCGGACGCTCATGACCGCCCATCGCTGGGGCGGCGCGACGTTCCACGATTCGGGCTGGAATCCGCGCCACATCGAAGGTGTCGACCACTTCTTCTACTACAACCTGGAGCGCCTCACGGGTCGCCACTTCATCCATGGCCAGCCCGTGGGACTGGGCATCTACATCGGTTCCGCCCTCCAGGCCAACGAGCCCGAACGGATGCTGGCGGCCCTGTTGCGGGTGGGGGTAGACGTCAGACCCGAGGCGATGGGGGTCACCTGGGACGATGTCGGCGAGGCGATGCGGACGCTCGCCGCGTACGTCAGGACCGCCGGCCTCTGGTACTCGGTCGCCGACGCCGTGCCTGTCGACGAAGCCTTCATCGGCCGGATCCGCGAAGCCGTGACCGCGGCCTATCTCGACTGGGATCCGGAGGGATGAGATCGTGGACTTCGGGGTAAGCCTTCCGCAGGGCTGCGACCGCGAATACGTCGGCCTCGAGGCCGGCGACGCCTGGCAGCGCACGCTGGACGTAGCGCGGAACGCGGAGGCGCTGGGTTTCGAATCGCTCTGGATCAACGACCATTTCCAGGTCGATCCGCCGCTCGTCGACGCGCCCATCTTCGAACCATTCGTCGAGCTCACCGGGCTCGCCATGGCGACGCAGCGGGTCCGTCTTGGCCATCTCGTCCTGGCCGCGGCCTACCGGAATGCCGCCCTCACGGCCAAGATGATCTCCACGCTCGACGTCATCAGTGGCGGGCGAACGGAGCTGGGGATCGGCGCCGGCTGGAAGGAGGATGAGTGGCTGGCATACGGCTACGGGTTCCCCGAGGCGCCCGAGCGGCTGGCCATCCTGGCGGACCACCTCGAGATCATCACCCGGATGCTCCAGCCCGGGCATGCGACGTACGAGGGTCCGCATGCCAGCGTCCATGACGCCATCCACCTGCCGAAGGGTCTCCAGGACCCGCGCATCCCGATCATGGTCGGCGGCAACGGGCCCAAGGTCACCTGGCGCCTTGCGGCGCGATACGCCGACGAGCTCAACCTGGATGCCCTGATGCCCGATGAAGTGGCGCAGGCCATGCCGGTCATCGCCGAGCGGTGCGCCGAGATCGGGCGGGACCCAGCCTCGCTGCGCGTCTCGGTATTCCTCTGGGGTCGGCCCGCGGCGGTGGCACCGGGTCGCGAACGGCGTGACCTGCTGCGTCAGTACGAGAGCCTGGGCCTCAGCCGGGTCATCGTCCAGGGCTTCGCGGCAGTCAGCCAGCCTGGCCTGCTGGAGTCGTTCGCCGACGATGGCGCTGCCCTCGGGTGGCTCTGAAGGGCGCCAGGGACGCCGGACCCCTCAGGAAGCCGACCCGACACTATCGAGCAGGCTCCATCCCCTGGATCGGCGTGCCATCGGCCGCCAGCGACCACACCGCGACCCAAGGGTCGACGCCCGGCCACCAAGCCACGAACCGGCCGTCGCCGATGGTCGCCCGGAGCTTCAGCCCGGACGTCGTCTCGATCTCGACCGCCGCCGCCGCCGGGTCGACCGCACCGGTCACCATGGCGGGCGGCCCGGGCTCGATGCCCTCGAGCGCGAGCGATCCACCAAGCGCGACCTCACGCCAGGCACCGAACGGGCTTTGGAGGTTGCCATCGGGCGCTCGACCGATGAAGCAGTAGGCAGTGGAGTCACCGGTCCAGAGGAAGGCGGCACCATCGGGGCCGCGCTGGTCCTGGAGCAACGCACCTGTCGCGATCAGATCCCGCTGGTCAGCCGAGAAGCTGTCGTTGCAGCCAGCCTTGGCCGCCGCCAGGAACGCCGGGTCTGGGGTCGTCGGCTCGGCCGTCCAGCCCGCCGGCCGGCGCCCGAGGGTGTCGTCCAGGGCACCCGGCTCACCCTTGAGCGTGAACGTGTCGACCCGCCCCGTGCCCGTCCCGAGCATCGAACAGCCGCTCGTCCACGCCATGACCAGCGCCAGCACGCCAGGTAGCGGCCGCCGCCGCATCCGAGACATCACGTCGCGTTCCTCCGCTCCCTTCCACCCCCATCGTCAGCGTAGTCCACCCGCTGTGCAGTGACCATGATCCAGTCAGGCACGGTCCAGGTGCTGCTGGAACCATCGACGGGTGCGGCATGACCCGATCGGGTCAGTGAGGTGTGGTCTGCTGTCGTGGATCATGGTCTGATGAACGCCATCGAATCGCGGTCCGACCCACACAGCGCGTTGCGGGACGCTGAGCTCAAACTTCGGATGGCCTGGATCGCCGTCATGAAGGGCGGCCCCCGTGAACGTCAGGCCCTCATCGAGGCCGCACGGGAGTGTTTCCTCGCGCGCGCCGCCGTTCGGGGTCGCTATCGCGTCTTCCGCCCTTCCCCGCGCATCTGACCCACGCGGGAGGCAGGTGCCCACCCAGCCGGCGACGTGGTACAACCAGTTGGGTGGCAGGAGGGTGTGCGCATGGTCCTGATCTTCGGGTGGGGAGCGGGTGAGGCCCAGGACCTCGGCGAGGTGGCTCCCGCCACCTGCCCCAACTGCCACAACCACGTCTTCATGCACCACATCCGGTCCGAGAAGAAGGTGAGCCTCTACTTCGTCCCGCTCATCCCGTACGGCACCGATGAATACCTGGCCTGCCCCACCTGCCGCCAGGGCCTGCAGATCCGGCCCGAGCAGCGGACCGAGGTCCAGAGCATGCAAAGCGCGACATCGCAGTTCCGGCGGGGCAAGTACCTCGCCGAGACCTACCAGCAACGCGTCGAGCGGTTCTGGCTCGCGTTCGGCATCGCGCCGTCGGGCAACCAGGTGGTGCATCCGGCTCCGACGGTCCCGCCGCCCCCAGCACCTGTGCCCCGGTCGCCCACGCCCGCCTCTTCTGCGGTCCCACCACGCCCCATGCCGCCGGCCCCGCCCCGGCCTCCGGCGAGGTCGCTCGACGACCGACTCCGTGAGCTCGCCAAGCTCCACGCCGATGGGATGCTCACCGATACTGAGTTCGCGGCAGCGAAGCGGCGCGTGCTTGGTATCTGAGGGCCGGTGGATCGCGCTTGCGTGCTCAGCCCATCAAGATCGGGGCATCAAGGGGCAGGAGACGGAACGCATCCGCACCGTCGAGTGGGCGGACGGCCCGGAAATGCCGCTCATCGACGGTGGCGACATCGGTCGACCCGATGCGTGCGGCGAGGACGACCAGCGACGCGTCCGTCAGTCCGATGCCGAGGTCCGCGTATCGATCAGCGAGCTCGGCAGCCTCGCGCGCCGCCGTCGGCCACCAGTGACGATGGACATCGTCCGCCACATCACCCGGCCCGTGGGTCATGCCGATCGCGGTGATCCGAGGCCGCTCGTCGTGCCTCGCAAGGTTTCGCGGCAGCCGATCAGCATCGCCTGGGGATCCGAGGCGAGCGGCAGATCACGGGGTCCATACTCCGCCGGTCCATCCCGCGATCGAGGCTTCGACATGTCCCCGGAACAGAACAAGGCCGTCGTCCGCCGGTTCATCAACGATGTGTTGGTCGGCGGCGATGTCGGGCTCGTCGACGAGCTGCTCGGTGATGCGTACGTGAACCGGGGCATGGGAGGCATGGATCGCGCGACCTTCAAGGGTTGGCTGGAGGTCGCATCTGCGGGGCCGGGCGGCCGGATGGAGATCATCGACCTGGTGGCTGAGGATGACGCGGTGGTCGCCCGTTTCACCTACGCCATCACGCTCCCCTCCGGGGAACCCATCACGGCCCGCGGCCTGACCTTCTACCGTCTCGCCGACGGTCGTATCGTGGAGGACGACCCCATCACGTCCCCGGACCTGATGCAGGTGTTCGCCGCCCAGCTACCGCCGCCCGCGCCCTGACCTCGGCGCGGGCCAGCGAGGACGACCTGCGCCCTACGACAGGCAACAGGTCGCGGACCGCTACCCCGCAGTGGATGGGGCAGCGGGTCGGCTGCTCTCGCGCACGATGAGCTCCGGCTCCAACAGGATCGTCCTGGGCTCCGGCGCCTTGGGAGTGCTGCGGCGCAGCCCGAGCCGCCGGATCGCATCGTCGACGTTGTCGACCGCCAGCACGCCCGCATCGCGCAGGGGCTGATGGACCGTGGTCAATGGCGGCCAGAAATGGGAACCTTCGGCCTGGTTGTCCACGCCGACCACGGACAGGTCCTCTGGCACCCGCAGTCCCAGGTCGTGGGCGGCATGTAGTGCGCCCAGGGCCATCTGGTCGTTGCTGGCGAAGACAGCGTCCATGGCAGGGAAGTCCGCGATCAGCTGCCGGAGACCCCGTTCGCCGCTGGCCGCCGTCCAGTCACCCTCGAAGACCGGCCCCGCGGCATCGGGGGATGCGCTCGACTCGATCGTCCGGCGCCAGCCCGCCGCCCGCTCACGAGCCTCCCACCAGTTCGGGGGCCCCGTGATCAGGCCGATGTGTCGTGCGCCGCCGGCGAGCAGATGCTCGGTGGCCAGGCGTCCGATGGCCAGATTGTCGATCCCGATCGAGGTCAGCGAGGTTTGTCCGGCCATCCCTCCCACGAGCACGACCGGCACGGGCAGGTCCGGCGCGCGCTGGTGCGACCAGTCCAGATTGCTGCCGACCTGGGGTATCGCCCAGATGACACCGTCGACCTGACGCCCGAAGAGGCCGTTCAGGATCCCGTACACATCGTCGGTCTCGGGCCGATGGGCGAGGGTCAGCGTGATCGCGTAGCCCTTCTCCGCGGCTTGCTGGTCGATGCCGGTGAGCACGCGAGCCGGTCCGAAGTAGTCGAACCCGAATGCCACCACGCCGAGGACATTGCTGCGGCCCTGCGTCAGGCCGCGGGCGAGCAGGTTGGGGGAATAGCCCGTGTCGGCGATGATCCGCTGGATCCGCTCGTAGGTGTCCGGCGCGACGTCGGGACGGTCGTTCAGCACCCGCGAGACGGTCTGCATGGACACGCCCGCAGCCTCGGCCACGTCCTTGATCGTCACGCGCCCTCGTAGCGCCATGGATCCCCCTCGGTAGACCGTTGCGATGGCGACAGCGGATGGTCCTGGCGGCCACAGGGCCATCCCATCACGGCGCGAGTGGGGGCACACCACGACTGCACCCAGGGCGCCCTGCGCCCTCGCGCGACCTCATGGCATGTCACGGACGACGGCCGACCGTTAGCGTTCCCGTTAGCGGTACCGGGCACGATACCAGAGGCACCCGACGCGGCGCAAGCACCTGACGCCCTGTGGCTGTCCCGTCCCATCCGCCTGACCCTCGATCTCACCGGAGGTAGAGGCGGAAGAGGTCCCAGTTCTCGACCGCATAGTAGAGGCGCCGGGCCACGGGCTCATCCCGGTCCGTGCGCGCCGCCTGCGCGCATGCGGACCTACCGGTCGGCAACCGACGCGAGGAAGGTCGCCGCCGTGTCTGGCCGCTCTCCCTCGCCCGTTAACGCTAACGGGAGCGGTAACACCCTAGCATCGGCGCCGTTCGGACGTCAAGGCCTCGGCGCCAGAACGTCCGCTCGAAATGCGAGCACCTGAGGGGCACAGTGCCGACGGGCCGTGATGACCTGTTGGACACCGACCTGGCGCCAGCCCTCAGGAAGACCCGGTCGGTGCACCCTGGTCGGCTGGGCGATCGACTGACAGCCGAGCCGCATCCCGCGACGAACGAATCACCCAGCGATGCGTCCGGTTGACCGGTCGGCCGCGCGCCGAGAGCCTGGGCACGATCAGCGAGTGGCGACTCGATCGGCCTCGACGAGCAGTGCTCCTTCGGAGTCCCGCAGCTCCAGCGAGTCCGACGAGATGCTCCAGGTGATGGCCTGCTGGAGGGCGGCGAGGTACGCCTGCTCCTGGACGTCGACGATCTCGCCGCACGTCTGCAGGGTGGACAGCAGAGGTCCGATGGCGATCTCATTCCCGCTCACACCATAGGGACCACTGAATTGGTTGCAGCCCCCGTACCCTTGCGTGCGGCCATCGGACCGGAAGGCGAGGGTAAGGGCCGAGTCGGACGACAGGGTGGCCAACGTGGACCCATCGTCGAACCTGGTCACCGCCCATGTGCCCTCGACCGAGGGCATGGGTGCCGCGCCGAAGGTCAGCAGCGGAGCGCCGGCGGCGTCGGTGAGGGTCAGGGTCTTCCCCGAAGCCTCGAAGCCCGAACTGACCGAGAGCGCTGCCAGGTACGCGGTCTCGAGCGCTGCGCCCGACTCGTCGCAGGCCATGCGAGTCGCGATGACCGGCCCGAACGTCACCGTCGCGCCGGTCACGGCGTATGGCGCCGAATACTGGTTGCAGCCCGTGGAGCCGCCGGCCTCACCCGCGACGAAGTCCAGGTTGATCGCGCCGGCGCTCGCGATGGGTGTCGAGGCGCCGCCGGCCGTGATGCCCGTGAGCGACCAGTTCGTGTCCTCGAGGGACCCGCCAGTGCCCGCGCCAGAAGCACCGGGTGACCGGGACGCAGCGCCGCCGGCGAGCGCCGCACAGAAGGCGCCGGCCATGAGGAGCGCATGGAGCATCGGTCGGCGAGGCACCAAGGTTGGGTGACCACCAGGTGTAGGCCGGTCGATCATCCGTGTCCTTGGTGGACGGTGCACGCCAGCGGGGGACGAGCGTAGCCCAACGCCCGGACATCGTCCATCAGCGCACACCAGCCGTGTCGGCGCACCCCATGGCGTCGAGATCCCGGCCGAGGCGGTCGTCTACCGCAGCACCGGGGTCCGGGGCGGCGTCGTGCCGGCGCGGACCTACATCCCCGAGCTCCTCGAGGACGTCCTGGCCGGCAGCATCGATCCGGGTCGGGTATTCGATCTCGAGACCGACCTTGAGCACGTCGATGACGCCTACCGGGCGATGGGAGGTCAGCGCATCGGTTGACATGGCTGGCTGACACAGGAACGGGACGTGAGTGACCCGGTGACCCCCTGGCGCCCGTCTGGAGGTGCGGTTCCTGTGGGAGCGACCGACACGTCCGCCCGTCCCATGTCCAGCTCTGAAACGGACGGGTGGCCGTACGTGACCGGCCGACTTGATCAGCTCGGAGTCGTGACCAGGATCGGAAGGACCTGTCCTGATGGCACCGGGGACGCCCCCGGGTGGAAGAGGGACTCCCAGGGGAGTCGGGCTGCGCGGAGCAGCGTCTCCGTCGTGTCGGCATCGACCGGCTGCGAGAGCAGGAAGCCCTGGCCCAGGTCACAACCGAGTGCCCGTACCAGGTCGAGCTGCGCGATGGTCTCGATCCCCTCCGCCACGATACAGGCACCGAGCGCGGCCCCGACATCCACCATCCCCCGAAGAAGCCTGGTGCCCCGCTGGTTGCCGATCGCGCCGAGCACGAAGGACCGGTCGAGCTTGAGGGTGTCGACCGGGAAGTCCCGCAGGTAGCCGAAGGATGAGTATCCCGTACCGAAGTCATCGATGGCGAGGCGGATCCCCGCCGATCGGAGCCGCAGGATCATGTCATGGATGGAGGCGTTGTCGCGGACGAGGACGTGCTCCGTGATCTCCAGCTCCAGGGTCGATGGGGCGATGCCGGCGTTGGCCACGATCGCCTGCACGTCCGACGCGAAGCTCGGCCGCTCCAGCTGGCGCGCCGACAGGTTGACCGCGATGCGGAGCTTGGCCGCATGGGGAACCCGCTGCTGCCACTCACGGAGCCGTTCACATGCCTCCTCGAGCACCCACCGTCCTAGCCGCACGATATCGCCGGTCTCCTCGGCGAGGCCGATGAACTGATCAGGCATACGCCTGCCACGCTCTGGGTCATGCCAGCGCACGAGCGCTTCCAGGCTCTCGATCGTGCCGCTTGCCGCTTCGCCGGCGGAGACCTCGCTGATACCACTGTGGAGCCTGACGACCGGCTGGAACTGCAGGCGCAGCTCACCCCGGTCGACCACCCCACGGAGGGCATGTTTGACCGCGCGTCGCTCCTCCGCCGCGATGCGCAGGCCGGGGTGGTACACCACGACCTCGCCGTGGCGTCCGCGCTTGGAGCTGTACATTGCGTGGTCCGCGTTGCGGAGCAGCGCGTCAGGGGTCTCGCCGCCGTCACCGCTGAAGGCAAGGCCGATGCTGAGCGTGATGGTCGTCCCGCCGCCCGCTGCCGCCAGTGTTTCGGCGGCCGCGGATCGTAGCCGTTCCGTGACGTCGATGGCCTCGCCACGCTCGTGTACCCCCTCGAGTAGCACGGCGAACTCGTCGCCTCCGACGCGAGCCACGGTGTCCCCAGCGCGGATGGTCGTCCGCAGGCGCTCCGCTACGGTCCGCAGCACCGTATCCCCATAGGCGTGGCCGTGGCGATCGTTGATCGACTTGAAGCGGTCGATATCGAGGTAGACGACTGCCGTCACGGACGGATCGCGCTCGTCACGGGCCATGGCGTGCTCGAGCCGGTCCATGAATAGCGTCCGATTGTGGAGGCCGGTCAGCCCGTCATGGAGGGCCAGAAAGCGGACGTCCTCGTCCGCGAGCGCGTATCTGTGGATGATCGCCAGGACGAGACCCATGATGATCGCCGTGCCGAGGACGCTGAGGACCAGGTCGGCCGGTCCGACGCCTCGCTCACCTCTCATGACAAGGACCACACCTGCGACCAGCACATACACCGTGCTGAGGGCCCAGGAAGCGACGGAGTAGCGCTCCAGTCCCTGCCGGCTCAGGAACGGCACCGCCATGAACACCGGGATCAGCCAGGCCATCGCGACGGTGGGCGCGAGCTCCGGTACCGCGGGCAGCAGCAGGACCATGCCGACGAACAGGCCGATGGCCATGCGGGCGACATACCGTGCCTCGCTGCCGTCAGCCGCCAGGCGACGGGTCAGCAGCAGCCAGCCACCGATCGCTGCCAGGATGAGCGCCAGCCAGGACAGGGCGATGTCGTTGGTCAGGATCCCGAGCCCAAAGGCCGCGATGCCAGCCGCCACCGTGGCGAGTGCGCCGATGAGCCCGAAGCGACGCAGCCAGATGACGTCGTGCCTCGGGTATTCCACGGTGATCGGGGTCGGGGCTGTGCTGAGTTGGGTCATCCGGCAGGACTGGGTCGCAGCGGCTGCTTCTCCTTGGCGTTCCGCTCAAGCCTATGCGCGGCCAACCCGAGCGATACGGGCCATTCGTACGGGCGTGGCCCGCTTGCGTCGATCTTGCGGTGCTCGCCAGGAACCCCGCTGCCAAGAGGAAACGTCCACAACCTGGCCATCGATGGCTCGGGGGGTCGAGAGCCTCATCGGGCAGCCGGTGCCGGTGCAGGCAGTCGCGGTCACACCGGCACCGGAGCTGGTGCAGTCCATCGACACCGACGCTCGATGCGGTGGGACGGGACGGGGCGAGATTGCGAGTCACCCCGCGCCTACAGACGACGGGGACGGAGGTCCTGACCGTGCTGGCGATCGAGGCGAAGCTGACGCGCACGCCCAGCGACGAGGATGTGCGACACCTCCGTTGGCTCGAGGCTCGGCTCGGTGAGGACCTTCTCGATGCCGTCGGCGTCACGACGGGACCCGAAGCGTATCGTCGCCGGGACGGCATCTCCGTCGTGCCGGCAGCTCCGCTCGGACCCTGATCTGGCAGTCGCAAGACGGTCGGCGCCCGGCGGTCCCGGGCGCCGATGGGCGGTGGACGGCAGTTACGCGAAGCTCACGCGCGGAACGGGCACCCACTGGCGAGGTGCCACGACGGCTCTCGGTCAGTTGCGGTCGGACTGGCGACCATCGCGGCGAACTGACGCCGATCGTCATCGGGCGATGGCCCACTCAGCACCTTGCCCTGGAGCGCCGGTTGGCACTCCGCTCCCGGCACGTACCAATGCCAGGGATACGTCTCGGCATCCAAGCGTCCGTCCATGCGCGCGCTAGCCGCGCCGCTTGGAGAAGCAGTCGGTGCAGTACACCGGCTTGCCATTGGTGGGCTGGAACGGCACCTTGGCGACCTGACCGCAGCCCGAACACGTGGCCTCGAACATCTGCCGAGCGCCGCGATCGGAGTAGCCACCACCACCGGATGAGTAGCCCCCACCGGAGCCGTAGCTGCCCCCGCCACCGGACGAGTAGCTGCCGGCGGACACGTAACTGCTCTCACCGCCCGAGGAGTAACCACCGGAGGAGTACCCGCCGGAGTTGCCGCTCGCACCGCTATCACCGCGCTGGGCCTTCCGGATCTGCCGGCAGGCAGCGCAGCGGCGCGGCTCGCTGAAGTTCCGTTCGGCGTAGAAATCCTGCTCGCTCGCTGTGAATGTGAACTGCTGGCTGCAGTCGGCGCAGGTCAAGTCCTTGTCCATCGACACGATCGTCCATCTCCTCAAGGGATACATCCCGGCTCCCGCGACCTGTCTCGCGCGGGCCGTGAGAAGAGTGATCGTGTACCGGACGTCGCCACCGTCCAGCGAGTCTGGAGGTTCAGCGAGGTTGGGTATGGTACACGAAGGCGCCAGCGGCTCCCGCCCGGGAGGCATGGCGACCCGATGCGCTGGCGCAACCCGCGCTCGATGGGGCCACTCGGCAGCATCTCGCCACTGGCTGGATGCGGCCCACGAGCAGCTCGGCCGTCCGGCTTGCCGGTACGGTCGTGCGTCCGGAGGTTGCGTTCCGGCCGCGGCGCGTCCGGGGAGATGGGCGGACCGTGCTGGGGAGCTGCCCGACGATCAGCCAGGTCAGCCGGCGATCTCCCTGCGCTCCCGGCGCTCGGTGCCCTCGAGGATGGCCTCTTCCCGGTACCACGCGTGGGTCCGGCGACACGCCTCGCACAGGACGATGGTCGAGCGCGGTAGCCGAGCACGGAATCCCCGGGACCCATCGCTCTCATGGCCCGTCGGGATGAGGCGCTCGGTCATCGGGCAGCGAACCATCACGCGTATCAACCGATCGACCTCCGGTTGGGCTCGGAGCCGTTCCGGCAGGGCATCGCCATCGTCACCACGTCGCAAGCATCCATACACAGGCGTACGTAACCTACGAGACGAGCGGATCACAGAAGTTTCGATCCGCGATGGAGCCGCGCAAGGTCGGTACGGGCCAGAGCGGACTTCGATGCCCGCATCAGGCTGGAGCGCGCGTCCACTTCGTCCTGGATAGCTTGTGCCCGAGCTGTCCGAGGCGCCGTCCATCACGCCAGCAAAGGCCTGGCACAGATGGGCGCTACGGCGCCATCGGGCTCATGAGCTGGAAGTAGTTGCCATCTGGGTCCGAGAACGTCGCGATGTTGGTCGAACCCTGGGCCTCGAACACGTACGGTTCCTTGACCACGATCGCGCCGGCCGCCTTGAGCCGCTCGAAGTCGCCCGATACGTCCGCCGACTCGATGTTCCAGATGATCCGGCCGGGCTGGAGGCTCTTGCCCGTCACCTCGGAGTGCGGCCCGACGCCGACGAAGCCACGGCCGATGGCCCAGCCGGCATAGGTCTCATCCGCCATCTGCGGCTCGCCGAAGAGCCGGGTGTAGTACTCGATCAGCCGGGGGGCGTCCTCGGAGCCGATGAGGATGCTGTTGAAGTCCATGACCATCTCCTAGCGTGGGGACGCGAGTATCACAGACCTGCGGGACCGTATGCTCCGGGGCCTTGTCATCCGGCACGGCCCAGGATGCTGGCGGACAGACCGACCGTCACCCGCCCTGCTCGACCATCACCTGAAGTGATGTGGCCATGCCATCCCACCCAGGCGACGAGCCTCCTCGAGGCGGCCGTGGCCTACGACGCAGGCTCCGCGATCCCCGCGCCGCCAAACTGCAGGATGCGGCCCTGGATCGGGCCTGAGTCGGAGTAGACCTCGGAGTGCCCGATGCCGACCTCGTCCAGTCCGAGTCCCGCCGCGGCCGCGTCGGTCAGGAACAGATACGGTCGAGGTCCGATCCGCTCACGGATGCTGTTCTTGAGCAATCTGTGGGCCGTCGTCACCGCGGGACCGAGCAGTTCGGTGCTTGTCCCGACTGCCTGCCGTACCGCGTGCCCCCGGTGGAGCACCATCTTGAGGTCGAGGCGGGCCACGGCCGGGCACGCGCTGCACAGGTGGTCGCTCGCCGGGATGGCCCTGGTCCGGCCGTCGATGAACGCCGAATACATCCCGCTCAGCTGGTCGAGGACACGTGAACCCTGGCCATCCAGGCGGGGACCTGGCGCGACGGCGAAGACCGCATCCCCCTCAAGCTTCACGAGGTCGAAGTCGGGCTCCACGCCACTGATGACCGCGTCGAGCAGGCCACCAAGCACGGAATAAGCTGCCGGGATCCCCCCGCTGAAGTCGATGCCGTGGTCGAGCTCCACGCCCGCCATGAAGGTCGTGTAGCCAGAGATATCGGCCAGCAGCAGGTAGCGGTCGCCGGCAGGGGGGTCATCCACCAGCGATCCGGGTCGCTTGACTTGGTCCACGTTCTCCCCAGGTCCGGGTTGGTGAAGGCCAGTATGGGCGTGGTGCCTGGTGGCGCCCGATCGACGCCGTCGAGGGACATCGATCGACTGCACGTGACGTCCCTGCTCGTGGTCCCATTGCGCACGCGTCGACGCCAAGGCCGCGGTCGTCGGACACTGGGTGCGATAGCCCAATCGACCTATTGGCAGGGCGCGCGGAGGACGTGCATCCTGCGCCGCATGCCACAACAGCCGCGCGTGCGGTCGTATGAAGGGCTCTACCGGTCGCAGGCGAACGACCTGTTCCGTGCCGATGCGGACGAAGCGGCCCGCCATGGCTGGTACCCGGCCACGGAGGAGTGGCTCCACGGTACCCTCGTCGTGACGTATGAGCGCGGCAAAGGCCCGCGGCCGTCGCCGGGCTCCGGGGCGTCCCGCACCGGCCGATCGCGGCCGTCAGTGCTGCGGATGACGGCATGGGTCATCGCACTCCTGGTGATCGTCCCGGTGCTCTCGTTCGTGGGTGTCGCGCTGGTCAACCTCAGCCAGCACGGTTCGATCATCGCCCCCTGAGCCCCGATGGCCCCGATGGCCCCACCGGCCCTGATGGCCCCTGAGCCCCTGATGGCTCAGGCCGCCGCGTCCCCGCGCTCCGATGGCGCCGGGGGTGGGGCCACGACCTCGCGTCCGGCCCGGGGCGCCGGCCGGCTGGCGGCGGGTGTCCGGCGGACCGCGACCGCGAGCACGATGCGGTAGCCGGTCAGGAAGACGACGCCGGCGGTCAGCAGCAGGTAGCCCCAGAGGGCCCAGGGGGCGCCGGTGTCGGTGCCCGCCATGAGGCCGTGGGCGGTGGCCCCGAGGAAGGCGAGGAACGTGAGGTAGTGGAGCGTCCGCCAGCGCTTCTGGCCGATGCGCCTGCGGAGCGAGAAGCTCGCGATGACCACGACCGTGATGAGCAGCGACAGCTGGCCGAGGCCGACCCACAGCGGCCGGTAGGGGCCCGTGAAGGGCAGGAACACCTCGGCGACCGTGAAGGGCACGCTGGCATCGAGCGTGAGCATCGCGGCGTGCACGAGCGCGAGCCCGAGGCCGATGGCCGAGAGGTCCTGGTGGAGCGTGAACGACACGGTCCGGTGGGCGAACGCGTCGAGGATGCCCGTCGAGAGCAGCAGGCCGTAGATGACCGACCCCGCGAGCACGAGGTAGGCCAGCAGGCCCAGCAGCCGGGTGGCATACCAGGGGATGCGCGACTGCTCCGCGGTGACCCAGGTCCGGAGCGCCTCGAGGGCGCCACCACCGGTCGCGAGCAGGACCAGCCCGACGGCGCCCAGGAACACCGCCCAGCGGAGGGTCCGGGTGCGCGGGTCGAGGCCCCGGTACCTCATGCCAGCCAGCCCTGGGTGCCCGGGGTGGCCACGAGCGCGCCGTCGGAGAGCAGCAGGATGGCGCCCCGGACCGCCGGGTCGTCGAGCAGCCCGAGGGCATCGTCCGAGCCCGCGATGACGGCCGCCTTGGCGAGCACCTCCGCGGCCCGCGCGGAGCCCGCGATGACCGTGGCCTGGACGACGTCGGTGACCGCCGGGCGGCGGGTCCGGGGATCGATGAGGTGATGGCGGGCTGACCCGTCAGCGCCCGCCGGCGGCCAGCGGTGGACGCTCGTGCCCGAGGTGGCGATGCCCAGCATGCCGCCCGCGATGCGCCCGTCGAGACGGACCACCGCGAGCTGGCCCGCCGCATCGGGCCGGGGGTCGGCGACCGCGATGTCCCAGGCGGTGTCCGGGTCGATGCGCAGCGCGATGTCGCCGTCGGCATCGACCATCGCCGCGGGGTACCGGGCGAGCAGCGCCAGGGCCCGGTCGGCGATCCAGCCCTTGGCCACCCCGTCGAGGTCGAAGCGGCAGGGCCCCCGCCGCTCGACCCGCCCGCCCCGCCGGCCGCGCACGAGGTGCCAGGGGGCCCGGGCGGGCATGACCCGGGGGTCCCCGCCCGGTCCCGGGTCGCTGCCCGACTCGGCCGCGAGGCGCGCGTCGAGCAGCGTCACATCGACGATGCCGGGTGCCATGTCGACCGCCCGCTCGGCCCAGTCGAGCAGCGCGGCGAGCGTCGGCCGGACGGCCGTCGAGGGCCGGCCCGGGTGGGCGTTGAGCGCCGCGAGGTCGGACGTCGTGGTGTAGCGCGTGAGCCGGGCGGCCCAGCGGTCCACCCGGCGGGCCAGCCGCTCGAGGTCCGCCGCCACACCGGGGGCAGCGGCCCGGGCTGCCGCCACGCGCAGCAGCAGCGTGCCCCCCATGGACGGCACCCCGAGTGCCCGCTCCTCGCGGGCCACCGGCCCCGGTGGCGGGACCGCCTCGGGTCCGGGGACCGTGTCGGGCCCGGCGGCCGCCTCAGTGAACCTCGCGGCTGTGACGGGCACGCAGGCCTAGCCGCCCGACTGGCGGGTCTTCGTCACCACCTTGTGGATCACGACCCGCCGGGTCTGGGCCGGATGCCCGGCGACATGGGTGACGACCACATGGGGGGGCGGCACCGCGCCAGCGATGACCTTGGCACCCTTCGGGGCCTTTTGACCTGGCTTCAGATGGACGTACCGCACCTTGTGTTTGACGATGACCGCGGGCCGGGCCGTCGCGATGGTCTCGATCGACGTCGCGTCGGCGGCCCCATCGGCGGCGATGGCATCGGCCGACGGCGCCGGGAACCGGACCAGCCCCGCGGCCATGATGGAGACGGCCGCGATGGTCCCCGCCCCAAGGGCCAGACGCATCGGCCGTGGATCGGGCCGCGCCTTGGGCGCGGCCGGGACTGGACGGATCGCAGTCGGGCCGGGCTTCGCCGCCGGGGACGGGCGTGGGTCCTCACCGGCCATCAGTCGTCCCCGCCGTCGTGCTCGCCACCACCGTCATGCTCCTGGCCGTCGTCATCGTGATCGTCGTCGCCGTTGTGCTTGCTGGGCACGACCTTGGTCACGTGCACGACCTTGACCTTGGGCCGCTTCGTGGCGGACGGGGCCGGGGCACGCTTGGTGACATGGATGATCTTCGGCTGGGGCGCTGGACGCACGTAGACGGTCGTGGTCTCGACGCGCGTGATGGGCTTGACAGAGGCCGCGGGGGCGGCAGGTGCCGCCAACACCGCCGGGTCATCGACCGACGCCAGGTCCAACTGCTCGGCATTCGCCGGGGCCGCCGATGGACCAAGGCCGGTGGCTGCGAAGCCGAGAGCGAGGATGGCGGCAGCGGAGATGCTGCCAAGGATGACGGCAAGACGGTGGATCATGGGACCTCCAGGTGGAACGCGGCTTGCGTCTGACATAACCCCTGAGACGGCGGATGGCTGCGGGGTTGCGTTCCGCGGGGGGACCATCGGGCTGTGTGCCCGTGGCAGTTGGTACGGCGACCCCTGTTGGAGCCTGCGCGTTCGCGCGGCGGCTCAGCGCGATCCCAGGAGCGTCTCGATCTCCGCGTGATACTGCCGTCCCCCTGAGGATCGGAGCAGCCACTCCAGGTAGTCGCGGTCCTGGGTCGCCAGTTGGCCCAGTGACCAGCCGGCATATCGGCCGAAGCCCAGGATGCTCCAGCCGCCAGGCGACGGTGTCACGGCACCGTCTGCCTCCGCCACCGGATATGTGCACCAGTCGGGGGCGCCACCGACGGTGCCCCCCACCGATGCTCCCGGATCCAGGGTCGGCACCGCATGGAGCCGTGGGCGCCGGTGATCGCGGAGCAATGCCGGGATGCCGGGTCGTCGACCCATGCCGAGGTATCTCCTGTCTGGATGGGTCCGCCGATGGCCGGGGAACGCCTCACACGATGGATGAGACGGCGCGTCGTCGTTCGGGTGCACGGAAGGCGGGGTACGTTCGGCCCAGGGCGCGGCGACGTTCGTCCGGTCCCAGGTGGCGCATCGTGGGGTTCGAGCTCAACGTCATCGTCGAGACCGGTCCCCGCGGACGATCCACGGACCAGGCGACGACCCAGGGCGTTCCTGGTGACACTCGCGGCAGGTGAGCGCAGTTCGAGGCGGGCATGTCGATCAGCCCCGTCGATCAGCCCCTTGACCGGCCGGTACGCGAGGACGATAGTCGCGCATCTGAACCCATGCCGTAGCCGGCAGGGTCGTCCGTAGCCCGAGGCACCTCCATGTCCACTGGTCGGTCCATCCCGTTCCATCGCCACCTCCCTGCCAGGCTGACCAGGATCGCAGGGCTGGTGTTCGCGGCCACCTTGCTCGCGGCCGCGCCATTGCAGGCAGCCTCACCTACCCCCTATGGCGTGAACCTCGTCAAGAATGCCGGAGCCGAGAACGGGCTCAACAGCTGGGACACCTTCCTGGCCTTCAAGACGCACAAGTACGGCGCGTCGGGCCATGGCCTCCCCTCCACGCATGCCAGCCACCAGATCGGCGGCGGGACGCACTTCTTCTACTCGGGCGACTATGACATCGCCTACTCCGGGTGCCCGGAAGCCGACCAGACGATCAAGCTGAAGGGCATCGGCTCGGCCATCGACAAGGGCCACGTGAAGGTGTTCCTGAACGTCTATGCCGGTACCGACGGTGCGGGAGACATCCACGCGCATGTCGACCTCTCCTTCCGGAACAGCAACAACCATTCGGTCAGCGGCAGCGACTTCCACAAGCAGGCCAGCAGCACCAACGAGCAGTACAAGCACCTCACCGCGTCCAAGGTGCTGACACCCGGCACGCGCACCCTGCGTGTCCACCTCTACGCGGACGGCGCCGACGTCACGGGCGGCTGCTATGCCTTCTGGGACAAGGTCTCGGTCAAGATCAAGCACGTCTGAACGTCAGTGCTGATGGCTCGGGTGGCACGGTCGGGCATGGTCGTCGCATCCGGAGCGTCCAGGTCGCGATAGGGCGCTATCGGATCAGGCGTCCTTCGCCCCGCGCGGCAAGCGACTCTGCCATGGTTCGCCACGCCTCTTCGTTGGTCCGCCCGGCGACCTCGATCTCATCGCCATCGGGTCCCGTGGCTCGAAGGACCAGATCCCCGTGGTCCCGTCGCGGGTCCTCGAACACCCACCCGACGGGGAGATTGGCGATAGCTGCGAGTTTCGCCGCGCCCTCCTTGTCACTCATCCGTCGATGGTAAGGCGTGTTCGGCGGGAGAAGCGGCGAGTGCCGCTGATCACGGGCGCGCCGCTGGGTCCTGGTCACGTCGCCACGCGGGAGTGCTCACCAGCTACGATGCGTGACCTGCCGAGCCTCCGGACGCGGGAGAGGGATCAGGACGTTCTGGGCGTCCGGGTCCCTCTCTTGCCATGCGGCGACAGAGCCGGTCGGGGTGGCGGCAGCCGGAGCAGGCCCCGATGGGCCCCCGGGTACGCGCCGGGTTCCGTTGTCCGGGCGCACCCCTCCGACGCGACAACCGGGTCCGGGCTGGCTCACAGCCCGCGCATCATCCGATCATGGCCGATGCCCAACGACATCAGGGTGCTCGCGCCGCGCTCGACGCGGCACGCCGCGAATATCACGACGCTCGAGCCCGGGTCTGGTCGGGCGCTCCCGGTGCGGCCGCGGCTCTCGAAGATGCGGCACGACGGTATGCGCAAGCTGTCGAAGCGCTCCAGGCAACCGCGGACGAGCTGCCTGTGGACACGTCGCAAACCGAGCTGGTGTCGACTCGTCCAGGCTGACCCGCGGGGACGGCTCCACGGGGAACCGTCTCCTCAGGTGCGCCGCTTGATCGCGCGCCAGCCACCGGCCCGGTTGTTGGCGATGATCTGGCGAAACATGTCGCCGAGCGCCTGCGTGTCGATCGGGTCGCCCTGGCGGAGCGCCACGGTCCGAGCGGTCGTGTTGTCGTGGCCGGCCGTGACGATGCCCGCCGGGTCCGGGACGATGCCGCCGTCGTAGAGGAAGACGTTCACGTGATCCTTCGCAGCCAGCAGTGCGCAGATGTTGCCCTCGAGGACGAAGTAGGGCTGCACCGTGCGCTTGATGGTCTCGACCACTTCCGGGTCGCTTGCGTGGACCAGCGCCCGGACGGTCGTGCAGATCGCCTGTTGCCACTCCGGGAGACCGTCGATGTAGGCGTCGACGCGGGGATCGACCACGTACCTCACGACGGTGATCGGGCGGCTCTGGTGGACGTGGTCGGGGGATCATCGCCGACGACCAGGCGGTACAGCTGACGGCGGCCGGCGAGGCCCTTGAGCTCGTGGACGCCTCCGTCCACGAGTGACAGCCCGGACCCCTCCAGCAGGTCGTGGGTGGTGGACGAGACCAGGACCTCGTCGGGACCGGCCACGGACATGACGCGCGCCGCCGCGTGCACCGCGACACCCCGGGCATCCTGGCCTACGAACTCGACCTCGCCCGTGTGGATGCCGACACGGATGGTGATGCCCAGACCATGGACCGCCGTCGTCATCGCTGATCCGCATCGGACCGCCCGGGTGGCGCCGTCGAAGACCGCGAGGAAGCCATCACCGGTGGTCTTGATCTCGCGCCCGCGGTGCATGTTGAGCTGCTCCCGCAGGAGTCGATTGTGCTCGAGCAGCAGGTCCCGCCAGCGTGCGTCGCCGATCCGACCCAGCCACCCCGTCGAGTCGACGATGTCCGAGAACAGGATGGTGGCGACGGTTCGCTCGCCGGACGCGTCGAGCATCGACGTCATGGGCCGTCCGCTCTGCGATTCGATGGTGACCCAGGGCTCGTCCCCGATGACCCAGGCGTCGTGTCCCGGCGGGATCTCGTAGACACCGCCCGGTCCGATATCCATCGTCTGGCCGTCATCCATGACCACACGGCACACGCCTGATACCGCGAAGCCCTGGTGATGGATGGGACAGCTCTGCAAGCCCATGAGGGGGCCAAGGTCCATCGTCCACCGCCAGCCCGGCTCGAAGGTGGCGTGCCCGATGACCGCCTCGCCCACCTGGACCGTCAGGAATCGAGCCTTGGGGACCTGGCGCACGTCGTCCGGCTCGTCGAAATGCTTCACCTGCAGGCGTGGCATGCACTGGAGTATGCGCGTCCCTGTGTAGGCGCTGGCGGCGACCCGGGTGGTGCACGCGGCACGTGGTGGCCTCGCTCAGCCTCGACTGGGAGTTCGGGGAATGGTCCGACAGGAGCTCGTCGATGCCTATGGCATCGAACCAGACACGGAGTGGAGCCGCTACCGCCGGGCACCGTGGGAGCTCGAGTCGTGAGCCACCGAGAGCAGCGGCCGATCCGGTCACGCCGTCGTGGGCGAGCCGCAGACGCCCGTTTCGCGACTGCGCGAGGCCTCCGCGCGCCCATCCGGGACCCGACTGGCGTGGAGCGGCTAGGCTCACGACGCGTGTCTGAGCTCCACCGACTTGCTGCCTTCACCCTCGATCCCGCCGGTGGCAACCCGGCAGGCGTCTGGATCGGCGCCGTGCTGCCCGCGGCGCCCGAGATGCAGCGGATCGCCTCCGAGGTGGGTGACTCGGAGACCGCGTTCCTGGCACCCGATGGGACGAATCGGCCGGGCGCACACCGGGTTCGCTACTTCAGCCCCGCCGCAGAGGTCGCGTTCTGCGGCCATGCCACGATCGCCAGCGGCGTAGCGCTGGCGGAGCGCACAGGGCCCGGTCAGTTCCTGCTGACGACCAACGACGGCGTCGTGCCTGTGAACACGACACGTGGGCTGGACGGGCATCTCCGGGCGACCCTCACGTCGGTGACGCCACGCGTCAGCGACGCGCCACCGAGGACCTCGTGACCGACGTCCTCGCTGCCCTCGGATGGCGCCACGACGAGCTCGACCAACGATTGCCTCCGGCGGTGGGCTATGCCGGCGTCAACCACCTCATCCTGGCGATAGCAGGCTCCGAGCGGCTGCGGATCCTCGAATACGACTTCGATCGACTCCGGTCGGTCATGCTGCCGGCCGACCTGACGACATTCCAGCTCATCTGGCGCGACGGCCCGGACCGGTTCCGAGCGCGCAACCCGTTCCCGGTCGGTGGTGTCATCGAGGATCCCGCGACCGGTGCAGCGGCGGCCGCCTTTGGCGCCTACCTTCGCTGGCGTGGCGAGCTCACACCGCCCGCGAGCTTCCGGATCCGGCAGGGTGTGGAGATCGGTCGGCCGAGCGACATCGAGGTCGAGATACCCGACGACGTCGGTGGCATCCGCGTGAGCGGCACTGCCGTGGCGCTGGACAGACCCGCCCCTCGACGACGCTGATCGAGGCATCCGGCCTCCGCGGCGAGGTCCTTGTCTCGAGCACAGGCGTCAAGGACGATGACCGTCCGCATGTGGGCCCCGGGGACGCGAGGGTGACCGCCGACCGACGAGCAACAGGAGACCCACGACGCCGAACGGTAAGCCCAACATCCTGGTCATCTGGGGCGATGACATCGGCATCACCTACCTCAGCTGCTACAGCGACGGGTTGATGGGCTATCGGACGCCCAGCATCGACCGCATCGCCGCCGAGGGGATGCGCTTCACGGACGCCTGCGGTGAGCAGAGTTGCACGGCGGGCAGATCGTCGTTCATCACGGGCCAGAGCGTCTTTCGGACCGGCTTGAGCAAGGTCGGCATGCCTGGCGCGGACGTGGGCCTCCAGGCCGGGTATGTGACCATCTCGGAGCTGCTCAAGCCGCTTGGCTACGCCACGGGGCTGTTCGGCAAGAACCATCTGGGTGACCTGAACAAGTTCCTGCCGACCGCCCGCGGTTTGGACGAGTTCTTTGGCAACCTCTACCACCGGTATCGACCGGCTGCCCGGCAAGACGAGGCCGTGGACACGTCAACGGGCCATATCGGATCCCGCTGCGTCATCCGCCCATTCAGCACTGCTGCTGGCTGACCCTGGCCGGTCCGCTGCGACCGGGTGCTAATGGGGCGTGACCGACCGGATCGCGACGACCGGCACCCGCCACTTGGCGGTCTCCGCTGCCCATCCGTAGCCCAGGCCGACGACCTCCAGGGCCACGATCCGCCACGTCGGCTCCAATGGCGGACTGATCCGCTGGACCCGGTCGGGGTCCAGGTAGGCACCCACGAGCGGCATCTGGCCGAGCCCCTGCGCCTCCCGCTCCAGCGTGCCGCGCTCCAGGGTCCCTGCGGCGATCCCCGCCTTGATCTCGTCCTTCGTCATCCGGCCACCTCCGACCTTTGCGGATGGTAGGACAGACCGGGGCGTCAGGACGGGAGGCTGACACCCCGGGTACGTACCCGGTCCTTTGCAACGCCAATGTCGCCGACTTCGTGACCAACGACCCGGCACCCCTTCGGGCGACCGACCGTCACCACCAGCGACTGCGACCGACCCGACCTGGGCACCCACTACCTCGAAGCGCTTGGCGAGACGGTCACCTATCTGCTCGAGGAGGCCGACGGAGACCAACGGCTGTCGTTGTTCCAGGGGATCCGTTCCCGGGTCTCGTCTTCCGCCGGTCGGAGCCGCCGGGGGTCGCGAGCTACCGCGTCGATGACGCGAGGCTGCACCGGCTGGGCATGGGTGGGCAGGTGTTGCTGTCGTTCCGCGCGCCGTGAGCTGGCACGGTCACGGGAAGAGCGGATCGCCGCCGCTTCCCAGGCTTCGGACCGTGCCACCGGCCGACATCCAGACGGTCGAGCCGTCGGTGCCGGGCGGACGTCCCGGGGCTGCGTCCCAGGTCGTCCGGAAGGTCACCTGCCAGCATCAGGTCGATCGGCTTCGCATTCGCGATCGCCGTCCTGTTCGACGCTTTCGTGGTGCGCATGACCATCGTGCCCGCGGTCCTGATCATGCTCCGCGAGCGTGCGTGGTGGCTTCCTGGATGGCTCGATCGGCTGCTGCCGAACGTGGACGTCGAGGGCGCCAGCCTCGAGCATCGGGTCCGCGCCCGGGAGGAAGCGCCGGACGCGGCCCCCGGGCCGGAGGCCCTGCCGGACCTCGGCTAGGTCCCGCGTCCTGATCTCCGGGGTCGTCAGCGTGCCGACGACCCCGGAGCTCACGGCTACGGAGCCGCCGATGGCGCGCCTGACGGGGCTACCGACGGCGTTGGTATCGGCTCGACTGCCCGCACGCCACCGAAGGTGATCGACCGCACCAGGGCGTCGATGGACGTCAGCGGCGGCGTGAATGCCGAAGGTTCCGCGCCGTTGAGGGTCCCAAGGCTGGTGCGCAGGTATGCCGCCCAACGTTTGGCGCTGGAGCTGATGCGGTTGCCATCCTTGATGCTGATCTTGCTTGGGAACATGCTCGCCGTGATGACGAAGTCGGCACTCACATACCAGGTCCCGTTGGCGCTCAGACCCTGGAAGGTGTACCAGAAGTCGCCCCCCGTGAACGGATACACGTCCTGCCGGAAGACGGTCAGGTAGGAGACACCCGCGAGCTCGGGCGTATCGACATAGCCGACCCGCGCAACGATGGCCTGGGCGGCCGCAAAGTCCGTCACGAACGGCAGTGGGTCGACACCGCCATCGGCACCGATGGTCATGAGGGTGGCCGGATCGGGTCGCTCGCTCAGCAGCGTCTTGAGATGCGCTAGCTGCTGGGCCTGCAGGTCGTACGGCGCGAGGTCCGCGATGCGATAGAAGCGCACGACGCCCGGAGCGTCGAAGGGCCGCGGGATGCGCTTGTCCTCGGCGCGTCGCGGGTACAGGGTGAAGGCGAGATGGGGTGGTTGCGGTGCATCGATCTGCTGCGTGGCGGGTGACTGCCCGGGCACCTGGCTGATGTTCACGCTCGTGCCCAGGACCCGGTCGAAGCTGAAGCCCAGGCCGTCGAGCGATACCGTCCGCGTGACATCCTGTGCCTGGACCGGCAGCGAGAGTGTGAGCAGGAGCATCGCGGCGGCGGTGGCCGCGACACCCCGGGAGCGGAGCTGCATGTGGCACCTGACAGCTGGGTCTCGAACCTGGAGGGCCGCACCGGAGACCGGGACGCGCGGCCCGCTCGCGCCGTGACGCGTCAGCCAAGTCTACGGTGCCTCGCTCGCATGACGGTGACGGTCGTACCGCGGGCGTGTCCTTCGCCGACGTGACCGAGCGCCTCGGGTGCACCATCCAGCGGCCCTCCGAGTGCCCGCCACCATCGGGCTGGAGCACGCCAGTCGGCGTCAGCACTCGCCGCGTCTGCGAGGACGAACGATTGCCTTCGTTGGCCGGTGCATACCCAACCTCGTGGCATCCATCACCGACCACGCGACGCACGTGGGTCACGAATACGGGGACGAGTTCGCGATCGGCCCGGACCTCATCCTCGATGGACCCGAGGAGCGACGCGGAGCTTGAGATCGAGGATGCGGTCGTATGACGCCTGGAGCGTCGAGCGGGGCAACGAACCGCCCCGCGCGTGCGCCAGCAGATCGTCGAACAGCCGGGTCGTGGTCTTCTCGGAGCCCGTCGTGAGGATCATGTCCGTGCCGGCGATGGCGGCTCGCAGACCCAGCACCTTGACCGGGAGTCCGCGCGCGTGGCCCGTCCCATCGAGCGAGTCGGTGATGGTGACACCGCGAAACCCCAGTTCGTCACGGAGCAGCGACACCGCGATGGCGGGTGACCAGCCGGCGGCATTGTCGGGATCCCACGCCGGGTAGGTCGCGTTCGAGAGCATGATCACCGGAAGGTCGTGTGCGATCGCCCGGCGATAGGGTCGGAGGTCGACGCTCAGGCGGTCAGCCGAAGCGCCGATCGTATCGACGTAGCGGTCGGTGTTCCGGGTGGCGAGGCCGATGCCCGGGAAATGTTTCATGGTGGCAATGACCCCGCGGTCGCCGAGGCCGGCCGCGAAGGCGTCAGCCAGCGCCGCGGTCCGCCCGGCATCGAAGCCAAAGGTGCGTCCCTGCTGGTACATGAACGATGCCGTGGACCGCGGCACATCGGCGACCGGGGCAAGATCCATGTTGATGCCCAGGGCGCGCAGTGCTGCCCCGGTCCGCCGGCCCTGACGCCGTGCGACGTCCGGGGTCAGCCGGCCCATGGCCGGCACCGTGATGGTGGGCGGCGCCCAGGGCACGCGCTTGACGGAGCCGCCTTCCTGGTCGAGCGCGATGAGCAGTGTTGGCTGCCCGCCCGCCGACGCCGCGTTCTGGAGCTTCGAGGTGAGCTCGACGACAGCCGCTCGCGTCGTGATGTCGGCTCCCAGCAGCACCACGCCCCCGATCTCGCCACGTCTGATGCGACCCAGCAATGCGCGACTGGGCCGGTGGCCCGACATCCGGACCATCAGTTTCTGGCCCACGAGCTGGGCAAGCGTCGGGCCGTGACCGGCCGGTGTCGATCCATCGGAGGTCGGATCGCTGTGGAGCAGCCTGATGAGCTCGCGCTCGAGGAAGGCCAGCCACGCACGGACCTCGGCCGTGTCCGGACGGTCGGTGACAGGGGTGGCTGCGGGCCCACCGGTGGAACCCTGCGCCGATACGGTCGACACGACGGTGCCGACAAGGCACAGCGCGACGATCAGGACGACCGCGCTGGATCGGACCCGGGACGATGTCGACACCGAGGCAGGATATCCGGCTATCGACGCCCCGGCCGTCGCCGGCTGGCGCGGGAGTCGACCCCGACGCTATCGTGCGAGGGACATGTCCCAGACCGCGCTGTCTCCCGGACCGCCCCGGCTGCGTCTCGCCTCGCTCGATGATGCCGAGGCCATCGACGCCCTCATGAAGCGGTCCATCGAGGCGCTCTTCCCGAGCCACTACGACGAGGCCCAGACCAGGTCGAGCGAGACCTACATCGGCCGGGTGGATCGGATGCTCATTGCCGATGGCACGTACCTGGTGGTGGAGATGGGCGACGAGCTCGTCGCCTGTGGTGGCTGGAGTCGCCGGGACAAGCTGTACAGCGGTTCGTCCGATCAGGAGGAACGCGTCCGGACCCTCGATGCCGCATCCGAACCGGCCCGCGTCCGGGCGATGTTCGTGCGCCCTGACCGGACCCGCCAGGGTCTCGGCACCCTGATCCTGGAGGCGTGCGAAGCGGCAGCGCGCGCGGCCGGGTTCTCCCGCCTCTCCCTCATGGCCACGCTGCCTGGGGTCCCCCTGTACCAGCGGTTCGGCTTCCGGGTCCTCCGAACGGAGACCATCATGTTGCCTGACGGGATCCTGCTGGCGACCGCGAGCATGGAGAAGCCCATCCGGTCGTCGCCGGCCCGCCCCGTGCCGCAGTGACATGGGAGCTGACACCATCGGGGTGGACACTGCCAGGCATGCGACAGCGGAGCGTCGACCGAGTCCATCAGCCGCCCGTGCGTGCCCCGGTGATCGCGACGGACGTCATCCGGGCCGGGTTGGCCAACGGCACCTACGCCCGGGGCATCACGGCCCGGGCGGCGACAGGGGACGGCGCCATGCCCGTCGTCGGCGACCTGCTGCTGCCGGGACAGGTGGTTCGTGTGGAGCCGCCGGTCGGTCGTGGTCAGGTCGCGGCGTGCTGGGAGGTGACTGGACTCGGCCGGGCCTGCGATGGTCGATGGACGGTCCCGGTCGTGGGCATCCGCGCCGTGGGATGAGCGATCCCACGGTCCCGGCCCAAGCTGGCTGATGGGGCCCATCGGAGCCGGTCGGACCACGGACTCGGGCAATTCGGCCCTGCTCCAGGCGTTCACGTCGCGGCATCGTCCCACGGAGACGCGTCGCGCCGAGAACGCGCGCGAGGAGGAGGTCGTCACGGCAACGGAGGTCGTCACCCTTCCTGGATCCGCTCGCAGCGGCCCCGAGGTGGCCGCGTTGGCGCCCTTCTATCGGGATTGGGCATGGTCCGGGACCATCGAGGCGGGAGGCATGGGTCCCGGGACACCTGCCATGACCGGCACGGGCCGTGCGTGATGTCGCCTGGTCCAGGATGGGCTGTGGTACGACTGCGACTTCGAGCAGGAGCAGCACCTCGCAGATGGCACGTTCGTCCTGACGTGGCGGCTGAAGTGGGTGACCGGCTGGGATGGCCGTGCGTCGGAGTATCGAGCCAGCAGCACCGACAACCAGGGCCCGAACCTGGGCGTCTATCGCGGGCGGATCGACGGCGATCGGCTCGTCTATGAGTCGCTCGACGCGAGCCTGCCGCGTATCCGGCTGACGTGGATCCTCAGCGACGCAGGCCACTGCAGTTGGCGGAACGAGCTCACCCTGGACGGCTCGACATGGAGCCTCATCGAGGAGTACGAGATGACCGCCACGGACTGACGACCCGGGACAGGACAGGACCCGCATCGGGTCCGATGCGGGTCCTGTCATGAGCGATGTCCCGTTACCGTCGCGGCGGCGGCCGCCGGGATCAGACGGGCGGCACCTTGATGACGATCGTCTCGCAGCCACCCACGACGATGTCGGTCGGGTCGACGATCGCCCGGTCGTGGGCACCGCCGCCGCAATCGATGGTGTCGATGGCGCCGTCGCCCGCGGCGTGGATGAGGTCGTTACCCGGCCCGCCGTTGAGGATGTCCGGGCCAGCACCGCCCCACAGTTCGTCACGGCCCCACTGGCCGTTGAGCGTGTCCGCGCCGGGTCCCCCCAGGAGCAGGTCATTGCCGGCGCCACCGTTGAGCGTGTCGTCGCCGAGACCGCCGGACAGCCGGTCATTGCCCCGGTTGCCGTTGAGGGTGTCATTCCCCTTCTCGCCGAAGAGCCAGTCCCGGCCACGGTTGCCCGACAGTGTGTCGTTCCCGGCACGTCCCCAGACCGTATCACCGCCCCGCCGCGCGGCGATGACATCGTCGCCGGGCGTGCCGATGATGCGGTCGGCGTGCCACGTGGGGTGGTGGCCACCATGCGCCAGGGTCGCTGCTGGGGTGGCGACGGCCACGGTGGCCAGGACAGCTGGCACAGCCAGCATGCGGAGCTTGTTCGTCAGGTGCACGGCTCGCACCCTCCTCTCGCGGTGGCACGTCTCGCCACGTGGAGTCAGCCGGTGATCCGGCTCACGCCTGTATCGAGGGCGTGACGGATCAGAAAGTCTCACCCCCCGGCCGATCCCGTGCTCCGAAAGCCGTCAACCCTGCTCATCGCTCGACGCCGGCAGCTCGGGCGCGGGTGTGGGCTCGGGCGCGGGTGTGGGCTCGGGCGCGGGTGTGGGCTCGGGCGCGGGTGTGGGCTCGGGCGCGGGTGTGGGCTCGGGCGCGGGTGTGGGCTCGGGCGCGGGCTTGGGTGTGGGCTCGGGCGCGGGTGTGGGCTCGGGCTTGGGTGTGGGCTCGGGCGCGGGTGTGGGCTCGGGCTTGGGTGTGGGCGCGGGTGTGGGCTCGGGCGCGGGCTTGGGTGTGGGCTCGGGCGTGGGCTCGGGCGTGGGCTTCGGGGTCGGGTCCGGGGATGCCGCCGGGAGCTCCGTCGGCGCCGCGGACGGATCGGGCGCACCCTCGATCACGACGATGGCCGGCGACGCGCTTGCCGCAGGCTCTCCTGGCTGGATCGGCGGCGACGCCGACGCGGGGTCGCCAGCGAGGTGGTCGACGGTGGGCAGTGGATGACTCGCGACGGCTGCCGGACCGGTGCGTGGGCGCTTCGTCGGGCGCGCTCGGACCGATCCTTGCCTGGGCCGGTGGCGGGGCCGCGGGGTCGCCTTGGCGAGGGTGTCGCGGGTCACGGCCGCGGACCCGGAGGTGGCGGTGGACGGGCCTGGCGATGTCGAGGCTGGCGACGGTGACGGGCTGGGGCTCGGAGCGAGGCTGGGCGCCGTGTGGGGCATGGTCGGCACCACCGTTGGCGCGCCGACCCGGTCCGTCGAGGATCGGAGCCAGACCAGGCCGGCGATGGCGGCGACGCCGATGGCCAGGATGAGGACAGCAGCCATCGCCAGTGTCCTGGCGCGGTAGGGTCGTGGCGCGTCTCCCCCACCCAGAGCCGCTCTCGCTCGCTGCCGGAGCCTCATGTCGATGTCACCAAGCGGCACACTCGCGACCGCTGCGGCCGGCCGCGACTCGCGGGCCAGTCGCTCACGGACCCGGGCCGCGATGTCGACGGGCGGTTCGATCGTCGTCGCGTCGTGGAAGCGCTGGAGCCGACGCGCCACGGGAGCGGTCACGGGGTCGCTCATCGGGTCGGGCGTAGCCTCCCCCAGCGTGGCGTCAGCGGGGCGCGCGTCGGGATCGCGGCTGGAGCGGGGGAGCTGGCCCTGGTCGCTCATCGCTGCTCGTCCCGCATGATCGTCCGCAACCGTTCCAGACCGCGGTAGAGGTGCGTCTTCACGGTCGCCTCCGGGCGACCGGTCACGGCGGCGATATCCGACAGCGAGCGGTCACCCAGGAATCGCAGCGAGACCACCTCGCGGTACGGCTCCGGCAGCGCGCGCAGGGCGCGGCGGACCTCCTCACGCTCCTCGGCCGCGAGGACCTCCCGGGCCACGTCTGCAGCGTCGGCGGCCGTCGCCTCGATGGTCGCGTCAAGCGGTTGCGTGAGCATGATCCGACGCGTCCGAAGACGGCCGCGTCGCCAGCACTCGCGCACGGCGATACGCGCCAGCCACGCGGCCGGTGGGCCGTCACCCCGATAGGAACCAAGGCCCTTGTAGGCCAGCACGAACGTCTCCTGGACTGCGTCCTCTGCCTCATCGATCGAACCCAGCACCCGGTAGCAGATCCGGAACACCTCGCCGGCGTTCTCGTCTACCAGGCGTTGGAATGCGACCTCGTCACCCACGGCCAACGCCTGGGCCAGGGCGCGGTCATCCACAGTAAGGATGAGGTGCTTCGGGGCGGATTCGTCTCAGGCGACCCGCGGACCCGTCCTGACGAGCCCGCCTCGGTCGCGGTCGGCGCGCGTGCATCCGCTGACCGTACCCCGTTCGGAGCGTATCCGTCCACGGGCGGCCAGCTGCGACCACTAGGGTCGATCCACCTACCATGGCCCCCATGACGGACACCATCGGCGCCGACCAGGCCGCTCCCAGGACAAGCACACGACGCGGTCGGGTCACCGAGCTCGCGACCACCGTCATCCTCGCGGTCCTGCTCTACTGGGTCCTGCAGGCGTTCGTCGTTGGGACGTATCGCGTCGAAGGGATGTCGATGGAGGCGACGCTCCAGGACGGCCAGCACCTGTTGGTCGACAAGCTGACGCCCCGCTTGTTCCCATATCGCGACGGCGACATCGTGGTGCTCCATCCGCCCGCCTCGGAGCACTCCGACATCCCGTTCATCAAGCGCATCATCGGCGTCGCCGGTGACCACATCGAGATCAGGGACGGCTCGGTCTGGCGCAATGGTGCCCCCCTCGACGAGACCTACCTGGCACCTGGCAGCGTCACCCGGCCGACCGGCGGTCAGTCCGCCTGGGACGTCGACCGCGGTGACGTGCTGGTGATGGGTGACAACCGCCTCCATTCGGAGGATGGCCGGGTGTTCGGCGAGATCCCGGTAGACCAGATCATCGGACGGGCGTGGCTTCGCTTCTGGCCGCTCGACAGCTTGGGCATGGTCGGAGCGCCGTAGCGACCGCTCCCCGGTCCGCCATGCCACAGCAGCGACCCGGCCGCGCGGCAGGGCGCCTGGGCCTGATCGTGGCCGCGGGCGTCGTGCTCGGCGTCGTCACCATCGCGGGCCAGGGTGTCCTCGACGCGCGCTGGAACCGGCTCGCGAACTCGGGTGCCATATGGCTCCTCGTCGCCTGGCTGGCAGGATCGCGGATGCCGACCGCCCGATGGGCGATCGGCGCCGGCTTCGTCGTGCTCGCCAGTGCACTGGCTGGCTACTTCGTTGCCGCGCATGTGTCCGGGGCTGGTGTCTCGACCTCATCGGTCGTCATCTGGCTCGGCACGGCGCTCGTCGGCGGTCCGGTGTACGGGCTCGCGGGTCGCTGGTGGCGGGTCGACTCCGGGGTCCGGCGCATCGTCGCCATCGGGCTGGCGGGTGGCATCCTCGCAGCCGAAGGCATCTCGACGCTCATCCGCATCCCGGAGCTGGCGTTCGTCGGGTGGATCGAGGTCATCGTGGGCGTGCTGCTCTCGCTCGCGCTCGGTCGTACCTGGCGGGAACGCGGGTGGGCGCTGGTCGTGGTCGTGGTCGTCATCCTGCTGGGCGTGGCGGCCTACGAGCTCATCGACCGTATCATGGCCGCGAGGTGAGGTCGGTCTCAGGCTGGGCGGCCTCGCGGCTGATCAGCGATCGAGCAGGAGCGTGTCCAGCCCGCGGGTCAGCCCGACCGTGCCCTGGACGCGCCGGACCGCGAGCAGCGTCCCGCCGACATACGGTGCCGCCGATGGCCCGGCATCGTGCCGGATGGTCAAGCGCTCATCGGGCAGGCCAAAGACGACCTCAGTGGAGACCGAGAAGCTCGGCAGCCGCACCGACTGCACCGGCACGCCGTCGACCTGGGCGCCGCGGGCCTCGCCCAGCCCATCGGTGGCGTCGACGGCCTGATCGCGGACCGAGGGTCGGGCCCCGGCGAGCCGCTCCGCCAGCTCCCGCGACGTACCGCTGCGCGCGTCGGGCTTGGTGGCACCGGCGTAGTCGATGATTTCCGCCTGGGGCAGGAATGGTGCCACCAGGACAGCGCCGCCTACGCCACCGCGGCCGTCAGCGAGAAGTTGCCAGCGGCAATGACTCCGACACCGGCCGCCCGCGCAGCGGCGTCGATGACCGTGTAGTCCTCCGCGGTGAGCCCGGACGCGCCGATGACGACCGCGACCCCGCGTCCGACCGCCTCGCGCGTGTTGGACTGCACCGCCGTGTGCGAGGTGTACTCGATGAGCACATCGACAGCGTCGACCGCCTCGGCCAGGGTCGCGACCAGCGGTACACCCAGCGGGGCACGTCCGAGGGCCGTGCCAAGATCCTGGCCCGTGGCAGCACGCGCGACCGACGAGCGCAGGACAAGGTCATCCGTCGCGAGGACGCCATCCACGAGCGCGCGCCCCGCCCAGCCGGTGGCTCCCGCGATGCAGATGGCGATCACGAGCGTCGCGCCGACCGCGCCATGGCAACCCTCACTCGCGCAGCCATGGGGTGGCGCCCGGGTCACCCGGCAGCGCCGCCAGGAGCCCGAGCACCGGCACGGCGACCGAGAGACGGTCCGCGATGAGCGCCGGCAGCGCCGCCGACTGCGCCTCGGCGTCCGAGAGGGCCACGCCAAAGGTGACGTCCTTGAGCTTGAGCAGCTCGATGTCCGGGTCGTCCTTGGGGAAGCCGGCCGGGCCGCGCAGGAGACGATCGCCGCCGACATCCCCGAAGGTGCCCCGGAACGACCGGTCGTCGATCACCGCATGGATCCGCTCCCGGTCCTCGACGACCGCGCGTCGCCAAGCAGCGAGCCGCTCGGGCGCCGGATGCCACATGCCACCACCCAGGTAGGCGTGCCCGGGCTCGATGTGCACGTAGCCGCCGACCCCGCTGCCCTCACCCGTCCACGGGAAGCTCGCGCTGACGGCCGTCTTGTAGGGCGACTTGTCCCGCGAGAAGCGCACGTCGCGGTAGATGCGGAACGGCGAGCGCGCCGGGTCCGAGGCGAGGGGCACCTTGTGCGTCCGGAATTCCGCATCGAGCGACACGCAGAGGGCCTCGAGCGGCTCCTTGAGCAGCCGGTCGTAATCAGCCTTGCGCGGCTGGAACCACGATCGCTCATTGTTGAGTGCGAGCTCCACGAGGAACTGGAACGCAGCTGGACGGAACCCCTGGAACGCCTCGCTGGTGTCGCTGCTCATGCTCGACCTCGCTCCGGTGACGTCGGGAACAGCCGCCCGACCGGTGCTCGACATCTTGGCAGGTCCGCCCAGCCGTGCCTGCTCGCAGCCATGGATGCCGCGGCCGCGTCGTGCGGCTGCTGCTACCCCCTCGACAGGGTGTTCGATCGCTGGACCGCCCGCCAGGCAGCGGCCTCCGATCGGTCGGATCCGATCGCGACCGGCACACGTCACTTCCTGCGCGAGGACAAGCCGCCTAGGTCGGTGGCCGGGCGAGGCCGAGGTCAGGCCGAATGGTCGCATCGCATCGTGTCCATTCGATCCTTCGGGCCATGGGACGCGGACCGTGCGACCGGGTCGCCCACGCCCCGGAAGCCGTGCTGGCGTGCGACCCGATGGAGCCAGGACCGCATCGGCACGGCACCCAGCCGCCCAGCGATGACGTCGGCGGCGTCGAGCGCGACCACAGCGGCCTCCGTGTCGCCGACGGCCCCATGCGCGATCGCCGCACGTACCAGGCAGTAGGCGGTCTCCTAGGGGGCCTCGATGGCATCCCAGCGATCGCCCAGGGTCATCCACATCGTGCCCAGGCCCGTGCCGTGGAGCCAGGCGAGCTTCGCCGCCATCATGTCCAGCTCCAGGTCGCTCCTGCGAGCGGCCGCCGGCGCCGGCTGCTCCATCCCGGCGCGCGCCCCTTCTGCCTGCTCGCGATATCGCTCGAGCCATGTCGGCCTCCGTCGGTTGTCTGCGCCGATCGGCGTGGGCACCACGATCGACCTAACGGGTCGTCGGACGGATGCTGAGGATCCACTACTTTCGCGCCGTGTTCCGCTCGCCATGCCGTTATCCCGTCATGCGCGCGCGGGCGTCGCCGAGCCGCTCACATCTCCTGGAGACTGCGTGCCCCCGCGAACACGGGGCCAGCGGCCCGGACCGGGAGTGCCTCGCGCATCGCCGAGGCCAGCTGCGGCCGAAGGCGGCGACCGTCGAGCGTCCGGCCCGGCAACATGCGACCTCGATCGCGCAGCGAGCCTGATCCCCGTCGAACGGACCGTGGCTCCGGCGGCGGGTCGTTGGCTGTCACCGTCGTGGTGGAGGTCGTGAGGAGCTCCTCCAGCGTGAACGTCAGCAGTGACGGTCGGCCGTCGGGCGCCGCGTGCCACACCAACCAGCCACTGCCTGAGGCGTGCTGGATAAGGGTCAGGCCGCGCAGGTCACGTTCGTCGGCCATCCGTCCCAGCACTTCCAGGGTCCGCTCGATGGGTCCGGCCTGCAGCCCGTTCGTGCGCCGTGCAGCGGCGGCCATCTGGGCCTGTGCCATGTCCAGATGTGTCAGGCGCTGCTCCATGCGGGACCAGGTGCCGTCGAGCCGGTCGCCGATACTCGCGACGACCTGGGCGCGGACGAGCAGGCCATCCGGCTGATGTGCGATGACGACCCCGCGAGCGAGATGGGCGTCGAGGACGACCCCCAAGGACCGCAGGGTGTCCTGCATCTGCCGGCGCTGCAGATCGATCGGTGCGTACACGTTCGTCACACTCCTGAGTGGTTGTGTGCAGTGCAGTGTGGGTCGGTCGCCGCGCTTGGGGATGGCTCGAAGGTCGTGGGCCGAGGGCGTCAGACGTCCTGGTGGTTGGCTCCCTCGGGCGTGATGGCGTCGGTCACTTGCCAGATATAGAACGGATGTTCTACTCTGATCCCATGAGCCAGCGACCACTGTTCCCCCACGAACGGGCAGAGGCATCGGTCAACGCGACCTGGTTCGATACCCGCTGGCGACTCGAGGCACGCGCCGACGGGCACCTCTGCGCGGCGACCGCGAACCCGCCGATGCTCGGCGTGGTCGGCCGCTCCGCGGTCCGCCTGGGTGAGTATCTCGCCATCGTCATCGACGGCTGGACCACGGACGAGCCATCGGCGCCCGTCTTCCACAGCGAGTGGCGGGACGTGGCGGATCTGATCGCGGAGTTCGAGGGACACCGTCCGCGCTGACGCGCCAGATGCCGCCGGGCCGGGCGACACGAGGCCCGCTCGGGAACCCGTTCAGGGCGTGCTCGTCGCGACGTGACCCAGGAGCGTGGCCGCCTTGGATGTCGTGGGGCCCGTGTACCGCGCGGCCGCCGCCAGCAGATCCCCGCCGCTGAGCCCCAGGGTGGTCGAGACACCGTAGCCCCTGAACTCCGGTGCTGGCGTCTCCTGCCACGTCCACCCATCCAGCGTCTGCCATAGCCGGTCGGCGCCGAATGCGATGACCTGGGAGCCCAGGACCCCGAGCGTGGTGATGGTGCCGGAGGTGACGTCGAGCGACCGCGTCCAGGACGTGCCGTCGGGTGAGGTCCACACGGACGCCGCCTGCCCCCCGTCGATGTTCTGGATGACCCCGATGGCGAACCCGACCGGAGTCCAGCGCAGGTCGATGACGCCGCTCGGCGCTGCGGCGAGTCCGTCGAGTGATGCGCTCGCCACGATGCCGTCGTGGAGCGTCCAGGTGACCGGGGCCGTGGCGCCGTCCGCCTGGGCGAGGTTCCCACCAACGGCGATGGAGCCGTCGGACCCCACGGCGACGCGCACCGGACGCCCGACGTCACCGAGGGTCATCGAGGACCATGCCTCGCCATCGGGGGAGCTCCACAACGTGGGGACGCCGGTCGGGCCGGGAGCACCTGATTGCCCGACGGCCACCAATCCCGTGGGGGTCGTCGCGATGTCCGTGAAGCTGGTGCCCGGCAGCACGTGATGGGTCCACGTGATCCCGTCGGCCGACGTCCACGTCCCCCCGCCTCCGATGGCCACGAAGCCCACCGCGGTCGCAACGACGCCGGGCGCACCGGACAGTCTGGGCGTCTTCCAGGCCGCGCGGGTCCACGCTCGGCCGTCACTGGAGCGCCACGCCGCTGCGGTCGGATGACCGGCCTTGTCGCGCACGATGCCGACCATCACGATGGTGCCGTCCGGACCTTGCGCGAGGCTGCTGAAGTACGGGTTGCGGTCGAACCCCTTGCCCTTGGTCGACATCGTCCAGTCGACGGGGGCGGCGACGTCGGGAAGGGGCGAGGCTCCGGGCACGGATGCGATGGCGGATGGCACAGCGCTGGGCGCAGGCGAGGTCATGGAGTCGGCGGGTGGGGAGGCGGCCGGCGATGCCGCCAGGACCGGGCCCGCGATGAGACAGGTGACGACGACGCTCAGCCCGAGGACGAGCCGATACGCCGGTCGAACGTGCATGCTGGATCCTCGGCGTGGTGCCGGGCCCGACCTGGGGTGACGGGTGCCGGCGTGCGCGCATCCTACGCTGATGGCCGTCGCCTGCGGACACCACCCGCCTGGGTGACCGGCTCACATCCCTCCCGGTCCCCCGATGCACGGAAGGGCTCACCGCCAGGTGTGGGAGCGACACACAGCCTGGTCGATGGGCGATACTTGCGACATGCGCCACCGACCGCTCGCCGAGCTCGAGGCCGGCTTGGCCGACATCCTCGCCGCGCCCACATCCCTCGGTCGGGTCGAACTCATCGCGCGACGACCGGTCATCGGCGAGCGTGAGCTGCTGGAGCCCGCGTCCCTCGATGTCGAGACGGGGCTCGTCGGGGACGGCTGGAGCACCCGGGGCAGCAAACGGATGTCCGACGGGTCATCCGATCGCGAGGCACAGGTGACGATCATGAGCAGCCGGGTCGCGTCGCTGCTGGCCGGCGGCCCCGGCGGATGGGAGATCGCCGGCGACCAGCTCTATGTCGACCTGGCGCTGGGCATGGACGACCTGCCGCCGGGCAGCCGCCTGCGCGTGGGCACGGCGGTCGTCGAGGTCTCGGCCGTTCCCCACAACGGCTGCGTCCAGTTCGCGGCCCGCTTCGGATCCGATGCGCTGCGGTTCGTGAGCAGCCCGAACGGGCGACAGCACCGACTGCGAGGGGTCAACACCCGGATCCTCACGTCCGGCGTCGTGCGCGTCGGGGATGCGGTCACCCCCGGATAGTCTCCCGGAGTCCGCCCGGGCTCAGCTCGGCAGCGTCAGGGCTTCTTGACCACCGGCTTCGGCCCGCCCTTGGGCTTCTTGCCGCCGCTCTTGCTCCCAGGTCCCTTGTCACCCATCAGATGACCTCCATGCGGATGGATCGAGCATGAGTCTACGCCGGGCGATGCGGTCCCACCCCTCGATCCTATCCTGGGCGCATGCTCTGGGCGTGCGTGCTCGTTCCCCCCGCCGCAGCCTATCGATCGTGCTGCTCATCGTCGTGCTCGCCATGCCGTTCGGGATGTTCGGTGGCGTCACGGCCGGTGCCCAGCCGTCGCCGAGCGCGACGACGACGTCGTCCCTGCCCGTGCTGCCGCCGCCCGTGCTGTACGCCGCTGGGGGACCGGTCGCGCCCGGTCCAGCCGGGGAGATCCTGGCCCAGATCGAGCTTCGCGCGCCGCAGGGCGTTCGCAAGTGGGCCGTCATCTATCGCTCGACGAGCTACGACGGGTCACCCGTCGGCGTCTCGGGACTCATCATCGCGCCCGAGCAGCCGCTCCGGCCGGGAGCGGCGCCCCGCACCGTGCTGTCCGTGGCGCATGCGACCGTTGGTCTCGCCGACGGATGCGCACCCTCGCGGTCGCCATCCGATGGCCTGGTCACTGCTGCGCAGCCACTCCTGGACCAGGGCTTCGTGCTCGCGGTGACGGACTACGAAGGTCTTGGGACGCCTGGCCCGCACGCCTACATCGTGGGTTCGAGCGCGGGCCACTCCGTGCTGGATGCGGCGCTTGCCGCGGCAGCCATCCCCGAGACCGGGGCGGGCACCCGGACCGTGCTCATCGGCGGTTCGCAGGGGGGACATGCCGTGCTGTGGGCAGCGGACATCGCGGCGACCATGGCACCGTCGCTGGATGTGCTCGGTGCCGTCGCGTTCGCGCCTGCCGGCGACCTTGAGGCCATCGCGCGATACGACCGGTCCACATCGGCGAGCCCGGATGCCTGGTCGAGCGCCGTCATGCTGGTGACCGCCTGGCACGCTGTGTATGGTCTGCCGCTCGACGTGCTGACACCCGAGGCAGAGGCGCTCGTCCCCCAGCTGGACACCCTGTGCACCCTCCAGCTCGACGACGACCCGACCCGGGTCGCACTGGCCGACCGACCTGAATGGCTGGCGCGCCTCCGCCAGAACACCCCGGGCGCGACCAGGACCGCCGTGCCGGTGCTCATCTTCCAGGGCGACGCGGACCGGGTCGTGCCCATCGAGAGTACCCGTTCACTCGTCCATCGGATGTGCGCCGTGGGTGACGCGGTGGACTTCCGGGTGCTGCCTGGCGCGGATCACCGGGGATCGCTGAACCCTGCCTCCCTGCTGGCGGCTGTGGCGTGGGTCACGGACCGGCTGGCCGGCACCTCGGCCGCCTCGACCTGCCCACTGGGCTGAGCAGCCGGCCGCTTGACGATCCGCGCCATGTGGCGGCAGCCTTGGACGGTCCGACCCCACGCCCCGGAGCCTCGATGCGATTCACGACGACCCTGCTGCAGAGCAACGGCAATGCCACCGGCATCGTGGTGCCGCCCGCCGTGGTCGAAGCCCTCGGCTCCGGCAAGCGCCCACCCGTCACGGTGACCCTCAACGGATACACGTACCGCAACACCATCGCGGTGATGGGTGGCGAATACATGGTCGGTGTGAGCGCGGCGCACCGCGCGGCCGCTGGCGTCACGGGTGGCCAGACGCTGGAGGTCGACATCGAGCTGGACACAGCGCCACGGGTCGTGACCGTGCCCGACGACTTCGCGGCGGCCCTGGATGCCGACCCAGATGCCCGTCAGACCTTCAATTCGCTGTCGTATAGCAACCAGTCATGGCACGTGCTCCAGGTCGAGGATGCCAAGACCGACGAGACGCGCCAGCGGCGCATCGCGAAGTCGGTCGAGATGCTCCGGCAGGGCAGGGCGCGATAGCCTCGGGTCGACAGCGGCGCCCTGCCCGACGCCGGCCGAGCGCGCCGGCCAACGTCGTCTTCGGTGCCGGTGCCATCGGCAGCACGATCGCGCAGCAGCTTGCCAACAGAGGCGCCACGGTCCGGGTCGTGACCCGCTCGGGTCAGGAGCTGGGTATCCCCCGCGTGACGTCGGTGGTCGGGGATGTCACCGAAGCGGCCAGGGTGCGGGCATTGACCGCCGGCGCGAGCACCGTCTACTTCGCCGCCCAGCCCGCCTACACCGACTGGCCCGATGGCTTCCCGCCGCTCGTCGAGGGCTTGCTCGACGGGCTGCGCGGATCGGGCGCGCGCCTGGCCGTGGCCGACAACCTGTATGCCTACGGCGACACGCATGGTCAGCCCCTCCACGAGGACCTGCCGCTCGACGCGACCACCCGCAAGGGTGCCGTCCGGGCCCGAGCGGCGCAGCGCCTGCTGGCGGCGCACGCCGCCGGCGACGTGGCGGTCACCATGGTCCGGGGCTCCGACTACTTCGGGCCGGACGGGTTCGATTCCCTCCTCGGTGACAGGTTCTTCGGACCGATCCTGGCCGGCCGCAAGGTCCGGCTGCTGGGTGACCCGGACGCGCCCCACACGGTCACGTTCATCGCCGACTTCGCCCGGACGCTCATCGAGCTGAGCGGCCGTGAGGAGGCGTACGGGCGGGCGTGGCATGTCCCGTCCGCGCCGGCGGTCTCGTTCCGGCGGCTCGCCGAGCTCGCGGCCGAGGTCTCCGGGTCGCCGCCCGTGCTCGTGAGCAGCGTCTCTCGCACCGGCCTGCGGCTCGTGGGCATGTTCTCGCCCCCTGTCCGCGAGATGATCGAGATGCTGTACGAGTTCGAGCAGCCGTTCATCATGGATGACAGCCGTGTCCGACAGGCCTTCGGCCTGACCGAGACACCCCTGGAGCACGCATTGCGCCTGACGGCCGAGTGGTGGCGGGGGGAGATCGCCGCGGCTGCCGTTGCCTCAGGCAAGCAGCCGCGCTGAGGTCACGAGTGCGCGCCCGGCGCAGGCGCGCAGCCGTCGCTCTCGGCTGTGGGCATAGTGTGTGCAGCTCGCAGGCCCATCGATCCATCGCCGTAGGGAAAGGACGACCGTGACCCAAGCATCTACCGCGGCGCAGGGGCCGACCCGCCAGTCGCCCATCCTGACGCACCACAGCAACGCGTACAACATCTTCATCCTGGTCCTGACGATCCTGTCACTGGCCGTCATGGTGGCCATGATCCTGCCCCTGGACGACGCGACGCATCAGATCCTCCAGGTGTACGACAACCTCATCTGTGTGGTGTTCCTCATCGACTTCACCGTGAGCATCACCAGGGCGCACCCGAAGCAGGCGTACTGGATCGATCAGCGCGGCTGGCTGGACCTGCTGGGATCCATCCCCTCGTTCGGTGGTGCGTTCCGCTTCGCTGCCCTGTTCCGACTCGCCCGCTTGAGCCGTCTGGGCCGGATCGGCCGACTGCTGAGCGGCAAGAACAAGAAGGAGCTCATCAAGGACGTCGTCGAGAACCGCGGCCAGTACGCGATCTTCATCACCCTCCTGCTGATGCTCATCGTGCTGACGATCTCGAGCGTGCTCATCCTGCAGTTCGAGAGCCGCGACCCGGAAGCCAACATCAAGACCGGCGGTGACGCCCTGTGGTGGGCGATCGTGACCATCACCACCGTGGGATACGGCGACTTCTATCCGGTGACGGCGATGGGCAGGTCGGTCGGTGTCGTGGTGATGTTCTCCGGCGTGGGTATCATCGGCGCCCTGGCCAGCATCCTGGCCAGCATCCTGGTGCCGTCCCCCAAGGAGCCTGAGCCGCCCGAGGTGGACCCGATGGCGGCGATGGAGTCCGAGCTGGCCGGTGTGCGGGCCGAGCTGGTCGCACTGCGCGAGATGCTCACCGCTGACGGGACGACGATGGGCGACGCCTCGACCGCGCCAGGCTGAGGTCCTGCGAGCGCTGCGGCGTGTCATCAGCCTGTCACAGGCGCGTCGTACCTTGCGGTCATGTCAGACACCACGATCACCTATCTCACCGACAAGACCGACGACGAGTGGCGGGCGACGCTGACGCCCGAGCAGTACAAGGTGCTGCGCCAGAAGGGGACCGAGGCGCCGTTCTCGGGCGCGTTCTGGGACGAGCACCGCTCCGGGACCTACCGCTGCGCCGGATGCGGCAGCGACCTGTTCGCGTCCGCGACCAAGTTCGAGTCGGGCACCGGCTGGCCGAGCTTCTTCGCGCCCGCCAGCCCGGGTGCGGTCGCCAACCACACCGACCGATCGTTCTTCATGTCCCGGACGGAGGTCACCTGCGCCACGTGTGGTGGCCACCTGGGTCACGTGTTCGAGGACGGACCTCGACCGACCGGGCTGCGCTACTGCATCAACTCCGCGGCCCTGAAGCTCGATCCCGAGGACTGACGGCCGGCGCGACAGGATCAGCTCTGCGTCGCAGGTCCGTCCGGTTCATCGTTCGCGGCGCGTCGGACAAGGACCCGGACGCTGCCCCGGAAGATGAGCGCGTGGATGGGGTACAGCAGGTACCAGTAGGCAAGGCCGCCGAGCCCGCGTGGCTCGAAGAACGCAGTCTGGACCAGGGTGCTGCGCGCGCCGCTGGGCACCACCTCGTACTGCAGCCACGCCCGACCCGGCACCTTCATCTCGGCCCGCAGCCGAAGCAGCTCGGGGCGGCGCAGCTCCTCTACGCGCCAGAAGTCCAGTGCGTCGCCCTCTCGCAGACGGACCGGATCCCGTCGGCCGAGACGCATGCCCACGCCGCCGACGATGCGGTCGGCGACGCCGCGGATGCGCCATAACAGGTTGGCGTATGGCCAGCCGGCCCGGCCCCCGAGGCGTTCGACCTCCGCGAAGACACGCTCCGGGGTCGCCTCGGCGGTCTGGACACGACGTTCGATGATCATCCCCTCCCGTGATCCTTCCAGTGCCAGGCGTTGGCGCCCCGGCGCCGAGCGAGCGTCGAACCACGTGGTCTCGACCGCGTGGCGGTCGGTCCGGTCGATGGCCAGTTGGAGGGCCTCGGTATATGGCAGGGGCCGGACCGCGAACCGTGACGCAGGTCCCGGGTCACGAACCACGACCTCGTTGCGAAGGCCCTCGATGAGCGGTCGCGCGATCCCCGAGGGGATCGGGCTGATGAGGCCCACCCAGTAGGAGCTCAGGCGGGGCGTCAGGACCGGCACCGGGATCATCAGCCGGCGCAACCCGCGCAGCCGGGCGTACGTCAGCATCATGTCACCGTACGAGGGGACGTCGGGACCACCGATCTCGACGATACCCCCGATCTCGGGGTGGTCGAGGGCGGCGGAGAGGTAGTCCAGGACGTCCCGGATGCCGATGGGCTGGCAGCGCGTCTTGACCCACCGGGGCGTGATCATCACCGGCAGCCGCTCCGTGAGCTGACGCAGCATCTCGAACGAGGCGCTGCCTGACCCGATCACGATCGCCGCCCGGAACTCCGTCACGGGCACGCCGTGCGCCGCGAGCTCGGCGCCGACCGCATGACGGCTGGCAAGGTGGTGCGACAGGTCCGTGGTGTCGTCGCCAAGGCCGCCGAGGTAGATGATGCGACCCACACCGGCCTCGGCCGCCGCCGCGGCGAAGCCGCGCGCGGCCCGCAGGTCGCGCTCCGCGAAGCCCTCCTCACCGGCCGCCATCGAGTGCGCCAGGTAGTAGGCCACTTCGATGCCGTCGACCGCCGCCGCCAGGCTGGTGGGCTCGAGGAGATCGGCCCGAACGGTGTGCGTCCGAGGGAACCGCTCGGACAGCCGGTCCGGTTCGCGGCCCGCGAGGGTCATCGCGTGGCCTCGCTCCACCAGCAGCGGGACGAGTCGTCCGCCGATGTAGCCACTCGCCCCGATGATCAGGATGCGCATCGGGCCGAGTATGCGCTCTCGGTACCATGGATCCGCGGACGTGCATCCGGCGTCATGCGAGGCGAAGATACGTACCTCAGTGGAGGGTCACGGCCGATGCGCGGACCGTCACGTTCCCAACGTCGCCGGAGGTCGCCGTGGCAGGACCCACGGCTGATGGATCGGCAGGGCGACCTGCGGGGCGCGTCCGCATTCCTGCTGGTGGTGCTGATGGTGGGCGGCGTCGTCCTGGTCGGTGGAGCCCTCGTGGGTGTCGGCCGGCTGATGCCGACGCCCCTGGTAACAGCGAAGCCGACGCAGGCGCCGGTCGCGACGCCCATGCCGCCCTCAGCCGTGCCATCCGCGATGCCGTCCCCGACTGACGAGCCGGCCGCGTCGGATGACGCGGCCGCACCCGACGTGCTCTGGGTGGCGGCTGGCGACCCCGCCCCGATCACCGAGCGCGGCCAGCAGCGGGGCACCGTGACCGTCTTGTCGGCCGGGTACCGGTCCAGCATCGCGGGCCAGGACCCGCCGTCGGGGCGCCGCTGGCTGCGTGTCTCGCTGCGCTATGCCGCGACCCTCGCAACACCCTACGAGGCGGGCCGCTGGTCAGCGCAGGACGCGGACGGCAAACGCTACATGTGGCTCGGCACCCGGGCCACCAACCCGGCGCTGGGAGCCGGCACGCTCGATCCGGGCACCACGCGCACGGGCTATGTGGTGTTCGCGGTACCGATCCGGGTCGCCATCGTTTCCCTCGTGCTCCAGGATACCGACGGCCACGACATCATCATCGCTGCGATCCCCTGAACGCGCGGTACGCGCACCCGCGCTCGCGACGGACGGGCGCCTATCCTGTCGGGCATGAGCACTCCCCAGACACATCCTTATGGCTCATGGCCATCGCCCATCACCCTTGACCTGGTCCTGGCCGGCGGGCGCGGGCTCACGGAGCCTTGGCTCGACCGCGGGGATGTCTACCTGCTCGAGGCACGGCCCGAGGAAGGCGGCCGGATGGCGCTGCTGCGGATCGACGCGGACGGCACGGTCACGGAGCTCCAGCCGGCGCCATCGAACGTGCGCACACGCGTGCACGAATACGGCGGCGGCGCCTGGACGGTGCACGACGGTCTGGTCATCCACAGCGAGTTCGCGGATGGTCACCTCGTGCGCATCGATCCGGGAGTCGCACCCCGGGCGTTGACGAGCGAGCCGGGGATGCGCTTCGCCGACCTGCGCATCGACGCGCCACGTGGCCGACTCCTGGCGGTGCTGGAGGATCATCGGCTCGATGACCGGGAGCCGAGCAACAGCATCGTCGCGGTATCCCTGGACGACGGGACGTTGACGCCACTCGTGGAGGGCCACGACTTCTTCAGCCACCCGCGACTGGCACCTGACGGTCGCGTCATCTGCTGGCTGACCTGGGATCGCCCGAACATGCCCTGGGATGGCAGCGAGCTGTGGGTCGGCAGCGTCGACCCGGACGGTTCCGTGGTGACCTCCGATCTGGTCGCAGGTGGATCGACGGAGTCGATCGCCAGTCCCGCCTGGGCCCCCGACGGCAGCCTCGTGTTCGCGTCCGACAGGTCGGGCTGGTGGAACCTCTATCGATGGCGTCCGGGGACCCCCGGCATCGAGGCGATCGCGCCCATGGAGGCAGAGTTCGCCGGCCCCCAGTGGGTGTTCGGACAGCGTCCGTTCGGATTCGACGACCAGGGCCGTATCGTCGCGATCGCGCGCTCTCGAGGTCGGGACGAGCTGCTCGTCCTGGCTGCCGGCGAGGCGCCCCGGTCCCTGGGGATCGACGCGACCGACCTGCACGGGCTGTCCGTCTCGGGCGGTCACGCCGTGATGGTGGCGTCCGGACCCATCCGTCCGACCGCACTGGTGCGCATCGACCTGGCCACCGGCGTGATCGAGCGGATCCGGGAGTCGAGCACGCTCGCGGTCGACCCCACGTACCTGTCGCAACCGACGTTCGTGGAATTCCCCACAGCCGGGGACCGGACCGCCTTCGCCTTCCACTACCCGCCGACGAACCCGGACGCGGTCGCGCCCGACGGAGAGCTGCCGCCGCTGCTGGTCATCTCGCACGGCGGTCCGACGGCGAATACCGACCAGCGGCTGAGTCTCGATATCCAGTTCTTCACCAGTCGCGGTTTCGCCGTGGTCGACGTCGACTACGGCGGCAGCAGTGGGTATGGCCGAGCGTATCGCGACCGACTCCTGGGCAGCTGGGGCATCGTCGACCTCGATGACTGCACCATCGCGGCAACCTGGCTGGCCGGCCAGGGGTCGGCCGACCCGGCCCGACTGGGCATCCGGGGTGGCAGTGCCGGTGGCTTCACCACGCTCTGTGCGGCCACCTTCCGGGATGCGTTCGCGGCCGGTGTCAGCTATTTCGGCGTGGGCGATCTCGCGGCGCTCGCCCGTGATACCCACAAGTTCGAGTCTCGGTACCTGGACCTCCTTGTCGCCCCCTGGCCGGATGGCGTCGCGGTCTACGACCAGCGTTCACCGATCCATTTCGTGGATCACATCCGGACCCCGATCCTCGTCCTCCAGGGTGCCGACGACAAGGTGGTGCCACAGGCACAGGCGGACGAGCTCGTCACGGCTCTGGCCCGCAACCGGGTGCCGTACGGCTACATCCTGTTCCAGGGTGAAGGCCACGGATTCCGGCGGGCCGAGAACCGTCGGCGCTCGCTGGAGGCCGAGCTGTCCTTCTACGCCCAGGTCCTGGGATTCACGCCGGCGGACGACCTGGAGCCCGTCGAGGTGGTCGGACTCGCGGAATAGGAGACAGCGACTCGCGGGATGATCCTGACCCAGGATGACCGGTACATCCGCCATCCTGTGCGCCATGCCCGCCCGACCCATCATCACGAACGGTGAGCGCCGCGCTCGCATCGGCCGGCGACATGCGGTCGCGCCAGGGACGCGTGCAGCCACACTCGCCGAGGCTGCGAGGTCGGTGGTCGCCATCCATGGCACCGACGTCGCGTCCATGTACCTCCAGGGTCGAGCGCGGATGCGCCAGTCGTCGCCGGCATCGATCGGCCACGAGCTGTACGAGTCGCGCTCCGTGCTGCGGGTGCTCGCGATGCGTCGGACCCTCTTCCTGGTGCCCGTCGAGGACGTGGCCACGCTCCACGCGGCGGCGTCCGTCGCCATCGGCCGGAGGGAACGTGCCCGAACACTGACCATGTTCGCAGGTGGCGATCAGGGGCCCGACACGGCCGAGATGTTCGAGGAGCTGGAAGGCCTCGGGCTGGCCGCGGTCCAGGCGGCGGGCGAGGCGTCGACCGCAGAGCTGACCGGGCTGGATCCGCGCCTGGGCCAGCGCATCGAGATCGCCCGGGGCACATCGTATGCAGGCTCCATCAGCGTCTCCCAAAAGGTGTTCTTCCATCTGGCACTCGATGGCCGGATCGGCCGCGGACGACCACGCGGCTCCTGGACCGGGTCGCAGGTGCGCTGGCGGCCCATACAGGACTGGCTGCCGGAGGGCATCGCCCCGATGCCGACCGGTGTGGCCCGGGCTCGCCTCGTCGGCCAGTGGCTGCGCGCCTTCGGCCCAGGTACGCGTGAGGATGTGCGCTGGTGGACCGGCTGGACGGTGGCCGACGTCCGCTCGGCGTTGGCCGCCAACGATGCGGTGGAGGTCGAGCTCGAGGGGGGCCAGACCGGATACCTGTTGCCTGACGACCTGGAGCCGGTCGGCGTGCCCGAGCCATGGGTGGCCCTGCTACCGTCCCTGGATGCCACGACGATGGGTTGGTCAGCGCGGGACTGGTACCTCGGGTCGCATCGGGCGGCACTCTTCGATCGCAACGGCAACGCCGGTCCCACGATCTGGCTGGATGGCCGGATCGTGGGCGGCTGGGCACAGCGGCCTGGCGGCGAGGTCGTCACGCGACTCCTGGACGACGTCGGTACGGAGGCATCCTCCGCCATCTCGATGGAGGCAGCAGCCATCGAGTCGTGGCTCGATGGGGCGCGTATCCGGTACAGCTTCCCCACCCCCATGGACATCGGCATCCGAACCGGCTGATCGGACGGTACGTCTGCGACGCGGCTGCGCCTCACGAGGGGCGGGCGGCCAGCTCCCCGATCAGGTCCGCCAGTAGGCGCGGGTCTGCGGTCCAGCCGTCGGCGCCCAGCGATCGTGCCGTCGCTGCATCGGGGATGGCGAAGCCACCGGCGATGAGCATCACCCCGGGATCCTGGCGGCGCGCGGCGGCGATGAGGTACCGCGCATCCTGAAGCCGCCCGACATCAGCCACGCTCACGATCACCCCGACCAGGTCGTCGCCGGCATCCATCGCGGCCGCGAGCGAGGCGTGCGGCGTGTCCGGGCCAAGACCGAGGACCGCGTAGCCACTCCCCCGAAGGATGTCTGACACCATGGCTGCGCCCAACCCGTGCCGCTCGCCGGGTGGCATCACCACGAGGATGGTGCCGCGATGGCGGCCGCGTCGTGTGAACCTCGGCCCGAGGCGGCCGATGAGCGAGGTCGCGACCGTCGTGGCGATGTGCTCCTGTTCGATCCCCAGATCACCCCTGCGCCACGCGTTGCCGATGGCATGGAGCGCGGGGGCCAGGATCTCGACGTACGTGTCGGCAGGCGTCATCCGAGACGCCATCGCTGCTTCCAGCACCTGCCAGCTGCCCGCCGCGTCACCTGCCAGCATCCTGCGTTGCAAGCGCCTTGACCATGGAGCAGGCTGCCGCGGGAGCGACAGCCTCGAGACGGTCGAGCCCGCCTGGAGACCATCGAGATCCCGTGGATCGACCCTCCAGTGACCACCGACCTTGTGCGCGGCGAGGATGCCGAGTCGGACGTACCGATACGCGGTCATGTAGTGCACGCCGAGCCGATCGGCTGCCTGCTGCAGGGAGATCTCGTCGGAAGGGTCGATCACCATGACGCCCTGACGGGTCAGGTCGGAGCCAGCGTTCCCGCGAACACCTGCCACGCGAGCAACGACTTGGCGACCAGGCTCAGGACGATGTACGTCTTCTCACCAAAGAGGTACGAGCGCCAGCGTCCAACGCGGCGGTATTGCAGCAGCATGTTGATGGCGAAGATGTTGAAGAAGACGAACAACGACACGAAGATGGCGTAGACGAAGGCGGGCGGCTCGGCGGCGCTGCCCGGGGACCACAGGTAGATGCCGATGGCCAGCCAGGGGGCGATGCCCACGAGACAGCCCATCCAGAAGGGCAGCAGCGACCCTCCGGGCCGTTCGTACTTCTCCTGGACCGCGCCGAAGAAGATCATCGCCGCGTTGGCCGCGAAGATGGCGATGAGGGCGGCGACATCGCTGATGCCGGTGAGAAGCGCGATGAGCACGATCATCACCGACGACGACAGGGAGTATTCGGCCCAGCGGTAGAAGTTGTGCCCGGCCTGGAGCCCGGAGGTGTAGCGACCGAAGACCCGCGGCGCGCTCACAAGCCAGTGGAAGCCCGCGGACAGGAAGAGGAAGAGCGCGACGCCCCACGCGACCGACACGTCGAAGAGCGTCGTCGGCGCGCTTGCCGGGGTCCCCGGAGGGCCGTTCAGGAACGATGCTGTCACCGGCAGCACGAACGCGGTCGCGAGGGCGAGCACGGCGACCCCCTGGAGGGCGTGGAGGAGCCCGATACCGAGGTTCCAGCGTCGAAGGGACGATGCCTCCGCGAGGGCCATCGGCGGTGCCGTGGCGGGCACGGTGGATACGGTGTCGGGAGCAAGCATCGGGCCAGATATCCTCGGTCGTTGGCGATGGTCGGGTAGAACGGTCACCTCGCGCGAACTAATTTAGCACTAATTAGCAGAACGACGCGATCCCCGATCTAGCCCGTCGTCGGTGCGCATCGGGTGACCGTGCCTGGCCGAGGCTCGGCAGCGTGTGACACCGGTACCTCCGCACGGACCGGTGTCGCCACTGGCACGATTCGGCGACAGCGGCTACACTTCGCGTGCGGGGTGGAGCAGCGGCAGCTCGTCGGGCTCATAACCCGAAGGTCGGCGGTTCGAATCCGTCCCCCGCAACCAAAGACTCTTGACTTGACGGCCCCGTGGATCCCGCCTCCCGGGGTCGTTCCCTTTGCCCGTCAGAGACGCAGGCCGGCCTCGGCCGATCCCAGGGTCATCACGGCGTGGCGGCGGGCGTTGTCGATGGCCTCGGCAGGGTCGTCCATCGTGGCTCATGGTCGAAGTGTGCGGGCGGGGCCCGTCGGAACGCGACCAGAACCATCCCAGGTCAGGTCACGCGGGCACCTCAAGCCACGCGATGATCCGATCGGCGACGCCCTCGGGCGAGAGCTCGTCGACGTCGATGACCAGGTCTGCGAGGTCGGCATACAGTCGCTCGCGGGTCTCGGCCTGACGAGTGAGCCATGCGGCGTCGGTCGCCTCCTCCCGGCGTCCCGCACCGGAACCGATGCGGGCCCGGAGGGTCTCCGGTCGTGCCCGCAGCCACACCACCCGAGCCGAGGCTTGGAGCGCCCGCATCGCCTCGTCATCGAGCACGACGCCTGCCGCCGCGCCGATGACGGCCGGCGGTGGCAACCTGAGACTCTGCACGAGCGCCCGGGACTCCAGGTCGTGCAGGACGTCCTCGCCATCGCTGGCGCGGATATCCGCAGGCTCTCGACCGCTCAGGTCGCGCACCAGCTCGTCGTTGTCGGCATAAGGCCATCGCGTGCGGGCTGCGATCAGGCGACCGACGGTCGTCTTGCCCGAACCCATCATGCCGACCAGGACGAGTCGCATCGACCGTCCTCGCAGGCTATCCCCGTCGTTCGGTTGCACGGTCGTCGTTCACCCCATCTCGGGATCGGGAGCTGGCAGGGCCGGACGACCACCGCCGTCCGGCCCTGCCACCTTGCGCTGGAGCGGGATGCTACGGCGCCGGGCACGCCCCGGTGCTGGTGCAGGCGGCCGCGATGGCAGCCTGCGTCCCCGCTACATCCCGGGATGTAGCGAACACGTTGAGGGCGTCCGTGAACGGCGTCAGGAACGCCGGCAGGGTCGCGGGTCCGTTCGCCTGACTGGGCACCAGCTCGAGCGAGCCGAAGTCGGCCATGGCAGCCTGCGAGTACGCGTCATACAGGCTCTTGTCAGCGTCCACGCGTGCCGGGATGGAACCCTTCTTGGGGCTGAAGGCGTCCTGGCCTTCCACGGAGGCGAGCGTATCGAGCCAGGCGATAGCGTTGTCCTGGTCCTTGATGCCGGTCGGCAGGGCGAAGGTGTCGGTTACCACGGTGAACGTGCCGTCGGTGCCCGGCACCGGCGACCAGCCGAAGTCGGTGGTGGGTTTCCAGCCCTTCGAGGTGAAGTAGCCTTTGGCCCAGTCACCCATGACATTGAACGCGGCAGTACCGTCCACGACCTTGGCCGCCGCCTGGTCCCAGGTGAGCGTCGCGTGGTCGTCGTTGACGTAGTCGAGCACCTTGCCGAAGGTGGTCAGCGCGTCGGTGACCCGGGCGTCGGTCCAGGGCACAGTGCCTGCCCAGATGCCCCGATAGTCAGCGGCACCGAGCTTGCCGAGCAGGATCTGCTCGAACAGGTTGACGTCCTCCCACTTGTCGATGTCACCCAGCGCCAGGGGGGTGATGCCGGCGGCCTTGAGCTTGTCCGCCGCCGCGAAGAAGGAATCCCAGTCGGTGGGGGCCGTGATGCCGTTGTCCGCGAGGACCTTGGCGTTGTTCCACATCACACCATTGCGGTGGACGCCCACGGGCACCGCATACGGTGCGCCGTCGTTGCTGACAAGGTCGATGATGCCCTTGGGGAACTTGTCGTTGAGACCGCGTTGGCTGTAGAAGTCCGCGAGCGACTGGGTGAAGTCGGTCTTGACCCAGGTGTCGATGAGCTCCGCGCCTCCGTGGATCTGGAATGCGTCCGGCGGATTGCCACCAGTCATGCGCGTGGCCAGCACGGCGTTGGCATTCGAGCCTGCACCACCGGCCACCACGGCATTCACGACCTCGATCCCCGGATGCTGCTTCGCGAACACATCCTCGATCGCGGCCAGGCCATCCGCTTCGCCGCCCGCAGTCCAGTAGGTGAAGATCTCCACTTGGCCGCTGCCCGCAGCGGGGGACTGCGCCACGGCGCCACTCCCACCCACGAACGCACCCGCGATGATGGCGGCACCCGCGATGACGGTCGCGTGCCGCGCCAGTGTCCGCCCGCCCGGCGAACGTTGTGCGTGGACCATGTCCCTGTAGCCTCCTCTGGCAATACCGGTAAGACCGGCAATACCAGTACACTAGCGGGCGTGTCAATCGCCCAGGAGCCCAGCGTATGAGCGCACCCACCGCGGACAGCGTGGTCCGGATGATCGGTGATGAGATCGTGTCGGGCACGCTCGAGGCGGGTGACAAGCTGCCCTCGGAACGCGAGCTCGCCGTCCGCTTCGGCGTGGGCCGGCCACTCATCCGCGAGGCGCTCCGAACACTCGCCGAGCTCGGCCTCATCGAGACCGTGCCGGCCAGGGGCACGTTCGTGCGGTCGGGTCATGACACCCGCGCCGATCGCCAGGCGGGCATCGCGATGCGCCGCCGGGGGGCGACGGCGCATGAGCTCTCGGAAGCGCGCCTGATGCTCGAGACCGCGACAGCGCGCCGGGCCGCGCTGCGCGCCACGAGCCTCGACCTCGACCGGCTGGAGGCGATCCTGGCACGCCTCGAGCGGAGCGAGGGCGTCGAGCACGTCGAGCGCGACCTGGCCTTCCACCTCGAGATCGCGACCGCTGCCCACAACCCGGTGGTGGAGATGATGCTCGAGTCCATCGCGGTGCCCACCGCTGCCCTCATGTTCCGGAGTGTCGGCGACGGCGCGGTGATGGCCCGCAGCCAGCCATTCCATCGCATGGCGCTGGATGCCATCCGGGCCCGTGACCCGGAGGCGGCGGGCGAAGCCATCCGCGCCCACCTCACGGTCGCGGAGGAGCTCTACGGCGTCGACTACGAGCGCAGCGTCGACGAACTGGCGCTCCGGGCGCTCAGCCAGCTGGGCGCGGTCACGGGGCTGGAAGACCTCGTCGACAGGGTGCTCTCGGCTCGTCGGGTGGGCCGCGCGGAGTGAATCGCCGACAGCAGCTCTGGGCGGTCATCGTGCTCGTGCCAGCGCTGCTCTCGAGCGCGGTCTTCGTGTACGGGTTCGTGGCCTGGACGGGCTACGCGTCGCTCACCGATTGGAACACCATCAAGCGGGTCAAGGGCTTCCTGCCTGACTCTGCGTATGTCGGCTTGGACAACTACCAGGCCGTCTTCGACACGCCCCGCTTCTGGACCAACGACGTGTTCGCGAGCGCCGTGTTCACGATCGTGTTCGTGGGAGGCTGCACCCTCATGGGCCTGCTGCTGGCCATCCTCATCGACCAGCACATCAGAGCGGAATCGGTATTCCGGAGCATCTTCCTGTTCCCGATGGCCCTCTCGTTCGTGGTCACCGGCACGGTCTGGGCCTGGGTCCTCAACCCCAACACCGGCATCAACGTGCTGCTCGATGCGACGGGCCTCGCGGCCGTTCGTGACGCACTGCTGGGTGTCGGCATCCTCCAGCCGGTCTGGGGCGTGCTCGACACGCTGCGCATCGACCTGCTCCGGCCGGGCATGACCGCCGACCCGCGGGCGGTCATCGGTGCCATCGGCATCGCCGCGGTGTGGCAGATGTCGGGGTTCGTGATGGCGCTCTACCTGGCTGGCCTCCGGGGCGTATCCGATGAGTTGCGCGAGGCGGGCCGGATGGACGGCGCGTCGGAGTTGAGCATCTATCGGCGCATCGTCATCCCGTTGCTGCGACCCATCACGGTGAGCGCCATCGTGCTCCTGGGCTACGTGTCGCTCAAGATGTTCGACCTGGTGTTCGTACTCACGCGGGGTGGCCCCGCCCTGGCCAGCGACCTGCCCTCGATCTTCATGTTCGAGACCACCTTCAAAGGCAACCAGTGGGCTCGTGGCGCGGCCGTGGCGACGCTGATGCTCATGGCCTCCGCGGTCGTGGTCGTGCCCTATATCCGCTCCGAGCTTAGGAAGCGACCGACGTGACCACGGTCGCTGCCGCCATTCCCCACCGGACCCGCCGTCGGCCTCGGCGACGGCCAACGTGGCGTCGGGTCGGGTTGTACGCGCTGCTCATCGGGCTCGCGGTGCTGTACCTCATCCCGGTGTACGTGGTGCTCATGGGCAGCCTCAAGACCGGCACCGAGATCAGCTCCACGAGCATCTGGACCCCGCCTCGCTCGTGGGACCTGAGCGCTTGGGGAGCGGCCCTGACGCCGCCACTCCAGAACGCGGGCGGCATCGCGCCGGGACTCGCCAACAGCCTCGTGATGACCATCCCGGCGGTCGTCATGTCGGCGCTCTGGGGTGCTGTCAACGGCTACGCGCTCAGCGCCTGGCGCTTCCGCGGCTCCGACCTCCTGTTCGGGCTCATCCTGTTCGGTCTGTTCATCCCGTACCAGGCCATCATCATCCCGTTGCTGCGGACGCTCCAGCTGATGGGGCTCTATGACTCGCTGGTGGGCCTCTCGCTCGTCCACATCGTCTATGGCCTGCCTATCACGACCCTCATCTTCCGCAATTTCTATGCCGCCGTGCCGGGTGAACTGCTCGACGCGGCGCGCGTCGACGGGGGTGCCTTCTGGTCCATCTTCCGACGGGTCTACCTGCCGTTGTCCGTGCCCGCGTTCGTGGTCGTCGGTATCTGGCAATTCACGTCCATCTGGAACGAGTTCCTGTTCGCCGTCACGCTCACGAGCTCTCCCCGCTCGCAACCCGTGACCGTCTCGCTCCAGAACCTTGCGGGGAGCTTCGCCGCCCAGTACAACGTGCAGATGGCGGGAGCGCTCATGACCGCGCTGCCAACGCTCATCGTGTTCCTGCTGCTCGGCCGCTATTTCGTGCGAGGCCTGCTGGCGGGCTCGCTCAAGGGCTAGCAACGGTCGGAGTAACGGGACGCGGGCCTGGCCTGAACTCGGAGGTACCAAGTTGGTGGCGGTGGTTGTACGATGCCGCGCGATGAGGACGCTCGATCCGCGCTGGGGCCGCGTACGCCCCCTTCGCCTGGCAGTGGTCCTGTTGAGCACGGTCGCGATGATGGTCGCGACGGCGCCGCCCGCGGCGTTCGCTGCAGCGCCAGCAAGCGCGAGCCCGATGGCAGCCTGTGTGCCGACGGCGGATCCGTCATGGTCGGCGGCCCGTGTCTGGGACGAGCAGGCACTCGATGCCATCCGGCGCGACCTGCCGCGTCCCACGGTGCACGCCCGCAACCTGTTCCACATGTCGGCGGCCATGTGGGATGCCTGGGCTACCTTTGACCCCGTGGCGCAGGGGTACTTCACGACCCAGAAGCTCCACGCGAGCGACGTGGCAGCGGCTCGCAGCGAAGCGATCAGCTATGCGGCATACCGGCTGCTGACGGAACGGTATGCGAATGCGGTCGGTGGCACGGACAGCCTGGCCGAGTTCGACAAGACCATGGCGTCGCAGTGTTACGACACCGCGGTCACGACCACCGAGGGCGACACGCCCGCCGCGCTCGGCAACCGCATCGCAGCCGCGGCCATCGCCTTCGGGCTCACGGACGGTTCCAACGAGCAGAACGACTACGCTGCCCCGGCGACCTATGTCCCGGTCAACAAGCCGCTCATCGTCACCGAACCCGGCACCAAGATGAAGGACCCCGATCGATGGCAGCCGCTGGCGCTTGATAAGCAGGAAGCCCAGAACGGCGTCTTCATCCCCGGCAAGATCCAGAAGTCGGTCACCCCGTTCTGGGGACACGTCATCTCGTTCGGCCTGCCCGCGTCGGCGAACGGCACACCGGTCGATACCGGCACACCACCCAAGATCGATGACCCCAAGATCAAGGGCGCCCAGCTGAACCAGTACCGGGCCGATGCCCTCCGGGTCATCGAGCTGAGCGGCACGCTCGACCCGACCCACGGGACCAGTGTGGATATCTCGCCTGGCAACATCGGCAACAACGACCTGGGCACGAACGACGGCAGCGGCTACAGCATCAACCCCGACACCGGCGAGCCGTATGCGCCCGACATGGTGCTGGAGGGTGACTTCGCCCGGGCGCTCGCCGAGTTCTGGGCTGACGGCCCCAACTCCGAGACGCCGCCCGGCCACTGGAACACCATCGCCAACCATGTCGGCGACGCACCAGGCTTCGAACCCCGGATCGGTGGCACCGGACCGGCGGTCGACCGGCTGGAATGGGATGTCAAGACCTACTTCGCGCTCAACGGGGCGCTCCACGACGCCGGCGTCGCGGCCTGGGGCGACAAGGGTTACTACGACTCGGTGCGGCCCATCTCGATGATCCGCTATATGGGCGGCAAGGGTCAGTCGACGGACAGAAAGCTGCCCTCGTACGATCCGGAGGGTCTGCCGCTCGTGCCGGGCCTCATCGAGGTCATCACCAGGCAGTCGAGCGCCCCGGGCAAGCGGCATGCGGCGCTGCGCAAGCACGTCGGTGAGATCGTCATCAAGGCGTGGCGAGGCAACCCCGCGGATCCGAAGTCCCAGATCGGCGGCGTTGGCTGGATCCTGGCCACGAGGTGGGTGCCCTATCAGAAGCCGACGTTCGTGACCCCGGCGTTTCCCGGCTTCGTGTCCGGCCATAGCACGTTCAGCCGCGCCGGCGCGGAGGTGCTGACGGCGATGACCGGATCGGCGTTCTTCCCCGGCGGTCTTGGCGAGTTCATCATCCACAAGGGAAGCCTGGCGTTCGAGGCCGGCCCGACCACGGACGTGCCACTCCAGTGGGCGACCTACTACGACGCCGCCGACCAGGCGGGTCTGTCACGGTTGTACGGGGGCATCCACACCCCGACCGACGACTTTGCCGGTCGAGCGACGGGTTCCATCTGCGGCAAGGCGGCGTGGGCGCTCGCGAGCCAGTACTTCGACGGGACCGCGCTGGCGTCCTGAACGGTCACGGCGCCGCACTCGCGATGGCCACGGCCTAGGCCTGACAGCCGGGCCACTCCCGCCGCGATGCACGTGTCGCCGGCCCCCGTCAGTGGAGCCGCGCGAGATCCTCTGCCGACTCCTCGTTGGGCAGCTTGCCCATGATGATCATGCCCAGGACCTCGTCCTTGGTGACCTCGTCCTTGTTGACGGTGCCCACGAGCTGGCCCTGGAGCATGACGGTGATGCGATCGGCCAGGTCGAACACGTCGTGGATGTCGTGGCTGATGAGGAAGATGCCGATGCCTTCCTCCTTGAGCTGTGACACCAGGTCGCGCACCTGGGCGGTCTCGGCTGGACCCAGCGCCGCGGTCGGCTCGTCCATGATGAGGACCTTCGCGTTGAAATGGACGGCGCGCGCGATCGCTACCGACTGGCGCTGACCACCCGACAGCGACTTGACTGGTGCCTTGAAGTTCTTGAAGCGCGGGTTCAATCGACCCATCACGGTGCGCGTGGCCGACTCCATGGCCGCGTCGTTCAGCGATCCGAGCCGGGTGGTGATCTCCCTGCCCAGGAACACGTTGGCCGTCGCGTCCACGTTGTCTGCGAGCGCGAGCGTCTGATAGATCGTCTCGATGCCGAACTGCTTGGCGTCCCGCGGGTTGTGGATCGACGCCACCTTGCCATCGACGAGGATCACCCCGCTATCCGGGGGACGCGCACCGGAGAGCGCTCGCATGAGCGTCGACTTGCCGGCCCCGTTGCCACCGACCAGGCCCATGACCTCGCCCGGATAGAGGTCCACCGATACCCGATCGACCGCGTGGACACCGCCGAACGAGACGCGGATATCGCGCATCTCGACGAGCGGCATGCGCACCTCCGTGGTCATCACGCTCCTCCTCAGCTCGCGCGTCTGCGCAGGATCTGGTCGATACCGACGGCGGCCACCAGCACGACACCGACCGCCACGTCCTGGGACGGGTTATCGAACTTCAGCAACTGCATGCCGGACACCAGCGATTGGATGATCAACGCGCCCAGCACGGCTCCAGGGATGGTACCGATGCCGCCCGCGAACGAGGTGCCACCGATGACCGCGGCGGCGATGACCGACAGTTCTGCCCCGACACCGAGTCCGCTGACCGCAGATTGGAGGCGCGCCGTGGCGATGACGGCGCTGACCGCGCACAGGACGCCCATGATCACGAAGGTCATCATGACCACGCGCCGGGTGTTGATGCCCGAGAGGACCGCCGCCTCGGGATTGCCGCCGATGGCGAACACGTAGCGCCCGAACCGACGCCGCGTCGCCAGGATCGTCATCAGCACCGCGACACCCAGTGCGATGAGCACGGGGTTGGCGATCCCGGTCGGGATGATGAGACCTCCTGGCGGCTCGGTGATGCCGTGCTCCTGGGCGAATTGGGTAGCCAGGCGCGTCGGCCACGGGTAGCTGTTGGCCACCCACACCGCGCCCATGACGACGACACAGCCGACGGTGCCGATGAGCACCTCCGCCCACATCGGACGCACCGGGAAATCGAACCTGCGCCGTCGCCGGCGGCTCGCGATGATGCCGTAGACGATCGCGATGCACACCAGGATGCCGAGGATCCAACTGACCGTGTCGCCCACGGCGCCCTTTGGCCCACCGCCCAGGAGCGTGAACGTGGCGTCCAGGGGTGAGATCGTGCGGCCCTGGGCGAGCATGAACGTGACCGCACGCCAGATGAGCAGGCCGCCCAGGGTCACGACGAACGAAGGGATGCCGATGTAGGCGACCAGGGATCCCTGGAGCAGGCCGATCGCGGCACCGACTGCGACCCCGGCGATGATGGTCACGATCCAGATCCACCACAGGTCGTAGCCGAAGCCCCAGACCTTGGGGATCCACTCCTGCTGCATGAGCGCCATGAACATGCCCGTGACGCCCAGGACCGAGCCCACCGACAGGTCGATGTTGCGGCTGACGATGATGAACACCATGCCCGTCGCCATCACGGCCACGGACGCGGTCTGGACCGACAGGTTCCAGAGGTTCCTCGGCGACAGGAACTGGCCGTTGGTGCCGATGTCGAAGATGATCCAGCTGACGAGCAGCGCCATGACCATCCCCAGCAGCCGGGTATCGACCTCGGCACTGCGGACGATGGCCATGAACGAACGGTTCGCCGGTGCCGGTGATGCCGGAGTCGCCACGGGCGCCGCGGCCGGAGGTGCCGCGCCTGAGACCTCAGCCATGGGTCACACCTGTCCTGTTCCGGATACGACAGCACCCCGCGCCACGGCGGACCGCGGCGCGGGGTGCAGGATCAGCTACAGCTGATGGATGTCAGGGGCACGCGGTGACGGAACCGGCCGTCACGCCCTGGCACAGGGCATCCTTGGTGATGACGCCTGCATCGACGACCACCTGGAGGTTGTCCTTGGTGACCGGCGTGGGCGCCAGGATCTCGGAGGTCAGGGTGTTGCCACCGGGGCTGGTGAACGGTGCGGTACCCATGAGGGCTGCGAGGTCCGGGTTCTTCGCGAGGGCTGCGGCTGCCTCACCGGCTGCCTTGCCGAGCTCGCGCGAGTCCTTCCAGACCGACACGGTCTGGGTGCCGAGGGCGACGCGGTTGAGCGCGCCTGGGTCGCCGTCCTGGCCGGTCACCGGAATGGTGCCCGCCATGCCCTGGGCCTGGAGGGCGGCGATGACGCCACCGGCCATGCCGTCGTTCTCGGCGAGGACCGCCTGGATGTCGTTGTTGGTCGACGTCAGGCAGTTCTCCATCTCGGTCTGCGCATTCGCCGGATCCCAGTTATCGGTGTACGTCTCGCACGCCGCGGGGATGACGATGTCGCCGGCCGTGACTGCAGCACCGATGACCGACTCCATACCGGAGCGAAGGAAGTCGGCATTGGCGTCAGCCTGGTTGCCCTTGATGATGGCGTAGTTGCCCTTGGGCACGAGGGGGAAGATGGTCTCGGCCATGATCTTGCCGACACCAACGTTGTCGAAGCTCAGGTAGAGCGTCTTGTCGTTCTCGATGAGGCGGTCATATGCGACGACCGGGATCCCCTGGTCGATGGCGCCCTGGACCGCGGGCAGGATGGCGGTGCCGTCCTGGGCCAGGATGATGAGGGCGTCAGCGCCCTGCGAGATGAGGTTCTCGACATCGGTGAGCTGCTGCTCTGCCGAGGACGCAGCGTCCGTCGAGATGTACTCCGCGCCCGCGGCGGCGAGGGCGGCCTTGATGGCCGGCTCGTCGAAGGCGGCCCAGCGGGGCTCGTTGAAGTTGTTCCAGGACACGCCCACGATGAGCTTGTCCGCGCCACCCGACGCGGCGGGTGACTGCGCCATCGCGCCCGTCGAGATAAGACTTGCCGCGACGACTGCCGCGGCTCCGAAGCCGAACAGGCCTCGCTTGGCGTTATGCATCTGGTCTCCTCCTGCGACGGCTGGGTCGCCGTCTTCTCCGACTGGAGATTACCGCATGCAAGGACGCCAGGTGTCAAGGTCGGAACAGGTGGGAGCCGATCGAGGTGCGATCGGGAGGCGGTCAGCGACCCGCGAGCGTCATCACGTGGTCAGGACGCAACAGGAACGGCGGCAGATAGGCCGGGATATTGGATAGCGGCAACACCTCTGGCTGGAGGGTGATGCCGAGTGCCTCGCGCATGAACGCCCGTCGGATGCCGATACGTGCCCAGGCGTCCGGGTAGCGCGTCGCAAGCTCGTCACGCAGCGGCGCGTCGGCGAGCGCGATGCCGTCCTCGATGTTGGTCGTGAAGTGGGCGGTGCCGGTGGCGGGGATGATGTCCACCTGGAACACCATGCCCGACCGGAGTGGCACCTGCGACCCGGGGTAGACGGGCGAGGCGACCCACTCGTCGAGGTGCAGCAGGTGGCCGGGGTTGAGGAAGATGCCAAAGAATGGGTCGCCCAGGTGCCGGTCGATGATCGCCTGGAGCGCGCCACCGGGCAGACCGATGCAGATGGTCTCGTACCACTCCGCGACCGCCTCGAAGTAAGGCCCCACGAGCCGGTCGAGATAGTCCCGGATGTCCGGTGGCAGCCCCGACGCATCCTCCACCACGAAGCCGGCGCGGCAGGTGAGGGCGCCCCAGATGCCGAATGCGGTGGTGAATTGGTCGCCGACCTCGATGGGCCGGTCACCCGGGCTCAGCAGACCCAGTGTCGCGCGCGGACCGGCGCTCAGCATCACGTGACAGGAGAGCGGCGAGCCGTTCCAGCGCAGCAGCCGGACCCCCTCCTGTTCGGTCATGCCGGGATGCAGCCCGAACAGCAGCCGGCGCACGCCGTCCGATGTCTGGCAGGAGGCGTACTCGAACGCCGCGATCTGGTCGACCTCGTTGCTGGTCCGCAACCCGGAGGCCGGATCGATGAGCAGGTCCGCGGCGTTGACCACGCCACCGCTCGGCCCGACCAGTCGCCGCAGTTCATCGGCGAGGTACGACGGGGCGTCGAGCCAGGCCGGATCGCCATAGCTCTTCCAGCCGATGAGGCCGATCCGGGCCCCCGCGACGACCCCCTCGTCACCCAGGATCTGGGCCAGCGTCCGGGAGCGGTCGCGTGGCTGGTTGGGCAAGCTCAGGTCCTGCCACAGGTGGCGGCGCATGGCGACCGGGGCGGCCCCAGCCATGCCGAAGCATTCATTGCCGACCAGGATGGCCGGGTCCGCGTCGCTGCCGACGATGAGGATGGCCTCCTCGAACCGGGGATCGAACCCGGTGAGGTAGCTCATGTTGGCACTGTGCTCGCGGTCCGCATACAGCACGACGCGGTCGTAGTCACGCTCGCCGGCCAGCGCACGCAGGCGCCCCAGGCGTGCGTGATGGATGGCCGGTGACAGCGCGGGCATGCTGGTGGGCATGGTCAATGGGGGCAGGTCGACGCGTGCGACCTGGGCTCGAAGCATCCGATCCCTCGCTACCTGGGCAGCTGGAGGGGGACCGTGCTGGTCGCCCCACGTGTCAAGCTCCGGACCTCGTCGATGCCCAGGGGCAGCCAGTCACTCCACTCGCCGTCGGGCCACTGGACCCGCACCTGGGCGTCGGTAGCGTCGCCCAGCCCGAAATGCACCGGGCCGAGCTGGCCGCCCGTGTGCCCGCCACCGATGGTCAGCTCCCGGCGCTGGACCTGGTCGCCGGTGCGGACCTCGATCCAGGCACCGATCGCATCGTGGTTCGGCCCGGGCTGCTCGAGCTCGACCCCTACCCAATGACCAAGCGGCTTGGCCTTCTTCGCGGAGCCGGCACCCATGTTGCGCCAGACCGTGACCGGATCTCCCCGGTCGACCTGGACCAGGTCCAGCAGCCCATCGAGGTTGAGGTCCACGAGGGCGGCACCTCGCCCGAGCTTGTAGGACAGGATGCCGGCCTGCTTGGCGCGCTCCACGAACGTGCCATCGGGCGTGCCCAGGAGCAGGTTGCTGGGGTCCTTGGCGGCGTAGTCCGGCACGCCACCGATGTTGCCTTTGGACACGAACAGGTCGACATGGCCGTCGTTGTTGACGTCGGCGAACTCGGGATGCCAGGCGGTCGATGGCAACGGGTCACCCCCCGTGAACGGCTTCTGTGCGCTCACCCCGATCGGATATCCCATGTTCACGAACGTGGGCGTGCTCGGGCCATCGGCGAGCGTCTCCAGCTGGTTCTCGCCCTGGTTGGTCAGGTAGTACTCCGGATAGCCGTCGTCGTTGACGTCGTAGGTGGCGATGCCCATGCCGTTGACCTGGAGGTCCTTCCAGCCATCGGCCGCCGTGTACAGCGTGGGTGGCTCGCCTGGCACGATGCGCCACAGCTGGTCGGTGCCGTCGCGGTAGTAGTGACGATCGTTGGTCACTCGCAGGTCGCGCTGGCCAGTCCGGCTCCAGTCGCTGAACAACATCGACAGCGTGCAATAGGAAGGGCTCAGCGCGATGGGCGGTGCGTAGCCACCTTCCGCCGCGTCGGGTCGGAAGAGCTGGTCATCGAGGCACATGTCATCGGGTGTCGCCGCTTCACTGGTGTCGAGGTAGCCACCGAAGGCGAGCGTCGGCAGGGCGGCGTCACCCTCCCAGGTGGCGCTGAAGGCCGTGGTCCACGCGTCGCCCCCTGCGAAGCCCCAGGCCTCGTTCGCCCGCTCGAAGCGACAGCCGCCGAGTCCGCGCAGGAGGACATCCTCGCCCATGCGCAGGACCGCAAGATCGATGCGGCCGTCGCCATCGATGTCGATGGGATATGCGCCCAGGACCGATGTCAGGTCCGTGGCAGGGTCAGGCAGCTGCGTGAAGGCCAGCGCGCCACCCACCGGGCTGTCGTTGCGATACAACGCGGCGGGGTTGTCACCGCCGGCCAGGTACAGATCCGGGCGGCCGTCGTCATCGCAGTCGAACGAGGCCACACCGCCGCCGACGTAGAAGAGGTCACCGTCGTAGGTGTGGTCGATGCCGTCGCGCTTGTCCTTGACGAACCTGGGTGTGGTCACGGCCGTGGTGCCACCGCCGGCCGCCGTCACGGGCCCGGCTCCGAGGAGGAGCGTGATGACGATGACACCGGCGGCCGTCCGGATCCTGTCGCTCATCGGCTGATCATCGCAGCAGGCCAGCATTGGCGCATCGAACCGTCATGCGTGAGCGCTCACCGAGCAAGCTGGACGGCCAGGCCGGTGTCAGCGGCGCGATATAGCGCGTCGATGGTGCGTGCCTGGCCCAGCGCGTCAGGCCTGCCCAGGAGCGGCGGCCGCTCGCCGCGGATGGCGGCGCCCACATCCTCGAGCTCCAGCTGGTAGGGGTTCGTCGGCTCGACCACGATCCGCTCGTCGTCGAGGTAGAGGACGCCGGTCGTCGAGTGCCACGGGTCGGGCAGCAGGATGCGCCCGTCCTGGCCGATGATCTCGAGCGTCTCGTGCGTGGCTGAGTCGAAGCCACAGGTGAACGTGGCCATGACGTCGCCGGCGAAACGCATCAGCCCCGACATCCGACGCTCGACCCCGTTGGCATCGAAGAGCTGCTCGGCCATCACCCGCTCTGGTTCCCCGGCCACGAGCCTCGCGCCGCTGACGCAGTAGCAGCCGACATCCATGAGCGACCCGCCATCGAGATGCCCCGCGACCCGGACATCGGTCTCGGAATCGATGACATAGCTGAACGTGGACCGGATGGTACGCAGGGGACCGATCCGGGGCAGCAACTCCTGGAGCCGGCGCACCTGGGGCGTGTGGCGCCACATGAACGCCTCCTCCAGGACCAGGCCAGCACGCTCGGCCGCGTCGAACGCCGCGTCGACCTCCGCGGGTCGGCGGGTATACGGCTTCTCGCACAGCACATGCTTGCCCGCGGCGAGCGAGTGCATCGTCCACTCGTGATGGAGCGAGTTCGGCAGGCTGATGTACACGGCATCCACCTCCGGGTCCGCAAGCAGCGCCTCATAGCTGCCGTGCGCGCGGCCGATGCCGTTGTCGCGAGCGAACTGGCGAGCCCGCGCATCGGTGCGGCTGCCCACTGCCACGACGTCGAGGCCGCTCGCCAGCCTGGCCCCGGCCAGCAGCTTGCGACAGATACCGCCCGTGCCCAGCAGCCCCCAACGGATGCGTGTCGGCGTGGTCATCGCTCAACTCCCTCCTGGGCTGGCCGCGGGTGGCAGGATCGTCGCCAGGTCGGCCGCCAGACCTGCCGTCGAGAATGGTCCGAGGCTGAAGGCACGCACGATACCGTCCGCGTCGATGAAATAGCTCTGGGGGACCCCCAGTCCGATGTAGTCGTGCCATACCGTATCGGCATCATCGAGCAGCATCGGCCAGGTCGCCCCCTGCTGCTGCGCGAATGCGCGGGCGTTCGGGGCGCTGTCATCGTGCACGACGCCCAGGATCTCCAGCCCTCGGTCGCGGTACTCGCCGTAGGCACCGACGAGCAACGGGAACTCGCCTCGGCAGGGGACGCACCAGCTGGCCCAGATGTTGACCACCACCGGGCGGCCCGCAAGGTCCGCGAGCGTCACGGCCTTGCCATCGAGATCGTTGAGGGCGATGGCCGGCGCCGGCTTGCCCAGGAGCGGCGAGCCACCGACGAAGATGGGCCCCGATCCGCCCGGCGATGGGCTCGGTGCCGCGCCGCCCAGGGGCACGAAAAGGACGGCGGCGAGCACGACCACCGTGACCGCCGCGGCGGCCACGATGACGGCGCGGCGGCGACCGATGTCGCTCAGGATGTCGGCGGCGGTCCCGCCTTGACGACGAGCGTCCCGGTCATCGGCGGGTGGATGGTGCAGACGTAGGTATACGTGCCAGCTGGCAGGGGCGGCAGCTGATACTCGATGGTCGCGACGCCGGTGACGTCCTCGCCCGCGAACACGTATGAGCCCTTCGTTGCGGGGTCCTCCACATGGACGTTGTGGGGGACGCCGTCCTGCTTGTTGTCGAACGTCAGCGTCACCGGGGTGTTGGCCGGGATCGACGATCTGACCTTGGTCGAAGTGGGTCGCCGCGGACGCGGACAGGTATGGCGTGGTCGTCGCGGGCGGTCCCTGGTCGCCGGCCGCAGCCTGCTGAGGCAGGAACGTCAGCAGCCAGGGGCCGAGCGTCAGCAGGATCGCGAACACGGCGACCCCCGCGAACACCGGCACCAGCTTGTGGGGGAACACCTTGACCGGATCGCGGGTCACCGGTTCGGCCTCGTGGCCGGCTTCCACCTGCACGAACTCCCGATTGGCGTCGAGGTACCAGCCGGCGGCCGCGGCGACGGCCATCACGGCGCCGGCAACGATGAGCAGCGGGCCCAGGACCAGGCCCAGGAAGACGAAGAACAGCCCGATGGGTGCGAGGAAGGGCCACGGGCTGGGACCCGGCATATGGATACCCTCGGGGATGACCACGGGCGCCGGTGTGCTGTGGGTCTCGGCCGCCAGCCGCAGGCCGTGATCATGGGCGTCGATCTGCTCGTACTCGCGGTTGGCGTCCCGATACCAGCCGGCGGCGCCGATGACCCCGATGAGCACGCCTGTGACCGCGATGGGGATGTTCAGGAAGACGCCCTCGCCGCCGCCGACCGCGAGCGAGAAGAAGATGAGCACCAGCCCGATGGGCGCCACGAAGGGCCACAACGATCCGCTGGGCATGTGCACACCACTCGGGACCGGGCCCGCCGGCAGGGGCCGCGGCACGCGTGACGCGTTATGCGCCGCGTTGCGATGCCATGCCCTCGCCAGACCCAGCAGCGTCAGCAGCAACAGCCCGACGAAGAGCAGCGGGATGTACTGCAGCAGCGTCGCCCAGAGGGGCGTGACGATCTGGCTGACGAGGTCGAGGGTCGAGCTCCAGAGATCCATGGTCGCCGATCAGCTCCGGAAGGCCGCGCTGGTCCTCATGCGTCGCGGGAGCCGCGGACGAGCACCGCCAGCCCGAACACCATCGCAACACCCGCCAGGATGAGCATCAGCACACCCGTGAGGTCGAGGGTCCGGCTCGCGCAATGGGTCATGTCGGGAGCGCAGCTCCCGGCACCCTGGGTCACGAAGTAGAGGATGCCGACGAGTACGAAGAACGCCCCCACGACGAAGGTGTTCCGCCAGTTGAACATCGGCTGGTCTCCCGCTTACCGCAGCACGTAGATGGTCAGGAACAGGAACACCCAGACCACGTCGACGAAGTGCCAGTAATAGTGGACCGCCTCCACCGCGACGTGATGCTCCTTCGAGAACTGGCCGCGCATGCCACGCGCGAGCACGACCGCGATGCCCACGATGCCGCCCAGGACGTGGGCACCGTGGAAGCCCGTCATGACATAGAACAGCGATCCATAGACGCCGCTGTTGATGCCGAAGTCATCCGTGTTCACGAGCATGTAGTACTCGAACATCATCAGGCACAGGAACGCGATGCCCAGGCCCAGGGTGACCGCGAGTCCCCGGTTCATGCCCGTCCGGTCGCCCTTGCGGATCTGGTCGGTGGCCCACTGCATCGTGAACGAGCTGCTCACCAGGATGATGGTGATGAGCACCGAGAGGCCAAGGCCGAAGAGGCCGCTGCCCTGCCAGCTGATGAAGTCGGTACCTTCCGGCGGCCACACCGCGGCGGTCGCCCGGACGTTGAAGTAGACCCCGAACAGGGCCGCGAAGAACATGACCTCGCTGGCGATGAACAGGAGCATGCCCATGAGGGCGATGTCCATCCCCTTGGAGCCATGGCTGGAGTCGGTCTCGGAGTCCATGACCCGCTGTCAGGCCATCGACGGGGGCGGTCACTGGACCGATCCCTCCGTCGTGGCGAGGCTCGCGCCCGCAGCGTGGCCGGCGTTGGGATGCTTCAGGTCGAACACCGGGCGCTCCGAGCGGACCGGCGGCAGGTGGTCGAAGTTGTAGACGGGCGGCGGGCTCGTCGTGGCCCATTCCAGGGTGTTGGCATCCCACGGGTCGTCACCGGCGTCGGCCGGCTTGCGCAGCGTGCTGAACACGTTCCACATGAAGAACATGACGCCCACGGCGATGACGAAGGCGCCGACCGTGGACAGGAAGTTGAGCTCGGTCCAGCCGGCATTCGCGGAGTAATCGGCGATGCGCCGGATCATGCCATCGAGGCCCAGGAGGTGCTGCGGGAAGAAGGCCAGGTTGGTGCCGATGAACAGCAGCCAGAACTGGATCTTGCCCTGCCGCTCGTCCAGCTTGCGACCGGTCATCTTGGGGAACCAGTAGAACAGCGCGGCGAAGATCGCGAATACCGAGCCCGCGACCAGGACGTAGTGGATGTGCGAGACGACCCAGTAGGTGTCCTGGACCATGAAGTCGAAGGGCACGACCGCGAGGAACGCGCCATCGAGGCCGCCGATGAGGAAGAGGGCGATGAAGCCACAGGCGTACAGCATCGGTGTGTCGAAGCTGAGCTTGCCGCCCCACATCGTGGCCAGCCAGTTGAAGAACTTGATGCCGGTTGGGACCGCGATGAGGAATGTGAAGAAGCTGAAGAACGGCAGGTAGACCGCGCCCGTCGTGAACATGTGGTGGGCCCAGACCGTGAAGCCCAGGGCACCGATGGACGCGGTGGCGATGACGAATGCCTTGTACCCGAACAGCGGCTTGCGCGAGAAGACGGGCACGATCTCGCTCACGATGCCGAACGCCGGCAGGATGAGGATGTACACCTCGGGGTGGCCGAAGAACCAGAACACGTGCTGCCACAGGATCGGATTGCCACCCAGCGACGGTTCGAAGAAGCCACCGCCGTAGTTCCGGTCGATGAAGATCGATGATCAGGCCCGCGGTGACCACCGGGATGGAGAACAGCAGCAGCACGCTCGTGACCAGCTGCGCCCAGCAGAACATCGGCATCCGCAGCAGGCCCATGCCGGGCGCGCGCAGCCGGAAGATGGTCACCAGGAAGTTGATGGAGCCCAGGATGGAGCTGATGCCGGTCATGATCAGGCCCAGCACCAGCAGGTTCACACCGGTCTCGGGCGTGTGGGTGGACAAGGGGGCGTACATCGTCCAACCGGTGGGTGAGCCACCGAACAGGAACGAACTCTCGATGAGCAGGCCGCCGGCGAGGAAGATCCAGAGCGAGAGCGCGTTGACGCGCGGGAAGGCCATGTCCGCAGCGCCCACCTGGAGTGGCACCACGTAGTTGCCGAGCCCGGTGAGCATCGGCATCACGAACAGGAAGATCATGTTGATGGCGTGCAGCCCGAAGATCGAGTTGTACGTCGCCTCGCTCACGAACTGCAGTCCGGGAGCCGCGAGCTCGCTCCGGATGACCAGAGCCAGCACGCCCCCGACAAGGAAGAAGAAGAAGCTCGTGACCACGTACATGATCCCGATCTTCTTGTGGTCGACGGTGGTGATCCAGTCGTAGACCGCAGCCCTGCGGTAGGACCGGGCCTGCGGGAGCGCGGTGGAAGCCATGCCGTTCCTCGCTTACTGGACCGTGAGCGTGCCGGTCATGTTGGCATGCACGCTGCAGTAGAAGGTGTATGTGCCGGCCTTGAGTGGCGGGGCCTTGTAGACGGCTTTCTGTCCTGCCTGGGCGATGGGCAACCCGATCCAGTCGGTGCCGTCGGGGTTGGCGCCCTTGATGGACACGTTGTGCGGGTTCACCGGGTCATCGTTGGCGAAGTCGATGGTCAGCGGTTGGTCCGCTGGAGCGCTCAGCGCCGACTGGTCGAAGTGCAGGTTGTTCGAGGCGCTGACGCTGAGGGTCGTCGCGGCCGGCCCGCCGGGGCCCGCGCTGGGGACCGGCTCCGGTGTGGCGGCCGCCTTGACCTGTTCATCGGCGACCCACTGGTCGAACGTGGCCCGGTCGACGGCACGGACGGTGAAATACATGTCCGAATGAGAGAGGCCACAGAACTCGGCGCATTGCCCGCCGAACGTGCCTTGCTCGAGCACCTTGACCTGGAACTCGTTGACACGTCCGGGGACCACGTCGAGCTTCCGGAAGAACTGGGGCACGTAGAACGAGTGGATGACGTCATTGGCATGGAGCCGGATGTCGATGGTCTCGTTGACGGGCACCACCATCTCCGGGCCGTCCTTGCCGGCACCCGTGAAGCTCAGCCCCTGGTCCTTGTAGTCGAAGGTCCACTGCCACTGGAAACCGGTCACGTCCACGGTGACGGCGGGATTCGCAGCGAGGGTATCCACCTTGAGCAGCACGCTGGTGGAGACCAGGAAGAGGGCCAGCACCACCACTGCGGGAATGGCCGTCCAGAGGACCTCCAGGACGTTGTTGCCGTGACGCTGGCCGGGCAGTTCCGTGTCGCCGCGCTTGCGTCGGAAGCGGATCGCGACGGTGATCAGCAGCCCTTCCACGAGCACGAACACGATGCACGCGATGATGAAGATTGGCAGGTACAGATCGGCCGCCTGCCGGCCCTGCTCCGTGACCACCGTGCCCGGCAGGATCGCGGGCGTGCCAGCGCTGGTCGGATGGTCGTCGCTGCGCGTGGCGCAACCCATCAGCACCAGGGCCGCCAGCGTCGCGAGACCGATCCACGACAGGTACCGGGTCGCGGCGCGAGCCGCGGAGATGACGCGCAAGGACTCCCCCGTGAATTCCTGAGCCGGGCAAGGACCGGCCTATGATACGGCGTGATGTCCCGCTCCGTAGGCTGTACTCCGGCGCGGTCCCGCCCTCGTCGAAAGCCCGGCATCGAGGGTGCCGGGGGGACGCATCCCGGCCATCGCGGGCGCTTGACGCTCGCGACCACGTCCGCGGGGCTCGCCGCGGTCGGTGTCATGACGCTCCCGGGGGTCGCGGCCGCCCACGGCATCGCCCCCGCGCCGCCGGATCTGGGGATGCTGCTCACGGGCTGGTCGTTCGATATCGAGGTCTGGCTGCCGATGCTGCTGGCGGCGTGGGCGTACCTGACGCTCGTCCGGTCAGTCAACGAGGCGCATCCCGCCAGCCCGGTGCCGCGCCGCCGCGTCTGGTGCTGGATGGCCGGCCTGGGCGTCCTGTTGCTCTCCACGCAATCGGTCATCGGCGCCTACGACACGACCTTGTTCACGGTGCACATGACCCAGCACCTGCTGCTGACCATGGTCGCGGCACCCCTACTCCTCCTGGGCGCGCCCGTGACCCTGCTGCTTCGGGCGTCGTCCCCGGAGGTGCGCAAGCGCTGGATCCTGCCCGTGCTCCATTCGCGCGTGGTCCGGACGCTCAGCAACCCGTTCGTGGCCTGGACGCTGTTCGCGGTCGTGATGTGGACGAGCCATTTCAGCCCCTTGTTCGACGCGGCGCTCGAGAACCCGATCATCCACGACTTCGAGCACCTGCTCTACGTAGCCTCGGCGCTGCTCTTCTGGTGGCCGGTGATCGGTGTCGACCCGGCGCCCAGACGTCTGTCGCACCCGATGCGCATCGGCTACCTCATGGTCGGGATGCCCTTCAGCTCCTTCCTGGGCCTGGCCATCTTCTCCGCCACGACCGTGCTCTACCACCACTACGCGACGCTCCAGCGGACCTGGGGCCAGACAGCCATCGACGATCAGGCGTGGGCCGGCGGCATCATGTGGGCGGGCGGCGACCTGGCGTTCTTCGTCGCGATGGTCCTCGCCGTCTTCGCCTGGCTGCGATCGGAGGAGATCGAGGGTCGACGGATGGATGCGATGCTCGATCACCAGGAGGCGATGGCACGCGCGAGCCGGGCACGCGCAGCTGGCGCGAACGAGTCGATCACTCGGTCGGCGCTCGACCCGCAGTCGTCGGGCCGGGCCGAGTCCTAGGGGCGTCCTAGGGTCGGGGGACGGACGGCCTCCGCGCGCCGGTGGCCGGCTCGCCAGCGATCGACGCTGCCAGCATATCGACCGCCGCTGTCAGTCCCTGGGGCAGTCGATGATGCGTATCCGTACCTGGGATGGCTGGGCTGGCCGGCCCGCCGAAGGCGATGATCAGGTCCGGTCGGGCCGTGTCGAGGGCTCCGGCGACATCCAGCGCCGGTCCGATATCGGCCGGGCTCACGACCCCGATGACCGCCGCCACGGCGTCGCTCTGGGTCAGGGCGTCGGCCCAGTCCTGCGCGGGCAGGTCGGCTCCGAGGAACAGCACCGGCAGCCCGGAGCGCCGCGCGGCGACGCTGAAGGCCAGTGCCCCCAGCTCATGCCGGGAACCCGGCGGCAGGCCCACGAGGACTGGCCGGCGCCCTGGCGTGACCCGACCCGCCGACTGGTACGCGGCACCCAGGCGACGGAGGATGGCGTGACTGGCGACATGCTCCGCCGCGACGTCCCCACGTCCGGCTGCCCAGGCATCCCCGATCCGACGCAGGGCCGGCAGCACGAGCTGCTCCATGGCGTGCTCGAACGAGCCGCGCACGAACATCTCATCCAGCACCGCGTCCATCCGGGCCATGTCCAGGGACCCGGCAGCTGCCCCAAGGGCTACCACGAGGTCCGCGCCCACGGCATCGGTCGCCGGGGCATCTGGTGCACCCCCCTGCCGGGTCGATCGTCCCGGGGCATCGTCCCGGGCGAGCAAGGCAGCCGCCGCTGCGCTGGGCGTCCAGCCATCGTCCACCAGTGACCGCATCCGACGCAGGCGGGTGATGGCCGCGTCGTCGTAGAGGCGGTACCCGGATGCCGTCCTGGCTGGCTGGACGATCCCGTAGCGTCGCTCCCATTGGCGGAGCAGGGCCACGGGGATGCCCGAGCGGATCGACGCCTGGCGGATGGTGTACATGGTTGGTGACAATACCATGGACAAACACTTGACAGGTGATGGTGAAGACGCCTACTGTCTTCGACAGACCTTGTACGAACCCGTCACACGCGAGTCCGACCCATGAGCACCCATATCCTGCGGGCGAGCCAGACCATCGCCCGTCCCATCGAGGATGTCTTCCGCTTCTTCGCCGAGCCCCGCAACCTTGGGCGCATCACGCCGCCGAGCATGGGCTTCGAGTTCCTGTCCGACGACTTCGAGATGCGCGATGGGCTGCGACTCGACTATCGGCTCCGACCGCTGCTGGGCATCCCGGTGACCTGGCGTACAGGGATCACCAGCTTCGATCCGCCGCATCGGTTCACGGACGTCCAGCTCCGCGGACCCTATCGCCGCTGGGAACACACGCATGACTTCGAAGCGGTCGACGCTGGGACGCGCGTCTCGGACACGATCGAGTATCAGCTGCCACTCGGGCCACTCGGTGACGTGGCGCACCGGCTCGTCGTCCGGGGCGAGCTGGAACGCATCTTCCGCCACCGCGAGCGGACGATCGACGCTGTCTTCGCGATGTCGAGCCCCACAACGGATGAGCGGCGCATCGCAGTCGCGGGCGGCACGGGGTTCGTGGGCGGCGCGATCGCGGCAGAGTTGCATCGTCGAGGCCACCACGTGGTCGTGCTGTCGCACCGCGGTGAGGCCGCGCGTGGCCCGCTCCCCGATGACGTGGAGATGCGTACCGCCGACGTGACCCAGCCCGGTGGGCTGGCCGCAGCACTCGCTGGGATCGACCAGCTGGTCATCGCACTCGCCTTCCCGAACTCTCCCATCGAGGCGCCGCGCAAGGGCCGCACGTTCGAGGCGGTGGACGCCGAGGGTACCGAGCACCTCATCGCGGCAGCGCGAACCGCCGGCGTGGCCCGGGTGGTCTACATCTCCGGCGCCGGGGCGGCACCCGACGCGAAGCGTCACTGGTTCCGGGCCAAGTGGCGCGCCGAGGAGGCCGTCCGCCGCGGCCAGCTCACCTGGACGGTCATCCGGCCGACCTGGATCTACGGCCCGGGGGATGTCTCACTCAACCGGTTCGTGGGGTTCGCCCGGAGATCGCGGATGGTGCCCATGACCAACCTGGGCACCCAGCAGCTCGCGCCGGTATTCGTGGCCGACATCGCGCGTCTCGCCGCAGACAGCCTGGTCGATTCCGCGGCCGTCGGACAGGTGTTCGAGATCGGGGGTCCGGAGACGCTCTCGATGCGCCAGGTCATCGGTCGGGCTCTGGCGGCCGCCGAGCTGCGACGACCGATCATCCCCGGCCCGACGCCGCTCATCAAGCTGATGGCTGCGCCCCTGACGCTGCTGCCGTCGCCACCAATCACGCCGGCAGCCATCGACTTCATCAACCAGGCCGCGATCGTGGACATCCGGCCACTGATGGACCGGATGCCCCGGCGACTCACGCTGCTCGACGAGGGTCTGCGCAGCTACCTTGCACCCGGTGCGGGGTCGGGCTCGCTGACCATCGACGCCGACTGAGGTCATGGGCGCCCGCGGGTACGCCCGTGGCGCGCCGTCTGCGGCTCACGCGCCGTCGGCGGCAGCCTCCAGCGCGGCGATGTCGATCTTGCGCATCTGGAGCATGGCCCGCATCGCCCGACCGGCACGCCCGGCATCGGGGTCGGTGAGCAGGTCGGTGAGTGCCGAGGGGATGACCTGCCACGACAGCCCGAATCGGTCCTTGAGCCAGCCGCACTGCCCGGGCTCGCCACCGTCCTCGGTCAGTCGATCCCACAGGCGGTCGATCTCGGCCTGGGTATCCGCTCGGACGAAGAACGAGATGGCGTCGGTGAACCCGTGGCCGGGGCCACCGTTGAGGGCGATGAACTCCTGGCCCTCCAGCTCGAACCTCGCGGACATCACCGTGCCAGCGGCGACCGGCGCACCTTCAGCGTACCGCGAGACATCACCGATGTGCATGTGCTCGAACACCGAGGCGTAGAAGTCAAGCACCTGCTCGATGTCGCCGTCGAACCAGAGGAACGGGGTGATCTTGCCCACCGGATGGTCTCCTTCGTGATGCCGTCCGATGCCGGACGATCGTGTCTTCGGGCCGCGCCTGCTGGCTGCCTGTCAGCGATAGGTCGGAGCCGGCACCCGATCCTCGACATCGACCGCACGCCCATCATCAAGGGATGAGCACGCTCCGAAAGACACGCCCTGCGACGAGGTCGTCGAGGGCCTCGTTGGCCTCCTCGAGGGGGCGGACCCGTGCCACGAGGTGGCTGACATCGAGGGTGCCACCCAGGTACAGGTCGATGGCGTCACGGATATCGTCGGGCACGAAGCCACGTGAGCCCAGGACCGACAGCTCGCGCCAGAAGATATCCGCCGCCCGAACGCTGAATGGCTCGATGGCGGCGCCGATGAGCACGACCCGCCCGCCGGGAGCCCCCATCGCGATCGCCTGCTCATCCGCGCGTGCGTCCCCGACGAGCTGGATGACGACATCCGCCCCGTGACCGCTGGTCAGCGCCCGGACGGCCGCGACCGGGTCCTCGTCCGCGGCCGCGACGATCTCATCGGCACCCAGGCGACGGGCGAGCTCCTGCTTGGCGACCGAACGAGTGACGGCGATGACCCGGGCACCGAATGCCTTGCCCAGCTGCACCGCACTCGATCCCAGGCCGCCGACCCCCAGGACCACGAGCGACTCCCCGGGCTGGAGCCGTGCGATCCGTTTCAGGCCATGGATGGGCGTCGCGACCGCGTCGGTGAGGACCGCGAGCACCTCCGGCGGCACCGGTGCCCGCGGCCGGACGAGCGCTTCCACCGGCCGGATGACGTACTCGGCAAAGGCGCCATCGACGTCGACGCCCATCCGGGTGACGTGCGGGCTGATGTTCGGTCGACCACCGGCTGCCCACGGGTCGCCGGCCGGTGTCGTGATGTAGTAGATGGCGGCCTGGTCACCCACCGCCCAGCCCTCGATGCTGTCACCCAGGGCGTCGATCCGGCCGGCCGCCTCGTGCCCGGGCACGATCGGGAAGCGGATCCGCGGACCGAAACCGCCGGCCTGGAGGAAGTGGTCCGAGCCGCACACCCCGCAGGCTTCGACCCGGAGGCGCACCTCGCCGGGCCCCGGTTCGGGGATCGGCCGGGATGCCGGTCGGAGCGGCTGCTCCACGCCCGGCAGCTCCATCACGCGCATCCCGCTCACCACGTCACGAAGCCGCCCGCGACGTTGATGGCCTGTCCGGTGAGATAGCCCGCCCGCGCCGAGAGGAGGAAGAGGATGACCTCGGCTGCCTCGTCGGGCGTGCCAGCACGACGCATCGGGGTGGCCGCCAGGCGCTCGGCGTCGAGCGCCGCGACGCTCATGTGCCGCAGCGGTGCGTTGAGCTCCAGGAACCGCCGCTGCATCGGCGTGTCGATGATGCCCGGCACGACGCAGTTGACCCGCATGCCGCGCGCCGCGTGCGCGGACGCGAAGCTCCGGGTGAGCGACAGGACGCCGGCCTTGGCAGCCGCATAGACGGCCACCTCCGGGATGGCGCCCGTCTTCGCGGCGGTCGAGGCGACGGTGACGATGGAGCCGTGGTCGGGGAGGACAGGGGCGAATGCCTGCAACAGGAAGAAGACGGAGCGCAGATTGACCGAGACCGACCGATCGAAATCGGCCCCGGTGACCCGGTCGATGGGTTGGCCCATCGTCTCGCCGTGGCTGGTGACCAGGTGGTCGCATCTCCCCCCTGCGGCGGCCACCAGCCGCGTCAAGTCCGCGGTCACGCTCACATCCACCGCGAGGGGCTCCGCGCCCGCGGCCGCGATCGCCGCGAGGCTCACCTCCGACCGGGCGGCGCCCAGGACGCTCGCGCCACGGGCGACGGCCAGCCGTACCGTGGCAAGACCGATCCCGGAGCCGGCCCCGGTGACCACGACCCGGCGGCCCGCGAACTCCCCGGTGGGGGACTCCGGAGCGCCAGGCAGGACCGGGTCGGTCACGCCCCGATGCCTCGGGGCATCAATACATCAGGAAGCCACCGGAGACGTTGATCGTCGAGCCGGTGATGTACCTGGCATGGTCGGACGCCAGGAACACGACCGGTCCGGCCACCTCTTCGGGCTCCGCGACGTAACCCAGGGGCGTCTGCTTCTTCATCGACTCGTAGACCTCGGGCGAGAGGCCGGTCATGAGCATCGGGGTGTGGACCTGGCCCGGCGAGACGGTGTTGACCGTGATGCCATGGGCACCGAACGTGCGAGCCAGCCCGCGGGTCATGCTCGTGACGCCGCCCTTGGTCGCGGCATACGCCACGGAGCCGCCGAACCCCCCGGTCCACCATCCCTGGGAGCTGAAGGTGATGATCCGTCCGCCTTTGCCCTGCTCGATCATCGCGTTGCCCGCTGCCCGACAGAGGAAGAACGCCGCCTTGAGGTTGATGCCGTGCTGGAAGTCCCAGTCCTCCTCCGTCACCTCGTCGAGGCTGCCTCGGCGCCGCAGCACCGCCGCGAGATTGGCGAGCACATACAGGTTGCCCAGCTCCTCGCGCGCACGCGCCACGAGCGCCGCGTGTCCCGACAGGTCACCCAGGTCGGCGGCAAGCGCCACGTGGCCGCTGCCCTCGAGGCCATCGACGACCTCCTGGGTCCGGGCGAGGTCGAGATCGACCGCCATCACCTTCGCGCCCGTGGTCGAGAACGCGTGCGCGACCGCCTTGCCGATGCCGCCTGCCGCCCCCGTGACGATGACGCCCTTGCCATCCAGACCGGCGCCCACGCTCCAGGTCATCGCACCAACCTCCCTGCGCCCGGATCGGGCTGCTGTCAGACCCCCGCCAGGACCTTCTCGCTGCGATACCGGTCCACGACCTCCTCGATGACCTCGATGCCCAGGCCAGGCCGGGTGGGTGGATAGACCCACCCGTTGATATGCTCGAAGGGCTCGGTCACGAGCTCGTGCTGCATCGGGTTGCGCAGCGGCTTGAACTCGAACAGCTTGAACGCCGGCGAGCTGAAGCTCATGGCCAGGCTCGCCGCGGAGCAGATCGCGCTCGACCAGGCATGGGCGTTGGCCTGCCGCCGGTAGTACTCGATGCGCTCAGCCGCCCGCTTGAAGCCGGTGATACCCTCGGCGCGTCCCGGGTCGATGCCGACGACATCCACCGTGCCGGTCTGGAGCACCCGCTCGAAACCGTCGATGTTCCACTCCTTCTCGCCGTACGCGATGAGCGTCGTGGTCTTGCCGCGCAGGTTCGCGTAGCCCTCGGGATCCCAGGCGCCGAGCGGCTCCTCGATCCAGGCGAGGTCGTACTCCTCGAACGCCTGGACGCGGCGGACGGCGGTGGTGACGTCCCACTTGACGTTCCAGCCGCAGTCGATCATGAGCCACGCCTTGGGGCCAAGGCCCTCGCGCATCCTGCGCATGTACTCCACGTCGCGATCGTGCTCATAGCCCAGGCGGGCATCGCCGCGCTTACCGAAGCCGACCTTGACACCATGGAGGCCGGGCGCGACCCATTCCTGGGCCTCCTCGACCATGGCGCCGATGTCCTCGTAGTGGGCGTGGCAGGACGCGATCACGGGCAGCTTCTCGTGGACCGATCCGCCGATGAGGTTGAGCACGCTCGTGTTCAGCAACTTGCCCTTGATGTCCCAGAGCGCCATATCGATGGCAGCGACCGCGTAGCTCGCGATGCCACCGCCATAGCCATACCACCAGGCCTTGTCCCGGATGGCATGCCAGATGGCGCCGTTCTCGAGCGGGTCCCGGCCCACGACGCGCTCCGCCATGCCCTCGATGATGGCCTTGACCGCGAAGTTCGCCTCCGGGAACTGGGTGATGGATTCCCCCCATCCCACGACCCCATCATCGGTGGTGATCTTCACCAGGCACAGGTGTCGGAGCGCGTTGAAGTCGTTGGGCTCCGGATAGCTGACCGGGATCGGTTCGACCTTCGCGATCTTGTCCATGCGCTTCGGGCTCCTCCAGGGCTGAACGACGTTCATCGCCCGCGACTCCCTGCCCGAGGTCCGCCAGGACCCAGGCAGCCGTGGTTCGCCGACCGGGCTGCACACGTTTCCAGCCAGTCTAGCGCCGCAGTCCACCGATGTGGGGCCCGATGTGGGGCCCGGGCTGCCGCTATCGGGTCGTGTCCGGCCCTCCCGGATCCCCCAGCAATGTCCCGAGCTCGGTCCGAGTGGGCAACCCGGCGAGGTCTCCGACGGATACCACCGCGACCGCACCGCAGGCGTTCCCGGCACGAAGCGTCGACGCCGCGGGGGCCCCCTCCAGGGAGAGCGCGATATACCCGGCCGTGAAGGCATCGCCCGCGCCGACCGGATCGATGACGCGCGGCACCGCGCGGCCATCGGCCCTGGTGGTCGAGCCATCGCGTCGCCGCTCGAGCGCACCGTCCGCGCCGAGCTTCACCACGACCCGGTCGGTGGCGTCGCCGAGGAGCGATCCGGCGGCCCGCTCCGGGGCCATGTGACCGCTCGCCTCGAGCGTGTCGGCGAGCCCGCCAACGAGCGCGACCTCGTCGAGTCCGCCGAGGACCACGTGGCACCGCCGGGCCAGGGCCCGCAGCACCCGGGCGGCCTCCGCCTCCGGCCAGAGGCGGCGCCGGATGTTCAGGTCCAGGCTGACCGTGGCGCCGCCGTCATGTGCGAGCTCGATGGCGCGCTCCACGGCCATCGCCGCGGATGCCGATAGCGCGGGGGTGATGCCGGTGATATGCAGCCACCGCGCACCCTGGATGAGGTCGGCGGCGCCATCGATGTCCAGGGGGCCCAGTCTCGAGGCCGCCGAACCCGCGCGGTGATAGATGACGTCCATCGGCACCAGGTCACGCAGCTCCCGGAACATGACGCCGGTCGGTCCGGCGCCGTCGGTCACGAGCCGCGAGACATCCACGCCTTCGCCCCGGAGCCGGCGTCGCACCGTGCTGCCGAACGGATCGTCCCCGATCCGACCGAGGTACGCGACAGACCGGCCCAGCCGGGCGAGGCCGACCGCTACGTTCGCCTCCGCCCCGGTCACGGTGCGCTGGAAGGTCTCGGCATCGGTCATCGGCCCACGTGTGGTGGCGATGAAGGAGATGAGGCACTCACCGAGCGTCACGACCTCGGTCATCGGGCGCCCCCGAACCCCGTGCTGAGCCGTCGTCCGAGGGTCACGATGCGTCCCTCGGACCCTGCTCGAGGGTGTCGGGACCGGGGATCGAGCTGGTGCCCATCACGTCCCTTCCTGTCGACCGACCTTGGCGGCCTGATCCTAGCCCATCGGCGTCAGGGGCCGGGCGGCTCCGTCGTCCACTTGGGCAGCGGCGCCCGCCAACGCGCCATCGCGTCGAGCAACGCCTCCCCGTCCGAGGCGAACAGGAGACCTTGCGCATGCTCCGGACGGATGAAGCCGGCGTCGGTCATGCGCGTCACGTGGGACCGAAGGCCCCCATAAAAACCCGCGACGTCGAGGACCGCGCATGGCTTGAGGTGGATCCCGAGCATCGTCCAGGTCCATGCCTCGAACAGCTCGTCGAGCGTGCCGGCACCCCCCGGGAGCGCCACGAAGCCGTCCGCCATCGACGCCATGATCGCCTTCCGCTCGTGCATGGAGTCGGTGATGCGCAGCTCGGTCACCCCAGGATGGGCGAGCTCGCGGTCGACGAGCGCCTGGGGGATGACACCGATGACGACCCCTCCGGCGGCCAGGGCGCCATCCGCCACTGCGCCCATGAGCCCCACGCGACCGCCGCCGTAGACGAGCGTCATCGCCCGTCGTGCGAGCAGCGCCCCGAGCCCACGCGCCGCCTCGATGTACACGGGTTCGGTGCCAGGGAGCGAGCCACAGAAGACGGCCACGGCACCCAGCGCGTGTGTGGCCGGTGCGGCGTCGGCGTCGCTGGGCTGCATGGACCGATGGTAGCCCGACGGACCGCCTGGTCCTCGCTCGGCCCGTCGATCGAGCGTCGCCCGAACGACGACCGTACCGGACCGCTCATCCCCGGTGCTACCATCCGCGACAATCGTTTCCACTCGGTCCTGGACCTGGCGTGCGCCGGGTGCGCGGCGGGACCGCATGCTGCTGGCGGTGGCTCTGGCAGCGACGCAGGAGGAGAGCACCATGGCCAGGTTGCGGCTGGGCGTCATCGGCGCTGGTTCCTGGACGGTCAGCTCGCATCTGCCCAATCTCGTCCGACGGCGGGATGCGGGCGAGGTGGAGTTCACCATCGTCAACCGGCGCAACCCGGCGCTGCTGAACCGTATCAAGGATGACTTCGGTTTCGATCAGGCCACCGACGACTGGCGCGAGGTCATCTCCGCGAAGCCAGACATCGTGGTCGTGGGCAGCCCGCCCGGCCATCACTTCGCGCAGGCCAAGGCCGCGCTCGAGGCCGGTGCCCACGTGATGTGCGAGAAGCCGTTCACCATCGACCCGGCCGACGCCTGGGAGCTCGACCGGACGGTGAGGCGCACCGGCAAGCAGCTGTTCGTCTCCTACGGCTGGAATTACCGCCCGATGGTCATCCAGGCGCATCGGATCATGCATGACGACGGCATCGGCGAGATCGAGCAGGTGGCGCTGCATATGGACTCGGTGACCCGGGAGCTGCTCTCCGAGACCGGCGACTATCCCGGCGCGGACCCGGCGACGGTCCCCCAGGCGGATACCTGGTCGCGTCCCGAGACGAGCGGCGGTGGCTACGGCCAGGCGCAGCTGACGCACCTGCTGGGCGTCGCCCTGTGGCTCACGGATCTGCGGGGCCAGGACGTGTTCGCGCTCATGACTGCGCCCATGGACGCCCAGGTGGAGCTCCACGATGCGGTCGCGATGCGCTTCACGAATGGTGCCATCGGCACCATGAGCGGCGCCTCGAGCCATCTCGGGGCAGCGGACAATCGGCACGCGGTCGAGGTCCGGGCCGTCGGCTCGAAGGGTCAGTTCCAGCTCGACCTGCGCGAGAACATCCTGTGGCGCTACCGGCCGGGCGACGATCTCCGCATCCCCCTCGAGCCGGATGCCGGCCTGTACGACTGCCGCGGACCCATCGACGCTGTGGTCGACGCAGGCCTTGGCCGCTCCCCGGCCAACAACTCGCCGGCGGAGCTCGGCGCACGTACGGTGGAGATCCTCCACGCTGCGTATCGCTCCGCGAACAGCGGTGTCCTGGAGCGCGTCTCGACGCTCGACCGCCAGCCAGCCTGACCCGTGGGTGATGGGCGTGTCGACCGCGTGCTGGTCCCTGCCCGCTCTCGTTGACCGGCCTTCGGAGGCTGTGCGATAGTCGGCCACCGGGAGGGTGGCGCGGCCGGTCGCGCGACCGGGAGTAGCCGTCGACGTCGGAGGGGATGGTGGAGCAGGCCGCTGACGCGACCGTGGATGCCGCCGTCGATCCATCGCCGCCGGAGGCACCGACGCCCTTGCTGCGCGCCCGAGACCTGAGCAAGCGCTATGCCGGCCTCCTGGCGCTCGCGGATTACTCGCTCGACCTGCCCGAGGGCCGGATCCACGGGGTCATCGGCCCCAACGGTGCGGGCAAGACGACCCTGTTCAACCTGCTCTCGGGCATGGTCCGTCCAACGACCGGGAGCATCTCGCTCGCGGGTCGTGAGATCACGGAGCTCCAGCCAGCGCAGGTGGCCCAGGCGGGCATCGCCCGGACATTCCAGAACATCCGGCTGTTCGGTGACATGTCGGTCGTCGACAACATCCGGGTGGCCAGCCAGCGTCACGAACCAGGGCCATTCTGGGCAGCGATGCTGTCGACCCCGGGATTCCGGGCGCGCGAACGGGACACCACCGCGCGAGCAGCCGCGCTGCTGGAGCTCGTCGGCCTGACGGACCGGGCGGAGCGCGTCGCGCGCAGCCTGCCGTATGGCGATCAGCGGCGACTGGAGATCGCTCGTGCGGTCGCCACCGAGCCGCGGGTGCTCATGCTCGATGAGCCCAATGCGGGCATGAACCCGACCGAGACCGCCGACCTGCTGTCCCTCATCCGCCGCCTTCGGGACGACCGGGGCATCACCATCGTCATGGTCGCCCACGACATCCCGCTCGTGATGGGTCTCTGCGACACCATCCAGGTGCTCAACTACGGGGTGCTCATCGCCGAGGGTCGGCCGAGCGTGGTGCGCAGCGATCCCGAGGTCGTGCGGGCCTACCTGGGGCAGGCGCGGCATGGCTGAGCCGATGCTGGCCATCGATTCGTTGAGTGTCTACTACGGCAGCATCCGCGCGGTCGATGGCGCCTCGCTGCGTGTCGACCAGGGCGAGACCGTGGCCATCATCGGCTCCAACGGTGCCGGCAAATCCACCTTGCTCAAGACCATCTCGGGCCTGATGCGCGCGCGCACGGGGACGATCAGGTACGAAGGCGCCGACATCACGGGGGCCTCGACCGACCGGATCGTGGCACTCGGCATCTCCCAGTGCCCGGAGGGGCGGCGGGTGTTCGGCCGGATGACCGTCCGGGAGAACCTCGTCGTGGGAGGCATCGGCCGCCCGGCCCCGGATGCTGATCGGGACATCGAGCGGATGCTGGAGCTGTTCCCCCGGCTCAGGGAGCGGTCGACACAGCATGCCGGCACGCTGTCGGGAGGCGAGCAGCAGATGCTCGCGATCGCCCGTGCCCTCATGAGCGCGCCACGATTGCTCATCCTCGACGAGCCCTCGCTGGGCCTCGCGCCGCTCATGGTGGAGCAGGTCTTCCGGATCATCGATGACCTCAAGGCGGACGGCCTGACGATGCTGCTCGTGGAGCAGAACGTCCACCACGCCCTCGACTCCGCCGACCGTGTCTACGTGATGGAGACCGGGCGGGTCACCATCGAGGGGCCGGCGGCGACACTTCGGCACGACCCGCGCATCGAGCAGTCGTACCTGGGCCACTGACGTGGGCGACTACTTCCTGCAGCAGATCACCAACGCCCTGAGCGCCGGCAGTCTCTACGCGATGATGGCCGTGGGGCTGGCGCTCATCTTCAGCATCCTGCGACTCATCAACTTCGCCCACGGCGACATCATGATGATCGCGGCGTACCTGTTCGTGTTCGCGACGTTCGCGGGTCTGCCGGTGCTGCCGGCGCTGGTCATCATGGTCGCCGGCACCATCCTCATCGGCCTGACCATGGAGCGTGTGGCGTATCGCCCACTGCGGGGTGGCCCCGAGGTCGCACTGCTGCTCAGCTCGTTCGCGGTCGGCCAGATCCTCCAGAACTCGGCCCTGCTCGTGAGCCGTCTCGCCGGCAAGCCGGTCCAGATCTCGTTCCCGGCGCCGGACCTGCTGTCGGGCGCCATGACCATCGGACCCCTGCTCGTGCCCAAGCTCAACGTGGCGAGCTTCATCATCGGGACCGCCCTGCTCCTGCTGCTGACCGTGTTCGTCAGCCGGACCCGCATGGGTCTGTCGATGCAGGCCGTCGCGGAAGACCTGCCCGCCGCGCGTCTGATGGGCATCCGGGTCAACCGCGTGGTCATGGTCGCGTTCGCCATCGCGTCCGGTCTGGCCGCCGTGGCTGGCTACCTGTACGCCTCCCAGGCGGGCCAGATCAATCCCTACCTGGGCTTCACGCCCGTGCTCAAGGCCTTCATCGCTGCGGTCATCGGCGGCTTCGGTAGCCTCTCGGGGGCGGTCCTTGGTGCCTATCTGCTCGCCTTCCTGGAGGTCATCCCGACCACTTTCGCGGGCATCGCGGACATCCTGCCTCCGGGTACCGTCTCGCCCGAGATGCACGACGTGCTGGCGCAGGTGCTGCCCAGCTCCCTGGCCAGCTACCGGGATGCGTTCGTGTTCGTGTTCCTCATCCTCATGCTCCTGTTCCGGCCCAACGGCATCCTGCGTGGTCGCGCACGGGAGGAGACGCCATGAGGCCGGACCGGCGCCTCCTTGGCGGCCTGCTCATGATCGGCGGCCTCATCGTCGCGCTCGGCCTGGTCCAGGGTTCCGGCTCCGCGGTCTGGGAGAGCCGGGCGATCCTGCTGGGCATCTTCGTCATCCTCACCGTGAGCCTCAACCTCGTCAGCGGCTTCACAGGTCTCTTCTCGCTCGGCCACATCGGGTTCATGGCCCTGGGCGTGTATATCTCGGCGATCCTGACGCTCAGCCTCGAGAAGAAGGCGTCCCTCCTGCCGGATCTGCCGGGCTGGCTGGCCAACCTCAGCCTCAACCAGATGGCCGGCCCCTTCCCGGTCGGCTGGTTGGCCGCGACCATCATCGCGGGCCTCCTGGTGTCGCTCATCGCCCTCGCCGTGGGGGCCGTGATCATGCGTCTCTCGGGCAACTTCGTAGCCGTGGCCACCCTTGGGTTCCTGGTCATCGTGCGGGTCATCCTCATCAACGCCGACAGCCTGACCCGGGGGTCGCGGACCTTCTCCGGGGTCACCCCGTTCACCGACCTCTGGTGGACCTGGGGCTGGGCGGTGGTCACGATCTACGTCGTGTGGCGCATCAAGCGCTCACCCTGGGGACGCCAGATGCTCGCCCAGCGGGCGGACAAGTGGGCCGCCCAGTCGGTGGGCATCCCCATCCTCCGTCCGCGGCTGCTGGCATTCGTCATCAGCGCCTTCTTCGGTGCCGTCGCCGGATTCCTCTACGCCCACTTCATCCCGGCGTTCTCGCCCACGGTGTTCTACTTCGACATCACGTTCGAGGTGATCACGATGCTCGTCGTGGGCGGGCTGGGGTCCGTGACCGGCTCGGTCCTGGGAGCCGTGGTCATCTACGCCCTGAGCGAGACGCTCCGCGAGGTGGAGGACAAGTCGCAGCTGTACGGGGTGAGCGGCATCATCCTGGGCGTCTTCTTCCTGGCCATCATCATCTTCCGGCCCGACGGCATCATGGGCCAGCGGGAGCTCTCGCTCGATGGCGTGCGTGCGCGGTGGTCCAGGCGCGCCAGGCCGCCCGCGGACGACCCCGGCTGAATGCATCCGATGGTCCGCGGCGCCTTCGCCGCTCGTGCGGCGTCCGATCGACCTCCGGGCCGGCAGTCCGACCAGTGAACGTCGCCGGACCCGACGCTCGGCGCCGTCCAGTGGCGGATCGACTCCTGGGCGCGCGATCCGGCGAGCGGACGGGTGCCCGGGCATGTCCTTCCGTGACCTCGCGCGTCGCATCGCCCTGACAACGGTCGATCCGGCCGGCAGGGGTCGATCCGGCCGGCAGGGGTGCCCGGCCGGCAGGGGTGCCCGGCCGCCGGCGAGTGCCCGGCCGCCGGCGAGTGCCCGGCCGCCGGCGAGTGCCCGGCCGCCGGCGAGTGCCCGGCCGCCGGCGAGTGCCCGGCCGCCGGCGAGTGCCCGGAGGCCCTCGCCGACCCCGGGTCAGCGCCGACCGCGGGTCAGTGCTGCTGGCGCGGGTTCGCGCCCGCTGACCGACCGAACCCGGCACGCCACGGTCAGGGCAGCTTCTGGAAGACCTCCGTGAGTGCCGGCTCGTCGGCGGAGACGAACCAGAGGATCTCGCCCTTGGGGTACATGTAGGCTCGGTCCGAGCCCACCGCATACGGGTCGAGCGAAGCGCCGGGTGACAGGGACTCGAGCGGACCGTCCGTGACGATGATGACCGGCTTGCCGGCGATGGTCGTCGGGGTCTGCTGCGGGTCGAGCACGTCGTTGAGCAGCAACGGCAGCAGGTCGTCCTTGAACTGTGCGATATCGGCACCCTTGAGCCGGACGGCGGTGATGCCGCCGAACGCGTCCTCGGTCGCGAACGAGGCGAACGCGACGCTCAGGTCGTCCATCGTCTTGCCCTTCGTGGCGAGGGCATCCTGGAGCTGCTGCAGGATGTCCTGGCTGGCGGTATCCGTCGGATCGGCCTGGGCCAGGATGTCGGCGCCGGACATCGACTGGATATCGACGGGGGCACCAGCGATCTCAGTCGGCATGAGCGCTTCCAGCTCGGCATCCCCGAAATATGATGGCTCCGGCGCGAAGCTCGGCTCGGGTGGCAGCGGGATGCCTGCCAGTCGTGGCAGGCCTGCCTCGGCGAGACCTGTGAGCGCGGCCTGGACATCGATCGAGTCGGGCGGGGTGCCGAATAGCTGGAGCACGAACAACTGGTTGTTGCTGCCCTCGTCCACGAACAGGATGGGGGTGTCGGCCACGAAGTAGGCGACATGGCCCGCGACCTGGAGGTCGACGCCGTCCGGGTAGTACGACTTGGGATAGTCGTCGCTGAGGGGCCCGTCCTCGCGCCGTGCATTCAGGCTCACGTCGCTGGTCGTGAAGTCCGAGTCGTAGGAGCAGTCGGTGTCGCTGCTGGTCCCGACCGTGAGCGTCACACCCAGCGCGGCACTCGCTTCATCGGTGGTGAGGACGCCGCAGAACGGGCTGGGTGTCGCATCGGGCTCGACCGTGGCACCGGGTTCGATCGACGCGTCCTGGGCCAGGCCCGACGACGAGACCCCGAGCGAGAGCACGAAGACGGCCGTGCTCACGACCGTCAGGACACGTCGATACGGGGCTCGCACAGTTGTTACCTCTGGTCTGGACATGCGTTCTGGGTGGTGACCGTGTCCCGGACGGCCGGACCCGGCCGCGCGCGCCACATGATATGCCGCTCGTCTCGTGGCACCCCATGAGAGAGCCCGCATCGGATGATCCGATGCGGGCTGTGCTCCGGGTCGCTGCGTCCGGTCGGTGGCGACCCCCGGTCGGGGCAGACCGCCGGATCAGGTCAGGTCAGGGTGCGGGAACGGATGCGGGCACCACGTCGGCCGCGCCGAGGGTGAGTGCGCCGCCCTTGATGGCGATGATCGTGACGCCCTTCTGGGGCACATGGTTCTCTGGCGTGAAGGTGATCGAGCCGGTGATGCCCGGGAAGGCAGAGGTGGTCTCGATGGCGCTCTTGAGGGCCGCCCCGTCCATGCCGCCTGCGCGCTTGATGGCGTCGGCGAGCAGGTAGACCGAGTCGTAGCCGAGAGCCGCGAAGGCGTTCTCGGGTGCGTGCTGGTACTCCGCGGTGTAGGCCGCGATGAACTTCTTGATGCCATCGGTGCCGATGGTCGGGTCCATGAGCGCATGGGTGGAGAAGAACACGTTGTCAGCGGCAGCGCCGGCCGTGGTCACGAGGTCGGGGGTGTCGTAGCCGTCGCCACCCACGATGGGGGCCGTCAGGCCGGCATCCCGAAACTGCTTGACGACGGGGCCGACGTTGTTGGGCATGGCAGCCACGTAGTAGAAGTCCGGCTGCGTCGGCAGTGCCTTGACCTTGGTGATCTGGGACGAGAAGTCGGTGGCGGTGTCCTCGTACACGTCCTCGAGCACGATGGTGCCGCCCGCGGCCTCGAACGCCGCCTTGAAGTACTGGCCCAGGAGCGTCGTGTACTCGACGCCCTTGTCGGACAGCAGGTAGGCGGTCTTGCCGAAGTTCTGCATCGCGTACTCGGCACCAGCCGCAGCCTGGACGTTGTCACCGAACGCAGCGAGGAAGACTTCGTCGCCGATCTGCGACGGGATCTTGGGCGAGGTGGCGCCGACCGTGATGTACGGGATCCCGGCGTCCTGGAAGGTCTGCGCCGACGCCAGCACGGAGTCGGTGTCGGTGTAGCCGAGGAAGGCCTGGACCTTGTCCTGCTCCACGAACTCCTTCGCGGTCTGGGCCGTGACGCCCATGTCGTACTGGCTGTCGTGCTCGATGAAGTCGATCGGCTGACCCAGGACACCACCCGCGGCGTTGATCTCCTTGACGGCGAGCATGGCACCGTTGCTGGCGGGGACATCGAGGCTCGATTCCAGGCCCGTCAGGGCGAACCCGCCACCCACGCGCCATGGTTGGCCGCCGTTCGCGGCGGGGCTCTGGGCCAGGCCGATGCTGGACGTCAGGGTCCCGAGGGCCACGACCCCCGCGACCGTCAATGCGCCGATTCGTCGTTGCATGCGTGCTCTCCTGCTGACCGATGGTGGATCTGGGACCGTATCCTACGGCGCGCTCCGCCAGGTGGGAACCACCGAGCCGCTCAGATGCCGTAGACACGCCGGGCATTCCCCCCGGCGATGCCCTCGATGACCGACTCGGCGTCCGCGAGCGACCAGTCGCCCGCCGTCACCCAGCCGCCGATGACACGTGACAACCCGCGCCGGAAGAGCCAGCTGCCGAGCAGGTGCAGCTCCGGCAGGCCCCACGCGTCGGACGAGTAGAGGATCTTCCGGAATGGCGCCAGCTCCAGTGATTCGGCGACGATCCGGTCGCTGGCGGCGCCGGCATGGTTGACCGCGAGACCGATGTCGACGTGGACGTGGGCGAACATCTGGGCGAGATAGCCCGCCTGTCGATGGAACGGGTAGGTGTGCAGCAGCATCACCGGGCAGACCCCTTCCGTGGCCCGCAGGAAGCCGGTGAGCAGCGCGGGATCCGCTCGGTGCAGGTCCAGGTCCGTGTCCCCGAAGCCGACGTGGATCTGGAGCGGCCGGCCGGTCCGGGCGCCTTCCCAGAGCCCTGACCTGAGTAGCACCGGATCGGTGAGCCGCACGGGGCCACCGGCCGCGATGGCTCGCAACCAGCCGCCGGCAGCCTCGGCCACCTCGGTCTCGGACGGTGGCAGCGGGTCGATATCGAGCCCGTACCGGTAGGCCACGACCGACTTGGTCCCGATGGCATCGGCCATGGCCGCGTGAAGCGCTGTCCGGAATGCGTCCGCGTATCGGTCGGCGGTCACCCCACCACGGATGACCTCTTCCGCGATCGATTCCAGGCGCACGATGGCGTAGGCGGGAGCACCCGCGAGCCGACCGAGCGACGCCACGTCGAGGAGCTGGTCCGTCCGGAAGCCGTTGTCCACCACGAGCCCGGACAGGCCGGCGGCCGGCAGCAGGGTCGCCGCCGCGTCCTCGTTGGTCAGCCCAAGTCGGTGAGCCAGGTATGCCTCCGGGGTGGCATGGCGCTGCAGCCCCAGGACCGGGGCACACCAGCGGCGGACGGCGAAGCCCAGCTGGGAATCCCAGCCAGCGGCCCGGACCGCAGCGGGCCGGTCGGACTCGGTGAGCATCGACTCGAACGTGCCGCGGTCGAGACGGCCGCGCATGATCGCATGGACGTGATGATCAAGGAACCGTGCGCGTTCGATCGTCTCGTTGACGCCGGGGTGCGGTCCGTCGCACATGTGCTCCACGTCCGCGGCGCCGTGGCGGCTCTAGGGGACGAGCGCGAGGACGCGTGCCGGGCTGCCCGACCCATCGATCAGGTTGAGCACGCCCACGAAGACCCAGGCGCCCAGCGGCGGCAGCGCGGCGAGGTTCTGGAGGCCCTCGAGGTGCCACACACCCTTCGGGTGGCTGACCTTCCGATGGACCACGAAGTCCGCCGCGCTGCCCGGGTCGATGCCCAGGGTGTCGACGCCCAGCCCGACAGCTCCGCGATCCTCGACCAGGAAGCGTGCCGCATCGGGCCCGAAACCCGGGAAGCGCAGATCCCCCGGCACTCCGGCGTAGGCGAGCGGGTCGGTGTTCCGTGTCTCCCAACCGGTGCGCAGGAGGATCGCGGCGCCATCCGGGATGTGTCCGTTCGCCGCCTCGAAGGCGGCCACCTGGTCCAGCGTCAGGATGCTGTCCGGGTCGTCACCGACGTCGTCACTGATGTCGATGACGGCGGCGGGTCGGATGAGCGTCGCCGCATCCACCTCGTGGAGCAGCGCGCTACCCGCGACCATATGCGCTGGTGCGTCGAAGTGGGTGCCGGAGTGCTCGGCGAAGGTCACCCGGCGACTGTAGAAGCCATCCGGCTCGATGGTCACGAGCGTCTCGAACGCGGGGGCGGGGACGCCCGGCCACATCACGATGCCCGAATGAAGGGGTTGGGTCAGGTCCACGACCCGCATGCTTTCGATCGACATGGCTGCCTCGCTCACGATGGTGCTGCTGGTTGGCTGGGTCCCGGGTCGGCTAGAAGACTCGCAGGTGGGCCAGGCGAGCCTCGTCCGGCGACATCTGCTCGAACGCGTCCACCTCCGATGCGCGCACCGCGATGATGCACCGGCCGAGCAGGTCACCGAGCGCCGGGAACAGCACCGCGTCGGCCTGGAGCGTCGCGAGTGCCGCACGGAGCGAGCCCGGGAGTGGCCGGATGCCGTGACGCGCCTGCTCGGACGGCGGCAGGCTCGCAGGGTCATGGAGCACCGGCTCGGGCGGCTCCAGTCTGCGGCGCACCCCGTCGAGGCCCGCGACGATGAGGCCGCCCAGTGCGAGGTAGGGGTTGCAGCTCGGGTCGCACGCCTTGAGTTCGACGTTGGTCGATTCCGCCTCGCGTCCCCGGAACACGGAGGCGACCCGCACCGCCGCCTCCCGGTTGTCGGGTCCCCACGAGACGGTCGAGCTGGCCCAGGAATGGGGCACCAGGCGTTCGTAGGAGTTGAAGCTGGGGCAGGTGAGGGCGACGAGCGCCGGCAGATGCGACAGCACGCCCGCCACGAACCAGCGACCGATATCGGACAGCAGCCGCTCGCCCGCTGCAGGGTCATACAGCAGGTTGCGCGAGCCATCGGGCGACCAGAGGCTGAAATGGACGTGGGCGCCCGAGCCGACCCCGGCCGCGAACGGCTTGGGCGCGAACGAGGCGATGAGACCGTGCTGCGTCTCCGTGACCCCACGCACGGTGTCCCGGAACTTCAGCTGCTGGTCGGCGGCCCCAAGGGCATCCCGGTAGCGGACCGCGATCTCCTGCTGACCGGGGCCGTACTCGTTGATGGCCTGCTCCACCTCCATACCCTGGGCGACGAGCGAATCGACGATGTCGGACATGACCAGCGCGGCGCGGTCCATGCCCGCGGACGAGTAGCACGGTCCATCCGCCCAGGGAACCACCTGGCCGTCTATCTCGTGGGCGAGATAGAACTCGTTCTCGAACGCGGCCATCACCCGGATGCCTTCGAGCTCGGCGTCGGCGATGACACGCTTGAGGAAGCTCCGCGGACAGCTTCCCCAGTCGAGGCCATCATGGCCCAGCTGATCGCTGAGCATGCTTGCCGTCCCCGGCACCCAATCCAGGACGCTGTAGGTCCCGGGGTCGGGGGTGATGCGGATCTCGCCCACGGGCTCCATCCCCTCGACCAGCGGTGGCAGCCGGTCGAGGATGTTGAGCGTGTTCTGGGCGCGGGTCATGCCGATGCCCTCGCGCATCCGGCTGGCCAGTCGGGCCACGTGGACGTTCTTGCCCCGGATGACGCCGGCCGGGTCGCAATAGAGGAAGCGCACCAGTCGGATGTCGTCATCCTTCGCCCGGGCGACGACATCGTCGATGGTCGCGGTCACCCCGATCCTCCCGATGTGGCTCGGTGCGCACCGGCCAGACCGGTCGACACGGCTGCCGAGCGCACGGCGTCGCTGCTCAGGGCAGCTTGCTGAAGATCTCGGTCAGGCTCGGGTCGACCGCCTGGACCACCCATAGGATGTCGTTCTTGGGATAGAGGTACGTCGCGTCCGCGTCGGTGGTCTCGGCGGTGGCCTTCACGACCGTCACGTCCTTGCCCGAGATCTGCGTCTGGACCTGGGAGGCGGGGGTCTCCCCGTTGAGCACCAGCGGGATGAGCACCGAGCTCAGGCCGTTCATGTCGATGCCCTTGACCTGGAACGCGGTCATGATGCCGCTGCCGTTCGGGGAGCTGCTATCGACGTAGTAGCCATAGGCGATGGAGACGTCGTCGAGGGTCTTGCCCTGGGCCGCGAGCGCCTGGGTCAGCTCCTCGGGCACGCTGCCGTTGCTGGCGACGTCGCTCCCCGACATCGACTGGATGGTCACGCTCTGCCCGCCGATGTCGGTCGGGAACAGTGCCTCGAGGTCCTTGTCAGCCGTCAGCGAGGGCTGCGCGAACGGCGGCTCCGCGGTGGGCAGGGGCAGGGCGGCCAGGCGCGGGGCCGCCAGCGTCGCCAGCCCCGAGAGCGCGGCCTGCTTGTCGATGCCCGCCTCGGGGTCTCCGATCAATTGGAGGTCGAACAGCACATCGGGGCTCTGCGCCAGGTACAACATGGTGCCCATCGCGCTGGGCAGGTAGATGCCGGCCAGATCTCCGACCTGGACATCGATGGCGCAATCGGGTGCCACGGTCGGCGCGGGGGACTCCCCGAATCCGGAGCACATAAGGGTCCGGATGCTGTCCAGGTCGCCCGACTGCTGGCTGGTGTACAGCGAGAGGAAGGTGCCGGCCGAATAGTCGGTGTCGAACTCGCACTCGGTGTCGCCACCCTGGGTGACGGTGAGCGTTGCGCCAAGCGCCGCCGATACCTCGTCGGCAGTGAGCACGCCACACGTCTGGGGCGCGCTCGGCGACCCGCTGGGATCCTGGGCGGAGACGGCGGCGGTCGATACGCTGGTCAGTAGCGCAGCTCCCATGAGCATCGCGGCGAGTCGTCGACCCGGGATCAGCATCAGGTGTACCTCGGAGCTTCGTGGATGTCGTGGGAGGGCCCCATCATAGGACGCGCATGGAGCCAGCTGCGACGTCCGCGACACCCGACCTGCCGCTCCGTCCGCCGTTCGTGCTGCGGGCTCGTATCCTGACGCCCCTCGCGGCCGGTGGCACGCGCTACGAGTCCGACGGCGTTCTCGTCGTCGATGCTGACGGGCGGATCGCCGAGCTGGGTCCGTGGCCAGGGTCGACGGCCGTCGGTGCGAGCGTCGTGGACCTGCGGCCGCTGCTGCTGTTGCCCGGGCTCGTCGACCTCCACGTCCACCTGCCCCAGGTACCCGCGGCAGGCATCGGCGCCGGTCTGGACCTGCTGACGTGGCTGGAGCGCCACATCTTCAGCCGCGAGCGGGAGTTCCGGGCGCCCGTCGCGGAGGTCCTCGTGCCCCGCATCTATCGCGCGATGGCGGCGGTCGGCACCACCACCATCCTCGCCTACGGCGCCATCTGGGCCGACAGTCTCAGTGTCGCGTTCCAGGCGGCAGAGACGCACGGCATCCGGGCGATCCTCGGCGCCGTGATGATGGACCGGCTGAGCTACGACCCGGAGACCCCACCGACGCAGCGCCTCGACCGGAGCTTGCGCGAAGCCGACGAGCTCTGTGTGCGCTGGGATGGCGCCGCAGACGGACGCCTGGGGTACGCATTCACCCCCCGGTTCGCGGTCAGCTGCAGCGCGGAGCTGCTGCGCGAGTCGGCGAGCCTTGCGACACGACACGGTGCCATCTGGCAGACGCATCTGTCGGAGGATGCGCGCGAGATCCGGACGGTCCGCGACCTCTTCCCCGATGCCACGGACTACCTCGATGTCTACGATCGCGCGGGTGGGCTGGGTCCCCGGAGCGTCCTCGCGCACGCCATCCATCTCTCGGAGCGAGAGCTGGCACGGCTCGTGGAGAGCGGCTCGCGCATCGCCCATTGCCCGGTCTCGAACCTGTTCATCTCCAGTGGCGTGATGCCCCTCGCGAGGTACCTGGAGGCCGGCGCGTCGGTGGGTCTGGGATCGGACGTCGCGGGCTCGCCGGAGCTGTCCATCCTGACCCAGATGCGCACGGCCTTCTATGCCCAGAACGCGCATCGTGTGGCTACCGGTCGATCCGGGCCCCGTCGTCGATGCCCTGGGCCTCCTCCGGCTGGGCACCATCGACGGTGCCCGGGCGCTCGGCCTCGATGGTGTCACCGGTTCCCTGGAGGTGGGCAAGGAGGCTGACCTCATCGCGGTCGATCCACGGCTGACCCTGCCGCCCGGCGGAGAGGACAGCGAGGATCCGGATGCGATCATGAGCCTGCTCATCTTCCGGGAGCGTCCAGGGATGGTGCGGGGCGCCTGGGTCCGGGGTCGGTCCCTCGAGATGTGACAGCGCCCCGCGTGTCCCGGTTCCCTCAGGCTGAGGGGCCGCAGACGTTGGTGTGCTCGATGCCGCTGCCGTGGGACGTCGCTACCCATCCGTACCAGTCGGGGGCGTGGGTCGCCTTGCCGATCTGGTGGCCATGGGAGTCGTACCAGAACATGTCGACCCGCACCCGGTAGACGATCTCAGGTGCGTTCGTGAAGGAGACCGAGCGTGCCGTGAACGCCGCGGGACGACGGTCGGTGGCACGCGCCTTGACGATGGAGGTCGTCTTGGCGTTGCTGAAGCCCAGTCCCGATGACCACTGGACGCGGAATCGCCAGCCGACCGTCGCGGCCTGGAGACCGGGGCCGGTATTCCGGGCGTAGACGATGGGCGCCCGCACGACGACCTTCCTGAGCTGGAAGCTGCTGCTGTAGTGGCACGTGGCCGCCGGATCCTCCTGGGAATCGATGAGGCCATGGACACCGTGGACGCCGGTATGCGTCAGGGGGGTGTCCGCGGCTGCGGCCATGGGCAGCAGCAGCACGAGCGCCAGCACCATCGCGGCCAGGGTCACGGGCCGGGTGTGCGTCCGAAGGTTCATGACGGTCCTCCTGTGTGGGTGCGACCGGGGTCGTCGCGCACGTTGGCACACCTGCCCGTTCCTGACGAGTCCCAAACCGCCCCGCCGTTCGGGTAGCACCGGGAAGTGATGCAGCGACGGCCGACGCGGGATACCGTTGGGCGATGGAGGAGCTGGACCTGCTCATCGAGGGCGGCACGGTGATCGATGGCACCGGTGCTGCCGGCTTCCGGGCGGCAGTGGCCGTCCGAGGCGACACGCTCTGGGTAGTGCGTGGTGACGTCACCGACCTCGCGGCCCGCCGCCGCATCGACGCGGCCGGGCACGTCGTCGCCCCCGGCTTCATCGACATCCACTCCCATTCCGGGCTCATGATCCTGGCCCAGCCACGCCACGAGCCGAAGGTGCGACAGGGCGTGACGACCGAGGTCATCGGCGTCGATGGCAACAGCTATGCCCCCTTCCGGTCACGGGCCGACCTGCTCGCCTTCGCACGCCTCAACGCCGGCCTTGACGGCCTGCCCGACGGGGTCGAGCTCGACTGGTCGTCCGCCGATTCCTATCTCCGCCGCTTCGACCGGCGGGTGAGCGTCAACCTCGCGTTCCTGGTCGGCAACTCCGCCTTGCGCATCGACGCCCTCGGCTGGGAGGACGTGCCCGCGGACGGACCCGCCCTCGACCGGATGCGCGGCCTCCTGCGCGAGTCCATGGAGGAAGGGGCATTCGGGATCTCGTCCGGGCTGGACTATCCGCCGGGTGCGTTCGCATCCACCGCCGAGCTGGCAACGCTCACGGGGGAGGCGGCGCGTCACGGGGGCATCTACCACACGCACGTCCGCTATCCGTTGGGGGACGGGTTCCTCGACCCGTTCCGCGAGGCCATCGAGATCGGCCGGCTGGGCGGCGGGCCGGTGCACATCACCCATTTCTACCGCCGCGCCACGGCGCCCGGCTCGGCTGAGCAGATGATCGACCTCGTCGAGGCAGCACGGGCCGACGGTCTGGACGTGACCTGGGACACCTATCCCTACGAGTGGGCGAGCACACGTCTGCTCATCATGCTGCCGCCCTGGGTCCAGGCAGGCGGCCCGGTTCCGCTCCTCGAGCGGCTCGCCGACCCGGCCATCCGGGCACGCCTCCGCGGGGAGCTCGCGGAACGCGGTCGGGCGTATTCGGGTCGGAACCCCTGGGACGACCTCCGCCTGGGTGCGTTGCGCACCGATGCATGGCGGGAGTGGGAGGGCCGGACGCTCGGGGAGCTCATGGCGGCTCGTGGCACGGACGCGGTCGACACGGCCTGCGACCTGCTCATCGCGGAGGACCTGCGGCCCAACCAGGTCACCCCTGGCCCGGCCCATGGCAGCCTCGGCCCGTTCCTGGTCCACCCGGTGTCGATGGTCGGCACCGATTCCACGTTCGTGGGTGCCAAGCCGTCGCCCCGGACCTGGGGATCGTTCCCGCGCATCCTGGGCGAGTTCGTGCGGGACCAGCGGCTGATGCCCCTTGAGGCGGCCGTCCGCAAGATGACCTCGGCGCCCGCGGCACGTCTGGGGATCCCCGACCGAGGCATCCTTCGGGACGGGATGCGCGCCGACATCGTGGTGTTCGACCCGGCAACGATCCGATCGACCGCCACCTACGAGGAACCACGCTCGTTCCCGGTGGGCCTGCCCTACGTGGTCGTCAACGGTCAGGTGGTCGTCGATGGCGGGGTGCACACCGGGGCGCTGTCGGGCCGCGCTCTGCGGCGGGGCCGCGCCGTTTGACGCCGCGAGGGCCGCGCTGCTTGACGTGACGATCGCGGCCCGCGAACCTTCGCGGGAGATGTTCACCCGGACCCCGGCCAGCCCGGAACCCCTGCACGCGTCCATCGCGGAACCACCGCTCGTCATGCCCGGTCCGGTCGTCGTCGAGCCGTCCGGCGTGACCCGGGGCGCGGCACGGTCCGCCCCGTGGCGTCGCGAGGGCCCGGATAAGCTCACGGGTCGGGCCATCTACGTCGACGACCTCGTCGTGCCCGGCGCCTGGTACGGGGCCACGATCCGCTCGACCGAGGCGCGTGCCCGGTTCCTGGGTCTCGAGCTCCACCCCGACTTCGACTGGAGCCGGGTGGTCATCGTCACGGCGGCCGATATCCCGGGCGACAACGTCATCGCCGCCATCCAGTCCGATCAGCCGGTGCTCGTCACCGATGAGATCCGCCATCACGCGGAGCCGGTCGCCCTCCTGGCCGCGGCGGACAGGGAGACGTTGCGCGCCGCCAAGCGTGCTGTTCGGCTCCGGACCCAGCCTCTGCCGCCGATCCTCGACCCGCTCGAGTCGGATCACGAGTTCGCCCACTACGAGGTTGGCATCGGTGACGTCGAGGCGGCGCTCGCGGCCGCGGACCTGGTCATCGAGGGCACCTACCGGGTCGGACACCAGGAGCAGCTGTATATCGAGAACCAGGGGATGATCGCCATCCCGCGGGACGACGGGGGCGTCACGGTGCACGGCTCGCTCCAATGCCCCTACTACGTCCACCCCGCACTCAAGCGGGCGCTCGCCCTCAGCGACAGCCAGGCGGTCGTCGTCCAGACCGAGACCGGAGGCGGCTTCGGAGGGAAGGAGGAGTACCCCTCGATCGTGGCGGTCCATGCCGCGCTGCTCGCTCGCAAGTCCGGGCACCCGGTGCGCATGATCTACGACCGCCACGAGGACATCGCCGCGACCACGAAGCGGCATCCCGCGATCGTCCGCTATCGCACCGGCGTCTTGCGCGATGGCACCCTCGTGGCCCAGGACGTCGACATCGTCATGGACGGTGGCGCCTACTGCACGCTCACGCCCGTGGTGCTGTCGCGCGGCGTGCTCCACGCCGGGGGGCCCTATCGCTGTCCCGATGTGCGCATCCGGGGGCGGGCGATGGCCACGAACACGCCCCCCAATGGCGCATTCCGGGGGTTCGGCGCCCCCCAGACCGAGTTCGCGGCGGAGATGCAAGCGAACCGGGTCGCCGACGCCCTCGGCGTCTCGCCACTCGCCCTGCGGCGCCGCTGGGTGTATCAGCTTGGCGATATGACCCCGACCCAGCAGATCCTGCGGGAGAGCGTCGCCGGACAGGAAGTCCTGGACCGGGCTGCGGAGGCCGCGGAGTTCGAGCGCACCCGGGAGCGGACGATCCAGGGCCGCGCGGGAGCTGCGGACGGCGGCCGCGCGCGGCAGGCGTCAGGCATCGGCCTCGCGCTCGCCTGGCACGGGGCGGGCTTCACGGGCAGCGGCGAGGTGAAGCTCAAGAGCGTCGTCCACCTGGACCTCGACGCGACCGGCCGTCCGACCATCCGCATCGGCTCGACCGAGATGGGCCAGGGGACCAGGACCATCTTCCCCCAGCTGGTCGCCGCAGAGCTGGGCATCGGCGAGGGGGATGTCGATATCTCACCGGTCGATACCTCGGTCGTCCCCGACAGCGGCCCTACGGTCGCCTCCCGGACCGCGATGGTCGTGGGCGGCCTCGCCATCAGCGCCGCGCGCCGCCTGCGGGAGCAGGTGGAGGGCGCCACCGGCCGGCCATTCAGCGCCTCGGCCGCCGACTATGCCCGGGAGCATGGTCGGGTGCGCATCGAGCAGCGCTTCGAGCCATATCCAGGCACCCCGTTCGACGACGCCACCTATACCGGGGATGCATACCCGTGCTTCGGCTGGGCCGCGGCGGTGGCCGAGGTGGACGTCGATCTGGACACGGGCGAGGTGACGGTGCGCTCGGTCGTGGCCGCGGATGACGTGGGTCGGGTCATCCATCCCGTCCTGGCCGAGGGACAGGTGGAGGGCGGCACCCTCCAGGCCGTGGGCTACGCGACCATCGAGGAGATCCGCCTCGTGGACGGCCGTTACCTCAACGACCGGCTGGCCACCTACCTCATCCCCACCGCGCTCGATGCGCCGCGCATCGAGACCATCCTCGTCGAGGCTCCCTACAGTGGGGTGCCCCACGGCGCCAAGGGGGTGGGGGAGCTGCCGATGGATGTGGGTGCACCCGCCGTGGTCGCCGCCATCCACGACGCGACCGGGGTCTGGATCCACGATCTGCCCGCAACGCCGGAACGGATCCTGGCCGCGATGGGCCAGGCACGCCAGGACACCCCCACGTCATGACGTCGGCGCGCATCGCGACGGACGCCCCAGCGACCCCGGCCACCTCGACGGCCTCGATCACGGCCGATGCGGAGGAGCCGCGGGAGGACCGCTGGGAGGCGCTCGGCTTCGAGCGCGTCACGTTCTTCTCCGACGCCATCTTCGCCATCGCCATGACCTTGCTGGTCGTCGATCTCCGCCTGCCGGACGTGGTCGGCGAGCTGACCGACTCGACCTTGGCGGCGGCACTCAGCGACCTGGCGCCGCGCATGCTGGCCTTCCTCGTGAGCTTCGCGGTCATCGGCCTCTACTGGATCGGCCACTGGCGGCGCTTCCATCACATCGGACGTGTCGATGGAGGGCTGGTGCGGCTGAACCTGGTGCTCATGGGAGCGATCGCGTTCCTGCCATTCCCGACCGCGGTACTGGGGGAGCATGGGGACCTGCCCATCGCGGTCATCTTCTATGTCCTGTTCGTATCGCTCCCTGGTGGCCTGAGCTCCCTCTGCTGGGCATATGTGGGCCGGCATGGACTGGCGCGACCGGGCGTGACCGCGGCGGACATCCGCCGCTGGACACTCCGCGGGCTGACCGTGCCGGCCGTCATGTTCGCGAGCCTGCTGCTCCTCCCCTTCGTGGCCACGACTGTCGTGCAGCTCACGTGGCTATGCATCTGGCCCATTCAGGCGATCGTCCTCCGGGATTCCTGATGAGCATCCGGTTCCAGCTCAACGGCGATCCGGTCGAGCTCGATGTCCCGGGCATGCGTCGGTTGCTGGACGCGCTTCGGGAGGACCTGGGACTGACCGGTACCAAGGAAGGCTGTGGCGAAGGGGAGTGCGGCGCCTGCTCCGTGCTCATCGACGGGCTGGTCGTGGACAGTTGCCTGCTCCCCATGTGCCAGGTCGGCGGCACCTCGGTGCGTACCGTGGAGGGGCTCGCCGACGCGGCGAGCGGCGCCCTCAGTCCGCTCCAGCAGGCGTTCCTGGAGCTCGGTGGGGCCCAGTGCGGTATCTGCACCCCCGGGATGCTCATTGCCGCCCAGGCGTACCTCGAGGCTGGCGGCAGCCGTCAGGATCCGGACATCCGGGAGGCGATCGCGGGCAACCTCTGCCGATGCACGGGCTACACCAAGATCGTGGAGGCGATCGCGGTGGCCGCTGTGAACCCACCAGGCCCTTGACGGTGTGACGACTCATTCATACCATCGCAGTATGAAAGCCACCATCGGCGAGCGGGGGCAGGTCGTCATCCCCAAGCCCATCCGCGAGCGCTTCGGGCTACGTGCCGGCCAGCAGGTCGAGTTCCAGGAAGAGCCCGGGCGGCTGGTGCTGACCAAGACGATCCCCGAGGACGATCCGGTCTCGCGAGTGCGCGGGATACTCAAGCTCGACGAGGGGTGGGACACGGACTCCATGATCGAGGCGATGCGCGGCCCCGCGGTGTTCCCGCCAGAGGATTGATCACTGCGGTCGATTCCAGCGTTCTCATCGATGTCCTCATCGACGACCCCAGGTTCAGCGATGCGTCGGCGGCGGCGATCGGTCACGCACTCAAGCATGGTGCCGTGATCGTCTGCGACGTGGTCTGGGCGGAGATCGCGGGTTGGGATCGCGCAGACCAGATGGTCGCGGATGCCATCACCGGTCTGGGCATCGACTATTCGCCGGTCCTGGAGGACGCTGCGGGGCACGCCGGGCGGGTGTGGGCTCGCTATCGCGCGACCGGCGGGCCACGTGACCGAATGGTGCCCGATTTCCTGGTCGGCGCGCATGCCATGACCCAGGCCGACCGGTTGCTGACGCGGGATCGCGGCTTCTATCGTCGGTACTTCGCGGACCTCGTCGTCGTCGACCCGACGAGCGCCTGAAGCATGCCGCCCGAGCCGCCCGTCACCAGCCCGACCACGCTCGCCGAGGCATACCGACTACTGGGCAGCGACGCCTGGACGCCCATCGCGGGTGGCACCGACCTCATGGTGCGTATCACTGGCGAGATCGGGGAGATGCCCGACCGACTCCTGGATATCTGGCACCTCGACGACCTCAGGGGCATCGAGTTGGCCCCCGACGGTTCGCTCGTCGTCGGCGCGCTGAGCACCTGGACGGAGCTGCGACGCTCGGCGCACATCCTGCGTCACCTGCCAGCGCTCGCGGAGGCTGCGGCCACCATCGGCGCGGCACAGATCCAGAACCGGGGGACCATCGGTGGCAACGTGGTCAATGCCTCGCCGGCGGGTGACTCGCTGCCGGTGCTCCTCGCCTCGGACGCGCGCATCGTCGTGGGCGGCCCGCGTGGTGAGCGGACCATCGCCGCGACCGACTTCTGGACCGGATACCGGGCCACGGCGCGCGCCATGGACGAGCTGCTGCTCCGGATCGTGGTACCCCTGCCCACCGGTCGCCGGGTGCGATTCCGCAAGGTCGGTACCCGTCGTGCCCAGGCCATCTCCAAGGTCGTGATCGCGGTCTCGTTCCGCTCCGACGATGGCGTCTGGCGCGACGTCCGGATCGCGCTCGGTTCCGTGGCGGCCACGCCCATCCGGGTGCCCGAGGCAGAGGCGGTGTTGGAGGGCGTGCGCATCGACGAACCAGTCGCTGACCGGGCAGCAGCCACGCTGTCCGCCGCGATCACCCCCATCGACGACGTCCGCTCCACCGCGGTGTATCGCCGAGAGGTCAGTGGCAGCATCCTCCACCGACTGCTGCGCGACGAGGTCGACTGGTAGTCTCCAGGAGCTTCGCCATCAGCCGCGGATATCCGGATATCCGCGCTCAGTCGAGGGTTCGAGGTACGTATCGGCCCTGACCCCGGCTGCCCACGTAGCTGCCGTCGCGGATGATCTCTGCGCCCCGCAGCAGCACCCCCCGGATCGTCCCCGGGACCGGCATCCCCTCGTAGGGCGTGAAGTCGCTGGTGTGATGGAGGTCGGCCTGGCGGATGGTCCGCCGCGCCGCGGGGTCGAACAGCACCAGGTCGGCATCGCGCCCGGCCTCGACGGCGCCCTTGGTGGGCATCCCGAAGAGGCGCGCGGGGCTCGTCGACAGGACGTCGACGAGTCGTTCCAGGGTCATCCGGCCCCCGCCGACGCCGACGCCATAGGTGACCGCGAGCAGCGTCTCGATGCCCGGCGCCCCATTCGAGATGTCCGGGAATGGCTGCCCCACGTACCGCTTCTCGACCGCGAGTCGGTCGGGGACATGGTCGGTCGCGACGAGGTCCAGATCGCCGTCCACGATCGCCCGCCACATCGCCTCCTGGTCGCTGTGCTCGCGGAGCGGCGGTGAGATGACCGAGCCCATCGCCTCGACAGCCGGCCAGTCGTAGCGCGAAGCGTCCAGGGAGAGGTAGTGGGGGCAGGTCTCGCCGAACACTCGCTGGCTCCGGCGCCGGGCATCGGCGATCGCACGCACGGCGTCCGCGGACGACACGTGCACGAAGTAGACCGGCGTATCGAGGGCTGTGGCGATGGCGATGGCGCGTGACGTGCCGGTCGCCTCGCAGACCGGCGGCCGCGAACGCGCATGCCCCCGTGGTCCGGTCTCCCCCGCGGACAGCTGCGTCGCGATGCCCGAGTCAAGGAGGGCCCGGTCCTCGCCATGGACCTCCAGCAGGATGCCGGCGCCGGCGGCGCCTCGCAGCACCTGTGCCAGCAGCCCCTCGTCGATGCCGAAGTCATAGACCAGGAAGCACTTGCCGCTCGCGACCCCCAGGTCGGCGATCACCGGCAGGTCGGACACCGGATCGATCTGCTGCGCCGTGATGACCGCGGACAGGCCCACGTCGATGGCAGCGTCGTGGCGTGTCCGGTCCAGCCACTCCCGGACGCCGTCCTGCAACGATCCACGGACGTCGTCACTGATGCCCGTGCCGGGGTTGTTGAAGGCCAGCATCGTGGTCGTGCCGCCGAACGCTGCCGCGACCGTGTCCTGGTAGAAGCGGTCGGGCTCCGCGTCGGACGCGATCCGGGTGTGGGTGTGGACGTCGATGACACCCGGCAGCACCAGCAGCCCCGACGCGTCGACGAGCCGCGTGGCGCTGGTCGCCGGGATGGACGCGGCGACCGACACGATGCGCCCATCGCGAACGGCGACATCCGCGATGAGCGAACCCCCGGCACGGACCACGGTGCCGCCCCGGACGAGCAGATCGAACCGAGGGGCCGCCTCGATGCTCATGCGCGGTTCAGGGGAGTTCGTCGATGTGCAGCTCCTGGGCTCCTTCCCACAGACACCGCCGACCCAGCTCGCGCAGTTGCTCGAGGCCGGTCGTGAGCGTGGCGAAGTGGTTGCCAGCCAGCTGCCCGACCTTGCTCGAGAAATCGACCGAGCCATAGGCGAGCAGGATCTCGCACACGGACAGCCCACCGGGGTAGACGATCAGCTGGCCCGGGGCCGGATGGCTCGTGGCGTTCTCGGGCGGGATGTCCAGGTGGCTGTCCTCGAGCGGCACCCAGCATCCTTCTCCGCTCCAGCGCACATGGATGAGCCGATCACGTATCGGGAGCATCTGTCGGATCGCCTCGATGGTCCGGTCCGATCCCTCGACCCACCGGCCGGTAAAGTGCAGGTCACCGGCGCTCATGCTCAACGTTCCCATGGCGAGGCAGGATAGCGCCGCACGGGGAGCCGCGGCATGAGCCATCCACGTCCGACCATCTCGACCCACGTGCTGGATACGGAGCTGGGTCGACCCGCGCTCGGCGTGCCGGTCCGACTCGCCGCGATGCTTGACGACGGAGCCCTCAAGCCGCTCGGGGCGGGCATCACCGATGCTGACGGGCGCATCAGCGCGCTGGTGGACCCGTTGCTGCCGGGCATCTACCGGCTGACCTTCGAGCTCCACGGATACCGCCGAGGGTTCTTCCGGGAGGTCGTGCTGGAGTTCGTCGTCGACGATGCGACACGCTCGTACCACGTGCCGCTCCTTCTCGCGCCCTTCAGCATCACCTCGTATCGAGGCAGCTGAATGGGTGCGCATGGCTCGTCGCTGTCGATCGCGGACCTCGACCGGGTCGACCAGGAGGGGTTCAGCGCGGGCGTCGGGCCGCTGTTCGAGGACGCCCCGGCGTACCTCGCGCTCCTCGCGGCCGAGCGGCCGTTCGGCACCTGGGAGATGCTGTTCGAGCGCGCCGAGAGGGTCGCCCTGGGCGCGTCGCGCGACGTCCAGCTGGAGCTGCTCGCGGCCCATCCCCGGATCGGTGCGCCGCCCGGCACGGTCTCGTCGCTGTCCTGGCGGGAGCAGGGCTATGACCGGGAACAGCAGGAGGCGATCGCCGCCCTCGAACCGCTCAATGCGGCGTACGAGACGCGCTTCGGCTTCCGGTACGTCATCTTCGTGGACGGGCGGCCACGCTCGGCGATCGTGCCCTTGCTGGAAGCCGCGCTGCAGGGCGACCCGGATGCCGAACGCGCTCGGGGGCTCAAGGACGTGGTCGCGATCGCCCGGGCTCGGGCGGTCGCGTTGGGCATGCATGCGCCGGGGCACGTGTCGGACACGCCCCTCGTGCGGAAAGGGGTGGCTCGATGAGGCTGGAGACCCACTACGGCAAGGCGGAGGTCTCGACCTACCGCACCAATGCGACTCCTCTGCTGGACGTGCGCGGCATCCCCGAGTCGTCGTGCCGGGGCCGACCCAACATCCTCATGGCGGCGTCCATCGATGTCCAGGTCATGGGCGACGTGTTCACCGCGGCATACACGGAGGGTGACAACTCCAACGTCGTGGCCACGGACACGATGAAGAACTTCATCCATCGCGAGTCGCTCGCCTTCCGCGGCTCCACGCTCGAGGGATGGCTGTACTTCCTGGGCAGCCGGTTCCTGGACACGTATCCCCAGATGGAGCGACTCCGGGTCAGCGGGGAGGAGCTCCGGTTCGATGCCCAGCCGGTGCCGACGGATGGCGGCTTCGTGCCCAGTGAGACGCTCTATCACCGTCGTCACGACGACCACGCCGTCGCGATGCTGGAGATCGACCGCGCCGCCGACGGCACCGCGGTGCTCACCGACCTGCGCGCCGGTCGAGTGGGCCTGGAGCTCATCAAGGTCACCGGCTCGTCGTTCGCCGCCTTCGCACGCGACGAGTACACGACGCTGCCGGAACGGCCGGACCGGATGCTGTTCACGTTCATCGACATCTCGTGGCGCTATGCCGACCCGGGGGTCGCGGTCGAGCCCGACGTGCGCCGATACGTCGACTCCCAGCAGGTCGCCGACCTTGCTGCGGTCGTCTTCCATTCGTTCGTCAGCCTCTCCATCCAGCACCTGGTGCACGAGATCGGTCAGCGGATGTTCGAGCGCTACCCGGAGCTGATGGACATCACCTTCGAGGCCCAGAACCGCACCTTCGACCCGGCCGTCCAGGACGAGACCGATGAGCGCCTGAAGGTGCTCACCGATCCTCGTCCGCCGTTCGGCCGCATCGGCCTGACGATGCATCGCGACGGGTGAGCGATCCACGACGGGTCCTGGTCACGGGTGGAGCGTCCGGGTTCGGCCTCGCCATCGCCCGGCAGCTGTTGGGGGAGGGAGCGGAGGTCGCCATCGCCGACCAGTCGGCCGCGGCGATCGACGCCGCGGTCGCCGCGGCCGACGGCGCGCTGCTGGGGGTCCGGTGCGACGTCCGGTCAGCAGAGCAGGTGCGTGCCGCGGTGGATGCAACGGTCGCCGCGTTCGGTGGGCTCGACACGCTCGTGGTGAGCGCCGGGGTCATCCACATCAAGGCCCTCACCGACGTCTCGGAGCCTGACTGGGACCTGACCCTGGACGTCAACCTCAAGGGCGCATTCCTGGCCATGCAGGCCGCTGCGCCACATCTGGTCCAGAGCGGTCGGGGCCGCATCGTCGCCATCTCGTCGGATGCGGGCAAGCGCGGCTTCTCCTGGATCGCCGCCTACTCCGCCTCCAAGTTCGGGCTCATCGGCCTCGTGGAGTCGGTCGCGGTGGAGCTCGCGCCACACCAGGTGACCGTGAATGCCGTCTGTCCCGTTGGCGCACCCTCGACGGGCATGGGTCGCCAGGTGCTCGGCTGGAAGGTCCAGGCAACCGGTCGGGCACCGGACGACGTGCTCGCTGCAGCGGCGCGCACCAATCCGCTGGGTCGCAACGCCACCGAGGCGGATGTGGTGGCCGCGATCTCGTTCCTGCTCAGCGATGGCGCGTCGTTCCTGACGGGGCTGTCGCTGGACATCGACGGCGGCGCGCACCTGGGCTTCCTCCCCGGCGCGTAGCGGGTCGGTTCATCGGCGCCGGGGCGGCGCTCATCGAATGGGCGGTGGCCCCACCGATGCGCGAGGCTGATAGGTCGTTGGCAGGAGCACCGAACCAGGCTTGGCCGATCGGTCGCGGATCTGCGCGAGGAGCATCTCCGCCGCGAGTCGACCAAGCCCAGGGCTGTCGCGGTTGATCGACGCCAGAGGCGGCCGGAAGACGGCGGCCACGGAGATCGGGTCCGTGGTCACGAGCGAGATGTCGCTGCCAAGCTCGAGCCCGGCCGCCCCTATCGCCCGCAGCACGCCGACGAGCAGCCGAACACCACCGACCACGATTGCCGTTGGTGGCTCGGGGCCGACCAGGATGTCGTGCACGGCCTGCTCCCCGTCGCCGGTCTCCAACTCCACCGCTCGATGCACGAAGCGGACACCATGCACGTCGACATCGTCGAGCGCCATGACTCGTTCACGCGCCGATCGGTAGCGCGTCGGGCCGGTGAGCAGACCGATCCTCCTGTGCCCGACCGCCACGAGGTGACGAAGGGCGTCGGCAGCCCCTCCGCGATGGTCGGAGTTGACGTATGAGGCCCGCACGACGTCGGGCTGGAGGCCTTCGATGATGCACAGGGGGACATCGAGATCCACCAAGGCTGCGACGGTCTCGGGGTCGTCCTCCTCCACTGGACACATCATCAAGGCGTCGACCCGACGACTCCGCAGCACCCTGATGTTGGCCACGTCGAGGGCGGGGTCGAGCTCGGAGTTCATCACCAGCAGGGAGTAGCCGTGAGCGCGCAGGACGGACTCCGCACCCGTGGCGATGTCGGCGATGGTGTGGTTGGCGAGGTCGTCGGCGATGAAGCCGACGGATCGTGTAGCGCCACGCCGAAGGCTCTGGGCCAGGACGTCTGGCTCGTAGTCGAGTTCCTCGGCCGCCGCGAGCACCCTGTCACGCAGGTCGGTTCGAACATCCTGGCTGCCGGACAGCACGCGCGACACCGTGGCGATGCCCACGCCGGCGCGAGCCGCCACATCCCGGATGCCGACTCGACGCCGTCGTCCGAGGCCAGGATCAAGTTCGGTCATGTGCCGAGTATCGACCAGTTGCGCGGGTCGTGGTCCGGGCCGCATGAGGCTTGATTCTCGCAGGCTCGACTCGTACACTGGGCCACGGACCGCTGAGGAAACGTTTTCCGAGCGGGGAGCAGAGGAGGTCAAGATGGCCGATCGACGCGTGAGCAGGCGTGACCTGCTGCGATACGGCGCCTTGGGTACGGCTGCGGCGGCACTCGGACCCTGGGCTGCGACACGCGCATACAGCCGGGGGAACCTGCTCTTCCAGGCCGGCTCACCGGGCGCGCTGACCGGCACCTTGGAGAGTTGGACGCCGGACACTCGCGACGATGCCCTGGCTGCCGAGAAATGGTGGGGCGACGCGTTCCGGGCGGCCAATCCTGGGGTCGACCTCAAGCAGCTCACCGTGCCGTATGGCGATGACACGACCAAGCTGACCGCCGGCGACGCGGCCGGCGCTGTGCCAGACATGCTGTACGCGTACAGCCAATTCATGTACACGTATGGCGTGGACGGGCTCACTCAGCCAGCGAACGACCTCATCGAGACCATCGGCCGCGACAGGTTCATCCCGGGGGTCCTCGACGGCATCACGGTCGACGGCAACATCTACACCGTCCCCCAGACCGGGTTCCCGTTCTTCATCTACTACCGGAAGGATCTCTACGACAAGCTCGGCCTCAAGGTGCCGACCACCCACGACGAGCTGCTGGCGAACGTCGCGGCGGTGCACAGCCCACCGGACATCTATGGCTTCATCGTCACCAACCAGGCCATCTCGGATGTCTGGAACCTGAAGTCGGCGATGTGGACGCATGGCGCGTACTACTTCGACGAGAACGACAACCTCGCGCTCGATCGCCCCGAGACCCTGGAGGCCTGGGACTTCTACAAGAAGCTCGCGAGCTTCTCGCCGCCCGGGTCGATGGCCCAGAGTGACCTCGAGTCCCGATCGCTCTACACCGATGGCAAGGTGGCCCACATGCTGACCACCACGAGCGAATCGGCGAACTTCAAGCCCGAGGACCTGCCCAAATACGGCGCTTTCCTCTACCCCAGCAAGCCGGGCGCCAAGGGTGCCTCGATGGACTTCCAGGGCAACACCATCCCGGCCAAGGCCAAGTCGCCAGACCTGGCTCGGGCGGCCATCGAGTTCCAGCTCCAGCCGGACAACTTCCAGGAGTACCTGGCGCGCACCGTGGTTGGCTGGGTGCCGATGCTCCAGGATGCCTACACGGATGCGTACCTCAACAGCCCGCGCATCGCACCCATCCGGGAGTTCATCGACCTCGGCGGCGAGTCCCTCAAGAACGGCGTCATCGGTGCCGGGTACTTCGGTCCGACCGCCAAGGAATCGGCCCTGACCGCGACGGACGTCGAGAAGCAGATCGGTGATCAGCTCGTGGTCGACGACAAGGATCCCGAGGAGGTCCTCAAGTTCGCCATCGACACCATCAACTCGGCGCTCTGACCCCGGTTTGGGCATCGTCCTGATCGCGTGATCGGCGGACGCAGATACACGCACACCGCCGGGCTGGTCATGGCCGGCCCGGCGGTCTTCCTCACAGCGACGGTCGTCCTGGCACCGTTCGCCTACGTCATCTATCAGAGCTTCCTGCAGAAGAAGACCGGCGCGGTCGGACTCTTCAACTATCAGTGGTTGCTCGGACCCGCATTCCTGCCGGCATTCGTCAACACCGTGGTCATCAGCCTCGGCTCGGTCGCCATCGAGGTGCTGGTGGCTGTGCCACTGGCGCTCATGCTCAACCAGCGCCTCATCGGCCGGGGCGTGATGCGCTCGGTGGTGGCGTTACCGTGGGCCATCCCCACCATCGCGGTGGCGACCGCGTTCCTGTGGCTCAGCGGTACCAACTATGGGGTCATCAACCAGGTCGGCCTCGCAACGGGGTTGTTCCGGGAACCCATCGCATTCCTGGGCCAGCCAGGTGTGGCGACCGTGACCGTCGCGGCCGCCCATGCCTGGAAGGGTCTGCCGCTCGTCTTCATCATCGTGCTGTCGTCGCTCCAGTCACTGCCGTCCGAGATCGTGGAGGCGGCCCGGGTCGATGGCGCCGGACGTCGGGCGATCTTCAGCCATGTGATCCTGCCCCACATCGCGCCTGCCATCGCGCTTGCTGCGGTGCTCTCCGCGATCTACAACTTCTCGCTGTTCGACATCACGTTCCTGCTCACGGGTGGTGGCCCGTCGGCCTCCACGACCACCCTGCCGCTGTTGCTCTACAACCAGGCCTTCCGAGCCCTTGACTCCGGTCGCGCGGCCGCCGTGGGCATCACCATCTTCCTCTCCGGGGTGGTCGCGCTCGCCGTCGTCCTCGGGCTCTCGAGACGGTCCCGATGAGCGCACACGCCCATCGTTGGCTCGTCATCCGGTCGCTCGTGGCCGCGATCGCCGTCGCCATCGTCATCTTCCCGTTCGCCTGGATCGTGCTCTCGTCCTTCCGCGACCCGGATCACTTCCTGTCGCTCGATGTCGGGGATGCGCTGCCGCGATCGCTCGACCTATCGAGCTACACCATGGCGCTGAATCGGCCGGGAGCCGACCTCGTCCACTGGATGGCGACGAGCCTCTTCGTGGCCAGTGCCACCACAGTGCTCTCACTCGCCGTGGCGGCACCGCTGGCGTTCGCGCTCGCCCGACTCCGGTTCGTTGGGAAGCGGGCCACGGGCGGCATGCTCATCCTGCATTACGCGGTCCCGTCAGTGACCATCGCCGTGCCGCTGTTCGTGCTGCTGGTGGCGCTCCACCAGTACGATTCCCTGTTTGCACTCATCGTCGTCCACAGCTCACTCACGATCCCGTTCTGTACCTGGGTCCTGCGAGACTTCTACGAGAGCATCCCGCTCGAGATCGAGGAGGCTGGCTACGTCGACGGTGCCGGTCTCGTGGCTGTGCTGCGTCGCATCGTGTTGCCGCTGTCTGTGCCGGCACTCCTCGCGGCTGGCGCGTATGCCTTCATCCTGTCCTGGAACGACTTCCTGTTCGCCTTCATCCTGCTCAACAGCCCCGACAACTTCACCGCTCCCGTGGGCATCCACGCCTTCTTCACGGGCCGGAACATCGAGCAATCCCTGTGGGCACAGCTGATGGCCGCTTCGACCCTGGTGTCGATGCCGAGCGTGCTGCTGTTCGCGGTGTTCCAGCGCTACCTCGTCTCCGGCTTCCTGTCCGGGGCGGTCAGGGGATAGAGCCGGAGCCGCGCCCCTATCGACTCGGGGTCAGGAAGCGCCTGGGGTTGTCGACCAACAGCTGCGTCACCTCCCGGGCACTGAAGCCGGCCCGGTGGAGCAGTGGCACGAATGTGTTCAGGACCAGGCCATAGCCCCCACCGCCGTTGCGCACCAGGGCGGGCTGCTTGCACACATCGGAGGAGACGAGGAGACGATCGAGGTAACCGGCCGCCGCCAGGTCGGCGAGGCGTGTCGCGCGGTGCTCGTCGGAGTCCTTGTCCGTCTGGCCGACGGTGTCGAAGGCCAGCCAGGCGCCCCGCTCGAGGACGCGCCGGTGGTAGCCGACATCAGGACACGTGTCCGCGTGTCCGATCGCGACGCGACCGATGTCAGCCCCACCATCCTCGAGCACGTCGAGTTGCTGCAGACCGATACGCGTGAACAGTGCATGCGTGGCGATCGCGGCACCGGTGACGCGTTGGGCGGCCGCTGCGGCCCGGAAGACCCGGGATTCGACCCCATCGATGTCGCGATGCCCGGTGGCGATCTCGCCGATGAGGCCGGCCCGGATCGTGGTGTCCGCGAAGCCGAGGGTCAGATCCTGGGTCATCCGGTCACAGATGCGTTCCATGGACCAGCCGTCGACCCACGCCGGGCGGAAGCGCCTCCAGTAGACCCCGGTACCGGCCACGATGCTGACCCCGGTCGCCAGCGATATCCGCGCAAGCGCCACAGGATCGGGATACAGGCCGATGGTCGTCTGGTCGACCAGCGTCGTGCCACCTGCGACCCGGAAGAGGCGCAGCTCATCAACGGCGACCGCCTCGTCGGCGAGGATGCCCCGGCTGTCCAGGCTCACGGCGTACATGTCGATGAGGACGTGCTCATGCACGAGTGTCTGACCGAGATCCTCCGGGCGGATCGGTCCCGTCACGGTCTGGATGCTGACCGCCTCGGTGTCAGCCATACATGACCAGCCCGCCGTTGACGTCGAACGTCGCACCGGTGGCGTACGTGTTGAGGTCGCTCACCAGCCACTGGATCATGCGGGCGACTTCGACGGGTTCCGCCAGCCGGCCCAGCGGGATGCGCGCCTCGACGCCGGTGATGACCGATGCGGGTGTCTCACGCAGCAGCATCTGGGTACGCATCCCACCCGGACACAGGGTGTTCACGAGGATCCCCTGACGAGCGCCTTCCTTGGCGAACTGCTTGGTCAGCACCGCGACTGCTCCCTTCGATGCCTCGTACGCAGCCGACGTCATGGTCTCGCCGCCCTGGTAGACCCCCGTCGAGGTCACGTTCACGATGCGTCCCCATCCGCGAGTCGACATGTCGGGCAGCACCGCCCGACAGAGGAAGAAGGCTGCCCGGGCATTAACGGCGAAGACCCGGTCGAAGTGGTCGGGAGTAGCGTCCGCCAGCGATCGTCGCGCCAGGATCGCGGCGGCATTGACCAGGATATCCACCCGGCCGTGGAGGCCCAGCACGTCCCGGACCACCTGGTCCGCGGCGTTCGGCTGCCCAAGATCGGTGGCGTGCACGCTGCTGTCCGGCAAGCCCGCGCTCACGCGGGTCAGGCCATCCACGTCCACATCCACGAGGGCGACACGGATGCCGTCCGAAGCTAGCAAACGTGCCACGGCGCCACCCAATCCGCCCGCCGCGCCAGTCACGATGGCGACCTTCGACAAGGCTCGTCCCTCCCTCGCAGAAAACGTTTCCCTCTCTCGTGCATGGTAGTGGGAGCGTCAAGCGGCGTCCGCGTCCGTCCGGCTTCGTCCGGGCTTGACACGCATCGATGACCGTCTGTAACGTGACGTCAGAAAACGTTTCATCAACGACCCGGACAAGCTGCAGGTCCGACGGAGCCTCGGGAGCCTGCGGCCGGTCGAGGTCGACGACCCGATGCGCAGGAAGGTCAGGTGCGACGAGCGGTGACCGATACCGTGGGAGCAGGTGGTGGGCACTTCCAGGCCCTCGACCACGTTGGCTACGCTGTCGCGGATCTCGGCCGTTCCATCGCCTTCTACGAGGTGCTTCTGGGGGTGCCTCTGCTCATGCGCAAGACATGGGAGGTTCCATATGTCGGGGACATCGTCGGCTACCCCGATGTGGTCATGGACGGCGGTTTCTTCCGTCTGCCGAACGGTGTGATCCTGGAGCTCCTGGAGTACCGGAACTATGGGCCCGGGGTCGTCGACATGGAGAGCTGGAATGCGGGGAACGCGCACCTGTGTCTGGTCACGCAGGACATGAGCGCGGACTTCGTGAGGATGCGGGCGGCCGGCTACGACACCTTTCGTTCGCCGGCACCTGTGCCCATCCCGTGGGGCCCGTATCGCGGCGGCAAGGCGTGCTACCTGCGGGATCCGGACGGCATCTCCATCGAGCTCATGGAGGAGCCGCCGGGTGGACCCGACTGGACGATCTGACCGTCGTCGATGCTTGACGATCGCGGTCGGACACGCCTACCGTGCCCGAGTCCGGGCGGTGCTGGAAACGGTTTCTGAGGTTCCCGGATGCGGGCGGCCGGCTACGACACCTTTCGTTCGCCGGCACCTGTGCCCATCCCGTGGGGCCCGTATCGCGGCGGCAAGGCGTGCTACCTGCGGGATCCGGACGGCATCTCCATCGAGCTCATGGAGGAGCCGCCGGGTGGACCCGACTGGACGATCTGACCGTCGTCGATGCTTGACGATCGCGGTCGGACACGCCTACCGTGCCCGAGTCCGGGCGGTGCTGGAAACGGTTTCTGAGGTTCCCGGATGCGGACGACCGACTGGCGCCGGTCTCGCATATCACGGTTGAGGAGGAGCACATCATGGACCTGATGCGTGTCCCGTCCGGGGACCGAGGCAAGTCGAGGTCGAGCAGGTCGATGCTCGTCGCGGCGGTCGCAGCCGCCCTGTTCGTCAGCGGCGGGGTGGCCTCGGCCCAAAGCCCCGGTGCGAGCGGCTCCGGGTTCACGCCCGTCCGACAGGGGGGCATCCCGGGGGCGCTGCTGCCCTCGGAGCTGAAGCTCTGGACGTATGACAAGGCCTCAGGGACGTACGTCGAGGCACCCGGGGACGCGTCCCAACCGTATGTCCCGAACGATGACCGACAGTTCCCGGCGGGCACCACGATCGGCTATCTCGAGGGCTGGGCAGCCAACACGTTCTCGGTGGCCATCCACGACCGACTCTATGCGCTGGCGCAGCAGATGGGCGCCACGGTCGCCCAGTGTGACGCCAACTTCGACCCACCGACTGCGGTGACCTGCTCGGAACAGCTCGCCCAGCAGCACCCGGCATTCGTGGTCAACTCCAACTGGCGCGTCGAGGCCGCTGCCACCACCATGGCCAACTTCGACGCCGCGAAGATCCCCGCGGTGTCCGATGACGTCATCCATCCCAACGCGATCTTCTTCGGCTCTGACAGCTACGTCAGCGGCGAGATCGCCGGCAAGGCCGCGGGCACCTACGCCCAGGGTCTCGGTCACTGCGCCGACGCGGTCGTCGTCGAGGGCATCAACCCGGGCGAGGGCGATGCCGCGAACCAGCGCCTGGCAGGCTTCAGTGACGGTGTCCAGGAGATCTGCGGGGCACTGCCGGCCGAGCGCATCGTGCAGCTGCTGTTCGACCAGGGCACGCCCGACCAGGCGCTGACCAAGACCACCGACTGGCTGACGGCGAACCCCGGGGCTGCCTATGTGCTGGCCAGCTCCATCGACGACGAGCGGGTGACGGGTATGACCAAGGCGCTCGCGCAGAGCGGTCGCGCCGGCATCGGTGTCGGCCAGGGTTGTGACGACGTGGGCATCGCGGCGACCAAGGAGACGACCGTCGACGAGACCCATTTCCTGGGCTGCGTCGCCTTCTTCCCCGAGAAGTACGCCGACTACATGATGTCCATCGCGGCCGATGTCCTCGCGGGCACCCCGGTGCCCCAGGAGGTCCACATCGAGCACCAGTTCCTCGACCGGTCGAACATCGCGACCTTCTATCCCTGACCGCGGGGAGGGCCCTCGACGGTGACCCCGCTGCTCGAGCTCGACGGGCTGTCGAAAGAGTTCGGCCCGGTCGTGGCGATGCGTGGCGTGGATCTCACCGTCGGGGTCGCCGAGGCCGTCGGCCTCATCGGTGACAACGGCGCCGGCAAGTCGACCCTCATCAAGATCCTCTCCGGTGTCTATGCGCCGTCAGCCGGCGAACTACGGCTCGATGGCGCGCGCGTCGACTTCCGGAGCCCCCTCGATGCCCGGCGGTCGGGCATCGAGATGATCTACCAGGACCTTGCGCTGTGCAACGACCTGGACGTCGCCGCCAACATCTTCCTGGGGCGTGAGCTTCGGTCGCCGCTCGTCGGCCGGATCCGGGTGCTCGACCGGCGGGCGATGGCCGTCGAGGCGGCTCGTCTCTTGGCCGAGCTCGGCCTTTCGATCCCACCCGACCGCCTGGTCGGTTCGCTCTCGGGCGGTGAGCGGCAGCTGGTGGCCGTCGCGCGCGCGCTGCAGTTCCAGCCCCGGCTGCTGCTCATGGACGAGCCGACCGCGGCACTCTCGGCGGAGAAGATCCGGGTGCTGCTGACGCTCGTCGCCCAGCTCAAGGAACGGGGCGTGGCGATCCTGCTCGTGAGTCACCGGTTCACGGACATCCTGCATGTCTGCGATCGCATCGTGGTCATGCGCCAGGGCACCGTGGTGGGCGAGGTCGCGCCCCATGCCCAGACACCAGAGCACACCATGGCCCGGATGCATGGGCTCATGACCGGTGAGGACGTCGCCGCGGCATGACCAGCGCGGCCGACGCGACCCCGCACGGGCGTGCTGCACCACGGTGGCTGCGGACCGGCGTGGGTGGGGTCAACCCCGGGCTGCTCATCGCGCTGGTGGGGCTGTTCGTCGCGCTCAGTATCCTGTCGCCCTACTTCTTCGCCTGGGCCAACCTGCTCAACATCGGCAAGGCAAGCTCCATCGTGGGCATCGCGGCCGTGGGCGAGACCATCGTCATCATCAGCGGCGGCTTCGACCTCTCCATCGGCTCGGTGATGGCCGCCGCCGCGATGTTCTCCGCATGGGGCGTCTCCGCAGGCATCCCGCTGCCCATCGCGTTCGCGGGATCACTGGGCATCGGGCTGGTGGTCGGCGCGGTCAACGGCACCATCATCAGCAAGGCCCGCATCAATCCACTCATCACGACCCTCGCGACCCTGTCCATCGTGCGCGGCATCAGCTATGTCCTGAGTGGCGGCAAGGACATCGTGCTCACCGATCCCACCTGGCTGTGGCTCGGCAGCGGCTCGGTCATGGGCATCCCGGTCATCGTCATCGTCCTGGTCGCGACGTTCGTGGTCTTCGGCGCGATCATGCCCCGCTCGCTGTTCGGCAGATATGCCTACGCCATCGGCTCGAGCGCCCGCGCGGCGCGCCTGGCGGGGGTGCCCGTGGACCGCTGGCGCCTGGCGTTCTATGCCACGTGCGGCGTGCTCGCCGCGCTCTCCGGCCTGGTCACCGCAGGACGGGTGGGCTACGCGCAGCCGAGCGCGAACGCGGGCATCGAGCTGGATGTCATCACCGCGGTCATCCTCGGGGGCACCGCGCTCACCGGGGGCCGGGGGACGCTCGCGGGCACCCTGGTCGGATTGCTGCTGGTCGGGGTCATCAACAACGGTCTCACGCTCGCTGGTGTGCCCGCGTTCTGGCAGCTCATCGTCAAGGGGGTGCTGCTGCTCGCCGCGGTCATCTACGACGAACGGCGGCGCACCCATCGGGACGAGACATGACCGTCGACGTGGCGGTCATCGGATGCGGCTGGTGGGCGACCCAGGCGCATCTGCCCGCGCTCGCCGCCGATCCCGGGGCTCGTATCGTGGCCATCGTCGATCCTGATCCGGCCAAGCGCGACCGGGCAGGTCAACGGTTCGGGGTCGTTGCCCGCTACGCCGAGGTTGGCGCGATGCTGGACGCCGAGCGCCTCGACGCTGCCATCGTGGCCACCCCCCATGCGACGCACGCCGAGGTGGCACGTGCGTGCCTCGACCGCGGTCTCCATCTCCTGGTCGAGAAGCCCCTGACGCTGACCCCGGACGACGCGTTCGACCTCGTGGCACGCGCCAGGGCGGCTGGACGGCAGCTCATCGCGGGGTACCCATACCACTACGTGCCGCAACTGCAGGAGCTGCGACGACGGCTCGCCTTGGGCGTCGTCGGGCGCCTGGAGGTCGTGGTCGGACTGTTCGCCTCCATCGTCCGGGAGCTGTATCGAGGTCAGCCCGAGGTCTACCGCGACGTCCTGGGCTACCGTCTCAACGCGCCCGGCCCGGACACCTACAGCGATCCCGCCATCGCGGGTGGCGGTCAGGGCCAGACACAGGTCACGCACCTCGCAGCGCTGGCACTCTGGCTCACCGGTCTCGAGCCGGTCACCGTCACGGGCCGCACGGCCTCCTTCGAACTGGCCGTCGACCTCGCGGACGCATTCGCGGTCGGGTTCCGGGGTGGTGCACTGGGATCGTTCGCGTCCACCGGGTCCGTGAGCCCGACCCAGCCCGAGATCCTGGAGCTGCGATTGTTCGGGAGCACCGGCCACGTCGTCGTGGATGCAGCTGCCGGCACGACGGTCGTCCATGCCGGCGATGGCTCCGTCGACCGGTTGCCCGAGACGCACGGAGCGGATCGCTACCCGGAGTGGGCGCCCGCACGCAACCTGGTCCGGGTCGTCCGCGGGGAGGAGCCCAACGAGTCGCCGGGCGAGCTGGCAGCCACCGTCGTGGCCCTCATCGATGCCCTGTATCGCTCCGCCCGATCGGGGATGCTGGAGCGGATCGCGACCCCATCGGTCCAGCGACCGGTGGTAGCCCTGGAGGGAGTCAGCCCATGACCATCGACCGGATCGCGGCCCACGCGGTGCGATACCCCGAGCCCAACAACGACGGCAAGGTCCGCTCCCTGACGCTCGTCCGGATCGAGACGTCGGACGGGGTGGTCGGCTGGGGAGAGGCGATCACCGGGGCCCAGGAGGTGTCGCTGGCGACCGCGTTCCTGGTCGAGCGGCGGCTGGCGCCCATCGTCCTCGGACGCGACCCACAGGATGTCGCGGGCGCCTGGTCGGCGATGCGCGACGCCACCTACTGGGATGGCAACGGGGGTCTTATCACGTTCGGCATCAGCGCCATCGATATGGCCCTCTGGGACATCGCGGGCCGCATCGCGGGCAAACCCCTCCATGCCCTGCTGAGCGACCGGACGCCGACGCCCATCCCAGCCTGCGCCTCGACCATCCTCGCCACCGGTGACCTCGACCGGGTCGGGCGGGAGTTCGCGGACTTCGTGGCGCAGGGATACCGGTACGTCAAGGGCGGCTGGGGCCATGACCTCTCCATCGCGTTCGGTCGCGACGACCAGCGGGATCTGGCGGTGGCGCGCACGGTCCGGGACGCGGTCGGCGTCGACACCGAGGTCATCCTGGATGTCGTGGCGCTCGCCGGCTGGGATGCGGCCCACGCCATCCGGATGTGTCGCGCGGTCGATGACGTCGCACGCCTCTACTGGTTCGAGGATGCGTTGCCGGAGCAGGATATCGACGGCTATCGGCAGCTCCACGCAGCGGCTCAGACGCGCATCTGCACCGGGGAGAAGGGGTGGCACGAGGTCCATTTCCGAAGCCTCATCGACTCGGGCGGCCTGGACATCATCATGCTCGACCCGGGCAAGGCGGAAGGCGTCACCGGCTCCTGGAACGTCATCCGGGCGGCCGCGGCGGCGGGGCTCTCATGGAACGCCCACTCATGGAGCAGCGCCCTGAACACCGCCGCGTCGCTGCACCTGTCGGCGGCGGCGTCGAACACGCTGCTGTTCGAGCTCAAGCCGGTTCCCTCACCGATGCAGGACGAGCTGGTGAGGAACCCCATCCATCAGGCGGATGGATGGGTCTCCGCTCCGACCGGCCCGGGCCTGGGTGTCGAGGTGGACGAGTCAGTGGTCCATGGCTACGCGTTCACCGAGGACGACCTCGGCCGCTAGGCACGGCTGAGCTGGCGGCCGACGGTCAGCACCTCGTCCACGAGCGCGTCGGCATCCGCGAGTGTGCTGCGCGGATTGATGTAGCAGGGCCTGATCGCGAACCGGCCGTCCACCCGGGTGCTGGATGTGACCGTGCGACCGCGGGCCCGGACCTGCACCACCAACCGCTCGTTGAGGGCGTCGAGGGCAGCCTCATCCGTCCAGCCGATGGGTCGATAGCGGAAGCAGCAGATGGACAGCTCGGGCTCGATGAGCAGCTCCAGGTCCGCGTCGGTGCGCGCCCGGTCCGCCACCCGACGGGCGCAGTCGAGATGGCGCGTGACCCGGGCACGCATGCCGGCGGCACCCATCTCGCGCAGGATGGCCCACACCGGGACGCCTCGTGCCGGCGTCGAGAAGTCCACGCCCAGATCCGGCGTGCCATGGCCCAGCTCGTCGAAGGGTGAGCCCAGGTCACCCGTCGATGGCGGCATCTCCCGGCCGGCGTCGTAGTCGCCGGGCTCGATGGTGAATGCACGGCTGAGGATGCCTGCATCACGCACGATGACAGCGCCGGTACCCACGGGCGCGGCCAGCCACTTGTGGGGATCGACCGCGAACGAGTCATAGGTCGCGAGATCGCCGTACCGGTCGCGGACCCGCGCGTCGAGCATCCCGAAGCCGCCGTACGCGCCGTCGACATGGAACCAGGTGTCACGCTCATGGGCGATGCGCGCCAGCTCCGCGAGCGGATCGACGAGACCGGTGTTGACGTCACCAGCACAGCCCACGACCGCGATGGGCGTACAGCCAGCGGCGATGTCCTGGTCCATGGCCGTCTCGAGCGCCGCGACATCGATGCGCCCGGATCCGTCGAGCTCGATGGAGCGCAGGTTCCGGCGACCGAGGCCGAGCACGCCCATGGCCCGGTGGACGACGTGATGCGTGGCGCTGCTGGCGTAGACCCGTGGTTCAGGCATGCCGCCGAGGCCATCGAGCGAGGGCCGCAGGCCGAGCCGCTCCCCGGCATGCTGTCGCGCGGCACCGATGCCGGCGAGGTTCGCGGTCGAGCCGCCGGCCGTGAAGCTGCCCGTGAAATGGGCGGGGAATCCGAGCAGCTCCACGAGCCAGCGGGCCGCCACGGAGTCGACGAGGTTGCCAGCTTGTGCCCACCAACGCTGGGGCACGGCGACCGTGGCTGCCAGGTTCGCGACCGTGCCGATGGTCGTGGGCATCGTCGTCACCCAACCCGAGAACCCAGGGTGACCGATGCGCAGGCCGAAGGGGATGACGGTGTCGGCGAGCCGCGCGAGGACCTCGTCACGACCCAGCCCCTCGACCGGCAGCGGCTCATCGAGCCGGGGTGCCCAGGCGGTCCGTTGGGCCGCGGGGTCGGTGCCCTCGAACCGGAGGAAGCCCTCGAGCGCCGGCAGGAGCGCCTCGATGGCCCCCGTGAGGTCGCCGGTCGAGGCCGCATCGGTCGCAGACGCCTCGTCCATGGTCGCCGCCTCTCGCTCGGGCATCCTGTCACCCCCACCACCTGCCGCTCCGGGACTTCCGCCTGTCGCAGATGCGCATCCTAGCCGCGCTTGCCCGGTCGGGGCCGGGTACGCTGGTCCACTGAACAGTCGATGAAGGGGGACGTGGTGGCAGACGGGATCGAGGTCATCGGGTCGGTGTCGGCCGAGGATTCGCACGTGCTGACGACCGATGCGCTCGCGTTCGTGGCCGACCTGCAGCGCGCCTTCGAGGGCCGTCGAGCGGAGCTGCTCGCGGAGCGCAGCGTGCGTCGTGCGGTGCTGGCCTCGGGTGGCACGCTCCATTTCCAGCCAGCCGCGACCGCCGGCGCGTGGCGGGTGGCGGATGCGCCCGCGGACCTGCGTGACCGAAGGGTAGAGATCACCGGCCCTGCAGAACGCAAGATGCTCATCAATGCGCTCAACAGCGGCGCCCGTGTCTTCATGGCCGATCTCGAGGATGCCCTCTCACCGACCTGGTCCAACGTCGTCGGTGGCCAGGCGGACCTGTTGCGTGCGGTCCGCCGCGAGCTGGACTTCACGAGCCCCGAAGGCAAGCGCTATGCGCTCAACGCCGAGACTGGCACGCTGGTCGTCCGGCCGCGCGGCTGGCACCTCACGGAGCGCCACGTGGTGTTCGATGGGGAGCCGGTGTCGGCCAGCCTCTTCGACTTCGGGTTGCACCTGTTCCATGCCGGCCGAGCGGCGCTGGAGCGGGGGAGCGGTCCGGCGCTCGGCCCGTACTACTACCTGCCCAAGCTCGAGAGCCACCTCGAGGCGCGCCTCTGGAACGACGTCTTCCGGTTCGCCCAGGACCGACTCGGCATCCCGCAGGGGACGATCCGGGCGACCGTGCTCATCGAGACCATCTGGGGCGCGTTCGCGATGGATGCCATCCTCGACGAGCTCCAGGACCACGCCGCCGGGCTCAATGCCGGCCGCTGGGACTACATCTTCAGCCTCATCAAGGCGTTCCGTGAGCGACCCGACATGGTCCTGCCGGACCGGGCCCAGGTGACCATGGCGGTGCCGTTCATGCGCGCCTACACCCAGCTGCTCGTCCAGACCTGCCATCGACGTGGCGCCCATGCCATCGGAGGCATGAGCGCGTTCATCCCCAACCGGCGCCAGCCCGAGGTGACCGAGCGCGCCCTCGCCAAGGTCCGCGAGGACAAGGAGCGCGAGGCGGGTGACGGTTTCGATGGCACGTGGGTCGCCCACCCTGACCTGGTACCGGTGGCCACGGAGATCTTCGACCGTGCCTTTGGCGACCGCGTCGACCAGAAGCATCGGCTCCGGGAGGATGTCTCCGTCAGCGCGGGCCAGCTCACGGATGTCGGTATCGACGGCGGCATGATCACCGAAGCAGGGGTCCGGGGGAACGTGAGCGTCGGCGTCCAGTACCTCGACAACTGGCTCCGCGGCAACGGCGCGGCCGGCATCAATGACCTCATGGAGGACGTGGCGACGGCGGAGATCTCCCGATCGCAGCTGTGGCAGTGGCGGACGCACGGCGTGCCGCTCGACGACGGGCGCGTGATGGATGCCGCGCTCCTGCGGTCCATCATCGACGAGGAGCTCGCCGCTCTCGGTGGGCCAACGGTGGGTCGCGTCGGCGAGGCGACCGCATTGCTGGCCGGCCTGGCGCTCTCGGACGACTTCGCCGACTTCCTGACGCTGCCGGCCTACCCGCTGCTGGACTGATGGCGGAGCCGCGTCTCCGTACCGCCCGGACCACCGATGACGTGACCATCGCGTGGTCCGAGATGGGCACTGGTCGGACCCTCGTGATGGCGCCGACCGTGCCCCTCAGCAACATCGGTGGTGAGATGCGCATCCCGTTCGTCGCGGAGGCGTCGCGACAGCTCGCGCAGCGGTTGCGGCTGATCCGCTACGACGGACGGGGGACCGGGCGCTCCCAGCGAGACGTGGCTGACCTGTCGCACGACGCGATGCTCCGGGATATGGATGCCGTCGTGGACGCGACGGGCGCCGAACGGGTCGCCATCCTGGGCACGTACCACGCCTGCACCATCGCCCTTGCCTGGGCGGCGCGGCACCCCGATCGGGTCAGTGGGCTGATCCTGTTCGGCGGCACGGCACGCACCTGGGATGCGATGAGCGACAGCAGGACGCAGGCGCTGCTGGGCCTCATCGACCGGGACTGGGACCTGTTCGCCGATACCGCGGCACATGCCTGGCTGGGTTGGGAGGCGGGGGAGACCGGTCGGCTGCTCGCCGACTCGTTCCGGGACGCGACATCGCCCGGTATCGCGCGCGCGACCCTGGAAGCCGCGCGAGGCCTGGATGTATCGGGTCTCCTGCCGGCGGTCAGCGCGTCGGTGCTGGTCCTGCACCGTGAGGGATCCACCCAGATGGCCCTCCAGGATTCCCAGACGCTCGCAGCGGCGCTCCCCCATGGCCATCTCCTGCGACTGCCGGGTGTCGCCCCCGCGCTGTTCTACGAGCATCCCGCGCAGGATGTGCAGACGGTGGTGCGATTCGTGGTCGAAGGCACGGTCGAGCGCCTCGCGGACGTGATACCAGCGCGTGCCGATGGGCTCACGCCCCGCGAGATCGAGGTGCTTCGGCTCATCGCCGCGGGCGAGTCGAACGCGGAGATCGCGCATCGGCTGGGCATCACCGTCAACACCGTCGAGCGTCACGCCGCCAACCTCTACCGCAAGATCGATGCACGCGGCCGGGCTGATGCCACGGCGTGGGCGGTCCGGCACGGCATCGGGTAGACCATCCGCGACCGTCTCGTGCCTCGGCCGGATCCCGGTTTCCCGTGAGCCGATCGTGCCTGCTCACCGGGATGCGCTGGCATCCAGCTCGGGCGTACGGTTCGGGACGTCCAACACATGAACCTGGAGTCCCATCCCGTGAGCGTCAGCGGTGAGCCTGTCACCACCCCCATCGACCCTCCGTCGGTCGCTCGGCCATCCCGGAATCCAGGAGGCGCTGCGGCGGGTGGCCAAGATCACCGCGCCGCTCGCTCGTCCGCTCGCAGGCCGTCGGTCCTTCCCGCTCTGGGCGGTCGTCCACCATATCGGCCGAACGAGCAGTCGTGCCTATACCCTGCCGGTCGCCATCGGTGGCACCGACTCGCATCTCTTCATCCCGGTGCCGTTCGGCCCAGGCACCCAGTGGGTCCAGAACGTCATCGCGGCGGGCGGCTGCACCGTCCGCTGGAAGGGCAAGGAGATCAGCGCCACGGAAGCCGTGCTCGTCAGCCAGGACGATGCCATGGGCGCCTTCAACCGGCTGGAGCGACCGGTCATCCGGGCCTCAGGTCTATCGACCTTCATGCGTCTGCGCCGCTGAATACCGCGCATCGTTCGGGTCGAGGCGTCTGCCGGTGGCCGTTGCGTGTCGCCGACCGCGGCGTGGCGTCGGTGCCCGCTGCTCGGTCGTGAGCAGGATGGCCATCCACGGGCGCTTCGATGTCCCGATCGCCCATGGGGGCGAGCATCCCTGCGTGCAAGCACCCAAGCGCGGCGGGGGGATCCGGGCGCAAGAGCGGGAGGCTGGACCCGATCCTTGATGGTCATTATCATGATCATATGACTAGAAGTATGACCGTAACGGACGCCAAGACCCACCTGCTCGCACTCATCGACGAGGTGATCGATGGGGAGGAGATCGAGCTCCTCCGACATGGCCGCCCCGTTGCGAGGTTGGTGCCGGCGACGGGCTCGAATGCGATGCGTGGCGCGCTGTCCGGCAAGGCGGTGCAGTCCGCCGCGGACGATGAGCTGTTCTCGACCGGTCTCACCTGGGATCTGCCGTGAAGACGGTATTGCTGGACACGCATGTCATCCATTGGTGGGCCTCGGAACCGGAACGGGTGAGCCCCACGGCCACGCTCGCGTTGTCGGCGGCGGATGAGCTGGCCGTGGCCTCGATCTCCTGGTTCGAGCTCGGCTGGCTCGCGGAGCGCGGCAGGATCACGGTCGCGATGCCCGTCCGCGCCTGGCTCGAGAGCCTCGCCACGCATGTCCGGACCGTCGGCACGACGCCGGCGATCGCGGCCACGGCGGTCGGATTGCCAGGGTCCTTCCCCGGGGATCCGGCCGACCGGATCATCTACGCCACGGCCATCGAACATGGTTGGCAGATCGTGACCAAGGATCGACGATTGCGGGATCATCGGTACCCTCGGCCGATCGCCATCTGGTGATCCCGGCCCGCTCCGGGGCGGGCCGCACACAGGCGCGGCGCCGGGACCCCGGCGGTCAGCCCGCGATCGTGGGATCCAGCCAGTCCGGTCGGTCGCGCATGCCCTGTGTGGTCCAGCCTCCGTCGACCACGATGGTCTGGCCCGTGATGTAGGACGCGTCGGCGCTCGCGAGGAACCGGACCACCGCGGCGATCTCCTCCGGTCGGCCCGGTCGCCGCATGGGGATCTCCGACATCAGGCTCGCGAAGTCGATGGACCCGTCGTCGATGCCCTGCTGGACGAGCTTGGTGAGCACGGAGCCGGGCGCCACCGCGTTGATGCGGATGCCCGTCTCGGCGTACTCCGCAGCCATCGTCCGGGTGAGCGCCACGATGCCGCCCTTGGCCGCGGTGTAGGGCCCTCGCCCAGGGACGGCCACGAACGCGGTCGTCGATGAGATGGAGACGATCGCTCCTGCGCGCTTCGGCAGCATCCGCGCCAGCGCCGTCCGTGAGCAGTGGAACATCCCGAACAGGTGGACGTCGATGACCGTGCGCCACACCTGCGGGTCGAACCGGTCGGTCAGGTTCACCCGCTGGATGCCGGCATTGTTCACGAGCACGTCGACGCGTCCCTCGTGAGCGTCGATGTCCGCGAACGCGGCCTCGACCGCGGCCAGGTCCGTCACATCCGCCTGGAGGTATCGGGTCCCTTCACGCGGAGCCTCGGGCTCGCCAAGGTCGATCGAGACTGCCTTGGCGCCCTGCTCCAGGAACGCCCGGATGATGGCATCCCCGATGCCTCGTGCGCCTCCGGTGACCACGACCACCTGGTCGGCGAATGCCTGGTCCATGGGGTCCTCGCTCCTCTGCGCTTGTTACGATGCAACCGTTTCCGGTGAGCATACCGGTGGGGCGCGAGCGACTGGCGGTCGACGCGGGTAGGCGGCACAGATAGAGAGGACGGCGACCATGGGCGGGGCGGATGGACGACGGGCAGTGGTCACCGGGGCGGCACGGGGGATCGGGCAGGCTACGGCACGGCGGCTGCTCCACGAGGGCGCGAGCGTGCTCGCCGTCGACCTGGATGCGACGGGTCTCGAGGAGATCGCGGCGGATGGGGCGGAGACCTTGGTGGCGAGCGTGGCCGACCCGGACGGGCGTGCCGCCATCACGGCCGCGGCCGGCCAGATCGACTATCTGGTCAACGCTGCCGGGATCCTGTTCGTGCGCTCCATCTGGGACGTCGGGCTCGAGGAGTGGCGCCGGCTGTACGCCGTGAACGTGGAGGGCACCTTCTTCCTCATCCAGGCGCTTGGGCGCTCCATCCGGGACGGCGGCGCCATCGTCAACCTCTCGTCGAGCTCGGCCAAGCTCTCGACCACGGTGGATGTCACGCCCTACTCCTCGAGCAAGGCGGCCGTCGTGGGCATCACGCGGTCCTGGGCCTACGTGCTGGCGCCTCGCAACATCCGGGTCAATGCGATCCTGCCGGGCATCATCGACACCCCGATGCAGGAGCGGGTGCTGGAGGAGGTCGCGCCGCTCCGGGGCATGACCGTCGAGGAGCTGAGCGTGGCACGGCTGAAGACCGTGCCCCTGGGACGGTCGGCCTCCGCGGACGAGTGCGCCGGGGTCATCTGGTTCCTGCTCTCTGACGCGGCGGCGTACATGACCGGGCAGTCCATCAACCAGACCGGCGGACTGGTGATGTGGTGAGCGGCCGGCAGCCCACCCGGGCGGAGCTCATCACGGGCCGCGCCGAGCTGCCGTCACCGTCGATCATCCTGCGAGCTGGCCCGCTGCGGATGTCGCTCGACGGCGTCGACCTGCGACACCTGAGCATCGCAGGCGTGGAGCTGGTCCAGCGAGTGTACGTCGCGGTCCGGGACGCCCCCTGGAACACCATCCCGGCCGTGATCACGGACCTGGTCGTCGCACCCGGCCCTGACATCTGCCAGGTACGTTTCCATGCTCGCCATCGCCACGAAGCCATCGACTTCGAGTGGCAGGGGACCATCACCGGAACCTCCGATGGCGTGGTCCGCTACGAGCTCGACGGCGTCTGCCACGGCACGTTCCAGTACAGCAAGATCGGCTTCAACGTCCATCACGCGCTCGCCGGAGCGGTCGGCCACCGATACCGGGCCCAGACCGAGGGCGGTGAGCTTCGGGGTGCGTTGCCCGCGGCGATCGATCCCCAGCGCATCGTCGACGGGACGCTGTCGGGGATGTTCGCGCCGTATCGCGAGATCGCCATCGAGGTGGTCGACGGGACCGAGGCCGTGGTGGCCATCGAGGGTGACCTATTCGAGCTCCAGGATCATCGCAATTGGACCGACGCCAATTTCAAGTCCTACGCGACCCCGCTGGCGCTCGGTTTCCCGTTCGATAGCACCGACGGACAGCGGATCAGGCAGGTCGTGACCATCCGCCATGGCGGCAGGTCCCCGGCGGCCGTCGACGCTGGTGACGCCGAGGTGCGCGTGGGTCCGGTCACTGGAGCCTTGCCCCGGACCGGCTTCGGTGCGCCGAGCCACGGACGGCCGATCTCGGAGGACGAGGCAGCCCTGTTGCTGCCGCTCCGACCCCATCATCTGCGAGCCGACCTGGTGCTCCGCGACGACGCCTGGTCGGCGACCCTAGACCGGGTGATCGCGGACGCGCGGCGCGTCGACGCTGGCCTGGAGCTCGCCATCGCCGCGAACGAGTCGAGTGGCGACCAGCTTCGCGCGCTCGCGGCTCGCATCGGGGAGGCAGCCATCCGGGTCGACCGGGTGCTCGTCTATCCGCTGTCGGACGGCTTCAGCGCCTTCGTGTCCACGACCCCCGCGCCCATCGTGCGTCTGGTCCGGGAGGTGCTGCGGCCCGCACTGCCTGACACCCTGGTGGCCGGTGGCACCGACCAGAACTTCTCGGACATCAATCGCGACCGACCCAGCGACCCTGCGTTCGAGGGCATCTGCTTCTCCATCAGCCCGACGGTCCATGCCGCGGACGATGGCTCGGTGGTGGAGAACATCGAGGGCGCCCGCGAAGCCGTGGCTTTCGCACGCACATTCGACGCGGGCAGGGATGGCGGGCGCGCGATCATCATCAGTCCCGTGACCATCGCGACCCGATCGGGGCCATACCCGGCTGGGCCGGCCGCCGATGGTGACCTGCCGCCGGCGGTCGATGTCCGGCAGGCATCGCTCCTGGGCGCGGCCTGGACGGTGGGAGAGCTCGCTGCCCTGGCAGCTGGCGGCGCCGCCTCCGTGACCTGGTACGAGACGACGGGCTGGCGGGGCGTGATGGAGACCGATGGCGGCTCCCCGATGCCCGACCGCTTCCCCTCGGTCCCGGGGCAGGTGTTCCCGGTGTGGCACGTCTTCGCCGACCTGGCGGAGTGGCGCGATGGGCGGTCGCGACAGGTGGCGCTCACCGATCCGCTGCGCGTCGTGGGCCTGGCCGTGGCGACGCGTGCCGGCACCGGCCTGCTCGTCGCCAACGTCACCCCGGTGGCCCAGCGGGTACGGGTGACCGGCCTGAGCGGCGACAGCGTGGCGGTGCGGACCCTCGACGACGCGAGCGCGACGTGGGCCCTCAGCGACCCGTTCGCCTTTCGCGCCAGCACCGGTGCGACGGTCCCGGTCCGCGACGGCGACGCCTGGCTGGCCCTCGGCCCCTACGCGGTGGCTCGCATCGGACCCAACGCGTGACCGGGCCGACCCTGACCCACCACGAGCTCCACGACCGGCCGGTCGCGCCCGTCTCCGTGCGCGACCTACGGGACATCGACCCGTACCCGGCCTATGAGCGCATCCGGGAGGTGGGTCCGGTCGTGTGGGACGAGGGGATGCTCGCCTGGCTGGTGCTGTCGCATGAGGACTGCACGTTCGTGCTGCGACGCGAAGACCTGTTCGAGGAGCCGACCGGCACGCTGCCCGACGCGCCGCGGATCGTCGGCCGACGCGACATCCGGTCGCTCGTCGGTCAGCCCCACGAGCTGCTCCATCGGTCGGTGTCGCATGCGTGGCGCCCGATGCCCATCGAGCCCCTGGCCATGGTTGCGGTGCGGCCGCTGGTCGAGGAGCGGCTGGCCCGGGTCGGGCCTGATGAGCGCTTCGAGCTGTTCGCGCAGTTCGCTCGCCTGCTGCCCATCTCGGTCATCTCGCGAGTGCTCGGCCTACCGGATGCCGACACCGACACGCTCGATCGGGCCAAGGGCTGGATGGAGGCCGTGCTCGCGTGGCGTCATTCGTATGGCGAGGACGCCGAGGCCCGCGTCGCGGCCATCGAGGCGACCCGCCAGCTGGAGCCGTTGCTCCTGGACACGGTCCGCGCCCGCCGTGACCGACCGGAAGCGGACGGCATCAGCCTGCTGTGGGCCACGGGTCGCGAGGTCGCTCCTGACTGGGACGAGCAGGACGTCATGGACAACGCCAAATTCATGTACGAGGGTGGCTCGGAGACCACGGCGTTCCTCATCTGCACCGCCACCCATCGGCTGCTCGAGCTGCCGCCGCCCGAGCGCACTCGCGTCCTGGGTGACGCGGCCGCATTCGCGCTGTTCCTGGAGGAGGTCCTCCGACACTCCACGGTCGTCCATCTGCGGGCTCGACGCGCCACGGTCGATGTCGAGCTTGGCGGTGTGCGCATCCGTGCCGGGCAGCGGGTGATCGCCGTGAACGGCGCCGCGAACCGCGACCCCGAGCGGTGGGAACACCCCGGTGAGCTGGACCCGACCCGGCCCCGGCTGTTCGGCCATCTCGCGTTCAATGTGGGGCCACGGCACTGCGCGGGAGCACACCTCGCCCGGCTCGAGGCGACCGAGGCCGTCCGGGGCATGTTCCGGGCATTCCCGGATCTGGTGCGGGCCCCGGGGACCGGAGATCCGTCGCCCATCGGGTTCGTGTCACGAGCGTGGCGACCGCTGACCCTCGTCCATACGCCCGCCACCGACGCGGAGGTGCGCGAGCGGGTGGGCACGGCGCCGCCGTTCACCTGGTCAAGGACCGAACCGCGTGCGTCGGGCGCCGACGGGAGCCCGGCGTATGGCGCAGGGGCTGGCTGAGGGTCAGTCCCGCCAGGGGGTCGGTGGCTCCTCGAACGGCCAGAGCGGCCTGGGTCGTCGACGCCACGGGAGCGCGGCCAGGTCGGCCGTGGTCGGACCCGGGGTCGACGCCACGACGCTCCGGTCGGTGACGGCGGCGAAGCCTGTTCGGTAGCTCACGTGTGACTTGGCCTGAAGGACCTCGGCGTCCTCCGGTCGCAGGCCCGCGCCGACATATGGCTGATGGTCGATGAGGCCGACCGGACGCTCGTGGACGACCACCCTCACCTCGCCCATGGCGAGCACCGCGCAGCTGCCCAGGTCGCCCTGGAGGCCGCTGGAGAAGGGATGGCTGTACTGGAACCGGCCGGCCGGGTGTGCCGTCACCGTGCCCTCGACCGTGGTCGCCTCGTTCCACGCACCCGTCGGCCCGCTGCCGAGCACGCAGCGAACCGTGGCCCCGATGGGCACCTGCCGCAGCGCTTTGGCGGCACGCGGGTCCGTCACGGTCAGGTAGATGCGCCGGTCAGGATGACGGAGCGCCGCCCGGAGCAGCTCGGTCGAGTCGCCTTCCGAGCCGCCGTTGGTCGCATCGCCCGAATCCGCCACCACATATGGCGCCGGTCCCGCAAGGGCGATATCGAGGGCTTCCTCGATCGGCCGCAGGCCACCGCCCAGGAACTCGGCACGCAATGCCCAGGCACGCTCAGCGATACGTCGCGCTGTCGCACGCGCCAGGGTCGCGTCACCGTCCGTGGTCACGACCACCGACCAGCCAAGGTCGGGCACGTCCAGCCATGGTTGGGATGCCAGCAGCGCGGCCGTCAGGATGCCCGGCTGGCGTTCGGCTGCGTCGCATAGGTCCATCAGCTCCCCGAAGGGTGGCAGGTCGTTGTCGTGTCGTGCCGGCGGCGTCGTCATCGCGAGTGGCGCCCAGCCAAGGACCGGGTGGATCTCACCCTGCACGGCCGCCGCGAGCAGCCGACCCGCCTGCCTGCCGGTCCGCTCGAGATCCACGTGGGGACAGGTACGGTAGGCGGTCACGATGTCGGCATTCGTGGCGATGGCGGTGGACATCGTGGCGTGGAGGTCGACCGAGACGGCCACCGGCATCTCCGGTCGGAGCCGTGCCCGCACGCGACGCAGCAGCTCTCCCTCCGGGTCGTCCATGCCCTCCGCCAGCATCGAGCCGTGGAGCTGCAGATAGACGCCATCGATGGACCCGTCGACGCGGTCCACGATCTCCGCCATGAGCCGCTCGATGTCGGCGGCCCGCACCATCGGTCCTGGTGGGGACCACGCGTAGAGCGACGGCACTATGGTGATGCCGGCCTCGGCGAGCGCGTCCCAGGCCGCGGCCAGCTCCTTGCCGGCCGGCAGACCCGAGCGTGTCAGCTGCGCGCCGGTGAGCAGGCCCGCGGTCTCGAAACCCGCGAGCGTGGTGCGTCCCACGGCGAACGAGTTCGCCTCCAGGAAGAGGCACCCGACGAGCACCCGCGGCGGGTACGTCATCGATGACCGCGGATCACGCCGCGGGCTTCGATGACCCGTGCCGTTCCAGGCGTGTCACGGCCTTCGCGAGCGACTCGACGTCGGGGTGGGTCATCACGAGGATGGCGTCCGAGAGTCGGCCGTCCGACACCACGTACACCAGGTCGGCCGCCTCGAATGCTTCGGGTACTTCCGTGCAAAAGATCATGACAGCGTGGCCTTCCTGGGCGTAGGCACGCATCAGCCGATAGATCTCGCCCTTGGAGCCGATGTCCACACCACGTGTCGGCTCTTCCAGGACGAGCACCTCCGGGCGCTTCACGATCGCGGCCGAGATGGCCACCTTCTGCTGGTTGCCACCCGACAGGGACCGGATGGGCAGGTGGATGGATGCTGCCTTTACCCGGAACTGGTCGCGAAGGTCGTGCGCGATCCGGGTCATCCGACCGCGTCGCAGGGTGCCACCCTTGGAAGTGATCTCGTGGTCGAGCCGGGCGACCATGTTGTCGCCGATGGTCAGATTGGAGAAGAGGCTCGCCTGGCGATCCGAGGAAACGAAGCCACTTCGGTCCGCTCGATCGACCGTCTCCCTGGGGCGTTGCGCGATGTCGATATGGCCTGAGCCGCGCTCGAAGCCGGCGACCGACCGGACCAGCTCCCGGGCACCCGAACCCTCGACCCCCATGAGCGCGACGATCTCGCCGGCACGCACATGGAGGTCGATGTTCCGAAACGCTCCCCCGTCATGGCTCCAGTCACGAAGCGTCAGCGCAGTCGCGGCCTCCTGACCAAGATGCACCGTGATCTGCTCGTTCGGCTCCCGGACCGCCTGGCCGACCACCAGCTCGCCGGCGATGGCATCCTGGGTCAGGGCGTCCCCCTCGAGCACCGCCGTGGACTGGCCATCGAGGATGATGACGACCTGTGCGGCGTGCTCCACGAGCTCAGCAAGGCGGTGGCTCACGAGGATGACCACGCGACCGGCGTCCGCGAGCGCGTGCATCCGCCGGAAGAGATCCGTCGATTCCACGTCCGTGAGTGCCGAGTTCGGCTCGTCGAACAGGAACACCCGGGCGTCACGGGCCAGTGCCCGGGCGATCTCGGTCCGTTGGCGGGCGGCCAGGGGCACGGACGCAAGGGACACGTCGGCCACGTCCAGGATGGCCAGGTCGTCGAGCAGCCGCCGCTCCTGGTCGTTGAGGCCCCGACGGAGCATCCGTGTCCCCTCGCGGCCGACCATGAGGTTCTCGGCCACCGTCAGGTTGGGGAACAGCTGCGGCTCCTGGTGGACCACCGCGACGCGATCGGGATCGACCGACGGGTCCCACGTCATGCCGTCGAGCATGATGCTGCCGGCATCCGCGGTCGTCTCTGCCGCGAGGATCTTGATGAGCGTGCTCTTGCCCGCGCCGTTCGGGCCCGCCACACCGACGATCCGACCGGGCTGGGCCTGCAGGTCCAGGCCATCGAGGGCCCGGGTGTCGCCGTACCACTTGCGCAACCCCTCGATGCGCAGCCCGGTGGTGGGACGTGCATCCGCGTCGATCGATGTCGATGAGCCGACGACGGGCGCCTCGGCCGCAGGGTTCATCGGCGCAGCTTGGCGGTGAAGCGGTCGAGCACCACGGCCAGGATGGTCACGGCACCCTGGACGAACTGCTGGAGATAGGCACCGACCGACAGCAACGCGAGACCATCCTGGATGATGGCTAGCAGTAACGCGCCGGTGACCGTGCCGATGGCCGTACCTCGCCCGCCCGACAGGCTGGCTCCGCCGATGATGACCGCGGCAAATACCGGGAACAGTAATGAAAGGCCCAGGTTGGGCTGGGTCGATCCGATGAAGGAAAAGTCCAGGATGGCCGCCAGCGAGGCCAGGACAGCGCAGATGATGAAGACCGTGAATTTGTACTTCACGATGGGCAGCCGTGCCAGCTGTGCCGCGGCCGGGTTGCCACCGATGGCCTTGAGGCGAAACCCGAACAGCGATCGGCTGAGCAGGAACCCGATGACCACCGCCACGCCGATCATCCACAGACCCTGGGCAGGGATGTTGAAGGGTAGCCGCATGTTGGACAGCGACGTGAACGCGTCAAGCTCACCCTGGGACACCGTACGACCATCGGGCGGGTAGGCAGGGTTGAGCGTCTGGGTCCCGGATACCAATAGGGTCATGCCGAAGATCAGCTGACCGGTACCCAGGGTGACGATGAACGATGGGATGTTGACCTTGGTGACCAGGAATGCATTCAGGGAACCGACCGCGATGGCGGCTCCGAAGGCGAGCAGGATCGCGGCCCACACGGGCCACCCCCACTCGATCCAGGACACCGAGACGAGGGTCGCCGCGAGACCGTACATATAGCCAAAGGACAGGTCGATCTCGCCCACCACGATCACGAGCAGCAATCCGAGCGCGACGATGGCGATGGTGCTCATGTAGCGCATCGTCACGAGCGCATTGGGCACGGAAAGGAACGTGTTGGGTTTGCTCAGGGCCGTGAAGATGGCGATGACGATCAGGATCGCGATGGCGAGACCACCCACGCGGACACCGGCGTCGACGGCGCGGCCGGCCCACCGTGACCCGGTGGATCGCGTCGTGTCCTCGGCGGGCTGCGGCAGGGCGCCCTGATCCTCGGCCATTCCTGGGCTGCTCCTTGGCTAACGTGGACGGGATGCGGACGGGCCGGACGTGTGAGGGATGGCCCTCATCGCCCGGCCCGATACGACCATGGTCAGGGGGTCAGTTGCCCATGATCGACTCGAAGTCCGCACGAGCCTGGGCCACGTTGTCCTTCGTGACCGGGAGGAGCTCCTGGGTATTCGGTCGGATGATCCCGTTCTTGAGGAAGTCGGCGCAGGCGACCGCACCGAAGGCGGCCTGGTCGCCCCATCGCTGATCGAGCGCGGCGACCTGGGTGCCCTCCTCGACCGCGTCGAGCTGGCCCTTGCTGACGTTCCAGCCGATGGTATGCACGTTGCCGGTCAGGCTGAGGTCCTTGATGGCCCGGTCAGCATGCTCGGCCCCGATATCCACGTTCTCGATGAACTGGACCTCCGGGTGACCGAGGAGGAATGCCTTGTAGGCGTCGTACGTGCCCGCGGGGTCGTAGCTCGTGGACAGCGCGCTGGTCTCGTCGTTGACGAAGGTGGCGCCGGGCACGAGCTCCTTGATGCCGTCGATGAAGCCTTTCATGCGGCCCTGTGCCCAGTTCTGGGTCGGATCGCCGCCGGAGACCGCGAATGTCGTGACGGGCGTGCCCGAGGCCTTGATCCAGTCGGCCACGATCTGCGCGGCCTGATGGCCTTCCTTGAGTGAGATCTGGGTGAAGTTGGTGAGCTCGTTGCCATTGGACTGGACGCCCACCGTGAACACCGGGATGCCGTCCGCCTCGATCTCGTTGACGATCTTGGTGAATGCGTTGTCGCCCGTCGTCTGGATGGAGAGGCAGTCGATGAGACCAGCCTGCCAGAGGGCCGATATCTGGGCGATCTGGAGGTTCGGGTCCTGGAGCTGGGACGCCGGCGCGATGGGCGTGCCGCTCAGCTGCGGCATGATGGCCTGGGCCTCGGGGATGCTGCGCTGGTAGCCGCGGTCGTACTGGGGTGAGAACAGCGGGATACTGGCAGAGCCGTACGAGAAGACGTACTGGATGGGCACGTCGTCAGCCGGGTCGGCATTGGAGTCCAGGGCCAGCTTGTCCGCGATGCTCTGTTTGAGCGTGAACGTGCTGCCGTCCTTGAGCGTGCCGCTGGCCGGCCAGTTGCCGGGGGCCTGCGAGGCTGCCGGGCTCTGCGCGAGGGCCGGCACGGCTCCCGCCAGGATGAGGCTCGCTGATGCCAGGGCCATCCCTGCACCGCGCGCTCCGATGCGCATGTTCCATCCTCCTCGTGCGGTCCCGTCGCGGCCCTGCACTGGGCCAGCCGTGGTACGGACCGGTGGCGAGTGAGTATCGAGCCGGTGCCGGCTCGTGTCAACGTTACTGGAATGGTTTCCCGCCCGGGTCATCGATACGGCTGGCGAGCCGAGGTCGCTCAGGCGCCGCCTGGTGGCACGCAGGAGGGGTGTTGCTTGAAGGTCGTTGGCAGGACTTCGGTCCGCGGATCGTCGCCACCCACGAGCCGCCCGATGAGCAGCTCGGCGGCGGTTCGGCCCAGACCCACCGTGTCGCGCGCGATGGATGCGATCGGCGGCTCGTACAGGTCGCTCAGGGGCACGTCATCGCAAGTCACGAGGGACACATCCCGGGCGACCTTGAGGCCCAGCTCGCGGAGCACCCGGAGGCACCCGATGAGCAGCTGGTTGCCGCCCGCGATGATGGCCGTCGGACGGGGATCCGCGGTGAGCGCCTCACGCGCGGCGGCTTCGCCGTGCTCCGTCGAGAACGAACCGGGCAGGTAGATCGCCCCCACCGGTTCGGGCCGACGCGCGAGCACGGCGCGCATCGCCTCCATCCGCTCCCGACCGGGAAGTTGTTCGGGCGATCCCGTGATGAGCGCGATGCGCCGATGGCCAAGATCGATGAGGTGCTCGACGGCGGCTTCCATCCCCTGACGATGGTCATTGACCGCGGCGCTCGCATGCAGGCGGGCCGGCAGCTCCCGGTCGACGACCACCACCGGCCCGTCCACCTGGGCGATGAGCTCGAGCGTCGTCGGGTCGGTCTCGCTGGCAAGGGAGAGGATCATGCCGTCCACTCGACGGCTCTGGAAGAAGCGGATGTGGGTCGCGTCGAGGGCGGGATCGTTCTCGGAGTTCATGAGCAGCAACGAGTAGCCGGCGCTCCGGAGGACCGCCTCGGCGCCCAGGACGATGTCCGCCATCAGGGGATTGGAGATGTCCGCGAGCACGAACCCGACCGACAGCGTCTGACCGCGGCGCAGGCTCTGGGCCAGGAAGTCGGGCTCGTAGTCGAGCTGGTGGACAGCGGACAGCACCCGCGCCCGCATCTGCGCGCTGACGTCCGGGTGACCCGACAGGACGCGCGACACCGAGGAGATCGCGACATCCGCGAGATCGGCCACCTCGCGCATGCTCGCCCGGCTCCGCGCCGAGCCGTTGTGGTCCGACTGGGTGGCCCCCCGATCACCCTTGTCGTCCGACGGCTCGCTGCCAGGCTCGTTCGGACCGCCCATCCGTCGACCCTCCGCGCACATCACCCGGCGTCCGGCTGCGACGGCCTCCGGGTGTTCCGGTAACGGTTCCGGTGAACCGTAGCACACCGGCCCTGGGCCGCATCGCCCGTTCCATGACCATCGCCGGCCCATGTCGCCGGACGGGGCCCTTCCGGCGCGAGGCGACGCCGCTAGTCTTGCCTGAGCCGGCGGGCCGAGGCTATCGATGGGCGTGCAGCCCTGAGCCGGATCGTCGACTGTCCGAGGAGGGTGCATGCAACGACAGAGCGGCAGGACCGTGACCCTGCTGTTGACCGTGGCCCTGTTGGTTCCGGCGGTGGCCGAGGCGCAAAGCCCGCAGACGACGTCCGCGAGCCCCGGCGGTTCGCTCGCGAGTCCCGGTGGCATCACGTCCGGCCTCGTGGCGCGGCTGCCGGCGACCGTCGCCGACGCACCGGTCGTGGTGGCATTCACGGAGGACCTCCGGACCTGGATCGACGAGGCCTCCGGATCGGAGGTCCACCCCGAGTCCCTGACCCTCGAGGCTGCCCTGGCCGATGCCGGCTTGTCGACGAGCGATGTGACCACGCTCGTCGCCAGCGTCGGTGCCGACGGAGACGGACAGATCCAGGGATTCCAGCTGCCAGACGTCGACGCGAGCGTGCTGCGTGACCCGCTCATGGCGGTCTACTTCCTGGGCTTCGGCGTCCTCCAGCGCACACAGCAGACCATCGCCGAACGGCCGGTGCTGATGGTCAGTGAGGGCCCACTCGAGACGGCCTCGTACCCGTCCGCGATCCTCGTCGACGGTGACACGCTCTGGATCGCCACTGCCGAAGAGCCCCTCCTGCATCAGTCGATCGAGGCGCTGGTGGGGGTCGCCAGCGGGCTGGCGACAGGGAACACGGGGGCTGCACCGGCCGACCCGATGGACCAGGCACCCGACGCATGGCAGGGTCGGATGCGGGAGACATTGACATGGGACCGCGAAGGGTACGTCGGCGCCTGGACGGTCACGTTCCAGGGCTCCTGGGTGCGCCCGGTCCTCAACGACATCGCCCACTGCGCCCCCGGCGCCTGCACCGTCTACATCCCTGCGGGCACGATCGACTGGACGTGGGTGAGCTCGACGCCGACGACACCCCGATGCGAGGAGCAGACGTCTGGCAGCCTGCCGACCGGACGCGTCGTGACCGCGCAGGACCAGATGCTGTTCCTGGCGCCGGATGGTCCCGATCATTACCGATACTGGGGATCGGGCACCACCTTCGGGCCGGCCCAGAAGTGCTTCGGCTGGGACATGGGCACCGCGCCCGGCGGGTTCTTCATCCTCGGTGCGGCCGACGTCGACGGACCGCGCGCCGACGTGGCGCCGCCGACCCGACCCGACTGCTCGTCGCTGGTCTGGCGCATCCCGCGCGATGCTGCATCCATGAGCGGGACCTGCTGGACGCAGGACTACCCCGGCTACGAGGGCAAGGTCGAGTGGGACCTGCGGCGCGTCGAGGGACCCTGACCAGCTCCGATCCACGCGCCCGACCAACCGGGCCATGCGGCGACCGACCGACGTGACGGCGCCTCAGGACGAGCCAGCGAGGGCCGCTGTTGACGCATCCGGACCTCCGATGCGACCATGGGCGGCGCAAGACTGGAAACGGTACCGACGCGGAACCGATACCGACTCGTCACCGCCCCTGGGGCACCTGGCGACGGCACCCGCGCAGGCCCACCATCGCCCGGGGAGGGTAGACGCACGATGACCGCAACCGCGGCCGGCAGCGACCGGCGGGTCGGCTGGTACCACCAGATGTGGACCATCCGACTGTTCGAGGAGAAGGTCCAGGAGCTGTTCATGGCCGGCCTCATCCAGGGCACGACCCACCTGTGCCAGGGCCAGGAGGCTGTATCGGTCGGCGCCATCGCCGCGATGCACAAGGGCGACGTCCAGACCAACACCTACCGTGGACACGGCGAGGCCTTGGCACTGGGCATGAAGCCGGAGACCGGCTTCGCCGAGCTCATGGGCCGAGCCACCGGTGGCTCCAAGGGTGTCGGCGGCTCGATGCACTTCATCGACACCTCGCTCGGCAACATCGGCGCCAACGCCATCGTGGGCGCCGGGTTGCCCATCGCGGTCGGAGCCGCCCTGTCGTTCAAGATCCAGCACAAGCCCTTCGGTGCGCTCACGTTCTTCGGGGACGGCGCCACGAACATCGGCACGTTCCACGAGGCGCTCAACATGGCGGCCGTGTGGAAGACGCCGGTCGTGTTCATCATCACCAACAACCTGTACGGGGAGTACAGCCCCCAGATGACGACCACCTCCACGGTCGACCTGGCGCGGCGTGCCGACCCGCACGGGATGCCCGGCATCGTGGTCGATGGCCAGGACGTCGACGTCGTGAACGCGACCGTGAGCGAAGCGCTCGAGCGCGCCCGCGGCGGCGGTGGGCCGAGCCTGCTGGAGATGAAGACCTACCGCTATCGCGGGCATTCCCGGACCGACCCGGCCAAGTACCGGGCGCCGGGCGAGCTGGAACGCTGGAAGGAGCGGGACCCGATCACCATCCTTGGCGCCAAGCTTGCCGCAGAGGGCATGCTCTCGGCCGAGGAGCAGGACGCCGTTCGCACCCAGGTCCAGGCGGACATCGATGCGGCTGCCCTTCGAGCCGCCGAGGCTCCCACGCTGACCCTTGAGGAGACGCGCCAGTATGTCTACGCTGACTGAGCCGGCTCCGGCCGAAGCCACCGCGCCGGTCGCGGTGGAGCTCACCTATCGCGAGGCCATCAACGCCGCCCTTGAGGACGAGATGGCGGCCGACCCGAGCGTCTTCCTCATGGGCGAGGACGTCGACGCCGACGGTGGTGTGTTCAAGACCAACATCGGCCTCCCGGACAAGTTCCCGGGGCGTGTCCTGGCGACACCCATCTGCGAGAACGGCTTCATGGGCGTGGCCCTGGGCATGTCCATCACGGGCATGCGCCCGGTGGTCGAGATCATGTTCGCGGACTTCCTGCCCACGGCCGGCGACGCCATCGTCAACCAGCTGCCCAAGTACCGCTACATGTCGGGTGGGCAGTTCACGGTCCCCGTGACCGTGCGCATCTCGTCCGGTGGTGGTGCAGGCTTCGGCACCCAGCACAGCGCCACCGCCGAGAGCTGGTACATGGCCCAGCCGGGGATGCGCATCGTGACCGCGTCGTCGCCCCAGTCGGCGTACGAGCTGCTGCGGGCTGCGATCCGGAACAATGACCCGGTGCTGTTCTACGAGCACAAGGTGCTGTACACCCGCAAGGGTCTCGTCCAGCGGGGCGTGATCGCGGATGTGGGCACCGCCCGCGTGGTCCGGGAGGGCACGGACGTGACCATCCTGGCCACGATGCTCATGGTCGAGCGGTCGCTGGCCGCCGCGGAAGCGCTCGCTGCGGAGGGCATCAGTGCCGAGGTCATCGACCTGCGCTGGATCCGACCCATCGACCACGCCAGGATCGAGGCGTCCGTACGCAAGACCGGCCGGCTGGTCATCGCCGAGGAGCAGTGGCACGAGGGTGGCTGGGGCGCTACGGTCATCTCGAAGCTGGCCCAGACGCGCATCCCGTGGAAGGCCTCGCCGACCGCGGTCAGCCTGCCGTATGACCTGCTCATCCCCTATAGCCCACCGCTCGAGGCCGAACTCATGCCGTCGGCGGACAAGATCGCGGCGGCCGCACGGACCACGGTCGGCCGATGAGCACGCCCGCGGTGGATCCTGCGGGGCACGCCGCGATCGCCATCAGGCCACCGGATCCGGTCAGGCCGCTCGACCGGGCGTCGCTTCGGATCGAGCGCGTCGAGACCATCGCGCTGCGCGCACCCCTGGCGCGCCGGTTCGTCGGCAGCGCCTACTCGATGGTCAACCGCACGACGATCATCACCCGCATCCACACCGCGGATGGTCTCGTCTCCGAGGTCTACAACGGCGACACGGACGATGAGCAGGCACTCATCGTGGGCATCATCCACGACGAGCTGGCACCCCGGGTGATCGGTCGCAGCGCGACCGATCCCGAGGGCGCCTGGACGGCCATGGAGCCATCGACCAACAACATCCTGCGGGATCGAGGCCTGTCGCTCCAGGCGAGCGCCTGCCTCGACTCGGCCATCTGGGATGTCTTCGGCAAGGCCGTCGGGTTACCGCTGCATCGGCTATGGGGATCGGTCACCGACTCGCTGCCGATGTCGGTCATCGGTGGCTACTACCACCTGGACCTGGACCAGACCCGGGAGCTCATCGCGGGTTACGCGAAGCGCTTCTCGGGCGTCAAGTTCAAGGTCGGCGGCCGTACCCCGAAGGAAGACGTGCAGCGCGTCCGGGCGGCGCGCGAGGCGGCGGGGCCCGACTTCGCGATCATGGTCGATGCCAACCAGGGATACGAGCGGGCACAGGCGGTGGAGTTCGGGCGACTCGCGGCCGAGCTCGATATCCGCTGGTTCGAGGAGCCGGTCCGCTGGACCAATGACCGTCGGTGGATGCGCGATGTGCGGCACCAGACCGGTATCCCGGTCGCCGCGGGTCAGAGCGAGACGACGCTGAACGGCATCCGGGACCTGATCGAGGCGGGCGCCATCGACGTCAGCAACTTCGACGCATCGTGGGCCGGTGGACCGACCATCTGGCGCAAGGCGGCCGGCCTCTCGGCTGCGTACGGTGTGCAGCTGGGGCATCACGAGGAGCCGCAGGTGTCGGCCCACCTGCTCGCCTCGACACCCAACCACACCTTCGTGGAGTGCTTCGACGAAGAGCGTGACCCGTTCTTCTGGGCGCTCAGCGACCTCTCGACCTTCCTGCGCGATGGTCGACTGCACCTCCCCGAGCGCCCCGGCTTCGGCATCCACCTCGACTGGGACTTCGTCGAGCGCTACACCGTCGACCGCCGCAGTACCACGTCCTGAGCGCCGTGGCGGGGGACCAGCCAGCCGCCCGGGTGCCCGGTCCCGCAGGCGCGCCCCTGGCGGGCGTTCGCATCGTGGCCGTCGAGCAGTACGGCGCCGGGCCGTTCGGCACGATGTACCTTGCGGATCTGGGTGCCGAGGTCATCAAGGTGGAGGACCCGGGCTCAGGCGGCGACGTCAGCCGCTACATCCCGCCCGGGCAGCAGGGGACCGACTCCCTCTTCTTCGAGGCGTTCAACCGCAACAAGCGGTCGGTCACCCTCGATCTGAAGAACCCCGCCGGCCGACGCGTCTTCGAGCGGTTGGTAGCCAGCGCGGATGCGGTCTTCAGCAATCTCCGCGGCGATCAGCCGGAACGACTCCGCATCCGCTATCAGGACCTGGCGTCCGTCAATCGACGCATCGTGTGTGTCGCGCTCACCGGCTACGGCAGCGCCCCTGACCAGGCGCTGCTGCCCGGCTACGACGCCCTCGTCCAGGCCGAGTCGGGCTGGGCGTCGCTGACCGGTGACCCCGATGGCCCACCCGCCAAGAGCGGTCTGTCGCTCGCGGACTACGTCTGCGGGCTGACCGCGATGATCGGGTTGCTCGCGGGCCTTCGTGACGCGGAGCGTACGGGCATCGGCCGAGATGTCGACACGAATCTCTACGACAGCGCCCTTGCGATGCTTTCGTATCCCGCCACCTGGTTCCTCTCCTCGGGCTTCGAAACGCGCCGCCTGCCACTCTCGGCACACCCGTCCGTGGTGCCCTTCCAGTTCTTCGCCACCGCCGACGGGCACATCGCGATCGCCTGTCCCAAGGAGAAGTTCTTCGCGGCGCTCGTCCGGGTCATGGGCCTGCCGGAGCTCGCCACGGATGAGCGGTTCGCCTCGTTCTCGGCGCGCGGCAAGCATCGGGACGAGGTGCTCGACCGATTGTCGACCCGTTTCGCGGAGCGATCGACGGCGGATTGGCTGACGGCGCTGCGTGGGGTCGTGCCCATCGCCCCGGTCCGTTCCCTGTCGCAGGCGCTGGATGTCGACGAGCTTCAGGCACGCGGGATGCTCGCCGAGTACCCGGATGAGGTGTTCGGCCGCGTGCGATCGGTGGGCTTGCCACTGCACGTCGGCCGCTACCAGCCTACCTATCGCCCAGGGCCCGGTCTGGGCGCGGACCTGGACGACATCGTGCGGGACCTCGGCTATGACGAGGTCGCCATCGCGGACCTGCGGTCCCGCGGTGCGTTCGGCGATCCCGGGCACGCACCGAAGACACCCGAGACAGCAGCTGAAGGGTGAGCGATACCCTGGGTCAGCCCACGTCACCGGTAACGATTGCAGTACCGGTCCCAGTCGTGGCATAGTCGCCGGAGCAGGGTCGTAGCCCGATATCAGGGTGCTGCTGCGTTGCTGCCCAGGGAGTCATGCGTGCCTGACGTCATCCACGGGACAGAGCGCCGTCCCCTCGTCCGCGGTCAGAGCCTCTTCGACTACGCCGATGAGGTGTCCGCCGCGGTGCCCAGCTCATGTCGGGCGACGGGCAGATGCCGCGAGTGCGTGGTCGAGATCCGACAAGGGGACGAGTCGCTGTCACCGCGCACCGACCCGGAGCAGTTCCTGCCGCCGTCGTTTCGTCTCTCCTGTCAGGCCAGCATCGCGGACACCACGCAGGATGTGGAGTTCGCCATCATCCGTCGCCGGTTGCGGATCCTGGGACCGTCGGGAGATGCACCCACGCTCATCGACCCGATGGTCACCGCTGACGACACGGCGGTCCGATATGGCGGCCAACCCATCGGCCTCCGCCGCGGCCGGGTCCTCGGTCTCGCCATCGACATCGGGACCACGACCGTCGTCTTCCAGGTGTTCGACCTGATCAGTGGTGAGGCGGTGGCGGGCGGTTCCCTGGAGAACCCCCAGCGCTTCGGCGGCAGCGACGTGATGACCCGCATCTCATACGAGCAGGACCATCCGGGTGCCCTGCGCCTCGCATTGCGACGCGGCCTGAACCACGGGCTGCGCGACGTCTACCTCGAGCAGGGCATCGATCGGCACGAGGTGTACGAGGCGATCGTCGTCGCCAACAGCTCGATGCGCGACCTGTTCTTCGGCCTCGACGTCGCGCCGATGGGGGAGACCCCGTACCGCTCCATCACGGAGGTCGCCCTGCGATCCGGCGCCGCCTCGTCCACGTGGCTGCGCTCCCGCGCCCATGACGTCGGGCTGTTCATGAACCCCTACGGTCGCGTGGTGGGTGCGCCACTCATCGCGAGCCACGTCGGCGCCGATACCGCAGCGGCGCTCGTGGCCGTCGACATCGAGCGCGGTTCGGGCATCCGCATGCTCGTCGACATCGGGACCAACACCGAGGTCGTGGTGACCGACGGCGACCGCTATCTGGCCGCATCCTGCCCGGCAGGGCCGGCATTCGAGGGCGGCCTACTGCGCTTCGGCATGGGCGGGTCGGACGGTGCCATCGAGTCCGTGCGCATCGAGGGGGCGCGCTTCGACTACGACACCATCGGGAACGCGCGCGCGGCTGGCATCTGTGGATCGGGGCTGGTGGACATCCTGGCTGAGCTCCGTCGTGTGGACTGGATGACCGCCGAAGGACGCTTCCGGGACGCCCTCGACGAGTTCATGGTGGCGCCGGAACAGCGAATCAGCTTCTCACGCTCCGACGCGAGCCTGCTGGCCCAGGCGAAGGCCGCCAATGCCTGCGGGCAGCGCATCCTGTTGCGCAGGATGGGCGTGACGGCCGACCAGGTGGACCGGGTCTACCTCGCGGGTGGCTTCGCGAATGCCATCGACATCCCGAACGCGATCGCCATCGGGTTGCTGGCGCCGGTGCCAGCAGAACGCGTCGTGCGTGTGGGCAATGCGGCTCTTCAGGGCGCGGCGGCGCTCCTCCTGTCGACCAGTCGCCGCGAGGCACTGGACCGCCTGGTGCGTCGCATCGAGCACGTCGAGCTGGAGACGGAGCACGACTTCTTCGAGCTCTTCGTGGACGGTTGCCGCTTCGTGCCACTGACGGCCTGAGGGATCGCGCCGATGGCCATGCCTGCCGGATCCGCGCCACAGCCTGGGTCCGGTCGGCTGCGGTCCGCCTTGGAACGACCCGATGGTCAGGTCACACTCGTGGAGCTGGTGCCCTGGGCCGGACCCTTGCTCTCCGGCGACGCTCAACGACACCTGGCGATGGCGCGGTCCCTCGTCACGGACGCACGGGTCACGGGCCTGACCGTCACGGATAACGCGGGTGGACACGTGCGCATGAGCCCGCTCACGCTCGGCCGCGAGCTGCGTGCCATGGGCGCAGACGTGCTGGTCCACGTCTCGTGTCGTGAGCGCAGCCGGGGCGCACTCGCCAGCCTGGCGTGGGACCTCGCCAGCAGCGACCTCACCAATCTGCTCGCCCTCTCCGGTGACTACCCCGTGGATGGCTACCAGGGCGTCGCCCGACCCGTGTTCGACATCGACTCCGTGGGTCTGCTGTCGTTGCTGCGCGACCTGCCGGGTGCGGGCTCGGACCTCTTTCCGGGTGGGGTGGTCAACCCTTTCAAGAGCGTGGAGCGCGACCTGATACCGCAGCTCCTCAAGCTGGCCATGAAGGTCCGGGCGGGGGCCCGCTTCGTCATCACCCAGGTCGGCTGGGACACGCGTTCCTGGGACGAGCTCGTCCGTTGGATGCGCCTCGAAGGGCTGCGCATCCCGGCGCTCGCCGCGGTCTACATCCTCAACCGCGGTGTGGCACGCGCGTTCCACTCCGGACGGGTGCCGGGCTGCACCCTCTCGGACGAGCTGTACCGGCGCGTGGATCGTGTCGCGAGCGGCCCGGACAAGGGTCGCGGTGAGTTCCTGGCGCTCGCGGCACGCCAGATCGCGGTGGCCCGCGGGCTTGGCTTCCGGGGGATCTACCTGGCCGGCCAGCGCGACGCGGACGAGGTCTCGCGGGTGCTGGACATGGCCGACGCGTTCGAAGCGCACGAGTGGCGAGCCCTGACCGGGCAGGTGTCCTTCCCGACACCTGCTGCCGAGCGGCTCTTCGAGGCCGACGCGGACCCGTGCCTGGCAACTGACGTGCCGTCCCGGCAGCTCGTCGCCTCGCGCACGCCGGCCGCGCGCCGGCGTGCCCGGCGTCGGACGGCCCTTGCGTACCGCCTGGAACGCCAGGTCCATAGCCGGGTGTTCGCGCCCGGGACGGCCGGATCGCGTGTCGGGGTGGCCGTCTACGAGCGCGCCGAGCGGGTGGGCCTGGGCCGGCCGTTGCATCTCCTGGAGCAGGCCGCCAAGGTGCCGCTCTTCGCCTGTCGTGACTGTGGGGACTGCTCACTACCGGAGATCGCCTACCTCTGCCCCGAGAGCCAGTGCGTCAAGAACCAGCGGAATGGACCGTGCGGCGGGTCCACCGACGGTCAGTGCGAGGTGCCGGGTCGGGCCTGCATCTGGGCGGTCGCCTACGACCGCCTCAAGGCATACGGAGAGGAGCTCGTGATGCTGGAGCGCCCGCCAACGCTGGGCGACAACGCGCTCAGAGGTACCAGTGCCTGGGCGAACACATTCCTCGGCCGTGATCATGTCAGCCGATCGGCACCCGCCGACGGCCCTGGAGGGATCGACCACTGAGCCACAGCACGCCCCCGTTCATCATCATCGGCGAGAACATCCACACCAGCCGCGTCGTCAAGCGGGACGGCCCCCGCGGCGGCACCACCACCGATGGCCGCCCCGCGGTCCGGTTCCCGGATGGAGCAGGCGGGGCGGCCATGCTGCCGGTGCCGGAGCGCATCCAGGCAACCAAGGAGTTCTCCGCCAACGGACGCATCAAGCACGTGATGGCCGCCGTCATGGACGGTCTGGCGGGTGGCCCGGATGCCGCCGTCGCGGAAGCGTACGTGCGCTGGTTGGCTCAGCGACAGGTGGATGGTGGCGCGGCCTACCTTGACCTGAATGTGGACGAGATCGACCCGGACGTCGAAGGTCGCCTCGTGGCGATGGAGTGGCTCGTGCGCACGGTGGGACCCTTCAGCAGCGTGCCCCTGTCGCTCGATTCCTCGGACTCGGCCGTGCTCCTCGCAGGGCTCGCAGTCGCCGACCCGGCCTGGGGAGGCGGTGCTGCGCCGCTCATCAACTCCGCGTCGCTGGAGCGGCCCGACGTGCTCGAGATGGCGGTCGAGCGCGGCTCGCCGGTCGTGCTGTCGTCGACCGGGGCGGTGATGCCCAACGGCACCGCGGAGCGGATGGAACGTGCCATCCAGATCATCGAGATGGCCCTGGAGCGGGGGTTGCCACTCTCTGCGTTGCACGTGGACCCGCTCATCATCCCCATCGGCGTGGATGCCGAGGCCGGTACCGCCTACCTCGATGCCGTTCGGCAGCTGCGCGAGCGATATGGTCCGGATCTGCACATCACCGGAGGTATCTCCAACGTCTCGTTCGGGATGCCAGCCAGGCGGCTCATCAGCGATGTGTTCCTCGACCTGTGTGTCCAGGCGGGCCAGGACAGCGGCATCGTCGACCCGGTCGCAGCAGACATCCGCGCGGCGATGGCTCCGGATCGCCAGTCGGCGCGATATCGAATCGCCGCTGACCTCCTGACGGGCGCCGACCTCTTCGGCGTCGAGTTCCTCGACGCCTACCGATCGGGCATGCTGACCGATCCGACCGACACCGCTCGGAGCACCTCTTCGTCGTAGCTCCGCTCCAGCCGTTCTCCCGGCTGGATGACCTGGAAATCGTCGTCCCAATCGCCGAAGAGGAGGCGCCGGACCAGCCTCAGGTCCGCGGCCGTGCGCTCATACCGCCAGCCGCGCCGCTCGGCCTCCTGCCGCGCGTGCTCGGCGACATGCTCGGCGGGCGCGAGGCCCGTGTCCAGGAAGGCGCCCCGCTCGTAGCGGGCGCTCCATTCGCCGAGCGTCTCCATGAGGTAGTCAGCGTTGTCGGCACCAAAGCGCTCGACATACTCCTGGCGCGTGGCCACCACGTCGTCGGCGCGTGCGGAGTCGCCCAGCAACCAGCCCTTGAGGTCGTTACCACGCTCGACCTGGTCCTGGAGATACCAGTACGTACCCGGCGCTGCGTCGTGCTCACGGCGGTATCGGTCGCGATCGCCCAGGAAGATGGTCACGCAGTCGTGGGCCCGTGTCAGCACGATGGGGGCGTGGCGCGCCACCAACCCTGCGGTCGCACCACCGCAGAGTCCATAGGCCAGGACGATGGCGTCCACCTCGGGACCGGCAGCATCGACCTGCTGCTGGATCCGCTCACGCAGCGTGAGCGGCTCGGCATGCAGGGCTGCGCTCAACTGCACGACGTTCACGATGTGCGGCGATCGAGCCGCGAAGTGATACACCGGGCGGATGAGGATGTCACAGCTGATGGCCAGCAACCGGAGCGGGGGTGGGGCGGTCATCGACGGGGCCGGCCCGAGGTTCAGGCGGTCGAAGCGGCTGCGGCGGACTCGGTGCTCGTGTCCCGGAGGACCGCGCCGCGCGCCTCGGCGACGAGCGTGCGCGCGAGGATCACGGCGGAAGCGGCGTCCGGCGCGTAGCCATCGGCGCCGATCTGGTCCGCGAATTCCCGGGTCACGGCGGCTCCGCCGACCATGACGCGAAGGTTCGGCATGTCATCGGCCGCACGCACAGCCTCGATGACGCCACGCATCCCACCCATGGTCGTGGTCAGCAGGGCACTGATGCCGATGATGTCAGCCTTGTGCTCGCGGGCGGCGGCCATGAATCGGTCCACCGAGACGTTGGTGCCCAGGTCCACGATCTCGAAGCTGGCACCCTTGAGCATCATGCCCACGAGGTTCTTGCCGATATCGTGCAGGTCGCCCTTGATGGTACCCATCACGGCGAGGCTGTCCGCCACGTACCCGGAACCGATGAGGAGCGGCTCGAGCAGCGCGACCGCCGCCTTCATGGCGCGAGCACTGATGAGCATCTCGGGGACGTAGATCTCCTGGTCCTGGAATCGCTGTCCCACCACACCCATGGCATCGGTCATGGCATCGAGGACGACCTTGGGTGGGTAATCCTCATCGATGGCCTGCTGGGTCACGGCGACCGCGGTCTCGCGGTCGCCGACCTCCACGGCTGTCTGGAGTCGCTTCAGGTCCGCCATGCTCAGTCCTTCCTCCTTGGCCTCGGGCGTGTCTGCTCAGGCAACCGGGGCGGCGCTCGCGACAGGGTCTGGACGCACCACGTACTGGCCGTCACCCCGATGCTGGGCGGACCAGTCACGGGCAGCGGCGGCGATCGCCTGCAGCGGCTCCTTGCGGGTGATGAGGGGGACCGAGCCTTCCGGGGCCAGCCCATCGACCCCGGCGTCCAACAGCTCCCAGCACGCCTGGTAGACGCCTTCCGGGGTGCCCTGGTAGAGCAGGGTGGGGTTGTTGAGGTTCCCCATCAGCGCCATCCGCTCGCCGGCCGCGGCGCGTGCCTCGCGCGCGTCCACCTGTGACTCGAAGTGGAAGCAGTCCCAGCCGGCAGCCGCGAAGAGATGGACCCGGTCGATGGTCTTGCCGCAGCAATGGAAGATACCCGGGCCGCCGATCTCCTGGGTGATCTGCTGGTGCATCTCCAGCAGGAAATCGCGGTACGTCTCGGCTCGGCACAGGTCACCGGTCGTGTGGTCCGCCCACATCACGGCGTCTGCCCCGGCCTCGAACTGCGCCTGGGCGGACAGGATGCATGCAGGCAGGAAGGCATCCAGGAAGCGCCGCACGCGATCGGGGTCGAGCATCACGTCCATGAGGAAGCTCTCGATGCCGACCATCTGGTAACCGACCGACCACGGCCCGTACACCTTGCCCACGATGGCCACATCCGGGTACCGCCGACGAAGGAGCTTGATGGCGCCCGTCACGGCCTGCATGGTGGGTCGCTGGAGGAAGTCGGTGGGCACCGTGACCTGCTCGGGCTCCGTGATGGTGAAGCGCGACGGGGATGGCCAGTTGTCCTTCTCGGCCCATTCGGTCTCGCCGCCCAGTGCGTCGGACTCGAGCTGCGAATGGAACACGGGCATGATGGTGTCCATGCCGAACACGTCGTGCGCCGTTGCCGCCAGGCGGGCCATCAGCTCCGCATCCAGGTGAGCCTCGGGGAAGGGCGCGTTCACGAGATCCATCATCTCGACGGTCACGACCGAGCTCAGGGTGCATGCCGGGACCTTGTCCACGTGACCGCGATAGAGCGCGGAGAGGAAGCGCCGTCTGGGCGTCATCCATTCGCCACGCAACGGATGCGTGATCTCTGCCGGCATATTGGCCCTCCAAAGTGGTGTGGGCAGGACTGTAATCGTTTCTGGTCCAGATTTCATCCCCCAGGATCCGTGATCGTCTACGGCATCGGTGGGCGTCCGCATCGATGCCGCCTCCAGGAGCCCTCGGCCGGCGCCCCCTCGCCGACCCGAACCTGATGGGGCCCGGCCTCATCCTGCTCGCATGTATCGGCGGCGCGGCCATGCTGCGAGCCCTCGGCTCCCGGCAGGTTCGTGGCGGTGATCGCCGTTTCGTGCCACTGACCCTCCTCGCGACGTTCCTGCTGGCCGTACTGCTGGTCGTCGTCGGCCTCTGGGCGGCGGCTCGCTCGCTGCTGCTGGGCGTGCCGGTCCTGGCGGGAGCCATGTTCCTGGGCGGTGGCTGGCTCCGGGTCTCGCTCGACCAGGCACGCGAAGCGGGGACTGGTGCGAGGGCCGGCGCACGGGCGCCGGATCGCACCGACGTGCTCATCGCGCGTATCGATGCGACGTACCGTTCCGCAGCAGGCTGGCTGCTCGGTGCCAGCTTCGTGACCGCGGTCGCGCTCATCGTGTGGCTCCTGTTCGGCGGTCGCTTCTAGCCGGCGACCTCCTGTACCGTTGGCGCATGAACAGCCTCGGCCGCCTGCTTGCGGCAGCCCTCGTCTCGTCGTTCACGATCGGCTCCTCCGCGGCCGTCCTCGCCCAGTCGCCATCCCCTGGCGCCATCGTGCTGGAGCCTGTGACCGAGTCCGGCTATGGCATCTCGTCGGTGGCGCCGGTCGGCTGGAAGTCGGTGGGGCCTGGCCTTCACGCGCGCGCGCAGTCGCCGTCCGATCCGACGCTCATCGCCATCCAGGCGGCTCCGGGATCGATCGCTGATCTGTGGCCGGCGCTGCTGCCGCAGCTCCAGGTCAGCGCCGCGCCCGATCCGAGCGGGACCCGCACCTCCCCGTCCGGTACCGAGTGGACGCTCTACCACGTCGTGCGGGCCAGCTCCACGGTCGCGGTCGACGTGGCGCTCTCGGAGCAGGACGGCCGGACCTGGCTCGTCGTGCTCCAGGCCTTTGCGTCCGAGACGGACGAGCTCCATGACTCGGTCTTCCTGCCCGCGGTCGACGCCTATGCGACCCTCGCGGCCGTGACCAGCCCGGCCGGCTCGGGGTCGCCCACGCCGTACGCCGACGAGGAGGTCAGCTTCCCGGGAGGCGCTCATGACGTGACCCTTGCCGGCACACTCTCGCTGCCGGCCGGGAGCGGACCACGGCCCGCCATCGTGCTCGTCACGGGCAGCGGCCCCCAGGACCGGGATGAGTCGGTAGCGCCGCTGGCGGCCATCAAGCCGTTCGCGATCATCGCTGATGCCCTGGCGCGGGCCGGCGTGGCGGTGCTGCGCTTCGATGACCGGGGGACCGCGAAGTCGACCGGCGACTACCCTGCCGCCACGGTCCAGGACTTCACCGCCGATGCTGCCGCAGCCGTCGCCTACCTGCGGACCCGGCCGGACATCGACCCCGCCCGCGTCGGACTGCTGGGGCACAGCGAGGGCGGCCTCGACGTCGCGGAGATCGCCGCCGCAGATCCGTCCATCGCATTCGTGGTCGGCATGGCGCCGCCCGCGACATCGGGGGTCGACCTGCTCGTGCAGCAGAACGAGGCCATCCTGCGCGCGCAGGGCACCGCGGAGGCCGAGATGGCGCCGGCCATCCGGTTCGCCAGGGACGTCTACGCGCGGGCCATCGCGGGCGACAAGCCGGGTGCCGAGCAGGTCATCCGCGACTACGCCGGAGCCCTGTACGACCGTCAGGCAGCCGAGGTCCAGCAGCAGCTGGGCGACCGTGCTGCGTACCTGCAGTCCCAGGTCGACGCACGGATGCCCACCCTGTTCACGCCCTGGTTCGTATCCCTCCTCGAGTCGGATGCGGGCAAGGCCTGGGCCAGGGTGCATGCCCCGGTGCTGGGCCTCTTCGGTGGCAAGGACGTCCAGGTGCCGGCGCTCGAGCAGGCGCCGGCGCTGGAGGCGGCACTCCAGGCTGCCGGCAACACCAGCAGCACCGTGACCACGTTGCCGGACGCCAATCACCTCTTCCAGTCCGCGAGGACGGGCTCGGTCGGTGAGTACGGCAGCCTGAGCCAGACCTTCACCGCCGACTTCCTGCCCACGCTGGTCGCCTGGGTCACCGCGCACGCGGGCGTCGGCCCGTGAGCTTCGACTGGCACCCGGAGCCGGAGCTCATCGACATCCGCGACTCGGGCCGTTCCCGTATCGCGCTCGAGCGGCTCGGGCACGACGCGTGGGCCGCTGCGCTCGACTACCTCTACGACGAGGGGCTGCGTCGGAGCATGGGCGATCCAACGCTTGCCGGACCGCTTCGGGGCGTCTTCTTCGGTCCCGACGGCGGACCGGCACCCGCGCCCGAAGGCCCGACCCGGTCCGGGGTGCTGCTCGACGAGTTCCGGGACCGCGTCGCGCCGCACATGCTCAACGCGTGGCACCCGCGCACACTCAGCTACTTCACACCGCCTCCATTGGTGATGTCCATCGTGGGCGAGCTGCTGGCCCAGTTCACGCAGCAGGGGGTGGACGTCTGGCACGCGGGCCCATCGGCCGCCTTCGTCGAGGAGGAGGTCGTCCGCTGGCTGTGCGACCTGGTCGGCTATGGGGAGGGCAGCTTCGGGCTGCTGGCGTCCGGCGGTGTCATGGCCAACTTCATGGCCCTGGCCCTGGCGCGGGACGTCCGACTCCGGGCACTGCGGGGACTCGACCGGCCGCCGCGCGGCGCCGCGCTGGAGGATGCCCGCGTCTACGTCTCGGACCAGGGACATTTCTCCGTCGCTCGTGCCCTCGACGAGCTTGGGTTCCCGCCGCGGACCCTGGTCACGCTGCCGAGCGATGACCAGTTCCGCCTCGCGGTGGCGCCGCTTGAGGCCGCCATCACCACGAACCGAGCCGAAGGCTCGACGCCATTCGCGATCGTCGCGGTATCCGGGACGACGAACACCGGGGCCATCGACGATGTGCCCACGATCGCGGCCGTCGCGCGGCGGCATGAGCTGTGGCTCCACGTCGATGCCGCGTACGGGGGCGCGGCGCGACTCTCGCGGGAGCTTTCGGCACTCGTGCCCGGCCTGGAGCTCGCCGACTCGGTCACGGTCGACCCGCACAAATGGTTCTTCCAGGCGTATGACATCGGGGGTCTCATGGTGCGCGACGGGCGGCTGCTGGCGGAGACGTTCTCGCGCCGTCCGGAGTACTACCGCGGTGGCGGCGAGACGGCACGCGACCACGACGCCCACGACGGCGACTCACTCGACTTCTACCGCCTGGGCTTCGAGGGTACCCGACGCTGGCGGGCGCTCAAGCTGTGGATGAGCTGGAAGCATCTCGGCAGCCGCGGCCTTGGTCACCTGGTCGAGGCGAACGTCGCGATCGCAGCCTACCTGTCCGATCGCGTCCGGGCGAGCGACGACTTCGAGCAGCTGCCGGACCGACCGGAGCTGTCGGTGGTGTGCTTCCGGCATCTGCCCCGTAGCCCGAGGCCAGCGCCGGATGCCCTTGATGTCCACCAGGACCAGCTCCAGGCGGCGCTGGAAGCCTCGGGAGATGGCTGGGTGTCCACGACCCGGCTGCGGGGTGCCACCTGGCTGCGGGCCGGCATCCTCAATCCGATGACGACCGAGGCTGACATCGACCGACTGCTGGACGATCTGCGGGAGGTGGCCGCCGGCGCGTAGCGGCCCGTCGAGCTGAGCGGGTTCAGAGCGCCGCGATCCCGTCGGCGAACCGCCGGTAGTGCGGGAGCAGGCTCTTCCAGCCGCCACGGTTGCGGTCGCGCCGATCCTCGCCGTCAGCTCCCAGCTGCTCCCAGCCCCGGTGCTCGATCTGCACCCTTGTCCGCTGGTCATCGAGTGGCTGGAACCGGATGCGCACCTCCGTCGCATCGGCGGCCGGGCGCCCCAGATGCCAGGTGTAGGCGAGGAGCGCCGGTGGCTGCCAGGCGGTGACCACGCCCCAGTCGAACTCCCGGCCGTCCGGATGACGCTCGTAGATCCGCCCGCCGAGTGCCGGCTCCAGGACGACGATCAGGCCTGGGTGCTGACCGACCGTGTGGTCGAGCGGCCACCAGCGGCCGATGTCCGCGGTCCAGACCTGGAATGCGTGCTCGACCGGGCAGCGGACCTCGAGATCGAGGTTGATGGGCTCGATGGTCATCGGTCGGTGCGGGTGTTCTCGGCGACCAACCGGAATCGGGCCGCGGCCTGGCCCCAGACCTGCTCCAGGTAGTCGCGTACGGCCTCGATGCCGTCGTCGTGCAGCCGATAGATGCGCTGGGTCCCCACGGCGTGCTCGGCGACCAGCCCCGCGCCCTTGAGCACGCGCAGGTGCCGCGACACCGCCGGTCGGCTGATGGGCAGCGAGTCGGCGATCTCCTGGACCGAGCGAGGTCCCGCCGCGAGGACCTCCACGATGGCCCGTCGGCTGCGGTCGCCCAGGGCATCGAACGGGTCCCCGGCACGGATGGCGTGCGCCATCAGCGGGAGATCGCACGCATCCGGTTGTTCTTGGGATCGTGCGTCACCTCGGCCAGGCCCAGCGCTTCCAGGAGCGGTGGCAGGTAGACGCCGAAACGGCCCCGCAACCCCTTCTTGAGTCCGTACCAGCCGCCACGCGGGTTCGTGGCCGAGCGTCCCCACGCCTCGACGGTCCCGTCCGCCGCGGGCTTCTGCTCGTCTGCGCCCCCGAGCGGCATCCAGTCGCCGTGCGCCAGCAGCATCGCGTGGAGCTCGTCGATCGCTCGCCCGTCGTACAGCAGCCTGGTGCCGCCGACCTGGCAGACGATGGTCGGTGGGTCGGATGTCTCGTCGCGGTACATGCTGTAGCCCGAGGTGCCGGGTGGTGTCTGCAGTACCCATGGATCGTCCTTGGTCCCCGCGCCACTCATCTCGTCCTCCTGCTTCGATCGGTAACGTTCCTGTTACGGTAACACGCAGGTTACCGATATCGCAGCGGCTCTTGGTGCACGGCCATTCACCCTGGTGTGTACGTCTCGACCTCCGGCCGTGGTCTTGTCAGGCGCGGTTGAGTGACCGGTTCAGGACCGCTTGACACATCTGGCCGCAATCCTTACCTTGTGGGTCGGGATCACCCCTCCGGTCCGCCTGCTGGGCCGTTGCAGCGCACAGCGAGGACCGATGGCCGGCGCATTCCTCATCGCACTCCGGGACGGTCTCGAGGCCGCCCTCATCGTGGGCATCATCTGCGCCTACCTGGTCAAGCTCGGCCGACGGGACGCGCTGCCCAAGGTCATCCTCGGTGCGGCACTCGCGGCATCCCTTTCCCTCGTCATCGGCGTCGTCATCGTCAATACCATCGGACGCCTGGACCACCGGACGCAGGCCACGCTCGAGGGAGTGGCCGCGGTCGCGGCTGTCGTGATCATGACCCGGATGCTGTTCTGGATGCGCCGACAGGGGCGCGCCATCAAGGGTGAGCTGGAGTCGCAGGTGTCGGCCGCGCTCGCGCAGGGCAGCACCCGGGCGCTCATCGGCCTGGTCTTCATCGCGGTCATCCGCGAGGGGCTGGAGATGACCCTCTTCTTCCTGGCCATCATCGCCTCCGAATCGGGTGACGCGACGAGCGCCGTCATCGGCGGCATCCTGGGCCTCGCGGTCGCCATGGGACTCGGCTGGGCGATCTTCGCCGCCGGTATCCGCATCAACCTCAGCCGCTTCTTCACGGTGACCGCGATCCTGCTCATCTTCGTCGCGGCCGGGTTGGTGGTCTATGCGGTCAACGAGTTCACCGAGGCAGGTTACCTACCGGTCTTCTCACCGCTGTTCGACTTCAGCAGCATCCTGCCCCAGTCGTCGCTGCTCGGCTCGGTCCTCACCGGGATGTTCGGGTACCGGGCCCAGCCGACCGGGATCCAGGTCGCGGCCTACCTGCTGTACCTGCTGCCGGTGCTCTTCCTCTACCTCTCCGACTGGCGACCCTCCTTCCGCCGCGGTGCGGTGGCCAACGCCTGATCGGATCCGAGCTCGCGGCTTCGCGAAGCCGCGAGCCGGGTGGCCCCCGTGGGCCCGTGATGCGGCCCGCGACTCGATGGGCTGACGAGCGCCGGTCCGAGGCCTCGAATCGGGGCCGGATCGATGCGCCCAGCGGGCGAGTGGGCTACCGGACCTCGGTCCCGGGCGTCGAATCGGAGCTCCAGTGGCCGGATCATGCGCCCAGCGGGCGAGTGGGCTACCGGACCTCGGTCCCGGGCGTCGAATCGGAGCTCCAGTGGCCGGATCATGCGCCCAGCGGGCGAGTGGGCTACCGGACCTCGGTCCCGGGCGTCGAATCGGAGCTCCAGTGGCCGGATCATGCGCCCAGCGGGCGAGTGGGCTACCGGACCTCGGTCCCGGGCGTCGAATCGGAGCTCCAGTGGCCGGATCATGCAACCCCTGACTGAGATGGCCGCTGAGCGACCAGATTCGGTCCTGTCGGGCGGCGTTCCTGGCGTTCGTTGACCACTCACCCGCTACGCGGATAAGCAGCGGCCGCGCTCGGGTGCCGCGCCACGCGGACAGGCAGCGGCCGGGCTCGGGTGCCGCGCCACGCGGACAGGCAGCGGCCGCGCTCGGGTGCCGCGCCACGCGGACAGGCAGCGGCCGGGCTCGGGTGCCGCGCCACGCGGACAGGCAGCGGCCGCGCTCGGGTGCCGCGCTGCAGCTCGGGTGCCCGTGGCGCTCGATCCCTGGCGGGCGAAGTCCGGGGCACATCACGCGGCCCGGGGTCCGCCAGCGGTCGGTCAGCGGCTGGTGGACCGGTACTTGCGGACGCCGAGCGGCATGAAGATGCCGAGGAGGACCACGAACCAGCCGAGGGTCACCAGCAACGGGTATTGGGACGGGATCGTGTTCGTCTGGAACATCGCCGGGTTTGGGTTCCCCCACAGGATCCGGAGCGAGGTGGTGAGCGTGCTCACCGGGTTCCACTCCGCGAACGGCTGGAGCCAATCGGGCATGCTCTGGATGGGCACGAACGCGCTGGAGATGAACGTGATGGGGAAGATGGTCACGAAGGCGACCTGCTGGGCGACCTCGACCGTGGGCACCGAGAGCCCCAGCCAGATGCCGATCCAGGACATCGCGAACGCGAACAGGACGAGCAGCAGCACGCCGAGCAGGAACTCGGGGATGCTGGTGTGGACGCCCCAGCCGACCACGAGGCCGGACAGCATCAGGACGCCCAGGATGCCCGTCTGGTAGATCGTGTCCGCGAAGCTGCGCCCGGTGAGCACCGCGGAGCGGGCCATGGGCAGGGACCGGAAGCGGTCGATGATGCCCTTGGCCATATCGTCGGCCATGCCCACGGCGGTGGTCGCGGAGGCGAACGCGATGGTCTGCACGAAGATGCCGGGCATCAGGTACTCGCGATACGCGTTGGCGCCCGCGTAGCCCGGCAACGGGATCGCGCCGCCGAACACGAATGCGAACAGCAGCACGAACATGATCGACTGGATGACCGCGAAGATCGCCAGCTCGGGGATCCGCGGGATCCGCTTGAGGTTGCGCCACATGACGATGACGCCATCGCCGAGCGCCTGACGCGATCCTCCGCGGACGACGCGGCTCGATGCGCTCGTGGTCATGACTTCCTCCCGGCGCTCTTGGCCGCAGCATCCGCGGTGTCTTCGTCGGCGGTCTCCTCGGCCGCGTGGCCGGTGAGCGAGAGGAAGACGTCGTCGAGGGTCGGGCGTCGCACGCCGATGTCGTCGATGACGATGTTGGCGTCCGTCAGCGCGCCCACGACCTGGACCAGTGCCGGTGCCCCGCCAGTGGAGGGGAGGGTGAGCTTGCGCGTGTGCTCGTCGAGCACGGCATCGCCGACGCCGAAGGGCCGGATGAGCTCTCCCGCTCGAGCCACGTCGGCTCGATCGTGGACGACGACCTCGATGCGTTCGCCACCGACCTGGTCCTTGAGCTCGTCGGACGTGCCCCGGGCGATGATCTTGCCATGGTTCACCACGGCGATGGTGTCGGCCAGCTCGTCCGCCTCCTCCAGGTACTGGGTGGTCAGCAGCAAGGTCGTGCCCTCCCGCACCAGCCGTCGGATGACGTCCCACATGCCCAGGCGGCTGCGGGGGTCGAGACCGGTGGTCGGCTCGTCCAGGAACAGCAGCCTGGGTCGACCGATGAGTGCGCTGGCGAGGTCGAGTCGGCGGCGCATGCCACCGGAGTAGGTCTTGACGACTCGGTCGGCCGCGTCGTCGAGGTCGAACTGCTCCAGCAGCTCCACCGCCCGCTGCTTCGCCTCGGCACTCTGCAGCTGGTAGAGGCGCCCGAACATCCAGAGGTTCTCGCGCGCCGTGAGGTTCTCATCGACGGCCGCGTATTGGCCCGACAGGCCGATGACCGATCGCAGCTCCTGCGCCTGCCTGACGACGTCGAACCCGGCCACGGTCGCGTGGCCTGCGTCGGGCTTGAGCAGCGTCGCGAGGATGCGCACCGTGGTCGTCTTGCCCGCGCCGTTGGGACCCAGGAGCCCCAGCACCGAGCCTTCCGCCACAGCGAGGTCCACACCGTCAAGGGCGCGCACCTCGGACTTGCGTGACTTGTAGACCTTGACCAGGCCTTCAGCGGTGATGACGTTCAACTGGACGGCCCGATGGCGTGCATGGACATGGGTGATCTCCGGTGCGGTGTCCCGACAGGGCAGACAGCATCCCAGCCGAACACGTCATCAACTGTCAACATCGGGGACGCCAGCGTACCAAGGGTGCCCGTCCCACGGCAACCCGCCGGCCCGCCCGAAGACCGCTAGACCGGTGCCGGGGCCCTGGTGGTGCAGCCGGCGCAGAGCCCGGAGACGGTCAGGTGGCTGAGGTCCATCCGGAAGCCGCGACCAGCCTGGAGCGCCTGCGACAGGGCTGCCGCCTCCGTCGGGCCGATCTCCCAGCTCGCGCCACATCCTGCGCAGTGGAGGTGTCCGTGCTCGGAATCCGGCAGCACGTGGTATTCCTCGCGGCCGTTAGGCCCGTGGGCATGCCGGACGAGGCCGAGCTCCTCGAGCACGTCGAGGGTCCGGTAGACGGTCGAGGGGATCGTGGATGGGTCCCGTTGGCGGCAGCGTTCGACGAGTTCGGCGCCCGTGATGTGGCCATCCGCGCGTGACAGGACGTCGACGAGCATCCGCCGCTGGGGTGTCCAGCGCAGGCCGCGGGCGTGCAGCTGGTCCCTGGCACTGGCCCAACGCTCGGCGGTGCGAACCGAACCCTGGCCGGCTGGGGTCGACGGTGATCCGGAGGCGCGCATCGTCCGCAGTATATGTGGATGGGCGGCGAAACCTCGCTGTTGCATACTGTTGTAACAACCACGCTGTTCATCAGCTGACCGGAGGATCCATGCGCCCCATCGCTTCCGCGTTCCTCGCGGTGGCCCTGCTGGCCTGCCTGGTACCGTCCGTCGCGGCCGAGTCTCCGGGTCCATCCGTCACGGCCGTGCCCCCACTTGGCTGGCACGATGCGCTCACGGATGGCACGGACGAGCTCGATGTCGCGACCACGGTCGCGCCCATCAGCTCCATCGCCAGGAACATCGGCGGGGACCGCATCCGCCTGCACGGGATCATCCCCGACGCCACCAACTCCCATACCTTCGAGCCCAGCCCCTCGGATGCCAAGACCCTGGCGCACGCGGACCTCATCCTCGTCAATGGGCTCCACCTCGAACAGCCCACGCTGGACCTCGCGCAGGCATCCATGCGGCCCGATGCAGTCATCGAGTACCTGGGCGACAACACCATCACCCAGGCCGACTGGCTGTTCGACTTCAGCTTCCCCGAGTCGGCGGGCGACCCCAACCCCCATCTGTGGATGGATGTCCCATATGCGCTCCACTACGCCCAGTTGATGCGGGACTGGTTCTCCGCCGCCGATCCGGCGAACGCGGCCTACTACGCCTCGAACTTCGACACATACCGGGCGCGTCTCGATGATCTCGACGCGCGCATCAGGGCCGCGGTCCAGACGGTCCCGGTCGAGGATCGGAAGCTGCTGACCTATCACGACTCATGGGCCTACTGGGCGCGTCAGTACGGGTTCACCGTCGTGGGTGCCATCCAGGCTTCGGACTTCTCCGATCCCAGCCCGCAGGATGTCGCGCGGCTCATCGACCAGATCAAGTCGGAGCACGTGCCCGCGGTGTTCGGTTCGGAGGTGTTCCCAAGCCCCGTGCTCGAGCAGATCGCGCGCGAATCCGGCGCCACCTTCATCGACGCGCTCCGCGACGATGAGCCGCCGGGCGACCCGGGCACCCCAGGGCACACCTACCTGGGCATGGTCAAGCAGGACATGATCATCATGATGGACGCGCTCGGGGGCCAAGGCACGGCCATCTTCGCCGACATGCCGGTGGAGGACACCTGGCAGCCGTGACCGCCGCGTTGCCGCAGGCTCGGCCAACCGCTGGCGCGACCGAGCCATTGGTCCGCTTCGAGGGGGTGAGCGCCAGCTACGGTGGCCCCGCCGTGCTCCAGGACATCGACCTGGTGCTGCCACGGGGTGCGCTGGTGGGGATCGTGGGGCCCAGCGGCGCGGGCAAGACCACGCTCCTGCGGGCTATGGTCGGCCAGGTGCCCCGTCTGCGGGGCCGCGTATTCGTCGACGGTCGTGACGTCGCCGGCGGCCAGCCGGCCAACGTCGGCTGGGTACCCCAGCTCGAGACGGTCGACTGGGACTTCCCCGCCACGGTCCGCGAGGTGGTGCTCATGGGCCGCTGGAGTCGGTCACCCTGGCGGCCCTGGATGACCGCGGCCGATCGTGCCGAGGCGGACCAGGTCCTGGAACGCCTGGGCATCGGCGGTATGGGCACCCGCCAGATCCGGGAGTTGTCGGGGGGCCAGCAGCAGCGCGTCTTCCTGGCTCGCGCGCTCATCGCCGACCCGGTGCTGCTGCTGCTCGACGAACCCACGAGCGGCGTCGACATCCGGACGCGTGACGAGGTGCTGCACCTGCTCGCGGACCTCAACGCGCAGGGCGTGACCATCGTGCTCACCACGCACGAGCTCAACTCTGTGGCCGCCCACCTGCCGCTCGTGGTCTGCGTCAACCGGCGCATCGTGGCCCTGGGCGATCCGGACGACGTGTTCACCGCGCCCATCCTCAATGCCACCTACTCCGCCGACCTGCGGGTGGTTCGCCAGGACGGCAACGTGCTGGTCGCGGACGCGGCGCCGCACCGGATGCGTGACGTCCTGCGCCACCGCCACGATGGCTATGAGCATGCCCATCACGAGCATGGCGAGGCTCCCCATGAGCACCTGTCGGGCGAGCAGCACTGATGGAGCTGGTGTCCGAGCCGTTCGGCTATGAGTTCTTCCGGACCGGTTTCGCGGTCTCGGTGCTCGTGGGCCTGCTGTGTGGGCTCATCGGCGTCTATGTCGTGCTCCGACACATGAGCTACATCGGTCATGGTCTGTCGCACGCGGTGTTCGGGGGAGCGGTGGTGGCGTACAGCCTGAGCGTCGACTTCTACCTCGGCGCGGGCATGTGGGGCTTCATCTCGGCGCTGCTCATCAACGCCGTGGCCCGACGGCGGCGCATCGGTGCCGATGCCGCCATCGGCATCATCACCACCGCGAGCTTCGCGCTCGGCGTGGCGCTCATCAGCAAGACCCGCAGCTACACCCGCAACTTCGAGGCGGCCCTCTTCGGCAACATCCTGGGCGTGACGGTCGCGGACCTGCTCGTCGTGGCGGCGGTGACCGTGGCGGTGGCCATCTTCGTCGGGCTGTTCTACAAGCGACTGCTGTTCATGACCTTCGACCCGGAGGTGGCCCCCATCTTCGGGATGCGGACGGGGCGCGTGGACACCCTGTTCGCTCTTTCCCTCGCTGCGACCATCGTGGCGTCCATCAATGTCGTGGGTGTCACGCTCATTGCTGCGACGCTCATCATCCCCGCCACCACCGCGCGACTGCTGACCAATTCCTTCGGCCGGATGCTCATCCTGTCGGCGTTCCTGGGCGCCCTGGCTGGCGGCCTGGGCATGTACATCAGCTACTGGCAGGATGTCTCGTCGGGAGCCACCATCGTGCTCCTCGAGGCGGCCATGTTCGTGCTCGCATTCCTGTGGAGCTCGGTGGGTGGGCGTCGGTCCGCATGGGCAGAGGCACCGGTCGCCACCATCCACGGCCGGCCACAGGTCTTCGATGACCTCTAGCCCGTCGTGCGGGTGCCATCCGGCAGGGTGCGGCATCGACCGTCGCCGATAGCATCGAGTCTCGACCAACCACCCATGCGCAGGTACCGATGAGCACCAAGAGTGACAGCACCCGCCGGCGATCCAGCTCGACGACCCAGCCACCGTCGTCGACGAAGCGATCGCCGGTGCTGCTCGTTACCGTGGCGGCACTCGCCATCGGCCTGCTGTTCATCGCGGTGCTCGCCATCGCCGGTGGCCTGCCGGGCAGCGGCTCGTCCAGCGCCATCGCGACACCGGTCATCGGGACGCCGCCGGGACTCGCCCACGGCCGGACCCTGGGCTCGGCGGATGCGCCCATCGACATCGAGGTGTGGGCCGATTTCCAATGCCCCGTCTGCGCCCGTTTCACCCGCGACATCGAACCGTTCCTCGTGGGCCAGTACGTGGAGACCGGCAAGGCCCGTCTGACATTCCGCGACTTCACGTTCATCGGCCCCGAGTCATTCGATGCCGCCGTCGCTGCGAGGATCGCGGGCGATTCGGAATCGTTCTGGCCATACCACGACCTGCTGTTCGCGAACCAGGGGGCCGAGAACGCTGGCGCCTTCAGTCGCAGCCGCCTCGCTGATATGGCGGTGGCGGTGGGTCTCGATCGACAGGCCTTCCTGACCGCCATGGATGACCCGGCTTACCTCGCCGCTGTCAAGGACGAAACGGCACAGGGGCAGGCGCTGGGTGTGACCGCCACCCCGAGCATGAGCATCAACGGCAAGATGACCTCGGGCCTGCCAGACCTGGCCGCCCTGGGTGCCTACCTCGACGGACTGATCACGGCATCCAGCCCGGGAGCGAGCGTCGCTCCCTGACGACTGCCCGACGCGGCCGTTGAGCGACGGACGGCTCGGGTCAGCCGATGGCCGGGTCGCCCCGGGCAGACGTGGTGTACCGGTCGCGTCGCAGCCACACGACGAGGCTGAGCATGAACCTCGCCACGAGGCTGATGGCGTATGCCGCGCACCAGATGCAGACCGCGTGGATGACGTATAGCTCCAGGTAGGTGAAGTACATCTCGAAGATGACACCCACCATGGAGAGGGCATAGTGGGCGAGCAGCAGGCCGGGACGGCCGGTGCGCCACCAGGCGAGCGCCAACACCATCAAGGTCAGCGACAGCACGACCCCGAAGACCGCGACCGGGATGCCCGCGATGCGAGAGTACTCGCTGTTGGCGACGGTCTCGCAGCCCTTGATGATGCCGCAGCTGGGTGCCTCACTGCGCAGCTCGACGAACGAGAGGTACGTTGCGATGCAGAGTCCCACGAAGTCGAGCGCGGCGAGCAGGATGCCCGGGTGCCAGAGGCTGCGCAGGAACGACGTGGCGGGGGCCGGGGTGCCCTGCGTCACAGGGTCGCCCGGGCCTGGCGCGAGGTCCCTGGATCCGGTGTCGTCACTCGTCATCATTCACCGTTCGGCTTCGGTCAGTCTACCGCGACGATAGCCATCGGCCCGGCGGTGCGCCGGCGGTCGGGCACCCGTTCCGGCACCCACCGCGGATCCCGCGCTAGACTCCGGCGATGGTGGCCGTGCCACGCTCGCTGGTTCCGTTGCTGCTCCTGCTCGTGCTCGGGCTGTTGCTCGTCGCCTGCGGCGGGAACGCGAGTGCCACGGTCGTGACCTACCAGCGTGACTGGCCCGATGGGTATCACGAGGAGCTCACCATCACGGATGACGGTCATGTGACCATGCATCACGGTGATGTGCTGGAGCGGCTGACGCTCACGTCGGATCAGCTGCAGACGGTCAAGAGCGCACTTGCGGCCGGCGTGCCCCAGGGTGACAAGGGCGATAGCCTCGTTCGGACCGTGGTCCTCGCCAATGGCACCACCGTGGCACCCGTCGACCCCCAGCCCGGCTCGTCGGTGGAGCTGCTGGAGCTGCTCATGACCACCCACTCCCTCAACGGTGCTGCCGTCGCGGGCGGCTCGGCCCCGCCGGCCCACAGCTCGGCACCTGGCAGCCCGGCGACGACCACCGCGCCATGAGACGGGTGGCCAGCAGCCCGTCGCTCGTGATCTTCGGCTGGGCGATCGTGGGCTTGCTCATCGGCCACGTGGCCGCGTACGACCTGGTCTATCCGGACGGCCACGTGCACGCCCAGGTCCTGGACGCGACGGGCCACCAGTGGCTATGGCTGCTCGAGCCATCCTTGGTGCTGGGGGTGCTCATCGCCGCTATCGCCGGCCTCGTCGGCTCCCGGAGTGGCCATCCACGCGAGATCCGGTTCCGATGGCTGGCTGGCATCCAGATCGGCGCCTTCCTGGGCATCGAGCTCCTCGAGCGGCTGGGTCACGGCACCACGCTCCCGGACATCGCCCACGAGTTCACCGATCACGGCCTGTGGCTGGTGCTGCTCATCGGTATCGGCGCGCAGCTGCTGACCGCCTGGCTCGGGTCGGCTGCCAGCCGCTCCATCGCCGACGTGGCAGCGGTCACCCCATCGCCCCAGCGATCACCCGTAGCTCGCCCGCATCTGATCCGCACGGTGGCCGACGAACCGATGACCCTGCGCTTGCCTCGCGCTCATGGCAGTCGTGCCCCGCCCACCGGTCTCCTGATCACATCGTTGCCATGATCAGGCCGGACAGCGCGCGTGACCGTGTGACGAGCGCTGCCGGACCGATACATCGACAGGAGTCTCAACCAGTGGATCACCCCTTTTCGCGCCGGCGGCTGTCCGGCGTCGCAGCCATGACCGGATTGCTGCTGGCCATCGCGGTCCCCGCGTCCGCCCATGTGTTCATCACCGATGGCGGCGCCATCGTCGGTGGTGGTTATGGCACCGAGTTCACCTTCCGCGTGCCGCACGGCTGCAGCGGCACCGCCACGGATTCCATCGAGGTCCAGATCCCGGCCGGGGTCACGAGCGTCAAGCCCAAGCAGCTCGCAGGATGGACCATCGACGTGGTCTCCACGCCCCCGGTGTTGCCATCGATGGCACCCGGGGCCTCGTTCACGGACGAGCAGATGGACGCGATGAACGCGCCTGTCGTGACCTCGGTCAGATGGTCCGGTGGCTCGCTACCGGACGACGAGTACGCCGACTTCCAGCTGAGCGCGATCTTCCCGGAGACCCCCGGTACGATCGCGTTCCCGACCGTGCAGACGTGTGGTGACACGCAGGTCGCGTGGATCGAGATCCCGGCCGCGGGACAGGACCCGGAGACGCTGGACTTCCCGGCGCCGATGGTCACCGTGGTCGCGCCGAGCCCGTCACCCGCGCCCTGATGTCCGGTCCCGCGAGGACGCGGGACCGGATGGACACGAGGGGGCGGCCCATCCGCTCCCTCGTGGCTCCGTTCCTCATCGCCCTGCTCCTGCTGCTGGTCGCCAGCGCAGCCTCGGCCCATTCGCAGGTCATCGCCATCGATCCCATCGATGGCGCACGCCTACCGGCGTCACCTGCAGGCGTGTCGGTGACGTTCAACGAGGACGTCAGCCTCGCACCCGGTGGCCTGCGGGTCATCCGACCCGATGGCTCCCTCGCGAGCATCGGGGACGGATCGGTGGTAGGACCCAAGGTGAGCGTCGCGATCGCTCCGCTCGATGCCGGCTGGTACGTGATCGCCTGGTCGATCATCAGCGCCGACGGGCACGTCGTTCATGGGACATCCTCGTTCGCAGTGGGTGACGCCGACGCCGTGGCCAGGCCGTCCGTCAGCGCTGTACCCTCCCCGCTGGAGTGGTCCCTGTGGGTGACACGAGGGCTATCCGATCTGCTGATCCTGGTCGCCGGGGGCGCGGGGGTGGCATGGACGCTGCTCGGAGCCCGGACGCGGCGCGTGCGGGCGCTCTGGCTGGGCGCCCTGATCGTCGACCTGACGGCCATGGCTGTCTGGCTGGCGATCGAGATCGCGGACGGTGGATCCACATGGCTCGGCACGCAGTACGCCTGGTCGGCGATCGTGCGCCTCGTCCTGCTCGGTATGGCGCTCGCGTATCTGTCCCTGCGCCCGCCCCGGACCCGGGTGGCTGCGATCCTGGGCGTCGTCGCCGTCGTGCTGCTCGCGTGGGGTGGACACTCCACGGATTCGCCGCTCAGCGGGGTGACCACCGCGATCCACCTGTTCGCGGCGGTGACCTGGCTCGGCACGGCTCCGGCGGTGGCGCTGGTGCTGTGGGATGGCACCGTTCGCGACGACCAGGGCCTGCGCGTCGTGCGCGGATTCTCTCGTATCGCGACGGTCGCCCTGTTCGTGCTCATCGCCGGTGGCTCCGCGAGCGCACTGCTCCTGACCAACGGGCTGGAGGCGGGTCTCACGGTCTATGTCTGGATCCTCATCGCCAAGGTCGCGGTGGTCGGCATCGCCGCCGTGATGGGCGCCTGGGGCCGCCGTCGGCTGGCGCGCTCACCCGAGCGGCGCATCTACCGACGGCTGTTCGTGGTCGACAGCATCCTGCTCACAACGGTGGCGATGATCTCATCGGCACTGACACTCGTGGGCCCGCATCAGGGGCATGTCGGTCATGAGGGACACATCCTCACGTCGCCACGGTGCAGCATGTCCCTCGGCCAGGGGAGTACGGCGTTCGGCGCGGCGGTCATCGCCGATCCCGGGATCCCGGGTCCGAACAGCGTCTCTGTGGACGGGATCCCTGCCGGCGTCGTGGGTGTGACCGCCGAGATGTCACACGCCTACACCGGTGACGCTGCGATCGACGTCAGCCTGACCCAGGGCGACCGAGGGTGGACCGGCTCCGCAGTGCTGCCGTTCACGGGCCAGTGGACCGCGACGGTGCTGGTACGAGTCGATACGTTCACCGAGGCGCGAGGCTCCTGTGCCATCACGATCGCGCCGTGACACTCAGGGCTGGCCGCTGAACTTCACCTTCATGATCCGACCGTTGATGTCGGTCGCGTAGAGGCGGCCGGAGCCATCCTCGCCGAAGCCGCTGATGAGGCGGCCCGGGTTCCGGCTGCTGACCAGCTTGCCGCCTGTGGTGACCGCCCACAGCTGGCCGGAGCAGTAGTCGGCATAGGTGTAGATGCCACGCCAGGCAGGGTAGTCGGGGCCGCGGTAGACGTAGCCACCGGTCACGGCGCAGCGTCCGCCGCCATGGTCGTACTCCCGGATGATGGTGTCGTCATAGCTCGATGTACCGCAGGGCTGCGTGGAGTTCGGGTAGTCGTGCCCGCCCTCGCACACGTTCCAGCCCAGGTTGGCCTTCTTGCCGGCGTTTCGACCGCTCCCGTCGGCGGGCAGGAAGTCGACCTCCTCCCAGTGATCCTGGCCCACATCGCCGATGACCATGTCGCCCGTGGCTCGGTCGAACGAGAAGCGCCACGGGTTGCGCACGCCCCGCAGCCAGATCTCGGGTTTGGCGCCAGACGTGCCGACGAAGGGATTGCTCGAGGGAACGGTGTAGCCGCCCCCGTTCCTGGGCCTGATGCGCAGGATCTTGCCCAGTCGGCTGCTGAGCTTCTGGGCGTTGCCGTGCGGGTCGCCGCCGCTGCCGCCGTCGCCCATGCCGATGTACAGCAGCTTGTCAGGACCGAACGCGATCATGCCCCCGTTGTGGTTAGGGTACGGCTGCGACATGGTGATGACCGATCGGAGGCAGCTCTTGCAGGCCTTGTACCGGTCGTGCGACAGTCGCCCGGTCTGGGCCACCACGGTCGCACCGTCCGACTTGCGGGTGTAGTCGATATACAGCTTGCCGCTCGTGCCGTAGTCGGGCGCGAATGCGAGCCCCAGCAGCCCCTGCTCGCCACCGTTGTATCTCACCCGGTCCCGGACATCGAGGAACGTGCCCTCCTTCTTCCAGCGGGACCCGGTCCAGGTGGCGATCTTGATCCGGCCGGTCTGCTCGACGATGTAGATGTGTCGGTTCGAGCCGCGCGGTGCCGTGACCAGGACCGGCCGGGAGTAGCCGGTGAGGATGGTCGAGACGGAGACGCCTGAGGCGGCCGCGCCGGGCGCGACGATGAGCGTCGATCCAAGGAGCGCCATCGAGACGGCGGCGACGAACGGGCGGCTGAGGCGGTCGAGCAGGATGTGCATGAGGCTCCTCCGGGGACGGCGGCGACCCGGGCACCTTAGCCCGCGAGCGGATCCGCTGCACACATGGACCCGGTCGGTCGACACGTCGCGGGATGGGGGTGCGCCCGCCTGGTCAGAAGGGCGGCCAGGGGATGACCCGCTGGTATGGGTCGGGTCGCGGCAGATGGCCATCGAGCAATAGCCGCTCCGCGCGGTCGCGAAGGGCCGAGATCTCGCCGTCGCTGAGCAGGGGAGCAAGCCGCTCGCCGAGCCGGCCGTCGATGGCATCGCAGACCCGTACCAGGACCTCCCGCTCGTCGGCGAGCAGCGGTTCGCCGCGCCAGCCCCAGAGTACGCTGCGCAGCTTCGGTGCGATCGAGAAGCAGATGCCGTGATCGCAGCCATGGACCGCGTCGCCCGTCACGAGCAAGTGGCCGCCCTTGCGGTCCGCGTTGTTGACGAGAGCATCGAAGACCGCCATGTGTCGCAGGCGGTCATCCCGGGTGAGGATCATGCGCAGGATGTCGACGTCCTCGTCGACCTCGATCCAGAGCTGCACCATGCCCCGACCCGCCGGGCCGTCGCGCACCAGGGTGGGCGGCACGATCGACCAGCCGGTGACCTCGGAGACGTGCCATGCGGCTTCTTCGCGATAGGCGAGGGTGCCGACGGGAAAGTCGACCAGGGGCCGTTCGCCGCGGATGGGCTTGTACACCGCGTGCAGCGGCCCGGCCTCACCGGGCAGCCCGACAGGCACATCCAGCTCGCACCAGAGGACGACGTTGGAGGCTTCCGTCACGCGCCCCGCCACCGTGAGCTCCCCGTCGCGCAGGGCGTCGAGCGCATCGGCGGTGCCGATCGGGACGTCGGACGACCACCGACGGGTATCCGCCATCGGGTCGGTCAGTTCAAGTAGCCGTTGCTGCGGACACAGACGTGCCCCTCCGGGTTGAGCGGCTGGCCACAGAACGGGCACGCCGGGCGACCAGCCGTCACGATGCGGGCAGCCCGACGGGCGAAACCGAGTGCCATCGCCGCGGAGAGCCGCACCCGCAGCACGTCGGGTCCGTCAGGCGCGTCGTCGGGGACGTCATCGTCGTCGTCATCGGTCGGGTCGTCCGGCGATGCCTCCTCCTCCTCGTCGTCCTCGTCCTGCTGCGAACGAGCCTCGATGGTCACCTCGGACTCCTCGCCGTCCCAGGAGATGGTGAGGGTGCCGGCACGGAAGGCGTCCTGCAGCGGCTCATCGAGGGGCCGGTCGTCGTCACCACGGACGGCGTCCTCGGGTACGCGCGCGACCTCCCGTTCGCGAAGCTCGGCCACGATCGCAGCGACCCGGTCGGCGAGCAGTGCCACCTGGACCTTCTCCAGGCTGACCGACGTGACACGCCGGCCCTCGACCGCTTGGAGGAAGAAGACGCGCTGCCCCGGCGGACCGATGGCCCCCGCGACGAAACGGTCGGGGTCATCGAACACGAAGATACGTCTGGCCACGTCCCGATCCTAGCGGCTGACGCCAACGGCGTCCTGCGTCGAGCTCAGCGCGCGGCGCCGGTGTTCGCGCCCGGGCCACTGACGATCGCCTCGGCCTCGATCTCCACCCGCCAGCGGGGATCGATGAGCGCCGCCACGACCGCCATGGTCGCTGCCGGTCGCACGGCACCGAACACCCGGCCGTGTGCTCGACCGACCGCCTCCTGGTCGTCCGCGTCCACGAGGTACATCCGCGTTCGGACGACATCCGCCGGAGTGGCGCCAACAGCCGCGAGCGCCGCCACGATGATCTCGAGGCATCGATCGGCCTGGATGCCCGGGTCCGGGTCGACATGGCCGTCGGGCCAGATGGGGGCCGTGCCCGAGACGATCACCCGGTCGCCGACCCGGACGGCGCGGCTGTACCCGAACACGGGTTCATAGGGGGAGCCGGACGAGACGCGCTGACGCTCAGGCATCGGGCAGCAGGACCGACATGAGCGTGGAGACCACCGTGATGACGAGCGAGCCGAGGAACGCGGCCGTGACGGTCTCGACCGTGAGATGCGGCGGGAATCCCCCGATGGTGAGTACCCGATCCCAGATCTGGTCGACGACCAGCGCCAGCAGCAGCAGCAACCCGGCGTTGAGGAAGAACGAGAAGAGACCCATCGACAGGATGTTGACCGGCAAGCTGACCGCTCGGAGCACGGGTCGGATATAGGCGTTGATGACGCCGAACACGGTGGCCAGAACGAGCACTGTGATGAGCGTCTGTGTGGGGTCGGTCTTCCAGGCGAGCTTGACACCCGGCACGATGAGGGCGGCCGCGATGAGCGCCACGCCATCGATGACGATCCTGCTCAGTCTCACCGCCCGAGTGTATCCGGGGGCCGGCGCTGAGCCCGTGTACTTGTCCTCTCCCGCGCCCGTGTTCCGCCCGGTCCCGATGACCATGCCCAAACGGCAACCTGCATGAGACTTTACAGCGTAAGTCTTACGGTGTAAGGTCGTGAGACTTACAACGTATACCGGCGCGCATGCACCGGGATCGGACACAGGAGAAGACCCACGATGTCGACCGCCACCCTTGAGCCCCAGACCAGCACCTTCGCGACGCCCGCCACCGATGCGGCCGTGGAAACGACCGCCACCGCGCTTCGTGCCCGCGGCTTCGAGGTCCGTATCGCCAACGACCGCGAGGAGGCCAGGGAACTGGTGCTCGGCCTCATCCCGGTCGGCTCCGAGGTCAACCAGGCCTCGTCCCGGACGGTCGACGAGCTGGGCATCGGCGACGCGGTCGTCGAGCGAGCCGAGTATGTCGCGCTCAAGCCCCAGCTGTGGTCGATGGATCGTGCCACGCAGGGCAAGCAGATCCGCCAGCTGGGCGCCGCACCGGATGTCATGGTCGGCAGCGTGCACGCCATCACTGAGGACGGACAGATGGTGGCAGCGTCGATGAGCGGCAGCCAGCTGGGTGCCTACGCCGGTGGTGCCGGTCGGGTCGTGCTCGTGGCCGGGACCCAGAAGATCGTGCCCGACCTGGACACGGCGTTCACGCGCATCGAGGAGTACGTCTATCCGCTGGAGGACGCACGCGCCCAGGCCGCCTACGGCGTCCACTCCGCCATCAACAAGCTGCTCATCCTGCGCGGCGACCTCCCCGGGCGCACTTCCGTGGTACTGGTCAAGGACGCCATCGGCTTCTAGACTGAACCCGCGATCGTCGGCTCCATCCCCGGCTCGGACGGGCACCAGCCTGATCGCTGATATGCCCCTCCGGCCCTCCCCGGAGGGGAACATCCGTCTGCCGCGTCGTCAGCTGCCCGCGAACCGATCCGTGGCGCAGATGAGGTCGTGGAGGATGCCCGGCTCGTCGAAGCTGTGGCCGGCGTCGGGCACGATGTGGAGCTCCGCCTCGGGCCATGCCCGATGGAGATCCCAGGCGCTGCGCACCGGGGTCGCGAGGTCGTAGCGACCCTGCACGATGACCCCCGGGATGTGTCGCAGCCGGTGGGCATCCCGGATGAGCTGTCCCGGCTCCAGGAACGCATCGTGGACGAAGTAGTGGTTCTCGATGCGCGCGAAGGCCAGCGCGAAATCGTCCGCCGCGAAAGCGTCACGGAGCACCGGGTCGGGCAGCAGCGTGATGGTCTGACCTTCCCAGAGGCTCCAGGCACGCGCCGCTTCGAGCTGCACGGCGCGGTCGGGATGGACGAGCCGGCGACGGTATGCGCCGATCATGTCGTTGCGTTCCCCCGGCGCGATCGGTGCCACGAAACCCTCCCACAGGTCGGGATACAGCCACGACGCGCCGTCCTGGTAGTACCAGCGAACCTCCTCCGGGCGCACCATGAAGATGCCCCGCAGCACGAGCTCCGTGACCCGCTCGGGATGTGTCTCGGCGTAGGCGAGCGCCAGCGTGGAGCCCCACGAGCCGCCGAACACGAGCCAGCGTTCGAGGCCGAGCTTCACCCGCAACCGCTCGATGTCGGCGACCAGATCCCAGGTGGTGTTCGCGTCCAGGCTGGCCTTGGGTGTCGAACGACCGCAGCCGCGCTGGTCGAACAGCAATACCTGATAGCGGCCCGGATCGAAGGCGCGTCGGTGTTCGGGACTCGATCCGGCGCCCGGCCCGCCATGCAGGAAGACAGCGGGCTTGGCACCCGCCGTGCCGCACAGCTCCCAGTAGACCTGGTGACCGTCGCCCACCTCGAGCATCCCGGAATCGTAGGGCTCGATGGGCGGGTAGAGGTCGCGACGGTTCGCGCGCGATCGCTCGCTCGTGGTCACGTGGCTGCCCGGGCGGCGGCGGATGATGTCATGCGGCGTACCATCGCACCCCGATGCGCGACCTGTCTCCGCGCGGCCACTCGACCGGAGGACACATGAGCGAGGCACGGCCCATCCGCACGGGTGTGCTGGTATGGAACCAGTACACGGACTGGCCACAGATGCGCGGCGCCGCCATCACGGCCGACCGGCTGGGCTACGACTCGCTGTGGACGTGGGATCATCTCTATCCCATCATCGGCTCGCCGGTCGGCCCCATCCTCGAGGGCTACATGGTGCTCGCGGGCTGGAGCCAGGTCACCGCCCAGGCGACCCTCGGCCTGCTGGTGGGTGCCAACACGCTCCGGAACCCGGCCCTAGTGGTCAAGATGGTCACGGCGCTCGACCATCTCTCCGACGGTCGTGCGGTCCTGGGCCTTGGGGGTGCCTGGTTCGAGACCGAGCACACCGCCTTCGGTATCGACTTCGGCCGCAGCATCGGCGAGCGGCTGGAGTGGCTGGACGAGGCGGTGGAGCTCATCCACGGCATGCTCCGGTCGCCCACCGCCACGGCGCGTGGCGAGCGGTACCACGCGACCGACGTGCGCAACGACCCGCCGCCGCTCCAGACGCATCTGCCGATCCTCATCGGCGGCTCAGGCGAGCAGCGCACGTTGCGCACCATCGCGAAGTACGCGGATGCCTGGAATGCCGCGACCGAGAAGCTCGCGCCCGCGGACGCGGCACACAAGGACGCGGTGCTCCGGCACTGGTGTGACGAGGTGGGTCGGGACTCGGACGAGATCGAGCGGACGCTCAGCCTGGGGCCGCTCGCCATCCGCGATGACCCTGCCGACGCCGAGCGGCTCATCGCCAGCTACCACGAGCGCAACCCGGGCATGGTCCGGCCGGTGCTGACGGGGTCGTCCGCGGAGATCGCGGCACGGGTGCGCGCCTACGTCGCGCTCGGCTTCCGGCACATCATCTATCACCTGGTGCCGCCCTACGACGACGAGACCCTGGTCAGATTCGCGACCGAGGTGCGGCCCGCGCTCGAGGTCTGACGCGCCCCGCTCCCACGCGCCAAGGTCAGTCGCTGACCTCGACGATGACCTCGACCTCCACGGGGAAGTCGAGCGGCAGCTCGTAGACCCCCACCGCGCTCCGGGCGTGGCGTCCGATCTCCGGCCCGAACACGTCCACGAACAGCTCCGAGCAACCGTCGACCACGCGCGATGTCTGGTTCATGCCGGGGGCGCAGTTGACCATGCCCAGGACCTTGACCACCCGACTGACCTTGTCCAGCGATCCGAGCGCATCGCGGATGGTGCCCAGGATGGCGAGGCCCGTGAGCCGGCCGGCGTCGTATCCCTGGTCGAGGGTCAGGTCCCTGCCCACCTTGCCCGCGGGCACCTGGCCGTCGGGACCAGCCGCAGGACCATGACCAGAGGTGTACAGCAGGTTGCCGGCGCGCACGGTCGCGACACGGCTGGCGCTCCCGGACGCGGCGGCTGGCAGGCTCAGGCCAAGTTCCGAGATGCGGGCCTCAGCGGACATCGGGACTCCTCCTCGGACGGTGGCGGTCGGCTGGAGTCAGCGACTTGCCGGATCGACGAGCTGGAGCAGCGAGCCCACGATCTCGTCGGCGTGGGTGACGTCCTGGGCGGCGTCGGACGGCACCGCGATGCAGTACATGCCCGCGGCCTTCACGGCTCGCACGCCCGTCGGTGAATCCTCGAGCCCGACCGCCCGTGTCGGTGCGATGCCCAGGCGCCGGCAGCCCAGCAGATAGAGATCGGGCGCAGGCTTTGGCTCCGCTTCATCGCTCGTGACCGTGGCATCGAACAGGCCCGCGAGACCGCTGCGATCGAGGATGAGCTCCGCCTGCGGTCGCCGGGTGTTCGTCACGAGCGCGATGGGCACCCGACCACGCAGGGTCCGGATGAGCTCGAAGGCGCCGTCGCGGATGGGGATCTCGGTGTCGAGCATCCGCGTCACGAGCTCCAGGTACTCCGACCGGATGCGTTCGGTCTCCGAGTCGGGCAGCCCCATCCGACGCGTGAAGTAGGTGGCTGCCTGGACCTCGGAGGTGCCGAAGACGGCGACATGGTCGGACACATCGAAGGCGACGCCATAGCGCTCGAAGAGCACCTCCTTGGCGTCCATCCAGATCGGTTCCGTGTCCACGAGCAGCCCGTCGAGGTCAAAGCAGACGCCCTGCCAGGGGCCGGGCAGGGTCGAGGAGAGGCGTTCCAGGGTCTTCATCGGTTGGGAGCCTACCATCGGGATACCATCACCATGTGAGTGCATCACTGTTGGCCCACCGGATCGGCGACGAATGGATCGCCGAGACACCCGGGCGCGAGGACCGGAACCCGGCTCACCCGGGCGACATCGTCGCGTACGTCTCGGCGGCTGCCCCCGATCACCTGCAGGCTGCCGCCGTGGCTGCCCGTGCGGCGCTGCCCGCCTGGGCCGCCATGCCGGCACCGGCACGCGGCGACATCCTCTTTCGGGCGGCGGCACTGCTGCTGGAACGCGCCGACGCCATCGGTCGCGACCTGTGCCGGGAAGAAGGCAAGACCATCGGCGAGGCGATCGGTGAGACCCGGCGCGCGGCCGCGATCCTGCGCTACTTCGCCGGCCAGACGAGCGAGCCGACCGGCGAGGTCTACGCGTCCGCGACCCCCGGCACGCGACTGTTCACCCAACGCGTCCCGGTCGGGGTCGTGGGCGTCATCACGCCCTGGAACTTCCCCATCGCGATCCCGGCCTGGAAGGTGGCGCCGGCGCTCGCGTTCGGCAACACGGTGCTGTTCAAGCCTGCGAGCCACACCCCGCTCGTGGGCAACCACCTCGTCACCGCGCTCGTCGATGCCGGTCTCCCGGCCGGTGTCATCGGCATGATCTTCGCCGACGGCGAGATGGTCGAACGGGAATGGGTCCGGACCGGTGCGCTGGATGCTGTCAGCTTCACGGGCTCCGGCGAGGTCGGCTATCGGCTCCAGGCCGCCGCCGTCGACGCGCATGTCCGGGTCCAGCTGGAGATGGGCGGCAAGAACAACGTCATCGTCATGCCCGATGCCGACATCGGTCGGTCGGCCGACCTCATCGTGCGTGGTGCCATGGCCTCGGCCGGCCAGAAGTGCACCTCGACCGCGAGCGTCATCTGCGTCGGCGCGGCGTATGACCTGGTCCGGGACGCCATCACGGAGCGGGTCCGCAACCTGCGCATCGGCGACCCGCTCGACCCGACGACGACCCTCGGCCCGCTCATCGACGCAGCAGCCCGTGACCGGGTCGCGGGGATGGTCGCGGATGCGGAGGCGGCCGGGGCCCGGGTGCTGACGCGGTCGGATGTGCCGGGCGAAGGTGCCTATCACCCTCCCACGGTGCTGGGCGGCGTGACGCCTGACATGGTGATCGCCCGGGACGAGGTGTTCGGCCCAGTCCTCGGCTGCATCGCCGCGAGCGACCTGGACGAGGCGCTGCGCATCCACAATGGGGTCGAGTTCGGGATGTCCGGATCGATCTTCACCCGTGACCTGGCGACCGCGGAAGCGTTCATCGCCACGTCCCGCGTGGGGCTCGTCCATGTCAACGGTGAGACGGCCGGTGCCGAGCCACACGTCCCCTTCGGGGGCATGAAGGGGTCCTCGTCCGGCTCGCGGGAGCAGGGTAAGGCGGCAGCCGAGTTCTACACCCAGACGAGGACCATCTATATCGAGGGTCTCTCCGCGCTCGGCCCCTTCGACCGCTGAACGTGGCCGAGCCTGCCCCTCGGGTCCTGATGCGCTTCAGGGGCGACGCTTCGTCCCTGCTCCAGCTGCCGTGGGCGATGCCCCTCGACGAATGGCCGGCGGATGCCGCCCGCTTCGTGGAGCTGCCCGTAGGCGAGAGTCGCCACGTGGTCCGGTTCATCGCGCTCGATTCGGAGCTGCTGGCACTCAAGGAACTGCCGATGCGACCGGCGCGACGGGAATACGAGGTGATGCGCGAGCTCGAGGAGCGGGACGCTCCCGCCGTGCGCCCGGTCGGCCTCGTCGAGCGTCCCGATGACGACGCCGCGGTCATCATCACCCGCTACCTGATGCGCTCGCTGCAGCTGCGTCGGCTCTTCCGGCGGCTGCCGGAGGCGGCGGGCGACTACCGGGAGCGGTTCCTCGACGCCATGTCCAGCCTGCTCGTGGAGCTCCATCGGGGCGGCGTCTACTGGGGTGACTGCTCGCTCGCCAACACGCTCCTGCTCCGCGATGGACAGGCGCTCCAGGCGCATCTCGTGGATGCCGAGACCAGCGAGATCCACGTCTCGCTGTCGGAGGGCCAGCGTCGGATGGACGTGGACATCGCGGTCGAGAACCTCGCCGGCGACATGCTCGATATCGCGGCGACCTCCGGTCGGTCGCTGGAGGAGGCGGACGACGAGATGGCCGCGGCCCTCAGCCTTCGCGATCGCTACGAGCGCCTCTGGACCGAGATCCACTCCGCTGAACTCATCGGGCCGGGCGAGCGATACCTCGTCGATGCCCGACTGCGGCGCCTGAACGCACTCGGCTTCGTGGTCGAGGAGGTCATCGTCGAACCAGGTGGGCCCGATGGCTCACAGACCCGGCTGCGGGTCGCGGTCGGATCGCGCCGGTTCCACGCGGCGCGGCTCCGGGACCTCACGGGACTCGACGCGGGGGAAGGCCAGGCGACGGTGCTGCTCAACGACCTTGCTTCGTGGGCTGGCTTCTCGGCGGGTGCCGAGAGCTTCGAGCCCGCGTCGCTGGGGACGCGGCCGGACGAGCCGCTGCGCCAGGCCGCGCGCCGCTGGCTGATGGAGGTGTTCGAGCCGACCGTCGAGCGGCTCCGCCAGCAGCTCGGCAAGGAGGTCGACCCGGTCCAGGCCTATTGCGACTACATCGAGGTCAAGTGGCTGCTGTCCGAGGAGGTCGGCCACGACGTCGGGGACGATGAGGCGGTGCGACGCATCGCCGAGCACACGATCCCCGTAGGCGCGGCGGCAGGCATGGCGGTCGCCGAGGAGTCGCCGTCGCTCTACGACCAGCTCTACGCTGGGCCGTAGCGACGGACCAGGGAGCGGCCGGACACGGAGCGACCGGGACGCCGTGCGGCGTGCCCGGTCGTGTCCTGTCAGGGATGGCCCCGGCGACCCGGGGCGGATGGTCAGACGGCCGGCGGCGCCGGAGGGAGCGGTGCGGTCGAGGGAGCCGACGCGGCGGCAGCGGCAGGGACCGCGCTCCGCACGGCGACGGGCACGGTACCCGTGGCGCCGATGTGCTCCTGCACCGAACGTCGGAGCGACAGGCCGCTCTCGGCATCGAACAGGTGGATCTTGTCCAGCGGCACCTGCAGCGTCAGCTGGTCGCCGGGTCGGACGCGATGCTCGCTGCCGATGACCGCCACGATGTCCGAGCCACCCGCAGTCACGTGGATGAGCTCCTCGTTGCCGAGGTATTCCACGACGTCGGCGGTGCCCTGGATGGTGCCCGAGGGTCCGGTCGCGACGAGGTCGAGATGCTCGGGTCGGATGCCCAGCACGGCGCTCGCACCGCTCACCTGGCCCTTGAAGTCGGAGGGCAGCGCGATCGAGAGCCCGGGGCCTGTGAGCGTGACATCGTCGCCCGTGCCGGTCGCGGTCACGGGCAGGAAGTTCATGGATGGCGAGCCGATGAAGCCGGCCACGAACTTGTTGATGGGCTCGTCATAGAGCGACTGGGGCGTGCCCACCTGCTGGAGGCGCGCTTCGCTCATGACCGCGATGCGTTGACCCATGGTCATCGCCTCGACCTGGTCGTGGGTCACGTAGACGGTCGTGACCTTGAGCCGCTGGTGGAGCCGGGCGATGTTGGCGCGCGTCTCGACGCGCAGCTTCGCGTCGAGGTTGGACAGCGGCTCGTCCATGAGGAACACGGCGGGCTCGCGGACGATGGCCCGACCGAGCGCGACGCGCTGTCGCTGGCCGCCTGACAGCTCGCGTGGCTTGCGGTTCAGGAGCGGCTCGAGGGAGAGCATGCCGGCGGCTTCGTTGACCCGCCGCTCGATCTCATCCTTGGGCGTCTTGCGCAGCTTGAGCCCGAACGCCAGGTTGTCACGCACCGTCATGTGCGGGTACAGCGCGTAGCTCTGGAACACCATCGCGATGTCCCGGTCCTTGGGCGGTACGTTGTTGACGACACGGTCGCCGATGCGCAGGTCGCCCTCCGTGATCTCCTCGAGGCCAGCGATCATGCGCAGCGATGTCGTCTTGCCGCAGCCGGACGGTCCGACGAGGACCATGAACTCCCCGTCGTCGATCTGGAGGTTGAGGTCGTTGACCGCGACCACCTCCCCGTACTTCTTCCAGACATGGTCGAATGTCACGGTGGCCATGGGGACTCAGCCTCCTCAAGCTGCCGACGATGGCATCGCGGACCCTTGCATCTGCCGGCAACGAGGTCGGCTGGACGGGTCCCGTACGTGACACCGCTTCGGTCCGGTCATGCTACCGACTTGTAGCCGCCGACGCCAGCCCCGTACGTGACAGGTAGCGGTCGGTGGACCAGGGCGGGTCGTGCACATCGTCTGCCCGACCGTGCCCGGCTGGTCCTCACGATCACCGCCCCATCGGCGTCAGCGTCTCCAGTCGACCCCTCCGGGACCCGCCTGACCACCAGGAGTGGTCGGACCGTTCGCTGAGCGTGCGGATCCGCGGGGAATGGCCCGCAGTCACCCGCGACGCCGACCGCATGTGGTCGGCGTCAGAGGCCCTCCTCGAGCGCCCGGTCGACGCTCGTCGTGACAGCCATCGAGACCTGCCAGCTCGCTTCCGCGCCCGCCACGAGGCGCAGCGGCCACACGAACGCGAGACTGCTGCCCTGGTGCGTCCGCTCGAAGCCATCCTCCGAGATCGAGATGGTCTCGATCGACGCACGCCAGATCGCCGCGGACGGGGTGACGCTGGCCGCGACGGCGATGCCCAGCGCGTCGTTGCCGAAGCCGATGGCTGCGGCGTCCTGGGTCTCGCCGGTGGTATCGAAGCCCACCCGCTCGTCGCCCAGGTCGTACCAGGCGGATGGGTTGCCACCGCCGCCGAGCATCGTGACGGCCCAACCGAGGGCGATGCGGGCGTCGATGGCCGTCGTACCGGTGTTGCGCGCCACGACCCGGAGTGCGACGCTCGGGCGTTCGCGATGGCCATCGAACCGGAGGTGCTTCTCGACGGTCAGCGGTGCGGCTTCGGTGTCCATCGTGACCGACCCATGCCGCACGAGCTGGATCTCGTCGGCCGTCGCACGCACGACCACGAACGCGCCTTCGACGAAGTCGCCCAACTCCCGGGCAGCGGCGTCCCTGAAGGCCTCGGCCGTGACATCCGGCGCCAGCAGGTGGACGAGGCCCGACCGACGCTCGTGACGGTCGTAGTGGAGGCGTGCCGCGAGGCCCGGTTCGCGCACCTTGACGATGTCATGGATCGACGCCGCCGAGTCGGCGCCCGTCGCCTGGGCATCGGCCTCACCGGATTCGAACGCCACCAGCTTGGCGTGGTAGGCCTCCGGCCGACGACGGAGCACGGACGCGAGTGCATGCCGGGGCGCCCGGATGTCCCAGGTCCCGATGCCACCGCCCTCCGAGGGCTTGACGATGAGCGACTGGCCGGGGCTGGTCACCACCAGCTCGGGCACACCGTCGAGGTCGGCGTCGATGGAGCGGATACCGTCCACCGGCAGTCCCTGCTCCCGGCTCGCCCGGTCCGCCGCGTCCTGGGCGGCGATGAGGTGCTCCAGCGTCGCCAGACGCATGTGCGAGAGATAGATGCCACCGAACACGCCGTGCCAGTAGCAGTCGTTCGACTGGCCCTGGAACAGATGGTCGGTGGCGCGCTCCCGGACTGGACCCTCGGGCAGGGCATCGACCGCGGCGGAGGTCCGGAGCATCTGCTTGTGGAGGTCGTTGATCTCCCGGTACTTGACCTGGAAGTTCCGCCAGAACCCGCCACGCATCCAGCGGGGCTCCGGACGGCCCTCGGCCAGGTCGGCGTGGAGCACGTCAGAGAATTGGCGACCCTCCTCGGCGGGTAGCGACCATTCGCCCATCTCGGCGTACGAGCCCGTGGGCAGGTAGATGCGCCCGATGGGTGCCGCGTGCTCGAGCCATGCCGACGGCGTGGTCGTCGTGAGCCAATCGACGTTCGCCTCGAGCGCGTCCAGGAACCGGTCGACCCAGCGATCGCTGCCCCAGCAGTGCTCCCAGGTCGTCGGCCAGGCACCGAACTTCTCGCCATCGTCACCCATCACGCCGATCCGACTGCCATCGTCGGTCGCATTGGCCCGGAGATGGGCGATGACATCGTCCACGGCGCCGAACGGGATCCGATACCGGAGGCCCTGCTCCGTCCCGAAGACGGAGATGCGGCGGCCCTGGTCTTCCGTGGAATACGGGCCCCACATCTCGTCGTCCGCGATGGCCGCCGCCCGGAAGTGGTTGTCATCGACGATGGTCCAGGCGTAGCCCGCGTCATGGAGCGACGTGGGCACGTCCGGCTCCCAGACACGCTCGGCCAGCCAGGCGCCGCGGGGACGCTCCCCGAAGAGGGCGGCAAGCTCGGTCGCCATGCGTCGCAGCTGCCCCACGCGGTCGCGTTCGGGGAGGGAGGCCAACACCGGCTCGCACCAACCGCCACCCACGATCTCGACCTGGCCCCGGGCGTGCAGCGCGGCCAGCCGCTCGACCGTCTCCGGCCGCTCGCTGCGGAGCCACTCCAGGAGCGGGCCAGTGTAGTGGAGGCCCAGGCGTACGACCGGGTGCCGCTCGAGAGCCTCGATCATGGGCAGGTACGCAGCGTCGTGGTTGGCCGCGATGACGTGCCCGAAGTTGCCAACTGGCTGGTGGTTGTGGAGGACGAGCGCGAGGGAGATGCGGCGTGTCATGACGGCCCGGATCGTAGCAGGCGGACGGTGTCCAGACGGCTTGGTCAGGACGCCGGCAACGGCGGCTCAGTCGCCCGGTGGCGCCCAGGCGGCGAGTGGCTCCAGACCGGGGGTGCTGGTGACCTGACTGACGCGCGCCCGCTGGGTGGCGACCACGCAGGCGAGCACCACCACGGCCGTCAGGACCGTGACCGGGGTCACCGTCTCGCCCAGCACCACGACCGCGAACACGAGCGTCAGCAGCGGTTGGGCGAGCTGCAACTGGCCGATGCGGGCGACCCCGCCGCGAGCCAGCCCGCCGTACCAGGCGAAGAAGCCCAGGAGCATCGAGAAGAGGCTGACGTAGAGGAACCCGAACCAGGCCGATGGACCGACCGTGGTCAGGTCGCTTCGACCTGCCACGAACAGCATGACCGGGATGGTCAGCGGCAGCGACGACAGCAGCGCCCAGCAGATCGTGCGGGCGCCGCCCAGCGTGCGACTCAGGGCGCCGCCCTCCGCATAGCCGATGCCGATGATGACCACAGCCACGAGCAGCAGCACGTCGTCGGCGTCGATGCCGCCGGCGCCCTGGCTGACCGCGAACGCGATGACCGCCAGGGCACCGGTCGCCGCTGCGACCCAGAACATCCGGCTGGGCCGCTCGCCGGCCCGGATGACCGCGGCCACGGCCGTCGCCGCGGGCATGAGTGCCGTGACCACCGCCACGTGTGCCGAGGTCTTGGCCTGGAGCGCGATGCCCGTGAGCGTCGGGAATCCGATGACCACGAACACGGCGACGATGCCCAGGGACCGCCATTGCGCCGGTGTCGGCCGAGGTGCCCGGACCGCGACGAGATAGAGCACCGCGAGCAGCCCGGCGACCGCGGCCCGCCCGAAGGAGACGAAGAGGGGCTCGAGGTCGACGACCGCGAGCCGGGTCGCGGGGTACGAGAACGAGAACGCGAGGACGCCCAGACCGCCGAGCAGGAGACCGGGCGGCAGCCCCTGATGGGCACGCTGCAGCCGGGTCCTCACGCCTGGTGGCCCTCCCTCGTGATCCTGCCGCGGCCAACGGCCGACGGGTCGCAGAACGTACCAGAGTCCGCCGGCCTCGAGCCCGACCCGGATCGGTCAGGCGATGATCAGCTCACCGCCGTGGATGTCCACGTTCGCGCCGGTGATATAGCTCGCTTCGTCGGACAGCAGGAAGCTGACGAGCGCAGCGATCTCCGCAGGCTCGGCGAGCCGCTGGAGGGGGATCGAACGGCGGACACGTTCCAGTCCTTCCGGGTCGATGCCGGTGCGGACCATCGGCGTGTCGACGATGCCCGGCGAGATGGCGTTGACCGTGATGCCCACTGGCGCCCATTCTCGGGCGAGATGGCGGGTCAGACCCAGCACCCCCGCCTTGGCCGCGGTGTAGTGGGCGCCGCCCAGCGTGGACGTGGCACGACCGGCCATCGACGCCACGTTGACGATCCGACCGCCACCCCGGGACACCATCGTTGGCTGGACCGCCTGGGCGCACAGGAAGGTGCTCCGAAGATTCGCGTCGACCACCAGGTCCCACTCCTCGGGGCTGATGTCCACCACCCTGGTCGAGCGCAGGATGCCCGCGTTGTTGACCAGCAGGTCGACACCGCCATAGGTCGCCGTGGTCGTCCCGACCATCCCCAGCACCGCGGCCGGATGGGTCACGTCAGCGGTGACCGCGATGGCCCGACCGCCATTCGTCGTGATGGACGCCGCCGCCTCGGTGGCAGCCGTCCCGTCCAGGTCGACGACGGCGACGGCGGCGCCGTCTGCGGCGAGTCGCTCCGCGATGGCCCGGCCGATGCCCCGTCCGGCCCCGGTGACGATGGCGACACGGTCGGCGAGACGCATCCGGCAACGATGGCCGCTGCGCATCCCGAGCGCAACCCCGCTCCACGCCCGCGGTACGTCCGTGCCCGGGCACTCGGTTCGTGCTGTACTAGCGACCCAGCCCGCAGGCAGCAGGAGCGAGATGCCCGACCCGATCCGGATCCGGTCCGTCTATCCCTTCTCGGCAGCCGACCGCGCCTGGCTCGACGGCATCGACCCCCGAGTAGAGATCGTCCATGATGGCGAGGACTCGCCTGCCTGGGCCGCAGGTCTCGAGGACGACGGCGTCGAGATCCTGTGGGCGAACCATCCGCCCCCGACACTCGAGCGCACCCCCCGACTGCGGTGGCTGGCCATGGCCAGCGCGGGGGTCGACTCCGTCACGGCTCTCGACCCGTGGAGCCTGGGTCTCACGGTCACCAACGGCAGCGGGCTGCATGCCGTCGGGCTGGGCGAGTACGTGCTTGCCGCCGCGCTGTTCGCGACGGAGCGGATCGGGGCGCGACTGGCGGGGCACGCGGCGCATTCGTGGCCATCCCGGGACGGACGACGGCTGCTCTTCGGACGGCGGCTGCGGGGCCGGACGGCAGCCGTCATCGGATACGGCAGCGTCGGCCGCGAGGCAGCCCGGCTGCTGTCGGCATGCGGCGTGCGCATCCTCGCCCTCAAGGCGGATCCGTCGCACATGGCCGACACGGGCTGGCGAGAGGCTGGGACCGGTGATCCCGATGGCCGCATCCCGGAGCGCATCGTGGGGCCTGATGCACTGGGTGACGTCGTCGCAGAGGCGGACCTGGTCGTTCTGACCTTGCCCTCGACACCCCGCACCCGGGGCATCGTCGGCGCGGCCGTGCTGGGCGCGATGCGACCGGACGCGTGGCTCATCAATGTGGGTCGCGGCGCGCTCGTGGACGAGGACGCCCTGGTCCGGTCCCTCCGCGCCGGGACCATCGGCGGTGCCGTCCTGGATGTGACAGCCGTGGAGCCGTTGCCGCCTGACCATCCCCTGTGGGACCTGCCGAACTGCCTTGTGACGCCCCACGTCTCGGGTACCGGCGGCGTCGACGTGCTGTGGCACATCACGGCCGGATTCATGGCCGAGAACCTGACGCGCTACCTGCGGGGTGAGCCGCTGCTCAACCGCACATCGGGTGCGGCCGGTTACTAGCTCGGTCGCTCGGTGGGCTAGCGCTTGGAGGGTGGCGTCGTCGTGGCGGACGAGCCGCTGGGCGTGACGTTCTTGGTCTGGCGGCTGGCCGCGGCGGCCTGACGCTGCGCGTCACGTGCGATGCGCGCATCCTCCTTGGCCTTGAGCTTCTGCTGCTGCTCACGTGCGGCACGGTTCTGGCGGGCACGCTCTTGTGACGAGCGCAGGAAGTTCCGGTACCAGGACGCGAAGGAGGCGGCAAGGATGCCGACCACGACGGCGACGAGGATGATGGCCAGGAAGTCGACGATGGAGGTGACCTTGGCGTTCGGGCCCGTGGACCCCGGGGTCGTGACCTGGGCGGTGGGTGAGATGACGAACAGCAGCGACCAGAGGATCCCGTCCAGGAGGCCCAGGACCGCGCCGATGAGCCAGCTCGAGCGCGGAGCCAGGAAGCCGCCGATGAAGAACACGAACAGCGCGGTCGGCGGCAGGGTCAGCTGCACGTAGAGCGACACGAGGCTCTCGACGCCCGTCGGGAAGACGCTGCTCGTGAACGTGCCGTCGGCGTTCGTCGTGCCCTGGGTCAACAGGACCGCGAGGACGAACGAGACGAGCAGCATGCCGAACGGGATCCACAGCTTCGGCGAGTGGAGGAGCATCCCCGGGAAGGTCCGGAGGTCGTCGCGGAAGTCGGGCATCCGGAACATGCCTCGCAGGCCGGTGACCTGCTGCTGCTCCACGGACGCCGCATCCTGGGCGGTGTCGTCGATCTGGTCGAGCGGGGCGCTGGTGGCGCGCGTCTGATCTCGGTGACGGCGGCGCGCCTCGGCGCGGTCGGTGTTCTTGGCGCGGGCCAAGGGGCTTCTCCTTGCAGGCATCGCTGACTGGGCGGGTCGCAGCGGCCAGCGGATGGTAGCGCTGATCAGCTCAGAGTGATCGGCAGGTAAGGGGCGAACACCATCATCGCCTCCGACGCCCGCCATTCGCTTCCGCCCCGGACACCCGCCGGGAGGTCGACCGATGTCTCATGGATCGAGTCCCCGCGCCGGCGGTCTCGCCGTCGCGCGCTGCCTCGCGCTGGCCCTCGCGACGTGGATCCCGGCGCTGGCAGGTACCACCGCGACGCGTGCCGCCGAGGGCCCACCCGGGCCATGGTCACCTTCGCCGGACCTGGTCGTGAGCGAGGTCGTCACGGGTGGTGCGGGTGCCTCGGACGAGTGGGTGGAGATCCATGACCGGGGTCGGCTGGCGGCCGATCTCGGTGGCCTCGAGCTGGTCTATGCCAGCGCGTCCGGCGGCACCGTCACGCGCAAGGCGAGCTGGCAGCAGCTCGTGCTCAAGCCCGGTGCCAGCCTCCTGCTGGCGAACGAGGCAGGGGTGTTCGCAGGCCTTGCCGACGTGACCTGGTCGGGCGGTCTCGCCGCCGCGGGTGGCACGCTCGTCCTCCGGGTCACCGGGGGCGAGGTCATCGACTCGCTCTCGTGGGGCACCGCCGCGAGCGCCTGGGTGGAAGGCAGGCCTGGAAGCGCACCCCCTGCCGGTGCATCACTCGAGCGCCTGCCGGACGGCGACGACCGGAACGGCCTGGATACCAATGACAACCGCGCCGACACCTGGGTCCAATCGCAGCCCGTGCCTGACGCGCGCCACGTCGACCAGCCGCCGGCGCCCGAGCCCACCGAACGGCCCACGCCCGCACCGACAGAGCGGCCGACGCCCCAGGTCACGGAGGCTCCCACGCCCGCTCCCACTCCGAACGCCACGGAGCGCCCGGCACCCGACCCCACGGCGGCACCCACCGAGCGACCCACGTCGGTGCCCGACCCCACAGCGGCACCCACCGAGCGCCCGATGCCCGAACGCACAGCCGCTCCGACATCAGAACCTACCCCGCGGGTCACCGAACGACCCACGCCCACGCCCGACCCCACGGCAGGACCCACAGGGCGCCCGACGCCCGTACCGACCCTGGCGCCGATGCCGGTCGCACAGGTCCGGGACGCGGCGCTCGGGACCAGCGTCCTCGTCCGAGGTGTGCTCACCACGCCGCTCGGACTCACGGACGCCGGTCGTGGCGCGTATATCCAGGACGCGTCGGCCGGCATCGCGCTCTACCTCGGCGCGACCACCTGGCCGAGCGTGCCCAGCGGTCATCTGGTCCGAGCGGCGGGCACCCTGACATCGCGCTACGGTCAGCTCACCATCGCTCTCGCGTCCGCGGACGGGTTCGATGACCTCGGGCCTGGGGTCCCACCTGAACCAGTCCAGCTGTCCGACCAGCTGCCCGAGACCCTCGAGGGCCAGCTGGTGTCCGTGAGCGGTGTGGTCAGCGGGTCGCGCGACGAGCTCACGGACGGCTACGCGGTGGATCTGGATGCGGATGGTCGGATCATTCGGGTCGTGGTCGCGAGCGGCACCGGCATCGAGCCACTGACCCTGTCGGCGGGTCGTCCCGTCGCCATCACGGGCGTGCTGGGACAGCACGCGTCTACCGCCGCGGGCACCAATGGCTATCGCGTCTGGCCCCGGACACTGGCCGACGTCGTGGTGCGACCGACGCCCTCACCGTCCCCGACCATCACGGCCCGGCCCACGACGGACCCGCACCCTGCCCCGACCCCAGTCCCGATCCCGACGCCCACACCGACGGCCATGGCCACAGCGCGTCCGGAGGCCACCACAAGGCCGGCCCCGACGCCGCGACCGACCGCTACGCCGCGCGTGGCACCGGTCGTGTCCATCGTGGCCGCCCGTTCGGCCGCCATCGGCAGCCGGGTCGCCATCGAAGGCACGGTCACGGCGGTACCCGGGCGGATCCTGCGGGCCGGGGTGACATTCCTCGCCGACGGGACCGGTGGCATCGCCGTGTCACTACCGAACGGCATCGACATGTCCTTGATCCAGCCGGGCGTCATCATCCAGCTCGCCGGCACCCTCGCAAACCCGTACGCCAACCTCGAGCTGCGTGCCGCGGATGCCGCGGACCTGCTGATACTGGGTCGGGGCGGCCTGCCGGCGGCCCTGACGCTCACGTCGAGCGGACTGAGCGAGGATCGCGAGGGCCGTCTGGCCAAGGTGACGGGCATCATCGAGGGTGTCGAGACCGGATCCAACGGATCGCTGGCCGTCACCATCCGAGACAACGGCGGCGAGGCCCGCGTCTTCGTGTTCGGGGCATTGGGCGTCAGCCGCGACCGCCTGCCGACCGGCTCCCGGCTCACCGCGACCGGGATCGTCGGGCAGCGCGAATCCGCGTCAGGGGCAGGGGATGGATATCGGATCTGGCCCCGTGACCCCGATGACCTCGCCGTCATCGCCGCGACCCCGACCATGCGTCCGGGTTCGACCCCGACACCCCGTCCGGGCGCGACCGGCAAGCCGTCCTCGACTGGTAGCCCGACACCGACCGTGCGCATCGCGGCCGCGCGGGATGGACTGGTCGTCTCCATCCAGGGCACCATCACCACGCCCGCCGGACTCATCGACGGCGAGGGCAGGCGGGTGACGGTCCAGGACTCGAGCGGTGCCATCCTGCTTCGATATCCGGACCGCGCCACCGTGCCCGCGGTGGGTACCAGGGTCCGGGCCACGGGCGCCGTCGGGACCTGGTACGGCGGCCTCCAGCTCGCCGCGGCCGCCGCGCCGTCGACCCTTGGCCGGACGAACGCCGGCCCCATCGTGCTGCGACGCGCGCCCGGCGCGTCCGATGAGTGGCGGCTTGTGCGGCTCACGGTCCATATCACGGACGTGGCCAGGTCGGGCGAGACGTGGCGAGCCGAGGCGTCCCTGGGCGCTGGTGGCAGCCTGCCCATCGTGGGCCTGGCTGGCAGCCGCATCCCGTCCACTGCGATCGCGGAGGGTCGAAACGCCACCATCACGGGCATCGTCAAGCGAGCGTATCCCACGGCGAGCGACCAGCGATTCGCGCTCGTGCCCCGCGATCGCGCGGATATCGACCTAGGCCCGGACCCCGCCGCGGCGGGGACCGATCGGACGAGCGGCACCGCCGGGTCGACCGGCATGGACCCGGCCGAGGAGTCGCTCCGCCCCGACGACGGCAGAGTCCGGCCCGGGGATGACGCCACACCCGTGGACACGACCCTCGCCGCCATCGTCAGGCTGGGTGGTCGGCACGTCCGCGTGTCGGGTGCGGTCCGGAGCATCGCGAGCCCGCTGCTGACCATCGACGACGGCTCCGCCAGCGCTCAGGTCCGGCTCCTGGATCCGGGTGCGACCTTCGAGCCGCCCCTCGCGACCGGCGAGGTCATCAATGTGACGGGCATCGTCGGTGAGCGCGACCTGGGTGGCTGGGAGGTCGTCACGCGCTCGGATGCCGTCGTGCGTGCGGCCACGCTCGCATTGCCCACCCTGGTGCCGCTGCCGGCAGGGATGGCAGTGACGTCGTCAGCCGTCCCGTCCCTGGCATCCATGGCGATGGCCGCCGGCCCGGAGGCGAACGGCGACTCGCGACTGGCGACCGTCGTCCTCGTGGCGGGACTCGCGGCCCTCTTCACGGTGGTGGTCGGTGGCGTCGCCACCTGGTCCGTGCGCCGCCGTGCTCGGCCGGGTGCTACGCCTCGAACGACCGCCGCGACGCGCCATGCATCCCCGGCCGTGCGTGGTGAACGGGACGGCCCGCTTGACGCCTCGTGAACGAGGTGCCTAAGGTTCACGCGACCGCCGACCTAGAGCGGGCTTGTCGACCGAGGAGCCACGTTGCCGAGCGCGGACCGCCGCATCGCCCTGCCAGCAACCGATCGCCAGTACCACATCGACCTGGCACCTGGCGAGCTCGCCGAGCACATCCTGCTCCCCGGCGATCCGGCGCGGACCGATCGCATCGCGGGCATGCTCGATCGCGTCGAGGTCCGCCGGGGGCACCGCGAGTTCGTCTCGGTCACCGGTACATGGCGCGGTCTGCGGATGTCGGTGGTCTCGACCGGGATCGGCACCGACAACATGGAGATCGCGGTCGCCGAGATCCTCGCCATCACCGACCGCCCCACGATGGTGCGCATCGGTTCCTGCGGCGTCCTGCGCGATGACATCGCCCTTGGCGAACTGGTCATCTCCGCGGCATCGGTCCGCCTGGAGTCGACCACGAGCTACTACGTCCACGATGGCTATCCGGCCGCCGCCGACTACACGGTGGTCGCTGCGCTCGTGGAGGCGGCCGCCCGGCTCGGACATCGCGCCTACGTCGGATTGACCGCGACCGCACCCGGCTTTTACGGTGCGCAGGGACGGCCCATCCCAAGGCTGCCCATCCGATACCCTGACCTCGCCGCCGAGATGGCGGCCCAGGGTGTGATGAACTTCGAGATGGAGGCGTCAGCGCTGCTCGTCCTCGCGCAGCTGGCTGGTTGTCGGGCGGGTGTCGTGTGCACCGCGTTCGCCCAGCGCGCAGAGGGCGTATTCCTGGAGGCGGCCGGCCGGCCGGCGGCCGAGCTTGCCTGCATCGAGACTGGGATGGAGTCCTTGCGTATCCTCGCTGAGATGGATTTGCAGGTCCATGCCGCAGGGGCGCTGCATTGGCGGCCCTCGCTATGGTCAGGGATGGCAACCTAGTAGGAGAAGTCGATCGTGCGGAGGTCCGGCAGATGTTCGGGTCCCGCGACTGGCGACGGGGTCGATCCGCGCCGCAGAGAACGAGGAGGATCCGGTGGCAGAGGCTTATTGCGTCAAGGACAAGCAGAAGGTCGAGATCGTGAAGCCCGAGAAGATCACGATGAAGAACGGCAAGCCCGCGACGAAGGGCACCTGTCCCATCTGCGGTGGCAGCGTCTTCCGCATCGGCGGCTGATCATCCGCCGGGCCTGACCCGGCTGGACCCCGCCACGGGCGCAGGTCCACGATCGCAGACAGACACCCGGCCACACGGCCGGGTGTCGCCGTGTCAGGGGACGCGCGGCATTTTGGTATGATCGACCATGAACCAGCAATGAGCGTCGGCGCCGAGCGTGACGCTTCCCCCGACGGGCGCGCCCGTCCACAAACCCTGAGCATGCCCGCCACCGACCGCTCCAGACCCGCCCAGTGCTTGCACTCGAACTGGGGGCCACGTATCTGCGGACGGCTATCGTGGAATTGGATGGCATGCCGAGGATGCACCGACTCGATCCCGGCACCGGGCAGCCTTGCGACCCGTCCACCGTGGAGCGGCGCTTGCTGCGGCACCCACAGGAACCTGTCGGCGCCATCATCGCCATCATCGATGGCGAGCGCATCGTCGCCGGGTGAGGCACCTCGATGACGCGGCGAGAACGTTCGCTGGGGCCGTGCCCGGAGGGGGTCGCGGACCAGATGTCCCGGGCCTGGGCGGCTTGCGTCCGGACCGCGACGACGGCGTTGGGGGACGACGGCGGCCGCACCAGGGCGATGTCACCTATCGCGCACGGAGACTGATCACATCCCGGTGGCCAGGGGCCGCCAACAGGCTGGGACGCAGGAGCGCCCGGCCGCATGGAACCAGGAGGATCTCATGACTGTCAGGGTCGGCATCAACGGTTTCGGACGCATCGGTCGCCAGTCGCTCAAGGCGCTCATCGAGCGTAGCCCCGACGTCGAGGTCGTGGCCGTCAACGACCTCGTGGACACCGCCACCAACGCGCTGCTGTTCAAGCACGACTCCACCTACGGCGCCTTCCCGGGCACCGTCGAGCACACCGATGACACGTTGGTCATCGACGGCCGACCGGTCAAGGTGCTCCAGGTGAAGGATCCTGCCCAGCTGCCATGGAGGGACCTCGGCGTCGACGTCGTCGTCGAATCGACGGGCCTGTTCACGGACGCGACCAAGGCCCACGCGCATCTCGACGCGGGTGCCCGCAAGGTCATCATCAGCGCACCCGCGAAGAACGAGGACGTGACCATCGTCCTGGGCGTCAACGAAGGCGTCTACGACCCGGCGGCCCACAACATCATCAGCAATGCCAGCTGCACCACCAACTGCCTCGCCCCCGCGGCGAAGGTCGTCCACGACGGCTGGGTCATCAAGCGCGGCCTGATGAACACCATCCACTCGTACACCAACGACCAGCGCATCCTCGACGTGGCCCACAAGGACCCGCGTCGCGCCCGTGCGGCCGGCCTGAACATCATCCCGACCACGACCGGCGCCGCCAAGGCGCTGGCCCTCGTCATCCCCGACCTCAAGGGCAAGTTCGACGGCTTCAGCCTGCGCGTGCCAACGCCTACCGTGAGCGTCGTCGACTTCACCGCGGAGCTCGAGCGCCCGGCCACTGCCGAGGAGCTCAACGCCGCGTTCCGGGCCGCGGCCGCCGGCCCGCTCGAGGGCATCCTGGGTGTCTCGGACGACCCGCTCGTGTCGACCGACTTCCGGGGTGACTCCCGTTCCTCCATCATCGATGGCGCCTGCACCATGTCGATGGGTGGCACCTTCGTGAAGGTCATCGCCTGGTACGACAACGAGTGGGGCTACAGCTGCCGCGTCGCCGACCTGGTCTCCTTCGTGGCAGCGCGCCTGGACGTCAGCGTCGCGAGCGCCTGAGCCATGGAGAAGCTCACCGTGCGGGATTTCGATCCCGCGGGCAAACGGGTCCTGGTCCGGGTCGACTTCAACGTGCCCATCGAGGATGGGCAAGTCAAGGATGACACCCGCATCCGGGCATCCATCCCGACCATCGAGTACCTCGCGAAGCGGGGTGCCATCGTCATCCTCATGAGCCATCTCGGACGGCCCAACGGCAAGGTCGTCGAGTCGGCCCGGCTGCGGCCGGTCGCGGAACGTCTGTCGAGCCTGCTCAAGGTCCGGGTCCCATGCACCGGCGACGCGCTGGGTATCGGGACCCAGGACGCGCTGTCGCGGCTCAAGGCCGGTCAGGTCATCCTGCTCGAGAACCTTCGCTTCCACGCGGAGGAGGAGGCGAATGACCCGGCCTTCGCGGCTGCCCTCGCAGCCTACGGCGATGTCTATGTCAACGACGCGTTCGGCACGGCCCATCGGGCGCATGCGTCGACGGTCGGGGTCGCCCGGCTCCTGCACGCATACGCCGGGCTCCTGATGGAGAAGGAGATCGCCAACCTGTCGGGGCTGCTGGAATTGCCGGCGCGGCCGTTCGCGGCCGTCATCGGCGGCGCCAAGGTCAGCGGCAAGATGGCGGTCCTTGAGCATCTGATGGATCGCGTGGACATGTTCGTCATCGGTGGTGGCATGGCCAACACGTTCCTCGTCGCGCAGGGCATGACGGTCGGCAAGAGCCTCCTGGAACGCGACCGGGTCGATGATGCCAAGCGCATCCTCGAGACGGCAGAGGCCAAGGGCGTGGCCATCCACCTGCCGTCCGACATCGTGGTCGCCAAGGAGGTGACCCGCGGCGCGGAGCACAAGATCGTGCCCGCCCACAAGATCCCCAACAGCTGGTCGGCCGTGGATATCGGTCCCCAGAGCATCGCCGCGTTCGAGGTCGCGCTCGAGCCCGCCCGCACGGTCGTCTGGAACGGCCCGCTGGGTGTGTTCGAGGTGCCCACGTTCGGTGATGGCACGCGTGCCATGGCGCGCTACCTGGCCCAGCGCGCGGTCGATGGCGCGACCGTGGTCGTCGGTGGCGGTGACTCCGTCGCCGCCGTGGAGGAGTTGAAGCTGGCCGACAAATTCACACATGTCTCGACCGGCGGTGGTGCCAGCCTCGAGTTCCTCGAAGGCAAGGAGCTGCCGGGCATCGCCGTGCTCCAGGATCGTCCCGTGCCGCAGCTCGCGGCCGGCAAGCGCGCAGACCGGAAGGCGGCAGTCCGATGACGGTCATCGAGCTCATCGACGCGCAGGAGATCCTCGACTCCCGGGGCAATCCGACGATCGAGGTCACGGTGCTTACCGATGACGGCTCCGTCGGCCGTGCCGCCGTGCCATCGGGTGCCTCCACGGGCGCCCATGAAGCGGTCGAGCTGCGGGACGGCGACAGGTCCCGGTATGGCGGCAAGGGTGTCCTGACCGCGGTCGAGAACGTCCTCGACCTCATCGCTCCCGATCTGCTGGGCGAGGACGTGGCCGACCAGGCGCGAATCGACGCGCGCCTCATCGACCTCGACGGCACGCCCAACAAGGGCAAGCTGGGTGCCAACGCGATCCTGGGTGTGTCGCTCGCGGCGGCGCACGCGGCCGCGGCGTCCACGGACCAGCCGCTGTACCGCTATCTGGGCGGTGTCGGCGCACGCACCCTGCCGGTGCCGATGCTCAACATCCTCAACGGCGGCAAGCACGCCCTGGACTCCACCGACTTCCAGGAGTTCATGGTCATGCCCATCGGCTTCGACACCTTCAGCGAGGCGCTGCGGGCCGGGGCCGAGGTGTTCCACGCCCTGCGCGCGGAGCTCCATGACCTCGGCTTCTCGACCGGTCAGGGTGACGAGGGTGGCTTCGCGCCGTCCCTGGCATCCAACGCCGCGGCCATCGAGACCGTGCTGAAGGCCATCGAGCGGGCCGGCTATCGACCGGGCGAGCAGATCGCGATCGCGCTCGATCCGGCGACTACGGAGCTCCTCCAGGGGGAGCCGGACGCCGACGGACAGCTGACCTATCGGCTGGAGAAGGAGGGTCGCAGCCTCAAGACCGCCGAGATGGTGGACCTGTGGGCCGACTGGGTCGGGAAGTACCCCATCGTCTCCCTCGAGGATGGCCTGGCGGAGGACGACTGGCTGGGCTGGAAGCTCCTGACGCAGCGCGTCGGGGACCACTGCCAGCTCGTCGGCGACGACCTGTTCGTGACCAACCCCGAGCGACTCCAGCGAGGCCTCGACGAGCGTTCCGCCAACGCCATCCTCATCAAGCTCAACCAGATCGGCACGCTCTCCGAGACGCTCGACGCCGTCGGCCTCGCCCGGCGTCATGGCTGGGCGGCCGTCATCAGCCATCGGTCGGGTGAGACCGAGGACACGACGATCGCGGATCTGGCGGTCGCTACGGGCGTCGGCCAGATCAAGACGGGCGCCCCGTCCCGATCGGAGCGCGTCGCCAAGTACAACCGACTCCTGCGGATCGAGGCGGAGCTGGGCGCCAGCGCCGTATTCCCAGGACGCTCGGCCCTCGCCGCCTCGCGGTGACGAGTGGCACCCTGACCTCGGCGGCCGTGCCGCCGAGCGCGGCCCCCGGTCGATTCGTCGATCGGGGAGCTGTCTTCGCGGGCTATGTCGGTATCGGCATGGCGGTGGTCATCGCCATCGCGTTCGCGCTCATCATCCCCGTCCAGACCATCGTCTTCGTGGCCGCGCCCATCGCCGGCCTCATCATCGGCGGCTACGCCAACAACCGTTCCGCGCGCTGGCGGCCGGTGCGTCGGGTGTTCCTGAACGCGGCGTGGGCAGGCTTCGTCACGGGCCTCTCGCTCGCCATCATGTACATCATCCTGCGGCTGCTGTTCGTGTTCGCGGACACTGGCACGATGCCCGATGGGACGACGCTCCACTGCTCCATGGGGCCCGACTGCACGTACCAGCGGTATCTCCAGGACCCGACCCTGGCGCCGTACCTGGTGGAGGGCGGCATCACCGACGGAGCCTCCATGGGCGCCGCGGTCATCCACGACCAGCTCACTGGTGGGCTGATCATCGTGCTCTCCGTAGTCGCCGGCGCGGTCGTCGCGGCGGGCTTCCGGTCGCTGCGTACGCCGTCTGCCGCGGCCCTGCAGCCCCCCGCGACCCGCGAGGCGGGTGAGTAACGCCCTGCAGGCCTCCGCGACCAAGCAGGCTCCCGCAGGCCCCCGCGACCCGCCCAGCGGGTGAGTAAGCCAACAAGGAGGCCCGCAGGCCCCCGAGACCCGCCCGGCGGGTGAGTAAGCCAACAAGGAGGCCCGCAGGCCCCCGTGACCCGCCCGGCGGGTGAGTAAGCCAACAAGTAGGCCCCGAACGCGCTCCGGGGGCGCTCCGTCGGTCGGATGACCCGTCAGGCAGGCAAATGGGCCAGCGGTATGCCCTGGACCGCGGCCCGTGCGGCGTTCGACGGTCTACTCACCCGGCTAGCGGGTTGCCCGGCGAACGTGGCTTGCACGGCGATGATGCGTCGCGCGGTGAGAGTGGGTCCACGTCGAGGGCGGGCTCGCGGCGATGATGGGTCGCGTCGCGGCCAGCTTCCGCGGCGAAGAGGCTCCCCTCCCGACCTAGTTGAGGAGCACCTTCGCCTTGGCCTGCTGGGCGACCTCGCGTAGCCGGATGAGTCGAGCCCGCTGGTGGGGCTCGAGCTCGTCCTCGCCGTCGTCGTCGGCGTAGCTCGCGAGATCCTCGACCACCTCGGCGGCCGTCGGGATGTCCGTCACCTCGAATGGGGTGACCTCGATACGCCCTGGGACGTCATGCACGATCTCGAGCATCTCGGTGATGATCGCCTGCATCGCCGGGTCGCAGTCGACCACATCGAGGGTGTGGTCGTGGTCTGCGTTACAGGACCAGCGGAAGGTCAGCATCCGTTCGCCGTTCGCCATGCTCATGTGCCTCGTGCGTCGGATCCGGGACGCGGCCCGGAAACACGAAGGCCCGGGATGTGCCCGGGCCCGTGGTCCTTTGTGGGACGGCGGTAGCCGCCCCGGTCAGGCCTCGCTCTCGGGAGCGGCCTTGGCCTTGGGTGCCGCCTTCGAGGCGGGTGCCTTGGTGGTCGTAGCCTTGGTGGTCGACGACGCCTTGGCCCTTGGTGCCGCCTTCGCGGGGGCGGCCTTGGCCGGGCTCGTCTTGGCGGCCGACGTCTTGGCCGCCGACGCCTTTGTCTTGGCGGGCGCCGCCTTCGACTTGGGAGCCGTCGTTGTCGTCGCGGCTGCCGCCACAGGAGCCTCGGCGGTCCGGGCGGTCGACGCTGCCGCTGCCTCGCGGCTGGTCTTCGACAGCGCTGCGCGCGCCTTGCCCGCGGCCGTCTGCTCGCCCTTCGCCTTGGTCGCCTTGCCTGCCGCGATGCGAGCCTTGGCGGCCTTCGTGGCCTGCGCCTTGCTGGTCTGGCGGGCGACCTTGCCGGTCGTCACCGTTTCGGACCCCGCGAGTGCCGCGTTCACCTTCAGCATCAGCCGGCTCTTGCGCCGCGCGGCGGCGTTGGGGTGGATCGCCCCCACCTTGGCGGCGCGGTCCAGCGCCGAGACAGCGAGGATGACCGCTGCCTGCGTCGGCTCGGCGTCACCGGTCCCGGCGGCCACGAGGGCGCTCTTGACCAGGGTCTTCGCCGCCGACCGACGGGGCTGGAGGATCTCGTTGCGACGCTCGGCCTGGCGCACGCGCTTCTTGCCTTGGGGCGAACGCGCGCCTGTCCAGGTGCGGGAAGAGTGGGCCAAGTCGATATCCCTCGGGTGTGTGATGCGATGTGATCGGACGCTGGTCGCGCCCTGCGGGTGGCGGAGGCAGGTGATGCCACGCGCGACCGCGAATGGTAGCACGACCGGTCGGATGCATGGGAACCCTGTGGATGCTCGGTGACTCGGCAGACTGTGCGAGACATTGTGCGACACTACGCACATGGCCACCAATCTCGACATCGACCCGCGTCTCCTGGAACGCGCCCTGAAGGCCGGCGGCGAACGCACCAAGACGGCCGCTGTCACCCGGGCGTTGGAGGAGTATGTCGCGCGACGGGAGCAGAAGCGGGTGGCGGAGCTTTTCGGCTCGCTGGAATGGGACCCCGGCTACGACTACAAGGCCGAGCGCTCACGCGGGTGAACCTGTTCGTCGACACGAGCGTCTGGTCGCTGGCCCTACGCCGCGACGGACCAAGCGGCGAGCCGATGGTGGCACGCCTGGGTGATGCTCTGGGTACTGGGGAGGCGGTCTTCACGACGGGCCTGGTGCTCCAGGAGCTGCTGCAGGGGTTCGGCGGGCCAGCGGCGCGCGCCGCCATCCTTGATCGATTCGCTGCGCTGCCGCTGCTGATCCCGGACCGTGAGGATCACGTGGCCGCGGCAGAGTCCAGGAACCTCTGCCGCAAGCGCGGTATCCAGCTCGGCACCATCGACGCACTGTTGGCCCAACTGTGCGTGCGACACGACCTGGTGATGCTCACCACGGACGGCGACTTCCGGTTCATGGCCCAGCACGTCCGACTGACTGTCTGGGGAGGCTGATGACGGCGTTCCGGGCGGGACCTGTGGCGTCGTGTTGCGTCATCATGCAAATGCAGCGCACCGCCATCATGGCAGACCCGGAGACCCTGCCCGGCTGCGGGCGATCGCACGCGACGAAGGTCAGGTCGTTGGCCGATGTCATCCGCGAGGCGCTCGCGCAACGGGCACGGCAACAAGCCGGCAGGCTGCAGTTCCTGGGCGTCGGTGCTTCCGATACGGGCACCCGGGCCCACCGCCCGCGAAAGCTCCGAGCTCCACCTGGAACCTGCCCCGTTGGCGCTGATCGTGGACACCGGCCCGCCGTTCGTGGCCATGGACCGCTGTGACCCCGACCATCGCGTCTGCCGCGAGCCCCTGGAGACGGCCCGCGAACCGCTGGTCGTCTCGGTGCCGGTCCTGGTCGAGGTCGAGTGGCTCGCGACCAGCCGACCCGCTGGCGTTCGACCCGGTCCTGGCGGCCGTGGCGGACGGCGGCCTCACCGTCCGGGAGCTGGATCTCGCGGACTGGGACGGGGTGCGGGCGCTGTGCCGGATCCATGCCGACCTGCGGCTCGGCCTCGTCGATGCCAGCGTCATCGTGACCGCGGAGCGCCTGGAGGAGCGAACGATCGCGTCCGTCGATCGGCGGCACTTCTCGATGATCCGCCCGCGCCATGTCCCGTCACTCTCGCTGGTCCCTGACTGAACCTGGCGGCTGGGCCGCCGGCGCTCCCCGCGAGACATTCTTGAACGGTTCAGCACACCTGCGGCGTCGTAGTCTGTGAGCGCGGCTCCTGCCGCGCGGCCAGTGGAGATGCGGTGCAACGCGATCTCGTGGAACGGGCACGGCGCGGCGATCACGAGGCCTTCGAGGTCCTCGCGGCCGCTGCTGGTGACCGACTGTACGCGATCGCCCGACTCATCCTGCGCGACCGGGATGGTGCGCAGGACGCGGTCCAGGAAGCCCTCGTGCATGCATGGCGCGAGCTGCCTCGGCTGCGAGATCCGGACCGCTTCGGGGCGTGGCTCCACCGGCTCGTCGTCAACGCCTGCGCCGACCAGGGTCGGCACCAGCGTCGGTGGTCGGCCGAGATCCGGGTGGCCCGGGCGGAGCCGGAGACCGAGGATGGTGCGCGGTCCCTGGCCGACCGCGACGAGCTCGAGCGAGGCTTCCGGCGCCTGAAGCCAGACCAGCGAGCCGTGGTCGTCCTGCACCATTACCTGGGCCTGCCCATCCCCGAGGTCGCCGAGACCCTGGGCATCCCGGAGGGCACCGCCAAGTCCCGACTCCACTATGCGATGGAGGCCCTGCGCGCCGCGCTCGAGGCGGACGCCCGACTCCTCGCCGTTCCGAATGGACAAACAGCATGATCCGCGACCAGACCCCCGACGACCGCATCCGTGATTGGCTGGAGGAGGAAGCATCCGGCCAGCTGCCCGACTGGGTGCTGACCGCGACCTTCGAACGCACGCGGCCGCAACATCAGCACAGGTCATGGTCCGGGTGGAGGGACCATGACCCCAGCCTTCGACGACCCTGACGCGCATCGTGCCTGGCCGCGGCGATCTCGCTCGCCGCAGTCCTGGGCTCGCCTGATCCGGGAGTCCGACCCCGACCCAAGTCGCGCATGGCTTGTCCCCCAGCTGCTAGGCCCGGAGCAAGTCCGGCCCCCGTGTCGTCATCGGCGCCCGGCGGTATCCCCTGATGAGCGGTACCTGTGGTCTGCGGGCACGGGCGAGCCTGCGGACGACCCGATGGATGGCCACGATGTGCCGGGGTATCCGCGAAGGGGCCAGCATCGCGGTCGAGCCGCGGGGCATCTGTGTCGCGATCTGGGTAGGCGAGCGCGTCGGGACACGGCAGGATAGCCATCTATGACCAGGACGGCACGTGGCTGAACCGTTCAAGGTGCCGGCGAGTACTGGCGATGGACGCCGTCGGAAACCTGTGGCCCGACGTCGCCTTCAACCTGACAGGGCGACCGGGGGCGACAGCTATGGCGACATCGCCTTCGCCCCAGACGGCTCGTTCTATGTCCTAGACGTCGGCAATCGCCGTGTGCAGCGGTTCGACAGGCCACCGCAACCTGCTCGGGATCTGGGGTGTATGGTCACTACCTCCAACCGGTGGCCCTTGACGTGGACGCGACCGGCATCGTCTACGTGCTCGACGTCTCGCGCGATGTCGTGGAGCGATATGCCACCGACGGCACGGTCCTCGGGTCGTTCCAGCCGGCACCTGGACGCCTACGCCGCTGATGACATGAAGGTCGACTCGCAGGGCGCTGTATATGTCAGCGCCAACATCAACAACCCGAATGGCAACTACCGGTACTCGGGTGACAAGTTGGACGCACGATGCCGACCACGGCTGGTGGCTCGGATCAGTACAACGGGATGGACGTCGACCGTGCGGGCCGAGTGTTCGTCGCACGGGGTCGAGCCGGCATCGGACTACCCAGCAACCATCGAAGTCGTATCCGGCGATGGCAACCTCTACTTCACCGGCTTCGGCTCAGTCGGGAAGGGCGATGCCGCAGTTCGGATTTGGGTTCCGGACGATCGTGGCCCCGACAGAGATGGGAAAGGCCGGGACATGCGGTCCGACGACGCCGCGAGACCGACGGTCCGAGAGGCCTCCGCGTTCCACGCCGGCATCGTCTACATCGCGGCAGAGGCAACGACCGGTCCGGATGAATTGCCCTGGTCGACGTCACATCAGACGAACTCTCGCCCCGGCGGGTGCGCGTGGTCATTGCCCGAGGCATCGTTCGCCGGAGCGCCAGCTGGTCCGATGCCCAACTAGGAGGATCCCGATGCGGTTCCATCAGCTCAACCTGGTCATCGCGCCGCGTTCGTCGCGATCGCCGTCCCGGTCGCGGCCCATGCGCAGAGCCCAGCTCGCGAGCCCGATCGACGGGTGTGCCGTCGAGATCGTGGGCCAGGCGACTCCGAGCACGCGTGCGACCGATGTTGTCCCGATGGCAGGTCGGTACTTCATGGGCGGCTCGCAGTGGGGCGGCAGCGACGCGCCTTCGGATGGCAGCTTCCTCGTGGTCAATGCCGGGACCAGCGAGGTGTGGCATACCGGCGAATACGCCGAGCCCATCGCCCGCTGGGGCCAGAAGGGCACCGGCCCCGGGACAGTTCGATTTCGTACGCGATCCCGCACCCGCGGATGGTCTGGACTTCGGTGGCGTGGCTGCATCGCCCCTCGGTGGGCCGTTCGGCAACGTGTACGTGGCGGACTCGGGCAACGACCGGGTCCAGGAGTTCGACCACAACGGCGTGTTCATCCGGCAATGGGGCACGACCGGCACCGAGGACGGCCAGTTCACCGATCCCATCGATGTCGCTGTCGGTCCCACAGGGCCTGGTGTACGTCGTCGATGACGTCCGGGACGACATCCAGGTGTTCAGCCCCGAGGGCTCGATGCTGACCAAGGTCGGCAGCCATGGCTCGGGTGACGGCCAGTCGACAACGCGGGCTCGGTCTTCGTAGAGCCCGACGGCACGCTGTATGCCGCCGATACCGGCAACAGCCGGATCCAGGCGTGGGGTCCTGACGGCACGTTCCTGTGGTCGTTCGGCTCAAGGGACCGGGCCCGGGCAGTTCGACCGGCCCACCGATGTCGGGCGCCGACGCTGGCGGCAACATCTACGTCGCCGACCGCCACCGGATGCAGATCTTCGGCCCTGACCACACACTCGATCACGACCTGGACCGCGCCCGGCGACGACCGAGGCAGACGCACTGCGGAGCGTGCTCGTCGCACACGATGACTACGTGATCGTGAACGCCCCCTATGGCGGACCGGACAGCACCTTGGCCTACCACCTGGTCGTCCACTGGCCGAAGCCGTGACCTGAGCGACCTGCGGACTCCTTCCTCCTCGCGACGACCCGGCCTCGATGGCTGGGGTCGTCGTGCGTCTGCGGTCGCTCGGTGTCTGGCGCGCGCTGCGAGGAGGAACCGCCGAGGACCGCCGCCTCGACAGCACGCATTTGCGCGATCGGCGAACGAATATCGTGCCGTTCGGCTGGCTCCCGGGACATCGGAACAGGTACCTGGCCGTCTGGCGGGCCAGGGAGACGGTCCTTCCGCGCATGGTGAAGAGCTGTGGGGACTACGGGACCATGACGACCGGAGGTGGTGGAAATCGAGCCTGCCGTTCGCTGATCGCGCAAGATCGCGAAGCCAGGCGCTCAGGGGCGTTCACCAAGGCGGACGTGCACGGGGCTTGCCACGACGCCCGCAAACCGGCTTGACTACGGATCGTGCCCCCGGCCCCATCCGCGAATCCCATCGAGCCCACCGAGCCCGCCTCGACGCGGCCCGCGTGGGCCCGCTGGGTGAGCACCAGCAACGACGTCACCGGCCAGTTCCTGGCGGCCGCTGGTCAGCCCGGTTTCGTGAGCCTCGCAGGAGGTCTGCCCGCCGCGGAGCTGTATCCCGTGGCGGCGGTCGCTGCCGCGAGTGCCCGGGCACTCGACCGGTGGGGCGGCACGGCGCTCGAGTACGGACCGATCGAGGGCTTCCCGGCGTTGCGCGCCGCCATCGCCGCGCGTATCTCGCTGGCGACTAGTGGCGACTTCCGGTCCGAGAACGTCCTGCTCACCACGGGCGCGATGCAGGGACTCGACCTGCTGGGCAAGGCGCTGGTCGACCCGGGCGACCTCATCGTGGCCCAGTTCCCGACGTACCTCGGCGCCCTGGACGCGTGGCGACCGCGGATGCCCCGCTACGAGCGGCTGAGCTGGGATCCGGCGCACCCCAACCCCGATGCGGTGCTGCGCGAGGCCAGGTTCGTGTACGCAGTGCCCAACTTCTCAAACCCGACCGGCGTGCTCGTGCCCCAGGCCCAGCGCGTAGCCCTGCTGGAGCGTGTCACATGGGCCGGCACGTGGCTGGTGGAGGACGACCCCTACCTGGTGCTGCAGCTCGACGAGCCGGCCGGTCCCGGGCTGCTCACCCTGGATGTCGCCGCCCGCGGAGGTCACCCGTACGACGGTCCCGTCGTCTACCTGGGCACGCTCTCGAAGAGCATCGCACCCGGACTGCGGGTGGGCTGGGCGGTCGGTGCGCCAGAGATGATCCGGATGCTGACCCTCGCCAAGCAGTGCTCCGACCTGAGCAGCAGCATGTACACCCACGCCGTCGCCCTGGAGCTGCTCGAGGCTCGAGTCGAAGTCGGCCACGTACCGACCATCCTTGCCTGCTATCGGGAGCGACGGGATGCCATGCATGAGCTGGTCACCGCGGAGCTGGGGGAGTGGTTCACGGTCGAGCGGCCATCGGGTGGCATGTTCCTGTGGGCGGAGGCTCGTGACGGGGCCATCGACACCGATGTCCTGTATCGGCGAGCACTGGCCGAGGGCGTGGCATTCGTGCCCAGCAGCGTCTTTGACCCCGACGGTGCGCTACGCACGGCCATGCGTCTCAACTTCACGCGCAATGGTCCCGACGTGATGGCCGAGGGGGTCCGCCGACTGGCCCGAGCGATGCGGGCATACCTGGCCGAGCGAGGTTAGCGACGATGCCGACGTTCCTGGGACGGCCAGCCGATCCTCGACTCTCGAACGACCTGGTGGATCGATGGCGCAGCGTGCCGAGCGCGGTTGCCGCCGACCAGCTCCTGGGTCGCGGCCATGCCGATCCGGCCATCCGGCCGCTGCGTCCGCTGGGTCTCGGCGTGCGACTGACGGCGAACGTCGTCACGGCCTGGTGCGAGCCCGGCGACTATGGCGCGGTCCACCATGCGATCTCAGCCGCCACGGCGGGCGACGTCATCGCGGTCGCGGCGGGTGGCCGGCGGGACATCGCGGTCATCGGCGAGCTGCTCGGGGGCGCCGCGCGGCGCAAGGGCATCGCGGGCATCGTCGTGGATGGCGGCGTGCGCGACGTGGCGACCATCCGGAGCTGGCCCGACTTCCACGTGTTCAGCCGCTGGATCACGTCGCGTGGCCCGACGACCATGGAGCGCGGCAGCGTCAACGAACCCATCGTGTTCGGGGGCGTGGCCGTATCGCCGGGCGACCTGTGCATCGGCGACGACGACGGGCTGGTGTTCGTGCCACAGCCGCTCATCGAGGCGCTGCTGCCGCCATGCCTGGCGCGTGTCGATGCAGAGGACGGCTGGCAAGCCGCACTCGACGCAGGCCGGAGCACGGTCGATGTGTTCTCGGTGCCGCCCGCGGTCCGACGCGCCGATCGGACCTGACCACGCGCGTTCGTGGCGCGCCCCGGGGCACGGATCTTCACGATCAGCGAACGCCAGGGGCCTCGAATCGCGGGCTGGGGTGGTCCGAGCAGGTCAAGGACGGGCCGCGGACGACCGAAGAAAGCTGTCATCGGCGATCATCCAGACGCCGACGGCCGATGCGGGTCCGCTCGGACGCCCGTGACCGGCGATCCTTGGCCACACCGTTCGGTGATCGTGAAGAACGGTTCGGCTGACGCGACTCGGCCGCATCAAGGGTCGTCGACGGCCGCGCCATCCAGGCGATCCGTGCCCTATCGCCGTCGCGGGTCCAGCGAGCGGGATCCGGCTGCCGCGCCCGGCCCCGCCGAGCGCCTTGGGTATACTCGGCCCGCCCCATGGTCACCATCCCCCAGGCGCGCCTGCGCAACTTCAGCATCATCGCCCACGTCGATCACGGCAAATCGACGCTTGCGGACCGCATCCTGGAGCTGACGCACACCATCGAGGCGCGCCAGATGACCAGCCAGGTGCTCGATTCGATGGACCTCGAGCGCGAGAAGGGCATCACCATCAAGGCCCGCGCCGTGCGCCTGGAGTACCTGGCGAAGGATGGCCTGGCGTACGGCCTCAACCTCATCGACACGCCCGGTCATGTCGACTTCAGCTACGAGGTGAGCCGCAGCCTCCAGGCGTGCGAAGGCGCCATCCTCGTCGTCGATGCCGCCCAGGGCATCGAGGCGCAGACGCTCGCCAACGTCCATCTCGCATTGGCGCAGGGACTGGTCATCGTGCCCGTCATCAACAAGATCGACCTGCCGTCGGCCCAGCCCGAGGTCGTGATGCAGGAGCTCGAGGATGTCCTGGCCATCCCGCGCGAGGAGGTCATCCTCGTGTCCGCCAAGGACGGGACCAATGTCGACCTGGTGCTGGAGGCCATCGTCGAGCGCGTGCCCGCACCGACCGGCGATCCCGACGCGCCGGTCCGCGGCCTCATCTTCGACTCCCACTACGACGCCTACAAGGGTGTCGTCGCGTATGTTCGGTTGGCCGAAGGAACGCTCCACGCGCGCGAGAACATCCGGCTGATGCAGTCGGGCGTCGAGGTGGATGTCCTGGAGCTGGGCATGTTCCGACCCCAGCTCGTCCCTGTCGATCGGATGGGCCCAGGCGAGGTCGGCTACGTCGCCACGGGTCTCAAGAGCGTCCGCGACTGCCAGGTGGGGGACACGCTCACCGCCTCCGCCAACCCGGCGACCGACCCGTTGCCGGGATACAAGCAGGCGCGCTCGCTCGTGTTCGCGGGCATCTATCCCATCAACGGCCCCGACTATCCGCTGCTGCGGGACGCGCTCGAGAAGCTCCATCTCAACGACGCGACCATCACCTACGAGCCCGAGAGCTCGGTCGCGCTCGGATTTGGCTTCCGCTGCGGATTCCTGGGCCTGCTGCACATGGAGATCATCCAGGAACGCCTCGAGCGCGAGTTCGACCTCGACCTCATCGCGTCCGCCCCGTCCGTGGAGTACCACGTGACACTCACCAATGGCCGGGGCGAGGTGTCCGTCGACAACCCATCCAAGCTGCCCGGACCGTCGGACATCGAGACCATCGCGGAACCGTGGGTGAAGATCTCCATCATCACCCCGTCCCAGTACATCGGGACGCTCATGGACCTCGCCCAGGGTCGCCGGGGGGCCATCGGTGACGTCTCGTACCTTGACCCGGTGCGCGTCCTCATGACCTTCGAGCTGCCGCTCGCCGAGGTCATCATCGACTACTACGACCAGCTCAAGAGCCGGACCCAGGGCTACGCCTCGATGGACTACGAGGAGATCGGGTACCGTGTCGGCCAGCTGGTCAAGCTCGACGTGCTCGTCAACGGCGAGCCGGTCGACGCCCTCTCGCTCATCGTCCACCGTGACAAGGCCCGGGCGGCGGGGCAGGCGCTGGTCGAGAAGCTCAAGGAGCTCATCCCCCGCCAGATGTTCGAGGTACCGGTGCAGGCCGCCATCGGCTCCAATGTCATCGCCCGTGAGACCATCCGCGCGATGCGCAAGAACGTCCTCGCCAAGTGCTATGGCGGCGACATCACCCGCAAGCGCAAGCTGCTCGAGAAGCAGAAGGAAGGCAAGCAGCGGATGAAGCGTGTCGGCAACGTCGAGATCCCCCAGGAGGCATTCCTGGCGGTGCTGCGCGCGGGCGAGGGCTGACGACATGGCGATGCGCGGTCGAAACGGGTGAAGGAATTGGTCGAGTTCCTCGTCGTCGTCGGGCTCATGGGCCTGCTGTACCTGCTCCGCCTGGACGCCCAGAGGTTCAGGGTCGCGGAATACGACGACTCGGAGCGTGATGCGACCTGGCGGGGCTGGAGCCGTCGCCTGGGCTGGTATCTCCTGGGCCTCGGCCTCATCCTTCTCGTCTACTGGCTGTATCCCCAGCCGGTCACGATCCTGCACCTGGATATGGGTCCCGACCGGGAGCGGGCGCTCATCTACGCCCTGGCCGCGGGCATCGGCGGCCTCGTCCTCGGCTTCCTGTTCGCGTGGTTCCGATACGGTGGCTTCCGACTGCCGGCGCCCGGCGCCTATCCCGGAGCCATCCTCAACAGCGTCGGCACGGCGGTCATCGACGAGGCGCTCTTCCGGGGCATCATGCTCGGGCTCATGCTCCAGGCGGGTGTCAGCAGCACCGTGGCCATCGCCATCCAGGCCATCGCGTACGGCATCGCGACCCGACTGTGGATCAAGGGTCGCAGCAAGGGGATGCTGGGCATCGACCTCGTCATCGCGGTCGTCGGTGGTTGGCTGGTCATCGAGACCGGCGGCATCGGTGCCGCCGTAGTGGCGCACGCCATCACCCGCTTCGGGGTGTTCCTGGCCACCGGCCACACCGACCAGGCGCGCCCGGTCGGCTGGGCGCCAGAGGAGGTGGCTGGCCGGGCGCTGCCGCCCGAGGGCTGGGATCTGGTCGGCGACGATGCCGCGGTCCAGCCGTGGACGGCCTCCGCCGCCGGGCCGCCGGGTCTCGGCCCCATGTACGCCGGCCAGTCGCCATTCGCACCGCCGGGCTACGGTGGCGTGCAGGGCTACCCTGGCGTCGTGCCGCCGCCGGGCTTGAGCAGCGCCCCGATGAACGGCCCTGGGCCGTATCCCGACGCGGCATGGGGTCCGCCACCCGGCTACCCCGATCCCGGCGTCCATCAGGGCGGGCCCGACCCTTCGTCCGGGCCCTGGGTCGCGGACCCGGAGACCGGTGCCTGGTCGCCCGCACCGCAGGGACCGTGGATGCCCGACGGTCAGTCGAGCCCATGGACGACCGCTCAGCAGCCGCCCGACGGCTGGCAAGGGGAGGGCCAGCAGGGCCAGCAGGGCCAGTGGGCGCAGGCAGGCCAGGCCGCGCCGTGGCCACCAGAGGGCGAGCAGCCCATATGGCCGCCCCCGGCCGAAGCCTGGACCCAGCCCCCCGATGGATCGGACGGTCAGCCACACGGCTGAGCCTCGCCCGCGGCCACCGGTCGGGCTGTATCTCCACGTCCCGTTCTGCATCTCGCTGTGCCCCTACTGCGACTTCGTGGTCGTCAGTGGCCGGGCGGCCGTCGGTCCCGGCAACCGGATCGAGGAGCTCCTCGCGGCGCTGCATGTCGAGCTCGACCTGCGGGCTGATGCGCTGGACACGGCATTCCCATCACGTCCGCCACTGCGGAGCGTCTATCTCGGCGGTGGCACACCCTCGCTCGTGCCCGCCCACGCCATCGCTGATCTGCTCGAGCATGTCGCCGCGCGGTTCGGTACGGCCGGGGATGCGGAGGTCACCCTGGAGGCGAACCCGGGACCAGCGGAGATCGGCGACCTGCGCGCCCTTCGGGCCGCGGGCGTCACGCGCCTGAGCATCGGCGCGCAAAGCCTCCAGCCTGCCGAGCTGCGGCGCATCGGACGACGACATCGCCCTGCCGACGTGGTCGCCGGTGTGGAGGCGGCCCGGGATGCCGGCTTCGACTCGTTGTCGGTGGACCTGCTCATGGATATCCCCGGGCAGACCCTCGATACCTGGGACGCGACACTGGTCGCGGTGACCGACCTGGCACCCGACCACTGCTCGACCTATCTGCTGACCCTGGAGGACCCCGATGCCGATGGCCTGACCACGCCCGACGGCGATCACTTGCCGGTCCGGGCAGGGGCACGTCGCTGGCGTGCCACCGCCATCGCGGCCCAGGACGAGGACCGCGCCGCGGAGATGGACGCACGCACCGATGCGCGGCTCACGAGCGCCGGCTATCAGCGCTATGAGCTGTCGAACCACGCGCGTCCGGGCCACGAGAGCCGCCACAACCTCGCCTACTGGCATCGGGATGCGGTGGAGGCCGTGGGGCCAGGCGCTCACGCCTTCGACGGCGCCCTCACCCGGCGCTGGAATGCGGCCCGGATCGACCGCTACCTGGCAGCGCTGCTGCCGGGGGAGGGCAGCGCTGCGCACCTGCCGCCCGGCGGTACGGAGTGCATCGACCCTCGGACGGCGCACGCGGAGGCCGCCATCCTGGCCCTTCGCCTGGCGACCGGGATGGAAGTCTCCGCCATGGACGACCCCGACCTTGGCCCCGGGCTCACCTGGGCGTTCGACGCCGGGCTCCTGGCGCACGTCGACCATCGGCTGGTGCTCACGAGCAGGGGTCGACTGCTGTCGAACGAGGTCTTCGCGCGCCTGCTGCCAGAGCGCCCGACCGGGGTCGCGTCGGTCGGCACAGGACCGTGAGGTGGAGCAAGTCCCCGGTGCCGCCCACATAGCCCGCGCCATGCCAGCCCTGGTCGCTGCCTGCGACCGACGAGCTGGCCAGGTTAGCTGCCCGGACCGCGTCGTGTGCACTGCCACCCCTCCTGGGGCCCACACGCGATCGTGCCGGATGTCGCGCGTCGGTCCACGCACGCTTCCACCAACTCCGGGCGGGTCGCGATGACTGGTACCGTCATGTCGTGAGCCAGATGACCGACGACACCGTGCGAAAGCCGCGCCGCTTGCGTCCTGGTGACAGGGTAGCGCTCGTCGCGCCGGCGAGCCCATGGGAGAACCGCTCCGAGCTGCTGCGCGCTGTTGCCGGTCTGGAGGCGTGGGGCCTGACGGTCCGCCTGGGCGAGCATGTCAACGATCGCCATGCGTACCTTGCCGGCCGCGATGCGGATCGCGCGGCGGACCTGAACGCAGCATTCCGCGACCCGGCGATCGCGGCGGTCATCTGCCTCTTCGGTGGGTATGGATCGGCGCGCCTGCTGCCGCTACTCGATCGCGAGGCGATCGCCGCCAACCCCAAGCCGCTCTGCGGCCACTCGGACATCACGACGCTCCACCTCGCCGTCCAGGCGTGGAGTGAACCGGGCACGATCTCCTTCTATTCCAACGGCGCGATCGGCGTCGGATCGGCGGACACGAGCGCCTTCTCCAAGGCGTCGATGCAGCGGGCCCTCTTCTCCGACGAGGTCTATGGACCCATCCCGCCCGATCCGGACGATCCATACGTGCGCACCATCACCGGCGGCACGGCGCGCGGTCGGCTCACGGGTGGCTGCCTGGATCTCGTGCGAGCGACACTCGGCACGCCCATCGAGATCGACACCACCGACCGGATCGTGTACCTCGAGGACCTGGACCTGGGGACGTACGAGCTCGATGGTGGCCTCACGCATCTCCGCAACGCCGGCAAGCTCGAGGCCTGCGCGGGCATCGTCATCGGCCAGCTGCACCGGGTGGGCTGGCGCGAGGACCTCGCATCGTTCATGCAGGACATGAGCATCGAGGACGTGCTCGAGGAGCTGCTCGGACCGCTCGGTGTGCCCTGCATCTACGGCCTGCCCATCGGCCACGGCAAGCACCACGTCACGGTGCCCCACGGCGCGATGGCCACGCTCGATGCGGACGCCGGGACGCTCGTCATCGACGAGGTCGTGACCGCGGACTGAGCCGGCACGGCAGTGGCGGGCACCGCTCCGGGCGTCCCCCGCCGGTCTGGGGCATCATCGGCCCGCCAACCGATCGTCCCGCCATGGAGGTCCGCCGTGCTGCGTCGGCCCGCGCTCCTGCTCATCGCGTCGCTGCTACTGGTGACGATGCTCGGCTCCTCGAGCGTCGCCGCGATCGGCCCCGACCCGGGCTTCAGCGCGACGATGCTGGATGCGCCGGCGGTGAGCGGCGCGGCGGCCACGCCGGCACTGCCGACGTGCGCCTACCTGGACATCAAGACCCGTTTCCGGTCCCTGTCCGACTGGCGTCGGACGCTCGTGGATACCCGGCTCCGGGTCGGCAGCTCGTACCGACCGAACGACCTCGTGCCCGTCTCCCAGGCGGGACTCGCGGGCGGTGGCTTGGTGCGCGCCATCATCATCGCTGACCTCAAGGCGATGGCCAAGGCCGCGCGCAAGGCGGGTCGGGCGATCGCGGTCCGTTCCGCATATCGCAGCTACACCTCGCAGAAGTCCGTCTTCGCCGGCTGGAAGGCCCGCTCCGGATACAAGCAGGCGCTCAAGTACAGCGCCCGACCCGGCCACTCCGAGCACCAGCTGGGCACGACCATCGACTTCCGGAGCGCATCGAGCCAGGCGGCGCCCTGGGACTACAACGACTGGGCCACGAGCAAGCCGGGTGCCTGGATGAAGGCGAACGCCTGGAAGTACGGCTTCGTCATGAGCTATCCCAAGGGAAAGCTCAGCAAGACCTGCTACGGCTACGAGCCATGGCACTACCGATACGTGGGTCGGGCCCTCGCGCGCAAGATCCACGACAGCGGCCTCACCCCTCGTGAATACCTCTGGAGGCATTCCGAGTCGCAGCCGTGAGGTCGCTCCGGGGGTCCCCGCAGCGCCCCGGTGTCGCCACACTGTCAGCCGCCGCGCTGCTGGTGTTCTCCGGCTGTGTCTTCAGTGGCGGCCCGCCGCCGAAGACCACCCCGAGCCCGTCGTCCGCGCCATCGTCCCCGGCCGCCGCATCCCCTGGCGGATCGCCTGGCGCCGACCCCTCGCTCGGGGCGGCCGTGCCGCTGCCGGCATGCCGGTACGATGACGTCCTGGTCAGCGGTGTCCCTGCCCGGGACTGGGCGACGCTCGTCGTGGACACCATCTACCGGCTGCCCAAGCGCTACGCGCCGGATGACTTGGTGAGCACCAGCAAGGCCGGCCTCGATGCGGGCTACAAGGTGTCGCGGGTCGTCCTCGGCGACCTGCGCAAGATGGCCACAGCGGCCCGGGACGCGGGCACCGCATTCGCGGTCCAGTCGGCGTACCGCAGCTACCAGGGCCAGGCGACGACGTTCGCCGGCTGGGTGGCCCAGTCGAACGAGCGGCAGGCCCGCAAGGTCAGCGCCCGACCCGGCCACTCCGAGCACCAGCTGGGGACTGCCCTCGACCTCCGCAGCGCCGACGACCCGACCCCGCCGTGGTCGCTCGACGATTTCGCCACCACCCCTGCGGGCGCCTGGCTGCAGGAGCACGCCTGGGAGTACGGCTTCGTCATGAGCTATCCCCGGGGGAAGGCGGATGAGACCTGCTACTCCTATGAGCCATGGCACTACCGATACGTCGGCCGCGAGGTCGCCGCAGCCATCCACGACAGCGGGGAGACGCCTCGCCGATACCTCTGGGACACATACGGCCCCGGCGCTCCCTGACCTTCGACCCGGCCGGCTTCAGGAGTGTCATGACCAGCGCCCTTCATTGACACTCGGGCGGTCGGCTGCTACGATGGCCACCAGTGGTTAGCACTCGGGACGTGAGAGTGCTAACCAATACGCTCACAGCCGCGGGCGGACCCGCAGGCAGTTCGGATCACGAGGACCCATGGCGCGTCGCAAGGATCGCCCGGGCCCGCTGGAGCCCCGTTCGGAGGTCATCCTGCGGGCGATCATCGAGGAATACGTCGCAACGGCACAACCGGTGGGCAGCCAGGCGCTGGTCACCAAGTACCGCTTGGGCGTGAGCCCCGCGACCGTCCGGAACGTGATGGCAGAGCTGGAGGCGGAGGGATACCTCGACCATCCGCATACGAGCGCCGGTCGGCTCCCGACGGACAAGGGCTATCGGTTGTACGTGGAGTCCATCACGGACGCCGTGTCGCTGGCCCCCGTCGAGCAGCTCATGATCCGTCACCAGTTCGGCCAGGTGGAGTACGCCAGCGAGCAATGGTTCCGCCTCGCGGCAGCGACCCTTGCCTCGTCCACGCATGTCGCCGGCATCGCCACGGCGGCCAAGCCGCCCTCCTGTCGGGTGCGCCGCATCGACCTCGTCGCCGCGGGCCCGCGGATGGCGAGCCTGGTCGTCGTGCTCGGAGAAGGGCCCATCAAGCAGGTCCTCCTGGCGGCGGACCCGGTACCCCATGACGAGGTGCTCGAGACCCTCTCACGGGAGCTCAGCGGCCAGCTCACCGGGCGCTCCGCGGCGGGCGCCGAGCGAGTCCTGGAAGCGCTCCAGACCCGGATTCCTCCCGTGGACCGCTTGTTGCTGCGGGCAGTGGAACGGACCGTCCGGATCATGCATGACTACGACGACTCCGCGGTGGAGGACGTCTTCAGCGAGGGCCTCCTCAACGTGATGGACGCCCCCGAGTTCTCCCGCTCGGAGACGCTCCGGCGCATCTTTGGGGTGCTCCAGGACCGGGTCTACCTCGGCGACCTGATGCCCCAGCTGACTCGCGAGGGTGGCGTCCGCGTCTTCATCGGCACGGAGAATGCCCACATCGAGATGCATGACGTCTCCCTGGTCCTTGCCCCCTATGGCCGTGCGGGCCGCGCTGTCGGTGTGGTGGGCGTCCTGGGCCCGACCCGGATGGCGTACCCGCACGCGATCTCGACCGTCCGTTATGTGAGTGCCCTGATGAACGAGTTGGTGGACCACCTGTACGCATGAACGACCAGCACGATCCGACCCAGGCCGAGGCAACCTCGTCGAGCCGCCACCGACGTGGCAAAACGCGTGCGGAGGAGCGCATCGACGCGCTTGACGCGCCCAGTCAGGCCGATCCGGTCATCGACGCGCTCCACGAGCAGATCGCAGAGCTCCAGGCGCGCGCCGAGACGGCGGAAGCCGAGACGGAGAGCATCCGCGGGCAGTGGCAGCGAACGGCCGCTGACTTCGCGAACTACAAGCGGCGCTCCGAGGAGGATCGCTTCCGGGAGCTCGGGCTCGCCAGCGAGGGGCTGCTGCGCCGGGTGCTGGGGATCGCGGACGACCTTGGCCGTGCCCTCGAGCATGTGCCGCAGGAACTCGAGGGCTCGGCCTGGGTGGAAGGCATCGCCGCCATCGAGCGCAAGGTCTCGGCGCTCCTCATCGCTGAGGGGGTTTCGCCCATCGAGGCGGTCGGGACGACCTTCGACCCGCGCCAGCATGAGGCTGTGACCATGCAGCCCACAGACGAGGTTCCCGAGGGGACCGTGACCCGGGAGCTCCAGCGCGGCTACCAGATCAGGGACCGCGTACTGCGGCCCGCCCTGGTCGTGGTGGCCACGGCGCCATGAGCGGACGCCGGGTATCCGACCCTCGACGCATCCCAGACCAGGATCTCACCAGCTGACCAGCTGAGCAGGCATCGAACGGAACACCGGGCCGGCGGCCCGGTCAGGCAGGAGACACCCCACCCATGGGCAAGATCATCGGCATCGACCTCGGCACCACGAACTCCGTGGTCGCCGTTATGGAGGGCGGCGAGCCCGTCGTCATCCCGAGCGCGGAAGGCGGTCGCACCGTCCCCTCCGTGGTCGCATTCAGCAAGGCCGGCGAGCGCCTCGTTGGCCAGATCGCCAAGCGCCAGGCCATCACCAACCCGACCAACACCGTCTATTCCATCAAGCGCTTCATGGGTCGCCGCTGGGACGATCCGGAGGTGCAGCGATCGCGCGAGCTGGTGCCATACACGGTCCAGAAGGACAGCAAGAACGACGGTATCAAGGTCGTCGTCTCGGACGGCAAGGGCTACACCCCGCCCGAGATCTCCGCGATGATCCTCCAGAAGCTCAAGACGGACGCCGAGGCGTACCTGGGAGAGAAGGTCACCGAGGCGGTCATCACCGTGCCCGCCTACTTCGATGACACCCAGCGCCAGGCGACCAAGGATGCCGGCCGCATCGCGGGCCTGGACGTCAAGCGGATCATCAACGAGCCCACCGCGTCGTCCCTGGCCTACGGCCTGGACAAGCAGAAGGACGAGCAGATCGCCGTCTATGACCTGGGCGGTGGCACGTTCGACATCTCCATCCTGGAGCTGGGCGACGGCGTGTTCGAGGTCAAGGCCACGAACGGCGACACGCACCTTGGTGGTGACGACTTCGACCAGCGCATCATCGAGTGGCTCCTGGCCGAGTTCAAGCGCGACCAGGGCATGGATCTGTCGAAGGACCAGCAGGCGCTCCAGCGCCTCAAGGAGTCGGCCGAGCGAGCCAAGATCGAGCTCTCGTCCGCGACCCAGACCGAGATCAACCTGCCCTATATCACCGCCGACGCGACCGGTCCCAAGCACCTTGTGGTGACGCTCACCCGGGCGAAGCTGGAGGACCTCGTCGCGGACCTCATCAAGCGCACGGCGGGACCGGTCACGGCCGCCCTCAAGGACGCGGGCCTCAAGCCGTCGGACATCGACGAGGTCATCCTCGTGGGTGGCATGACGCGCATGCCCGCCGTGCTCGAGGCGGTCAAGAAGCAGTTCAACGGCAAGGAGCCGCACAAGGGCGTCAATCCGGACGAAGTGGTCGCTGTCGGCGCTGCCATCCAGGCCGGCGTGCTCGCGGGTGAGGTCAAGGACGTCCTGCTGCTGGACGTGACGCCGCTGTCGCTGGGCATCGAGACCCTTGGTGGCGTGATGTCGCGGCTCATCGACCGCAACACGACCATCCCGACGTCGAAGAGCCAGGTCTTCTCGACCGCCAGCGACAACCAGCCCCAGGTGGAGATCCACATCCTCCAGGGCGAGCGCGACATGGCGGCCGACAACAAGACGCTCGGCAAGTTCATCCTCGACGGCATCCCGTCGGCTCCCCGTGGCGTGCCCCAGGTCGAAGTGACCTTCGACATCGACGCCAACGGCATCCTCGACGTCAGGGCCAAGGACCGCGCGACGGCCAAGGAGAAGCAGGTCCGGGTGACCGCGTCATCCATGCTCTCCAAGGACGACGTGGACAAGATGGTCAACGACGCCAAGGAGCACGCCGAAGAGGATCGGCAGCGGCGCGACGAGGTCGAGACCCGCAACCAGGCGGACGCCCTGGCCTTCCAGGCCGAGCGGACCTTGCGTGACCTTGGCGACAAGGTCGCTTCCGCTGATAAGGCGGACGTCGAGCAGAAGGTCGAGTCGTTGCGCGAGGCGCTCAAGGGCAGCGACCTGGGCGCGATCCGGACCCGGATGGAGGCACTCGCGGAGTCGCTCCAGAAGGTCGGTACCGCCGCCTACGAGTCGGCCGGTGGCTCGACGAACGGCGCCGGTCCGGAGGGCACCCCCGAGGACGAGGCCGTCGAGGGCGAGTACAAGGAAGTGTGACCGGGGTGGCGGCCGCCCAACGTGTCGCCACCCGATCCAGCACGATGAGGCCCGATCCAGCACGATGAGGCCCGGTCCACCACGGACCGGGTCTCGTCGTCTCCCGGCCCCGGGTACAGGTGCCCGTTTGGCGGGTGAGTGGACCGTCCAGGAGACCGTCGACCAAGGCGTTGCCCGCACGGCGGGTGGTCTGCCCGATATCCGGTATCAGCTGCCCAGCGGCACCCCTCCGGAGGCGGTCCAAGCCGCGCTCGCCAGTCCACTCACCCTCCCGGCGGGTCGGCCGTGGCTCGCGACCAGCTCCATCGGCGACAGGTGGCCATATGGGTGGCAGATGGCCCCGCGACTTCCATCCGGGATCGCGACGGCATGGGCGCACTGCAGCCCCTCGAACCGCGCGGCCAACGCCGATGGACCCTTGGGCAGTGTTGTATAGTAGGTCGACCGACAATATGGGTCGGGAGCCCCGTTCGGACCCCTCGGACCCCTCGGACCCCTCGGGACGACGTCGGCGACCAGTGGGGGACGGCGAACGCCGCGTCCTGTTGTCGTCTATACCTATGGGTATTAGGTATATAGTAGGACTCTCAAGGAGGCGATCGTGACCAACCCACACCGCATCCGCTCGCTCGCCATCGGGGGCCTGGCCCTCGCGCTGACCGCGGCACTCGCCGGCGGTGCGATCGCCCAGGATCCGAGCGCCCCGCCGCCGTCCACCCCGTCCCCGTTCGTGGTCGCGCCGGGCGTCGTGACGGTCGTCGGCTACTCCACGCCACGCGAGGCGTATGCGCAGACCATCGAGTCGTTCCAGGGCACCGATCCGGGCAGGGACGTCCAGTTCGAGACCTCGTTCGGTGCTTCCGGCGACCAGAGTCGAGCCGTCGCGGCGGGCTTGCTCGCCGACTACGTGGCCTTCTCGCTCGAGACCGACATGACCCGCCTCGTCGACGCTGGCATCGTCGGCACCGATTGGAACGCAGGCCCCAGCAAGGGGTTCGTCACCGACAGCGTCGTGACCTTCGTCGTCCGACCCGGCAACCCCAAGGGCATCAAGACCTGGGACGACCTCATCCGGCCAGACGTGACCGTGGTCACACCCAATCCGTCCACCTCGGGCGCAGCGCGCTGGAACATCCTCGCGGGCTACGGCGCGAAGCTGCTCAAGGAAGGCACGACCGAGGAGGGGGCGATCGCCTACCTCACGGAGCTGTTCCAGCACATCGTGGTCCAGGACAAGAGCGGCCGCGAGGCGCTCCAGACCTTCATCGCGGGCCAGGGCGACGTCCTCCTCTCGTACGAGAACGAGGCCATCACCGCTCAGCTGGCGCAGCAGCCGGTCGACTATGTCATCCCTGACGACACGATCCTCATCCAGAACCCGGCAGCGGTCACCCTCGATGGCGACGCCGTGGTGCCCGCCAAGGCGTTCCTGGACTACGTCCTCTCGCCCGATGGCCAGACGATCTTCGGCAACCTGGGCTACCGCCCGGTCGACCAGGATGTCTTCGCCACCTTCTCGAACTTTCCCACACCGTCGGGCCTGTTCACGATCGATGACCTGGGAGGTTGGCCCACGGTAGCCGACAGGTTCTTCGACAAGGACCACGGCATCATCACTCAGCTCAACGCGCGACCCTGAGCTCGTCCGCAGCCACCTCCGCGCGACAGAGCCGGCCCGACGCCGGCTCTGTCGGCATGTCCGGGGGCTGGCTGGGTCCCGGCATCGCGGCCGCCTGGCTGTGCCTCATCGTCCTCATCCCGGTCGCGGCGGTCATCTGGAAGTCGCTGAGCGACGGCCTCGCAGCCTTCATCGCCGACATCACCAGCCCTCAGGCGGTCGCGGCTCTGCAGCTGACGTTCTCGCTGGCGCTCATCGTCACCGCCATCAACGCGGTGATGGGCACGACCATCGCGTGGGTCCTGGTCCGGGACGACTTCCGGGGCAAGAGCGTGGTCAACGCGCTCATCGACCTGCCATTCGCGCTGCCGACCATCGTGGCCGGTCTGACGCTCCTGACCCTCTACGGACCCAGGAGTCCGTTCGACATCGACATCGCGTACTCCACGACGGGCATCGTCGTCGCGATGCTGTTCGTGACCCTGCCGTTCGTCATCCGATCGGTCCAGCCGGTGCTGCTGGAGCTGGACGGCGACATGGAGGAGGCAGCGGCCTCCCTGGGCGCGAATGCTCCGACCATCGTGCGGCGGATCATCCTGCCCAACCTCGTGCCGGCCATCCTCACCGGCGCGGCGCTCTCGTTCGCCCGCGCCATCGGTGAGTTCGGTGCCGTCGTGCTCATCTCGGGCAACATCCCGTTCAAGACCGAGGTCGCCTCGGTGAACATCCTGACCCAGCTCGAGGGTGATGACCCCCAGGGGGCCGCGGCGGTGTCGGTCGTGCTCATGGCCGGGTCGCTCGTGATGCTCACGGTCCTCGATCATGTCCGCCGTCGACGGACACGCCACGAGCCGGGCACATGACCGATATCGCGGCGCCCACGTCTGCCGCCCGGACGGAGCGTCACCCTGTGGTTTCGAGCGCCTCGCGCACGCGCCTCGCGAAGTACCTGGTGCGCAGTGCCGCCCTCATCTACCTGCTGCTGCTGCTCGCGCTGCCGGTGCTGATGGTCTTCTACCGCACCTTCGAGGATGGCCTGGCGCCGGTGCTCAAGGCGCTTGCCCGACCGGGCTTCCAGCACGCCTTCTGGCTGACCCTGCTCATCACCGCCATCGTGGTACCCATCAACACCATCTTCGGGGTCATCACGGCGCTGGTCATGGTGCGTCGCGAGTTCCGGGGAAAGGCGCTCCTCAATGGGCTCATCGACCTGCCGTTCGCGCTCTCGCCCGTCATCATCGGCCTGGCGCTCATCCTCACCTGGGGCAAGTTCGGATGGTTCGGTCCGATCCTGGAGGGCGCCGGGCTCCAGGTCATCTTCGCGTTGCCGGGGATGGTCCTCGCGACGATCTTCGTCTCCCTGCCGTTCGTGGTGCGCGAGGTGATGCCGGTGCTGCGCGAGGTCGGCACCGACCAGGAGGAGGCCGCGTTCACCCTGGGCGCGTCGAGCTGGCGCACGTTCTGGCGGGTGACCCTGCCGTCGATCCGTTGGGGGGTCGCCTACGGCATCGTGCTCACGACGGCACGCGCTCTGGGCGAGTTCGGGGCGGTGACCATCGTGTCCGGCCGGATCACGGGCAAGACCGAGACCTTGACGCTGCATGTCGAGGAGCGCTTCGAGTCGTTCGACCTCGTGGGTGCCTATACCGCATCGCTGGTGCTGGCCTTGATGGCCATCTTGGTCCTGCTCGTGATGCAGCTGTATGAGTCGGGCCGATTCCGGAGGAGGCACACCGATGGCCATCAGGGTTGACGGGCTGGTCAAACGGTTCGGTTCCTTCACCGCGCTCGACGACGTCTCGCTCGACGTCCCGGACGGGGAGCTGACCGCGCTCCTCGGGCCCTCGGGCAGCGGCAAGTCGACGCTGCTGCGCATCATCGCCGGCCTCGAGACACCCGACGCGGGCACGGTCTGGCTGGGCGACCGCGACGTGACCCGGGTGCCTCCACAGCAACGCGGCATCGGCTTCGTGTTCCAGCACTACGCGCCGTTCAAGCACATGACCGTGCGTGACAACGTCGCCTTCGGGCTCACCATCCGGAAGCGACCCAAGGCAGAGATCGAGCGGCGCGTCTCGGAGCTGCTGCACCTGGTCCAGATCGAGCAGTTCGGGGAGCGATACCCCGCGCAGCTGTCGGGTGGCCAGCGTCAGCGGATGGCGCTCGCCCGCGCCCTGGCGGTCGAACCCGAGGTGCTCCTGCTCGACGAGCCGTTCGGAGCGCTCGACGCACGGGTCCGCAAGGAGCTCAGGGCATGGCTGCGACGACTGCACGATGAGACCCATGTGACCACGGTCTTCGTGACCCACGACCAGGAAGAGGCGATGGATGTCGCCGACACCATCGTGGTCATGGACAACGCCCACATCGAGCAGGTCGGGACACCACGCGACCTCTACGAGCATCCCGCGAACCAGTTCGTCATGAGCTTCGTGGGGCCGGTCACCCGCGTCGACGAGCGATGGGTGCGACCACACGACCTCGACATCCTGATGGAGCTCACCGAGAACGCCACCGAGGCGATGATCGAGCGCGTCGTCTACCTGGGGTTCGAGGTCCGGGTGGACCTGTTGCGCTCCGATGGCAGCCACGTCTGGGCCCAGGTGCCTCGCGAGCAGGCGGACGAGATGGAGCTGGTCGCTGGGCAGATCGTCTACGTGCGCCCGAGTCGGGCGCGCGTGTTCAGCTCCCCGTAGTCTCCGGCGCCGGCGGGCGTACCCGACCCAGCGAGAGCCACGCCTCCGGGTCGGCGGCGAGCTGGATGACCCGATCGGGCAGCACGCCCGAGGCAAGATCCGCGAGCGTCGTGTTCTCGAGGATCTGGCGCAGCGCCGCACGGACCGCGATCCAGACGATGGTGAGCGGCTTCGCCGGGCCCGTGTAGGCTGTGTTCTCGGGGCGATCGCCGCGGACGTTGGCGAGTGGCCCGTCAACGGCCCGGATGATGTCCGCGAGATTGATGCGCGATGCGGGCTGGGCCAGCGCATATCCACCGTCGGGTCCGCGCTGACTGCGCACGATGCCGGCGTGCTTCAGCTCCAGCAGGATCGTCTCCAGGAACTTGATGGGGATGCTCTGGGCGTCGGCGATGCGCTCTGCCTTGAGCGGCACCGAAGGATCGGCCGCGGCCAGCTCGGCGGCGGCACGGATGGCATAGTCAGCCTTGGCGGAGACACGCATCGGGGTATTGTCCAGCATCCCGGTCGGACCTGTCACGACCGCCGGCTCGTGGTCCCGGCTGGCGTCGCGCGGCGCTCGACGCGCGAGTCACGTGGCCCGACGCGCCTCGCGGATCGTGCGCCCGGAGCATGATCCGCGCACCCGGCACCGTACCGAGCGTGACGTCCTAGCGCGGCTCCGTCGGCGGCGCCATCCCCGAGCCCGGGCCGTAGTCGGCTTCGGTGGGTCGGACCATGAAGCGCGCGGACTGCTCGGCGGTCAGGCTCTGGTACCCGGTCTTTCGGTAGAGGTCGTGGGCGTCCCGTGTGGCGAGCAGCGAGCGCCGCAGTCCCTGCAGCCGGGGATGAGTCGCCACCACCTCCATCAGCCAGACACCCAGACCGCGACCCCGCTGATCCTCTGCCACGTACACGTCGCACACCCAGGCCACCGTGGCCAGGTCCGAGACCACGCGGCAGAACCCGACCTGCGTGCCGTCCGGGTCATAGATGCCGAAGCACAGCGAGCCCTCGATGGAGCGGTCGAGCACGTCCCGGGGCAGCCCATGACACCAGTAGGCTCCGAAGAGCCAGCCGTGGATCCGAGCGCGGTCGAGCCGGCTGGTGCCATCGCTGATGGCGTACCCGTCTGGCCGTGTCCAATCCATCGCCACAGCCTACCGGAGGCGCGCGGCGCAGCGCGAACGGAACCCGGCCTGGTTGCTCATCCCTGATCACCTGGCACTGGACCGCCGTGGGCTCGGGTACCATCAGGCCATGCCCGGCGATGTCGAACCCCTGGTCCTTGCGCGCGCCCTGACGAAGCGATTCGGTGCGTCCACGGCCGTCGACGCCATCGATTTCGAGGTCGCACCCGGCGAGTCGTTCGGCTTCCTGGGGCCCAACGGTGCGGGCAAGACGAGCACGATGCGGATGATCGGCTGCGTGTCGCCGGTCTCCGACGGCACGCTCCGGGTGCTCGGCCTGGACCCCGCCACGGACGGTCCCGCGATCCGGGCGCGCCTCGGTGTCGTGCCTCAGCAGGACAGCCTCGACATGGAGCTCACGGTCGAGGAGAACCTGCTCATCTACGGGCGCTACTTCGACCTTTCGTACGCGGAGGCGCGCTCCCGCGCACGCGAGCTGCTCGATTTCGTCCAGCTCACGGAGCGAGCCCGGGACCAGGTCGAGCCCCTCTCGGGTGGCATGAAGCGACGCCTGGTCATCGCCCGAGGACTCATCAACCAGCCCGACCTGCTGTTGCTCGACGAGCCGACGACCGGCCTCGATCCCCAGGCGCGCCATCTCCTCTGGGACCGGCTCTATCGCCTCAAACAGCAGGGCGTCTCGCTCATCCTGACCACGCACTACATGGACGAGGCGGAACAACTGTGCGACCGGCTCGTGGTCATGGACCACGCGCAGATCGTGGCGGAGGGGTCGCCGCGCGCCCTCATCGACCGGTACGCGACGCGCGAGGTGCTGGAGCTCCGGCTGCGCCAGGAGGACCTCGCCAACCTCGATGGGCGCCTCGATGGGCTCGCCGACCGTATCGAGACGTTGCCCGACCGGTTGCTGCTGTACACCACCGACGGCGACGCGGCAGCCATCGCGGTGCACCAGCGTGGCCTCCGCCCCGAGCAGGTGCTCGTCCGTCGGAGCACGCTCGAGGACGTCTTCCTCCGGCTGACCGGCCGAACGCTGGTCGAGTGACGGCGTGAAGCACTCGAGGCGGGTGCTCGAGCACCAGCTGCTCGTCTATCGACGGACCTGGCGGGGCGGCCTGTTCACGACCTTCCTCGCGCCTGTGCTGTTCCTGCTGGCCATGGGGGTCGGTCTGGGCACATTCGTGGACCAGTCGGCCGCCGGCGGCATGGGCGGCGTGTCCTACCTCGTATTCCTTGCGCCCGGGCTGCTCGCCTCGCAGGCCATGCAGACGGCGGCAGGGGAGGCGATGTATCCCATCATGTCCGCGATCACCTGGAACCGGACATTCCAGTCGATGATCGCGACCCCCATCGCCGCGCTCGATGTCGTGGTCGGCACCTCACTCTGGATGATCGTGCGTCTCGCCATCGTGAGCACCGCGTTCGTCATCGTGATGATCCTGTTCCAGGCCACGGACGTGCTGCGGGGCGTCGCGATGATCCCCATCGCGATCCTCACCGGCCTCGCCTTCGCGCTGCCCATCATGGCCTTCACGGTCACCCGCAAGGGGGACGCGAGCTTCCCGGCCATCAACCGGTTCATCATCACGCCGCTGTTCATCTTCAGCGGCGTCTTCTTCCCGGTCACGCAGCTGCCCGACTTCCTGCAGCCCATCGCCTTCCTGACACCCCTCTGGAATGGCGTCGCGCTCGCCCGGGCCATCGCGCTGGGGGCCCTGGACCCGGCGCTTGCCGGGTACAACCTGACGGTGCTCGTCGTCTACTGCGCCGTTGGGCTCTATGCCGCGACGGTCACCTTCCCCCGACGGCTGGTGCAGTAGTCATGACCGTGACTGGTCGGACGATCCCCGTGCCCGTGGGCGGCCAGCGGGCGGTGCGCGTCCTCGAGCGCAACCTGATGTACTACCGGCACGCCTGGCTCGTGCTGCTGTCGGGCTTCTTCGAGCCGGTGTTCTACCTGTTGGGGCTCGGCTACGGCCTGGGCAAGGTCGTGGGGCCCATCGATGGCATCGCCTACGCCGCGTTCGTGGCGCCGGCGCTGATGGCGACCTCGGCCATGAACGGGGCGATCTACGACTCGACCTTCAACCTGTTCTACAAGCTCAAGTACGCCCGCACTTACGACGCGATGCTCGCGACGCCCCTGAACGTCGCCGACGTGGCCATCGGTGAGGTTACGTGGGCACTCACCCGGGGCCTCATCTACTCCACCGGCTTCATGGTGGTGATGCTCCTGCTGGGTCTCGTGTCGTCGCCCATCGGCCTGCTGGCGGTACCGGCGTCGGTGCTCATCGGGTTCGCGGCGGCGGGCCTGGGTACGGCCGCCACGACGTTCGTACGCAGCTGGCAGGACTTCGACCTGGTGTTCGTCATCACCCTGCCGCTGTTCCTGTTCAGCGCCACGTTCTTCCCCGTCACGACCTACCCCGAGCCACTCCGCTCGTTCGTGGAGATCACGCCCTTGTATCGTGGTGTCCACCTGCTGCGGGGCCTGACGACGGGTGTCCTGGACCCGACGATGCTGCTCGACGTCGCCTACCTCGCGGTCCTGGGCTCCATCGGCATGACCATCACCGCTCGCCGGCTGGGCAAGCTGCTGCTCAAGTAGCCGTTTTCGGGTCGGTTCGGGCAACGTGCCCGCCGGGCGGCGTCCCGGGTCAGAGGATGCCGGCCGGACACTCGCTGGCCGACGCCGGGGGTGCCAGCGGATATGTGTAGTGCTCCACGGCGTGGCGAGCCGTCCCCTCCCAGACATTCGAGGTGCCCGGTCGGTACCAGGTCATGCGCACGATCACCCGCCACTCGCCGGAACCCTTGGGCTGGGCGACGCGTACCGTCGTGGTGCGGAACGGAGCCGGCGTGTCATCCCAGGCCTTGACACGCGTCACGGACGATGTCTGGACGGTGGACCACGTCCCACCATCGCTGCGATACCGGAGCTCGATCCGCCACCCGACCCACTGCCGGTCTCGGCTCGTGCTCCGGTCGCGGGCGAAGACCGTCGGGGGTCTGACGCGGATACGGACCACGTTCAGGTCGCCGTTGTACTGACAGCTGGCGCCGGCCGCCTCGACGCTGTCGGTCAGGGAGTGGGCGCCTGTCCTGCCGGAGTGGCCGATCGGGGCATCGGCCACCGCGACGCTCGACCCGGCGAGCAGGGCGGCCACCCCCAGTGTCGTCGCCAGCTGGAGCAGCCTCGTGCGTCGAGTCATGACGTGCCTCCGATGTCGGGATCCCGACACCTTTAGTGTCCTCCGGCCGCCTAGAGCCATTCGGCCTGCCGCCCCTACAGGACGTCGCTACGGGTCGTGGTCCCGGTGCCTCCTCGCACCGTGATTCACCCTCTGGGACGCGTCCCGAGCAGGCGTCGGGCAGCGGCCAGGTGCGGAGCCCACTCGATGGCCCTGACGCCGCCGAACCGGAGGTAGGCGGCAAGCGCCGCGCGCATGGCGGGCACGAAGCCATCCGCGGCCCGGGGATCGAACCACTCCTCCCACCAGAGTCCGAGCACCCGCACCGTGCGGGAGGGGCGGTCGATGCGTGGCTCGATCCGTCCAACGAGCCGGTCACCGAACAGGATGGGCAGGACGTAGTACCCCCACCGGCGCTTGTGCTCCGGGACATACACCTCCCAGACATAGTCGAACCCGAAGAGGCTGCGCAGCAGTTCGCGGTCCCACACGAACGGATCGAGCGGCGCGAGGAAGGTGACCTGCGGCTCGAGGGCCGCGGGCCGGAGGACGTCGTCAAGGAGCTCCGCCTCCGTCCCCAGGATGTAGCGACGACCACGTAGCCCATCGACCGCCACCGGGACCAGGTCGCCGTCTGCCACCAACTCCTCCCGCAGCTCGTCACGGACGATCGCGTCCGGGTGATCCGAAGCGACCCGCTTCCCCTTGCCGGTGCCGATCCACAGCTCGCCCGAGCCGCTGGCACCGAGCAGGCCGTTGGCACGGTACCGCGACAGCAGCTTGTGACGGCGCTGGTCGCGCTCCGACGGGCGGATGGCCAGCAGCTCCCCGGGGACGAGGCGCTCCATCAGGTCGAAGTAGCGTCGATTGCCATCGCGCCGCGCGAGCCCGACGATGCCCGAAGCGGACAACGCTTCCAGCACCGCTCGCGACTCGCTCGTCGGCCCCCACCACCAGTCGACGGCTGCCTTGCGCTCGAAGTCGAGGCTGCTGAGGGGACCCTCGACGCGGATCCGCTCCAGGACCTCCGCGACGGTCGCCGCGTACTTGCTCAGCAGGTCCGAGCGGAAGTCGGAGGCGACATCCCAACCCACGCGGTACCACGGCAGCTCGGGCGTGGGCAGCAGACTCAGGCCCTTGTTGTAGACCTCGAACAGCTCCCGGGTCCCGTACAAGAGCTCATCGGTCCAGGCGGGGTCGTAGTCCGCCACACGGGCATGGAGCACGAGATCGTGGTTGCGCCCCGCCACTCCCAGTGGGTCGAACTGGATCGAGCCGAGTCGAGCGAACGCAGCCCGCACCCCATCGAGACCCGGCTCGAGCGAACGCGGAGCGACGAGCTCATGGTGCGCGACGAGGAACCGGCGCGCGGTAGCGGCGTCGATGCGCCGGATGTCCTCCACGGGCCCGATGGTAGGCGGACGCGGCGTCAGGATGTGTCAGGGAAGCGGTCGTGTCGGGCGGAGCCGCGGATGCATGGGACCGTGACCTGTGCCGTCATGCGGCTCTGGGCGCTGGTCGACGCCTCTTCACGATCGGCGAACGCGAACGACCGATCCAGCAGGTTCTGGCCCCGTGGCGGGCCCTCAGGCTCACGCTGCTGCGCGTACCGGCGAAGGGCCACCCGATGTTGGGCACTGACATGCCCAGAAACGGCGCCGATCCCGCCGAGACGTTCTGTCATCGCGCAAGATCGTGACGCGGGAGCTGCGGCCATGGCGCAAGATCGTGACGCGGGAGCTGCGACGCGACGCAGCGGGCAGGGCGGGTAACCCGTTGGATCGCAACCACTGGCATGACGCTGGTGGCACCCGAGCATGACGTGCGGGTGAGTCTCACGGGCGATGACACCCGCTTCCCTGGACGACCATGCGAAGGAGCAGGGCCCCGACGCTCGTGCGGCCGCCTGCAACCGTGCCGTTCGCATGCTCCGCATCGCGGAGCTCGGCGCCGCACACGAGAGCGCCTGGCAACAGGCGACCACGGACGGCGATGCCGAGTCCTGGGGCTCGACTGTCGCGTGCAGGCTGCTCGATGAAGGCGCCGCAGCCTCGTCCGGGGCGCAGGCGCACTTTGCCTATACTCGCCGGGCACCATGGCATCGACCCGCGACTACTACGACATCCTGGGCGTCCCCAAGGGCGCGACCGACGATGAGCTCAAACGCGCCTTCCGGAAGCTCGCCCAGCAGTGGCATCCGGACGTCAACACCACGCCAGAGGCGGACGAACGTTTCAAGGAGATCAACGAGGCGTATCAGGTCCTGTCCGATCCGCACCGGCGCCAGGCGTACGACACGTTCGGACGGGCGGGGGTCGGTGGCGCGGGTGCCGAGGGCTTCGGCCCGTTCGGTGGCTTCTCCGGCTTCGGCGACATCTTCGACGCGTTCTTTGGTGGCGCGACCACCAACGACACCCGCCGCGGCCGTCCGCCCGCCGGCGCGGACCTGCGGTACGACCTTCGCCTGACCTTCGACGAGGCCATCCGGGGAGCCGAGAAGGACATCACATTCACGGCACTGGGTACTTGCGAGACATGTGCCGGCAGCGGCGCCGAGCCGGGCTCGACGCCGATCACCTGCCCCCAATGCAATGGCTCGGGCGAGGTTCGCCAGGTGCGGAACACCCTGCTGGGCCAGATGGTCAACGTGACGGTCTGCGGTCGGTGTCGGGGTGTCGGGCGCATCGTCGAGAAGCCCTGTCCGGTCTGCCGCGGCGAGGGTCGCACGGAGCTCAAGCGGACGCTCCGGGTCACCATCCCCCCGGGCATCGATGATGGTCACCAGATCCGGCTGTCGGGCGAGGGCGAGGCGGGGCCGCGCGGTGGGGTCGCCGGCAACCTCTATGTCGTCACCCACATCCAGCCCCATCCCAGCCTCCGTCGCCAGGATACGGAGCTGTACTACGAGCTGGGTGTCTCCATCAGTCAGGCCGCCCTTGGTGCCCGCGTCCCCGTTCCCACGCCTGACGGTGAGGAGCTCGTGGAGGTCAAGGCCGGGACCCAGCCGGGTGCCGAGATCCGGCTGCGTGGCCGGGGTGTCCCTCACCTTCGCCGCCCGGGCGTCCGGGGCGACCTCCACGTCATGGTCGACGTCCGTGTCCCGACGCGTCTGAGCCCACGACAACGCAGCCTCCTGGAGGAGTTCGCGATGGAGTCCGGGGAGCGCGCGGATGAGCCAGCGGCCGCGACTGCCGGTGGTCCTGCCCAGACTGGTCGCGGCCGCCGCAAGCGGGGGATCGCGGACCGACTCAAGGACGCGATCAGCTGAGCAGCGTCGTCGAGACCCTCGTGGCCGCCGCGCCGGTGCCCGGATCTGGACCTGCCGCCGAGCGCGAGGGGATGGCCGCCGGGACCTGGCTCGAGCTGTCGGTCGTGGCCGACCAGGAGGCGGTGGAGGCCGTGAGCGAGATCCTGTCGCGGGTGGCGCCGGGCGGGGTCTCGGTCGAGGTCCCCTTCACGCTCGTCGACGAGGGCCTCGCCGCCGCACCCGCTACCGACCAGCCGGCCACGTTGCGGGCGTACATCCCGGCGCTCGATGCGCTCGCGGCGCAGTCCGCCATCGACGCCGTCCGGCGCGATCTGGGCCATCTCCAGGCCTTTGGTCTACGCCCCATCGGCGAGCTCGTCGTCCAGCCGGTCCACGAAGAGGACTGGGCGGCCGCCTGGAAGGAGCACTTCCCGGTGCTGCGGGTCGGTGAGCGTCTCGTCATCCGGCCCACCTGGCGCCGACATCACGCGCGGCCAGGGGACGTGGTCCTGGCGCTCGATCCGGGCATGGCATTCGGGACCGGACTGCATCCCACCACCAGGCTGTGCATGGCGGGCATCGAACGCTGGGCCGATGCCGGGCTCCTGGATGATGCCCGTGTCCTGGATGTGGGCACCGGGTCAGGCATCCTGGCCATCGCGGCGGTGCTCCTGGGCGCTCGGACGGTGCTGGGCGTGGACACCGATCCCATCGCGGTCGAGGCGACCACCGCGAACGCACGACGCAACCGGGTAGCGCGCCGGGTGGTCACCGCTCGTGGTTCGGTGCCGGTCGGAGCGGCCATGGCCAAGCGCTGGGGACCATTCGACCTGGTGCTCGCCAACCTCATCGCGTCGCTGCTCGTGGAGCTCGCGCCAGCGCTGACAGCGTCCGTCCGGCCCGGCGGGCGGATCCTGGCGTCGGGCATCTTCGTCGACCGCGAACCGGAGGTGGTGACGGCGTTCGGCCAGGCCGGGCTGCGCATCGTCGGTCGGGATCAGCAGACCGACTGGGTCGTGCTGGACGTGGAGCGGCCCCTCGGATGAGTGCAACCTCGCCGGACCCGATGCATGACCCCAGGCCCGGCTCGGCCGCCTTCGACCCGGCCTGCCTCTTCTGTCGCATCGCGGCCGGACAGCTGCCCGCGAAGCTGGTGTTCGAGGATGAGCTCATGGTCGCATTCGCGGACATCGCTCCCCGAGCGCCGACCCACGTCCTGCTCGTGCCGCGGCGCCACATCGTCTCTGCCGCCTCGCTCACGGATGCCGAGGCCCCTATCGTCGGCCGGCTGTTCTCGGTCGGTGCCCGGCTCGCTCGCGAGCTCGGCATCGCCGACGCCGGGTTCCGTATCGTGACCAACAGCGGGTCCGCCGCGGGGCAGACAGTGGACCACCTCCACTTCCACCTCATGGGTGGGCGGCCCATGAGCTGGCCGCCCGGATGAGGCGCTCCGGGGTGCTCGCGACGATGGCGCTGAGCACCACCCTGGTCGTCGGCTGCGGTGGCTCGAGCCCGGGCGTTGGCGATATCGCGCAGCCGCTGCCCACGCCGATGACCTCGATCTCGTCGGCCGTTGCTGGCACGGTCGGACTGGTGACCCAGACGCTTGCCAACAGTGGCTACCAGATGTTCCCGCCCGTCGTGCCCTATCGACCGTCCGAGCCCGCCTCCCTGACGCAGGCACCACGCGTCGTGCTCCAGGTGTCCGGTCCCGATGCAGACCAGGGGTACGTGGTCATCTACGACCTGACGACCGACGCGGCCGCGTCGGTCGCGGGCACGGAGCTTGCGCACTATCTCGCATCCGGCTTCGGCCAGACGAACTTCCCGACGGACGCCCAGTTCAGCGTGGCCCAGGTCGGCAGCACCATCGTGTTCACGTGGTACTCGGGGTCGCGCGCGAGCGATGCCGCAGCGTCACGGAGTGCCTTCGAGGCGATCTCGCTGGTCGGTCAGCCGTTCCCGGTCGTCAAGTAGGGGTCGAGGCGGACCCCGGTGGCTGACCGCCCGGCGCTTCCGACAGCAGGCTCGGGTCGTCGCGAACCTGGAGCGGGATGTCGGCCGAGGCCCACTCTCGTATGGCGTCGCGACGCACCTTGAGCGTGTGGGTGCGCGGGAAGTCCGGTTCCGGCCAGAGGCGCCAGGCGTCGATGCGCTGGTGGATGCTGAGGTCGCCGTTGACGGCCTTGACGATGCCCTCGATGTCCTTGCGGACGGCGGCCTCCTGCTCCGGGTCCCGCGCCTCCTGGCCGCCGCGACCGGGGGCGATGATGGGCTGTGTGCCGGGCGGCAGGACGACGGCCTCGATGCGACCGGGTGCGGTCTCGAGCACCACGGACTGGGAGATGCCGTGGTCGTGGAGCGCGGCCTCCACGTCCTCCGGGAAGACATTGAGACCATTGGGCAGCACGATGATGTTCTTGATGCGACCCGACAGCACCAGGTCCCCGTTGGCATCGAAGTGCCCGATGTCGCCCGTGTGGTACCAGCCATCGGGCTCGAATGCCGCGGCGGTCGCGTCGGCGTCCTGCCAGTAGCCGGGGCTGACGCTGGGTCCCGCGACCATGATCTCGGACGTGTCATCGGCCAGCCGCAGCTGGATGGGTGGGATGGGCCGGCCGACCACCCCCGCTGGATGATGCCGCTCGGAGTTCGCCGCGGCAGGACCACATTCGGTGGCGCCATAGCCTTGGAGCACCAGCACGCCGAGGTCTTCCCACGAGCGCTGGATCTCTGGCGGCAGGTACGCGCCGGCGGACACGAACATGCTGAACTCGCCGCCGAGCTGCTTGTGGATGGAGCGGAACAGCAGGCGTCTGGCGGGATAGGGGAGGTGACGGGCGATACGCCGGGCCCGATCGAAGGTCGCCCGCTTGCCCTGCTTGTCGACCTCGCGCGTGATGGCTGACCAGAACAACTCCATCAGCTGCGGCGTGACGATCATCGTCGTGACCTGCAGCTCCCGGAGCGCCTCGAAGATGACCCGCGGATTGCGCGAGCGGACGTACATCACCTCGGCGCCGATGAGCGTTCCGTACATCAGGACCGGGGCCTGCTCGAACAGATGGGACAGGGGCAGCAGGGAGACCACTCGCAACGGTCGTGGCGGCAAGAGTGCCTTGCACAGCTCCACGGTCGAGAGCATGTTGCCGTGGGTGAGCATCACGCCCTTCGGCGCGCTCGTGGTGCCCGAGGTATAGACGATCTGGTAGAGGTCGGACCGGACGGGCCGCGACCATGCGTCGAGCTGTGCTTCCCAGTCCGTCGGGAAGCTCACGTCGGCGTCCGCGGTCAGCTCGTCGAGCTGGTGGATGACGAGACCGTCGAGACCCGCGCCATCGGGGTCCGGCGCGTCCGGACCCGTACCAAGCGCCATGTGCGTCGTGCCGGCACGGTCGGCGATCCGCTTGAGCACCGCAGGAGCCATCCGCAGGTCGAGTGGCACGAGCACGATGCCGCCCATCGCCGCGCCCCAGAAGACCGCCGGCACCCTGGGGGTGGGTGGGCTCCAGGTCATGAGCCGGTCGCCCGGGCTGAGGCCCGCCGCGCGCAGTCGCCAGGCCGCGAGACGCGCCCGCCGACGGAGCTCGGCAGCGGACCAGGCGAGGTCGATGCCATCGTCCGTCCGCAGGCTGAGCGTCGGTCGATCGGCCGGATACCGGAGAGCCGCGTCATCCACGATATCGACGACCGACGTGAACAGACTCGGATCGGGGTACTCGGGCATGCACCGGGAGTGTAGCGAGCCGGCTGCGTCCGGGGAGTGCTTCGGTCGGTCGGCGCGATGATGGGAACACCGTCCGGGTGATGTTCCCCGGTGCAGATGAGACACTCACGCAGCCGACGCCAGGAGTTCCGAGAGCCTGGTCGCTCATCTGTGGGCGCGGAGCAAGCGCGTCGCCCGCGATGGGATCCGCCGCGGAGACCCCGGCGCCGGGCGTGGTGTACACTCCGCCGGCTCTTCGCGCGCGGGTGATGCCCAAACCAGTTGGTCGTATCGCGACCGACAGGATCGCCCACCCGCACTCATGCGCGCACCCAGCCCGGCATCCGGCCCCGGGCCGACGTGCCCGGGCATCATCGTCAGCCGGGCGGGAGGTCGATCCGAGGTTGGCAGAGGTCCGTGTCGGTGAGAACGAGACCTTCGAGAGCGCCCTCCGACGCTTCAACAAGAAGATCCAGCAGAGCGGCATCCTCGCGGAGGCTCGAAGACGCGAGCACTACGAGAAGCCGAGCGTGAAGCGCAAGCGCAAGGAAGCGAAGCGCAAGAAGGCCACCCGCCAGGACTAGGCAGAGGGGCACCTGGCCGACCACCATGGTCGAGCAGGCCCTGACGCCTGGTCTCCCGGGCGGAGTGCCCAGGAGCAACCGGTGACTCTCGCAGATCGACTCCAGGAAGACCTGAAGACCGCCATGCGACAGGGTGATGCGCTCACGCGCGACACCCTGCGGATGGTGTTGTCCGCTGTCCACAATGGCGAAGTCGCAGCTCGTCGTCCCCTGACGGATGACGAGCTCATCGGCGTGCTCACGAAGGAAGCCAAGAGCCGGCGGGAGTCCATCGAGGCCTATCAGAAGGTCGGGCGTGATGACCTCGCGGCCAAGGAGCGGGCGGAGGCGGACATCATCGCGGCGTACCTGCCGCAGCAGCTGACGGAGGCCGAGATCCAGGCGCTCGTGACCCAGGCTATCGGCGAGACCGGCTCGACCTCCGCCCGCGACCTGGGCAGGGTCATGGGCTGGCTGTCACCGCGGACCAAAGGCCGCGCCGACGGACGGATCGTGTCGTCGTTGGTGGCCCAGGAGCTTGCCCGCGCGGACCTGGCCGCCCACGATCCCGCACATGAGGGTGCTGGGGGCTCCTAGCCCCGCACCCATGATCGCTCGCCGCTCGACCCGACTGCTGGCGTTCACCCGGCGCGATGCCGTGCGCCTCGTGGTCGCTGCTTCACTGCTGGTCGCCGCGATCGCGGCCATCCTCGCGGTGGGCCTCATCCCACTGCGTGACACTGGCACGGACCTCGCGAAGCTCGCGGGCTGGCTGATGCTTGCGGTACTGCTGGTCGCGTTGCTGCTGAGCTGGGTGTGGCGATTCCGGCCACAGCTGTGGCACCGCAACAGCGCCCTGCTGCTCATGGGCCTCGTGCTGCTGGTATCGACGCTCGTGCTCCGGGTGACCGCGGAACGCTCGGTGCTGCCCTACCTGGTGCCCACCGCAGCCGCCGCGCTGCTGCTCACGGTGCTCCTCGATGCCGGGGTCGGCCTCGTGATGCTGGCGCTGCTGAGCGTCCTGGCCGGTGCCGTCACGGGCATCGCGGAGGTCGGTGCGTACGTGTTCCTGGGCGGTCTGGCGGGGCTCATCGTCATCCGGCGGGGTGAGCGTGTCAGCCAGTACGTCCAGGCGGGCATCGCCATGGCGGTCGTCAATGTCGCGGTCGTGACGACATTCGCGCTCCTGGGTGACGGCGACGCCGCGGGGCTGCTCCAGCTTGCGCTCGCCTCCCTTGCCGCCGCTGCCGGCGCCGCCGTGCTTGCGGCGGGCTCGTTCGCGATCCTGGGCAGCGTCTTCGGCATCACCACCTCGTACCAGCTCATGGAGCTTGCGAACCCCTCCCAGCCACTCCTTCGCCGGCTGCTGCTGGAGACCCCCGGCACGTACCATCACTCGCTCATGGTCGGCAACCTTGCCGAACGAGCCGCGGAGACGGTGGGTGCCGACCCGCTCATCGTGCGCGTCGCAGCGTACTACCACGACATCGGCAAGCTGGCCAACCCGTCCGCATTCATCGAGAATCAGACCGCTGGCCAGCCGAACCCCCACGACGAGCTGGCCCCCGAGCAGTCCGCGGCCATCCTGGCCGCACACGTGGCCAATGGCATCGATATCGCGTACGAGTACCGGCTGCCCAAGCCGGTCATCTCGTTCATCCCGCAGCATCACGGCACCGGCCGCATGAGCTTCTTCTACAACAAGGCACGCGAGGAGGCGGTCGCGGCTTCGGGTGCCGTGCCGGGCTCCGCGGCCGCGGACAGCGTCGCCGACACCATCGACGAGAAGCGGTTCCGCCACCGGGGCCCCAAGCCGCAGACCCGCGAGGCCGCCATCCTGATGCTCGCCGACAGCGTCGAGGCGTCCGTGCGGTCGCTGTCGAGCCATGACGAGGCGACCATCCGGGCGATGGTCAGCCGCATCACGGCGGAGCGGCTCGAGGATGGTCAGTTCGACGAGTGCGACCTGACGCTGCGCGACCTCGACAAGATCCGGGAGGCGTTCATCGCGCAGCTCCTGGGGATGTACCACCGGCGTATCGAGTATCCCCAGAACAAGATCGTGGAGATCGAATCGCGGCGTGCCGCGTCATGACCGCCGAGGTCGTCCACTGAGCGATCCGACCACGGTCGAGCGCAGCCGGTATCTCGACGGGTTCCGCATCGACCTCACGATCCGGACGGACATCCCCCGTTCGCTGTCGGTGGCGGCGCTGACACGGGCGCTCGTGGCGGGTCTCCGCGCGGGCCAGGCCCCCATCCCGGCGCGCATCGGGTTGACCCTGACCGACGACGCGGAGATCACCCACCTGAACCAGCAGCACATGGGCCACGAAGGGCCGACCGACGTCCTCTCCTTCCCGCTGCTGGACCCGGGTGCCTTTCCGCTGCACGACGGGCAGGACCCGGCAGTTCGGCTCGGATCCGGTCCGGTGTTCGCCTTGCCGCCCGGCTTGCGCCTCGACCTGGGCGACATCGTCGTCTCCGTGGAGCGCGCCATCGACCAAGCCGAGCGTGGTCGCGGCGGGCAGACGGGCGATGTCCGGTGGTCACCGGCCGATGAGCTTCGGCTGCTCGTCACGCACGGGGCGCTCCACATCTGCGGCTGGGACCACGCCTTGCCCGCAGAGGAGGCCGCGCTGCGCGCGCTCGAAGGACGGTTGCTGTCAGGGGTCTCCCGAACCCGGTAGCGTTCGGCCCGCCGGGGCATCGCCCGTGACACTGGGTGGGCCGGGCGGCAGTCGCAGGACGAAGCGGGCGCCACCACCGGGCGCGTCCTCGGCGACGAGTTCGCCGTCGTGGCGACCCACCAGCTGCCGCGCGATGGCGAGCCCCAATCCGGAGCCGGAGGCGCTTCGTCGGGCACCCGGCAGGCGCGCGAACGGCTCGAAGATCCGCTCGCGGTCCGCCACCGGCACCCCCGGACCCTGGTCGCTGACCGAGATGGAGGCGCGACCGCCCTGGAGCGTCAGCCCGAGGGTGATGGTGCCGCCGCTGGGGGAGTGCTCGATGGCATTGTCGACGAGGATGAGCAACACCTGGGTCAAGCGGTCCTCGTCGGCCTCGACCACCACCGATGACGCGCTTGGCAGGTCCGTCCGGATCGTCAGGCCGTGCGTACCGGCCATGGAATCGGCGCGCCGCGCGAGGTCCTGTATCCAGCTCACGAGGTCCACCGGATGGCGCTCGACACTGACGGCCCCCGCCTCCGCGGACGCGAGCGCGAGCATGTCGCCCACGAGCCGACCCATCCGGTCCGTCTCGGACACGATGTCCGTGACGAACGGCTGGCCATCCGTCGAGACGAGACCCTCACGGTCGAGGATCTCTGCTGAGGCCCGCACGATGGCCACCGGGGTCCGCAGCTCGTGGGATGCGGCAGCCACGAATCGCCGTTCGGTAGCGAAGGCAGCACGTACGGGGACGAGTGCCCGACGGGTGACGAGCCACGTCACCAGCGCGGCGCCGACCAGGCCGACGAGCGACAGGACCCCGATGGTCCACAGCAGTTGCGACTCCTGCTGTTCGTGCAGTGTCAGGAGGAAGCCGGCCTGGACGAACATCGGGCCGGTCGCTCCGTCCTCGCCGGTGTTCGTAGGCCCTGGCACGGTGAGCACCCGGATGTGGACACCGCCGACGGACACATCGCGCTGGTCCCTGCCGGTAGCCTTGGCGTGATCGAGGCCGGCGAGGTCAGGCAGCCCGGTGAACGACACCCCCGACGGGTTGGCCACCACCGTCCCCTGGGTGTCGAGGAACAGCACGAACGTGTCGGCGGGCCCCAACAGCTGCTCCGATTCGCCGACCTCATTGCCGGGGTTGGTCGCCGCCGCAGCCGCTGCCGCAAGGGCCCGGTCGACGTTGGCATCCATCAGCCGCGTCGCGACCAGGGCCGTGGCCACGCCGACGCCCAGCAACAGCGCCGAGACGAGCAGCAACGTGAACGTGGCCAGCCGGCGCTGGGTGCGCCCGACGAGCTCGTCCATCCGGTCGCCTCCGGCCACGGCCGAGCGTCGGCCGCCCCGACGCATGCTCATCCGCTGAGACTGCCGGTCGGACTCTCGACATCTGCGGTCAGGGCATAGCCGACCCCCCGGACGGTCCTGAGGGCGTCACGACGGCCCAGCCGCTCGAGCTTCCGGCGAAGATAGTGCACGTAGAGGTCGACGACATTGGAGTAGACGTCTGGCTCGGCACCCCAGACCGCATCGAGGATCTGCTGCCGTGTGACCACCCGTCCTTCCTGGCGGATGAGATAACCCAGGAGGGCATATTCGCGCGCCGAGAGGTCCTCGGCCTCGTCGGCCACCATCACCCGGTGGCGGACCGGGTCGAGCTGGATGTCACCCGCCACGAGCTGTTCGCCGGTGAGCTCCGGGGCGCGCCGGGCCAGGGCACGCAGGCGGGCCAGCAGCTCCGCGAAGGCGAACGGCTTGGGCAGGTAGTCGTCGGCACCGGCATCGAGGCCGGAAACGCGGTGGTCCAGGGTGCCCAACGCGGTGAGCATGAGCACGGGCGTGCTGACGCCACGGGAACGAAGGAGTCGGAGGACCTCCAGCCCGTCGAGGTCGGGCAGCATCCGGTCCAGGACGATGACGTCATAGTCACGGTCGCCGGCCAGGGCGAGGGCGCCGACGCCGTCCTCCGCGACATCGACCGAATGTCGCTCGGCGATGAGGACGCGCCGGATGGCGGCAGCCATCCGGGGTTCGTCTTCCACGACAAGGATGCGCATGACCCCATCCTCCGGCCGCGCGGTGCGGCGCGCAATGGCTTGCGGGCGTTCCTGTGAGAACTCTCATGCGTCCCACAGGGCGCTCCAACCGGCCGATCCGACACTGCCGGTATCGCCACCACCCTATCGGAGAACGCCATGATCCACCGGTTCGCCATCATCCTCGGTGGCATCGCGGCCGCCATGGTGCTCGGCCTGGGACTCGCGGCAACGGGCCTCACCCCGGCCGCGGCTCCCGTCGATGCCGAGCAGCCCCAGGCCGCCGCAGTCACAGCCACCGATGCCCCATCTGTCAAGCCCATCACGCGCGTCGAGACCACGACCGTGTACGTGCGTCCAGCGCCCAAGCCAAAGGTCATCCATGTCACCAAGCGTGCCCCGGCCTCGACGGTCACCAAGCAGCCCAAGGTCAAGATCGTGCACGTGACCAAGGTCGTGCCCAGCAAGCGCGGCGGCGACGACGGTGGCGAGCACGAAGGGGGCGACGACTGATGGCCGGTGAACCGCGGCCACTGCCGCCCCGTCCCTCGACCATCTCGCCTCGACCGGCACCGACGGCATCGGCTGCGCCGCGTCCATCACCCGCGGCCCGACCCGTGCCGACCGCCATCCACTCCGTCCCGGCCGCGCCCAAGGCACGGCCAGACCCCCGGCCGATGCGTCTGGCCCTTGGGGCGGGGACCATCGCGGCCGTCTCCATCATGGCCGCCGGGCTGGTGCGGTTCCCCAGCCCCTCCGGGGACGCGATCGCGGCCGATGCGGTCAGCGTGGAGACGCTCGCTACCGCCCAGCCCGAGGTCATCGTCAAACACCGCACCCAGTACGTCCAGTTGAAGCCAGGCCAGAAGGCCCCGAAGGGTGCCAAGGTCATCTCCGGTGCGGTCCCCACGCCGCGCATCGTCGTCACCAGGATCGCAGCTCGCCCCGCCCAGACCCGGCAGACCGTGGTCCGACGGGTGGTCACCAAGACCCGGCAGTCGGGAAAGCCCTGACGCGATGAGGTCTGTCGCATTCGCCGAGGCGGTCCCGCCACCGGGGCCGGTGGCCCGCGAGGAGCGGGCACTCGGGGTGCCGTCCATGGGGGGCACGCTGCTGCTGCGCGTGGCGGCAGCCCGGGCCGCTGCCCCCGGTGTGGCGGCGGACCTCGAGCGGCTGGCCCGCCGGGTGGACCGCTGGGCCGCCCGGCTCACGCGCTACACCACGACGTCCGACCTCGCGGCGCTCAACGCCCACCCGGGCCGGCCCTCGACGGCCGTCCGGCCGACGCTCGCCGCGCTGCTCGACTGGGCCGAGCGGGCGGTCGACATGGCACCCGGCATCGTCGATGTGACGCTGCTCGACGCGCGCCTCGCGGCCGAGTCGGGCAGCGACCCGGGACCGGGCGGGGACCCCCGGGTCATGCCCGCCCGGGCCCCCTGGCACCTCGTGCGCGGCCGGCGGGGCGGGCGGGTCGAGCGGCGGGGGCCCTGCCGCTTCGACCTCGACGGGGTGGCCAAGGGCTGGATCGCCGACCGGGCCCTGGCGCTGCTCGCCCGGTACCCCGCGGCGATGGTCGATGCCGACGGCGACATCGCGCTGCGCATCGACCCGGACACCGCCTGGGACATCGCGGTCGCCGACCCCCGGCCCGATGCGGCGGGCCAGCTCGCGGTGGTCCGTCTCGACGGGCGCATCGCGGGCGGCATGCTGGGCATCGCCACCTCGGGCACGAGCGTCCACCGCTGGCCGCCGGCGGGCGCTGACGGGTCAGCCCGCCATCACCTCATCGATCCCCGGACCCGCCGCCCGGCGGTCACCGACGTCGTCCAGGCCACGGTCATCGCGGGCTCCGCGCGGGCCGCGGAGGTGCTCGCCAAGGCGGCCGTCATCGCGGGCTCGGACGATGCCCTCGGGCTGCTCGACGACCCGGCGGTCCGGGGCGCCATCCTGCTGCTCTCCGACGGCGCGCTCGTGGCCACCCCGGGCACCCAGGGCTGGCTGGCATGAGGTACCGGGGCCTCGACCCGCGCACCCGGACCCTCCGCTGGGCGGTGTTCCTGGGCGCCGTCGGGCTGGTCCTGCTCGCGACCGGTGGTGGCGCCCTCGAGGCGCTCCGGACCTGGGTCACCGCGGAGCAGTCGCGCATCCCCTGGTATGCCACCCGGCTGCTGGGCCTGCTGGCCTACCTCGTGCTCGCGGGGTCGGTCATCTACGGCCTGCTGCTCTCGACGGGCATCCTCGACGCGTTCGCCCACCGGACCGTGTCGTTCACGCTCCACCAGGACCTCTCGGCCATCGGCCTCGGGCTCGCGCTCGTGCACGCCGCGATGCTCACGCTCGATGCCAGCGTGCCCTTCACGGTCGCCGAGGTGTTCCTGCCCTTCACGGGCCCCTACCGGCCGCTGTGGGTCGGCCTCGGCCAGCTGTCGCTGCTCATCACGGTCGTGGTCATCGCGAGCTTCTCGCTCCGCAGGCGCATCGGCCAGAAGCGCTGGCGGACGCTCCACTACCTCACGTTCCTCGCCTTCCTCGGGGCCACCGCCCACGGCCTCATGGCGGGCACCGACACCGGCGCCCCCTGGGCCCTCTGGGGCTACCTGCTGCTGACCGCCGGCGTCGTCTTCCTGACCGGCTACCGCATCGTGCTCGCGGTCGCGGTCCGCCGGACACCCGCCGCCAGCCGGCCGGCGCCCCGGGCCGGACGCGAGGTCGTGGCCCCACCCCCGGCGCCATCGGAGCGCGGGGACGCGGCGGCCTGAGCCATCAGGGGCTCAGGGGCCATCAGGGCCGGTGGGGCCATCGGGGCCATCGGGGCTCAGGGGGCGATGATCGAACCGTGCTGGCATCGACAGGCCACATATGCTTGAGCGCGGCCACCAAGGTCGTGCCCTCGGCGGCGGACACGTCGCGACGGAGCGGGAGGCCCGATGCATCGGGACCTCGTGGAACGGGCGATGGCAGGTGATCACGACGCGTTCTCTGAGCTGACACGTGGTTCGGTCACCAAGCTCTTTGCATCGCGCGACTCATCGTCCGGGATAGCGACCAGGCCGAGGATGCCACCCAGGAGGCGCTCGTCGCAGCCTGGCGGCAGCTCAAGTCCCTTGGACACATCGCCGGAGTGGTCACAGGACGGCACGCAGATCGCGTACTTCTCGCAGCAGCAAGCCGACGGCCCGGCGGCCATCAAGGTCATGGACGCGGACGGCCTCCACGCCAGGACACTGGTCGAGGGTGTGACGCTCCCGCCGGTGTCGTGGCACGTGTCCTGGTCCCACGACGGGCGGTCACTGGAATATGCCGACCGGGCGACGAAGGGCCTCCTGGCCACTGACCGCATCATGGTCGTCCCGGTCGATGGAGGCGACCCCGTCGAGCTGGTGACCCCCGGGCAGGCGCCGACATGGTCGCCCGATGATCGGATGATCGCCTTCCAGAGTGGCGGCATGGGCGACGATGCCAAGACCGTCCCACAGGGCTTGAGCGTGATCGGGGCGGACGGGACCGGGCAGCGACTCATCGATGGCGCGGCCACCAACGATCCCTGGGCATACGCCTATCCGCAGTGGAGCCAAGACGGGGAGCGGATCGCCTATCACGCAGGGTTACCGTTTCACATCTCGAACATCTTCGTGGCTGCCGTCGATGGGAGCGGTACCGCCGCGATCGGCGACCCCGCACAGAACCTGGTTTGGCCGGTGTGGGCTCCCGACGATTCCCGGATCGCCTCCGTTGGCGCGGCCGCCGCCGCCGGCCCATACCAGATCTCCGTGGTAGCACCCGATGGCTCCGACAGCAGGCTGCTGGACCATCCTCCGCTCGGCTGCAACTGCGCCTTCCGATGGTCGCCCGATGGCACCAAGGTCATCGCCTGGCAGGATGGCGACATGCTGATGGTCGTCGACGTCGCCGGGTCCGTCCCTGTCGAGATCATCGATCGCGCCGCGGGCTCGGACATGAGCTGGCAGCGGCTCGCCCCGTAACACCCTCCGGCGGCGTCCTCCTCGCCGCTGGCACCCATCTCCTGGCGGCACCGATCGACCCGGCAGCGGGCGACGCGACCAGCGAACGCGGGCGAGGGCTCGCGCAGCAGCGGTCTTGACCCACCAGCGGGGGATCCCGAGGCTGAACGGTCTACGGACGACCTGCAGCGGACGTTGCCGGACGACTCAACGGTCGGAAGCACCGCTCAGCGATCGATCCTGCGAGACGCAACGGTTCAGCAGCCGCCGCGGCGCCAAGCCGGCCGTCACCTTGGGGGGTGGCGGCCGACTCGCACGCGCCGTCCAGGGCCATCCCGAGCGCGAGCCTTGGCTGCTACCATCCGGGTCCGCCGCCGATCCGGGAACATCGGGTCGCGGCTCGTCCGCGTGCCCGCGAGGAGCCAGTGAAGGTCGTCATCGGGCTGGGGAACCCCGGCTCGCAGTACATTCGAACGCGTCACAACATCGGCTGGATGGTCCTCGACCGGCTCGCCGATCGGGCGGGGCTGTCCGGACGCCAGAAGTCGCGCGACGCGTCGGTCACCGTCCGCGGCCGATACCGGGACATCGACCTGGCGCTCGTCAAGCCGACCACGTTCATGAACCTGTCGGGCGTCGCGGTACGCAAGGTGCTCGCGCGCGACCACGTGCCGCTCGAGGATATGCTCGTGGTGGTCGACGACTTCGACCTGCCGCTCGGCAGGCTCCGGCTGCGCGAGGAGGGCAGCGCCGGCACCCACAACGGCCTGCGCTCGATCGTCGCCGAGATGGGCACCCAGAAGTTCCCGCGGCTGCGGGTCGGCATCGGAGGCCACGGCGGCTCCGCCATCGACCATGTGCTCTCCGCGTTCACCGCCGACGAGCAGGCCGACCTGGACCGAGTCCTCGACGCGGCGGCGGACGCGGTCGAGTCATGGGCGCGCGACGGTGGTGCGCGGGCCGCGAACCGCTGGAACGCGTGGCGGCTGCCCGAGCCGACCGACGAGTCGGCAACGGGTACCACGGCGGGGGCATCGGTGGAGAACGCTGACGAGCAAGCCGCGGCGCCCGGTTCCGTGGGCTCGACGGTGCCGGACGCGGAGGGCATCCTTCGCACCCGAACCGGCTGGCGCAGGGTGCTGCGAACGGACGCCGGGACCCACAGATGACCCAGCCACGCACCTCGTTGCGTGGCCGCCGGGGACGCGACCGGCGGATCGACGCCCAGGTCGACGCGGCCACGACGGCCCGCGCGGCATCCTCGTCTGCCTCCGGCGAGAGCGCCCGACACCGGATCCCGGACCTCGCGAGCCTGACGGGCATCCTTGCCTCGACCGGGGCACTCCATGACCTCGCTGCGCGGCTGACTCGCGAGGGCCCGGTCGGGGCGGCGCTCCGACATGTCAGCTATGCCGGGATCCCCCACGGGGCGAAGACCTATCTCGCCGCGGCCCTCACCCAGGCGACCGGCATGCGTCTGGTCTGGATCGCGCGAGACGCGGAGATCGCCGACCGCGCTGCGGAGGAGCTCGCCGCGTGGCTCGGCCACCCGGCGGCGGTCATCACCCTCGAGCCGCGGACCGCGCTCGCCTGGGAGCGGTCGGAGCTCGTCCGCGACGAGAGCGCCTCGCGCGTCGCAACGCTCTCCGCCTGGACGGCGGCCGACTCCTCGGCCCGTGTCCTCGTCGCTTCGGTCCAGGCACTCTTCCAGCGGACCCTGGCGCCCGACCAGATGCCCCACGACGCGCTGGTGTTGCGACCGGGTCAGCGGCTGTCGCAGGACCGGGTGCTGCACGCGCTCGTGGACCTGGGCTACGAGACGGTGCCCGAGGTCGGTGGCCGGGGAGAGATGACGCGGCGTGGTGGTCTCGTCGACGTCTTCCCAGCGGGTCAGCCGTTGCCGGTGCGCGTGGAGTGGTTCGGGGATGAGATCGAGTCGATGCGCGCGTTCGATCCGGCCGACCAGCGGGGAGTCGGAGCGGTGCCGATGATCCGTCTCCTGCCGGCGAGCGAGTTCCTGCTCACCGGCACGAGCGGCGCGGAGCTCCGGCGGCGACTCGGACGGCAGGCAGCGAGCCTCCCTGATCGGCTCGCCGCGGACCTCGCGTCGCTGGAGAGTGGCGCCCTTGGGGATGCGGCAGAGACGTGGGGTGGGTTGCTCGCGCCAGCCACGGCGCTCGATCACCTCCAGGACGCGATCCTGATCCTCGATGAGCCGGGCGACCTTGAGGCGGCCGCGACCTTCCTGTGGGCACAGGCCGACGAGCGCCGGACCGACCTCGAGATAGCCGGTGAGCTGCCCAAGGGCTGGCCGGGTGCATACCCCGAGCCGCGCGCCTGGCAGCAGCGGCTCAAGGCGGGTCGGACGCTCCAGCTGACCTGGGAGAGTGAGGTTCCCGACGCGCCGCCGGGCGGCAACCCCTTCGGCTGGCATGAGCCGTCGTTGCCGCCGGTGCCCATCGGGTCCATCGCCGTCACGGTCGGTCGGTGGCGCAGCGAGGGTGCCCGGGTCGTGCTCGCGTCCGACCAGTCGGCGCGACTCGCGGAGATCCTCGCGGATTCGGACATCCTCGCGAGCCCCACCAGCCGGCTGCCGGACCCGCCGCCCGCTGGCAGCCTGTCGCTCGTCGACCGGAGCCTCAACGGCGGCTTTGCGGGTGGCCCCGACGGCATCATCCTGGTCACCGACCGGGAGTTGTTCGGGTCGGTCCGCGTGCGCCGGCCGCGGGCGCTCCGCCGGGTCGTGCCGCGCGACATCCTGGAGCGCCTGACCCCCGGCGACATGGTGGTCCACGTCGACCACGGGCTCGCCCGCTACTCGGGGCTCGTCCGTCGGTCGGCGGGCGGCGATGGCACCGAGGAGCGCGACTTCCTGGAGCTGCATTTCGCGGGCACGGACAGGATCTGGGTGCCCGTGGAGCAGATCGAGCGCATCACCCGTTACGCGGGCGGCGAGCAGCCTCAGCTATCGCGCCTCGGGGGCGGCGAGTGGCAGCGGGCACGCACCCGGGTACGCAAGGCGGTCGCCGACCTGGCGAAGGAGCTCCTGGAGCTCTACTCGGCCCGGGCCTCGGCGCACGGCCATGCCTTCGGCGACGACACACCCTGGCAGTCGGAGATGGAAGCCGCGTTCCCGTACCAGGAGACTCCCGACCAGCTGCGCTCGGTCCTGGAGGTCAAGGCTGACCTGGAGCGGGATACGCCGATGGACCGGATCGTGGTCGGCGATGTCGGCTACGGCAAGACGGAGGTCGCCATCCGGGCCGCCTTCAAGGCCATCCAGGAGGGCACCCAGGTGGCCGTGCTGGTGCCCACGACCGTGCTGGCGGCGCAGCATCTCGCGACGTTCAGCCAGCGGTTCGCGGCATATCCCGTGACCGTCCGGATGCTCAGCCGGTTCGTGGCCGCCGCGGAGCAGAAGGAGACGCTCGCGGGGATCGCGGCAGGGTCCGTGGACCTCGTCATCGGCACCCATCGGCTGCTGAGCAAGGACATCCGGTTCCGGGACCTGGGGCTGCTCGTGGTCGACGAGGAGCAGCGCTTCGGCGTCTCCCACAAGGAGCGTCTCAAGCAGCTGCGCACCGAGGTCCACGTCCTGACCCTGTCCGCCACGCCCATCCCCCGGACGCTCAACATGGCGCTCGTCGGTGTCCGGGACATGAGCGTCATCGAGACCCCGCCGGAGGACCGGCTGCCCATCCAGACGCGTGTCGCGGAGGCATCCGCCGGGCTGGTGAAGGACGCCATCCTGCGCGAGCTCGACCGGGGCGGTCAGGTCTACTACGTCCACAACCGGGTCGAGACCATCGAGGCGCAGGCGGAGCAGCTGCGTCGGCTGTTGCCGAGCGCGCGCATCATCGTCGGCCACGGCCAGATGCCCGAAGGCATCCTGGAGCGGGTGATGATCTCGTTCGCACGCGGCGACCACGACATCCTCGTGTGCACGACCATCATCGAGTCGGGGCTGGATATCCCCAACGCCAACACCATCATCATCGACCGCGCCGACGCCCTGGGCCTCGCCCAGCTCTACCAGCTCCGGGGTCGGGTCGGCCGGTCGAGCCGGCGGGCGTACGCGTACCTGCTGTACCGGCGACGCGAGCGCCTGACCGACATCGCGCGCAAGCGCCTCCAGGCGGTGTTCAACGCATCGGAGCTCGGTGCTGGCTTCCAGATCGCACTCGCGGACCTGGAGATCCGGGGCGCGGGCGAGATCCTGGGGGGCGAGCAGCACGGCCACATGTCGGCGGTCGGCTTCGACCTATATACCCGGATGTTGGCGGAGGCGGTCGAGGAGGAGAAGGCGGTCCTCGAGGAGCGACCTGCCCGACACGCCCGGCAGACGACCGTCATCGACCTGCCGGTGGATGCCTTCCTGCCGGACGACTACGTGCCAGACGAGCCGGCCAAGCTGGAGCTCTACCGACGTCTGGGGCGCGTGGCCACGCACACCGAGCTCGCCGCCGTGCGCACCGAGCTCATCGACCGGTTCGGGGACCTGCCGGGTCCGGTGGAGCGGCTCCTGGACGTCGCCCGGCTCCGCTTCACGGCCGAGGTCGCGGGCATCGCATCGCTCGCCCGGGAGGACGGCCAGCTCGTGGTCCGGTTCGGCCCGGACTGGTCACGGGCCGCGACCGCACGCCTCCTGGCGCCACGCGCTGTATCCGACCCGCTCCGCGGGCTCGCGGGTGGCCTGACCTACGGCTCGAACCAGATCCGGGCGCGGCTACCACGGGATGCCGACACGGCCTGGCGACTGACACGGGCACTGGTCGAACGGCTGGCCGAGGCCCAGCGCGCCATGGAGACGGCCCCCGACCCCGGTTGACCGTCCGGCAGGGCTGTCCGCACGGCTTGCGGCGATTGACGTCCGGGTCAGCACGGGCCATGCTCGGTCGCTCCGTTGCCACCCTCGCACCCCGGAGGATCGGACATGCAGCAGGGTCTTGCTCGACGGTCGACGCCATCCGCCCTGGTGCTCATGGTGGCCGCGCTGACATCGGCCAGCGTCGCCTCGGCCGGAGGCATGGCAGCTGCCGCATCCGGGTCACCCGCCCCGAGCCAACCTCCCAGTTCGCTGTTCCTCGACCCGGCGTTCGGCACGGGCGGGCTCGCGGCCACCGCAGGCTTCGGTGGGGACCGCTCGGCCATGGCCCTCCAGCCGGACGGTCGGATCGTGATGGTCGGCGGCACGTTCGCGGACTTCGTCGTCGCCCGGTTCGATGCCAACGGGGTGCTCGACGCCACCTTTGGTGACGCAGGCATCGTGACTACGGACATGATCCCCGACAAGCAGGAGGAGGCGCTCGCGGTCGCCATCGCAGCCGATGGCGGGATCGTCGTTGCCGGCTACAGCGGATTCGATGCCACGGTCGCACTTGCCCGGTACCTGCCGGACGGCAGCCTTGATCCGGCATTCGGGTCGGGCGGCCGCGTCGTGGGGACGCTACCCGGCCGGGGCTACGCCATGGCGATCGAGCCGGACGGCGCCATCGTGGTCGCCGGCGAGAGCGACGTCCAGGGCCGTGGCGATGACTTCGAGGACCTGTTGGTCGCGCGTTTCCGTCCCGACGGAACGCTTGATCCGACATTTGGCGACGGCGGTCAGGTCCGGACCGATGTGGCGGCTGTGAACAACGAGGCCCGCAACCTGGTGCTGCTCCCCGATGGCGGCGTGGTCGTCAGCGGCGAGCCGGTCGGTGACATCGATGGTGCGGACCACACGGAGCTCGCCAGGTACGACGCCGATGGGCATCTCGATGCCGGCTTCGGCACGAACGGGGTGCTCGAGCTCCCTGGGGCGCGGATCGGCGAGGGCCTCGCCCTCCAGGGCGATGGGCGGCTGGTACTCGTCGGTCGGGCGATCGTCGCGGAAGAGCGGCGTTTCGCGGTGATGCGGCTGGACAGCAACGGGACCCCGGACGACACATTCGGGGACGGAGGGCTGGTCACGACCGACGTCGCCGACCAGGGCGACGCCGCGACCGCTGTCGCGATCCAACCGGATGGCCGGATCGTCGTGGCCGGGCGGAGCGGCGACATCAACACCGACTTCGCCGTCGCGCGCTACCTGGCCGACGGCTCGCTCGACGACGGCTTTGCCAACCATGGCACGCTCACGGTGGACTTCTTCATGCTCCCGGACATCGCCGAGAGCGTCGCGCTGCAGCCGGACGGCATGATCGTGCTGGGCGGCTTCGCGCAGCACGACGTCGACGGCTATGGGCTCGCTCGCGTCCTGCCCTGACCGTGGTCCCTGCGGCTCGGGTCGGGCGCTGGCTGGAGGGATCGCTATCGACGGGGGTCGCCGGAGCCTGGGCACCGGCCCCCCGATCGTCGTCATCGCCTTGCTCAGGGCCACCGCGGTGGGTACACTCGCCGCCGTCGTCGCATATGGTTGGAACGAGCACCGGGCGTGGGCACGAGAGGTCTCTCCGACCTGACGACCGGATCCTGGAAGTGGGGACATGAGGATCTACGACGGACGACCACGCCAGGACTACGAGGAGGTCTTCCGGTCGCTGGGCGGGTTCATCGACCAGCGCGGGATGCGCAGCATCCTCATCCTCGAGGCGCCCGACGGATTCGTGGTCCAGGGCATCGCGCTCACGACCAACGAATCGACAGCACACATGGAAGACGTGTCCGGGCACATCGGGAAGGAGACCTACACGTTCCTCGACGATGACATCGCGCGCTTCATGGACGAGGCACGGGCACGCCGGGGGACCAAGCCGGACGGCGCGCCTGCGGTCGCCGGCCAATATGAACGCGCGCTGCGCGTCCTTGGCCGGTACCTGGACCAGCAGCAGCCTCGGGACGTGTTCCTGTTCGAGCAGGACGGCTCATACCTCGTGCGCCTCCTCATGGGTGCCCGGACCGGCGTCCACCACGTGCTCGCGGAGTTCACGCCCGAGGAGATCGACATCATGGTCCAGCAGGGCCCGGCGTGGCGGCTCCGATCGGAGCGCTGATGGGGAGCGCTGGCACCCCCCTGACGGAACGTCCTACACTGGACCACTACGAGCACGACACGTGGAGGTCGACACGACGATGGGGATCCTGAAGTTCTTCGGTGCGGTCATCGGACTGTTGATCGCGGCCGCGATCCTGGTGCCGCTGGGCCTGCTGGCGGGTCTGTTCGTCTGGTTGAAGCTCACCGAGGACGCCGACGAGGATCTGCTCGACCTGGAGCAGGAGACCGCGGTCTGATCAAGGGCGGTCGAACCACCCACCGTCACGTCCGAGCAACGACGAGGCCCCGGTCATTCGACCGGGGCCTCGATGCGTGCCGCTGGCCGCCACGCGGCCAGCGGTGGGTCGCCTACTTGGCGTCGGTGGGTCGCCTTACTTGGCGTCGGTGGCAGCCTTCTCGATGGCCGCTGCGGTCGAGTCATCGACGGGGATCGTCTTGACTTCCTGGGCCTGGGGCATCGTCTCCTTGACTGCCGGCAGGTCCTCGAGCGTGATCAGGGCGAGGATTCCGGAGGTGCCCGGCGTCAGGACGTCGGCGACCTCCTTCTCGACCTTGGCCTTCTGGCGGACATTGCCGACCTTGCCGGCCGCGGCACCGGCGGTGCCGAGCACGACGGCGCTCGCGAGGATGCTGGGCGGGAAGACGATTCCGGCCACGACGCCAGCGACGACGCCCCACTTGAGCCCGCGCCGGGTATGGTGGTCGGTCAGCTTCTGGATGGTGATGTTGCCGCCCTGGTCAGACTTGGCCACGAGCACGCCATCGATGTGGAACTTGCCGGCGATCTCGCCGTTGAGCAGGTCGTCGTAGACGGCGGCTGCGACCTGCGTGTCCGCGAAGCGCGCAACCAGCAGCAGGTGGTCACCCTGGATGGCGACGCCACCCTCGGCGATGACGCCCTTGTCATCCGCGACCTCGGCGGTGATCACGACGGTCTCGTCAGTGGCTGGCGCTGCAGGTGTCTTCTCGTCGGTCATGGATCCTCGCTCCTGTGTGGCCATGCGGCCATGGGTTGTCCGGGCGTGGCCATCCATCTGGTGACCCGCCCGGGATGTCCGGGCCGCGAACCGTGCGGCCGGCATGACGTAGGGTACGTGCCCGCTGCCGATGACGCCAGCCGGACGACGCACGAGCCACGGCTCGGCGAGCGGGCCGCTGGAAGGAACGACGCCGGGACGCGCTTGACGCCCGGCGACGTCGAACGGATCCCTCCCTACGGTCGGGCGAATGACACCTGGAGCGCGTCGCTGTCGTCACGCAGCTCGAGCGAACCACCCTGGATGGCCCACACGGTCGCGTTCTGGAGCGCGGTGAGGTACTGCTGCTCGAGCGTGTTGGTCGCGTCGTCGCAGGCCATCATCGTGGACATCAAGGGTCCGATGTGGATGGTGTCCGCGGTGTAGCTGTAGCCACCGCTGAAGGAGTTGCAGCCGCCGTTGCCGGAGACCGTGCCGTCAGGCGCGAAGTCGGCCGTCAGGCCGGCGCCGTCGGGCGGGGTCTCGACGCCTTGATTGCCGTTGTTGTAGCCCGTCACGACCCACGCGCCCTCGACGGTGGCGGACGGCGCAGCCTCGAACACGAGCACCGCGGCCCCACTGGCGTCCGACAGGGTCAAGGTCTGACCGGCGATGGCGTATGTGGCGACCGTGCTCAAGGCCGTGAAGTACTGCTGCTCGAACGATCCCTGGGGATCGGGGCACGCCATCAGGGTGCTGGCCGCAGGTCCGAACGTGAGGGCCGAGTCCGTGATCGTGACCGGTGCCACATAGCGGTTGCAGCCGCCGCTCCCGCCGGCAAGGGCGCCGCCCGGGGCCTCGTCGATCTGCAGGGAAACGCTCACCCCCGCCGGGACGGGGGTCTGGTTGCCGCCGGCGCCCGTGGACGTGAGCACCCAGTCGGTGCCGGCCAGCGCGGGCGCGCCAAGGCTGGCCGCGGGCGACTGCGCAGCAGCGACGCCGGCCGTGCCGAGCATGAGGGCCGCCGCGAGCGTGACCCGAGCGATCCGATGGAACTGACGCATCCTGAACCTCGCGCTGTGGTGGGTGCCCGATCCTCTCACGTCGATCGTAACGCCCGGATCACAGGGCCGCACCAACGACGCACGGGTGCCGTCGGGTCTGCCGTTCCGGTCAGGCCGGGCTGGGCCCGGCCAAGGTGACGGCTGCTGGCGGCTCGTCGGGCGGCTCGTCGACGACGATGCTCTCGCGCTGGGCCTTCTTGAAGGTGTGGGCGAAGATGTCCCGCACGATGGCTGCCACCGGGAGCGCGACGATCGCGCCAAGGATGCCACCGAGCGCGAAGCCGATGGTGATGAGCAGCAGCACGGTGGCACCGCTGAACGAGATCATGTGCCCTTCGAAGTTGGGGACCAGCACCGAGCCTTCGATGTTGAAGGCGATGAAGTAGAAGACGCTCACGAGCGCCACCGCGAGGGGCGAGATGGTGAGCGAGATGATGAGCGCGGGGATGTAGCTGAGGATGGGTCCGATCTGGGGTATCAGCTCCATCACGAAGGCGATGAGTCCCAGGAGCAGCGCGAAGCTGGCCAGGGAGCCACCCACGATGGTGCCGATGACGATCATGCCGATGGCCACCGAGACGCCCATGATCGCGCCCACGAGCAGCTCCGCCTTGAAGTACTGGGCGAAGTCACCGATGAAGGCACGGATGGCGAACTCCACATCAGGACGCCAGGGTGTGGGCAGCTGCCGGTAGAAGTTCTCCGCCATCCTGGGCTGGTCCTTGAGCAGGTAGAACAGGAAGAACGGCAGCAGCAGGAACGCGAACAGCGTCCCGATGATGCCCAGGAACCCCTGGATGAAGCCCCACAGCAGCGTCCCCGGCTCCACCGCCGAGAGGGCGTTGTGGATGGACGTCACGATCTGGTCGATGGCCTGCGTCAGCCAGGACGGCAGGTCGAGCGAGTCGTAGGACGCACTGATGTCGGCCACGATCGACGGCCACGCCTGCACGAAGGCCGCGCCCTGGTCGAGCACGATGATGGTGAGCACGATGAGCACCGTGAGCGTGATGACGACGCACGCCACCACCACGAGGATGCAAGCAAGGATGCGCGGCATGTGGCGCTCGAGGCGGTTCACGACCGGCACCAGGAAGAACGACAAGGCGATGCCGATGGCGAATACGAACAGCGCCTGACCCGCCGCGAGCACGACCAACACCCCGAGGGCGACCCCCAGCACCGCCACCACGAAGGGCAGGCTGAGCATCCGCATGCTCCGGAAGTGGGCGCCCGGCGGGATCGATCACGTCCGCCGTCGCCGGATCCGGTGCCGAGGCGACCGCAGCCGGTTCCGGCGTCGGCTTCGGGGCGTGCTCGAGAGCGGCCCCTGGGGAGTGGTCGGTCACGTCTCCCTCGTCCTGGCGATGCCCGATGCTCCCGATCCCCGGAGCTGGCATGCGGCTGTCGTTGCCGGACGAGCGTCGCCTTGATGGGACCTCGACGCCGCGGCCGGACGCGTCCTCCGGGCGGATGATACCGACGCTCACGCCGCGCGACGGGCCGCACCGGGAGCGGATCGGGGGATGACCCCGGCCCTCGATCTGGGTACCGTGTGGGGATGTCGACGAATCACGTGATCCTGGTGGGTACCCGCAAGGGTGCGTTCGTGATCGAACCGGATGCGGCCGGCGTCCGGGTCCGGGGCCCCTTCTGCGGCACGATGCCCGTGCAGCACGTCACCTGGGACCCTGCCACGCGCTCGCTGCTCGCGGGGGCGGGCAGCCCCTGGTTCGGCCCAACCGTGTGGCGGAGCACGGACCTGGGTGACACATGGAGCCAGTCGAGCGAGGGCCTCTCGTATGGCGAGGGCGAGCCCGCCGTCACCCGCGTCTGGAACGTCACGCCTGCGCATGGGGAGCTGTATGCCGGGGTCGAGCCGGCCGGCCTCTTCCGAAGCCGCGACGGCGGTCTCACATGGGACCATGTCGCCGGCCTGCGGGCGCATCCTTCCACGCCTGACTGGCAGCCCGGCAACGGCGGCCTCATCCTCCACTCGATCGTGCCCCATCCGACGGACCCGGACCAGATGTGGGTCGGGATCTCGGCCGTGGGCACATTCCATACGAGCGACGGGGGCGCGAGCTGGGTCGCTCAGAACCAGGGCGTCCGCGCGGGGTTCCTGCCCGACCAGCATCCCGAGACCGGCCAGTGCGTGCACAAGCTGGCGCGTCACCCGTCGCGACCAGCGGTGCTGTTCCAGCAGAATCACTGCGGTGTCTACCGCTCGGACGATGGCGGTGACTCGTGGGCGGAGATCACCGCCGGCCTGCCCTCCGAGTTCGGCTTCCCGATGGTCGTCCACCCGACGCGGCCGAGCACCGCGTACGTCATCCCACTCAACGGGGACGACCGTGGGCGGTACGTGCCCGATGGCAGCATGGCCGTGTGGCGGACCCAGGATGATGGTGCGAGCTGGCAGCGGCTGGCGACCGGCCTGCCACCCCGCGACGCATACGTGGGCGTCCTCCGGGAGGCGATGGCGACCGACCAGGGCGACCCGGCGAGCATCTACTTCGGCACCAGCACGGGTCAGCTGTACGGCAGTGCGGATGACGGCGAGACGTGGCGGCTGGTCGCGTCGCACCTGCCCGGCATCTCGTCCGTGGAGACCGCTGTCATCGGCGCCTGAGGCACCCGGATGGCGACGGTGCTCCTGCCGCGGTCGCTGGTGGAGATGTTCGCGGGCGCTCCCCGACGCCTAGACCTGGAGGCGGACACGGTCGCGGGCGTCATCGACGTCCTCGACGCCCGCTGGCCGGGCATGTTCGACCGCCTCTGCGAACCGGCACCACGCATCCGGCCATTCATCAACATCTTCGTCGACGGGCAACGCGCCGAGCTGGCGACCGCCGTCGCCGGCGGCTCGGTCGTGCACATCATCCCCGCAGTCGCGGGTGGCTGCGCTACGCTGCGCTGATGGTCGCTGCCGCCCGATGTCGTTCCTGAGGCCCCGGGCACGACCATGACCTGCCCTGCCTGCGGCACCAGCAACGACGCAAGCCGTAAGTTCTGTCTGGCCTGCGGAGCCAAGCTGATGACTGCGTGTCCCAGATGCGCCACGCCCAACGACCCCGTCGCACGATTCTGCGGCGAATGCGGCGGTGCCCTGGAGGCGGGCGGCGCCGGCCCGGTCGTCGTCCCCGATGCCCTGGCTCGGCCGACATCCGCCGTCGCCGAGCGGCGGCTCGTCTCGGTGCTGTTCGCCGACCTGGTCGGCTTCACGGGCCTTGCCGAGGATCGCGATCCGGAGGCCGTCCGGGAGCTCCTGACGCGCTACTTCGACCTGGCGCGCGAGGTCATCGACCGATATGGCGGGACGGTCGAGAAGTTCATCGGCGACGCTGTCATGGCCGTCTGGGGTGCTCCGGTGGCTCGCGAGGACGATGCCGAACGAGCGGTTCGCGCAGCGCTCGACCTGGTCGACGTCGTGCGCAGCCTGGGCAGGAACGAGGACGGCGAGCCGGTCCAGGCGCGCGCGAGCGTGCTGACGGGCGAGGCCGCGGTGACCCTGGGTGCCGTGGGGCAGGGGATCGTGGCGGGTGACCTGGTCAACACCGCGAGCCGGCTCCAGGGTGCAGCGCCGCCCGGCGGTGTGCTCGTGGGCGAGGCGACGTTCCGCGCGACCGCGGAGGGGATCGCCTACGAGCCGGCGGGGGAGCACCTGGTCAAGGGCAAGGTCGCTCCGGTCGCGGCGTGGCGAGCGCTGCGCATCGTGGGCAAGCTGGGTGGCGTCGGGCGGTCCGAGGGCCTCGAATCGCCATTCGTCGGCCGCGATGAGCAGCTGCGACTGCTCAAGGACCTGCTGCACTCCACGGAGCGGGATGGCCGCCTCCGTTTCGTGTCGGTCACCGGTCAGGCAGGCACGGGCAAGTCACGCCTGACCTGGGAGTTCCAGAAGTACATCGACGGCCTGGTCGGCGACGTCTACTGGCACCAGGGCCGGTCGCCTGCGTACGGGGAGGGCATCACGTTCTGGGCACTGGGCGAGATGGTCCGCAAGCGCGCCGACCTGGCCGAGGGCGACGACCAGCCCACGACGCGCCGCAAGATCGCGGCCGCGGTCGCGCTCTACGTGCCCGACGCGGCGGAGCGCCGCTGGATCGAACCCAAGCTGCTGGGCCTCCTGGGCATCGAAGAGCTGCGTGCCACCGACCGGGAGGAGCTATTCGCGGCCTGGCGGACGTTCTTCGAGCGGGTGAGCGAGCTGGGCACCACGGTCCTGGTGTTCGAGGACATCCACTGGGCCGACCAGGGCCTGGTGGACTTCATCGACCATATGGCGGAGTGGTCGGTCAACCACCGCATCCTGATGCTCACGCTCGCCCGGCCGGAATTCCTTGACCGACATCGCGATTGGGGCGCTGGTCGCCGGAACTTCGTGGCCCTGTCCCTCGATCCACTATCCGACCCAGCCATGGACGGCCTGCTCTCGGGTCTCGTGCCGGGGCTGCCCGACGCCGCTCGGCAATCGATCCTCATCCGTGCGGATGGCATCCCGCTGTACGCCGTCGAGACCGTCCGCAAGCTGCTGCTCGATGGCCGGCTGGAGCGCGTCGACGATGTCTACCGACCGGTGGGGGACCTGTCGCATCTCGACGTCCCGGACACCCTCCATGCGCTCATCGCGGCCCGGCTCGATGCGCTGGGCGGTGCCGAGCGCTCGCTGCTCCAGGACGCCGCCATCCTGGGCCAGACCTTCACGGTGGCATCCCTCGCCGCGGTCACCGGTGACCCGGATCCCGACCTGGAGGCGCGGCTCCGGGACCTGGTCCGACGCGACGTCCTGGTCCAGAACCGCGACCCGAGATCACCCGAGCGTGGCCAGTACGGCTTCGTCCAGGCCCTCATCCGGGAGGTCGCGTACGGGACGATGGCGCGCCGTGATCGAAGGACCCGTCATCTGGCGGCGGCACGCTACTTCGAGTCGCTGGGTGACGACGAGCTCGCGAGCGTCCTGGCGACCCATTACCTGGACGCGTATCGGGTCTCGGATCCCGGACCCGAGGCCGATGCCGTGGGAGCCCAGGCACGCATCGCCCTTCGGGCGGCGGCCGAACGAGCGGCGGCCCTCCATTCCCCGGAGCAGGCGCTCGCCTATCTCGAACCCGCGCTCGAGGTCACGCGCGACCCCGCCGAACGAGCGGTCCTGCTGGAGATGAGCGGCACCGCGGCCCAGGCGGCGGCCCGGTACGAGGCTGCGGAACGACACATGCGCGCGGCGGCCGCTGCCTACGCGGACATCGGCGACCGACGCGCTGGGCTCAGGGTGGCGGCAACGCTGGGCATGATGCACACCTTCCACGGCCGTCCCCTCGATGGCATCGCGGTCATCGAGCCCGCCCTCGACGCGGCGCAGGACCTGCTCCAGGAGCCCGAGGCCATCGCACTCATGGGGGCGCTGGCGCGCTCGTACCTGTTCGCCGATGACTATGGTCGTGCCCTGACGCTCATCGACCAGGTGCTGGTCGCAGCCGAGCGCATCGATGACATCTCCATCATCACCGATGGGGTGCTGACCAAGGGCACGACCCTGTTGTACGCGGCACGCTACCGCGAGGGCCTGGTGCTGCTCTCCGGTGGTCTGGGTCTGGCGGAGGCCCACGGGTTCACGACCTCACAGCTTCGGGCCCGGCTCAATATCAGCTTCCTCCAGACGCCCGACGATCCTCGACAGGCGTGCCTGACTGCCATGAGTGGCCTCGATCAGGCCCGCAAGCTGGGCAATCGCGACTGGGCCACGCTGATGGCCGGGAATGTCGCGGACGCCCAGGTGATCATGGGAGCCTGGGACGAAGCCCTCGCCATCTTCGACCAGCTCCTCGGGGGACATTCAAGCTACCAGTCGGACGTGTCGGACCTGGCTGGTGCCCAGCTGGCGATCCGGGCGATGCGCGGGGACACACAGGGCCTGGCCGCCGATGTGGCCCGCTTCGACGAGGTCATGGGTGCGACCAACGCGAGCCAGGAACGGACCCTGGCGCTCCAGGTCCGGATGTGGCTCGCGCTGGCGGATCGTCGCGACGTCGAGCTCCTTGGCTGGAGTATCGAGGGAGCCGAGCCGGCGAATGGATTCATGTGTCATCACGTGACCGGACACGCGGCGCTCTGGAACGGCGACATCGCCCGCGCCCGCGAGTCCCTCGAAGGTATGGCCGCGACCGGCATCCACGGCCGCTGGGCGAGCGCTGTGCGCACCAACCTGCAGGCTGGCATCGCCGCGCTGGAGGGACGCAACGACGCGGCCGCCTCAGACTGGCGGGAGGCGCACGCGGCGCTCCGGGACCTTGGCGCGCGGTTCACGCTCCTGCTGTCGCTCGTCGACCGCGCCACCCTCAGCCCGGACCCCACCGATGCCGATGCCGCGGCCGCCGAGGCCCGGGTGCTCCTGGAGGCGCTCGGTGCCCGTGCGCTGGAAGGTCGACTGGCGGGCGCGCCCGGACGGGGGTCGGAGGCGGCCCAGGCTCCGTCCGCGGCTCGGTTCCAGGAGGGCATCTCCGTCTCCGGGTGACACCGGGGCTCGGCGCCGCTCGAAGGTTTGCCCTTCGAGGGCGTTTCCGGTAGCATCGGAAAAACCCCGGGGAGGACCTGATCCGTGGCGAAGTATGTCTTCGTGACCGGCGGCGTGACATCGTCGCTGGGCAAGGGCATCACGGCTGCAAGCATCGGCCGGCTGCTCAAGAGTCGGGGTCTCTCCGTCTCCATCCTCAAGCTCGACCCGTACATCAACGTCGACCCCGGCACCATGTCGCCGTATCAGCACGGCGAGGTCTTCGTGACCGATGACGGCGCCGAGACGGACCTCGACCTGGGGCACTACGAGCGGTTCATCGACGAGAACCTGACCCAGTCGAGCAACGTGACGACCGGCCGCATCTACCAGGCGGTCATCGCCAAGGAGCGCCGCGGCGACTATCTCGGAGGCACGGTCCAGGTCATCCCCCACATCACCAACGAGATCAAGGAACGCATCGGGCGGGTCGCTCGTGACGGCCGCTCGGACGTGGTCATCGTGGAGGTGGGTGGCACCGTCGGCGACATCGAGTCGCTACCATTCCTGGAAGCCATCCGTCAGATGCGCAAGGACGTGGGACGCGGCAACGTGCTGTACGTCCACGTGACCCTGCTGCCTGCCCTCGCCGCGACCGGGGAGCTCAAGACCAAGCCCACCCAGCACTCGGTCAAGGAGCTGCGGAGCATCGGCATCCAGCCGGATGTCATCGTCGCCCGAAGCGACGATCCGCTCGACGATGACCTGCGGGACAAGATCGCGCTCTTCTGCGACGTCTCCCGCGATGCGGTGATCCCGTGCGCCACCATGGAGACGATCTACGAGGTGCCGCTGCTGTTCGAGTCCTTCGGGCTCGGCGACCTGGTCGTCCGCGAGCTGGGCCTGGCGGAGACGGTCGGCCCGGCCGACCTGGCTTCATGGACGGCGCTCGTGGAGCGCATCAAGCGGCCCAAGCCGGAGGTGCGTATCGCGCTCGTCGGCAAGTACATCGAGCTGCCGGACGCGTACCTGTCGGTGACCGAGGCCCTCCGCCACGCGGGTTGGGCAGAGGAGCGTGCTATCAGCATCCGCTGGGTCGACTCCGAGCGACTCACCGCGGAGGATGTCGCGGAACAGCTCGAGGGCGTTGCAGGGGTCCTGGTGCCGGGTGGCTTCGGGCACCGGGGCATCGAGGGCAAGGTGCTGGCGGCGCGCTATGCCCGCGAACGGCGCGTGCCATATCTCGGTCTCTGCCTGGGCCTCCAGTGCGGGGTCATCGAATTCGCCCGGGACGTGGTCGGCGAGCGCGACGCCAACTCCACCGAGTTCGACCTGTTCACCGATGCGCCGGTCATCGACCTGATGCCCGACCAGCGCGAGGTGGAGGACAAGGGCGGCAGCATGCGTCTGGGCCTCTATCCGGCGCGCCTGACGCCCGGGTCCAGGGCCGAGGCGGCATATGGCACGGAGGTCATCTACGAGCGCCATCGCCATCGGTTCGAGGTCAACAACCAGTACCGCGAGGCGCTGGAGACCGCGGGCATGCTCATCTCGGGGCAGTCACCGGATGGTCGGCTGGTGGAGATCGTGGAGCTGCGGGATCACCCCTGGTTCGTGGCCAGCCAGTTCCACCCGGAGTTCAAGAGCCGTCCCGACCGACCACATCCGCTGTTCCGCGCCTTCGTGCGTGCCGCCATGGCCGGTTCCGGCAAGCCCGCAGCCATCGGGGTCATCCCCGACGACACCACTGCGGCCCGGCAGCCTGTCCAGGTCGTGGCGGTCGAGCCGGCGCGCTGAACCGGGCCGCTCGCAGGGCGGCAGTCACCGCCGCTGCGCTCGCGGTCGCACTCCTCATCCCGGCACTCTCGTGGACGGCGCGTGCCGCCGTACCCACTGCGACCCCCGCGCCAGCTGCGAGCAGCCGGACATTCCATGTCGACTGTGAAGCGGGCAGGGATGCCGCGAACGGGCGCCGACCGGACACCGCCTGGCGCACGCTCGCACGCGCCAACCGGGCCACGCTGCGGCCCGGCGATAGCCTGCTGCTCCAGCGTGGCTGTCGATGGCGGGGCCCCCTGAACATCCGCTGGTCGGGCACCCGCGAGGCGCCCATCACCATCGGCGCATACGGCGACGGGGGCCTGCCCATCATCGAGAACGCCTTCCAGGACGTGCTCGTGACCGGCGATTGGTTCGTCATCCAGGACATCCACGTCCGCGCGGATCCACCCACCCGCGACACGCGCTGCAACGATCAGCCGGCGGGCCTCCGGTACGGCATCTTCGTCGACGCTGGCAGCCAGCACGGCGTCATCCGGCGCATCCTCGCCACGGAGCTGTTCACGGGTGTCCGCATCGCACGCGGCGCCAGCGATCACCAGATCCTCGATAGCGACTTCCGCGACAACGCCATGAAGAGCAACGACGCCGAGTCGGATTCGGGCGCCGTCGGCATCGATCTCCAGGGCGACGACAACGTCGTGGCTGGCAATCGCATCTCGGGCAGCGTCGCCTGCTCCCGCTTCTTCGGCGGTCGTGACGGCTCGGCGATCTCCGTCTACGGCGGTCAGCACAACGTCATCCATCACAACGTGTCGAGCCAGAACCACGACTTCATCGAGCTGGGCGACCCGCGCACGAGCGACACCCTCATCGCCTACAACGCCGACCATTCCACGCTCCAGCAGGCGAACTTCGCGGTCGTCCATGGTCTCGGCTCGCGCTATGGACCGGTCACCGGCACCCGAATCGTGCACAACACGAGCGTGCTCACGGGCAGGGGGTCAGTGGCCCTCACCTGCTCGCACGAGGTCACGGGCGACGAGCTCCAGGTCGTGGGCAACATCCTGTGGGGCGAGGAGGACGCCGCGACCTGCTCCGATGGCTTCGTCGAGGGCGACAACATCTACTGGGCGTCGGACGGGCGGCCATCCGTGACCTACGATCTCGCGCCGACCTCTCGCCTGGTCGACCCTCGACTCGTCGACCCTCGCCAAGGCGACCTCCGCCTGCGGTCCGACAGCCCGGCCATCGATGCCATCCGGCCCGGGGATCTGGGGCAGATCGGCATGTACGACGTCGACGGTGTGCCGGTGCCACAGGGGTATGCCCCGGACATCGGCGCCTTCGAATACACCAGCGCGCCGCCGCCCTCGCCGACCCCGGTCTCGTCGAGCGACGCCGTAACGGCCTCGGCCGGTGCGATCCCGACCTTGCCGCCGGCAGGATCGGGCGAGCTGCTGCTGACCCCACCGCCGACACCCGCGCCGCGGGTGACGCCGACACCGGAGCCACCGCCATCTGCGGGTAGCACGCACGTCCCTCCGCCGACGGGCGGCTCGGGCGCCCTCGATCAGCTGCTCGTGCTCGGTGGCGTCATCGCGGCGGGCGGTCTGGTGGTCGCCTTGGTCCTGGCGCGCCGGTCGCCTCGCTGAGCCGTTTCGTTCAGACCCACCGCGCAGTATCAACGACGATCGAACGCCGGCGGGGAACGGCTCGGAGGTACACTCTCGCCGACCCGCATCCGTGCCGACCGAGGGGGCGAACGACCCATGAAGCTGTTCCTGGACACCGCCGACATCGAGGAGATCCGCATCGCCGCCCGCTGGGGCGTGCTGGATGGCGTGACCACGAATCCCTCGCTGTACGCCAAGGTCGGCGGGTCGTATGAAGACGTCCTGGTCCAGATCTGCGGCATCACGCCCGGACCGGTGAGCGCCGAGGTCGTGGCCGAGGATGTCGAGGGGATGCTCCGCGAGGGCCGCGCGTTCGCCAAGCTGGCACCCAACATCGTGGTCAAGGTGCCCATGAGCGAGGAGGGCCTGGAGGCCATCTCGCGCTTCGCGGAAGAAGGCATCAAGACCAACTGCACGCTCATCTTCTCGGCCAACCAGGGTCTGCTCGCAGCGAAGGCCGGAGCGTCGCTGCTGTCGCCATTCGTTGGACGCCTCGATGACATCAATCAGGACGGCATGGACGTCATCCGGGAGCTGGTCTCGATCGTTGAGATGCACGACCTGGAGACCGAGGTCCTGACCGCGTCGATCCGCGGGCCGCGCCACGTCACGGACGCCGCACTCGCCGGCTCGCACGTGGCGACGCTGCCGTTCAAGGTCCTCAAGCAGATGGTCCACCATCCGCTCACCGACTCGGGCATCCTCCAGTTCCAGAAGGACTGGGCGTCGGCGCGGGCCGCGGCTGCCGCCAAGGGCTGACGCACGTCGGCGCGGGCCGCGGCTGCCGCCAAGGGCTGACGCAGGTCGGCAAGGGCTGACGCAGGTCGGCCAGGGCTGGCGCACATCGGCAAGGGCTGACGCACGATCGGCAAGGGCTGGCGCACATCGGCAAGGGCTGGCGCACATCGGCGGCCAGACACCAAGGGGACGATACCCACGCGGTGGGTGAGTTCGACGCGCTGACCGGGCGCGGCGTCGATGCTACCCACCCCACGGATGCGATCGGCGCTGCTGGGCGCGATCCTGTCGTCCCGACCCCCGCCTTGGGTCAAACCCGCCAGTGCGGACATCCGCATGTCGGACTCACCCACCTGCTGGGTACGAACCCGAGGCGTCAGGGCCGAGCCGGTCGCTCTCGGAGCGGATCAGGGCTGTCGCCGAGTGCCCGCTCGAGCATCACCTGGACACGGGCGCGGTCGATCGGGCCTGTCGGGTCCGGCCACGATGCCACCTCGGCCGCCGCCCACTCCGCCCACTCCGCACGCAACCGTGCCCACCGATCGAGCAGCACCCAGTACAGCGCGTTGACGTGGATGCGCTCCGGGAACGGCCCTGTGCCGTCGATGTACTCACGCGCGACTGCGCGCCACGAACGATCCGTGTCCTCTGCCTCCTGCCCGAACTCCCGCAGGTGTCGGCCCAGCACGTCGACCGGCATGGAGTCCCCGAACAGGACCTTGATCATCGTCTCGGACTCGAGGGTCGTCGTCGCCGCGGGCCGGAGCAGCCAGTCACGCAGCGCATGCCGCCCCGCCTCGGTGATCGAGTACTCGGTGCGGCGACGGCGTCCCACGACGCGTTGCTCTGCGGTCGCGAAACCGGCGTCGACGAGTCGCTGCGGCTCCCGGTACAGGTTGCTCTCCGCGCGCGGCCAGACATACCGCAAGGTCCGGCGCATCTGCTTGGTCAGCTCGTAGGTCGACCACGTCCTGATGTCCAGCAGTCCCAGGACCGCGTACGAGGTGGGCGTCAATCGTTGCTCGGACATCTTGACAAGTTACTCCCGTGGGGAGTATCCATCGCGATACACCACATTGGAGTATATACGGGACCCATGATGCAGACCATGGTCAGGCCATCGATCCGCCCGGCGCGACCGCGCGACATCGGCGCGCTGCGGAGGGTCGTCGCCGAGGCCAACGAGGAGTTCCGGGGCCGGGTCGCCGACACGTTCTTCCGGTCATATCTCGCGAGCGCGACGGACATCGAGGGACGACTCGCGCAGGGCGCGACGGTGCTCATCGCCGAGTATCAGGGCATCCTGGTCGGATCGATCACGTACTACCCGGACGCCAACGATGAGGGCATGGGCGTCGGCTTCCCGCCTGGGACGGCCGGCATCCGCACGACGGCCGTCCATCCCGGTGCTCGGGGATCAGGCATGGGACGGGCCCTTGTCGACGCCTGTATCGGGCGCGCGGAATCGGACGGCGCAGCATCGCTGGCGCTCCACACGGCCGCCTTCATGCATGCCGCCATGCGCCTCTACGTGGCGTGCGGCTTCCGGCGCATGCCTGGGTACGACTATCCGGTCGGTCGGTTCTTCCCCTCTGACCCCGGTGAGGAGGTGGTAGCGATGGCCTTCGAGCGCGGCATCCGGCCGGTTTCCTCCTGACCCGCCCGCGACGCTCGATCCGGATCGGGCCGAGCAGCGGCGACCGCGAAGCGTTGACCTGTGCCCGCGGTGGCGGGCGGTGACGCGCGATCACGGGCAGTCGCCGCGACGAGTGGCCACGACACGTCGTTTGACAGACCCGGCGTCAGGGACTGCTCGCCGCACCGAGTCCTTGTTCGACGGACGTCCGGCTGTGCGACCACGCTCAGCAAGGTTCCGCGAGCGGCCGACCCGGACACCGGGCCATGATGATCAGTCGGCGGTCGGGGGTCTGTAGGTAGGTCACGCTCCGGTGACCAGTCCGTGGACGACGTTATGTCACTCGGTCGCCCGGCGATGAGCCTTGGCCCTGGGTTCGGGAGCGCCGGGTCCGCATCCAGGCCCACCATCCACGGGCGTGGGCGCGACGCTCCCTGGCTGCCTCGCAACACCTCGCGTCCTGAAGCTCGTGACAGATCCACTTGCCCCTTTGCGGCGACAGATTCGCTTGTGACATCTCAGGAGATCGCGCCGCGGGCTCTCACACGCGGAGGGCGAGGGATCAAGCTCACTGGCTACGCTCTCGATATTGGTCCCGACCCATGGTCCGACGGCGCAGGCGGGCCTTGGTGAGCATGCGGCGGCACCCGTGTGTCAACGACGGTCGAAATGTGACCCCTTTCCAGCGGTCGAAAGTTGACCCCCTCGGCGGTCGTCTCAGGCAGCCTCGTCGCTTGGCACCCTCCCCAGGTCGCGGTCCCTGAGCCGGTAGCTGTCGCCCTTGAGGGAGACGACCTCGGCGTGGTGGACCAGACGGTCGATCATCGCCGCTGCCACCGTGGCGTCCCCGAGCACCTCGCCCCAGCGGGCGAAGGGCTTGTTGGACGTGACGAGCACCGACGCCCGCTCGTAGCGGGACGACACCAGCTGGAAGAACAGGTTGGCGGCATCGGCCTCGAACGGGATGTAGCCCACCTCGTCGATGACGAGCAGCGGATAGCGTCCGAGACGCACGAGTTCCTCCTGGAGCCGGCCCTGCTGGTGCGCCTCGGCGAGGCGCGCCACCCACTGGGCGGCGGTCGCCAACAGCACCCGGTGGCCCGCCTGGCAGGCGCGGATGCCGAGCGCGATCGCGAGGATGCTTCTATGTCTGTCAAGCCCCGATCTCCGTCCGCTCGAGGAGCCCGAAGAGCCTCCTGGCCAGGTGGCGCTTGAGGCATCGCTTGATCTCCCGCGGTGTCTTGCCCTCGGCCTCCCGGCGCTTGGCATAGGCCCGTGTCTCGCGATCATGGGTGAGCCGTGACAGCACGATCGTGTGGAGGGCTCGGTTCAGCTGCCGGTCGCCGGCCCGATCGAGGCGGTAGCGGACCGTCTGCCCTGACGACGCCGGGAGCGGCGCGACACCAGCGAGCATGGCGAAGGCCGCCTCGGTGCGGATCCGGCCTCGATGGGACCAGGCGTTGAGGATGGCCGCCGCGGTGATGGTGCCGACGCCGGTCTCGGCGAGGAGCTCCGGTCGCTCCTGCTTCACGAGGACCTCGAGCGCCGACTCGAGGTCAGCGGCCTCCGCCTCACAGGCGAGGGCTCGCCGCGCTGTCGAGCGCAGGGCGGTGATCGTGGCGCGATGCTCGGTCGACTGCGACGGTCCGGTCCGGAGTCGCGCGCAGCGTGCCAGCAGGTCGTCCGTGTCGAGGTGGCGCAGCTGGTTGCGGATTCCCTCGGGCGAGTTGACCACCAGGGCATGGAGCGAGGTGATGGCCCGCGTCCGCGACAGGATGGCCCCATGCCTGGTCGCGAGCAGGACGCGCAGTGCCTCCCGCTCACCGCGTCGCCGCGGCTGGGCCAGGTGCTCGCGCGACAACGCCTCGCGTGCGGCGCGCGCGGCGTCGAGTTCGTCACTCTTGGCGCCGTTGCGGCGGGCCGGTCGCGCGGGCCGATCGATCTCGACGACCCACTCACCCTGCTCCAGCAGATAGGTCGTGAGACCCGAGCCGAAGCTGCCGGTACCCTCGATGGCCCACACCCGCCGGCCCGGCTGGTGCTGCCGGGCGAAGGCGAGGACGCGCTTCGCGCCGAAGGCATCGGATGGCACGGTGAGATGGGCCATGACCCCGCCGGTCGGGGTGACGACCGCGGCGGTGTGCGAGGCCTTGTGGGTGTCGACCCCGATGACGGCGTCGACCTGGTCTGCGAGCATGCTCATGGTTGCCCTCCCGACACGAGTGGTGACCGTGGTCGGCGCCGGGCTGGACAGGAACCACCGGGATGGCAGGACTGTGATGGGTCACACCCGGGCGACCGGGTGGACAGGCTTCTGATCAGGCCAACGCCTCGGCGACCCAGGCCGGCGCCGACAGCGAGCGGGCAGACAGATCCTAACGAAGGGCACCCCGACGCCGCGCCGGCGGCCCATGACTCATTCGGGTCATGCCCGCCGAACGCGGCCTCGAGAGCCAATGAGACTTTCGGGTCATGCTCGTCCGCTGTCGACGCCAGTCTGACCGGCCCCATCACGGGACCGATCCCAATTCTCACAATGGGTCTTGCCCGTCCCGGGCGGTCCCAGGAACACGACGTTGTCCCTCGCCGCCACGAAGTCGAGGGCACCCAGATGGGCGATGACCTCCCGCTTCACCGAGCGCTGGTGCTCGAAGTCGAAGTCCTCCAGGCCCTTGCGACCCGGGAACCGCGCCGCCCGGACGCGCGCCTCGCCGCCGTGGCCCTCCCGCGCGACGACCTCACGTTCGAGGCAGGCGACCAGGTACTCCTCGTGGCTCCAGCCCTCCGACCGTGCCCGCTCGCCGAGGCGGCCGCTCGCGTCGAGCAGCGAGGGCGCCTTGAGCGCACGGCAGAGGTATGCCAGGTCCGACGCCGGCCGGGCGCTCACGATGGGACCCCGAACAGCCGGTCATAGGCCGCGAGATCGCGCAACTCCACCTCGGGCTCGGGCAGCCTGGCCGTCGCGTCGCGCCTGGCGCCCTGGAGCAGGAGACGGGCCTCGTCGTGGGCGGGGTCGGTGACGGTCCGGTGCGGCACGAGGGAGCGGGCATGGCGGGCCACGATCTCGCCCGCGCAGGTGACGACCACCTCGTCGGAACGGCCCGGATGTCCACCCGCCGCCCGATCATCCGGGGGTCGACCGAGTAGTCGCTCGACAGCACCCGCACCCAGTGGTCCCGGCCCAGCCGGATGGTGGTCCGGAACGCGGGGTCGGGCAGGACCGGCGGCAGCGAGAGCATGGCGGCGCGGTCCTCGGCGATGCGATCGGCCGGCCGGCACTCGATCGTCCGGTGGTGCCGGCCGTTGGCGAGCACCAGCCAGTCGGTGAGCTGGCGGTCGAAGTCGGCGGGCGAGCCGAAGTGTCGCCCGGGCAGGAAGCTGGTCTCGAGGTAGCCGTTGGCGCGCTCGACCAGGCCCTTCGCCTCGGGATCCCGTGGAGCGCACAGCCGCCCGCGCATGCCCAGCGTGCCCTTGAACGCGGCGAACGCGGCCGTGAACTCCTCGCGTCCGTTGCGCCAGCGGCCGATGGCGCCCTCGTTGTCATAGACGCCCGTGCGTGGCACCCGGCCCAGGTCGACCAGGCAGGCGAGGTGCCCCAGCAGGAGGTCATGAGCCTCACGACTCGGGATCATGCGGCCCACGATCCAGCGGGAGTAGCCCGACACGCCCACGATCACCGGTGGCCGGGCCACCCGGCCGTGCCCGAGCGGGATGCCCACCGGTGGGAACCACAGGTCCCACTGGGCAAGCTCGCCGGGTCGATAGGTGGTCCGACCCGAGGGGTCGGGCGGCAGATGCAGTGGCCGCAGCTCGCGGACCCGGTCGCGCAGGATGGTCAGGCCCCGCTCCCAGCCGATGCGCTCGGCGATGACCGTCACGGGCATCCGGGCGTCGGTGTGGAGCAACGCCCGGATGTCGCCCTCGACCGTGTCCACCGCCGATGGCATCGGTCGCCGCTCGTATCGCGGCGGTGCCGCGCTGCGCAGGGCTGCCCGCACGGTGTTCCGGCTCAGCCGCAGGCGTCGGCTGATGGCCTTGATGGATAGCCCCTCGGCGCGATGCAGCCGGCGGACCTCCGCCCAGTCCTCCACGTTCAGCAACCCCTTCCTCCCAGGCTGGCTCCATGGCCATGAGCCTGGGCTCGATCGGTCCGATCTCCAACCCCTCACCCGAGGGGGTCGGATTTCGACCGCTGGAAAGGGGGTCAGTATTCAGCCGTCGCCGACACCGTGGCGGGTGCTCACATCGACTGGCCTCGATCGGCAGCCGCGCACGTCTCGGGCACTGCGAACCTGTGGGCACCGACGGCATCCGACGGCTCATGGTCGAGCTCCTCGATGCCAGGTGGCGGATCGACGGATCCCCGATGATGGTCTGCTAGGACCGATCGGCGACCGATCTCATCCGGTACGCGCCGTGGAGTCTTGCCCATCTGTGAGCCGCGTCTCAGGGCATGGTGTCGGGGGCTATTCCCGGTCGTCAGGACCGCGCCGGGAGCCCGAGAGCATCGGGAGCACATCGTGCAGACCGCGCTGCCGCGCCGACGAGGATGACCTCGACCCGGGCGGCGGTCAGCCCCTGCTAGCGGGGCGGGTCGGCAGCATCGCGTAGGCCGCTGGGACAGAGCCATCTCGAAGACGTGGCGGATCATGGTCCGGGGTCGGTCACGGCGAGCCGCCGACGACCGACGCCGCACCGGTGCTCTCCCGCACCACCAGCGTGAACGTGGCGCGCTCTCCTGCCGCAGGCCGCCTAACCGAGAGCTGAGCGACGATCGACCCGACCGCGAGCTCCGCGATCTGCGCCTTGTCAGGCGAGATCGGAAGTGCGTGTCGGCGCGCTGTACCCAGCCTCCTCGATGTCGTCGAAGCCCACCACCGCCATGTCGCCGGGGATGCGGCACCCGCGGCTGGGCAAGGCATGGAAGGGCTCCGAGCGCCAGAAGGTCGGTGAAGCAGAAGACGCCATCCGGCGGGTTGGGTAGGTCCAGCAAGGCCTCCATCGCAGCCGCGCCATCAGCGCGATGGCACGCCTCGACTTCGCGCACGAGTTCGGTCTCAACGACGCGACCGGTTTCTGTCAATGCTCGGCGGTACCCGTCAGAACGAATGTCGTCGGCTTTGGGCGTGGGATCGGTCGGCGAGGAGGACCTACATCGTCCGCCCCTCGACGATCGGGAGGCGCGCACCATCGCGAAGGAACAACGGGATTCGCTCCAGGGGGGCATCGACGTCGATCGTCTGACCGCCTTCGTGCGTCACGCCGGACCACGCGTCGGTCCACCTGGCCCCGTCCGGCAGGTAGACGGCGCGGCTGAGCGCCCCGGCGTCGAGGATCGGCGCCACCAGCAGGTCGGGGCCGAAGAGGTACTGGTCCTCGACCTTGAAGCTGGATGGGTCACCGGGGAAGTCGAGGAAGAGGGCTCGCATCGGCGGGATGCCTTCCTCGTGCGCCAGACGCATCAAGGACATCACATACGGGCGGAGCCGCTCCCGCAATCCGAGGTATTCATGGAGGATGCGGTACGCCTGGTCGCCGAACGACCAGACCTCGTTCGGGCCACCCGCGAAGTCGTCGATCACCGGCAGCCGGTGCCCGTGCATCCGAAAGATGGGTGAGAGCGCGCCGAACTGGAACCAGCGCACCAGCAGTTCGCGGAACTCGGCGTCCGACGGGTCGCCACCGCGGAAGCCCCCGATGTCATGCGTCCACCAGGGGATGCCGCTGATGCCCATGTTCAGACCTGCTCGGACCTGGCTCCGGAGGGACAGGAAGGTGGAGTCGATGTCGGCGGACCAGACGGCGACCCCATAGCGCTGGCTGCCGGCCCAGGCCGACCGACAGAGGAGCAGGGGCTGTTCCTGCCCGGCGGCGCGCATCCCCTCGAAGAAACCCTGGGCATGATCACGCGGGTAGACGTTGGCGACCTCGAGGCCGCTCCCCGCGTGGAACCGAAGGTTGTCAGGAACCATGGGCAGCATCTCCGGCTCGCACGCGTCCAGCCAGAAGACATCGATGCCGTATCGGTAGTAGCCCTCCCGCACCCGTTCCCAGATGAACTCGCGGGCCCCGGGGTGCGTCGAGTCGTAGTAGTGCAGGTAGAGGCCATCCTCGTTGCCGTTGTCGACGAACCACATGTGCGCCGCGACACCGCGCGTGGTGCGCACGATGTGGCCAGCCCGCCACATCTCGTCCCAGGTCTCGGCGAGACGGCTCACCGTCGGCCAGACAGACACCATGACGCGGACCCCGCGCTCGCGCAGCCGCGCCACCATGCCGGCGGGGTCGGGCCACTTGTCCGGGTCGAACCGCCACTCGCCGTGTCGGGTCCAGTGGAAGAAGTCGATGACCACGACCGCCAGGGGCAGACCTCGTGCCTGGTGCTCCTCGACCACGGCCTCGAGCTCGTCCTGGGTCGCGTACCGGAGCCGGCTCTGCCAGTAACCGGTCGCCCACTCGGGGAGCATCCCCGCGTGACCGGTGGCGTCGGCGTAGTTCCGCAGGATCGCGGCCGGGGAGGTGCCCGTGGTGATCCAGTAGTCGATCTGCGACGTGGCCTCTGCGACCCACCGGGTCGCGCTGTAGCCCAGCTCGACACGTCCGATGGCGGGGTTATTCCAGAGGAACCCGTAGCCCTCGCTCGAGAGCAGGAACGGGATGGCGACCTCGGTGTTCCGCTGGATGAGGTCGATGACGCAGCCCTTTTGGTCGAGCCGCCCGTGCTGGTGCTGGCCGAGCCCGTACAGGTGTTCCTCGTCCCTGGCCTGGAAGCACACCTCGACCTTGAACAGTCCTCCCAGCAGATCGGAGTAGCTGCGCGCCGGCACGGTCAGGTTATGGATGGTCTGCTCGGCGAGAAGGACCGTACCGGTGCGGGCGTTCCGGAACGACAGCCTCCCCGACGCGGTCGCGCGCGCCTCCATCTCGCCGTTCCGGACGGTCGCGACGTCCGTGGAGATGTCGACGGCGAGACCGTCCGTGGCGTGCTCGACAGACAGGAGGGCGCTGATCGTATCCCCCCGGATCTGCCCGGTCCGGCTGGCGCGGACGCGCAGTGAATCGCGGCCCCACGGTTCGATGAGCACGGTCTCTGCTTCGAAGCGGCACTGGAGGCCGCCTCCATCATGGGTGGTCTCGAACGTTGCTGACATGGGCTGCACCTTGTCTTGGGGTCTGAGGGCGGAGCCGACTCGGCGCGCTGCGGGCAGCGACGCCGGCGGCGAGCGGCGCAGAGGGGTTGGTTAGAATCGCGGACGGTGTCAGTGGCCGAGCCGTTCAGTTGGTGCGGCAAACACCGATCGCGCTCGCGGGACTGCTCCCCGGCTTGCGGTCCCCGCAGTGTCGACTCCGGGGACCGTACGTGGCCGGCGATGAAGCCGGTCGCTTCAGGTGGTGCGGCAAACACCGATCGCGCTTCCGGGCGGGCGCTCGACGCGCTCGGTCCCGGCGTTCACTTGAGGATCGTGGACATCTGGGAGGCGGCGTCCTGCATCGCCTGCTCCGGCGTCTTCTGGCCGCTCAGGGCCGCCTGGAGGGCGTCCTGGATGACAGCCGAGGCGTCGGCCCAATTGGGGAGTGGGCCGCGGGCCGCTGCGGAGTCCATCTGCTTGAGGAAGACCTGCATGGTCGGGTCGTTCGCGGAGGCGGTGGCGACCTGTGCCAGGACATCCTTACGACTCGGCAGATAGCCCATGCAGTCCGTGAGCTTGGTGCCATAGGTCGGGTCGGTGACGAACTTGAGGAAGTCCCATGCACCGTCCGGCTGCTTGGCCGACGCGAAGACTGCCCAGTTCTCGCCACCGAGGGACGAGGCGGGCTGCTTCGTGTACGGCAATGTGGCGACCTCCCAGTGAAGATCGGGAGCGTCCTTGCCGATGGACGCCACGTTCCAGGTCCCACTGATCATCATCCCGGCCTTGCCGGTGGTGAACTGCTGATAGATCTCGGCGAACCCGTCGTTCACCGCGGACTTGGGCGCCCAACCCTGGTCCACCAGGTTCTTCCAGAACGCGAGGGCTTCGATTGCCTCAGGCGAGTCGAGCTTGTCGATGGACCCGCCGTTCTGGAGGATCCAGGGCAGGAACAGGAACGTGCCGGTCTCGTCCTTCTTTGCGAGCAGCGCCGTGCCGTAGACGCCGGCGTCCTTGTTGGTCATGGCCTGGGCCCAGTGCGCGAAGTCGTCCCAGGTCTTGGGCGGGTTGGTCGGGTCGAGCCCGGCGGCCTTCGCGAGGTCCGTGTTGATCCACAGGACGACGGTATTGCTGCCGAGCGGGATGCCATAGGTCTTGCCGTCCCATTGCGTCGAGTTCCAGGGGCCCGACAGGAACTGATCTGCTTGGCCCCACTCCTGCACCTTCGACGACAGATCGAGGAGGGCGCCCGACGCAGCGAACTGCGCGTTGTTGGGGTTGTCGACGATCATGAGGTCCGGTGTGACGCCGCCGGCGATGGCGGTCGCGACCTGCTGATTGAAGTCGCTGAATGCGAGATTCCGGATCTTGAGCTGGAAGGCGGACTGGGATGCGTTGTAGTCATCCGCAGCCGTCTTGACGCACCCGGCCGCTGAGCCGGTGTCGCCGTAGTAGGTCCAGAGGTTCACCTCTGCTGGGCTCTGTGCGAGCGACGATGCGGGCATTCCGGCGCCGATCGCTGTCGCGAGTGCGAGGACGCCAAGCACTCGCGTCCTGTTGGGTCTCATTTCTCCTCCGAGGGTATCTGCGAGGAAGGGATAAGGGTCTACTCGTTCTTCGGGACTAGGTCGGTTTCGCCGATCGCGGACCACCTCCTCTCCCTCGGCCTGGTCATGCCTTGACCGAACCGGCTGTCAGGCCACTGACGAACTGGCCGCGCAGGAGCAGGAGCGCGATGACCGCGGGGATCGCGACGACCGTCGCGAAGGCCATCATCGAATCCCACTGCGTCTTGTACATGCCCACGAACTGGAAGACCCCGAGCGAGATCGGCTGGTTCTCGACATCAGGCAGGAACGAGAGCGCGAACACGAACTCGCCCCACGCCGTGAGGAACGACAGCACCGCGACGGCCACGAGCCCCGGGCGCACGAGTGGCACGACGACCCGTCTCAGGGTCGTGGAGCGCGATGCTCCGTCGACCCACGCGGCCTCCTCGACCTCCACGGGTACCTGCCGAAAGCTCGTCTGCAGCAGGATGATGCCGAGCGGCAGGGCGAGGGCGGTGTCGGCGATGATGACCGCGAGCTGCGAGCCGTAGAGCCCCACAGAGCGGATGGTCACGAAGAGGGGCATGACGAGCAGGGCGCTCGGCAGCATCTGGGCGACCAGGACCCCGAGGATGATCAGCCGCACGCCACGGAGGCGGAACCGGGCGAGCGCGTAGGCTGCCGGGATGGCGAGCAGGAGCGTGAGCGCCATGGTCGCGGTGGCGATGATGATCGAGTTCTTGAGATACGAGATGGTGCTCACGTAGAGCTCCGGCCGGTCGTTCGGCAGCCCCAGGATCGACTTGTAGCTCTCGATCTGGGGCGAGGTGGTGATGAGCACGGGCGGCTTCTGGATGATCTCCGACGGCGGCTTCACGGAGGTCAGGACCATCCAGATGAGGGGGAGCAGGTAGACGGCGGTGACGAGCGCCGCGACGACGAAGCGAGTGGACGTGAGGATGCGCGCGCGCCGTCTCATCGGTCGTCCGAGTACGCGGAGCGCAGATACGCCAGGGCCGCTGCGAACAGAATGAGCAGGATGAATACGGCCACGGCCGCGCTCTCCCCGAAGTCCAGGTGCACGAACGCGAGTCGATACGCGAACGTCGGTAGGACCTCGGTGGCGTTGCCAGGACCACCCTTGGTCATGATCCAGATGAGATCGAAGACGCGCAGGGTGTAGATGAAGCCGAGCATCAGTACGGCCAGGATCGCGGGCCGGAGCAGCGGCACCGTCAGATGTCGGACCTTCTGCCAGCTGCTCGCGCCGTCGACCGTCGCAGCCTCGTAGATGTCCGATGGCAGGCCAGCCATGGCCGCGCTGAGCATGATCAGGTTGAAAGGGATGCCGAGCCAGACGTTCGCGATGATGACAGCCGGCAGTGCCGCCCCAGCATCGACGGTCCAACCGATGGGCTCCGAGATCACGTGCAGGGACTGCAGGATGTAGTTCACGACCCCGTAGTCGACGTTGAACATCCACAGGAAGAGCGTCCCCGTGACCACGACCGGGATCTGCCAGCCCGTGAGCATCAGGCCCCGGAAGGCGTTGCTCATCGGGAAGCCGCCGCTGAACAGGAGCGCGAGCCCGAAGCCGATCGTGAACTGGAGTCCGACCGACGCCACCGTGAACACGATGGAGTTGACGAGGGCTGCGGGGAAGTTGGGGTCGGCGAGCGCGCGGGTGTAGTTGTCGAGGCCCACGAACGGGGCGTTGCCCGAGACCAGCTCGGTGAGCGTGAAGCGCTGGAAGGACATGATGAACGCGCGGATGATGGGGAAGCCCATCACGGCGGCCAGCACGACCAACGCCGGGAGCACGTACAGCCAGGGTGTCCAACGGTCGCGCCGCCACCGGCCACGATCCGTGGCCACGCGGGCTCGGGTCGTCACATGCACCGCCATCTGCGCACCGGCCGGAGGACTACGTACGACCCTGCACCGCAGGCCGGGCCACGAGAAGCGGCGCGGTGCTGCGGCGCATGACGAGCCGCGGCGGGACCAACTCCTGGTGGCGCGGAGCGGACGCGCGATCGAGCTGTCGGATGAGCATCCGAGCGGCATCGCGTCCGATGGCTTGGGCGTCCCAGTGGATGGCTGTCAGCGGGGGGATGACGAGGTCACTGTCGGTCCCGAACGCGATCCCGATCACGGAGCAGTCGTCGGGCACCGTGCGTCCTGCTGCCTGGACGGCGTTGATGGCGCCGACGGCCATCGTGTTGTGCATCGCGACGACAGCCGTGATGTCCGGGTACTCCGCGAGTAGCCGGCTCATGGACGCCTCACTGGAGGCGACGCCGAGATCACATTCGGCGGAGATCGGCTCCAGACCGTGCTTCGCGACCGCGGCGTCGAAGCCGGCGCGAACTCGGATCGCTGGACCGAGACCGCTCGTCCGCCATGAGGTGGGATAGGTCAGGAGCGCGACTCGCGAGTGGCCGAGCGTCACGAGAAGGTCGAATGCGTCGACCAGGGCGGTCTCGAAGTCGAAGTCGATGAAACTGAGCCCGGTGTTGTCTCGACATCGCCCGATCAAGGCGAATGGGTAGTCGAGCTCGCGCAACGTGTCCACACGCCAGTCCTCGAGGCCGACCTGCATCAGGATGAGGCCGTCGGCGATGGAGCCCTTGCAGATACGCCGCAGCTCGCTCGGAGAGAGCTCCCCCGTGAAGAGGGTGAAGTAGTAGTCCTCGGAGGCGGCGCCCAAGGCGATGCCCGACACGAAGCTCATCTCGAGTCGTTCAGAGAACAGCTGAGGGTTCGTGAGCGGGTAGTGCAGAGCGATCGACCGGGTCTTGCCCGACGCGAGGCGGCGAGCCTGCACGTGCGGGACGTACTCCATCTCGTTCGCGATACGAAGGATCCGCTCGCGGGTGTGGTCAGAGATGTCGCGATCGCCATTGATTGCGCGCGATACGGTCTTTGCGGAGACACCCGCCACCTTCGCGACGTCGCTCAACGTGACCATGCACCTGCCCTCGAGATCGGACGACAGAACGGCATCGGTGACGTCACTGTGACGTCAGCGCTGACGGAACTCTACGACGATGCCATGCACGGTGTCAAGGTAGTCACGCGGTTCGCCGGCGATCCAGCTTGTGACATCTCGTAGACCTGTGCCCTGTACAGAGTGTCGAGAACAGGCAGCACTGTCCAGGTCGCTGTGCCACTCCCGGCGGTCGCGTCACTGCTCCTGTCCGAGGTGCCTTCCCGGGCCCGCCGGTGTGGGAGCTCGGCGGTCCGGCCGCCCGGTCTCCCACACCTGGTCGCGCTCCCGGAAGTCGATGGTCTCGTGGATCAATCCAGGGCTGCACGGGTCGCCGGGCCCATGGACCGCGACCGGCCGACCCGGGCGCGTGAATCCCCGCCCGTCGGGACGCCTTGGGTCCGGACACTCGATGGGGGTGGTGGCCAGCAGCTCTTCGAGGTCGTGGCCTGGAGGGGCGGGTTCGTGGCGCGTGGCAGCGTGATGCTCTGGCGCCCACCGGGCGTCGGGAGGCAGACGATCTGGACCTCGCCGGACGGTCTGGCCTGGACGGAGGTCCCCGACCCGTTCGGGCCGCAGCGGAGCCCACTCGTCGTCGTCCAGCGCCTGGTGCCCTTCGGCGACCTGCTCGTGGCGGTCGGCCCCCAGGGACGGCGCCTCCTCGTGTGGACCTCCCGGGACGGTCGGCATTGGCAACGCGTGCCGGATGCGCCTGTCTTCAGCTCGGGCGGTGTGCCGTCCCATCATGGGTACGAGCTCGGCATCTCCGGGGCGGCCGCGACGCAGGGGCGTATCGAGATCGTGGGCACCTATTGGCTGGTCACAGGTCCGACCTATACCCGGATCTGGACGTCCACCGACGGGCGCCACTGGCGGCGCGACGCCTGGACCGGTGCCGACCCGACGAACCTGACGGACCTGAGCGCCTCGACCGATCGCTTCACCGCCTTGGTCGGGCCGCGGAACGCCGAGACGGGAGACTGGGTCCCGCTGGCTGCCACGTCACCCGACGGGCGGGCCTGGACCGTCCTGGGTTCGGCGCCGACCGAGCACGCTGCCCGGATCGCGTGGTCGCGGGAACACGCGGCATACCTCGTCGCGGGCGGGCTGGACCTGGGCCAGCAGATGGACATCCTGCTGGGCGAGCCGACGGACGTCGGGGCACCGAGTGTCTGGTCGTCACCGGATGGGGTCACCTGGACGCTCCGCGCCCAGGGGCCGGCAGACTCGCGCCTTGGGGAGACGTTCCTGCTCGTGGACGGGCCCGCCGTGCTGTTGTCGGGCATGGCGAACGGTGCGCCACCCGACGATGACCCCTGGCGATGGACGATGACGAGCACCGACCTGTCGACCTGGGAGCTCTCGACCGCGTGGCAGGCCATGGGCGTGGGCCTGGGCTGCATGGACCCGATGTGGTTCGCGATGGCCGGTGGCCGGACGGTCGCCGTGGGTGGGTGCCCGGACGACACGGCACATGTCCGCGCCGCGGCCTGGGTCCAGGGTGCGTCAGCCGAGGCGGTGGCCGCTGCCCGGACCAGGGGGCCGCTCGCGGTCGTGGGCGACCCCGGCATCGGCGGCCTGGATGCCGGCAACGGGCCCGGGCGGCTGGTGATCACCGATCGGTGCGTCTACCTCAAGGGCAGCCGTTGGGAGGGCGACACCCTCGTGTTCCGCAGCGGCCAGACACGCTGGGATGCGAAGCGGCAGCAGATCGTCTCTCGCGACCGCGACCTGGGCGAGATCTGGCTATCGAACGGTGACCGGCTGGAGCTGGGCGGATATGGCATGGGCACGGCGGAGCCGCCCGACAACGTGGAGGTCCCCATCGGCCCCTGGATCAGGGAGCCCGACGCATCCTGCCCGGCCCGACGCTGGGTCGCCGAGCAGGTCGTCCCGCAGGGACACTGACCCCGCACGTTCATCCAGGATTCCGCACATCCGTGAGGACCCCATCTTGACCAGCGGCTCACCCGGCCGTGGACCGGAGACGTACGTCCCCTCCCCGCGACATGAGCGGGCGATTCTCACGGACCGTCCCGGACCGTGGTCTAGGACAGGTCGACGAGATGTCACACCGCTGTCCGTCGACAGGGTAGAGCGGTGCACTTGACCTATGTGCGACGGGTGCTATCATCGACGCGTCCCCCGGATCCATTCCCAGGCCGCGATCTTCCGGCCCGATCCGCAGGACGTCCCAGCACGTGACCCCCGGATGCCGTGGTGCATCGGCGAGTACGGCCGTGCCCTCTCTCATACCGGGTTGCCCTTGCGCAGCCAGATCCCTGCAGCCGATCGAGGACCATCCTGGTGCCCATGAACGTCAATGAGCTGAAGAACAAGAACATCCGCGAGCTGGTCGAGATCGGTGGCGATCTGGACGTCGCGGGCGCCGACGGGATGGGCAAGGATGCCCTCGTCGAGCGGATCCTCCAGCGCCAGGTGGAGCGCGGCGGCCAGCAGTTCGCTGCGGGCATCCTGGACGTGGTCGAGGATGGCTTCGGCTTCATGCGGCGTCGGGGCCTCATGCCTAGCCCGGACGACATCTACGTCAGCTCCAGCCAGGTCCGGCGATTCGGGCTGCGTGCCGGTGACCGGGTGTCGGGTGTCGGACGCGCGCCCAAGGAAGGCGAGAAGTACTGGGGCCTGCTGCGCGTCGAGTCGGTCAATGGTGTGGATCCCGAGACCGCCAAGCGGCGCCCGCATTTCGATGCCCTGACGCCCATCCACCCCATCGAGCTCATCAACCTCGAGTCCGATCCCAAGAGCCTCAGCCAGCGGCTCGTGAACCTGGTCAACCCCATCGGCAAGGGCCAGCGCGCGCTCATCGTCAGCCCGCCGAAGGCCGGCAAGACGATGCTGCTCAAGAGCATCGCCAACGGCATCACCTCCAACTATCCCGACATCCTGCTCATGGTCGCGCTCATCGGCGAGCGCCCGGAGGAGGTCACGGACATGCGCCGGTCGGTGAAGGGCGAGGTCATCAGCTCCACCTTCGACGAGCCGACCGAGAACCACACCCGGGTCGCCGAGATGGCCCTGGAGATCGCCAAGCGCCAGGTCGAGACGGGTCGCGACGTGGTCATCCTCCTGGACTCCATCACGCGTCTCTCGCGGGCATACAACCTCGCGCTGCCGTCGTCCGGCCGGACGCTGACCGGTGGTATCGACCCCATCGCGTTGTATCCCCCGAAGCGGTTCTTCGGTGCGGCCCGCAAGCTGGAGGAAGCCGGCTCGCTGACCATCATCGCGACCTGCCTCGTGGACACTGGCTCGCGCATGGATGACGTCATCTACGAGGAGTTCAAGGGCACCGGCAACTCAGAGCTCATCCTTGACCGGAAGCTGGCCGAGAAGCGCATCTTCCCGGCCATCGACATCCAGCGCTCGGGCACCCGACGCGAGGAGTTGCTGCTCGACGAGGCGACGCTCAAGATGGTCTGGACCATGCGCCGGATGCTCGGCGCCGTGGGCACCAACGAAGGCATCGAGCTGCTCCTCAACCGACTCGCCAAGACCGAGACCAACGCCCAGTTCCTGGCCAGCCTCACCCGACAGGCGGTCGAGTCCTGACCCCTGCCCGGACGCCGATCCGTGGTCCGCTGACCGGCATCCCGCTCGCGGTCCAGTCGATGCACCATGTTCCTTGACCGAGTGACGCTGACCCTCGTCGCCGGCAATGGCGGCGATGGTGCTGCCTCGTTCCGGCGAGAGGCGCATGTCCCGGAGGGTGGTCCCGACGGCGGTGATGGCGGTCGCGGAGGCTCCATCTACCTGCTGGTGGACGCGGGCCAGACGACCTTCGGCGACTATCGGTTCAAGCACCATTTCAAGGCGCCGAGCGGCACCCCGGGCGCGGGGTCGCGGCGACACGGCAAAGCGGGCAATGACCTGGACTTGACCATCCCGCCGGGCACGGTCGTCCTGGACGGGACCACCGGCGATCTCGTCGCGGACCTCGTGGCGCCGGGTCAGCGGCTCCTGGCGGCGCGAGCCGGCCGGGGCGGCTTGGGCAATACCCACTTCGCCACCGCCACCCACCAGGCTCCCAAGCATGCCCAGAAGGGCGAGCCGGGAGAGAACCGGACGCTCGTCCTGGAGCTGCGGCTCATCGCCGACGTGGGCCTGGTCGGGCTCCCGAACGCGGGCAAGAGCACGCTCCTGGCGGCCCTTACGGCAGCCACGCCACGCATCGCGGATTACCCCTTCACGACCCTGGAGCCAAACCTGGGCGTCCTCGACCTGGAGGTCCGCGACCCCTCGGACCATCGCCGCGTGACGCTGGCGGACCTGCCTGGGCTCATCGAGGGCGCGTCAGGGGGTGCGGGGCTCGGCCACGCCTTCCTGCGTCACGTGGAGCGGACACGCGTGCTGGTGCATGTCGTGGATATCGCGGCGCCCAACCCGGAGCGTGACTTCGGCATCATCCGCGACGAGCTCGAGGCCCGCGACCCACGATTGCTGGAGAAGACGACCCTCGTCGTCGCCAACAAGCTCGACCTGCCCGGAGCAGCCGATGCGCTCGCCGCCTTCGTGCGCGCCCGCGACGCAGAGGGGCTCGATGTCGTGGCCGTCTCGGCGCAGGACGGTGTCGGCATCACGGAGCTGCTCGGCGAGCTGGCGAGGCTGCTGCCCGACGCCGAGGAGTTGTCACGCCCCGGAGAGCCTGCCGGTGTCGTGGTCCATCGACCGGAAGGTGCCCAGTCGTCCTTCAGCATCGACCGCGACGCCGATGACGTGCTGCGGGTCCGCGGCAGGCGCATCGAGCGGATGGTCGCCCAGACCGACTTCGAGAACGAGGAGTCGGCCCAGCGCTTCCAGCGCGAGCTGGGCAAGCTGGGCATCGAGCGGGCGCTCGTGCGCGCGGGCGTCAAGGCTGGCGACTCGGTGCGCATCGGACCCCACGAACTGGAATGGGGCGGCGACACGTGGGGCTGAGCCGATGGCCGGTCGCCGCGGACGACACTCGCCCATGGGGCATCCTCGGCGGGACCTTCGATCCCATCCACGTCGGGCACCTCGCCGTCGCCGAGCAGACGCGCGAAGCGCTCGACCTCACCGGCATCCTGTTCGTGCCGGCCGCCCAGTCACCCCACAAGTCAGGGCAGGTCACCAGCCCTGCCGCGCTGCGTGTGGCGATGGTGGAGCTGGCCGTGGCCGGCAACGACGCCTTCCGGGTCAGCCGCATCGAGCTCGAGCGGCCGATCCCGAGCTACACCGTGGACACCCTCGAGGCGCTCCACGCCGAGGGCCGACTCGCAGGTCCGGGCCTGCCTCATCCGTGGCTCATCCTCTCGGTCGAGACGCTCCGCGGGCTCGTCGATTGGCACCGACCGGAGCGGCTCCTGGAGCTGTGCCGGGTCGCCGTCGTGCCGCGTCTCGGCTATGAGCCACTGCCCGGGGCATGGCTGCGGGATCGCTTCCCCGGCCAGGCAGACCGGTTCCGGATGCTCGATGGGCCGGACATCGGCCCCTCGGCGTCGGACATCCGCGCCCGCGTCGCCGCCGGCCGCTCGATCCGCTACCTGGTGCCCGACGCGGTCGCGCGCTGCATCGCGACGAATGGACTGTATGGCGCAGATGCCGACGATGGGGGACGATGACCGCGTGATCGACGAGCAACCAGAGGCCGCAGCGGAGCCGGCGGCGACCGAGCCGACCGCCGCGGAGATCGCGACGGCCGCGGCAGTCGCCGCACAGCCCGCCGCCATCGACCAGACGTCGCTCACCGCGGCGGCACCCATCCGCAAGCGAGGCGGCCTGCCCGATCGTCCCGGACGACCGCGTCGTGGCCGCGACCCCCTCGATCCCTCCACGTTCGATGTCGATGCGGCGGCAGAGATCGACCCGGAGGCGCTCGCCCTGGCCCACCGCATCGTCGACCTCGCGGTGGACAAGAAGGCGTCGGACATCGTGCTCATCGACATCCACACACTCACGAGCATCGCGGACTACCTCATCATCTGCTCCGGCGGCTCGGAGCGGCAGCTCGGTGGGATCACCGGCGGCATCATCGAGGTGCTCAAGGACGAGGGGGTCATGCCCTACGGCCGCGAGGGAGGGCCGTCGGCGCATTGGGCCCTCATCGACTACGGCTCGGTCATCGTCCACGTGATGGCCACGCCGGAGCGCGACTTCTACCAGCTCGAGAAGCTCTGGTCGGACGCACCACTGGTGCTGCACATCCAGTAGTCCAGCCCGGTGCCCGGACCCTCCCCCGGATGTGGCATCTGGGGGAGGGGGGAGGGTACGAGTGGCCCATTGGGACCAGTGCGGAGCGGGGCATAGGATCGCGTTCCAGACGACCGGATGGACCGGTCGGGTCCCAGAGGAACCTCGCCTGCCATGTCCTGGCTTCGGGACGCTTGTCCGCAGTGCAGCCAACCGCTCATCGACTCGCGGTTCGATGCCACGTTCCGCCTGCCCGACGGCGAGGAGCGGCTGCGTTTCGCGATCCCGGCCTCGCTGTGCACGCGCTGCCACCAGCTGTACCTCGACCCTGACCTCATCGACCTGCTCGAGATCCCCGATGGCCGCTGCGTCTTCGCCATCGAATCCGATCGCGAGGTCCGCGAGCGCGTCGCCCAGGCACCGGGGACCTTCTTCGACTGATCCTTAGCTCCCGGCCGTCGTCCGGGTGGCGTGCTCCGCGATCCAGAGCTGGACCCCCAGGGCGTCGATGGCGTCGTCCATGCGCACCGTCGACCCATCGAGGCTGATGCCCTTGCTGCGCAGGTCCAGCTCGACGAGCCCGCTCAGTGCGGCATCGAGCCCGTCCGCAGTCCAGGTCGCCGCCTGCTCCGCGAGCTTCTGGGCGCGGAACGGCTGCAGCCGCATCTGCTTGACGAGCTCCGCCGGCCGAGTGCCCGCGTCGAGGTGCTCGCGGACCATGATCAGCTCCCGCAGCCGGCGATGGACCTGGTTCACGAGGACCGGCAGTGGTGTGCCACCAGCCAGCAGCCGGTCGGCGAGGACCGCGGCATCGGCGGCCTTGCGCGCGGCGAGGGCATCGAGGAACGCCCAGGTCGAACCCGGGATCGCCTCCGGCACCAGCTCCTCCACATCCGCCCGACCGATCTCCCCACCCGGTCGATAGAGCGCCAGCTTCTCGAGCTCGCCGTTAGCGAGCTCGGACTGCCTGCGGCGATCGACGTCCCCCTCCCGGACGTAGGCACCCACTCGCTGCGTGAGTGCTTGCACAGCGCCCGGGCCCAGGCGGACCCCCAGCTCGGCTGCGCGGCTCGCGAGCCACGACTCCATCCGGTCCCGGGTGAGGGCGGGCAGCTCCCGGACGAGCCCACCAGCCGCCGCGACCGCGTCACGCAGGACGCCCGAGGCAGCGGGGCCTTTGGCATCCTGGCCAACGAGGTCCACGAAGCAGAGACCGTTGCCGGGCGCGACCATCCCGATGAGGGCCGTCGTCCGCTCGCGTGACGCGGTCTCGCGCAGCAGGTTGCCGGGTTGACGGACGACCACGAGCGTGCCGCCTCCGAACATCGTCGCGGTCGCCAGGCGGACCTCGATCTCGTCGAGCAGCCGCGTCCGGCGCTTGCCGCTGTTGCCCGCGTCCGCGCCCACGTCGTCTTCGAGCGACGTCCGCCATGTCTCGAGCGGCGTGCCGTCGTCACCGGCAAAGTCCCGAGCCAGGTCTCGCGCCGCACGGTCGATGGCCCAGGCGTCTTCGCCCCAGAGATATGCGATGGGCGTCACGCTCGATCGCCCGCCGCCCGGAACGCTGCGGCAGCCCATGGCTTGCGTCCCACGTTGCCCGGCGTGACGGCTGCGAGGTCGCAGATCTCGTCCTCCAGCAGCCGGGCGTTGCGGCGTGCTGTCGTGAGCCATTCGCCGTGGTCGGGATGCCGTCGCTCCCATCGGGCGAACCGGGCATCGAGGGTCACGACCCGCTGCTCGGCGCGCTTGTCCGCATACGCGACGATGCGTTGCTCGAGGGTGGTGGCGCGTGCCCACTCGTCGTACGTGCCCACGCTCAGTCGCCCGACCGGGTGGCTGTCGACCGCGGGTGCCAGCTCGGCGTAGCCGTGGTCGATGAGCCATCTGGCGCCCGCGTGACCGTGCCCGAGGGCGCGCAGTGGATGGTCCGCCGGGAGCGCCTTGTCCAGGTCATGCAGCAACGCCGCCGCCTCGACGATGGACCGGTCGACGACGTGCCCGTCCCGCTGCGCGCCGACGGCGAGGTACGAGGCCACGTCGGCGACGGCCGAGGCGTGTCGGCGCAGCCCGATCGAGGGCGAGAGCGACAGGAAGAGAGCGGCCGCGGCCGCGCGGGTGGGCACCATGGTCGAGGTGATCGTAGCAAGCGCGCGACCAGTTGCCCGCGAGTGACACGCCGACGTCGTGCGGCGGCGGACGGGGTGCCGTCGGGACCATCGCCCGGCCGCGTGGCGGGCGTGGCGCCGCAGGGGCCGCGACCCGGGCGATCTGCGCGGTCGGCAGCGGGATGGCGCACAGGAACCCAGCGGCGACACGCCCCGACGGGGTGGCCCATCCGGATCGGGCGACCGCCCCGACCGCCTGGCGTGCAGCGATCGGACGGCCGCCGCTCGTGCTGGTTCGCAGGTCATCGCCGTCGGTGCTCACCTGGAGATCCCCGTCGAGGTCTGTCCGGAGCACCTTGGCCCCGTGGGCCCGAAGCCGCCCGATGGTCTCGGGCGCGGGGTGGCCATATGGATTGCCGGTGCCAGCACTGACCATCGCCAGCCGCGGACTGAGAGCGTCGAGCCAGGCGTCCGAGGTCGCGGTGCGGCTGCCATGGTGCGCGACCTTCAGCACGTCGAGCGGCTGCCCATTCCCGATACCGCTCGCGAGGAGGCGTGGGTCGACGTCATCCTCGATGTCGCCGGTGAGCAGCAGACGTCGGTGGCCATATCGCAGGTCGAGCACGATCGAGGTGTCGTTGACGGCCCGACCGACGCTCGGCGATCGGGCCGGGACCTCGGCCCGGAGGGGCCAGCGGACCACGATGGGCAGACCATCGAGTGACAGCCGGTCGCCGGCAGCCAGGCGCTGGGTCCTGACCCGCGCCTCACGCAGCCAGCCGCGGAAGGCCGCGTCGCCTGGTCCGGCACCCAGCATCCCATTCTCGGCGATGGCGGCGACCCGGTAGCGCTCCACGAGCATCGCGAGCCCCGCCACGTGATCCTCGTGGGGATGGGTCAGGATGACCAGGTCCAGTCGCCGATCCCACGCCGGGATGTGCCGGTCGAGCACGGTCAGGAGCCGGTCGGGGTCGGGGCCGCTGTCAAGCAGCATCCGCCCGCCACGCGGCCCCTCCACGAGGATGGCGTCGCCCTGACCCACATCGAGCACGGTGACCGCAAGGCGCCCCGGTCCGGCGCGCGCACCGAAGGCAGCGCCGAGACAGGCGACCGTGACGAGCATCGCAGCGCACACGACCGCCGTACGGCCCCTGATCAGCGTGGGCCATTGCCGGCTGGCGGTCGGTCCGGCACCCCGTCGCGTACCGGGCGGGCCCTGAGGTGCCGGCGTACGGACTTCGGCCGGGTCCACCCCGCGACGGCGCCACGTCACCGTTCCCACCGTGACCGCCAACGCGATGGCGAGGACGGCCGCCCACATCGGTGGCAATTCCACACTCGCGAATGGGACGCCGGCAAGCACCCCGGACACCGCGACCATGGCGCCCAGCACGAGCCAGCCCAGGAGGGCGAACGGCGCGCCGACCACGAACGGCAGGCCTGCTCCCACGACGAGGCCGGCGACGAGCGCGATGGCACCCACGAGCATCGCCGGGGCGACCAAGGGTGCGATCACCAGGTTGGCGATCGGTGAGACGAGCGAGAGCCGCCCGAAGTGGAAGAGTACGAGCGGCAGCGTGGCCGCCTGGGCGGCGAGCGACACCCCCATCGAGTCGGCGAGCCACCGCCGCGCCCGGCCGGGGGTGAATCCGGCCAGTCGTTGCGTGAGTCGTGAGCCCCAGGCGAGGAGGCCGGCCGTCGCGGCGACCGAGAGCTGGAAGCCGACGTCATCGACCATCGTCGGGTCGAGCGCGAGCAGCGACCAGACCGCGAGCCCGAGGGCGGCCGCAGCGCTACCCGGGCGTCCGGTCTCGCGTGCCACGAGGGCGACACCGCCCATGAGCGCGGCACGGATGACGCTCGCACCACCACCGGCCAGCAGCGTGAACCCGGCGAGCGCGATGACGATCGCGATGGTCCGGGTCCGACGCGCGCACCCGATCGCACGTAGCAGCCCGCCGATGACCGCAGCGACGAGGCAGATGTTCCAGCCGCTGATGGCAACGACATGGCTGAGCCCCGTGATGGTGAAGCTGTCGGTCACCTCGCGTGATACGCGGTCCCGTCGCCCCACGAGGATGCCCGACGCGAGTCCTGCCATCGGCTCAGGGAGGACCCGAGCGAACGCGGCATCCGCGCCACCGCGGACGCGCTCGGCGACCCCGAACGCATCGATCGGAGCAGGGGCCACCCGGAACTCGCCGATGCGCACCGTCGCCACGACATCGATGGACGCCAGGTAGGTGGCGAATTCGCTGCCGTCCGCACGGACCGGCTCGATGACCTCGTCGAACTCGATGCGGTCTGTCGGGATGACCGCGGGATACCGCGGCAGCCACGCGTACGTCCGCCATGGGCCCACGGGCTGTGCGTGTGACGCCGCGGTTCGGTTGGCTGCCTCGACCAGGAGCGTCGCCCGCTGCTTGCCGTCCGCCGTCGAACCCAGCGTCACCACTTGGGCCACCCATGCTCCATCGATGGACGCGTCCGGAGGCGGTGGCGCGGCTGGTGCGGAGATGTCGCTGGCGAGGAGCCGCAGCACGACGGTGAAGCTGCCCACGAGCACGGTCACCGCGACGGGCCGATGGCGCGCGACGAGCAGCGCCACGATCGGTGCGAACGCCACCGCGAGCAGCGGAACGACGATCGATCCGGGTCCGGCGACGCCAGACACCAGGGCGGCACCAACGGCGCCGAGCCCGAGCCATGCGCCTCTGGGCACTCGACTGGCGCCTATCGCCCGACCGCCACGAGCCGGGCCAGCTTCGCGTACACCGCCTCGCCGACGATGCCACGCGTGCGCAGGTCCTGGATGTCCCGGAACGGGGTCGACTGCCGTGCGGCGATGATCTTCGCGATGGTGGCCGGGCCCACGCCGGGTAGCGCATCGAGCTCCGCCTCCGTGGCGTGGTTGAGGTCGACAAGCGCGCCCGCACTGCCCGTCCTGGCGTCGGGTGTCCCGCTGGTGGAGCCCATGGCGGGATCGGCCGCGCCGGTGTCGGTCGTAGCGCCAAGGACGGGCACCACGACCTTGAGCCCATCGGTCACGGGTTGGGCAAGGTTCAGCTCCACCGCGGTGCGGGACAGGTCGGCATCCGGGGCGAAGCCACCGGCGCGGGTGAGGGCATCACCGACGCGTCCGCCTGCCGGCACGTGGACCAGGCCAGGACGCGCCACGGCACCCTCGACATCCACCACGAGCTCGGCTGCTGCTGTCGAGGCCAGGCCGAGCGCCGCGCCCGTCGGGACGTCGGCGGATGCGTCCATCGGTTGGGCGGGCACGTTCCCGTCGATGATCACGCCGCCTCCGGTCGGCACGATCGCGAGCGACACCGCGGCGCCCAGGAGGGCGGTCGCGACGAGCCCACCCGCGATCCAGGCGACGGATCGTGCGCTGAGCGGGATGCTGCGTTCCGGGCGCGGGCCTGCACCGGACGCCTCTCGCTGCGTGGGGGTCGGCGCGGCGCCCACGGTCCGCCAATCGGGTGCGAGCGGGTCCATCTGGACCTCCATCCGGCGGGTGGAGGCGGGAGGCGTTGCGGCGGGCTGTTCGGCGGGCCGGCGGTGGCGGGAGCGGCGGTCCGATGTCGAACGGGACGACCGAGCCCGACCGGCAGTGGACGACCCACCGTCATCCACCCATGGACCGGGTTCGATCTGCGGGTAGCCTAGCGATCAGCCCTTACGGCGGACTTATGACCGACCGGGGCTCGATGTGTAAGCCCCTGATAAAGGTCGCGGCGTACTGTGCGCGGTGACCGGCGATCGACCGACGTGCCCCGGGACGTCGCCCAGGTCGACTCGCTGCCGGACGGGGGTTCGCCTTCGTTCGGCAGCGATCCCCATCGTGGACAGCGTCATCGATCCCGGACGGCGATCGCCTCCAGCTTCGGCCGGACCTCGGTCGCAAGACGGGTCATGGTCTCCTCATCGTACGGTGACGGGAAGCCGCAGATGATGTGGCGGTAGCCCATCTCGACGAGGGGAGACAGCATCTCCACGAGGTCTTCCGGGGTACCCACGAGCTGCTCCTGCCAGACGGGCGCGTCGCCGTTGTGTCGGAAGATGTCCGCATGGACCCGGGCCGCCTCGGCGCGGGAGTCGCGGATCATCGGCACGCCGATGCCGAAGGTCCGCTCGATCTCGCGCTCATCCCGTCCGACGGTCGCGCAGTGTTCGAGCAGGGCTGCTTCCTTCTCGGGCAGGGACGTCACCGTGCCGCCCAGGTTGCAGGCGTCGCCATACCGGGCCACGAGCTTGAGCGTCACCTGGCGGCCGCTGCCACCGATGAGGATCGGCAGGTGCCGCTGAACGGGAGGCGGGTCGTTGCGGACCGCATGCGTCCGGTAGATGCCCTCGGTCACGGATGGCTCGATGCCATCGAGCATGCCACGCATGATGGGCAGCGCCTGGGCCAGCCATCGCAGTCGCTCCGGCGGTCCGTCCCCGAATGGGATGCCGAATCCGACGTGCTCGGTCTCGAACCAGGCGGCGCCGATACCAAGGATCGCCCGACCGCGGCTGATGTTGTCGATGGTGGTCATCATCTTGGTCGTGAGCGCGGGGTTGCGCATCGTGTTGGCGCCCACCATCAGGCCGACCGTCGCCCGCTCGGTCGTCGCGGCAAGGGCGCTGATGGCCGTGTACGCCTCCAGGATCGGGCCCTGCCACGAACCGACGATGGGATAGAGGTGATCCCATGTCCACAGCGAGTCGTAGCCCAGTCGCTCCGCTCGATGCTGCGCCGACAGCCACGAGGACCAATCGGTGTACTGGTTCCAGCAGTTGGCGCCGAGCTTGATGGGCGCGGACATGTCGGGCATCAGGCACTCTCCGGGTGGTGGCGACTCGGTCGCCCCAAGGCTAGTCGGATCCGCCCTCGGATGGTGGGACGGCCGACCAGGATGGGCGGCCGTCCGAGATGAGGTCTGGTGTCCCGATCAACTGCAGCGACGCTGGGTCGCGCTCCGGGGGAGCTCAGCGCGCCTGGGCTGCGGCGTGCTGAGCTGCCTGGTCGGACCGTCGTGCCGTCCGCCAGCGGCGGATCCACGAGCTGCCCTCTGCGCGTCGGCGTGGCGTGGCGTGTGCCTCGGACAGTTGGCGCTCGTTTGCCAGATACAGGTATACCTGCCACATGATCAGAGATCCCCCTGGAAGGTGTCGCGCGGTCGTCCGTCCTCCACATCACGGTCTGCCCCGATGATGTTCGCGAGGGCTCCCAAGGCGACCAGGATCACGACGATCCCGACGGGGAGCAGGCCTTCCACGACGCCCTCTCTTCCTGTTCGTCCACTGTGTAACGTCACAGAGCGTTTGGTATGGTTACCATCACGGAGTGGAGCATAGATCCTGCTCCGTAACCTGTCAATCGAAGGAGAATGGTTACATGTCCCAGCACCGGGATCGATGACCGACGGCGAAGCGAGTCCCATCGCACACGTGCCGGCAGCCCATCTCGCGCCGCATGGCCACCAGGCGTCGCTCAAGGATGGCCTCGCGTTCGTCAACACGCTGGAGTTCGACCGGGGCAAGGTCATCGAGCACCTGCCCACACCGGCGAGCTGCCTGTCGTGGCTATACGACCACGGGTTGCTGCACGCCGAGGCACTCGACGCCGAGTCCGCGCGGTTCGCGGCCGATGGTGGGCCGGGTGATCGCGCGCTGCGACGCGTCCATCGTGTCCGTGCTGCCATCCGGGAGCTGCTCGTCGCCACGGTCGAGGGTCGTCCACCGGGTGCTCGGGAGCTGCTCGAGATGAACCGTGCGCTGCGCTTCCACTACGTCACCTACCTGGTGCCGGCTCGGGACGGCGTCTCGCTCGATCACAAGCACGAGGGCGACCCTGTCGAGGGTGCACTCGCACGGCTCGCGGAATCGGTCGCGCGCGAGCTCACCCAGGGCCGGCCGGAGCGCCTGCGCGTCTGCGAGAACGAGGAGTGTCGGTGGGTGTTCCTCGATACCTCGCACTCGGGCAAGCGCAAGTGGTGCGACATGCGCACCTGTGGCAACCGGGTGAAGGTCGCCCGTCATCGGCAACGCCGCCGTGACGAAGGCCAGGTGCCCGCAGTCGATGTAGCGCCGACCGTCGACATGCCTCGCGGAGTGACAGGGTGAGCGGAACCGACCGGCCCATCACCGTGACCGTCGAGGCGGTCGACCGGAAGGTGTTCGCGAGTGCCCTCGAATGGCCGGGCTGGAGCCGCTCGGGCAAGGCGGAGGTGCTCGCGCTCGAGTCGCTCGCCGCCTACGCCGACCGATATGCGGTGGTCGCGCGACGGGCAGGACTCGCATTCCCGGTACCGGTGAACCGCACCGACCTCGAGGTGGTGGAGCGCGTCGCGGGCGACACGAGCACCGGTTTCGGCGTCCCCCACCAGGTCACGGACCTTGACCTGCGGCCGGTGACATCGGCCGGTGCCAACCGGCTGGCCGACCTGGTCCAGGCGGCATGGCATACGCTGGCGAGCGTGGTCTCCGACGCCCCCGCGGAGCTGCGCAAGGGACCGCGCGGCGGCGGACGCGATAGGGACACGATCGTCGCTCACGTCGAGGATGCCGAGCGTGCCTATGTGCGCAAGATCGGGCTCCGACCGGCAGGCAGCGTGCCCATCGCCGAGGTCCGCGCCCAGATCATGGAGGTGTTCCGACTGGGCACCGATGGTTCGCCCCTGCCCGGCGGCACGTGGCCGCTCCGCTACGCCGCCCGCAGGATCGCGTGGCATGCCCTGGACCACGCCTGGGAGATCGAGGACAGGAGCCAGCCGGCCGACTGACCCGTCGGACTTGCCCGGCGCCGCGCTCATCCGACCCGCGCTGCTCGTCCGACCGATATGCACGATCAGCGAACGGTTTCTGGTCCCGGCGCACGGGGCCGCGCCGGAGGATGCCAGCGCAGGGCGCACAAGTTCCGAGATCCGCGAAGACCTGTCGCGCTGGGAGGTCGTCGCGGCGAACCATGCCCGGGATCGCAGCGCCGGATCCGGGCTCCGGACCGCGTGTCGTTCGCTGATCGTGGAGACGCGTCGGGCAGACTGCCACGACGCCATCCGTGCACGATGGGGCCGGGCCCGCCGAGGCATCGACGACCCATCCGGCGTGCCGTGACACTCGCAGTGGCGCGGCGTCCCGCGCGGGCCGGCACCGCCACCGCGCTGATCTAGATCCCATAGGGTCTTGTCAAGTCCCTGATCCCCAGGCGGGGTCGAAGTCGGCCCCGTTGCGCCAGACACCCCAGACGATGCTGAGGGCCTTGCGCATGCAGTGACCGAGGGCGTTCATCTTGCTCTTGCCGGCCTCCCGCTTCCGCCGGTAGTGGGCGGCGATGACCGGGTTGTGGACGGTGCCCACCACGGCCATCCGGTAGGCCGCCGCCCGGAGGTGGGCGTTGCCGGCCTTGGACATCCGCCAGGCCGTCTCGGGACTGGCGCCCTTGCGCCCGGAGCTGCGCTCGGCCGGATGGACGCCGGCATAGGCGAGCAGGGCATCGAAGGTCTCGAACCGCGTGATGTCCCCGATCTCGGCGATGAGCACGGCACAGATGGCCGGACCCACACCCGGGATGGTCTGGAGCCGCCGGGCCAGCTCGCCGTCGAGCAGCGATGCGACGTGGGCGTCCGCGACCTCGATCTGCTGCTCGAGCAGGTCGAACCGTTCCAGCAGCAGGCCGACCTCGAAGGTGACCTCCGCATCGAGCTCAGGCACCGCGATCGAGTCGGCCGCGAGGTCATGCAGTCGCTCGGCTGTCGCCTTGCCGAGCCGTCGATGTCCGGGGGCCTTGTTGGCGTCGGCGAGGGTGGCCATCCGTCGGCGCCGGGCGACCGCCGCGGTGGGCGCGAGGCGGAGCACCTCCCGGGCGGTCCGGCAGGTGGGATCGTCGAACACCTCGCCCAGCTCGGGGAAGCCCAGCTCCGCGAGGCGATGGAGCCGCTGGCAGACCTTCGCCTGCTCCTGCACGAGCGTCATCGCGAAACGTGCGGCCTGGCGCAGCTCGACCCCAGCGAAGGGATCACGGACCACTGGCGCATCACGCATGGCCATCTCGGCGAGGCTCCGGGCGTCTGCCGGGTCGGACTTGGTGCGACCCAGTCGGCTCCTCGCAAAGTACTTCGCCGCGAGCGGGTTGACGAGGGCCACCGGGACCGCCCGCCGGGTCAGGTGCGCGGCGAGCGGCATCCAGTAGTGGCCCGACGACTCCATGACCACGAGGGTCACCGGGTCGGGCTGCCGGTCGAGCCAGGCATCGAGGGACCGGAACCCCGCCCTGCTCTGGGCGACCCGCAGGACCTCGTGGTCGGCCCGGCTCTCACCGTCCCGGCAGCGCGCCACCACGTGCGTGGACCCACCGATGTCGATCCCGACCGTGCTCATCGGGCCATCTCCCTCCGACCACCCAGGGTTCCCCGATCGACCCGGCCGACGTCTGCTGATGGGTCCCATCACCGGTCATCGCCGCAGGATCCCGATCACCGTTCACGGCATGGGCGTCGGGGGCCGGACACTAGATCAAACGGTCATCTGCCGGATAGCCGGGCGCCGGTCTCCCCGAGGATCGACGACATCATCGACCCACAACGGGGTATATCAGCGGATGACGATGTTCACCAGGCGACCGCCGACGTGGACGATCTTGACCACCGTGTGACCTTCGAGGTTCGCCTGCACCTTGGGCCGCTCGAGCACCAGCCGCTCCACCTCGGCCTGGTCGAGGCCCGCGGCCATCGGCACCAGGTCGCGGAGCTTGCCGTTCACCTGGACCGGCAGCTCGATGGTGTCAGAGACGACGATCGACGGGTCGAACGCCGGCCATGACTCGGTATGGATGGAACGCGTCGGCTCGCCGGCTGCGGCCAGCCCACGCGACCACAGCTCGTCCGCGATATGAGGTGCGATCGGCGCCAGCATGAGCAGCAGCAAGCGTGACGCCTCATCCCAGCCGGCCGTGCCTGCGACGGCTGTCCCCCGGTAGCGCATCAGGGTATTGGTCAGCTCCATGAGCTTGGCGACCATCGTGTTCCAGCGAAAGCCCGCGTGGTCCTCGGTGACCCCCTGCAAGGCCCGGTGTGCCGCCACGCGCAACGCGCGCTCGCCGTCGATGTCGGACTTGCCGGCGGACCGGCCCGGTTCGGAGGCCTCCTGGCCGTGCGGGTCAAGGGTCACCGTCCAGACCCGTCGCAGGAATCGGTGCACGCCCTCGATGCCCGTCGGGCTCCATGGTCCGCCCTGGTCCCAGGGGCCCATGAACATCAGGAAGAGGCGCACCGAATCGGCACCGTAGCGTTGCACCAGCTCGTCGGGGTCCTGGACGTTGCCCCGGCTCTTGCTCATCCGCTCGCCGTCGCTGCCCAGGATCTGGCCCTGGTTGAACAGCCGCCTGAATGGTTCGCGCTCCGAGACCACACCGAGGTCGGCCAGCGCCTTGCAGAAGAAGCGGCTGTACAGCAGGTGCATGACGGCGTGCTCGGCGCCACCGGTGTACTGGTCGACCGGGCACCACGCGGCATCCAGCTCGGGGTCGATCGCGGCCAGCTCCTCCTGCGGCGACAGGTATCGCCACCAGTACCACGACGAATCCACGAACGTGTCCATGGTGTCGGTCTCACGCCGTCCGGGGCCACCACACGTGGGGCAGGTCGTGCGCAGGAACGACTCGGTGTGCTCGAGGGGATTGCCGCCCTCGGCGCGGTACTGGAAATCCTCGGGCAGCAGCACTGGCAGCTGGTCCTCGGGGACCGCCACGATGCCGCAACCACCATCGCAATAGACGACCGGGATGGGCGTGCCCCAGGCTCGCTGCCGGCTGACGAGCCAGTCACGGATGCGATACGTGACGGTCGATGCGCCCGCGTCGCGCGCGGCCAGGTCGGCGACGATGCGCGCGGATTCCTCAGGCATCGGCAGCCCGCTATATGACCCGCTATCGACCAGCCGGTCGGTGGTCGCCTTGGACACGTATGCGTCGGGCAGGGGAGCGTCGTCGGCATCGCCGGGTGCGGCGATGACCCGCCGGATGGGCAGCCCGAACCGCTGCGCGAAGGCGAAGTCGCGCTCGTCATGGGCGGGCACGGCCATGATGGCGCCCGTGCCATAGCCCGACAGCACGTAGTCCGCGATCCAGATCGGGATGCGCTCGCCATCGACGGGATTGACAGCGTGCGAGCCGAGGAAGACGCCAGTCTTGTCACGGTCGGTGTTGAGGCGCTCGATCTCTGTCCGCCGGCGCGTCTGGGTGATGTATGCCTCGACCTCGGTAGCCCGGTCGGGGGATGTCAGGCTCGCCACCAGCGGATGCTCGGGAGCCAGGACCATGAACGTGGCGCCGAACAGCGTGTCCGGTCGCGTGGTGAACACCCGCAGCTCCTCGCCGCCGGCGTGGTGATCGGACGCGGCCGTCGTGAACACGACCTCGGCGCCCTCCGATCGGCCGATCCAGTTGGTCTGCATGACCCGTACCGGCTCCGGCCAATCGACGCCCGTGAAGTCGAGCAGCTCGTCCGCGTACTTCGTGATGCGGAAGAACCACTGCTCCAGGTCGCGCTTGATGACCTGGGTGCCGCATCGCCAGCAGACCCGGTCCGGACCCTCGACCTGCTCACGAGCCAGGACGACCTGGTCCTTGGGGCACCAGTCGACCGCCGCCATCCGGCGATAGGCCAGCCCGGCCTTGAGCAGCCGCAGGAAGATCCACTGGTTCCAGCGGTAGTAGTCCGGCAGACAGGTCACGACCTCGCTGGACCAGTCGAAGGTCGCGCCCATGGTCCGGAACTGCCGACGCATGTTCTCGATATTGCGCATCGTCCACTGAGCCGGATGCACGCCGCTCTTGATGGCCGCGTTCTCAGCGGGCAGCCCAAAGGCATCGAAGCCGATGGGGAAGAAGACGTTGTCGCCATTCATCCGGTGAAAACGGGCGATGGCGTCGGTCGGCGTGCAGATATACCAGTGCCCGATGTGCAGGTCACCCGACGGATACGGGTACATCGTCAGCAGGTAGAACCTGCGACGGGTCGTGTCGCCCAGGTCCGTCCGGTAGAGCTGCGCATCCGCCCACCGCCGCTGCCACGCGGGCTCGATGAGTGTCGGTTCGTAGCGCGGGACCCGGTCGCGATCGGGCGCGGTGGGGGTCGTGTCGATGTCGGTCATGGCGCTGCTCTCAGATGCACGGGGCGAGGGACGACGGACGGGCGGCGTCGGGTCGCGCGGCGTCAGGCGCCGGCGACCTCGATAAGCTCGAGCGCCTCTCGGCCGGGATCCGTCATCGTGGCCATGGGACCCGTATGGTACCCAACGTCGTCATGGGTGGCAGGCCCCACGGCCCGCTGCGCCCGCGACCGCCCGCGGGTAGCAGCACACGCGGTACAGGAACAGGGAGTGGTGGAGCGACGGGGGCTCGAACCCCGGACCTTCTGCATGCCATGCAGATGCTCTTCCAGCTGAGCTATCGCCCCCCGAGCCGACAGATAGTAGCCCGATCTCCCGGGCCGTACCATCGTGCCCGATGAGCATCGATCTGAACGCGGACGTGGGCGAAGGGTACGGCGAGTGGCGGATGGGCGACGACGCCGCCCTGCTGCCGCTCGTGACGTCCGCGAACATCGCCTGTGGCGCGCATGCCGGTGATCCGTTGCTCATGGACCAGACCGTCCAGCTCGCCCGGGCCCTGGGCGTGGCGATCGGCGCCCACCCCGGGTATCCCGACCGTGACGGTTTCGGCCGACGCGACCTGGCCATGGGCCTCGATGAGCTGCGGGCCGCGATCTTGGCCCAGGTGGGTGCACTCGCCGCCATCTGTCGGGGTCGTGGCGCGGAGCTGCGGCACGTCAAGCTCCACGGAGCCCTCTACAACCGGGCGGCCATCGACCACCGGCTGGCGGGCTGCGTCGTGGGCGCGGTCCGGGACTTCTCGTCGGAGCTGACGCTCGTCGGGCTGGCTGGTTCGGCGCTGCTTGACGAGGCTCGCTCGGTCGGCCTGCGGGTCGCGGCCGAGGCCTTCGCGGATCGGATGTATGCCCCGGACGGCACGCTCCGGTCCCGCAGCCTGCCGGGGGCCCTGCGCGAGGAGCCGGCCGCTGTCGCCGAGCAGGCGATCTCCATCGTCCGCGACGGACGCGTCCGGGCGGACGATGGCAGCTGGGTCCCGGTCCTGGCGGACACCCTCTGTCTGCATGGCGACGCACCGGGAGCGGTCGCCAGCGCCCGGGCGGTTCGGCGGGCTTTCGAGGCCGCGGGCATCCCCGTCGCACCACTCGCGCGCGGATGACGGACCGATCCACCCGCATCGAGCCGTATGGTGATGCCGCGCTCCTGGTCACCCTCGGCGACAGGGTCGATGAGGACCTGCTGGCGCTCGGGGACCTGGCCGCGGACCTCCGTGCGCTCCGGGCCGCGGGCGAGCCGATCGGCGGCCCGGTGCCGGGCATGACGACGCTCCTTGTGCCCTTCGACCCGCGGGTCGTGACCCACGAGGCGCTGCGCGATCGCCTGGCGCCGATGTTGGCGTCGATCGACGGGCGCGCGGGGCATCCTGACCACCCCGCGTCGGGACACGTCGTGGACATCGACGTGCGCTACGGTGGCGCGGACGGTCCCGACCTGCTGGACGTCGCCGAGCGCACCGGGCTGACCCCCGCCCAGGTCACCGAGGCGCACGCATCGACGGTCTATCGCGTCCAGCTCCTGGGATTCCAGCCCGGGTTCGCGTACCTCGGCCAGCTGCCCGCGGTGCTGGTCATGCCCAGGCGCGACACGCCCAGGCAGCGGGTCCCGGCCGGGAGCGTCGCGATCGCTGGGCGGCGCACCGGGGTATATCCGTTCGACGGCCCAGGCGGCTGGCAGGTCATCGGTCGCACCGATCTGGCCATGTGGGACGTCACGCGCGATCCGCCGTCGCTCCTCCAGCATGGCGACCGTGTCCGCTTCACGCCCCGGTCGGCGGGTTGAGGATGGCCCTCCAGGTGGTCGATCCGGGCTTGCTCGCCACGATCCAGGATGCTGGTCGGCCCGACGCGGCGGACCTTGGGGTGCCCCGATCCGGGGCCTGCGACCCGCTCGCGCTCATCGCCGCGAACCTGCTCCTGGGCAACGACCCGACCGCGCCTGCCATCGAGCTGACGCTAGGTGCTCCGGAGCTGCTCGTGCTCGACGATTGCGTCCTTGCCCTGACCGGGGCGGATCTGGGCATCCGGATCCGTCCTGATGGCCGCTGGCTGCTGCCCGGCACCTCCGTGCTGCTGCGGGCGGGGTCGCACCTCATCGCGACGACGGCTCCTGCGTCCGGCTGCCGGACGTATGTCGCGCTGACTGGTGGCGTGGCGGTGGCACGCATCCTGGGCTCGGGCTCGACCATGTCGCAAGGCGGTCCCTCCGGTATCGGTGGCCGTCCGCTGCAGGCTGGCGACCGGTGTCTCCCGGCCGTCGCCGAACGTCGCACCGGCGCCGGACATCGATGGCCGGGCCCCGGAGCATCGTCGGGGGTTGCCCAGGATGGGGCCGCACGGGTGGTGCGCGTGGTCGAGGGACCACACGCGCGTTCGCTGGGCGACGCGGTGGTGGGCGCGCTCCTTGGCGATGGCTGGATGGTGGGTGATGCCAGCGACCGAGTCGGTATCCGCCTCGGCTCGGCGGTCGCCGACGCATCCCGGATCACGCGGCATGACCTCGACATACCCTCGTTCGCGATGGTCTGGGGCGGCGTCGAGTTGCCACCGGACGGCCTGCCGATCGTGCTCTTGCCCGACGGCCCCACGGTCGGTGGCTATCCCGTGCCACTCGTCGTCATCAGCGCCGACCGCCCCATCGTGGGGCAGTTGCGGCCCGGCGACGCGCTGCGCTTCCGATGCATCGATATCGCGACCGCGGTCGGGGCGCTGCGCGAGACGGACGCAGCGTGGCAGGAGGCCGCCTCGCGACTGCAGGCTGCGCAGGCGGTCTGGTGAGCGGCAGGCCGGGCGTGCCGGGCTACAGCGTGCGCCGCTCGTCCCGTGCCAAGCATGCCCGCCTGACGGTCACGGCCGAGGGAGATGCGGTGGTGGTGCTGCCACAACGCGCCCCCCTGTCGAGCGCCGCGCAGCTCGTCGAGCGGCATGCGGACTGGCTCCGACGGCATGTCGCGAAGGCGGAGGCTCGACAGGCACGCCTCCGGGCCCGACCCGACCTGGGGGCAGGTCGGGTCCTCGCCATCAACGGCATCCCCCATCGGGTGCGGCTGGACGAGGACCCGAGGGCGGCTCGGGCGAGCGTCCGGCGCACCTTCGACACCGACGCGGATGGCATCGTGGGCAACATCGAAGTGCGCTACCCGGGCGGCGGCGCACCCGTGCCCATCCTCGAACACTGGCTTCGCGAGGAGGCGCGGGTGGTCCTCCGGGAACGGGTCGCCGCGTTGGCGCCCCTCGTGGGCGTGAGGGCCACGAGCGTATCGGTCCGCGACCAGCAGACGCGCTGGGGGAGCGCATCGAGGGCCGGCGCCCTCTCCTTCAGCTGGCGGCTCATCCTCGCGCCGGCGTTCGTGCTCGACGCGGTCGTGATCCACGAACTGGCGCATCTCCGTCACGCTGATCACAGCGCCGCGTTCTGGGCGATCGCGCGGCACCACGCCCCCCGCACCGATGAGGCCCGGCGATGGCTTCGGACCTGCCGCAGCGAGCTTCGGTCAGCCCTCGACGGCACTCCCGACTGACGGGTCGGGTCCGCCACTGGCGTCCGAGCTGGAGTCAGGGCTCGCGTCCGGGCTCGCGTCCGGGCTCGCGTCCGGCGGTGGGCTGGGCAGCACGAGCGAGTCGCAGCCGACCCAGCGCTGGAATGCGTCGATGGCCTTGCCCAGCTGGGTCGCCGCCTTGCGGACGTTCGCGGCGGCGATATCCAGGCGATCGGTGGTCCAGAAGTCCTCGGTCGCCAGCTGCAGGTTGGTCACCGCGAGACCAAGTGTCCGGAGACGGGTGCGCATGGTGTACGGCGCACGGTTGAGCAGTGCGTCCTGTCCCGTGAGCACCGACTGCACGGCACCGTCCAGACGGTTGCGGGCTCCCCGCTTGAGCTTCACCGCACGCACCCGGGCGAGGCCACCCTCCATCATCACGGTCGCATCGCACACGGCGAGCGCTGTCACATCAAGGCTGGGAGCCGGGGAGGAGCCGGGTTGCCTGGAACCGTCGGCGCCGCCCGGTCCCGTGGCGCCACAGCCGACGAGGCTGGCGGCGAGGAGACCCACCATCAGCCAGCCGAGGAGGCGCCCGGGACCGCTCACTCAACCTCCTGCTGACCCGCGGACCCGGTCGCGGCGACCCCCGCCGGGCACGGCGGCTCGCCGAGGATAGGCCTTAACCGACCTCCATGCCATCCGTGGTCGGGGATCCCTTGCACGGGCTGCTACGCTGACGGCTTCCGCCCCGAGTGCCCCTGGGGCGGAGCCGTTGCAGGTGGACGATGACCGTGCCCCACGTCCGCGGCTGCGCCGCGATGTCCGTGTGCCTTCCGAAGGCACGCGCGAGCATGCCTCCGTGTCGTGCCGATGGGAACGGTCCTGACCCCATCGGACCAGCCCTCCTGCGACCTCAGGGCCATGCCTGCGCGGCCCGGATGCAGGCATCGTGCGACGCATGAGCAGCCGGACTCGCCCCACCGCGCTCGCCGCCGGGATCCTTGCGTTGCTCCTCGCACTGACCTTCGCCGCTCCCGCGACAGCGGCCGAGCGCGACGCTCTCCCGAACACCACCGGCATGGCGTCCGAGGCGGCACGCCCGATGGTGGCCGCGGTGCTCGCGGCGAACGACAGCCGGGCCCCGGTCGAGACGCCCGATGGCTTCAGTCGCGCAGCCGCCAAGCCCACGGCCGTTCCGACACCGACACCGACACCGACGCCCACGCCTGAGCCCAGGTACCGGTTCACGGGCTATGGCACGGACCACGGTGTCGGCCTCAGCCAGCGGGGCGCCGCTGGGCGAGCCAAGGCGGGCGAGGACTACGTCCAGATCCTCGAGCACTATTTCTACCGGGTGCGGATCGGCCAGGTGTCCCAGGACACCACGATCCGGGCCCTGGTCGTGAGGAGCTACCGCGCCGCCAGCACCCAGACCGCGATCCTCCAGGGCAACGTCACCCGGTGGCGCGTGGTCAGCGATGATCCAGCGGTGCGCGGGAAGGAGTTCCGGGCGAGCTCCCGGCTGGTGCTCGTCGGCCGTGGTGACACGGGCGCGTGGCATCTCAAGGTCGTCAACAAGGATGGTGGCGTGGACGCCGCATTCGTCGACACCGATGCCAAGGTCACCGTCGAGCCCGTCCCCGGTACCCGAGTCGGCAGCATCAAGGTCCTCATCCGGCCAACGACCACCTACGACACGTATCAGGGTCAGGTCCGCATCGGACGCGCGAGCGGGCGGCTTCGGGTGGTCAATGTCGTGCCGATCGAGCCGTTCGTCCGTTCCGTGACCCCCCAGGAGCTCGGGCCATCGAACCTCGCGGACACGCTCAGGTCCCAGGCCGTGGTCGCTCGCAGCTACTTCCTCGCGGGCCTGAGCACCCGTACCGGGTTCCTGACCTACGACGTGGAGTCGTATCGCAACAGCCAGTCCTACAAAGGCATCAAGGGTGAGAAGGACGTGACCACCCAGGCTGTCGACGCGACCGCATACCAGGTGGTCGCGTTCGAGGGCAGGACCCCGACTGGCGCCCGGCACCTCGACGTGTCGCTGCCCAACGATGCCGGCGAGTACGTGGTCGACCCCGCCTTCTCGGTGGCGCGGACCTTCTACCACGCGGTCGGCGGCGGCGCCACGGAGGCAGCCCAGAACGTGTTCACGGGCCAGACTGGCAAGCCGGGCGCTAAGACGCCCTACCTGCGCGGTGGCCCCGATGTGGACGAGAACGGTGTCCCATACGATGAGAGTGCGGTAGCCTTCTCGTGGTCGACCCGCGCGCTGACGCTCACGCAGCTCTCCGCGATCTTGGCGAAGGATCCGCGCACGAATGTGGGCGTGCTCACGAGATGGCCCATCGAAGCCGAGTCGACCTTCCGCACCAAGCGCGCGGCGGCGCTCCTCGCGGGCGGGGACCCGACTCCCGACCCGAGCAACCGCGGCGTCTCCGGGCGCCTCACCTGGGTCGTGCTTCGCGGCACCAAGAACGGCAAGCCCGTCGCGAAGCAGGTCGCCGGGTGGCTGTTCAAGAGTGTCTTCAACACCTACCGCGGCTCGGGTGACCCGCTCGGGTCCACGATGATCTTTCGCACGCCGGTTCCCTGACCGGCCCGCGTCCTCCGGATCACCCTCTGGGGAGGTTCCGAGGCCGGGCCCGCGCCTCCTGATCACCCGTTGGGCGGGTGAGTGCCCTGACCGGCGGCTTCGCCCTCCTGATCACCCGTTGGGCGGGTGAGTGCGCCGGGGATGCGCCGCCCAGGACCTTGGGCGTGGCCTTCGTCGTCCCGTTCACCCGCGCGCCAGGTGAGCGCGCCGGGGAATTGTCGTTCAGGGCCTGTGACCCGGCCGTCGCCGGCCTACTGACCCTGTGGGCGGGTGATCGACCACGCGACACGCTTCCCGTGGCCATCGATCCGGCCTTCGCCGGCCTACTGACCCTGTGGGCGGGCGACCAGTCGGGACGCAGGCCGGGCTGAGCGCGGGCCGGGACTAGCTGGCGAGCGCGAGCGGCTCGACGAACTGGCTGTGGTACAGCTCGGCATAGAAGCCGTTCGCGGCGAGCAGTGAGTCGTGGGTGCCCTGCTCCACGATGGAGCCCTTGTCGAGGACCAGGATGATGTGCGCGTCCCGGATGGTCGACAGCCGGTGGGCGATGACGAATGTCGTGCGGCCGACCATCAGTCGCGACATGGCGCGCTGGATGAGCACCTCGGTGCGCGTGTCGACCGAGCTGGTCGCCTCGTCGAGGATGAGCATCGGCGGGTCGGCCAGGAATGCGCGGGCGATCGTCAACAGCTGCTTCTCGCCCGCGGAGACATTGGTCGCATCGTCGTCGATGACCGTGTCGTAGCCATCAGGCAGGGTGCGCACGAAGTGGTCCACGTGGGCGGCTTCCGCGGCGGCAAGCACTTCTTCCGGGGTCGCGCCATCCCTGCCGTACGCGATGTTGTCGCGGATGGTGCCGTTGAACAGCCAGGTGTCTTGGAGGACCATGCCGAACGTGCCCCGCAGCTCGTCGCGGGTCATCTCCCGGGTATCGATGCCATCGATGCTGATGCTGCCAGCGTCGATCTCGTAGAAGCGCATGAGGAGGTTCACGAGGGTCGTCTTGCCGGCACCGGTCGGGCCCACGATGGCGACGGTGCTGCCGGGCGCGACCTCCAGGTCCAGGTGCTCGATGAGCGGCGTGTCGTCCTTGTAGCGGAAGGAGACGTCGGCGAAGCGGACCTCGCCACGCGCCGTCCCGAGCGACCGCGGCGCGACCGGATCGGCTATCTGCTCGCCCTCATCGAGGAGCTCGAACACTCGCTCCGCGGATGCGATCGCGGACTGCAGCAGGTTGAAGATGCTCGCGGTCTGGATGATCGGGAACGTGAACTGGCGGGCGTACTGGATGAATGCCACGACATCGCCCAGGGACATCGCGCCCGATGAGACCTGGAGGCCGCCGATGACCGCGATGGCGACGTAATTGAGGTTGGACACGAAGTTGAGCGCAGGCTGGATGATCCCCGAGATGAACTGGGCCTTGCGGCTGGCCTCATAGAGCCGCTCGTTCTCGGTCCGGAACTTGTCGATGGCCTGCTGCTGCCGGCCGAACACCTTGACGATGGTGTGCCCGGTGTGCATCTCCTCGATGTGCCCGTTGAGGGTTCCGGTGGAGGCCCACTGGACCACGAACTGGGGCTGCGATCGCTTGGCGATGAGCGCTGTGAGGAACAGCGACAGGGGCACCGCGAGGATGGAGATGACGGCCAGCAGAGGGCTGATCGTGAGCATCATGATGAGCACGCCGACGATGGTCAGGATGGCGGTGATGAGCTGCGTCAGGCTCTGCTGGAGCGTCTGGCCGATGTTGTCGATGTCGTTGGTCACCCGGCTGAGCAGGTCGCCGCGGGGACGTACGTCGAAGGTCCGGAGGGGCATTCGGCCCAGCTTCCGGTCGACCTCCTGGCGGAGGCGATAGACGGTGCGCTGGGTGACACCGGCCATCGTCCATGCCTGGAGCCAGGCGAGCAGGGCGCTCAGGATGTAGACCCCGGCGAGCTTGACGAGCACCCCGGCGAGGGCCTCCATGTCCATCCCCGTGGAGCCCGGCAGGATGCCCGCGACGACGACGTTGGTCGCCTCGCCGAGCAGCTTGGGGCCCAGGATGAGGAAGAAGACGCTGCCGACGGCGAGCAGGATGACGAGCACGATCCGGACGGTTTCAGGACGCAGCTTGGCCAGCAGCCGCAGGAATGTGGTCCGGAAGTCCTGGGCCTTGGCCACGGGCATGCCCATGCCCATGCCCATCATGCCCGGCCCGCCACCGGGTCGACCACCGGGTCCCGCCGGCCGTGCCGGGGCGCCTCCGCTCGCGGTCATGCCGCAGCCTCTTCGGCTGACAGCTGGGAGTAGACGATCTCCTGGTACGTCTCATTGCTCGCGAGCAGGCTCGCATGGGTGCCCGCCCCGACGACCCGCCCCGCATCCATGACCACGATCTGGTCGGCGGTCATGATGGTGCCCACTCGCTGGGCGACGATGATGACCGTGGTGTGAGCGAGCTCCCTCGAGAGCGCGGCGCGCAGGCGCGCATCGGTCGCGAAGTCGAGCGCCGAGAAGCTGTCATCGAACACGAAGATGCCAGCCTTCCGGACGATCGCCCGTGCGATAGCGAGCCGCTGTCGCTGGCCTCCGGACACGTTCGTGCCGCCCTGGGTGACTGCCGCCTGGAGCTGGCCGTCCATGGATGCCACGAAATCGCGGCCCTGGGCGATGCCCAGGGCACGCCACAACTCCTCATCCGATGCGTCCTCATCGCCATAACGCAGGTTGCTGGCGACCGTGCCGCTGAACAGGAATGACTTCTGGGGCACGAAGCCGATGCTCCGCCAGAGCTGCTCCCGGTCCATCTCGCGGACGTCGACACCGCCCACCAGGACGGCACCACCGGTGACGTCATACAGCCGCGGGATGAGGTTGATGAGCGTCGACTTGCCGCTGCCGGTGCTGCCCACGATGGCCGTCGTCCTGCCCGGCGCGGCCGTGAATGAGATGCCGCTCAACACCGGGTCCTGGGCACCCGGGTAGCTGAACTCCACGTCCCGGAACTCGACCGTGCCCTGGACGGCCGCATCGCGCAACGCCACCGGCCGCTGCGGGTCGTGGATGCTGGGCTCGGTCTCGAGCACCTCCACGATGCGTCCCGAGGAGACGGCGGCGCGCGGCACGAGGATGAACATGAGCACCGCGGTGAGCACGGAGAACATCACCAGCAGCAGGTACTGCAGGAACGCGGTCAGGTTGCCGATGCCCATGGCGCCGTCCTCGACCCGCATGGCACCGAACCACATCACCGCCACGGTCGACCCGTTCATGATCAGGGTCAGCACGGGGATGGTCACCGCGAATAGCCGGTTGACCCGGATGGCCGAGCCGAACAGGTCCTGGTTTGCGACGTCGAAGCGTTCCTCCTCGTGCTCGGTGCGCACGAACGCCCGGATGACCCGAACGCCCGCGAGCGTCTCCCGCATCACCTGGTTGATGCGGTCGACCTTCTTCTGCATCGCCTGGAAGAGGGGGATGGCGCGGCGCATGGTGAGCCCGATGACGAGGCCCATGAGCGGCAGGATGACCAGCAGCAACAGGGACATCGCGGCATCCTCGCGGACCGCGAGGATGATGCCGCCGATGATCATCATCGGTGCCAGGGCGATGACCGTGAGGCCCATGAACACGACCGTCTGGACCTGCTGGACGTCGTTCGTGTTGCGCGTGATAAGCGACGCCGGGCCAAACTTGTTGACCTCGACCTGGGAGAAGCTCTCCACCTTGCCGAAGATGGCGGCGCGCACGTCGCGCCCGAAACCCATGGCCACCCGCGCACCCCAGTACACCGCGAGGATGGACGCGAAGGCCAGGCCCAGGGTCACCACGAGCATCAAGGCGCCCACGGCGAGGATGTACTGGGTGTCACCGGTCACGATGCCGTTGTCGATGATGTCCGCGTTCAGGTTCGGCAGGTAGAGCGTGCCGATGGCCTGGATGAGCAGCATCAGCAGCACCAGACCGATCTCGCGCCGGTACGGACGGAGATACGTCCGCAGCAACCCGATCATGCGCGTGCCTCGGGCCGGAGCCGTTCGCGCGCTGCGCGCAGGGCCCTGAGGCCGATGAGGAAGCCCTCGAGCTCCGACTCGGATAACTGGTCCAGGAGCTTCGAGAGCTGCTCGCGCCGGGTCTGCTCGAGTGTCCGGAACAGTTCGTTCGCGCCCTCGGCGGCATGCACGATGACCAACCGTCGGTCGCCCACATCGTGCCGACGGACCACCAGGCCGCGGTCCTCCATCCGCCCGACGACCCCGGTCGCGCTCGCCACGGAGATGCCGAGGGCATCCGCAAGCCGACCCATGGGCATCGGGCCTTCGACCGTCAGGAGGTTGGCGGCGCTCAGCTGGACGATGCTGACGCCTTCCTGGTGCCAGGCATGGAACATGCGCATCCGGTCACGGGGCTTCATCGACGTCAGCTCATCGAGCAGCTCATCGGCCAGGCGACGCTGGGTGGCGCGGTCCGGTTCGCCATGCTCAGCATTGATAGTCAATGTCATATAGATAATCTATCTCACTCGAAGCGATCGCGCACCGGGTCCGGTCCTGCGCCTGTCCGCGTGACGTTTGGCGGCAGAGTGGGGTCGATCGGCACGGGTCGCACCGGCCCAGCGGCGGTCACCATGAGCGGGACACCGTCATCCGTGGATCGCGTGGGAGTCGTCGTCCATGTCCACCCCCGGCAGCACAGCCGCCGGCCCATCTGGGCAGGTGAGCATCCGCCCGGTGGCCGCCACGGATACCGATGGGCTCGATGCGTTCTACGCCAGCCTCTCGCCCCGCAGCCAGCGCCAGCGATTCCTGGGCTACGTGCCGGCGGTCGGCGTCTCCAATACCCGGATGTTCTGCATGGCCGACCACGAGCATTCCGAGGGGTTCGTGGCCGTCGCTGTCGCTGATGGTCGGATCATGGGTCATGTCTGCCTCGTGACGGACGCCCGGGGCACGACCGAGTTCGCCATCGCCGTCGAGGACACCGCGCAGCGGCGGGGCATCGGTCGCCGACTGTTCCAGGCGGCCGTGGCCTGGGGCCAGGAGCGCCATCTCGAACGGTTCACGGCCACGGCCTTCGCCGACAACGCGGGGATGTTGCGCCTCGCTGACGGCGGGCCACGCCCGCCGACGCGTCGGGCGCTGGGCGGCGGGGTCGTCCGCATCGACATCCCGCTCCGGTCCGACTGAACCGGCGCCGGGCTCATCTACCACCTGCAGGCTCGGCGGCACTCCCTCGGTCCGACATGCCTCCGTCCACCGCCGACGCCCGCTCGGCATGCGGCTGCGCAGAGCTGGTCCCGCGTGAGCTGGCGATCGACATCGACGTGCGACTTGCCGGCGTGGCGGGAGGGGTCGATACGCCCGGCACTCGACGTCGTCGACCCGACACGGGACGTCGGTGAGGTGGTGGAGATGAGGGGACTCGAACCCCTGACCCCTGCGATGCGAACGCAGTGCTCTTCCAGCTGAGCTACATCCCCAGGAATGGCGACCGTCCGCGGGCGACCGCGGAAGGTCGCCTCGGCCCGGCAGTATACCGCTGCCGCTGCCGGACCCTGTCGAGGCCCCTTTCCCAGCATGCATCGGGCGGGTGGGGCAGGATGGACCGATGCCTGTCGTGGTCCGTCGCGAGCTTCGGTGGCTGTTCCTGCTCGTGGCCGGGTCGGTGGGCATGCTCCCCGCGGCCGCACTCGCCCAGGATCCGAGCGCGTCGCCGATGCCCCTCCCGATCATCGACAGCAGCACCTGGATCGAGCAGACGATGCCCTTCCTGGGCTATACGATGCAGCTCCCGCCGGGCTTCGAGCGGGTGACCGGTGACCCCGCGACACCCGTGCCGTCGAGCGCGGGCATCGTCGACCGGGACCCGCAGACCGGCCAGGCACTCGCAGCGGCAGCGCAGCGCATCCACGACAACGGGGGCCTGTTCGACGGCATGGGTCTCTGGTCAGTCGACCCCAGCTCGCTGCTGCAGCTGGGTGTCCTCGCAGGCGAGCCGTATCGGGTGGGTGCTGGCCAGCTTCGGGGCATCGTGGAGCAGACGGTCGTGGAGCGTGCATCGGATCTTAGTGACCCGGTCGTCCAGGCCATCAGCGTCCCGGCGGGGAGTGGCTTCCTCGTCGACTACCTTGATGGCACCGACCTCGCCCAGCACCGTGAGCTCCATCTCCGGACGCCGACCGGCCGCTACCTCATCCTGGCCACGAGCTACCCGGGCATCGCCGATACCTCGCTCGAGGCGACCGTGCTCGCCATCGCCGACTCGCTCCGGCCCATCCACGGCTCCGCCGCGGATCGGCCCGATCCGGGCACGCCAGCCACGGGGTCTGCAGACGCCGCTCTCGAGGCCACGCTGCCCGACCACATCTCGGGGGTGCCGCTGACACGCAGGTCGCTCCTGGGAGAGTCGCTGGTCTCGACCACGGACTCGGTCACCGGCTCCATCGTCGGGGAGCTGGGACGAGTGGTCTCCGCACCCGGCGACGTGACGCTCGCGCTCGCCGTGCCCACCGATGGGGCGGCGCCGCTGCTCATCGCCGGCTATCGGCTCGCGGGCGTGTCCGTCGAGGATGCCCAGGCGTTCATCGACTCGTTCCCGGACGACGTCTGGTCAGACGCGCGAGTCGCTGGTCACGACGTGCGTGTCAGCGTGGTCGGCGAGGGTGGCGCCCGGACATGGCTCCACGTGGCCAGCGGCCCGGACGGTGATGCGGTGATCTACCAGGTCGACGCCAGCAGGCCGGCGCTGGGGCTCGCGGCGGTGGCCGCCTTGCCGTAGCGCCGCCGCGCGGGCGCGCTTCCGCGGCCCGTGACTACTGGAGCGCGGGGGGCCCACCGGGCGGGATCGCCCAGATGACGAGCACGAGCATCAGGAACACGAGCACGCCGACGAGGGCGGCGGCGCCGAGGATGTTGCCACGCGTGGGACCCATGGCCGCTCAGGATAGCGACCCGACGGCCGATCGCGCCAGACGACCGCGCGGGCTACTTGCCGAACAGCGTCCCGAACACCGAGCGGATCACTTGCCGAACAGCGTCCCGAACACCGAGCGGATCGATCTGGGTCGTGGGGTCGGACGACGACGATGCGCGACGTCGACCCGAGGTGCTGCGGGTCATGGCGCGTTGCGCGCGTTCCCGGGCGGCTTGCTCCTCCCGCGCCATCTTCTGCTGCTCACGCAGCATCTCCCGCTGGGCCTGCTCCATCGCCTTCTGCTGCGCGGCCCGCTCGCGCTCCTGGGCCCTGATGGCCTCGCGCTGGGCACGCTCGGCGGCCTTCTGCGCCTCGCGGTCCGCCGCGAGCCGGGCCTGGAGGGCCGCACGCTCGGTACGCGCCTGATCCGTCGCCTTCTGCTTCTGGGCCGCCTTGAGCTCGGCGTCGGTCATGGTCGCGGCCACCGTGGGGTCGAGACCGGCGGCCACCGCCGCCGCTGACTTGGCCGCGTCCAGCTGGCGGCTGATGATCTCGTGGGCACTCTCGCGATCGATGGTAGTGCCGTACTTGGCGCCCAGCATCCCCGACGCGAGCTTCGCCGCGAACTGGTCCTGTGGCAGCGCCGCCATGAGCGAGTCGGGCGGCAGGAGGCGGGTCGCGGCCAGCGGCGTCGGCACGCCCCGGGGCGACAGCACGGTGATGAGCGCCTCACCGGTGCCCAACGAGGTGATGGTCTGCTCCACGTCGTAGTGGGTCGAGATGGGGAATGTGCGGGCGGTCTTGCGCAGCGCATCGGCATCCTCGGGCGTGAAGGCCCGCAGCGCGTGCTGCACGCGGTTGCCCAGCTGCGCCAGGACCGATGCGGGCACGTCGGTGGGCGACTGGGTCACGAAGTAGACGCCGACCCCCTTGGATCGGATGAGCCGCACGGTCAGCTCGACCTGGTCCATGAGTGCCTTGGAGGCATCGTCGAACAGCAGGTGGGCCTCGTCGAAGAAGAACGCGAGCTTGGGCTGGGGCAGGTCGCCTGCCTCCGGCAGCGCCTGGTACAGCTGGGCGAGCAGCCACAGCATGAAGGTGCTGAACAGGCGTGGCTTGGCCATCACATCCGACAGCTCGAGGACGCTGACGACGCCCTTGCCGTCGGGCGTGATGCGCATCAGGTCGGCGACATCGAACGACGGCTCGCCGAAGAAGACGTCAGCTCCTTCCTGCTCCATGACCACCAGCGACCGCAGGAGCACCCCGACCGATGCCTTGGACATGCCGCCGTACGCATCGAGGATGGGCTTGCCATCGTCCGAGGAGAGGAACCGGAGGGTCGTCGCGAGGTCAGCGAGGTCAAGCAGGGGCAGTGCCTTATCGTCGCAGTACTTGAACACCAGCGACAGGATCGAGATCTGGGTGGGGTTGAGGTCCAGGACCTTGCCCAGGAGGAGGGGACCGAAGGAATGGACGCTCGCGCGCACCTGCCCGCCGAGCTTGCCCGAGAGCGACAGGAACTCCACCGGATGCGCGCTGGGATTGAACGCCCAGGCCATCGAGGTCGCCCGGTCGATGACCGCCTGGTTGGTGCCGTCCCCTGCGGCCGCCAGGCCGGTGAGGTCGCCCTTGATGTCCGCGACGAAGACCGGGATGCCAGCCGCGGACAGCTCCCCGGCGAGCAGCTGGAGGGTCTTGGTCTTGCCCGTTCCCGTGGCACCCGCGATGAGCCCGTGACGGTTGAGCATCGCGGTGGCGACCTGGACACGGACCTCTGGCAGCAGCTCACCCCCGAGCATCGGACTGCCCAGGGGCACGCCTGCCTGGGTGAGCGCGTAACCCTGGGTCATCTCGGTCCGGAATAGGTCGTCCACGAAGTCCTCCTGTGCGGCCCGACCAGTCTACGGGCAGGCGCCCCACGGGAACGGGGGCCGCGGACGAGGCTCTGACTAGCGCGGCGGCTGGAGGCTGGGCGGTAGCTTGGGGGGTCGCAGGCCAGGCACGAAGCGGCCGGCTCGCTTGCCCTTGAGGCTCAGCACCCGGAGCGGATCGACACGCTGGCGCTCCCACATCGGATACCCGTATTCCTTCACGAGCTGGTTCGCGACCCGCATCCAGGGGCCGTCCATGCGCACCAGCTCGTAGTGGACGTGGCAGCCGCTGGCGTTGCCGGTGTCGCCTTCGAGGCCGATGACCGTGCTGTGCTTGACGTGATCGCCGACCTTGACGAGTGCCTTCGCCAGGTGGACGTACATGCTCCGATAGCCGTTGCCGTCGTCGACCACCACCACGATGGGCTGCAACCGCATCGAGTGGCGTCGCTGGATCTTCGCGTAGAACGTGTCCAGGGAATCCGAGTAGCCCACCGCTTCACCGAATCGCCGGCCGGCCGCCACGACGACCCCCGTGTGTGCTGCCCGCACCTGGTCGCCACAGAATGTCGTGATGTCCAGCCCCGAATGGATGCGCTGGCCGTCCACGACCAGGAACCCGGTATATGCCGCGCCGAAGAAGGTCATCATGCGGCCGCGGTACAGCGGCCAGTTGTAGCCCCGCAGCCGCTCCGGTTCGGCCGAGGTGGGTGGCGCTGACGCCGGCTTCTCGCCGGGTCGCCGGGTCGCCTCCGGGCTGGGCGACGAACTCGTGGCGAGGCTTGCGGGGGGCGTGCTCGGCGTGGCACCCGACGGCGGGGCGCTGAGCGCCGGTGCCATCGACGGCGCGGGACCCGATGGGTCATTGGAGGCCGTTCGGGTATCCGCGACGCCGACCGAGGGCGGCGAGGCGGCGGGGCGTGGGGTCGGCGGGGCGACGGCCAGCATCCCGGGCAGGCCTGATCGATCGGGCCTGGCGAGGGCCGCGGCGCCCGCGCTCCAGCGCGAGACCAACGACGGTGGGTAGGTCGCAAGCGGGGCGAGTGGCGTCTGGCCGACCAGCCTGTCGGCACCCAGGGTCGGGTTTCCGCCACGGGGTGCCAGCAGGAGCGCGCTGGCGACCACGATGATCGATGCCAGACCGGCGGCGCCGGCCGCGAAGGAGCGCGACCTCCGATCGCGCTGGCGACTCGTATCCGGGCGCAGGGCCTGCTGGTACGGTCGGCGTCTGACCATCGCGAGCTATGGAACCACGGATCCCCGTCGCCTGCTGGGTCGGATCGCGATCGACCGCCGCCGGTGCGGCCCGCCGCATGCGGGTGGCGGTCGGGTGTCCTCCTGGCCACATTCCGGGGACCTTCGACAGCAGCATCGGCGGGGCGATGCATACTCGGACGGATGACCGTGACGCGCATGGGCCGCGTGGTGTCGTTCGGCCGCGGGCCCCTGTGGCAGGCGCTCGTGCCGTATCTCGCGACGCGCCTGCCGCTCGTGTTCGTTGGCACCATGTCGGTAGCCCTGCTGCCGCTGTCGCGATACGTGCCAGGCTACTGGATCATCCCCGGGCTGGACCGCGTCTTCGATGCGTTCAGCCGCTGGGACGCCTGGCACTACACCCGCATCGCCGAGTACGGCTACATCCCCAGCGACCCGTCCCGGACCGCGTTCTTCCCCCTGTTCCCGGCGCTCACCAGGATCGTGGCCGAACTCCAGGGCCGAACGGACCGTCCGGGCGAGTTCCTGGCGGCCATCATCGTCGCCAATGTCTGCCTGATCAGCGCGACGATGCTCCTGGCCGCAGTGGTCCGGCTCGACCTGTCGGGCGATGATGCGCGTCGGAGCGCGTGGTATCTGCTCGCGTTCCCCACGAGCCTGTTCCTGACCGCGGGCTACTCCGAGGCCCTGTTCCTGGCGCTCACCCTGGGCACCATCCTTGCCTGTCGACACGACCACTGGGTGTGGGCGGCGGCACTTGGGGCTCTCGCCGCGCTCACCCGGCCCGTGGGCGTCGTCATCGCTCTGCCCCTGGCTGCGGAGGCGTTCGCGGCCTGGCGAGCGGACCGACGGTGGCGCTGGGGACCGACGCTCGCCGTCGTGGCCCCGTTCCTGGGCCTCGGTGCGTGGATGGCATTCCTGGATGTCACGTTCCACGACCCGCTCGCGTTCGTGCACGCCCAGAAGGGCTGGGACCGATCCCTCGAGCTGCCGTGGGACACGTTCCTCCAGTTCTTCGAGGGCAAGTTGACCCTGTCGTCGGGGCTCCATTCGCTCACCGACCTCGCCTTCACACTCCTGGGTGTGGGTGCGGCGCTCCTGGCGTGGCGATGGCTGCGCCCCTCATACGCGCTGTATATGACCGCGCTGCTGCTGGTGCCCCTGACGACCGGCACGCTGCTGTCGATGCCTCGTTTCGTGCTGGTCATGTTCCCGATGTATCTCGTACTCGCCATCATCGGTCGGCGTCCGGCGGCCCATGACACGATGCTCGTAGTCGGGATGTGCCTGAGCGGCCTCTTCATGGCGCTGTACGCGCAGTGGTACTGGGTGTCCTGAGCACGTCTCGATGGGTCCGGCCGTCGTGTGGGCCACGGCTCGTGCGGCCGCGACGCACCGTATCCCGAGTCTCACTACACTGCGCGGGATGCCCCGCGGGCGAGGTTGACCCAACGACCCGCGTGACCGGAGGCGACCGCCTGCGCCGCCGGCCATCGAGCCATTGGGGAGGAACCTGGTCTGACCGCACGCCCGACCCGCATCAGCGCGAGGCCGGATCGCGCGACGGTGCTGGACGTCCTCGCCGCCTTCCTGGTGACGCGGTTGACGCTCATCGTCGTCGCCGGCGTGGCCGTCTCCGCGTTGCCCATCTCGAATGCCATCCCGCTCGAGTGGCTGCGCCCGGGGCTCAACCCCATCCTCGAGTCGTTCAGCCGCTGGGACTCGCTCCACTACCTCGACATCGCGTGGTCGGGCTATCGGACCACCGACCCTTCGAGTCCCGCGTTCTTCCCCCTGTTCCCGATGACGGTGCGCCTGGTGGGCGAGGTCACCCGGTTCGCGGACCCTCCGGGGCTGTATGCGATGGCGGTCATCATCGCCAACGTCGCGCTGTTCGTGGCAGCGGTGGAGCTGGTGCAGCTCGCCCGACTCGACTTCGATGACGCGACCGCATCCCGGGCGGCCTGGTATCTCCTGGTCTTCCCCACCAGCTTCTTCCTGTCGGCGGCGTACGGCGAGTCGCTGTTCCTGGCGCTATCCCTGGGCGCCATCCTCGCGGGTCGACGGGAGGCGTGGTGGCAAGCGGGGATCCTGGGTGGCCTGGCCGCCCTGACGCGGCCATTCGGCGTGCTCATCGTGCTGCCCCTCGCCATCGAGGCCTGGCAGCAGCGGGCGGAGCGACCGCTCTGGCGCTCGGGGCTCGCGATGGTGCCCATCCCGCTCGCGCTCCTGGGATACATGGCTTACCTCGGACTCCAGTTCGGGGACCCGCTCGCGTTCCTGAACGCGCAATCGGACTGGGATCGCTCGCTCATGGCGCCCTGGGACACCATCGGTCGCTTCCTCGACGGGCCGTTCGAGCTCAATAGCGGCGCCCATTCGCTGGTCGACTTCGCGTTCATGGTCCTCGCGCTCGTGCTCGCGGCAGGGTCGTGGAAGCTGCTCCGACGCAGCTACGCGGTCTACATCACCGCACTCGCCGTGTTCCCCCTGCTCACGGGCTCGCTCGTGTCGTATCCCCGCTTCGTGCTCACCTACTTCCCGATGTTCCTCGTGATGGCCCTCGTCGGTCGCCGGCCGACCATCGACAAGGCGATCCTCATCGCGGGCATGGGACTCGGAGCGGTGTTCATGGCGCTCTACGCGCGGTGGTACTGGGTCGCCTGAGGCGCCGGTCGGGCCTCAGGCGAGGATGCTGTCCACGATCTCGCCGATGACGCGCCGCGCGTCCGGACCGTCGTATCGCAGCGTCACGTCGGGATCGAGCAGCCGCTCCACGGTGGTCGCTCCCCGTCTGGCGTACAGCACGGGGTAGATCGCTCCCGATCCGTCCGCTTCCAGTGTCACAGAGAGCGACACGGACGTGGGTGCGTCGAGCGCGTACGCGAGTGGCTGCGTGCCCGCCTCGACGAGGCCACCGCTACCGTCTGGGATGAACACCCGGGCAAGATAGCCGCGCTGGTGGAACAGCTCCGGGGATCGGCTGAGTCCCAGGGCGATGCGATCGACCGCTGCGTCCCGAGCGTGGACCGGCCGCTCGGGCGTGACGCCGAACCGGGTGTTCGCGATGTGCCCGGCAAGCAGACGCGCGTTGTATCGCGCCCCGTGGACGGCACCCGAGTTGGAGGGCACGCCGTGTCGACGCAGGCCACGTGCGCCCTGGGTGATGGTGCCCGCGAAGTAGACGCCCGGGAGCGTCGCGCTCTCCCACCAGGGCGTCTGGACCGGCAGTCGGCTCTGGCCTGCTACCGCGCAGCCGAGCGCGGGCAGGTCCCGGAGCGGGGTCGTGAAGCCGGTCGCGGCGATGACCTCATCGACCTCCAGCGCCAGCGACTCGTCGCGGTCCGTCCGATGGACGCGGACGGTCAGGGCGCCCTCGGCGGTGCGCTCGACGCGGTCGATGGCGGCATCGAGGATGGTGACGCCACCGCCGAGCATCGCGTCCTCGTACGGCTGCAGGTACCTGGCCCGGACACCGACGAGGGTCCGGGTGACCACCGAGAGGGTGGTGGCCGAGGGTGACGCGAGGACCAGCTGTCGAGCCCACGGCAGCAGGCCGGTAGCGAGCTCGAAGCCCGAGTTCTGCTTGCCGATGATGAACACCCGCTTGCCCGCGTAGCTCTCAGCGGGCTGGACCTGGCCATAGTGGTGGACCAGCTCCATGCCCGGCATCGTGGGCATCCAGGGCTCCGCGACCCCGACGGCCACGACCAGGACCGCACACCGGAACGCGCCGTCGGTGGTCTCCAGCACGAACCGCGTCCCGTCTGCCTCGTCCACGAGCCGCGTCGACTGCCAGGTGCAGCCAGTGCGCACGCCGATGGCCGCGCGGTCCGCGAATGCCACCAGGTTGGCCTCCATCTCGGCCCGCGTCGGGAACGAGGAGGTGCCGTCCATCAGGCCCCGCTGGAGCCCCTGGGATGATGCGTCGTTGGAGAGCAGGCTGTTCCAGTCCGATCGCTCGTAGGCGGGGGTGCCAGGCTCCGCCATCGCGTACGGCTTGGTCCACGACAGCAGGCGCTGGAAGAATGGCCACCGCCGGAACATGCCGCCGGGCGACGGATCAGCCGAGATGACCGCGTGGCGGACGCCCAGCTCCGACAGCGTCCGGGACATCTGGAGGCCGCCCGGCCCACTGCCGATGACGATGACGGGGTAGCTGCCGGCTTCGTGCATGGTCGCGGTGTCGGATGGACAGCGTGGTCGGGGCTAGCCCGTGAACCGGTTCGCGGCCCGCAGGCGGCGCGCCATCGCCTGGAGCATCCGGTAGGTGATCCGCGGGTTGCTGACCAGGAACACCTCGGTATCGGGAGCCGCGAGCACCAGCGCCCGAAGGTCCCGGGTGGCCACGATGTCCGCCACGGGCAGCACGCCAAGGAGCACCGAGATCTCGCCGAAGAAATCACCCGGCCCGAACCGCGCGCGCTCGGTACCGTCGACGATCACAGCTGCCTCACCCTCCAGGATGATGTGCAGCCCGGATCCCCGGATGCCTTCCCGGATGACCCGCGTGCCTGCCGGGAACACGGCCTCCTCAGCGGTGTGGACCACGCGCTCCAGCGCGGGTCGCTCAAGGTCGGCGAACAGCGCGAACCCCGCGAGCGTATCCACGAACTGCTCGTTCCCCGCCATCGTCCCGTCCTCGTCGCTCGATCGTTGCGTCGGATCGGGATCGTACACCTCCCGGCACCCCGGGCGGTGCGTCAGTCCGGGTCGACCCCCACGCCCACGAGCGTGGGCCCTCGGGCCGGCTTCAGGCTCGCGTCGCGTCGCTCCTCGAAGCGACGTGCGTTGGCATCGAGCTCCCGGAGGAACGTGGCGAGGTGCTGGCGGGCTGCCTCCGCCTCCGGGTCCAGCCCTTCGAGCTCGAACACGCGCCAATGGCGCAGGATGGGCATCAGGACCTCGTCATGGAAGATGCGCAGGTCGAACACGCCGGCGCGCGCCAGCTGCATCGCCTTGCGCAGGTAGCCCGGGATGCTCGTGCCGGGCATGTCGAAGTTCTCGACCTCGTGGGCGATCGCGATGACCGCCTCCGAGGGCCGGATGGCGATCGCGGCGCTGAGGATGTCGCGATAGAACACCGAATGGAGGTTCTCGTCCGCCGCGATACGAACCATGATCCTGTCCGCGACCGGATCCTTCGAGTAGCGCCCGGTATTCCGGTGCGCGATGCGCGTCGCGAGCTCCTGGAACGCCACATAGGCGAGACCCCGGAGCGGGTCGATCGATTCCCGGTCGTAGCCCTTCTGGAGCTGGCCCATCCGGCCCCGCTCGAGCAGCGTCGGGTCGAGATTGCGGGTGACGGTCAGGTAGTCGCGCAGGACGATCGCGTGTCGACCTTCCTCTGCGGTCCAGCGGCCGATCCAGTTGATCCAGGCACCGTCACCTCGACCGAACATGCCATGGATGAGCCGGTGGTAGCTGGGCAGGTTATCCTCGGTGAGCAACCCGACCTCGAAGGCGATCTGGGCCACGCCCGTGAGACGTGGCTGCTCGGCGGTCCATGGGTCCTTGTCGAAGTCACGCCCCAGTCGATAGGGGATGAACTCGTGGGGGAACCACTCCTGCGCGACCTTATCGTGCCGGTCGTAGAGACGCCCTGCCTCGGGCTCGAGCTCCGTGAGCAATGCCACGGGGTCGTATGTCGACAAATTCGTCAGTCCTCAGAACACTGCTCGGCGGGCCGAGCAGGCGCCACATCGGCGACCTCGAGAACGACCGGGAGGCTATAAGGGTACGCCTGAATGGTCTGTGTCGTGCCCGGGACACCAGCGTGTGGCCGCTGGCCGGCATACTGGCCGGACATCGACGAACCCGGGACCGACCGGCAGCCACGACCACCCCAGGGGACGTCCGCCATCACGACCGAGGGACACCGAGGAGCTCCCATGAACCTGACCCCCCGAGAGCTGGACAAGCTGCTCATCTACATGATGGCCGACGTGGCGCTCAAGCGACGCGCCAAGGGCATCAAGCTCAACCACCCTGAGACGGTGGCGCTCATCTCCGCCGCGGTGCTCGACGGGGCCCGCGAGGGCAAGACCCTGGAGCAGGTGATGACGGAGGGTCGCACGGCCGTGACCGCGGACGATGTCATGGACGGCGTCGCCGATCTCATCCCGTACGTCCAGCTGGAGGCGGTCTTCACCGACGGCAGCCGTCTGGTCACCATCCACGCGCCCGTCCAGTGACCGGCGGCGGCAGCGACATCGGGGCACCGGGAGAGCCGACGCCGGTCGGCGGGTACCTGCTCGCGGACGATCCCGTCGAGATCAACGTCGGCCGGCCTCGGACCACGATCACGGTCCGCAATACCGGAGACCGTCCCATCCAGGTCGGCTCGCACTACCACTTCTTCGAGGTCAACAAGGCGCTCGAGTTCGACCGCGCCGTGACCCTGGGTCAGCGGCTCGACATCGCCGCGGGCACGGCCATCAGGTTCGAGCCGGGGGACGAGCGGCAGGTCACCCTGGTGCCCGTCGGTGGCACGGGCCGGGTGTTCGGCTTCGCGAACCTGTTCGATGGCCGGCTCGCCCAGGGACGGCCGGATCCCGCCGAGGCTGCCGCCGCGATGGCCCGCGCGACGTCCCAGGGGTTCCGGTCGCGCCGCGAGGAGCCTGGAGCATGACCTCCATCTCGCGCTACGAGCATGCGGGCCTCTTCGGGCCCACCACCGGCGACAAGGTGCGTCTGGGGGACACACAGCTGTATGTCGAGATCGAGCGCGACCTGCGGGTCATGGGCGATGAGGCCATCTACGGAGGAGGCAAGACGCTCCGGGACGGGATGGGTATGGACAACCAGCTCACGAGCGCGGCCGGCGCCCTCGACCTGGTCATCACCAACGTGGTCATCATCGACGCCACCATCGGTGTGGTGAAGGCCGACGTGGGCGTCAAGGACGGCCGCATCGTGGGCATCGGCAAGGCCGGCAACCCGGGCATGATGGACGGTGTGACGCCTGGCCTCGAGGTGGGCCCCGCCACGGATGCCATCTCGGGGGAGCAGTGCATCCTCACGGCCGGCGGCATCGACGCGCACGTCCATCACATCGCGCCACAGCAGGTGGAAGCCGGTCTCAGCAACGGCATCACCACCTTCTTCGGCGGCGGCGTGGGTCCGACCGATGGCACCAACGGCACGACCATCACCTCGGGGCCCTGGAACATCGAGATGATGCTTCGCGCAGCCGATGCGCTGCCCATGAACCTGGGCTTCCTGGGGAAGGGCAACTCGGCGGGCACCGCTGCCATCGCAGAACAGATCGTCGGCGGGGCCGCGGGCCTCAAGATCCACGAGGACTGGGGTTCGACACCGGCTTCCATCCGCGCCTCCCTCACGGTCGCGGACGAGTACGACATCCAGGTCGCCATCCACACCGACACCCTCAATGAGGGTGGCTTCGTGGAGGACACCATCGCGGCCTTCGAGGGTCGCACGATCCACACGTATCACAGCGAGGGTGCCGGTGGTGGGCACGCTCCGGACATCCTGCGCGTGACGGGCGAGCGCAACGTCCTGCCCAGCTCCACGAACCCGACGCTGCCGTATGGCATCAACACCCAGGCCGAGCTGTTCGACATGATCATGGTCTGCCACAACCTCAACCCCAACGTGCCCTCGGACGTCGCGTTCGCGGAGAGTCGGGTGCGGGCGGAGACCATCGCGGCCGAGAACGTGCTCCATGACATGGGTGTCATCTCGATGTTCTCGAGCAATTCCCAGGCCATGGGGCGCGCGGGCGAGACGTTCCTGCGGGCCATCCAGACCGCGGATGCCATGCAGCAGGCGCGCGGCCCGCTGCCCGGTGACACGTCCGGCAATGACAACGCCAGGGTGCTGCGCTACATGGCCAAGGTGACCATCAACCCGGCCATCACGTTCGGCATCTCGCACATCGTGGGCTCCATCGCCCCTGGCAAGCTGGCCGACCTCGTGCTCTGGACCCCCCAGGCCTTCGGTGCGAAGCCGAAGCTCATCATCAAGGGCGGGCTCATCAACTGGGCGCTCATGGGCGACCCCAATGCCTCGCTGCCCACGACGCAGCCGATCCTCTATCGACCGATGTTCGGGGCATTCGGCTCGGCACTCTCCCGGACCTCGGTCACGTTCGTGTCGCGAGCGGCCCATGAGGCGGGCATCGGGGAGCGCTTCGGCCTCCAGAAGCAGCTCGTGCCAGTGTCCCGGACGCGGACCATCGGCAAGGCGGACATGGTCCGCAACGACGCGACACCCCGCGTCGAGGTCGATGCCGAGACGTTCGCCGTGACCGTCGACGGCGTCCACGCCACGGTCGAGCCGGTCGAGCGCGTCAGCCTCAACCAGCTCTACTTCTTCAGCTGAGATGAGCCTCCGGACGGTCGACCGTCTCCTGGGCAACGTGGCAGACCCGGCGTGGGCATCGCGGCTGGCCGACGCCACGGTCGACGCCCTCGTGCTCGACCAGTGGCAGGCGCAACGGAGCCGGCTGCGGACGACGTCCCTGGCCGGCGTCGAGCTGGCGATCTCGCTCGATCGCTCGGTGCACCTGCGGGATGGCGACATCCTCGAGTGGGATGCCGCATCCCGGACTGCCATCGTCGCGCGCATCGACCTCAAGCCGGTGATGGTCGTGCACCTCGATGCCCTCCTGGGGCTTGAGCCGGGGATCATCGGTCGGACCTGCGTGGAGCTGGGTCATGCCATCGGCAACCAGCACTGGCCCGCGGTCGTCAAGGGCAGCCGCGTCTACGTGCCCCTCACGGTCGATCACGCGGTCATGTCCTCGGTCATGAAGACCCATGCGTTCGAGGGCATCCGCTACGAGTTCGTGCCTGCGGCTGAGGTCATCCCATACCTGGCGCCGCACGAATCCCGACGCCTCTTCGGTGCCGCGGAGATCCCGGGTCACCACCACGACCACGACGTGTGAACGCTTCTTGCCCCACGGCAGACGCATCAGGCGCGCCATCCGGCCCGCCCACATCGCCGCCGGCGGCTGTGCTGGCCTCGATGCGCCTGCTCCAGTTCGGCGACTCGATGCTGCCGGTGGGGTCGTTCGCCTTCTCGGCCGCGCTCGAGTCGGCGGTGCAGCTGGGGGTCGTGCGCGATGTGGCGACCCTGACCGGATACGTGGCCACGGCGACCCGCCAGGCGGCGGGCTGTGACGGCATCGGCCTGCTCCAGGCACATCGAGCCGCCATGACGGGTGATCTCGCGGGCGTGCTGGAGGCGGACCGGGCCGTGTTCCAGCGGAAGCTGGACATGGAGGCGCGCTCGATGGTCGTGCGCATGGGTCGCAAGCTCGCCGAGGTCAGCGACCGGGTGGTCGGTGGCGGCGTGTGCGGCGACTGGCTGCTGGCCATCCGGGAGGGCAGGACCGCGGGTACATTCCCGGTCGGGCTGGGTGTCACCTTCGCGGACCTGGGTTCGTCCGAGACGGAAGCGTTCGCGGTGCACCAGTACGGGGTCGCGTTCCAGATCCTCAGCGCGGCGCTCCGGCTGATGCGCATCGACCACCTCGACACGCAGGCCATCCTCTTCCGTGTCAACGCGGGCGCCGCGCTCGCGTATGCCGCCGTCGCGGACGCGGGGCTTCGGGATATGGCCACGTTCGCGCCGATGACCGACATCCTTGCCGCCGTGCATGCTCGGGCGCATGTGCGTCTGTTCATGAGCTGAAGGAGCCCCCGTGAAGAAGACGACCCGGATCGGCATCGGTGGACCCGTCGGCTCGGGGAAGACCGCTCTCGTGGAGGCGATCACACCCATGCTCGTCGCGCGTGGGGCCAAGGTGCTCATCGTGACCAACGACGTGGTCACGACGGAGGACGCGAAGCACGTCCAGCGGACGCTCAAGGGCATCCTCATGGAGGATCGCATCCTGGGGGTCGAGACCGGTGCCTGCCCCCACACTGCCGTGCGCGAGGACCCGAGCATGAACCTGGCCGCGGTGGAGGACATGGAGGCGCGCTTCCCGGACACGGACGTGGTCCTCATCGAGAGTGGCGGTGACAACCTGACCCTCACCTTCAGCCCGGCCCTCGTCGACTTCTTCGTCTATGTCATCGATGTCGCGGCGGGCGACAAGATCCCCCGCAAGAACGGCCCGGGCATCTCCCAGTCAGACATCCTGGTCATCAACAAGACGGACCTGGCGCCGTACGTGGGGGCGAGCCTCGAGGTCATGGAGCGCGACTCGATGCTGATGCGCGACGGCAAGCCATTCGTGTTCACCAACTGCCGGACCGGGGAGGGCATCCCCGCGTTCATGGCGCTGCTGGAGCACGACATCCTGTTCGACCTCGCATGACACTCGCCGACGGCGGTGTTCCGGTGGTTCCCGGTCGGTCGCTCGCGGCGCTGGGGAGCGCCCGGGAGCTCGCCCGCTACCAGGACGAGCCGCCCCAGATGCCCAGCGGGGCGGTGGGCAAGTCTGGCAGCCTGCGACTGGGATTCGAACGTCGCGGGGACCGGACCGTCCTGGCCACGATGGAGCGGCAGGTGCCGCTGCTTGTGCAGCGCGCTCTCTATTGGGACCGGGCCCTGCCGGGCATGGCCTGCGTGACCATCGTCCACACGGCTGGTGGCGTCCTGCAGGGCGACCGCTCGACGGTGCGGGTCGACCTTGCGGCGGGGGCGGCCGCGCACCTCACCACCCAGTCCGCCACGCGCATCCATGAGATGAACGCCAACTACGCCGCCTGCCTCCAGGACGTCTCGCTCGGCGCCGGGGCATACCTGGAGTACCTGCCCGGGATGTCCATCCCGTATCGGCATTCCCGCTATGTCGCGGACACCCGGGTCACGCTGCCGCCGGATGCGACCGCGCTCCTGTCCGAGGTCGTGATGCCCGGTCGGACGCATCACCGTGGGGGCGAGGTGTTCGAATACGACCTCTACGCCTCGACCATCAGCGCGGGCCGTCCCGACGGCCGCGACCTGTTCACCGAGAAGCTCCTCGTGGAGCCTGGCACGTGGCCGGTCCGCGCGCCCGGTGCCATGGGCGACTTCGATGTGTTCGGCAGCCTGTTCGTGCTCACCGCGCCCCCTCACGCCGATGCCATCCTCGATGGCATCGACCCCATCTATGACGCCAGCGCGGCCGTCGTGTCCGGGGCCAGCCGGTTGCCGAACGACGCTGGACTCATCGTCCGGGTCCTGGGCACCGGGTCGGGACCGGTCAAGCGGCGCATCAGAGAGCTCTGGGGCATGGTTCGCCAGCAGGTGCTGGGGGCTGCCGTCCCCGACGCGTTCCTGTGGGCATGAGGAGCCGGCCGAGGGAGCTCGTGGCGCATCGGCTGGCCGCGCCCCGACGGAACCTGCGCGTGCGCCCTGGCGCACATGTGCTACGACCCTCCACGGGCCGATGGCGGGGCCCGAACGAGGCCGGATCGCATACCCGTCCGAGGTGGAACGGCGCTATCCGGAACGCGGATGGTAGGCTGTTCGCCTGCCTCCCCAGGGTCGACGACACAGGTGCCTCCGGGTGGACACGAACGAGGCGCGAGTGATGCGACCGGGTAAAGGCTCTCCGTGGGCTCGTCAGGAGGTCCGGCCGATGCGGCTGGAGGATCTCGCTGACCGCCTGGGCGACCGCGTCGAGGCTATCCGGGCCAGCCTCGACGGTCACGAGGATGTCGCGGTGGTGGATGCCCGTGACGCGATCGGTGGCATCGATGCGTTGCTCATCGCGACCCGTCGCGGCTTGCTGGTCGCCTATCCCTGGGCCTCTGCCGACGAGATCACCCTGACGGCCACGACCCCGGGCTGGGTGGCCTGGGGCGACGTCCGGGCGTCGACCGTCCAGACGAGCGTGCCCGTGAGTGCCCCGGTGCCGGCGGCGGCCAGCTCGCACGTCACGAGCGCGGCTACCACTGCGACCCTCGGCGCCGGCCACCACTCGTGCACCATCCTGTTGCGGGGCGCCCGGCTCACCGCCCACGGTGAAGGCGATCTGGGCCGCCGGGCCGTGGATGCCTTCCACGACGAGGTGGTCCGCCGCGGGACGCCCTGGCACTACCCGTCGTAGTCGTCCTCGAGCGGTCGATCCGGCTCCTCGCGATCGGCTCGCCCTCCTGGCTGCCCGGCGCTGAGTCAGAGCGACCCGCTCAGCGTCCCTGGCCGGGCGGCTGACCCCATCCGGGTGGCGGTCCCGCGGGCGGTTGCCCAGCGGGCGGCTGTTGCTGGCCCCACGGCTGTGTGCCGGGTGACGGGGCACCTGGCGTTCCCCAGCCGCTCGGCGGCGTGCCCGTGGTCGGAGGCTGACCCCAGCCCTGGGGGGCCTGCGGCGGCGGTGCCTGCCAGCCGGTCGCTCCGCCGGGCGGTGTCGCCCAGGTCGGCGGCAGGCTGGCCCAGGCTGGCTCGCCGGAGCCCGTCTCGTCGACCCCGCCACGTCCGACGAGTGCCCGCCATACGTTGAGGGTGACGGTCCCCAGGCCGAACCAGCCCACGAAGAACGAGACGAGCGGGATGACGCTCACGATGAGCAGCAGGAAGATGCCCAGGAGCGCCGAGCCGATGGGCCGGCCATCACTCACCGACCGACCGCGTCGGAGCAGCAGGTCACCCAGCCAGATACCCATGACGATGTAACCCAGCAGCGCCGCGAGTCCGAGTGACATCAGCACCAGCACCCCGAGCGGGATGCCGATGACCGTGACGAACAGGATGATGCCCACGATGAGCGGCACGAAGAAGCCGAGGAGGCCGGCCCCCAGCACCTTGAGCGGTTCGCTGGCAACGCTGCGGGCCATCCGGCGCGTTTGGCTAGCAGCCACCGCGGCGACGAACGCACCTGCGATGAGCACGGCCACCGCCCAGCCGAGGTAGAGCAGCAGCAGGAACGTGCCCAGGATGCCGACCAGCACGAACATCGACCCCTGCAGGTCCTCGATACCGTTCTGGATCGTGGCCGTCGGGTCCTGGGTGATGGTCGAGTCGAGCGCCCGGATGGTCCCCACCGTCGTCCCCGGGCCAAGGGTGACATGGGCACGCACCGCGACGAGCGTGTCGACCGAGGCACTGCTGCCGGTGAGGCTGACGTCCCCGTCGACCATGACCAGCAGCCGGGCGTGTCCTGCGACCGTGACCTGGCCCTGGACACCGACCACGACCGAGGCCGAGGACCCCGCATCGAGGGTCAACCCCTCCCTGACCCCGACCAGCACGCCCCGTTCATCGCCGGGACCCTGCGCAGCCGCCACGGCCGGGAACGCCAGCATCGACACCAGGAACAGGATCGGCACCCACGACAGGAGTCGAGTCATGACACCACCTCCAGCTGCCAGCGTAGCGCGTGACGGGGCCGCGAGCGACGCCATGCCGCGCCGACGTCGGGTGGGCCACGTTCCGGACGCCGGAGGACGATACTGGTAGCCGACCGGGCGATCCGCGGCACGGGCCCGGACGGTCACGCAGGGGCCTGTCGCGATCACCCACCGGGTGCGGGCGCACGGTGTTCCGCATGGATGGAGGCATGGATCATGGCTGACCCGACGACCGACGTGCTCGTCGCGGCCTACCGCGACGTCGAGACCGCGACGAAGGATTTCGACGCGCTCATCGAGCGGGTCAGCACGAGGGCGGTCGCCATCGAGGCGGCCATCCTTGTCACCCACGACACCGATGGCAAGATCGTCGTACAGCAGACCGGTGACGACCTGGGCCGGAAGGGACTGGGGTATGGCGGCGCGGTCGGCTTCCTCGTGGGACTGGCCGCACCGCCGCTGCTCGCGGCCACCGTCATCGGTGCGGCCGCGGGCGGTATCGCCGGGCGATTCGCGAAGCACAAGGTGGAGACCGGCCTGCACGACACGATGGGCGAGGCGCTAGCCCCCGGATCCGCTGCGGTCATCGCGACCTTCGATGCCCCGCAGCGGCTGGGTGTCGAGCAGGCGCTCGGCGGTTCGCTCGCGAGGTCGGTCGTGCAGACGGACCAGCGGGGCAACGCTGCGCTCAGGGATTCCCTCGCGGAGGCCATGGGCAAGTTCAAGCCCGACCGGACCGTGCTGCCGATCCCGGACCGCAACTTCGGCGGTACCCTTGGCCGGACCATCGACCAGTCGGTGGCGGACTGGACCATCGTGCCCGGCGCCAAGGCGCCCGAGGGCGCGCCCAACGTCCTGGTCGTGCTCATCGACGACGCCGGGTTCGGGCAGCCGGACACGTTCGGCGGCGCGATCCGGACGCCGACCATGACCCGGGTCCAGGAGATGGGCCTCACCTATAACGGCTTCCATGTGGTCGCCCTGTGCTCCCCGACGCGAGCCTCCCTGCTCACCGGCCGCAACCAGCATCGGGTCGGCATGGGGTCGATCGCCGAGTACCCCGGGCCCTTCCCTGGCTACACCGGCGCGCGTCCCCGGAGCTGCACCGCGCTGCCGCGCATCCTCAAGGAGAACGGCTACGTCACGGGCGGATTCGGCAAGTGGCATCTGACGCCGGACAACGTCCAGGGCGCGGCCGGTCCGTTCGACCACTGGCCCCAGTCCTGGGGCTTCGATCACTGGTGGGGTTTCCTGTCGGGCGCTGCCGGACAGTACGACCCCATCATCACCCAGGACAACAGCGTCCTGGGCATCCCGGAGGGCACGGCCGGGGGCCAGTACTACTTTCCCGACGACCTCACGGACAAGGCAGTGGAATGGCTCCACGCGGTCCGCGCCCAGGACGCTACCAAGCCCTGGATGATGTATTACTCCACCGGGTGTGCCCACGCCCCACACCATGTCAGCAAGGAGTGGGCCGACAGGTACAAGGGCAGGTTCGATGCCGGCTGGGACGCCTATCGCGAGGAGACGTTCGAGCGCCAGAAGCGCATGGGGATCGATCCCCCCCGACACCCAGCTGACCGAGCGTCCGGATCTCTTCCCGGCCTGGGATTCCCTCTCGGACGCGGAGCGGAAGCTGTACGTCCGGCAGATGGAGGTCTACGCGGGCTTCCAGGAGAACGCCGACTGGAACGTCGGACGGCTGCTCGACTCCATCGAGGAGATGGGCGACCTGGACAACACCCTGATCCTCTACATCTGGGGTGACAACGGCGCGAGCATGGAGGGCACGGTCACCGGTTCGTTCAACGAGATGACATTCCTCAATGGCGTGGTCCTCGACGCGGAGCACCAGCTGGCGCTCATCGAGCAGTACGGCGGCATCGAGGCGCTCGGTGGCGACCATACGGCGCCGCACATCGCGGCGGCCTGGGCACACGCGGGCAATACCCCGTTCCAGTGGGGCAAGCAGATGGCCAGCCACCTCGGTGGTACCCGGGACGGCATGGTGGTCGCGTGGCCCAGGCGCATCGCGGCGGACACGACGGTGCGAACGCAGTTCACGCATGTCATCGATGTCGCGCCGACCGTGCTGGAGGCGATCGGCATCCCTGAGCCCACGAGCGTCGACGGCATCACCCAGGAGCCGATGGACGGCACCAGCTTCCTCTATACCTTCGGCGATCCGACGGCCGCCGCACGGCACACCGTCCAGTACTTCGAGGTGCTCGGCGCCCGCGCCATCTATCAGGACGGCTGGTGGGCTGGCACGCGCCTGGACAAGGCACCCTGGGATATGTCGCCGACGACCATGCAGCGCTTCGCCCCTGGGGTCTACGACCCGGACGCGGACGTGTGGGAGCTCTACTACCTCCCGGACGACTTCTCGCAGGCGCGGAACATCGCCGACCAGCATCCCCACAAGGTCAAGGAGCTGGTGAAGCTCTTCTGGCAGGAGGCGGAACGCAACCGGGTCCTGCCGTTGCTCGGCGGGTTCTCGATCTTCTTCGGCATCCTGCCGCCGCTGCCGAGCATCACCCGCTTCACCTTCGCGGGTGACGTGCAGAACGTCCAGCGGGGCATGGTGCCCCGCATCCAGGGACGCTCGTACGCCATCGAGGCCCAGCTGACCATCCCCGAGACTGGTGCCGAGGGTGTCATCGTGGCCAACGCCGACTTCATCGGGGGTTTCGGGCTGTGGGTGGACGACCAGCACCGGCTCAATCACACCTACTCGTTCCTGGGCGTAGAGACCTACCGACAGGTGTCGACGGAGCCCATCCCGACCGGCGACATCACTGTCCGGATGCTGTTCGAGGCGGATGCGCCCAAACCGGGCACCGGTGGCAGGGTGACCCTCTGGGCCGCTGATCGCCAGATCGGCGAGGGTCGTATCGACCACACCGTGCCGGTGGCGTTCTCGTCGTATTCCGGGATGGACATCAGCCGGGATAATGGGCTCGTCGTGGATCGGGCCTACGAGGACAAGGCGCCATACCCGTTCACGGGCACGGTCCGGAACGTCATCTTCGACCTCAAGCCGTTGCCCTCGGCCGACGCGCAGGCGCTCCACGAGCACGCGGCGGTCCAGGCAGTCGGTGCCGGAGCCGCCGGCTGAGACCACGCCCGCCAGCGGGCCACGTCCACCCTCCAATGCCGATCGAAAAGGAGCTACAGGTGAGCGAGCCGTTCTTCCCAGGTGTGCAGGGCCGCATCCCGTTCGGAGGGCTCGACTCGGATGATCCCTGACCTTCAAGGTCTACCAGCCTGACCGGATGGTGCTCGGCAAGCGGATGGAGGACCACCTCCGCATCGGCGTCTGTCTCTGGCACTCGTTCGCCTGGCCAGGCACGGACATGTTCGGCATGGGCTCGCTCGACCGGCCGTGGCTCGCGCCCGGCGTCGACCCGATGGCCGGCGCCCGCCAGAAGCTCGCGGCCGCGTTCGAGTTCCTGGCCAAGCTGGGCGTGCCGTACTACTGCTTCCACGACCGCGATGTCGCGCCGGACGGTGCCACCTTCGCGGAGACGCTCGGGAACCTCGATGCCATCGCGGACGAGGCGGCCGGCTACCAGGAGCGGACCGGCGTGCGGCTCCTGTGGGGCACGGCGAACCTGTTCAGCCACCCCCGGTACATCGCCGGCGCGGCCACCAACCCCGATCCCGAGGTGTTCGCCTTCGCCGCGGCCCAGGTGCGGGCGATGATGGGCATCACCCAGCGGTTGGGTGGCACCAACTACGTCCTCTGGGGCGGTCGCGAGGGCTACGACACGCTGCTCAACACGGACCTTGCCCGCGAGGGTGCCCAGCTCGCCCGCTTCCTCCACCTGGTCGCGGACCACAAGCACAAGATCGGCTTCCAGGGTCAGCTCCTCATCGAGCCCAAGCCGATGGAGCCCACGAAGCACCAGTACGACTTCGACTCCGCCACGGTCCACGGGTTCCTGGCGCGCAATGGCCTCGAGGACGAGTTCCGACTCAATATCGAGGCGAACCATGCGACGCTCGCGGGGCATTCGTTCCACCACGAGGTCGCCTACGCCGTCGCCAACGGCATCCTGGGCAGCATCGATGCCAACCGGGGCGACCCCCAGAACGGCTGGGACACGGACCAGTTCCCGAACTCCGTCGAGGACCTCGCGATGCCCCTCTACGAGATCCTCAAGGCTGGCGGCCTGGGGGAGGGTGGTTTCAACTACGACGCCAAGATGCGTCGCCAGAGCATCGACCGGAACGACCTGTTCCACGCCCACATCGGCGGCATCGACACGCTCGCCCGGGCCCTCCTTGCCGCTGCCGACATGATCGAGACCGGCACCCTCGCCTCGATGGTCGAGGCGCGCTACGCGGGCTGGTCGGGCCCGCTGGGGACCGCGATCCTTTCCGGGGAGGCCTCTCTGGCCGAGCTCGCAGACCGGGTCGAGTCGGGGGTCATCGACCCCGCACCGGTGAGTGGCCAGCAGGAGCACTACGAGAACGTGGTCAACCGCCATATCTGGCGAGTCAGCTGACGCACCGATCCGTGTGTGTCGGGGTCGCAGCCATCAGCGGATGCTGACCGCGGAGTAGATCGAACCCAGGAACCGGCTGGGAACGGCTGTCAGCCTGCGGGTGTCGCGGAACCCGGCCCGCTCGGCGAGCGCCGCCCAGGTGGGGTACGACAGCGGATGCGGCACCCACGTATTGCCGTGGTCCGCGTCGTACTCGACGAGCACGAGATGACCGGCGGGTCGGAGGTAGCCGCGCACGAGCCGGAGGACCGCGAGCTTGTCCCGCTCGAAATGGAGCGAGTTGGCCATCACGACCCCATCGAGCGGCGGCAGGTCGAGTGGATCGGAGAAGTCCGCGATGTGCAGGGTCAGCGCGACGTGCGGGAACGAGTCACGCAGCCGAGCCGACTGCACCGCAAGGGCATGGCGGTCCCGGTCGACGGTGTGGATCGAGCCGCCTGGACCCAGCAGGTCCGCGAGTGCCAGGGTGAAGGCGCCCTCGCCCGAGCCAAGATCCGCCCAGTCCCGCCCGGCGCCCAGGACACCGTCCTGGATGAGCCTGACGTGATCCCGATGGTCCATGGACGCTCATGGTGGCGCACGTCGGCAGGCGACGTGCATACTCGGGGGGTCCTGCCGGAAGACGGACGACCGTCGTTGGCAACGGCCGCACATAGCGCGAGGGCAGCACCAGCGTGTCTCCGGGCGATCCCATCGAGCGATCCAAGGTCCCTGCCACGAGAGTCGTGATGGCAGCCCGATGACCTTCTCGGTCCCGGCCAATTCCTACGACCGGTTCATGGGTCGCTACGCTGCCCGCCTCGCGGCGCCGTTCGCGTCGTTCGCCCAGGTCGAGGTGGGTCAGCTGGTGCTCGACGTCGGATGCGGCCCGGGAGCGCTCACGAGCGAGCTCGTCGAGCTGCTGGGCGCTGCGGCGGTCACGGCCGTGGACCCGTCGGAACCGTTCGTGGCCGCCGTGCATGAGCGCCTGCCGGGGATCCGGGTGGAGCGCGCGTCGGCGGAGCACCTGCCGTTCCCCTACGAGGCGTTCGATGCCGCGCTGGCGCAGCTTGTGGTGCATTTCATGGACGACCCCGTCGCCGGGTTGCGCGAGATGGCACGTGTCACGCGGGCGCAAGGCCTGGTGGCGGCGTGCGTCTGGGATCACGGCAGCAGCCGCGGACCGCTGGGCGTGTTCTGGCAGGCGGCGCGGGAGCTCGATCCCACGGTCGATGACGAATCCGAGCGTGCGGGCACCCACGAAGGTCACCTCGAGGAGCTGTTCCGCGCGGCTGGCCTCCACGACGTCGAGTCGGGGACACTTTCGATCAGTGTCGAGCATCCGACCTTCGACGAGTGGTGGCAGCCGTTCACGTTGGGAGTGGGTCCGGCCGGCAGCTACACGGTGAGCCTTGACCCCGATCGGCAGGCGGCACTCCGCGAACGCTGTCGGGCGGCATGTCCACAGGAGCCGTTCGTGGTCACCGCGGACGCCTGGGCCGCCAAGGCCCGCGCTTGAGCGCACTCGACGAGGCCCTCCATCCGATGTCGCTGACGATCTATGGCGTGGACTGGTGCGAGGACACCATCCGTGCTCGACGTCATCTCTACGCTGCCGGCATTCGCTATCGATATGTCCGGCTCGATGAGGACCACGGCGCTCGGTCCGCGCTCCAGGGCGCCGGCTACCGTGCCACGCCGGTCGTGGTCACGCCGTCCGGCGACCTGTTCGTCGAGCCGACCGACGAGGAGCTGGACACCATCATCCACCTCGAGGGCGGGCCTCCGATCCCGTGACCTGTCGAAGGGCCTTGCGGGTCACATCCATGGTCGTTCGATCTGGAGGATCTCATGTACATGATGGTTCCATCGCAGGAGGGCTCACCGCGCAGGGACGTAGCGATCGCGGCGGACCTCCCGCCGGCCGCTCGTCGCTGGCTCGAGGCAGCGATCCACCCGTCCCCGGTCCCGACCGGCGATGATCCGGGCCCGACACGACTGCACGTGCGTGGATCGATCTGTCGTGCACCCGGCTCGAGATGGATGGACTGGAAAGGGCGCCAATCGTTCGACGCCGGCCGGCTCGGCTTCCGCTGGCAAGCCAGGCTGCGGCTGGCGCGAGTGGCATGGATCGATGCCGAGGACCGGCTCGATGTCGATGGTGGGTACGGTGGTGCGCGACTGTTCGGGGTCGTTCCGGTGGGTTCCGCCCGTGGGCCGGAGGTGACGCGGTCGCAGCTCGTGCGCAATCTCGCGGAGCTTGCCTTCGCTCCACTGGCCGCGTCGCGAGCGCGGGGACTCGTGTGGTCGGCCGACGGCGAAGGCGCGTTCACCTTGGCGGCTCCCGCGATCGACTCCGACGCGACCGTCCGAGTCACCGTCGATGACGCGGGTGACGTTCAGATGGCCCGGTCACCCGACCGGCCTCGCGACCAGGGACGCCTCGGATACCTGCATGAACCGTACCGTCTCGACTTCGACCATCACGAACGCCGATCGTCAGGAGAACGGGTCCCGATGCGCGCCTCGGGAACCTTCGAGACCGCGGACGGGGACTGGCCCTACTGGCAATTCGAGGTGCTCGACGGGAGCTGATCGCGACTCCAGCCGCGAGGGGTCCGTCAGGGCTGACCCTGAGTCGGCCCACGCGGACATCCCATTGAGCGATCCACGGGCTCACCCTCCCGGCGGTCACTGGGCATCTCCATGGTGGGCGGACCGAGGTCGCACCCACGGGACGCCACCCGCGCCGACCCGTTCGCCGCCCATCGCCCGGACCGGGAGCCGGCGGTCTGGATCTGGCATCCCGCCGGAGCGGGCCACCGATAGGCGCCGCCCTACCGCCCCCAACCGTCCCGGTCGATCCCGAGGTGTTCGGCTTCGCGGCGCCGATCCATGGGACGAACGTGAAGGACCATCGCCTGGATACCGATGACCCGATCGGGTGGGTGCGGTGTAGTTAGGTGTGGTGGATCATGGTCAGGACAGGTGATGAGCCTGTGGATCTCGCCTTCACGATGAGGCCCGGCGCGCTGGGGAGCAGCCGGGTCTTGTCACGTCCGCTGACGGCCTGCCAACTCGCCGCGCGGCGCCGGTATCGGCCGTGCCCCCATGGGCACCCACGCTAGACCGTTGCCCCTCGTCAACATCCGATAGCCCAGGTACTGGACCGTGCGGGTGCTCCGTGACACCGTCACGTCGGCTGTCGCGTATCGGTAACGCAGCCTTCACCGCGTCGATCCCGGGTGTCCAAGTGCTCCGTTCTCGCTGGCCCACCATCATCAGCGCGTTCGCGCTGATGCTCGGCGTCCTCCTGTTCCTCTCGGGCGGGAGGCGGTAGGCCGTCCTCGGGCGGACCCGACTGCCGGATGACCCTCGCGGCCCGAGGATCCGTGGAGCCACCGGAGGCTGCCCACGTCGTCCAGCCGTGGGACGCTTGGCGATATGCTCTCATCGGGCGCCTGATGACTGCGGGGAGGGAGGCCCGCCCAGAACGCGCGCTCGACCTCCCCGTGCCTTGGCGCCCAGACGACACGGCCTGTGCATCATGCCGCAACCGATGACGGACGAACAGGCATGAAGTGAGGCCCGGCATCGCGCACCACGGGGACCCTGGACGGCAGCGTGGTGGGTGCGGCGACGGGGTTCCATCGTTCCGCTCAGGCGACCAGGTCGCGACCACCGATCGCAGCGGCGCCCATGCTCGTCCGAGGGCGGCATCCGCGAGAGGGTGATCGCGGCGGGCTCCGTCGCCGGCTTACACCGTCACGGTGCCGTTCGGCACTGGTGCGGTCACGAGCCCATATGTTCTCCTGCAGGACGGCCGTGGAGGGGCGGACGTCGGGAGGTCGTAGCCGTGTTCTGGGCACGCGCTCCCTCCCAGGCGTTGCTCCATGGTCATCGCGCCTCTTGTGACGCGCCTGGAGAACGAGCGGGTACCGGCCTAGTCGAGCGCCAGTGAATGGGCCTTCCTGGCCTCGAACTCCTCTGGCGTCAGCAGACCGTCACGCATCAGGTCGCCATAGCTGCGGATCTGGTCGGGCACCCCGCTGCCTTCGGTCCGCTCCTCGCCGATGACCAGGAAACTGGTGATGTGCCGGTGATGGCGGCCCACAGGGTGATGCCGAGGATCCGGAAGCTGAACCCGCTCGACCCGCCCTGGATCTCCCGCTCCACGACCTCCTTGAGCAGCTGCGCCTCGACCTCGAGGACGACCTGCTCGCCAGGCCTGTGGAGGAGCGCGGCGGTCGGCTGGGGCGCGATCGGGCCGGCATTGAAGCGGGCGATGAGGAGCCGGTCGCCGAACGTGGCCAGCGCAGCCCGGAACTCGGGCTCGGTCATGCCCGAGCGCTGGGCAGCCTCAGCCTGGTGCTGACGATCCTCGCAGCCGGCACACAGGGTGGCCCCGGTCAGGCGCCGGCTGATGCCCAGCGACGCCCCGCAGCTGGCGCATAGGCTCGCCATCCCCGGCCGTACCTCCTTTCACGATCGCTCGTGGTCTGCAAGCGTACTGCCCTTGCGAACGTGCTATGGCCGCACCCTGCGCGCCGAGCGCCGTGTCCATCACGCTCACGACCGAGCTGTGCCCCACCGATGCGCCGCAGACTCAGGATGCGTTTCCGGAAGTCGACGAGGTTACGGCCGATCTCCGATGGGTCCCGGTGGCTGTCGGAGAGTCACGGGTCAGACCTCGGACGCCGGGGCCCCACGGGTAGTCGTCGGAGCGGATCCGACGCGCGTAGGTGTTGATGAGCACGAGACGATCGGTTCGTTCCGGGTGCGTGGCGGCGAAGATTGCAGCGATCGGGCCACCATCCGACGCCCCCACGAGGGCGACGCGGTCCGACCCGACGTCATCGAGGACGGCGCGGACGTCGAGGGCGCGCTGCTCCATCCCGGGCAGTTGCGAGGGCGGTACGCGGTCGGACAGCCCGATACCGCGCTTGTCCATGACGATGAGCCGGCACACCGATGCGAGGTGCCGATAGAAATATGCCAGGCGCGGATACTCCCAGGCGAGTTCCACGTGCGACGGGAAGCCGGGCACCCCGAGCACATCGAGCGGGCCACGGCCCAGGACCTGATAGGCGATACCAGCGTCGCCACTGCGGGCGTAGCGGGTCGATGGGAGACGATCCATGCCGGTCGACGACACCTCGCACGACGGACCCGGACCGGTGCAACGTCGCCGTCGGCTGAGCGATGGTACAACGACGTGATCGGCGGTTGCCGGGCTTGGCGGCCTCTGCCATGCTCCCGCGATGGGTGCGGCGCCGGTGGCCGACCTGGGGGTCGGTTCGTGGATCGAGCGGCGCGGGCGCTTGGCGCCAGACCGCATGGCGATCATCGCGGGTTCGCGGTCGATGACGTATGCCGATTTTGCGGCCCGGGTCCGGCGCCTGGCGAACGGCCTCCGGGCCCTCGGCCTGGCAGCGGGCGATCGGGTCGCCTGGCTGGGAGAGAACCAGCCCGAGTTCCTGGAGCTGCTGTTCGCCACGGGGCTGATCGGCGGTGTCCTGGCACCCGTGAACCACCGCCTAGGCCCGGACGCGATAGCCGAGGTGCTCGCCGACGCCGAGCCGGCGATCCTCGTCCAGCACCACGCCTCAGCGCAGGTCCGTCCCCCCGTATCGGTCCACCATCATCTCAGCGTCGGCGGCCCCCTGATGGGTGCCGTGCCCTACGAAGGATTGGTCGAGCGGTCGCCTGACCATGGCATCGACGAACCGGTCGCCGCAGATGCCCTGTGCCTGCTCCCTCACACGTCCGGCACGTCAGGTCGGCCCAAGGGCGTGATGCTCACACATGCCAATGTGACCTGGAACGTCGTGAACTTCCTGAGCTGCGCCGACTTCCGCGGCTCCGACGTCACCATCGCGACGGCGCCGTTCTTCCGGGTGGGCGGGACGGGCGTGAACGTCCTGCCGGTCCTGTTCCTCGGTGGGACGGTCGTGCTGCCGGACGACGCCACCCCCGATGGCATCCTGGCCTCGATGGAGCGACACCGCGTCAGCGTCGGGTTCGCGAACCCTGACCTGCTCGGTGCGCTGTCGAGGACGGCCACATGGGCGACAGCTGACCTGTCGAGCCTGCGCTTCATCGTCACGGGTGGAGCGCCTGTGCCGGAGCGGCTGATCCGGACGTTCCTCGACCGCGGCATCACCCTGCAGCAGGGATACGGCCTGTCTGAGGCTGCGCCATTGGTGCTGTTGCTCGATGCAGCGAACGCGCTCCGGAAGATGGGCTCCGCCGGCAGGCCACCGCTCCTGGTGGACGTACGGGTCGTGGGCGACGATGGCGGGCAGGTGGCAGCAGGCGACACCGGTGAGCTGCTGGTGCGTGGTCCGAACGTGATGGCCGGGTACTGGCGACGGCCGGCCGAGACACGCGAAGCCGTCACCGCGGATGGTTGGCTTCGGACCGGTGATGCCGCGCGCGTCGACGATGAAGGCTTCGTCTGGATCGTGGACCGTGTCAGCGCGCGCTTCGTCGTGGGCGGGCAGACCGTATATCCCGGCGATGTGGAACGTGTGCTGCTGGCGCATCCCGCCGTAGCCGACGCCGGCGTCGTCGCGGCGACGAGCCTCGATGGCTCGGTGGTCGCCGCAGCGTTCGTCGTCCTCACCACCAGGAACGCCGTGACAGAGGCCGAGCTCATGGCCTTCTGCAGCGCCCGGCTCCCGGCCCACATGGCCCCGGCGTCGGTCTCCTTCATCGCCCGGCTGCCGCGCAACTCCGTCGGCAAGCTGCTGCGGAACGAGCTTCGTTGAGAGCCCGACGGTAGCGGAGGGCGGCGCCCCCTTGTGCCCCCAAAGTGACCGGGCACATACTCGCCGCGAATCGATCCCGCATGGAGAGGCCCAGATGTCACCCGAGCAGAACAAGGCCGTCGTCCGCAGGTTCATGACCGAGGTGTTGGAGGGCGGTGACCTCGCCGCCTTCGATGAGGTCCTCGCGCCGGGCTACGTGAATCCCGCGATGGGTGGCGCGGACCTCACAGCCTTCAAGGACATCCTGACCACGATGCGTGCCGGCGGGATGTCCATGCACATCGACATCCGGGAGCTCCTGGCCGACGGGGACGTGGTGGTCGCTCGCTTCACGCTTGAAGCGACGCGTGCCAGCGGCGAGAAGCTGGCCGCCACGGGTCTCACCTATTACCGTCTCGCGGATGGCAGGATCGTCGAGGACGACCCGTTCACGAGGCCCGACCTCGCCCAGCTGCTGGGCATGGCGCCGCCGGCCGGCTGACCCTGCATCAGCCCGGTTCGATCCGTGGTGGATCCGCAGAGGTCGTGTTGGACGGGGAGCCGGGTGGCACCCTCCGAGCCGGCATCCTCGACAGGGTAGATGCGGGCGGCGCCCTTGACGGTCCCGTCACCGCCATACCAGCGGACGTCGACAAGAGCACGCCAGGCGCCCACCACGTTGTGTGATGGCCGTGAAGTCGGCGGATTCCAGGATCGTCGCAACACTGGCGCCCACGCGTGGTCGGGAACGCACCACTCGGAACCACCACGGCCTACCGGATCGGCAGGCTGTTTGGGTCCCGCGGGGATGCGGCGCTCGCGGCCGGCGACTATGCGACGGCGACGACGACGTTCCCCAACTTCTGGCCGGTCTCGGCATACCTGTGAGCTTCTACCATCTGTTCGAGCGGGAAGGTCCTGTCGATGACCGGGTGCAGCCGTCCCGCTTCGACCAGGCCTCGGAGATGGGCCAGGTCATCGCTCGTTGGGCCCGATGCCGCGAACGACACCCGTTTCTTGCTCCCCCTTGCCGCCCACCTGGAGCGCACGATCTGCAAGAAACCCGGATTGGCCATGAGCAGCCATCCGTTCTCGGTCAGCGACCGCACCATGCGACCAGACGGTGTGTTGCGGACCACGTCGAAGATGACGTCGTAGGTCCCAGGACCGTCGGTGAAGTCCTCCTGGGAGTAGTCGATGACACGATCCGCTCCGATCGTGCGCAGCATCTCCAGCTTCGGCGCAGCGTCCACCGCGGTCACGTGAGCCCCGAGGTCCTTGGCAAGTTGGACCGCGAACGTGCCGAAGCTCCCGCCTGCTCCGTTGACCAGGACCCTCTGACCGCTCCGGACGTTCGCCTTCCGCAGGAACTGCAAGGCTTCGCCACCCCCGTAAGGGAGGGTCGCAGCCTCTTCGTAGCTCAGGTTCGCCGGCATCGTCGTGATCGCCCCGGTCTTGGGGTTCTCGCGCAGGCAGATGTACTCCGCGTAGGCTCCCAGGCCGATGCCGGTCGCCGAGTAGACACGGTCGCCCTTCCTGAGCGACCTGACATCCTTGCCTACCGACTCGACGTCACCGGCGAGCTCCTGTCCGAGCACGGGTCGTCTTGGTCTGCGGATTCCGAACGCCAGCCGGACGGGCACCCAGATCCAAGGGGCGAAGTCGAAATCTCCGCAGCTCGCAGTCGGCCGCGCTGACTGTCGTGGCGCGGATCCGCACCAGCACTTCGTCGTCCTTCGGGACGGGCTGCACCACATCCTCGAGTCGAAGGACATCCGGTGGTCCGTAGGCCGTGCACACGATGGCTCTCATTGGGTCTCCGGTTCAGGCGCCCGTAGTTGCACGGATCCGCGGCTGCAACGTCGGGCGGATGAGTTGTCGGGCGCGACGCTCCGCCTTCTTGCCAGTCTAGCTTCCGGGCGACATGGCTCTGGGCCACGTCGCGAAACGAGTCGCCGCCTCGGCATGCCCGAACGCCTCGGGCAAGTCCGCACTCCTCCGCCTGGTCCGCCGGCTGCGCAACGAGCGGCTCCCCCGCCGGGATGATAGTAGCCTTTAGGCTAGTGATGGTGGTACCATCAAGGTAGGGCTGGCATACGAGTTGCCGCGGGACCCAACGTCCTACCCACCCCGCGTGCACGTCCTTGTCCCATCCAACCGCAGGGGAGGTCGGCCGATGACCACCACTGACTACCAGACTGCCGTGCGGCCGCATTCCAATATCGCGCGAACCGTCCCGCGTGCCCGTCCGATAGCCAGACGGACCGCGGCGCTCACGAGTCTCTCGTTCGTGTTTGCGGGCGTGCTCTTCGCCCTCTACCCGGCGGTGCGTCCATTCTCCGACGAGGTTTCGCTCGACGGGGCTCGGGCGTTCGCATCCGGCGGCTGGATCGCCGCCCACGCGATCGCGATGGCCGGGTTCATCCTGCTCGGCCTCGGGCTGCTCGGCATCAACGAGCTGCTGCGCGGCACCCAAGGCGGCCGGTCCGCCGCCGGGGGACTCGTGCTGAGCTGGGTCGGCATCGGGCTGACCCTCCCGTACTACGGCGCGGAGGTGTTCGGACTCCACGCCGTCGGCCAGGGGGCGGTCGACCGCCAGGATGTCGGGCTGATGTCGATCGTGGATGACATCCGCTGGGAGGTCGGCATCTGGTTCATCCTCGGCGGCCTATCGCTGCTCGCGGTCGGGACCGTGCTCGTCGCCGTCGCGATGTGGCGGGCCGACACGATGGGCCGCTGGGGTGGCGTCCTGCTGGCGCTCTCGTTCGCGCTGTACATCCCGCAGTTCGCGGGCCCGCAACCGGTCCGGGTCGCCCATGGCGTGCTGGTCCTCGTCGCCTGCTGGCTCATCGCACGAGGCATCCTGCGACGCGCCTCGGGGATGGATGCGCCGGCGCCGATCGACCGTGTGGCACCTGATGCAGCGCAGAGAGGGTCCGTCCGATGAGGATCGCGCCGCGCATCCATCGCCTGGGCACCGACCCGATCGTCAACTCCTACCTCGTCGATGACGGCGGCGAGGTGACCATCATCGACGCCGGCATGCCCGGCCTCTACCGCGAGCTCCCGAACGAGCTGGCCGCGATGGGCCGTTCGCTCGCCGACGTCCGGGCGCTCGTCCTCACCCACGGCCATGCCGACCACATCGGATACGCGGAACGCCTCCGGCAGGAACAGCAGGTCCCGGTATGGGTCGACGAGCATGACGCGGCACTTGCTCGTGGCGAGGTGCCCAACCCCTCGAAGGGCACCGGGCGTGTCCGGCTCGTTCCGTTCATCGGGTTCCTGTGGTTCGGGCTCCTCCACGGAGGGCTCCGCAGGCCGATCATCAGTGAGGTCGCCACCTTCGGTGACGGGGCCACCCTGGATGTCCCTGGCAGTCCGCGGGTCATCCTCGTCCCGGGGCATACACCGGGGAGCGCCGCCCTCCATCTTGCCGGCCTCGGCGCGCTGTTCGTCGGTGACGCCTTCTCCACGTACGCGGTCACGACCGGCGATCGGGGTCCGAGGATCGCGCCGTTCACCGCCGACCCGGCCCAAGCGGTCGAGTCACTGGAGCGCCTCGAGGGTCTCGACGCATCGCTCGCCCTGCCAGGTCACGGTGAGGTCTGGACGCTCGGCATCGACGAGGCGGTCCGGCAGGTCCGGGATGCGAGCCTTGAGGCCGTTGCTGCATCGGTGGGTGAGACCGCCGGTGCCGCGCCATCCGAGCGCGGCTGATCGATGGTCAGGCGTCCAAGCTCCTTGTCCACATCGCTACCGAGCATTCGCGAGGCGTCCCTGTTTCCTGGCGGGCGGCGATCGCCAGCTTGGACTATGCCGTGGAGGACTTCACACTGTCGGACGCGACGTATGACGTGGTGTTGGACGCGGTCGGCAAGAGCTCGTTCGGCCAGGCCCGCGACGTGTTGGATGACGGTGGTATCTACATGACGACCGTCATCGGGTCGCGCATCCTGCCGCAGATGTTGTGGACGTCCCGTTTCGGGCGCACGCGGGCCGCCATCACCCTCACCGGCCTTCGGAAGGCGGCCGACAAGGGGGGATCTTCGCATGCTGATGGACCTCGCCTCGGCCGGTGCGGTCAGACCGGTCATCGACCGACTCTACCCGCTCGAGGATCCCGTCGAGGCGCACCGGTATGTCGAGGCAGGCCACAAGCAGGGCGCCGTCGTCCTGACGGTCTGAACCGGCGCGGCCGATCGCCGGGCACCTTGACACCGACCATGAACCGACGCGCGGCGAACCGGATGCGGAACATCCCCGGGGGGGCATCTGTGCCCTTGGATGCCGTAGATGTACCGGCGCGGCTGAGGTGACTGCAGTGCATCACCGATGATTCCGGCCAGCGGTTGGCGGATCCCCGCTATCGGCGCCTTGCCGTCCGGGGTGAGGCGTTTCCATCGTTGCGGTCTGGCGCAGGCCGCGCGATGGATGAGTACCAACTCGCGAATGTCGCCGCCGGGGAGACCTTGACTCCGAACTTGCCCGGCCGGCCGTCTCCCCGAGGATGCACCCCGGGCGACCAGGTGTCCGACCATCGTGGCTTTATCGCTGCGTCGTCCCGCGCCTACTCGAACGACGCCCGATCGGTCGAACCAGAAGCGGCTCGACGTCCTCCAGGTCGTCGTGGACTCTACGATGGCCGCCGTCCGCACCGAGCGCTCGGTGGACGCTCACTCTCGGTGGTCGTCACGACCTCCGGGGTGATCACAGCTAGTCGTCAGCCCGGGCGGCTCCGACCGGCATCCCTTGTCCGCGCCCCCGGATGGAAGTCGCGACCCGTCGGCGTGACGCTGAACCCGGGCGCTAGGCCTGCTCTACGGGTGCTTCCACGTCGTCGTAGATGCGGGCCGCGGCCAATGGGCCGCCCGGCCCTCGCTCGTAGACACCGAGCCCCGCCTGCGGCGGCAAGGCGCAGCGGCCCCAACGGACGCAGTTGTACTCGATTGACACAGCGAACGCCATCGTCGGTCACGGCGCAGTGCTGCAGGCCGATACCACCCCCGGAGCTGAAGCATTTGGTGAAGTACGTGCGGAGTTCTGTCGTGCCGCGATGGTCGGAGTCCAGGCCCACGGGTTCGCGGACATAGCCATCTGGCGCAAAGATGCCCACGATCGCCTCGGCGTCGCCAGCCTCGAGCGCGGTGTGGTAGCGGCCGACGACATCCCTCGGCCCTGCGCTCCTCGGCTCAAGGATGGGAGGCCTGACGTGACGTCGTCCGTCCACTGGCCATTGGGAGCAGTAGGTGCGGAACACCACCGACCGGTCGTTGGGGGACTCCGCCACGACGGCCACCGGCCAGACCAGGTCCTGACCGTCGCGTTCCAGGTGTGCGAGCAGCTCTACGACGGCACGCCCGTCGGCGCAGGTGGCAGCCACCACAGCGGTGCTGACGTGGTGCTCCGCCATCCAGGACTTGTTCCTGCTGACGAACGCCTGCAACTGCTTGTGGCCGCGGATCTCGCCTGCGCGCGGATCGTAGATCACCACCTCACCGGGCCACACGTCCTCGAGATCGCGGCTATCACCGTCGCTCAGTGCCGCGAGATACGGCCCGACCGGGTCGGTCTGGCCCGCGGCGCGTATCTGCAGGCGTGCCAGCTCGACGGCGTTGGTGAACTCCGAAAACCAGGGCATCCTGACCCTCCCTGCCCACTCGGCCGACGACGGTCAGGTCGGCAGTTCAGCTCCGGCCTGCTCGCGGACCATGTAGTCGGCATACCAGCCTGGCCAGTCCGGGTCCGCCTGGCCCGTCCGTGCCTCGTGCTCGCCATGAGCGGCGGCTGCACGCTGCAGGGCCCTGGAGAGGTCGGCCGCCGAAGCGAAGGTCGTTGCTGCGGGGTCCATTCGTCCAGGAAGCCGAGTCGTGACCTCCTGCAGGAGCCAGCTATTGCCGTCCGGGTCACTGAATGAGGCGAACGAGCTGTAGCTGCCGTCGTCTGGTCCACGCCCATCGACACGTCCGGGTGCGATGGCGCCGCCGAACCGGCATGCGAACCCAGTCTCACAGTGGAACACCCCGGTGATATCGACGCCGCGATCGGCCAATCTGTCGCGCGCGGTGGCGACATCGGAGACGATCAGGTAGTTGGACTGGAGGGATCCCGGTGCGGCTGCGGTGAGGTTCGTGCCGAACTGAACCGAGCACCCAGACCCGGGCGGCGTGAACTGGATCAGCCGGAAGTCGTCCCCGGTCGCCACGTCCGCGTCGAGGCGCCACCCCAGGTGCTCGTAGAACTTCTTGGCGCGATCGACATCCGAGACAGGGATGACGACCACCTCGAGCCTCATGTCGACGACCGCAGACTCGGTGGACCCTGGCTCGCCGTCCTGGCTGACCTGCGCGGTGCTCATGGCGACTCTCCTCCGGGGTATCGAGGCAGCACGGTTGCAGGTAGCACCCAGGCCCTCTGTCGCCCTGTCGCTGCAATTCACGCTCCGTCGGTCGTATGGTGCAGCATCGCTCGGCCGTTGCCAAGGTCGCGTGGTAGCCAAAGTGTCCCGCGACGGCCAATGATTTCCCATGTCGCTACCGCGCAACGGTGGCGCCCAGGCTCGTCTTCAGATCCGGCGTTTGACCTACCCTATGTGCTCGCCCGAGGTCCCAGGACGGGTGGGAGGTGTCTAGCTCGGATGTCAGCCGCGGACAGTTCACCCTCGACGAGACCCGCGACCGGTCGGTGCTGGTGAGCGCAGGCGTCGGCGTGACGCCGGTGCTCGCGATGCTGAAAGCGGGGGGATCGGACATGCACGGGCAGTCGGATCGCGCAGTCGTCACTGGACAGCACGACGCGGCCCCGCATGACCGGGACCGCGTCGTCGAGATCGCTGTGCTCTTGCGTCATGGGCGACGCGCTTAGCCTGCCCCGAATGCCACGAGCTCTGCCTGGCCGTGGTCGTCGGCCGTCGCTGGGGTATCGCGGCCCCTGGCGCTCTCCAGCAGGAACCAGACGATGGGCAGGACCAGCAGCACCTTGAGGTTCGGCACGTCCGCGTTCAGCAGTGTGCCCGCGACCGCAGCCACCTCTGCCACGACGACCGCCGACATCGCGATCCAGCCCAGGATCCTCGTCCAGCCCGAACCGGCTACGAGCAGCAGCGTGAGCAACCAAACGATGATCGCGTCCGTCAGGAACCGCTCGACGTGCTGACCAAGGAGGTCGAAGGCCGCGGAGCGGAGCTCCTCGTTCACGACCATCAGGCTCAGCCCCTGACACAGGAACACGCCGCCGAGTGCGACCGCCGACGCGGCGCCGACCCTGGTCATCCGGTGCGAAACCGGGAAGTCGAACATCGCCTTCGCGAGCAGTACGCAACCCGTGCCGAGCGCCAGGTGGATGATGATCGCCGGCACATCCTTGCCAAGGGCTTGGGAGGCGATGGCCAGAGGCACGGCCAGCAGCAGGACGAGGGCGGCGGCGAAACCTGTCACGGATCTGGCAGGCTCGACATCTGTTCCGCGACGTCGTACGGTCCGGGTCCGGCTGGCCTCGTCGCCGCAGGTGGGTCGGCAATCGGAGTGGTGATGGTCGTGGGCATCTATCGACGCTCCTGACGGCCGCGGAGCGGGAGTGCGCGATGCCGGGAACCTGGACCGACCCGCAGGACGTCCGGCTGCTGGACGGGCGGTCGATGCGACGCCTGGCCCATCGATGGGCGTCATGACATCGCAGATCAAGATCGATCAAGGCGCCAGGCAGACTCGTGGTCATGGCCTTCGCGCCACCCGGCATCGGCGGCGGATCGACCGAGGCCTTGGGTAGGCATCAGGGATGACCTACCACGTGACCGTGGCCGAGGTGATCGCCCGCCCGACCGTGGTCGTCGCCGCGACGACGACATGGCCCGGGTTCCCGACGTTGTGGAAGGGACTCCTCAACGAGGTCTGGACGTATCTGCGCGCGAAGGGGGTCGATCACGGCTGCCGCAACGTCATGCTGTACCTCGATGACCTGCCACGGGTCGAGGTGGGCGTGGAGGCGCGCCCACCCGGCTCGCTGACCGGCCGCGTGGTGGCGTCGAGCCTGCCCGCCGGGCAGGTGGCGATGACGACGCACCGAGGGAGCTACGCAGGCTTGGGCGCGGCACACCGAGCGGTGATCGACTGGTGCGCCGAGCGCGGGAACCGGCTCGCTGGGCCGAGGTGGGAGGTGTACGGGCCGCACATCGCGAAGCCGGCCGAGATCTGGACCGAGGTGTACTGGCTTCTCGTTTGATCGACGACCCGGGTGCCTACTGACGGCCACGTTGACAACAAC
>CAVWSL010000011.1:0-205685 GCA_963757765.1 uncultured Chloroflexia bacterium
GGTTCGACTACCTCATTCGGCCTCGCATCAAGCCTGGCCAGCTGTATCCCCATCAGTGGACGCTCCACCCAGACTATCCGGCGCTGACGGACGGGACACGCGGTCGGATGATCTCCTTGTCGGACACCCTGTTCGGGACCATGGCCGTGAACCAGGTCAGCCCTCCGGCCATCGTTGAGGCTCGCAAGCTGCTCCACGACACCGTTCTGGACGGTGAGACCAGGCTAGTTGCCCGACGGATCGCCCCGCGGGCAACCGACGTGGTCCCCGAACTGTGCGTCATGACCGCGGTCTGGCGGGGATTGGGCGCGACGACGCTCCGGGGATATGGCGAGCGGATCGAGGTCATGCTGACGGACGAGGTGGTGCGGCGGATCTGGGACGCTGAGGGCGCGGCGAGGCAGATGATGGCTGAGGGCCTGTATGCCGGCTATGGATGATGGGCCCGAGGAGTACGTCGAGCCGGGCTGCACCGCGTGCCTGGAGTGCGGGCATGTACTCGTCATGGGGGTCACGGATGCTTGCCCTGAGTGCGGGTCCTTGAGGCGTGGCCACACGGCAAACGCAGGGCTCGCGCCCGCCGGGGTCACGGCTGGGAGCCCCAAGGCCAGGGCCACGGAGTGGGACGCTGGCTACTACGGTGGCAAGCACTCCAAACCCGCCCGTGTGCGAACCACCGAGATGTCGCTGACCCGCGATGACGGGATCGAGCGGGCACGATCGGTGAATGTCGATCATGCCGGAGACTGGTATGAGGAGACGGTCGTCGAGCCGGATGGCACGACCCGCCACCACCGTGGTGAGCCGCTGAGCAGGCACACTGGCCACGGGTCGGCCAGGCCGACCGGATCGCGGCGGTCGCCTGGCCCATAGCCGTTGGCGAGCCGTGCAGTGACGCGGGGAGGCGCGACGTGCCCGATGGGACCCCCGAAGACCACGCACCCGACACGTTCATGCTCGATACCGAGATGTTCACCCGTCTCCAGGAGGACCGCGACGCAGTCTCTGCCTTCCTGTCCCGAGATCGACCGATCCGGGTACTCGTGACCGATGTCCAGCACCGACAGGTGCGGGCCCCGAGCGATGCGGGCAGGGATGAGCGGGTCGCGATGCTGGATCGTACGGAGCTGGTCGGCGCCGCGGGTGCCTGGGACGTCACGCGGTGGGGTCACTCCCGATGGGCGACGGAGGCCGAGGGCGCAGAGATCGCTTCGGTGGCCCGCAAGAACGCGATGCCCAAGAACCGACGCAAGAACGCCGCGGACGGCGTGATCGCCGCCGCTGCCAAGGCGCACGGGGCCGCCCTCGTCATGACGGACAAGGACTCCCGCGCTCGGGCCATCGGGGCGGGTGTGAGGGTCTGGAGCTGGGACCAGTTCCGGCGCGTGCTGGTCGACTCGACCTAGCCGACCATCTGGATCGGCGACGATGCCGCCGTGACACCCAGGCCGACCGGGCAAGCGACCCCGGTCCCGTTATCGGGGCAGTAAGCGCTACCCCGCACCGTCCCGTTTGCGACCTTCGACAGGTACTGCTGGTGATACGCCTCGGCGTAGTAGAACGGCCCGACGGGCGCGATCTCCGTCGTGATGGTGCCGTAGCCGGCCTTGGTCAGCTCGGCCTGGTACGCATCCCGGGATGCCTCGGCGATGGCGCGCTGGCTGTCGTCAGCGATGTAGATCGCCGATCGGTACTGCGTGCCGACATCATTGCCCTGGCGCATCCCCTGGGTGGGGTCGTGGTGCTCCCAGAAGACCTTCAGCAGCTGCTCGTATGAGATCCGGCTGGGATCGAAGGCGACGAGGACCACCTCGGCGTGACCAGTCCTGCCCGTGCACACCTCCTCGTACGTCGGGTTGGGGGTGAAACCCCCTGAGTAGCCGACCGCGGTCGAAACGACGCCGGGCAGCGACCAGAAGTCCTTCTCGGCGCCCCAGAAGCAGCCGAGACCGAAGACCGCGGTCTGGATGCCATCTCCGAAGGGGGCCGTGAGGCGCGTCCCGAGGACGTCATGATGGGTGGTGACAGGGATGGGCGTGGCCCGGCCGGGGAGGGCATCCGCGGCGGCGGGCATGGCGCTGGAGCGCCGAGACAACCATGACATGGGCGGAAGTCTAGTCCGCGATCGTGACACCTTCGTGACACGAACCTGGGGCACCATGTGCCCATGACGACGAACCTCCAGCAGCTCTTCCGCCATGACCTGTGGGCCAACCGGCTCATCCTCGATGCGTGCGCCGCGCTCACCCCCGAACAGCTTGAGATCGCCGCCGTGGGCACCTTCGGCCCGATCGGGCGGACCCTCTGGCACCTCATCGCGGCCGAGGACTCCTACGCGTCACGGCTTGCGCTGCGTGAACGGACGCTTCGCTACCACGAGGATGCGCCACTACCGTCGATGGATGTCCTTCGGGCAAGGCTTGAGTCCGTCGGGCCGGAGCTCATCGAGCTGGCCGGGGGCACCTCCGAGACGCGCATGGTGGAGGTGACCGGGGATGACGGCACCCAGACCCTGCCGGCCTGGATCCTGCTCGTCCAGACCATCGACCATGGTCGCGAGCACCGGACTCACATCGCGACCATCCTCACCCAGCTGGGCGTCCAACCACCCGGGATGGATGGCTGGGACTTCTTCGACAGCGGCGAGGCGACCCATGGCGGTTGAGGGTGCTGTGGCGGACCAGGGGAGCGGCGCGAGCGCGCCCCTCATCGTCGTGCCCGGGTTCTGGCTCGGGGCGTGGGCATGGGACGAGGTCGCGACGCTCCTCCGGGCGAGCGGCCATCGGGTCACGGCGCTGACGCTCCCGGGCCTCGAGTCGGTGGATGCCGACCGGTCGTCGATCACGCTCGCCGACCATGTCGACGCGATCTGCGGGGCCGTGACCGCAGCAGGGGAGCCCGTCGTCCTCGCTGTCCACAGTGGCGCCGGTGCTCCTGGGTACGCCGTCACCGATCGCATCCCCGACCGGATCGCGACCATGGTCTACGTCGACTCCGGCCCGGCGACCGGCGCGCTCGACCCCGGCTTCGCCGCAGTCGAGCTGCCACTGCCTGCGAGGGAGCAGCTGCAGACGGACGAGAACCTCGACGGGCTCACTGAGGCGCAACTGGAGACCTTTCGGGCTCGCGCCATCCCGGAGCCGGGTGGTGCGCTTCGGGATGCGGCCGAGCTCACGAATGACCGGCGCCTCGACGTGCCGACCACCGTCATCTGCACCGGCTTCCCCTCGGCAGACGTCAGGGCGGCCGTCGACAACGGGTACGCCTGGATCGGTGGTCTTGCCGAGCTGCGCCGCGTGACATATGTGGACCTGCCGACCAGTCACTGGCCGATGTGGTCACGGCCCAGAGAGCTCGCGAGCATCCTGGGCGATATCGCGACCTCCAGCGTCGGTCAGGGCGTGGCGGAGGCCTGAGGCAGGGGAGAGGCGCCTGGCGGGGGCGAGCCACCCGAGCTGGGGGAGGCGCCCGCAGTGGGGGAGGCGGAAGGCGGCGGTGTCGGGGACGGCTGTGGCGCGTTGTCCGGCAAGGTGAGGGTGACCGAATCCTCGGAGCCGATGACGATCCCCTCGTAGGTGACCGGCGGGTCGCTGAGCACCACCACTCGATATGTGCCCGGGGGAACCTCCACCGGGGCGCCCCCGACCGTGCCGCTGCCGACAAGCTTGCCGCCTTGGTCAAGGATCTGGAATGGCGCGCTCACAGCTGCGCGGATGGCGTTCGACACCTCGTCCGGGTTGCGGGCATCGAAGTAGGTGCCGTGGCCGAGAGCGGCGAGCTCGCGGACCGCCTTGCGCTCCTTGGCGTTGTCGAGCGCCAGCCCCACGACGTTGAGCGTCACATCGAAGCCCTGGCTCACGAGGCTCTGGACTTCCTTGGCCGGGTTGCCGTGGCAGCTCTCCCGTCCGTCGCTCACGACGATGACGATGCGCGGGCCTGTGACGCCACTGAGGTCATCGGCGACCGCCCGGATGGCGCTCGCGAGCGGGGTTTGCACCGACTTCTGGACCTTGAGTGCTTCGATGGTCGTCGCCATCTGCTCCGTGTCGAGCGGACCCAGCGGCACCGCCAGCTCCGTGTCGCACGACTTGGGCTTCTGGGTGAAGACACGCAACGCGACGTTCGCGCCGGCCGGCAGGTCCTTCCGGACCAGGTCGGCGAGGACGGACTTGGCGATGTCGATGCGTCGCTCGCCACCGAATCGGTCGAGCATGCTGCCGGAGGTGTCCAGGATGAGTTCGATGGCAACGCCAGCACCGACTGGCGCGCGCGCGGGCTCGCCTTCCGTGGTCGGCGCCACGACGCTCACCGTCCCCGGGGTCGGCGGTGGCAGCTGTTCCTCCGATGTCGTGGCATCGAGCGTGTAGGCGGCGGGACGCCGGAGCCACGTGGCCATGCGCGAGAACGCCTGGTCCATCTCGCCATGGGAGACGACGTACTGGTAGAAGCCGCCACCGGCCGCCGACCAGTCCTGCATGAAATGGGTGCTTTGGACGGGCACGCTGTCCCCACCGACGTGGACCGCGAACACCATCGGCCGGACGTTGGCCAGTCGGCCCCACAGCTCCTGCACCCGCTGGTAGCTGCTGGTATCGGCGTCCGTGACCAGGAGCACCGCACGCGCGCCTTCCCGACCAGACAGCTCCTTGGAGGCATCGATGAGAGCGGTCTCGGCGCTGCTCGATCCACCGTAGAGCACGTACCTGTCGACCGCATCCTCGAGCACGTATGGGTCGTCACTCCAGTCGGGGAGCAGCGGCTTCTCCTCGAACGGCTGGACCTTGACCTGCTCGTCACCCTTGGTCACGCCGCCGGTGTAGGCGCGGAGCGCCTCGGTCACGAACGGCAGGTAGTTGCCCATGCTGCCGCTCGTATCGAACGCGAACACCGCGGAGAATGGCGGCTGGGTCACGCGCACCCGGTAGGTCGCGCCGGGGGTCACGTCCGCCTGATAGAGCACCTTGCCATCGGCGGACTCCCCGAAGGTCATGGGCACGTTCTGGCCGTCCGCGTCGAAGAGGGTGAGCGCGACGCCGACGGCCGGGGTGCCGCCGACGGAGATGCCGATGCTGTTCTGTCCTGCCGGGACCGTGAGCCGGTACCAGTCGACATCCTCATCCCGGTGCACGCGACCCGCGGCCGTCGTTCCGGGTGTCAATGTCCGGGCGGTCTCCGGTGTGTTGTCGCCATCCTGGGTGTCGGCGACGACCGAGAGGTCGGGTGGGGCGACCCAGTCATGCGGGCCCACCGAGCTCCGCAGGCCCCATTCACCGAGGATCGACCGATAGCTGGCGCTCGTCGGGGCCTCGAGGATGCGCACCGTCGCGGGTTCCTCGATGTAGTAGCGGTCCTTGCTCGTGACGGGATCCCCGGTGAAGCGGACGAACCGCGCCCACGTGGGGGTATCGAAGGTGAACGGCGACACAGATCCGTCATCCGCACGCTGCAGGGCCCAGGTGCCGACCGGCTGCCACGGACCGACCGGGCTCGTGGCGCTGATCTCGACCTGGACATCGCGCATCCGCAGCTTCGGGTCGCTGGGTGTCGGGTCGACCCATTCCATGCCGGTCAGCAGCGCTTCCCGGTCGTCCTGGAAGCCGACCGTGAACACCTGCGCATCGCCCGTCTTGGCGCTCAGGTTCAGCGGGTACTCGGTCGGGTCGTCGGTGAGCAGGGAGTCCGCGTCGGATTGGGAGGCGGCCTGGGGATCCATCCAGACGACGTGGCCCCCACGCACCGGGTCGGCGATATCCGTGGGCATCGAGTCCGGGATCGCGCCTGGGGTGGCCACGACCTTCCACTCACCGAGCACGACCGGTCCGCTCGTGCCCCCCCAGGTGGAATCGATGCGGAGCTGCGCGAATCGCGCGGGGACCGGCGTCGGCAACACGAACCACTGGTCCACGTTCCGGGGCGACAGCTCGCCACTGACGGCCTCCTGCCAGGTCACGCCGTCGTCGGACAGGAGCAACGTCACCGCGCGTGGCACCGGGTCGCTCGACTGGCGACCCGCCAGGGGGTTCAGCGCCATGCCCGCGATGGGCACGGCGGCATCCCCTGCGAGGTCGACCTGGACCGTCAACGGGGACCCTGACATGGTGGCCTGGAAGCCACTCGAGGATGGGGTGACGCCGTCATAGAGCTGCGCCTCAGCCGTCGGGTCGATGGTCGCGACGGGTGTGCCGCCCAGTGCGGTCGCGGCCACGTCCAGCCCGCCCAGGAGCGCATCGGGCACGCCGCTCCATGCCTGGTACGGCGCCACGGGTGCCGTGTCGGCATCCGCCGCCATCGCGGACCAGCCGGTCGCCTGCCCCCCGTCGGCGGCCCGCGCCCGCACGGTCAGTCGGACGGCGTCATCCACGGCTGCGTCGGGCATCGCCCGGATGGTGACCGGTATATCGGTGCTGCCACCGGCGGGCACATCGACCGTGGTCTGCGACAGATCCACGATCCAGTCCGGGTCGCTCGTCGCCCAGTCCAGATCGAGGTGCTGGTCGGTGCGCCCGGTGTTGGAGACGGTCAGGGTGCCACCGACCGCCTGTCCGGCAGCCCAGTAGGCTGCGACCGCCGGTCGATCGGTGGCCAGCGACAGGGTCACGTCAGGCGGCACGATCGCCGCGACCGCGGCCGGCATCCCGGTCGTGCCCGGTTCCACATCGAGTGCATAGGGCCCGATCGCGACGATGCGCAGCCAGAGTGGCGTGGTTGCCGGCAGTCCCGTGATCCGGTCGCTGCCGTCGTCCGCGAGCGTGCCCTCGTAGTCGGTCACCCCGTCCGAGACGATGATGCGGTTCACCGCGCCGGTGGTCCGGAACGAGAGGTCACCCCCGTTGGGCAGTGCACCCAGGATGAACCAGTCATCGTTGCCGTCCACGGGTGCATCACCATCGATGTGCAAGGTGGGCGGCAGCGGGCGGGCTTCGCTGATGGTGTCGTTGGGCTCCTGGTCGACGGCGAGGGTGAATGGGTCCTCGCGCACGATGCTCAGGGAGTACTTGCCCAGACTCGGGTTCCCCGTCCCGGGCCGCAGCCACAGCTCGTAGTCACCCGGCTGCAGCTGCACGTCAGCCACGGTCGGTTCGCCAGGGACACCGCGCAGGTCGGCGGCCTCGAGCGTGCCGCTCTCGAGGCGCACGTCGATGGCGGTGTCCGTGGGGGGTGTCACCGTGATGCGCAGATGATCGACGGTATCGACGCTGAACCGGTAGGCGTCATCGTCCTGTGGGCTCGGCAGCCGGCCCGTCCGGGTATCGCCGACGATGATCGGCTCGGCATTGATGGACTGGTTGTTGGGCTCCCGCTCGCCGTTCGGATCGGGGGGCCCGAGCGGTGTCATCGCCAGCGTGTAGTCGCCATCCGAGCCATCGATCCGCAGCCAGTGCTCGCCCGGGATGAGATACAGGTCCGTGAGGGACGCCTTGGTGTGGTCGCCCTGAACATCGCCGATACCCAGCTGGGTGCCGTCCGCCTTCTCCCACACGAGGCTACTCACCCCCGTGCCGGTCACGTCGACCTGCCACAGCTGTGGCTCGCCGGTCGTGGTGACCCGGAAGGTGTCGGTGTCGTTCGCGCCGAACTTGCCGCGCATCGTGAGAGAGGTCATCACCGAGGCCACGGCGGGCAGGTCATTGGGTTCCGACTCGAAGTCGGCGGCGGGTGCGGTCGTGGCGTCGACGCGCAGCAGGTACTCCGAGGTGTCGCTCGAAGCGCCGGTCACCTGGAGCGTCACGACCCCGACCGGCAGATGGAGCCCGGCCAGGGCCACGCCATGGTCACCATCCCGGCACTGGAGGGTCGTCCCGGCGACATCGGCCAGACACAGCCGCCGCGCCGGCCCGTCCCGCCAGATGAGCCGGATGTCCAGGAGTGACGCGGCGAGGTGGTCGTCGATGGCCAGCGAGTACCAATCCTGGCTGTCACCGGCAGCCAGGCGACCGCGGACCAGCGGTCGGCCGGGATCGAGCACGACCGCGGTGGGTGCGGAGCCATTGGGTTCAGGATCCGCGTTGCCGAGCGCGACCATGCTGGCCGAGAGCGCGTAGGCCATCTGGGTGCCGGAGGACGGGGAGACGACCAGCAGGTGGTCACCGGCAGGCAAGCGCAGGTCGGAGAGCGCCGCGTGGCCCGACGCATCGGGGCTGGAGCTCGCGAGCGAGTCGCCACCCGCGTCCTGGATCTCGATCTGGGCGCCCGAGGTGAGGGCGCCGATGAGCGACAGGTCCCATACCTGGCCGTCGGGGAGATCGGTCGTCGTCCAGCGGTAGAAGTCGCTCGAGTCCCGGAGGTCGCCGCTGATGGCAAAGGGGCCGCTCAATGGGGTGGCCGTGGTCGCGTCGTCATTCGGCTCGACGTCCCCGGAGGGCGGCAATGCCGCCGCTGCGTCGATGGAGATCCGATACCCGATGTCGACGGCCGGGTTGCCGTCCGCGCGGGCGCTCCGGGAGATGCCCACGAGGTATCGACCAGCGGGCAGCAGCACGTTCGATGTGGTCTGCGGGCCCAGGGCATCGGCGGCCTGGGAGACCTCCAGGATCTGGTTGCCGATGACCAGCGGCGTCTCGCCGGGCGCGGACGTGACCACGAGGATCTTGGCGCCCGTGACCGCGCCGGGGACGCCGTCGACCGTGATGTCCCAGGGCTGCGAGGCCTGGTCGTCGCCGATGGTCCAGGTGAACAGGTCCTGGTCGCCGTCGGGCAGTGTGCCGGCGATGCAGGCGGGCCCCGCGAGGGCCGTGGCCGTCTCGGGCGTGTCATTCGGCTCCGTGTCCGGCAGGCAGCCGGACTCGGTCGGGCTCGCGGGCTCTCCGGGGCTCGCCGAGGCGGCCGGGCCCGCGGGCACTGGGCTGGCGGTCACCACCGGGCCCGGGGACACGGCAGGGCCCGGGGATACCGCAGGGCTCGCCGTCGCGAACGGGTCCGCGATCTGTGCGGCGACCGGCGTACCCGGCGGGGCGGCCGAGCCACCCAGCACCAGCGCCGATGCCAGCGCGAGGCCACCGCCCATGCGGGTCAGGCGACGACGGTGGGTCATCAACGGGACTCCCTGGCTGTCTCGGAGCTTCGGTCGGTCCCGGGCGGCATCGCGCCGGGGCAGGGCTGGCATCATACGCCCGCGTCAGCCGGCATCCGCAGGGTCCGAGGGGTCTTGCGCAGGCACTCCTGACCGTCAGCATCGGTCGATATCGAACATCCGTTCGATATCAGGGTGATCGATGCCAGGCTGGCGTCGCCCACCCGGTCGCTGACCCGTATCATCGGTGGCTGGAGACCCAGACCAGACCAGCCGACCCCCGGAGGAGACCGTGACCGCAGCCGGACTGTCAGCAGATCCCGCCGAATACCAGCGCCGGCTCGACGAGCAGCCCGACGACCAGATCGACTCGTGGGCGATCGAGCTCATGCGTGACATGTCCATCCGAGCCGGGGTGCTGAGTGTCCTCCACGAGTACGGCCACGCCTGTGGGCTCGACGAGGCCGGGCTGCTGCGGGTCTTCAGTGCTGGCGGCGGAGCACCCGCGACGGCCGGGTACACCGCGGATGGCCAGCTGATGGTGCCGGCGATCTCACTGCGGTACCTCGTCCCTGGCCTCCGACGGGAGGTCGCCGATGCCCGACGGCGGCTCATCGCGTACCTGGTCGACTCGTTCGAGGAGCTGGTCTACATCTAGACCGATGCGCTCCGGAGGGGACGGGCCGGACCCGCTCGCTCCTCCGTCGCGCCCGGGCCACCCGGCGGGCTGGCTGGGCATCCTCCATCCATTCCCCTCGATCCTGGTGGCGGCGGTCGTGGCAGCGCTCGCCAGCCTGGCGGGGGGCACGCCCATGACGATCGCGACCCTCGCCCTCGCGATGCTCGGCTTCCAGGCCTCGATCGGCGCCACGAACGATCTCGCCGACCTGCCGCGAGACCGGGCATCCGACACCCGCAAGCCATTGCCCGCCGGGCAGGTGACCGACCGGCAGGCGCGCGTCGTGGCCGTCGGGGGCGGGTCCCTGGGGCTGCTGCTGTCGGCGACGCTGGGCGTCGGGGTGCTGCTCGTGGGGCTCGCCGGCTACCTGTGCGGCATCGGCTACGACCTCTGGCTCCGCCGCCGTGGCCTGGCCTGGGTCGCCTACGTGGCCGCCTGCCCCCTGGTGCTGATGTATGCCTGGCTGGGCGCCGCGGGCGAGCTCCCTCCCGGCTGGCCGCTGCTATTGCCTCTGGCGGCGGCCGTCGGTCCCGCACTGCATCTCTCGAACTCGATGATCGACATCGACACGGACGAGGTAGATCCCGCTGGCGGCTTGGCGAGCCGACTCGGCCGCCGCCGATCGCTGACGCTCCTGGTCACGCTCGTGGTGGTCGTCCACGGGCTGGCCTGGCTGGTCATCGTGTCGCCTGCGGCGCGGCGCTCAGCGGGACTCGCGGTGACGTCGGGGGAGGGGACACCGTGGCCCGCCGTCGGCATGCTCGTCGCGGGCGTGTTGGCGGTCATCGGATGCGGCCTCTCGACGAGCCGACGACGAGACCGGCGGATCGCGGGCTGGGTGGCCCAGGCGACGGCGACCGCGCTCCTTGCGGTCGCATGGGTCGCGTCCGTGGCGGCCTGACGTCGAGGTGCGGCGTCAGCGGACGCGCCGCAGGATCTAGTTCTGGCGAGGTTCGCCGGCCCGCACGACCGCGATGGCGTTCTCGAGCTTCAGCTTCGCGATGGTCAGGTACTTCGCGAAGTTCTGACGATCGGATGTGCTGGCACCCCGCAGAGCGTCCTGCCCCCGAAGCGCGACCGACAGTTCGTCGAGCGCCTCGGCGAGGCGCTCCTTGGCCTGCTGCAGGTCGTCCTCGCCGGACCGCGGCGCCAGGGGCGTCACCACCGGTGGCTCCGCCGGCCCGTCATCCAGCTCGTCGACGGCCGTGATCTCGCCAGCCTCGACATGCTCTTTCGCGGGTTTGCCGTCGATGCGCTCACGCAGCTTGACCAGGCTCAGCTCGCCCCGGGCGACCTGCTCCGCCAGCTTCCGGCGCTTGCGCGGGTCATCGACCTTCAGCAGCTCGTAGGCATGGGAGAGGGTGTCTTTGCGCAAAGACACCAGCTGCTTGATCTCCGTCGGCGCATCGGCGAGCCGCAGCCGGTTCTCGATGTAGCCCTTGTCCTTGCCCAGCTTCTGGGCGAGCTTGCGGAGGCTGTAACCATGCTCCGTCGTCATCCGCTCGTACATCAGCGCCTCATCGAGCGGTGACAGGTCTTCGCGCTGGAGGTTCTCGATGATCGCGATCTCGAGCGCTGTGTCGTCATCGATCTCCTCGATGATGGCCCGGATCTGGCGCAGCCCGGCGATCTTCGCGGCACGCCAGCGGCGCTCACCGGCGATGAGCTGATACCGACCGGCGGCGCCGGGCCGAACGAGGATCGGCTGCAGGACCCCATGCTCCGTGATGGACGCCGCGAGCTCCAGCAGCGTGTCCTCGTCGAAGGTCAGTCGTGGCTGGTTGGGGTTGGCATCGATGCGATCGACCGGCACGTCGCGGATGCCGTTGGACTGCTTGCCCGAGTCGTTGCCGAGGAGGCTGATGATCGCGGGCGAGAGCTCATCCCGCTCCTCGGAGAGTCGCTGTGCTGCCTGGCCACGGAAATCTGGTCTAGCCAAGTTCGATCACCTCGCGTGCCAGCCCGCGGTATGCCCGGGCGGCCTCTGAATTCGTGGCGTAGGTCGTCACCGGCCGACCGACGAGGGGAGCCTCCCCGAGGCGGACCGTCTGCTTGACCATGGTCTGGAACACGTGGTGGTCACCCAGCTCGCGAAGCTCCGCGAGCATGTCCCGCCCGAGCAGGGTCCGAGAGTCGTAGAACGTCGGCAGCAGACCCAGGATCCGGAGCCGCGGGTTGAGGCCCTTGTTGCGGATCTGATTGATGACGTTGTTGAGGGCCGTGAACCCCTTGAGCGCGTAGTACTGGGTCTGCACCGGGATGATCACGGAGTCGGCTGCCACGAGCGCGTTGATGGTCAGCAGCCCCAGCGTCGGCGGGCAGTCGATGATGACGAACTCGTATTGGTCATCCGCCCACAACGCGAGCGCCTCGCGCAGGACGTTCTCGCGTCCGATGGCGCTGAACAGCTGGTTCTCGGTGGCTGAGAGGTCGATGTCCGATGGTGCCACGTCGATGCCTGCGGTCTGGGTCGGCAGCACGATGTCCTGGATGGTGATGTCGACATCGACGAGCGCGTCCGCCATCGACCGCTGGATGGTCCGCGGATTCAGGCCCAGCCCCACGGTGAGATTGGCCTGCGGGTCCATGTCGACGCACAGGACGCTGTAGCCCTGCTCTGCCAGCGACCCGGCGAGGTTGATGGCGGTGGTCGTCTTGCCAACGCCACCTTTCTGGTTCGCGATTGCGATGATGCGGGCCACTCGGCCTCCTTCGCGGGGTGGATGGGCCCATCGGGCGGGGTGATTCTATCCCTCGAGCCCCGGTACGGCTGCGAGAGTTTTCCACACTTCGGGCCGTTCATCCACCGTTTCTGTGGATAGACTCCCGCGGCCAGATGGGGAGAACGGTAGGATTCCGCCGTCAGGGAGGCATCTTGGGGGAGGGCGGCGTGGTCGATGAGCAGGGTCCCATGGAACGATTGCGTGCGATGCGCGCACGATCGCGTCTGGGTGGCGGCCAGAAACGGATCGACCAACAGCACGCGCGCGGCAAGCTGACGGCCCGCGAACGGCTGGACCTGTTGCTCGACCCGGGCTCGTTCGTGGAGTTCGATGCCTTCGTGGTCCATCGCTCGACCGACTTCGGCCTGGAGGAGGAACGGATCCTGGGGGATGGCGTCGTCACCGGCCACGGCACCATCGATGGTCGCCTGGTGTTCGTGTTCAGCCAGGACTTCACGGTCTTCGGCGGATCGCTCTCCGAGACCCACGCCGAGAAGATCTGCAAGATCGATGGATCTGGCGATGCGCGTGGGCGCGCCCATCGTGGGCCTCAACGATTCCGGCGGCGCGCGCATCCAGGAAGGCGTCGTGTCGCTCGGCGGATATGCGGACATCTTCCTGCGCAACACGCTCGCATCGGGTGTGGTGCCCCAGGTCTCGCTCATCATGGGTCCCTGCGCCGGCGGTGCTGTCTACTCACCGGCGATCACTGATGTGACCATCATGGTCGAGGGCACGAGCTACATGTTCGTGACCGGGCCAGAGGTCGTCCGTGCCGTGACCCACGAAGACGTCGACCGCGAGCACCTCGGTGGCGCGAGCGTCCATACCCAGATCAGCGGCGTGGCACATCTCGCGGCACCCGACGAGGTGGCGGCCCTCGACATCGCCCGGCGCATCCTGGCGCATCTGCCCCAGAACAACCTGTCCGAGCCGCCGGTGGTGGCGACCCTCGATCCGGTCGAGCGTCGGGACGTCGCGCTCGACTCCATCGTGCCTGACGACCCGACCCAGCCATACGACATGCATGGGGTCATCGAGGGTGTCGTCGACATGGGTTCGTTCCTGGAGCTCCAACCCGCGTGGGCGGCGAACATCATCACCGGGTTCGCGCGTCTCGACGGCCGCAGTGTCGGGGTCGTGGCACAACAGCCGGCGGTACTGGCCGGGGCCCTCGACATCGACGCGTCCGACAAGGCGGCCCGGTTCGTGCGCATGTGCGATGCGTTCAATGTGCCGCTGCTGACGCTCGAGGATGTGCCCGGATTCCTGCCGGGCGTGACCCAGGAGCACGGCGGCATCATCCGGCACGGCGCGAAGCTGCTCTATGCCTACTGTGAGGCGACGGTCCCGAAGGTGACGGTCATCACGCGCAAGGCATACGGCGGCGCGTATGACGTCATGAGCTCCAAGCATGTGCGGGGCGACGTGAACCTGGCCTGGCCATCGGCGCGCATCGCGGTCATGGGGGCCGAGGGCGCGGTCAAGATCATCTTCCGCGACGAGCTCGCCCAGGCCGACGATCAGGCGGCCAAGCTGCAGCAGCTCACCCGCGACTACGAGGACACCTTCGCCAACCCGTACGTGGCCGCCGGGAGGGGATACGTCGACGATGTCATCGTCCCGTCGGAGACTCGACCCCGGGTGATCGGGGCATTCCGGATGTTGGAGGGCAAGCGGGACCGCAACCCGTCGCGCAAGCACGGCAACATCCCGCTGTGACCCAGACCGCAGTCCATCACACCGGGTCCGGCACCCGGGGTGTCTTTGCGCAAAGACACCCCGCCATCGACACCCCCAGCCGATGTTGGGAGCGATGAGCGCCCCCCGCGGACGGCCCCCGTTCCAGCGGCTGCTCATCGCCAACCGGGGCGAGATCGCGCTGCGCATCATCCGGGCCTGTCGGGAGCTGGGCATCGAGACCGTTGCGGTCTACAGCGATGCGGACGCGAACGCCCTGCACGTGCGGGCCGCTGACCGGGCGCGCCGGATCGGGCCCCCACCGGCGGTCGAGAGCTACCTGGTGGCTGACACGATCATCGCGGCGGCCCTGGAGACCGGCGCGGACGCGATCCATCCGGGGTACGGCTTCCTCTCGGAGCAGGCGCCCTTCGCGGAAGCGGTGGCCGCGGCGGGCATCGTGTTCATCGGTCCCGCTCCGGCGACGCTCGCAGGTCTGGGCGACAAGATCGCCGCACGTCTCTCCGCGCGTGACAACGATGTGCCGATCGTGCCCGGCACGTTCGAGCCGGTCCAGGCAGGCGGCGCCGATGCCGAGCGGCGGATCGCCCATATCGCCCGCGATATCGGCTACCCCATCCTGGTCAAGGCCGCAGCGGGTGGCGGCGGCCGGGGCATGCGACGGGTCGATGTGCCGGAAGAGCTCGCGGGTGCCGTGACCGCAGCGGCGGGTGAGGCCCTTCAGGCGTTCGGCTCACCAAGCGTCTATCTCGAGCGCTATGTCGAGGGCGGCCGGCACGTGGAGGTCCAGTTGCTGGGTGACGCCCACGGCACCATCGTGGCGCTCGGTGAGCGCGACTGTTCCATCCAGCGCCGACACCAGAAGCTCGTGGAGGAGGCGCCGGCGCCCGGACTGACACCCGACGAACGGAGACGGCTCCATGGCCTGGCCGTCCGAGTGGCGCGGTCGGTCGGCTTGCGAAACGCCGCCACCGCGGAGTTCCTGTTGACCCCGTCGGGTGACGCGTACTTCCTGGAGGTCAACGCGCGCCTCCAGGTCGAGCACGGCGTGACCGAATTGGTGAGCGGCATCGACCTGGTCCACGAGCAGCTCTGGATCGCGGCGGGTGAGCCGCTGTCCGAGCGGGTGCTCGCGGCGTCCGCGGCGTTGGCAGAGCCCGATCGGCATGCCATCGAGCTGCGCATCAGCGCAGAGGACCCGGCGCGCGGCTTCGCGCCGACCCCGGGGCGCATCGACCGCTGGCGTGACCCCGGCGGTCCGGGTGTTCGGATCGACTCCGGTGTGGAGGAGGGGATGGTCATCAGCGGCGACTACGACCCGATGCTGTCCAAGATCCTCGTGGTCGCCAGCGATCGCGACGGCGCCATCCATCGGGCGCGGCGCGCCATCGCTGAGCTGGAGACCGGCGGCATCCAGACCACCGCGCCGTTCCATGCCTGGATCCTGGAGCACCCAGCATTCGTCGCTGGCGAGGTGCGTACGGACCTCGTGGACCGTGACTGGATGCCGACGCCGCTGCACGCCATGGCGGTCAGGCGGGCCATCGAGGCGGTGGCACGGGCCGTCGACGCGTGGTCGGTGGCGACCGCGGCTGGTACCGCCCTGCCCGCCGGACCCGATGGGCCCGACCGACCCGCCGTCGCCAGCCGTGCGGCCGTGGCGGCCGCGGACCCTCCAGATGCAGCGAACGGCTGGGCGACCGCCGCCCGGCGGGAAGCCACGGAGCGCTGGCCGTGAGCGGGGAGCGACTCCGACTCGTGGCAGTCGGCGTCGACCACGATGTGGTGGTCGACCTGGTGCCAGGTGAGTTACCGCTCGGGACCGGTGACCGGATGCCGGTCCCCCGGCTCCTGCCGTCGACCGCCGAGGATCGAGCCGCGGCGCGCGCCCGCTACGAGGTCTCCATCGACGGCTGGGTCATCGTGGTCACGGTCGAGTCCGCGGAACGAGCAGCGCTCCGGGAGCGTGCCACGCGGTTGTCGGCGGCCGCCAGCCACGCCGGACCCCAGACCCTCAAGGCGCGCATCCCGGGACGGATCGCCCGGGTCTGGGTGACGCCCGGCACCGAGGTCGCGGCGGGCGACAGACTGCTGTCCATCGAGGCCATGAAGATGGAGAATGAGATCCGTGCCCCGCATGCCGGTACCGTGCTGTCGGTCTCGGTGGAGGTGGGGGACCGCGTGGAGCTGGGCGCCGACCTGGCGGTCGTCGGGTGACGCAACCCGAGATGCGTTGGCCACGCCCGGATACCATCGATGCGCCGCGGCGATCGCCGCGACCAGGACCGGAGGTCCGAGGATGACCCAACCCGCAGACCCGGGCCGCGAGCGATGGCGTCAGACGACGCGCGCCAAGGCCATGCGCGGCCAGACGGAGCGCCGGGCGACGTTCCTGACCACCTCGGATATCCCCATCTCGGATCTCTATGCGCCTGCTGACATCGCGGAGCTGGACGAGGATCGTGACCTCGGTCGCCCGGGGGAGTTCCCGTTCACGCGTGGCGTCCAGCCCACGATGTACCGCGGGCGCCTCTGGACCATGCGCCAGTACGCGGGTTTCTCCACGGCCGCCGACACCAACGAGCGGTTCCGCTACCTCTTGTCGCAGGGCCAGACCGGTCTCTCGGTGGCGTTCGACCTGCCGACGCAGACTGGCTACGACTCGGACGCGCCCGAGGCGCTGGGCGAGGTGGGCCGCGTCGGGGTGCCCATCAGCTCCATGGAGGACATGGAGATCCTGCTCGATGGCCTGCCCCTGGGCGAGGTCACCTCGTCGATGACCATCAACGCGACGGCGGCGATCCTGCTTGCCTTCTACGTCGCGGTCGCTGACCGTCGGGGCATCCCCCGCGCCTCCCTGGGTGGCACCGTCCAGAACGACATCCTCAAGGAGTACATCGCGCGCGGCACCTGGATCTATCCCACGCGCCCGTCGATGCGGCTCGTGACCGACATCTTCGAGTTCTGCGCCGCCGAGCTGCCTCGTTGGAACACCATCAGCATCAGCGGCTACCACATGCGCGAGGCCGGGGCGACCGCGGCCCAGGAGCTGGCCTTCACGCTCGCCGATGCCATCGCCTACGTCGAGGCGGCACGCGCACGCGGGCTGGACGTGGATGACTTCGCGGGCCGGCTGTCGTTCTTCTTCGCCTCCTGGAGCGAGCTGTTCGAGGAGGTGGCCAAGTTCCGGGCCGCGCGGCGGATGTGGGCGCGCATCATGCGCGACCGGTTCGGGGCGCGGGAAGCGCGCTCGATGATGTGCCGCTTCCATACCCAGACGGCGGGCAGCAGCCTGACCGCCGCCTCGATCGACAACAACGTGGTGCGAACCACCGTCCAGGCGCTGGCCGCGATCCTGGGCGGCACCCAGAGCCTCCACACCAACTCCCGGGACGAGGCGCTCGCGCTGCCCACCCAGGAGTCGGCCCGGCTGGCGCTGCGCACCCAGCAGATCCTGGCCTATGAGAGCGGCGTGACCGAGACGCCTGACCCGCTCGCGGGCAGCTACTTCGTGGAGTCGCTCACGGACCAGCTGGAGGCGGCCGCGCAGGTCTATCTCGACCAGATCGACGCCATGGGCGGCGCCATCGCGGCCATCGAAGCCGGGTTCCAACAGCGCAACATCCAGGACGCGGCCTACCGGGCGCAGCGCAACATCGAATCGGGGGAGTCGGTCGTGGTGGGGGTCAACCGCTACCAGGATGACGCGGGGGTGTCGCCGCCCATCATGCGCATCGACCCCGCCGCGGAGGCGGACCAGGTCGCCCGCCTGCGGGCGTTCCGTGACCGTCGTGATCCCGATGCCTGGGCCGGGGCGATGGCCCGCCTGACGGCCGCGGCCGCGGGCTCGGAGAACCTGGTGCCGGCGCTCATCGACGCGGTCAAGGCCGGTGGCACCCTGGGCGAGGTCAGTGACCGGCTGCGGGAGACCTGGGGTAGGCATCGCGAGCTGGTCACCGTCTGATGGAACAGAACGGATGTTCTATATTTCGAGGTGGCGCATGACCATGCCTGGCTCGCTCGAGGGTCTCGGGCGCATCCACCACGTCGCGGTCGTCGTGAGCGACCTCGAGGCGGCCTTGGCCTTCTACCGTGACACGCTCGGCCTGCTGGTCGAGCTCATCCTGCCTGTGCCCAGCGATCGCGTCCGCATCGGGTTCCTGCCCGTGGGCGAGTCGAAGATCGAGCTGGTCGAGCCGACCGACGGGACGACCGGTGTGGCACGCTTCCTGGCCGCGCGGGGGGAGGGGTTCCACCACGTCTGTTTCGAGGTCCCGGACCTTGCCGTCGCCCTCGATCGCCTGGCGGCGGAGGGCGTGGAGCTCATCGACCACGCCCCCAGGGCCGGTGCCGACGGCCCCGTCGCCTTCATCCATCCCAGGGGCGCGCATGGCATGCTCGTGGAACTTGTCGAGGCACCGGGCGGCCCCGCGTGGGCCTCCGTTGGCTCGCTCACTGGAGGTGTCCCATGACCGATTCCTTCGCTGGACGTGCCCACTGGGCGGGTCTGCCGGCGATGACCGCCGAGCGGGTCGGCGATGCCCGCGCCAAGCTGGGGGAGGGACCCGCCTGGGACGCCGCGAGGGGCGTCGTCTGGTGGGTGGACATCAAAGGTCTGCAACTGCACGCGACCTCGCTGGATGGCCGGGATCGGGTCGTGGATGTGGCGCGTCCCCTTGGATGTGTCGTGCTGCGCGCTTCGGGCGGACTGGCAGCGTGCACACCACTGGGCTTCGAGGCGCTCGATCCCGACGACGGCACGCTGACCCTGCTCGCGGCCGTCGAGGCGGACGACCCGCTCACGCGCGCCAACGACGGCAAGGTGGACCCCGCTGGCCAATTCTGGGCGGGCACGATGTATGACTATGAGGGGCCCGACGGCGGCTCCCTCTATCGCCTCGACGCGGACCTGCGGGTGACCCGGATGCTCCACCCGGTGTCCATCGCCAACGGCCTGGACTGGACCGACGACGGGCGCACCATGGTCTACATCGACACCAGCACCCAGCGTGTCGACCGGATCGACTACGACGCCGCGACCGGTGATCTGGGCGCGCGACGTCCCTGGGTGACCATCCCAGATGACGCCGGGCATCCGGACGGCATGACCCTCGATGCCGAGGGATGTGCCTGGGTCGCGCTCTGGGGCGCGGGGTGCGTGGTTCGCTTCTCCCCGGATGGGGAGCCGCTGTCGCGCATCGATGTGCCGGCGGCGAGTGCCAGCAGTTGCGCCTTCGGCGGGCCCGACCTGGACCAGCTCCTCATCACGACCGCCCAGTGGCCCGACCCGGCCACCGCGCTGCCGGGCGCCGGCGGGCTCTACGTGGCCCGACCGGGGGTCCGTGGCAGGCCGCCGACCGCGTTCGCGGGCTGATCCCTGGCGGTCGGCGCCCAAGCAGCGTCCGCCGCGCGGCCCAGCGGGTCGCTCGCGTCGCTAGACGCCGGTCTCCGCCTTGACCTTGCCGCTCTTGATGGCCGCCAGGAACGCGGCATGGTCGCGCTCGGTCTGGTCCGCGTAATGCTCCGCGAAGTCGGCCATGGCCTTGTCGACCGCATCGTCGTCACCGAGGTAGCCCGCGATCGCGGCCGGGTCTCCTGAGTTGGCGTGGCCGCGGGCGAGGGCCCAGCCGCAAAGGCTGCCCCAGCTGACCAGGTCGTCATGGGACATCACGTCCACGACCGCCGACCCCTTCTGGTCCTGGAGCTGCCGGACATAGGCCTGGCGGCCACGCCTGCCGACGCCCCACCCCAGGAGCACGTCGTGGGCGGCCTGGAGCAGACGCTGTCCCGCCACCACGCGCTGCCCGTGCGTGGCGTACGAGCTGGGAGTCGTGAAACGCTCGTAGACCGATGCCTCGGCCTCCTTGGTCTGGAGGAACAGGGGGTCCTCGTCCGAACCCCCCTCGAGGAAGATCACGTATGCGCCCAGACCCACGCTGCCAACACCCACCACCTTCAGCGCGACGTCGACGACCTGGTATCGGTCCAGGAGGACGCGGCGGTCATCCTGGAGGCTGTCGCGGTAGCTGGCGGTCGCCGCGGTGACCGTCACAGGCTCGGTCTCCGCTGGATGGCTGATGATGGGCGGACGGTCCACGATCCGTCGTGCACCGTTGGTGACGGTCGTGATCTTGGGCAGCTCGTGCAGTAAATCGTGGTGGGCTGCCGCATGGACGGTGGCCTGGAGGTACGGCCTGGCGCGCTTGTCCACGAACTCCATCACGGCACTGATGTCGACGCGCGCGTAGAAGACGTCCATCGCGCGCATGGACGCGTACTCCGCCATCCGGGCGCGATAGGTCGCCGCCGCCTGCAGCACGGCATGGCGAGCCTGGTGGGCTGAGAACGACCGCGCACGGGAGGCCAGGACCAGGCTTGCCGAGAGCCGCATGAGGTCCCATTCCCATGCCCCAGGCAGGGTCTCATCGAAGTCGTTGATATCGAACAGCAGGGAGCGCTCCGGCGACGCGAACAGGCCGAAGTTGACCAGGTGTGCGTCGCCGCACACCTGGACCCGAAGACCGCTGACATGGAGGGGGGCGATATCGGCGGCCATGGTCAGCGCCCCGCCCCGGAAGAATGCGAAGGGGCTGGCGCTCATCCGACCATGCCGGACGGGCACCAGCTCCGGGATGCGCGTGGTCGCCTGGCCCAGGATCAGGTCGACCGGGTCAGGCCGGTCGTGCGCCGCCGTCCAGTCGGCGATGGCCGACGGTGGCACACGGCGTCGGGCGGCCGCACCTGCCGCCCGACGGACCTGACGATCGACGACGGCGCTGGGCATGGTCCGCTCAGGCGACCCCGGGTGCCGGAGCTGCCGGGGTGGCGGCCGACGCCGGCGCTGCCAGCGGGGGCAGTGCCGCGTAGGCCGCGAGTAGCTCGTCCGTGGATCCGTAGAAGTTGCCGGCTCCAAGGAGCGGCGTCAGCCCATACGCGTCGAGCTCCGTGCGGACCGTCGGCTCGACATCGACGAGGACCAGGGTCACGCCCTTGGAGCTCATCTCGGCCTGGATCTGGCGGAGGGCATCGGCGCCCGAGAAGTCGATGTCGCCGATGGTCGCCGCGATGATGGCGAACCAGCGCAAGGCGGGCTGCGCCTGTTCGACGACCCCCATGACCTCTTCGGTGAACCGGGCCACATTGGCGTAGTAGAGGCTGCCGCCGAAGTAGTACGCGGCCAGCCCGGGCGCCAGCTGCGCGGCTTCGGCGACCGGAGCCGGCCGGATGTGCCCAGTGTCGTCCTTGACGAACAACGAGTCGTTGGGGGCATAGCTGTGGTACAGGTGCTCGATGACCGAGAGGATGATCGCGAGCAGGATGCCCTGCATCACGCCGACGGCGACGACGACGAAGGCCGTGATGGCAGCCACGGCGAACTCCCCCGGGCGCAGCTTGTAGATGCGGTACATGCCCTTGTAGTTGATGAGCTCGATGCCGATGAGGAAGACGACGGACGCGAGCACCGCGTTGGGCATGTAGGAGAGCGGAACGGTCAGGAACAGGAGCACGACCACGACGAGCAACCCCGCCGTCAGCTGGGCGATCTGGTTCCGGCCGCCCGCGCTGTCGACCATCTGGGTCTTGGTCGGGCTGCCGTTGACCACGAAGGTGCCGGTGATGCCCGCGCCCACGTTGGCGAGGCTGAGGCCGACAAGGTCGACGTTCTCATCGAACTTGTCGGAGTACTTCATGGCGTACGCACGTGAGGTCGCGGCGCTCTGGGCCAGGATGACGATGACGATGGAGAAGACGATCGGCAGCAGGTCCCAGAAGTTGCTGGTGGTCATGACATCGGTCGACAGGCCGAGCGACGGCAGACCCGAGGGCACCGAACCGATGGTCGTGACGCCCTTGGCGGAGAGGTCCAGGACGTAGCTCAGGACGATGGCGCCGATGACCGCGATGAGGGCGCCCGGGATCTTCTCGTTCACCCTGCGGAGCCCCAGGATCGTGCCCAGGACCGCGATGGAGACGAGGAGGGTGTCCACCTGCGTCTCGGAGGGGATGAGCTTGATGGTCTCGATGAACTTCTCGATGGTGGTGCCGGATTGGCTCGGGACACCGAACATGCCGCCGACCTGGCCCATCGCCACCTGGATGCCGACGCCGGTGAGGAAGCCGATGAGCACGCTGCTCGAGAGGAAGTTGGCGATGAACCCGAGACGCAGGACGCGTGCCGTGATGAGCAGCAAGGCCGCGATGAGGGCCGCGAAGGACGCCATCTGGACATACGTGGAGCTGCCGGCGACGAGGCCCATGCCGGCAAGGCCGGTCGCGAGGATCGCGGCCGTCGCGGAGTCCGCCCCGACGACGAGGTGGCGGGAGGAGCCGAAGAAGGCAAACAGCAGGATGGGCAGCAGCAGCGTGTACAGGCCGGTGATGACCGGCATCCCCGCGATGGTCGCGTAGCCCATGGTCTCGGGGATCGCGAGCGCCGCCAGGGTGCAGCCGGCGATGACCTCCACCGGCAGGTTGGCGCGATCGAACGGCAGGATCCCTTCCATGAACGGGATCCTGGGTCGCGCACGACCCTTGGTAGCGGTTGTCATCCCTCGTCCTCCCAGCACCCTCGTCGCCCCTGCGGTCGGGGCGGCCCGCGGTGCGTATCAGCACCGGGCGCGCTGCGCAGTATGGGGGATCGCCGGGCCCGCCGCATCACCCGATCGGCATGACCCGCCCGCGCCATTCGGCCATCGCCACGGTCACCATCGGTCACACGGCCGGCCTCGTTCCCGTCACACGGTGGGTGGTTCTCGCCATCCCAGCGGCGGGCGGCGGAGAGCGCCCCGGCCCTCAGGCGTCACGGTCGACGCCCCGGATCAGTCGGGCCCGATACCCGCCTGCCGGAGGAGCCCCGGGATCTGGGACGGGGTGTCCGCGACCCGGATGCCGGCCGCTTCCAGCGCCTCGATCTTGCCCGCTGCCGTACCGCCGCTGCCGCTGATGATGGCGCCCGCGTGTCCCATCCGGCGCCCCGGCGGTGCGGTCCGCCCGGCGATGAAGGCGACCATCGGGACGTCGGGCAGATGCTCGGCGCGATACGCCGCCGCCGCCTCCTCGGCGCCGCCACCGATCTCGCCCATGAGCACGATCGCGTGGGTATCGGGATCGTCCTTGAACAGTGTCAGCACATCCGTGAAGCTGGTGCCCGCGATGGGGTCGCCGCCGATGCCGACACAGGTGGACTGGCCGATGCCGGCGTCCGTGAGCGCCTGCACCACCTCGTAGGTGAGGGTGCCCGAACGGCTCACCAGACCCACATGACCCGGCTTGTGGATGGAGCCGGGGATGATGCCCACCTTGGCCTTGCCAGGGGACGTCGCACCGGGACAATTGGGGCCGATGAGCCGCGCGCCCTTCGCGTGGACCTCGGCCACGACCTTGAGCATGTCCAGCACCGGGATGTGCTCGGTGATGCAGAAGATGGTGCCGATGCCGGCATCGACGGCCTCCAGGATGGCATCGGGCGCACCCGCCGCGGGGACGTAGATGACCGAGGTGTCGGCCCCCGTCGCCCGGACCGCCTGGCCCACGGTGTCGAACACCGGGACGGTGCCCAGGACCGTCTGGCCGCCCTTGCCGGGGGTCGTGCCGGCGACGATGTTCGTGCCGTAGGCGTGCATCTGGGTGGCGTGGAAGAGACCCTCACGGCCGGTGATGCCCTGGACCAGGAGTCGGGTGTGCTCGTCGACGAGGATGCTCATGCCGTGACGCCCGCCAGGGCTACGGCTCGCTCCACGGCCTCGTCGAGGCTGGATGCCGCCTCGATGCCGGCGCCCGACTCGCGCAGGATGTCGGCCGCGAGATCCGCGTTCGTGCCCACGATACGCACGACCATGGGCACCTCGCGTGTCTGTTGCGAGCGCGCCTCGATGAGCCCGCGGGCGACCTCGTCACCCCGCGCGATGCCACCGAAGATGTTGACGAGGATGGCTCGCACCGACTGGTCGGAGAGGATCAGGCGCATCGCCGCCGCGACCTTGTCCGAGCGGGCGCCGCCACCGATGTCCAGGAAGTTGGCCGGTTCGCCGCCCGCCCGCTTGACGAGGTCCATGGTCGCCATCGCGAGCCCCGCGCCGTTGACCATGCAGCCGATATCGCCGTCGAGTCGGATGAAGCTGAGGCCCAGTCCGCGCGCCTCGACATCGACCGGGTCCTCCTCGTCAAGGTCGCGCAGCTGCTCGAGTCGCGGGTGGCGGAAGAGCGCCGAGTCGTCGAGCGTGATCTTGGCGTCAAGGGCCTGGATGGACTCGGTCGTGATGCTGTCGGCGCCCACACTGCGGACGATGGCGAGCGGATTGATCTCGACCAGGTCGGCGTCATTGTCGACCGCTGCCTGGAACACGCCCTTGACGACGGGCACGACCTCCTTCCAGCGATCACCCAGGCCCATCGCGAACGCGATCTCGCGCGCCTGGTGGTCGAGCAGCCCGAGATGGGGGTGGGCGAGCACCGAGACGATGGCGTCAGGGTTGGTCTCGGCGACGGTCTCGATCTCCACGCCACCCTCGGCGGAGGCCATCATCCGGATGCGCTGCGCGGCCCGGTCAAGCACCGCCGCGAGATAGAACTCCTTGACGATGTCCGCGGCGGGGCCGATGAGCAGCCGCCGGACGGTGATGCCCTTGATATCCATGCCCAGGATCGCGCCTGCCACCGACTCCGCCTCGTCGGCGCTGGCGGCCAGCCTGACACCACCCGCCTTGCCCCGGCCACCCACGAGCACCTGGGCCTTGATGACGACGCGCCCTGCCCCGGTCGCAAGGTACCCCGCGGCCTGGGTGCGTGCTTCCCCTGGTGTGGCCGCCACGGACCACGGTGGCACCGGCAGGCCGGCCTGGACGAGCAGCTGCTTGGCTGCGAATTCCTGGAGCTTCACGGACGCGCCGGCACCTCTGGATCTTCGATCGGGGACCTCAGGATAGCGCAGCGATACGGGCGGTCGTTGGGGTAGCATGCCCAGGTCGTCCGGAGCGGCCCGACCGGCCGTGCAACCCTGCCACGTGGACAGGACGCGGCTAGCGATGGGCGCCGGATCGTCGTCACACCTGGCACGGAGTCCTGATGCGCTACCTGGGTCTGATGCGCTCCTACCGCGGGCGGGAGGGCAGCTGGGCATGGATGTTCCATCGCATCAGCGGCATCGCGGTGTGGGCATTCGTCGTGCTGCACATCATCGACATCTATCTCGCGGGCGGTGACCCACGCGCCTACGACGAGCTGCTGGCCTTCTACGCCAGCCCCATCGGGCGGGTGATGGAGATCCTGCTCGGTGCCGCCCTCCTGTACCACGCGCTCAACGGCATGCGCATCCTCATCATCGACCTGTGGCCAGCCATGACGGTCCACCACCGGAAGCTGTGGTATGGCAGCTGGGTCATCTTCTTCGCGCTCGGCATCCCGGGCGCCATCATCATCCTGCGGCCCTACTGGAAGGACGCCCTCGACGGCGTGACCGGCGTGCTGCGCATCACGGGGGTCATGTAGATGGCGGACATCTCGCCCATCACGCGCGGCCGCTCCAAGCCCACCGGCAGCGAGCACGAGACCCGCATCTGGTACCTCGTGCGCATCTCGGGCGTGGCGCTGTTCGTGCTCGCCCTGTCGCACTACATCATCCAGCACTTCATCTTCGATCCGTCGCAGCAGACATCGGAATGGATCGCGACGCATCGCTGGAACCAGCTCATCTGGCGCGCTTCCGACTGGGCACTGCTGATGACCGTCCTGCTCCACTCGACGCTCGGGGTGCGCACCGTCATCCGCGACCACGTCCATGGCCCGCGCGGGCGGCTCATCTCGCTCTCGGCGCTCTACCTGTTGAGCGCTGTGCTGTTCGTCCTGGGCACCATCGTGGTGGCCACGCTGCAGCCTCGCGGGGGCATCTGAGTGAGCGAGGACATCCGGCTCACGCCGTCGATCGCGACCCACGAGTACCCCGCGGTCATCGTCGGCGCCGGCGGGGCCGGCCTGTGGGCAGCGCTCGAGCTCGCCCGCACCGGCGTCAAGGCCGCCGTGCTCACGAAGCTGTACCCGACACGTTCTCACACCGGCGCGGCGCAGGGTGGGATCTGTGCCGCCCTGGGCAACCTCGAGGAGGACCACTGGGAGTGGCACATGTTCGACACCGTCAAGGGTGGCGACTACCTCGTCGACCAGGACGCTGCCGAGATCCTCGCCCGGGAGGCGATCGACACGGTCGTCGAGCTGGAGCACATGGGCCTGCCCTTCAACCGGACCGCCGACGGCCGCATCGACCAGCGGCGCTTCGGTGGCCACACCCGCAACTTCGGGGAGGGGCCGGTCCGACGCTCGTGCTTCGCGGCCGACCGGACCGGTCACCAGATCCTCCAGACGCTCTATCAGCAGTGCGTCAAGCATGGCGTCCGCTTCTTCGACGAGTACCACGTGGTGGACGTGCTGGTCGATGAAGGCCAGGCGCGCGGCGTCGTCGCGTACCGCATCGCCGATGGTGAGCTGCACATCTTCCGCTCGAGCGCCGTCATGTTCGCGACGGGTGGCTTCGGGCGCATGTTCCGGACCACGTCCAACGCACATTCGCTGACCGGCGACGGTGTCGCGCTCGCGTACCGGCGGGGCGTGCCCGTCCAGGACATGGAGTTCTTCCAGTTCCATCCCACGGGCATCCCCGGGCTGGGCATCCTCCTCTCGGAGGCCGCGCGCGGCGAGGGTGGCTACCTCCGCAACGACTCCGGCGAGCGGTTCATGGAGCGCTACGCACCCAAGCTCATGGAGCTCGCGCCACGAGACATGGTCAGCCGCGCCATCGCGATGGAGATCCGTGCGGGCCGGGGCATCGGGGGCAAGGACTACGTCCACCTCGACCTGACCCACCTGGGCAAGGCGGTCATCGACGCGAAGCTGCCCGACATCACCGAGTTCTCGCGCGTCTACCAGGGGGTAGAGCCCATCACCCAGCCGGTGCCCACCACCCCGACGGCGCACTACGCGATGGGTGGTATCCCCACCAACGTCCAGTCGCGGGTGGTCATCGACGAGCACGGCACGGTGCTGCCGGGGATGTATGCCGCGGGGGAGTGCGCCTGCGTCAGCGTGCATGGCGCCAATCGGCTGGGCACCAACTCGCTCATCGACATCCTCGTGTTCGGTCGTCGGGCGGGCCGCTCGATGGCCCACGATGTGGCGGGCGTGCAGCTGCCGCATATCACCCGCGATGCCGCGGAGCCAGTGCGCGCCGAGTTGCAGGCGCTCCGGGATCGCGATCGTGGCGAGAACCCCGCCCGGATCCGTGCCGCTCTCGCGGACACGATGATGGATGGGGTCGGCGTCTACCGGACGGGCGTGGGCGTCAAGGACGCCGTGGCCAAGGTCCGGGTCCTCAAGGAGCGCTACGCGAGCGTGCGGGTCCAGGACAAGGGCACGGTCTTCAACACGGACCTGCTCGAGACCCGCGAGCTGGGCTACCTGCTCGACTGCGCGGAGGCGGCGGCCGTGTCCGCGCTCGCCCGGACCGAGAGCCGTGGGGCACACGCTCGTGAGGACTTCCCGGATCGCAACGACGAGGAGTGGTTGAAACACACGCTCGCCTACCGCACCGAGGCGGGTCCCGAGCTGCGCTACAAGCCGGTGACCATCACGACCTTCCAGCCCAAGCCGCGCGTCTACTAGGAGACCACCGTCGATGCAGGTCCGGCTGCGCATCCTGCGCTACGACCCCGAGCGAGACCCGAAGCCTCACTGGGAGGAGTACACGGTCGATGCCGAGCCCACCGCGCCGCTGCTGGACCTGCTCCATACCGTCAAGTGGCACCAGGATGGCTCGCTGACGTTCCGACGCAGCTGCGCCCACGGCGTCTGCGGCTCGGACGCGATGCTCATCAACGGCCGCAACCGCCTTGCCTGCAAGATCCGGGTCGACCAGCTGGGCCGCAAGATCTCGGTCGCCCCGCTGCCGGGACTCAAGGTCATCAAGGACCTCGTCGTGGACATGGACGAGTTCTTCGCCAAGTACCGCAGCGTCATGCCCTTCCAGATCGACGACGGGGTCATGCCGGCCCGCGAGCGACGGCAGTCGCAGGCGGACCGGCAGCGCTACGACGACACCACCAAGTGCATCCTGTGCGCGGCCTGCACCAGCTCCTGTCCCAGCTTCTGGGCCCAGGACAGCTATGTCGGGCCCGCAGCGATCGTCAACGCCCATCGGTTCATCTTCGACACCCGTGACCAGGGTGCCGATGACCGACTGGAGATCCTCTCCGACGAGGATGGCGTGTGGCGCTGCCGGACGATCTTCAATTGCACCGATGCCTGCCCCCGGGGCATCAACATCACGCGCGCCATCCTGGAGGTCTCCTCGGCCATCTCGGAGCGCGGGGTCTGAGCCTCCTCGGGCCCGAGGACGGGCAGGACCCCGCCGCGCTCGACGATGGGGCGCCGACGCTCCCCCGGCGCACGTTCGAGCGCCTCGTCGTCCGGACCGACGGAGCGTCGCGCGGCAACCCCGGGCGCGCGTCCGCCGGGGCGGTCCTCATCGACGCATCCCGACCGGATGCGTTCGAGCCCGACGCGATGGCGGTCGCGGTCGTCGCCCGTGACCTGGGTATCCGGACCAACAACGTCGCCGAGTACGCGGGGCTGGTGCTGGCCCTGCGCGAGGCGGAGCGGCTGGGCGCCCGGGAGGTCGACCTGCGGCTCGACTCCAAGCTCATCGTGGAGCAGCTCAACGGTCGTTGGCGCGTCAAGGACATCAAGCTGCAGGGCTTCTTCGCAGAGGCCATCCGCCGGTTGGGGGCGCTCCGTCGCTGGAGCGCCGTTCACGAACCGCGTGCCCGCAACGAGGCCGCCGACGCGCTCGCCAACATGGCCCTCGACGACCCGATGGGTGCCGAGCGTGTCATGGCCGAGGTGCGGCGTCGGGCGGACGAGGGCTGATCCGTCCTCCGTCAGGGACCGGACTCCAGGTCCATCCGCTCTTCCCAGTCGATCCAGTCCACCTCGCTCGCCGCGACGTAGCCGTCGACCGCGGACCCCAGGGTCGGGAAGAAATGCTCGCGGCCGACCCGTTCGTAGAGGCCATAGCGTTTCAGTCGGTCCCCCACGGGGTCCTTGAGCTCCGCCATCGCGAACGTCACGCCCTTCGCCTCCAGCTCGACGAGCAGTTCGGCGAGCATGTCGGCGGCCGTGAGATCGATGTCGGTCACCGGCTCCGCGGCCACCACGACCCAGAGGGTCGGGGCCGCTGCGATCTCGATCGCCTCGAGCACACGATCCCGGAACATCTCGGCGTTGGCGAAGAAGAGGGGAGCATCCCAGCGCAGGAGGATGAGGCCCGGGACCAGCCGTGCATCCGGATAGCGCTCCAGGTCGTGGTAGCCCTTGAGCCCGTCGACACGACCGAGTACCGCGCTGTGCGGCCGCCATGCGCGCCAGACGAAGTCGAGCAATGCCAGCACCACCGCGACGAGGATCCCGGGCACCACGCCCAGCAGCGCGACGCCCAGGAAGCAGGCGAATGACAGCACCAGCTCGTCCCGTCGGAGCCGCCACATGCGCGTCCAGACCGGGATGTCCACGATCGACCAGCAGGCCACGATGACGATCGCCCCGAGCGTCGCTGACGGCAGGTTCGTGGTCAGCCAGGGCAGGAACATGATGAGTGCCGCCACGGCGAGCGCGCCCACCACCCCGACCAGCTGCGTCCGCCCACCGGCCGCCTCGGCCACGGGCGTGCGCGAGGAGCTGCTGCTGACGGAGAAGCCCTGGAAGAACCCCGTCGCGATGTTCGCCGCGCCCAGCGCGAGCAGCTCCTGGTCCTGGTCGACGCGGATGCCCCGTCGCGCCGCGAAGGTCCGCGACAGGATGCTCGTGTCGGCCATGGAGACCAGGGCGATGGCTGCCGCGCCCGCGACGAGTGGCGGGATGTCCGAGAACGTGATGCCCGGCAGCTCGAAGCGCGGCAGCCCCTGGGGGAGCGGTCCCACGACCGGCACACCGTGGGTGACAGCGAGGTCGAGGATGGCGGTCACGACCGTGGCGCCCACGACCGCCACGAGGATGCCGGGGATCGCTGGCAGCCAGCGACGGAAGCCGATGATGATGGCGACGGACGCCAGGCCCAGCGCGAGCGCCCACGGGTTCGTCAGCCCATCGAGCACGCCCTGCACGAACGTCCTTGCCTCGGCGATGACGTTGTCGCCCGACACAGAGAATCCGAACAGCTTGGGCAGCTGACCGACGATGACGGTCAGCGCGATGCCGTGGAGATAGCCCGACCGGATGGGCATCGAGAGCAGGTCCGTGATGAAGCCCAACCGGAGCACGCCCGCCCCGATGCAGATGAGACCGCCGAAGACGGCCAGCGCCGCCGCGAGGCCCACCACCCGTTCCGGATCCCCGGCGGCGAGCGGCAGCACCACTCCGGCGATGATCGCCGCCAGCGAGGAATCAGGACCGAGGACGAGGATCGGGCTGGGTCCGAGGAGCGCATAGACGAGCAGGGGCACGATGGTCGCGTAGAGGCCGGCGATGGGCGGCAGCCCCGCCACCTCGGCATAGCTCATGCCTACCGGCACCAGGATGGCCGTGAGCACGATGCCGGCCACCAGGTCCGGACCGAGCCACGGCCGCTGATAGCCGCGCGCGACGATGATCCCCGGCACGCGTCGGCCGAGCGACATCAGTGCGGGCATGCGCGGGGTGGTCACCGCGTCATGGTGGCATGCCGGGCATCCTCATGGCGCTCTGGGGTCGTATCCTGACCGCCGGGAAGCGTGAGGGTGAGCCTCCATCCCGGCCCAGCCATCCGGCATGGGCACGCGCGTACCGAGGGACGGAGGCACCGCGGCCATGGACACGAACACGCAGCCCGTCTGGCATGCCCTGACCCCTGGGGCGGCACTCGAGGCGCAAGGGGTCGACCAGGGGACCGGTCTGAGCGCCGCCGAGGTCGTCACGCGCACCCAGCGGTTCGGGCCCAACGCGTTCGCACCGGCGGCACGCGAGTCCCGCTGGCACGTGTTCCTGCGCCAGTACGAGGACCCGATGCAGATCGTGCTCCTGATCGCGGGCATCATCTGCCTCTTCCTGCCGGGCCAGATCCCGACCGGCATCCTGCTCATCCTGCTGACCTTGCTCAATGCCTGGATGGGCATGAACCAGGAAGGCAAGGCCGAGGACAGCGTCGCCGCCCTCCAGAAGATGATGGTGGTCAAGGCCCGGGTGACCCGTGACGGTCAGCTCATCGAGACATCGATGGACGCCCTGGTCCCGGGCGATATCGTCAACGTGGAGGCGGGTGACCTTGTGCCCGCCGATGCGCGCATCCTGCGTGCCGCGACCCTCGAGATCGACGAGTCGGCGCTCACGGGGGAGAGCGCACCCGTGCCCAAGCAGGTCGAGGCCGTGGCTGCGGATGCCGCGCTCGGTGATCGTGTCGACATGGCGTTCATGAACACCCAGGTGACCCGCGGCTCGGCCACGCTGCTGGTGACGACGACCGGCATGGGCACCGAGGTGGGCCACATCTCGGGCATGCTCCAGTCGACGGTCGTCGAGGAGACGCCCCTGACACATCAGCTCAACCGGCTCACGAACCAGATACTGGTCATCGCGGGCGTGGCGCTGCTGCTGTCGGTGCTCATCGGGCTCTATCGCGGCCTCGCATTCCAGGAGTTGTTCCTGACCGCGGTCGCGTTCGCCGTCTCGGCCATCCCGACCGGCCTGCCTGCGGTCACCACGACCATCCTCGCCGCCGGCACCTCGACGCTGGCCAGGTCCGGTGCCATCGTCAAGCGGCTGCGCTCGGTGGAGACGCTCGGCTCGACGTCGGCCATCAACTCCGACAAGACCGGCACCCTGACGCTCAACCAGATGACCGCGGTCCAGATGTCCATCGTCGGCCGACGCTATGCCATCAGTGGCGACGGCTACTCCACGGTGGGCACCATCAGCCACGCCGCGGGCGAGCCGGACGTGCCCCTCGACCAGTACATGCTGCCGATGGCCCTGTGCGCCGACGCGGTCGTCCAGGACGGGGTGCTCGTGGGTGACCCGACCGAAGGCGCGCTCGTCGTGCTTGCGGCCAAGGGGGGCGCTGATCCGGTGCTCACACGGGAGCGCTACCCACGCATCGCCGAGGTCCCCTTCGACGCGGCCTACAAGTTCATGGCCACGTTCCATCGGATGCAGGACGCGTCCGGCGCCGACCTCATCCGCTGCTACGTCAAGGGCGCGCCCGATCAGCTCCTGAAACGTGCCGCGAACGCCCACGGCCCCGACGGGGCGGCGGTCCCGGTCGACCAGCTGCGGGACGCCTATCTCGCGGAGAATCAGCGCCTGGGCGAGCAAGGGCTACGGGTGATGGCGACCGGCCTGCTCGACCTCGATCCGGCGACGTTCGACCCGATGGCCGACCTGCTGCCGCTCGTCTCGGGCATCACGCTCCTGGCTCTCGTGGGCATCGTCGATCCGCCACGCGCGGAAGCCAAGGTATCCATCGCCGAGGCACGGTCCGCCGGCATCCGGGTGCGCATGATCACCGGGGACCACGCGGTCACCGCCCAGGCCATCGCCCACACGCTGGGCATCGAGGGTCGTGCCATCACCGGCGCCGAGTTCCGGGCCTTGAGTGATGCCGAGGTCGCCACGGCCATCGATGACATCGGCGTCATCGCCCGCGTCGCACCCGAGGACAAGGTGCACCTGGTCGACGTGCTCAAGGCGAAGGGCGACATCGTGGCCATGACCGGCGACGGCGTGAACGACGCGCCGGCGCTCAAGAAGGCCGACATCGGGGTGGCCATGGGCATCACCGGCACCGAGGTGTCCAAGGAAGCGGCGGTCATGATCCTGACCGACGACAACTTCGCGACGATCGTCAAGGCGGTCCGCGTGGGTCGCGCCATCTACGACAACCTGATGCGCTACATCCGGTTCCAGATGGGTGTCCTGTTCGGGTTCATCGCCACGTTCCTGGGTGCCTCGATCCTCAACATCGCCTCGGGCATCCCGTTCCTGCCCCTCCAGACGTTGTGGGTCAACTTCACGGTCGATGTGTTCCAGGCCATCGGTCTGGGCTACGGCAAGCCCCGCGAGGGGCTCATGAAAGCAGAGCCGCGCCCCAAGGACGCGGTCATCCTGCCGCGGCGGCTCATGACCTGGCTCGTCATCGTGGGGCTCATCATGGCCGCCGGCACGCTCGCCATCATCTCGTGGGGGACCGGCGCCTACGGCGACGCGGTCGCCCGGACCATGGGTGTCACCGCGTTCTCGTTGTTCAACCTCTTCTTCTCCCTCGAGACCGCCGACGAGGAGCGCTCCCTGTTCAGTGGCGACATCCTCCAGAACCCGACGCTGCTCAAGACCACCGCGTTGTCCGTGGTGGCCATCATCCTGACCACCGAGCTCGGGTTCCTCCAGCGGCTGCTGGGCACGGTCAGCCTGAACGCCGATCAGTGGATCATCTGCACCGTCGTGGCACTGTCCATCGTGGTCGTGGCCGAGGTGAAGAAGGCCATGCACATCCGGACGACGGAAGCACCGGTCGAAGTCGCGGCTGTTGCCGGGGCCTCTGGGGCTTCGATCGCATCGGCATGAGCGAGTTCGACCCGGCCGACACGGAACGAATGGATCCGGGAGCACCGACAGCCGCAGGAGGGTCCCGGCGCCCGCTCGGAGAGACACGCTGGCCGATGGCTTTGGCGGTCCTGTCCGTGATGGTCCTGAGCCTGTTCCAGTCGAGTGACCTGTCGGCCCTCCCGGTCTGGGTCGGGCCGCTCGTCGAAGGCGTGCTGCTGGCCATCCTGATCGTGGCCGACCCGGGTCGGATCGACCGCCAGAGCACACTCATCCGAACCGTCTCGCTGGTGCTCGTCGGCGGCATCCTCATCAGCGCGCTCACGGCGACGGTCCTGCTGACCGCACAGCTGTCGCACCCGTCGGCGGCATCCGGGACTGACTCCTTCGAGTTCGTCTGGGGAGCGGCCCGGGTGTGGCTGACCGTGAATATCGCGTTCGCGCTGCTGTACTGGCAGCTCGACTCGGGTGGTCCGGTGACCCGGCTCCATCACCCGCGACGCTACAAGGACTTCCTCTTCCCGCAACAGGCAGACCCGGATGTCGCTCCCGAGGGCTGGTTCCCCACCTTCATCGACTATCTCTACGTCGGCTTCACCACGGGCAATGCGTTCAGCCCCACGGATACGATGCCCCTCGTCCACTGGGCGAAGATCGCGATGGCCACCCAGGCACTCATCTCGTTCGTCATCGTCGGCCTGGTCATCGCCCGCGTCGTGAACGTCATCTAGATCCCATAGGGTCTTGTCAAGTCCCTGATCCCCAGGCGGGGTCGAAGTCGGCCCCGTTGCGCCAGACACCCCAGACGATGCTGAGGGCCTTGCGCATGCAGTGACCGAGGGCGTTCATCTTGCTCTTGCCGGCCTCCCGCTTCCGCCGGTAGTGGGCGGCGATGACCGGGTTGTGGACGGTGCCCACCACGGCCATCCGGTAGGCCGCCGCCCGGAGGTGGGCGTTGCCGGCCTTGGACATCCGCCAGGCCGTCTCGGGACTGGCGCCCTTGCGCCCGGAGCTGCGCTCGGCCGGATGGACGCCGGCATAGGCGAGCAGGGCATCGAAGGTCTCGAACCGCGTGATGTCCCCGATCTCGGCGATGAGCACGGCACAGATGGCCGGACCCACACCCGGGATGGTCTGGAGCCGCCGGGCCAGCTCGCCGTCGAGCAGCGATGCGACGTGGGCGTCCGCGACCTCGATCTGCTGCTCGAGCAGGTCGAACCGTTCCAGCAGCAGGCCGACCTCGAAGGTGACCTCCGCATCGAGCTCAGGCACCGCGATCGAGTCGGCCGCGAGGTCATGCAGTCGCTCGGCTGTCGCCTTGCCGAGCCGTCGATGTCCGGGGGCCTTGTTGGCGTCGGCGAGGGTGGCCATCCGTCGGCGCCGGGCGACCGCCGCGGTGGGCGCGAGGCGGAGCACCTCCCGGGCGGTCCGGCAGGTGGGATCGTCGAACACCTCGCCCAGCTCGGGGAAGCCCAGCTCCGCGAGGCGATGGAGCCGCTGGCAGACCTTCGCCTGCTCCTGCACGAGCGTCATCGCGAAACGTGCGGCCTGGCGCAGCTCGACCCCAGCGAAGGGATCACGGACCACTGGCGCATCACGCATGGCCATCTCGGCGAGGCTCCGGGCGTCTGCCGGGTCGGACTTGGTGCGACCCAGTCGGCTCCTCGCAAAGTACTTCGCCGCGAGCGGGTTGACGAGGGCCACCGGGACCGCCCGCCGGGTCAGGTGCGCGGCGAGCGGCATCCAGTAGTGGCCCGACGACTCCATGACCACGAGGGTCACCGGGTCGGGCTGCCGGTCGAGCCAGGCATCGAGGGACCGGAACCCCGCCCTGCTCTGGGCGACCCGCAGGACCTCGTGGTCGGCCCGGCTCTCACCGTCCCGGCAGCGCGCCACCACGTGCGTGGACCCACCGATGTCGATCCCGACCGTGCTCATCGGGCCATCTCCCTCCGACCACCCAGGGTTCCCCGATCGACCCGGCCGACGTCTGCTGATGGGTCCCATCACCGGTCATCGCCGCAGGATCCCGATCACCGTTCACGGCATGGGCGTCGGGGGCCGGACACTAGATCAAACGGTCATCTGCCGGATAGCCGGGCGCCGGTCTCCCCGAGGATCGACGACATCATCGACCCACAACGGGGTATATCAGCCGCCGTAGGTGGGTATCGCACCCGCGCCCTCGGCCGTGGCTTGTGCCGGGCCCCGCGTGGCTGAGTCACCCGGCGCACGATCAGGCCGTCGCGATGGCCCGACGCAGGTGCTCGACGGCCGTCCGGGTCGCCACGCGCATCACAGGGCTGGCCACCGGCGTTTCGAGTCGGCGGCCGCCCTGAACAGGCAGATCGGCGGTCGTGCCGGGTCGCTGATCGGTCCGATCAGTCGCCGGGCGCATCGCCCGGCGACGCGGCGTGGGCACCACGGCGTGTGTCCGACGGATGCCGGCAACCGGTGCCGCTTGCCCCAGCAAGCCTCGCTGGCTCCATGACTCCCTCATCCAGGGCGGGCCGGATATGATCAGCCGGCCAGCGAGTCGGTCGGACGGTCGCGGGACCGGCGGGGCGACCCATCGGTCACGAGGAAAGTCCGAGCTCCCCGACGCAGGGTAGCGGGTAACACCCGTCCGCCGTGAGGCGAGGACCAGCGCCACAGTGACGAATCGGTCGACCGGCTCTGCCGTTCGACCGGGTGAAACGGGCAAGCTCTACCTGGTGCAAGGCCAAATAGGAGGACCGGCACGGCGCCCTTGGGCGTGCGTGTATGGAGCGGCGTCGCTTCGTCCTCGGGTCGGCCGCTCGAGGTCGTGGGTAACCGCGATCCCAGATGGATGACCGTCGCCGTCGCGCAAGCGGCGGCACAGGACTCGGCTTACAGACCGTCTCGCTGGCGCTCTGGACGGCTGATACCCGCCGATACGAGCCCACCTGTCATCGCCGCGACCACCAGTCGCGCCGTGCGTGGTCACCGTGCGATGAACAAGGTGCCGGGTCGTGCCGCGCGTGCTTACCGTGCCCTGAACAAGGTGCCTGGTCGCGCGGGCCACGCCACTCCGAGCGAAGATCAGTCCTCGTCGGCGCGGAAGATGCCCGTGTTCGTGCAGCGCTGGCAGATGCCCCAGGCGCGATCGAGGTCGCCCATCGGGATGGGCTGCTCGAGGCCCTCATAGAGGCACTCGGCGGCGTAGTCGTTCGAGAAGCCGCGACCGTCCGCGACGCTCAGCCGACGGAAGGTGCAGCGCCGGAGCGGCGTCTCGTGCTCCGTGACCTGGGCCATCGGCAGTGCCCGTCCGACCCAGCGCGGCGTCCACGACCGACCCAGCGGGGCCGCTTCGGGCAGCGGTTCCGCGATAGCGACGGCCTTCGTGCGAGCGAGAGCCACGGGTCCTCCGGTGGATTCCGGGACAGATCGATCCCGGAAGGGTGTCCACCCTAGCCGCCGGATGACCCCGTGCTCAATGGCCCTTCGGTACCGGGGGGATGCATCGACTGCGTCGGGCGCGAGGGGACCTCGGCCCTGCGGAACCTGCGGAATCGGCCTTGACGGGACCCGAATCGCCGCTAAGATGGCGTGAAGTGGCGCAAAGTGGTGTCGAGTGGTGGTCGGTGGTGAGACCGAGGGTCGACGGGCAGCCAAGTGGGGCCCCGGGAACCCGGAGTGGGGTCACGAAGCCATCGATCGACACGGCGCACGGCAGGGAGAGGGCTACACAGCCAGGTGTTCACCGGCGAGTACCGAGTTGCGGTCGACGACAAGGGGCGCATCGCCGTCCCCGTCCAATTCCGTGCGGAGTTCGCAGCCGGCGGCCTGGTCAGCAAGTGGCTCGATGGCTGCCTGGCGCTCCATCCGCGCGCCGCCTGGGAGCTCGTCGCCGCTCGCGTCGACCCGCTGCCGTTCACCGACGCTAGTGCCCGGGATCTCACGCGCTTCCTCTATGGGACAGCGTTCGAGATCGAGCTCGACAAGCAGGGCCGGATGGTCGTTCCAGCCGTGCTTCGCGCGTTCGCGAAGCTGGACGACCTGGCCGTGATGGTCGGCTCACGCAACCACCTGGAGCTCTGGTCGCCGCCCGCGTGGGACGACTGGAGCACTCGGATGGATCAGCCGGATGTGCTCGCGGAGCACCTCCAGGGGTTGGGCATCTAGTCGTCGCACTACATGAGCCTCCGGGATCCGGGGGGACCGCTGGGACGGTCTGATCGATGGTTGAAGGGCACCTGCCCGTGATGGTGGAGGAGGTCATGACGGCACTCTCACCGACCCCGGGCAGCTTCCATATCGACGGGACCGTCGGCGGCGGAGGGCACACCCTCCGGATCCTGGAGGCCGCCAGCCCCGATGGTCGGGTGCTGGGCCTCGACGCTGACCCGAAGGCGCTGGCCCGCACGAGGCAGCGACTCGCCGGCTACGGCGAGCGCCTCGTGCTCCGGCACTCCAACTTCGGGGGCATCCGTGATGTCGCCCGTGCGGCGGGTTTCGCGACCGTCGATGGGATCCTGCTCGACCTGGGGTTGAGCTCATACCAGCTGGCGGAACGTGACCGCGGCTTCAGCTTCCGCGCCGAGGGACCCCTGGACATGCGCTTCGATACCAGCACCGGCGTCCCTGCGAGCGAGCTGGTCGCGACCCTCGATGAGGACGCGCTCACGCACCTGCTGCGGACATACGGCGAGGAGCCGCACGCCCGGCGCATCGCGCGCTCGATCGTTCGCGAGCGAGCCGAGGCCCCCATCGAGACCGCTGACCGGCTGGCTGCCGTGGTCGCAGCCGCCGTGCCCGGTCCTCGACCGGGTGCCCGGCGCGCCATCCACCCGGCCACGCGCACGTTCCAGGCACTCCGCATCGCCGTCAACAAGGAGCTCGAGGTGCTGCCCCAAGCGCTCGACGGCGCCATGGATGTCCTGCGCCCGGGAGGGGTGCTCGTCGTCATCAGCTACCACTCGCTGGAGGACCGCATCGTGAAGCGCTTCGTGGCCGCGGAACGCCGTGGCTGTGTCTGCCCACCGGTCGTGCCGGTGTGCGTCTGCGGACGGGATCCGCGCCTGACGGCCGTGGGCGCCCAGCCCCAGATGCCCACGCCGGCCGAGGTGGCCGGCAACCCGCGGGCTCGGAGCGCCAAGCTGCGCGCGGTCCGGAGGCTTGCCGCATGAGCGGTCATCGCGCGTCACGGCGCCGGGACTACGGGCGCCGCCAAAAGGACGTCCGGAGCCGTCGGGCGGAGGCGCCGGCCATCGATCTCGACGGCCCCGAGCTGTGGGCGCGGGCGCGTGCCTGGCACCTGGGACCGGTGAGCCAGGCACCGATGACGACGTCGCGATCCGACGACGCGGCCACGGACCAGCGGTCCGTCGGCAGCGGGAGCCGCTGAGTGGCCGTCTATCAAGGGACGCCGCTCCCCAGGGCGCGCGTCAGGAACCCCGCACAGCGTCTTCCGGCTGCGTCGGTCCGGACGCCTGCCCGAGGCGCGACGGCATCGCGCGCGCCGGCCCGCCAGACGACACCGGTGTATGGCAGCGTCGCAGCACGCCCGGCATTCCGCGAGGAGCCGGCCGTTCAGATCGCGCGCGGGCTGACGGTCGGCGGCCCGCGGCAGCGGACCGCGCTCATCGGTGTGGGGATCATCGTCATCCTCACCTTCGCCGGGCTGTTCTATCTGAGCCAGACACTGGAGGCAGCTGCCGCTCGATACCAGCGCGACACGCTGCTCGTCGAGCGGGCGGCGATGCTCCAGGATCTCAAGATGCGGCAGGGCGATACCCTCATGGCCGGATCCGCGTCGAGGGTGACCCAGTGGGCGCTGGAGACCGGCCTGAGCCGGTTCGGCGCGCCCATCCTCGTCCGAGCCCGCTGAGCGGCGATGCTCGGTCGCACCGACCGACGCTGGCGCAGCGTCGCGATCCTCGTGCTCATCTGCGTCATCGCGTTCGCGGCCGTGGCGCGTCTCGCCTTCTGGCAGGTGGCCATGGCGCCCAGGCTCCAGGAGCTGGCCGTGGGCCAGCTCCAGCACCCCCAGACCGAGCCCGCGCCCCGGGGCGACATCCTTGATCGCAACGGCCAGATCCTCGCGACCACCGGGTACCGCTACTCCCTCGTCGCCTATCCCGATGTGATCACGAAGGACGCGGAGGCGCGTGCGGCGTTGATCACGACACTGGGCGACATCCTGGGCATGGACGCTCCGGAGCGGGCGCGGCTCACCCAGACCTTGGACCCGGCGCGTCAGTACGCGACCCTCAAGCGGGAGCTCACGGAGGGGCAGAAGGACCAGGTCCAGCAGCTGATCGCGCGTCCCGTCAAGGGGCTCGCGATCACATCCCGCGCCGTGCGCATCTATCCCAACGCCGGTGGTCAGCCGGGCACCACGCTCGCGAGCCAGCTCCTGGGCTTCGTGAGCGACGGCCGGGGTTACTACGGCATCGAGGGCGAGTACGACGCCATCCTGGCCGGCAAGCCCACGGTCGTCGCCACGGCCATGGACGCCGCCCAGCGCCCGCTCGACAGCTCCGCCCAGGTCATCGACCCCGGTGTCGACGGCGAGGACGTCACCATCAGCATCGATTTCAACCTCCAGCTGCAGCTGGAGAAGGAGCTCTACGCGGCCTGGGTGAGCGACAAGGCCAAACGCGTGAGCGCGCTGGTCATGGATCCCGGCACGGGGGAGGTCCTCGCCTGGGCATCCGTTCCCGGCTATGACGCCAGCCAGTCAGGCGTGCTCGCCACGACGCAACCGGAGCTGCTCCAGGATCCCATCGTGACCCAGCCATACGAACCGGGGTCGGTGATGAAGATGCTCACGGCCACCAGTGCGCTCGTGAACAAGGTCGCGACGCCCAGCAGCCGGATCCTCGATAGCTCGGTCCTGCGATTCGGTACCTCTGCGATCCATGACTGGGACCGCAAGGGGATGGGGCGTATCTCGCTCCGGGAGGTCATCGCCTACTCCCGCAATATCGGCATCGCACGCGTCGCGGCGCGACTCGGCGGGACGACCAACAAGGCCGCGGCTGCGCTCTACCAGACCTGGCAGCGGATGGGCATCGGCGTCCGGACCGGGGTGGACGTGCCCGGCGAGGTGCCGGGATACACCGTCGATCCACATGGCTCGGCGTGGCCCGCGATCGACCTTGCCAACCGGGCATTCGGCCAGGCGATGACCGCGACGCCCATCCAGCTCGCCACCGCCTTCACGCCCATGATCAACGGCGGCACCCGGGTCCAGCCGCACTTCCTGGTGTCCATCAGCGATCGACCCCAGGAGGTGGCGCCGCCCCGCCGGGTACTGAGCAAGAAGGTGGCCAGCCAGCTCCAGAGCATCCTCCATCACGTCACCGCGTCCGTGCCGTATTACGCCAAGGGATCGCTCATCCCGCACTACGAGGTGGGCGGCAAGACCGGCACGGCGCAGATCTGGCGGCCCGGCGTCGGGTGGGACCGGAACACGTACAACTTCTCGTTCGTGGGCTATGTCGGGGGCGACGCCCCGGACGCGGTGGTGGCGGTGCACATCGACCAGGCCAAGTCGCTCACCAGGAACGAGATCACCCTCAACATCACCTCGTACCAGCTGTTCCGGCGGGTGGCCCTGACCGTCATCCGGACCCAGAACCTCAAGCGTTCGTCGCATCCCGATGCGGGCAGGCCGGAGCCAGGTAGCGCCGCGGCGCGCGCCATGCGAACGGTCCGGCAGCCGAAGCGCGCGTCGACCACGAGTCGCACCCGGTGACCGTCGGGACCGGCTCGCGTGCGACAATGCCGCCGATCGTGAGTGAGGGGCAGCTGTCGCGTCCGCCGGCCGATCCGACCAGCTTCACCGCCACCGAGCTGGCGGTCGCCGTCGGGGGTCTCGTCATCCGTGCCGGGAGCGTCCACATCCGCGGTGGTGCGGTCGATTCCCGACTCGTCCGACCTGGCGTGGCGTTCTTCGCGCTCCCGGGTGAACGGACGGACGGACATCGTCACCTTGCGGCGGCCATCGAGGCGGGAGCGGCGGCGCTCGTCATCAGCGACCTCGACGCGATCACCCAGTTGTCGGCACCATCGGCGGCCACGGACGTCTCCATCATCCAGGCCTCGGACCCGGGTCAGGCGCTGCTTGCCGCCGCGGCCGCCTGGCGAGACCGGTTCGACCCGGCTGTCGTGGGGGTGACCGGGTCGCTCGCCAAGACGTCGACCAAGGAGCAGATCGCGGCCGTGCTGGGTGTCCGCTGGTCGGTGCTGCGCAACGAGGGCAACCAGAACAACGAGGTGGGATTGCCCCTGACCGTCCTTCGGCTCACGGCCGAGCACGCCGCCGCGGTGCTCGAGATGGGCCTCTACGTGGCCGGTGACATCGCGCAGCTGTGTGCCGTCGCGCGGCCATCGATCGGCGTCGTCACGGCCGTGCGACCGGTCCACCTGGCGCGTGCAGGCTCGATCGACGCCATCGTCGCGGGCAAGCGGGAGCTGGTCGAGGCGCTGCCTCCCGGGGGGACCGCCGTGCTCAACGCGGACGATGGGCTCGTCGCGGGCATGGCCAGCAGCACCGCCGCCCGGGTCCTGACCTACGGGCTGGAGGCAGCCGCCGATGTCACCGCGGACCACGTCGTCTCCCTGGGTGTCGCGGGGATGCGCTTCCGGCTGCGACTGCCGACCGACGACGTCGAGGTCGTCACGCCCGCGCTGGGCCGCCACTCGGTGCACAACGCGCTCGCCGCTGCGGCCGTGGCCAGCAGCCTGGGCTTCGACGCTCCGTCCATCGCCACCGGTCTCGCCCGGGAGGCGCCTGCGCCGCACCGGACCACGCTCATCGAGACTGGCACCTGGCGCATCCTCGACGATAGTTACAACGCCGCCCCCGACTCCATGGCCGCGGCGCTCGACCTCCTCGCGGAGCTGCCGGGTCGCCACGTGGCCGTCCTGGGCGAGATGCTCGAGCTGGGTGACGGGTCCGAGGCGGCCCACCGCAAGGTCGGCGCGCGCGCGGCGGCCCGAGCCGATCGCCTGGTCGTGGTGGGTGCCGGTGCGACCAGCATCGCCGACGGAGCCCTGGCCGCGGGCATGGCGGGCTCGGCCGTGGATGTCGTCGCGGACCGTGAACAGGCCCTCGCGCTGGTGCTGGCCATCGGCCAGCCGGACGACACCATCCTGCTCAAGGCGTCGCGGGGTGGCGCGCTCGACGAGCTCGTCGAGCCCCTGGTGCGGGCCGGCGGCCTCCCGGACGTCCGCCAATGACCGGCATCAACGTCACAGCTGGTGGCCTGCTCGTCATCGGCTGTCTCGTCGCCTTCTTCCTCGTCGTGTTCCTGATGCCCTCCTTCATCCAGGCCATCCGGCGGCTGGGTATGGGCAAGCGCATCCGGGTCGACGGGCCCCAGTCGCATTACAGCAAGGAGGGCACGCCCACGATGGGCGGGCTGCTCATCATCCTGGTCGTCATCGGCGTGGCGCTGGTCATCCAGCTGGTGCGGGGTCGGTTCCTCGATCCGGGGACCATCGCGCCCCTCGCCACGCTCGCGCTCGTCGGAGCGCTCGGCACGGCCGATGACTGGCTCAACGCGCGTACCGGGGACGGCATCCGTGCCCGGCACAAGATCATCTGGCAGACGGCCGTGGCGCTCATCGTGGCGTGGCAGATCCAGGACACCTACGACGTGGACGCCATCGTGGTGCCGTTCGTCGGACGGGTCGGCATCGACCCGGCGCTGTACATCCTGTTCGGCGCGTTCGCCATCGTTGCCGCCAGCAACAGCGTCAACATCACCGACGGCCTCGACGGCCTGGCTGGTGGCTTGCTGGTCTTCGCCTTCATCGGCTTCATGGCCATCGCGGCGCTGAACACGCCATTCGCCCAGCCCAACCTGGCCATCCTGTGCGCGCTCGTCATCGGGGCCCTGCTGGGCTTCCTCTGGTTCAACGTCCATCCCGCCGAGGTCTTCATCGGTGACTCGGGTGCCCTGGGGCTGGGCGCCACGCTCGCGGTCATCGCCCTCATCACGGGGCAGGTGATGCTGCTGCCGGTCATCGGGCTCGTGTTCGTGCTCGAGACCGTCCAGGACATCGCCCAGATCCTCTGGTTCAAGTGGAAGGGAAGGCGGCTGTTCCGGATGGCGCCGCTCCACCACCATTTCGAGCTGTCCGGCTGGCCCGAGGAGAAGATCACGCTCCGCTTCTGGATCGTGGGAGCGCTGTCGGCGCTCATCGGCGTGGCGTTCTACCTGGGTACACGGGGGACCCTCCGGTGATGGCCATCGCCGATGCCATCGACCTGGCCACGCTCGCACCGACCTCGTTCCGTGGTCGACCGGTCGCGGTCCTGGGCTTCGCCCGGAGTGGCATCGCCCTTGCCCGCTATCTCCACGACCAGGGTGCAAGGGTCACGGTCTACGACAGCAGGCCCCGGGAGGACCTCGCCGATGCCCTCGGCGCCCTCGGCGGCCGGTCTGTGAGCTTGTGCCTGGGTCCGGACGTCGACCCGGCGGTCGTCCTCCGCGACCAGGCGTGCATCCTGACCTCGCCCTCGGTCAACAGCCGCTATCCCACGACCGAGCCACGGCTCCGGGCGGCTCTCACGGCCGTCGAGGCCGACGGCCGCATCCCCGTGGTCAGCGAGATCGACCTCTTCCTCCGTCTGTGCCCTGCCGTGACCGTCGGCGTCACGGGCACCAAGGGCAAGACGACCACCAGCTCGCTCATCGCCGCGGTGCTGGAGCAGGGGACGGCGCCCGTGATCCTGGGTGGCAACATCGGGGCGCCGCTGGTGGAGCGGCTGCCCGGGCTCACCCCACGCCACCGGGTCGTGGTGGAGCTGTCGGAGCTGCAGCTGCCGACACTGTCACGAGGGACCGACATCTCGGTGTACACCCACGTGACCTCCGATCACCTCGACCGGCATGGTGATCTGGGTGCCTATCGCGGGGTCAAGCGGCTGCTGGCGCGCCTGGCGCGACCGGACGGGGTGCTCGTGCTCAACGATGAGGACCCGGTGACCCGGGCGTGGGGCGATGACAGCGCGGCGCGCGTCGTGCGCTATCGGCGCGACGACCCGCCGCCAGGTGGCATCGGGGTCCGGGATGGCTGGATCGTCGCGCCCGACGTGGAGCCGCTGGCGGGCATCCCGCGCAGCGATCTTGGCCGGGACGGCCGGGTGCTCGCCCTGGACACCATCCCGCTGCCCGGCTGGCACAGCGTCTCCAATGTCGCGGCCGCGGTCGCGGTCGGCGCCCTGTTCGGGCTCTCGGCCGATGCGATCGCCGCCGGTGTCGCTGGCTTCGGAGGTGTGGAGCATCGACTGGAGCCGGTCGCCGAGCTCGACGGTGTCCGGTTCGTCAACGACTCCCAGGGGACGCAGCCGGATGCCGTCATCGCCGCGCTGCGGAGCTTCCCGCAGCCGCTGGTGCTCATCTGCGGTGGGCGCTCCAAGGGCGTCGCCATGGATGCGCTGGCGGCCGTGGTCGCAGAGCGTGCGACGGCCGCGGTGCTCATCGGCGAGAGCGGGCCCGAGCTGGGTGCCGCCTTCCGCGCCGCAGGGCTGGCGCGGATGGAGCAGGCGGGGACGATGGACGAGGCGGTCGCGACCGCGGATGGCATCGCCCGCGCCGCCCGATCGACGGGCGCACCGGGTGACGCGTCGGCGACGGTGCTGCTCAGCCCGGCCGCCGCCAGCTTCGACATGTTCCCCGACTACGCGGCTCGGGGTCGTGCCTTCAAGGCGGCCGTGGCCGCGCTGGCCGCGTCTCGCGCGTCGGGGGAGCCCCGGTGACCGTCAACGCTCGACCCCGGTCGGCTGCCCGGATGCCCCTCGTGCCCTCGCCCGCATCGGCGTTGCTGCGCCACGGCACGCCCAAGCCGGGACGGGGCGACCGCCCTGCGGGCGACTCCGCGCGACCCACTCCCAAGGCGTCCGGCGACCGACGCCGACAGGCGTCGCCGCGCTCGATGGCCGTCGCCCGACCGGTCGATGCCGCGAGCGTGCCCCGGCCCACTGCCCGCGACATCGCGGCCGGCCGCGTGGTCAAGGGTCCCGTCCGGGAGCGTCATCACGCCGACCCCTGGATCACCATCGCGACCGTCGCGCTCGCCGCGGTCGGTGTCCTGATGATCTATTCCACGGGCGCCGCCGACCCTTCGGGGAGCGCCTCCAACATCGCGAGCGAGATCGCGCCAGAGGTGGTCTGGGTGTCCCTGGGCGTCGTGGCCATGTTCGCACTCTCGCGCATGGACTATCGATGGCTGCGGCTCGTCTCGGTGCCCTTGTTCCTGGTGTCGCTGGTGCTGCTCGTCGTCGTGCTCGGGCCATCCCTGGGCTTCATCTCCCCGGTCGGGGACAATTCCTCGCGTTGGTTGCGGATCGGCTCGCTCCAGGCGTTCCATCCCGCCGAAGTCGCCAAGCTCGCGTTGGTCATCTATCTCGCCCACTGGATGGCTCGGCGCGGCACCAGCATCGGCGGCCTGTTCAGCGGGACGCTCCCGTTCCTGTGCATCGCGGGATGCGTCATCGCGTTGGTGGCCCTGGAGCCCGACCTGGGCACGACCGGCGTCATCACCCTCACCGCGTTCACGATGTTCTTCGTGGCCGGGGCAAGCCTCTGGCAGATGGCGCTGCTCATCCCTGCGGGCCTGGTCGGGGTCTGGGTCTATATCAACAACAGCGCCTACCAGCTCGACCGCTGGCAGACGTTCCAGGACCCCTGGCTCGACCCCCTCCGCAAGGGCTACCAGACGGTCCAGGGGCTCCTGGCGCTGGGACTGGGCGGGACGACCGGCCAGGGTCTGGGCCACAGCCAGCAGCCGGGCGGCCTCGCTCTGCCCAATGCCCAGAACGACTTCGTGTTCGCGATGCTCGGCCAAGAGCTCGGACTCGTCGGTGGCGCGCTCGTCATCGGCCTGTTCCTGCTGCTCGCCTGGCGCGGCATCCGGGTCGGGCTGCGTGCCACAGACACCTTCGGCGCGCTCCTGGCCATCGGCGTCAGCGCCTGGCTCGCGTTCCAGGCGTTCATCAACATCGGCGTCGTGGTCCAGCTGCTGCCGCTGACCGGTATCACACTGCCCTTCGTGAGCTCCGGCAACTCCTCGTTGCTGGTGAGCTTCGCGGCGGTCGGTATCCTCCTGTCGGTATCCCGGGAGACCCAGGCAGCAGACGCTTCAGGAGGGACGGGCGACGATGCGCATCCTGGTCGCAGCTGGGGGCACCGGCGGCCACATCTACCCGGCGCTCGCGGTGATGGGGCCTCTCGCGCTGCGGCGACCGGATCTTGAGGTGCGCTGGCTGGGCGGGCGTCGCGGACTGGAGTCGGAGATGGTGCCGGCCGCGGGCTACCGCTTCGACCGGCTCTGGCTTCGGACGCTCCGTTCGGTCGACCTGTCTGCCGCCACGCTCATGGACCCGGTCCGGCTCGCCGCATCGGTCCCCCAGGCGATGGTCGCGCTCGTCCGCTGGCGTCCCGATGTCGTCTATACGACGGGCGGCTACGTCGCCATCCCGGTGCTGATGGCGGCGGCGGCCCTGCGGGTCCCGTCGCTGCTGTGGGAGGGCAACCGGCTCGCGGGTCGGAGCGTGCGTGCCACGGCCCGCCTGGCGAGCGCCATCGCCGTCACATTCCCGGGCACCGCCGCGACGCTTTCCCCTGACGCATTCGTGACCGGCACGCCCATCCGTCAGCTGGTGCCGGCCGATCGAGCCGCGGCGCGGGCGCGACTCAACCTCGAGCCCGACCTGCCGGTGCTGCTCGTCTTCGGGGGCTCGCAGGCGGTCCTGCGCTTCAACCGGGCGGTCGCGGAGGCACTCCCCGCCATCGTCGACCGTGCATCGCTCGTGCATGTCACCGGTGAGTCCGGCATCGCGGAGGCACAGGCCGGCCGCGACCGGCTGCCCGCCGAGCTCCGGGCCCGGTACCGACCGTTCCCGTTCCTGCGCGAGGACATGGCCGATGCGCTCGTTGCCGCCGACCTCCTCGTCGGCCGCGCTGGATCCTCGACGCTCGCGGAGGCGTCGTCGATCGGCCTGCCGGTGATCGTGGTGCCCTATCCCCATGCAGCGGGTCACCAGGAGGCGAACGCCCGCGAGATGGTGGCCGCGGGAGCCGCGCGACTCGTCCCGGACGAGCAGCTCGATGCCGGAGCGCTCGTGGAGGCGGCCGCGTCGCTCGCCGATCCGAAGGCCCTGACCGCGATGCGGGCCGCGAGTCGGGCTCTCGGCCGGCCGGGCGCCGCCCGGGTCACGGGTGACCTGCTGGTGGCGCTCGCGGAACGACAGCCACTCCCGTCGGCGGCCGACCTGGAACGGGCGACCCGGGGGGACGGGTGACGACCGGGTCGCCGGCGCTCCGCCTGACGGAGGAAGAAGCGCTCCGGCTGGGCACGGACATCCAGCGCAGGCTGGGAGTCAAGACCTCCCGCCAGGAGCCGCTCGCGCGCTTCACCACGATGCGCGTCGGCGGACCGGCCGACCTGTTCGCCGAGGTGCGCAACCTGTTCGAGCTGCGGGCCATCGTTCGCTTCGCTCGTGCGCGGGAGGTGCCCCTGACGCTCATCGGGCGCGGCTCGGACCTGGTCATCAGCGATGCCGGGGTGGGTGGGCTGGTCGTGAAGAGCAGCCCACAGCAGTACCGCATCGATGGTGACCGGCTCATCGCCGATGCCGGGCTGCCGATGGCCAAGGCGGCGACCATCGCCAAGGACGCGGGCCTGTCCGGGCTCGAGTTCGGCCTCGCCATCCCGGGCACGGTAGGTGGCGCGGTATGGGCGAATGCCGGGGCGCATGACGCCGACATCGCGGGCGTGCTCGTGACCGCCGGGGTCATCGGGGCCGATGGCACCGAGACCCTGCTCGATGGGGACGCGCTCGGTCTGGGCTACCGGGACAGCTGCCTCAAGGCTTCGCCCGAGGGTCGACCGGATGTCGTGACCCAGGTCATGTTCCAGCTCCTGCCCGAGGAACCCGCGGTCATCAGCGCACGGCTGGACGAGATCCGACGCTGGCGACAGGCCCACCAGCCCCTGGGCATCCCATCTGCCGGCAGCACCTTCCGCAACCCGCCCGGGGACTCCGCGGGTCGGCTCATCGACTCGGTGGGCCTCAAGGGCGCCCGGGAGGGCGGCGCGTCGGTGAGCGAGAAGCACGCCAACTTCCTGGTCAACGACCAGGGTGGCACCGCCGCCGATGTGCGTCGACTGGGCGACCGCGTCAGGGCCACGGTGGCCGATGCGACCGGCATCGAGCTGCGCTACGAGATCGTGTTCACGGGCGACTGGACCACATGGGCGGCCGCCGCGTGACGCGCAGCGCGGCGGTCGGGATGGTCAGCGGTGGGTCCGCCGAGGATCTGCCGACGGGGCTGTCACCGGGTGTCGCTCGCGAGCGTGCCCCATTACCGCCGACGCCGGTCGCGGTCCTGCTCGGCGGGCCCTCGGCGGAGCACGACGTCTCGCTCGTCTCCGGGCGGGCCATCGCGACGGCGCTCAGCGAGAAGGGCCACCTGGTGGATCCGTGGCTCATCGACCTCGACGGCCGGTGGTGGCGACTTCCGGCGACCGCGCTCGACCCGTCCCTCGCGCCGACTGCCTTCGATGAGCCCGGCGCGCTGGGTGCGACCGGCCCATACGGGGTGGCGGCGGCCCTCGACATGCTGGCAGCCTCGACCGTGGCGCCCGTCGTCTTCCCGGCGCTCCATGGTCCGTTCGGTGAGGACGGGACCGTGCAGGCCCTCGTGGCCTCGGTCGGTCTCGCATGCTGTGGCGCCGGGCCCGCGGCCTCGGCGGTGGGCATGGACAAGACGCTGTTCAAGCGCATCTGCGTCGGCGAGGGCCTGCCGGTGCTGCCCTGGCTGGAGGTCCGTGGCCAGGACTGGGCGGCGCGTCGGCCCGCGGTGCTCGATGGCCTGGAGCGCTTCGCGACCGGCCTGCCGGACCCACGGCTGATCATCAAGCCGGCCCGGCTGGGCTCGAGTATCGGCGTCTCCATCGTGCATGCACCGCACGAGCCACCGGAGCTGGAGAAGGCCATCGAGACGGCGCTCTGGTTCGACGATCTGGTGATGGCCGAGCCGTACCTCGCGCATCCCCGCGAGCTCGAGGTCGCCGTGGTCGGTGACCGGGCCGCCGACCTTGAGCTGTTCGGTCCGGGCGAGGTGCGCTCCGATCGCGAGTTCTACGACTATGTCGCCAAATACCGGTCCAGCGCATCGCGCAGTGACCTGGAGCCGGACCTCGACCCAGCCCTGGCCGGCCGCATCCGACGTATCGCCGGCGCGGCGTTCCTGGCCATCGGAGGTGCCGGGTTCGCGCGTGTGGACTTCCTGTTGGCGGATGACGGCCGCCTGTTCGCTTCCGAGATCAACACGGTCCCCGGTTTCACGCCCATCAGCCTCTTCCCGGCGCTGTGCATCCAGGGCGGCTACGACTTCGGGGGCATCTGTGAGCGGATCGTCGGGCTGGCGCTGGAGCGCGCCGCCGTCCAGCCGGCACGGCGCCTGCGCCGTGCTGACCTGCCCTGACCGGATGGGCCTGTTCCGCCGTCGGCAGCCCAAGGTGGCCGGTCGGCGACCCGAGCGGCCCCGGCCAGCAAGGGCACCACGGCCACCACGGCCACCACGGGCTCCGTTGCCCGTGGCACGCATCGCGGGTGTCGCGGGACTGGTCCTGGTGGGCGCCGCGATGGCATGGCTGACCACGGATCCGGCCTTCAGCGTCGCGCCCGCCGACGTGGTCATGACCGGTCTTCATTACACCGACCCTGCCGCCGTCCGCAGGCAGATGCGCTTCGACGGGGAGGTGCACCCCGCCACGGTCGTCATCTCGACCCGCAGCCTGGAGGCTGCCATCGAGCAGTTGCCGACGGTCCTGAGTGCGCGGGTCCGGGCGACGCTGCCCGACCGGCTCACGGTCGTGGTCACGGAGCGGGAGCCGATGCTCGAGTGGACGGCAGCGGACCGTTCGTGGCTCGTGGACGCCGAAGGGGTCGCGTTCGCACCCGCGTCGGGGGACGACGCGCCGGCCGCCGGAGTCGGTGCCACCGGCACGCGCCTGCCGGCCATCGCCGATGGACGGACCGGGACCGCCCTGGGGCTCGGCGACCGACTCGATCCGATCGACCTGGAGGTCGTCCGCACGCTCGGCAACGTCACCCCCGATCTGCTCCGGAGCGATGCATCGGCGCTGTTCCTGTCGCTCAACGACGACGACGGATGGGTGCTCACATCGCCCGGGCACTGGCGGGCCGTGTTCGGTCACTACACCCAGACCCTGGCGCCGCCCAGCCGCATCCCGGGCCAGGTGCAGTGCCTCCGGTCGCTGCTCCAGGCCCGCGAGCGGGAGGTGGATGAGGTCACGCTCGCCGTGGGCCGCGACGGCTGTGGCACGTATCGACCGGGGACGCCGGAGCCCCGGCCGAAGCCGACGAAACGACCGCGGCAGACGGCTGCACCGTGAGCGGGCGCGACACGCGCGCAGCGCATCTGCGACGATGGGCACGACAAGCCAGGAGCGGTGACCGTGGCGCCGTACCCTGGCGGGGAGCAACCCGATGATGGGAAGGGGAGCGGTGGAGATCGAGGCGGTCCTCGTCGCGCTCGACGTGGGCACGAGCAAGGTCGTGGCGCTGGTCGGGGAGGTCACCCGCGAGGGTGCCATCAGCATCATCGGCAAGGGCATCGTGCCCGCGAACGGCCTCAAGAAGGGGGTCGTCAACAACATCGAGCAGACGGTCGCGTCGATCCGCCAGGCGGTCGAGGGCGCCGAGCGGCTGTCAGGGCTTCGGCTCGAGGCGGCCTTCGTGGGGGTGGGCGGCAGCCAGATCGAGAGCCTCAATTCCCGGGGTGCCGTGGCCGTGAGTGGTCCCCACCGGGAGGTCAGCCGCGAGGATGTCGATCGCGCGACCGAGGTCGCCCGGGCGGTCACCATCCCCTCCAACCGCGAAGTGCTCCACGTCCTGCCGCGCGACTTCTCGGTCGACGGACAGGAAGGCGTCAAGGATCCCATCGGCATGAGCGCGGTGCGGCTCGAGGTCGAGACCCACATCGTGCATGGATCCGCGACCGCCCTCCAGAACCTCACCAAGTGCGTCCGGCAGGCCGGCGTCCGGGTCGACGAGCTGGTCATCGCATCGCTCGCCTCGGGCGAGGCGGTGCTGTCCGAGACGGAGCGGGAGCTCGGCGTCGCCGTGGCGGACATGGGTGCCGGCACGACGGACCTCGCGTTGTACATGGAGGGCTCGCCGTTCCATACCTCGGTGCTGCCCCTGGGCGGTATCAACGTCACCAACGACGTGGCCATCGGGCTCAAGACCAACCTCGTCGCCGCGGAGCAGCTGAAGCTCCGATTCGGTACCGCTGACCCGAGCTCGGTCGCGCCCGAGGAGGAGATCTCGCTCGATCTCATGGGTGAGGAAGGCGACCGGACGGCGTTGCGGCTCGACGTCGCGGAGATCATCGAGGCACGCACCCGGGAGATCTTCGAGAAGCTCGGCGAGCAGATGGCCAAGGGTTCCCACGGTCATCGCCTGCCCGCGGGGCTGGTGCTCACCGGGGGCGGCGCACTGCTGGCGGGTACCGCGACACTCGGTCGCGAGGTGCTGGGCATGCCCGTCCGTGTGGCCACGCCATCGGGCATCGGCGGCCTCACCGATGGGCTCCTGTCGCCCGCCTACTCGACCTCGATGGGATTGCTGCTGTGGGCAGCCAGGGTCGTCACGGCGCACGAGCCCCAGCGCTACGAATCGGCACCGGCGGGCGGATCGCTGGGTCGCGCACGGGAGTGGCTGCGCACCCTCTTCCCGTGAGGCACCGCGCGGAGTGAAGCGTCTCGCGCTCGTGGTGCGGACGGGTCGGGTCCGTGGGCTCACCGACCTGACCGCCGCCTGCGAGCGGTTCGTGGCGGGGGAGGGCGATGGGTTGCTCTCGGTGTTCGTGCCGCACGCCACCGCGGGCGTGGTCATCGTGGAGCTGGGCGCCGGGTCCGACGACGACCTGATGCTGGCGCTCGACCGACTCCTGCCGCGCGACGATCGCTATCGGCATCGACACGGATCGGCGGGCCATGGTGCGGACCACGTGCTGCCGCTGGTGGTGCCGCCGTCGCTGACGGTGCCGGTCCACGACGGCCAGATGGCGCTCGGCACCTGGCAATCGATCGCGCTGCTCGATCCCAACCCGGACAACGATGCCCGCACGGTGCTGCTGGATCTCCTCGCCGGATAGGCCCGTGGCGCGGGCGGCAGCAGGGCCGTGGCCTTGCCGTGGGTCGTTGGCCGTGGGCCGTGGTTGTCGACGACGGACTCGACCTGACGGACCGATCGCCGCATCCCGACCGGTCGCCGTCACGCGATCTGCGCCCGGCCACGCTGTGCGGACCATCGCGACGAGCGCGCACTCGTGGCCTGACATCCGCGATCCGTCCCCATTGGCGGAAGTGCCGGTCAGGTGCCGGCGATCGGTCCGGGGAAGACGGTCCGGCAGGACGCCGGACGAGGCGTCCCCGGCCGAACAAGGCCCGGTCGGCGGCGATGGGTACCGTGTGGATGCCCCAAGAGTTTCGCTCATCACCGGTCGCCGCTGACCGGCGGCCGGGGCTATACTCGCCGGCACGCGCATGGCGCGGACCGGGCGTCCGGCCCCAGGGCCTGGCCCCAGCCATGCTCGCCGAGAGAGACAGACCGTGAGGCTCGCCGCAGAGCCCGACCAGAGCCGGAGGGAACCCCAACATGCCGCTGCGATCGGACTCGGAGAACTTCGCGCTCATCCGGGTCATCGGCGTGGGTGGGGGCGGCAGCAATGCCGTCAACCGCATGATCCGCGCGGAGATGATGGGTGTCGAGTTCATCGCCGTGAACACCGACGCGCAGGCGCTCCTCCAGTCCGACGCACCCCACAAGATCCGGATCGGGGACAAGATCACTCGCGGCCTGGGTGCGGGTGGTGACCCCGGCATCGGCCAGCGGGCCGCGGAAGAGGACACCGAGAAGATCGCCGAGGCGCTCAAGGACTCGGACATGGTGTTCATCACGGCGGGCATGGGTGGTGGCACCGGATCGGGCGCGGCACCGGTCATCGCGGAGATCGCGCGGGACCTGGGCGCGCTCACCATCGGTGTCGTGACCAAGCCCTTCAGCTTCGAGGGCGCCCGGCGCCGACTCAATGCCGAGAAGGCGAGTGCCGAGCTCAAGGACAAGGTCGACACCCTCATCACCATCCCCAACGACCGGCTCAAGGACGTCGTCGCCCGGGAGACATCCATCGTGGACGCCTTCCGCGTGGTCGATGACGTGCTCCGACAGGGCGTCCAGGGCATCAGCGACCTGATCACCGTGCCCGGACTCATCAACCTCGACTTCGCGGATGTCCGGGCGATCATGAAGGAGGCCGGTTCCGCGCTCATGGGCATCGGCCGCGCATCGGGTGCCGACCGTGCCGCGGAAGCCGCCCGCATCGCGACATCCAGTCCGTTGCTCGAGGCCAACATCGCGGGTGCCCAGGGTGTCCTGTTCAGCATCACGGGTGGCCCTGGCCTGAGCCTGTTCGAGGTCGAGGAGGCCGCGAGCATCATCAAGGAGACCGCGGACCCGGAGGCGAACATCATCTTCGGCACGGTCATCGACGAACGGATGGGCGAGGATGTCTCGATCACCGTGATCGCGACCGGCTTCGACTCCTCGCGCAAGATCCATCGCTCGGCGGCACCGGCGACCACCGACACCAATGTGCGCGTCAGCCGCGACTACATTCGCGACCTGCAGGAAGAGCGTGCCGCCGCGGTCCCGGTCATGGCCGAGGCGTCCGCGAACGGCGCTGCCGTGCCCGTGCTGGCCGCGGTCCCGGTGCCCATCACCCCATCGGAGCCATGGACGCTCCCGACCGATACGCCCAATGGGCAGCCGCAGGCAGCAGCGGCGCCTTCACCCGCGCCGCGCGGCGTGCCCGAGATCGAGGACCTGGACATCCCCGCATTCCTGCGGCGCAACCGCGATCACTGACGCGGACGGCCGGGCGACCTTCGCCCGGCCCGGGCTGACCCAGGAGCTGGGAGCGGCTCGCGCGCGCATCGAGGAGCGGATCGCCTCTGCAGCCGGTCGCGTGGGCCGGGACCCCGGGAGCATCCGGCTGGTCGCCGTCTCCAAGACCGTCTCCGTGGATGTGCTGCAGGCGGCCGTGCAGGCGGGTCTGGCCACGCTCGGCGAGAACCGGGTCCAGGAGGCTGCCGCGAAGGCGCCCCTGGTCGCGGGCGCCGAGTGGCACCTCATCGGCCCGCTGCAGTCGAACAAGGCCGCACGCGCCATCGAGCTGTTCAGGGTCATCGAGTCGGTCGATTCCGTCGCGTTGGCCGAGCGGTTGTCGCGGCTCGCGGGCGAGCGAACGGTCCGGGTCCTGCTGCAGGTCAACGTCGACGCCGATCCAGCCAAGGCCGGGTTCGCTCCCGATCAGCTTCGAGCACAGTTGGGTGGGCTGCTGGGCTTGCCGCAGTTGCGAGTGGACGGCCTGATGACCGTCGGGCGGCTGGTGGACAGCGCCGAGGATGCTCGGCCCACGTTCGTGGCGCTTCGACGACTCTCGGAGGAGCTTCGTGATGCTCACGCGGCGATGGGCCGCGAGCTCTCGATGGGCATGAGCGAGGACTTCGAGGTCGCCGTCGAGGAAGGGGCGACCATCGTGCGGGTCGGTCGCGCGCTGTTCGGTGAACGACCCGCACCGGCCTGATCTGGGTCATGGCTGTCACCATCCTCGTTCGTCTCACACCGCGGGCCGGTCGCGATTCGATCGATGGCGTCGACGACGAGGGTCGCCTGCGTGTCCGCGTGGCCGCTCCGCCCGTGGACGGGGCCGCGAACGAGGCGCTCATCGGGCTCCTGGCCACGACCCTGGGCGTGCCCTGTGGCCGCCTGGCCATCGAGTCAGGCGCCACCTCGCGCGTCAAGCGCGTCGGGATCGATGGCGGCGACGCCGGGTTGATCCGCGGGCGCTGGCCAGGGCTGGGAGTGAGGCCATGAGCCTGCTGCCCGCGGTGCCTCCGCGACCCTTGCGGTCCCGCCGCTATACTCCACCGCTCAGGGCGATTGGCTCAGTCGGTTAGAGCGCACGGTTCACATCCGTGAGGTCACTGGTTCGAATCCAGTATCGCCCACCACTCTGACCCGCAACGGGGCGGGGAGCGCGACATGACTTCGCCTCTCCGCCTCGTCCGTCATCCCGACGATGCCGCTGCGCTGTCACGCGCCAACGCCGTGATGGCCGGTGCAGGCATCGTCGGTATCGCGGACGCGGCGCATCCCCCGCGGCCAGAGCCGCCAGCGCGGTCAGCCTACCGCCGGAGCGTGCCCACCGCGTCCATGACCGCGTCGCGGACGCCGCGATATCGCGCCAGGACCGCCTCGTCGACCGGCACCGGGTCGAGTTCGACGGTCTCCGGCGGCTGCCATGTCGCCTGGACCGCCATGGGATCGGTGCCCAGCAACGCCGCGGCGGCCTGTGCCGCGGCACCCCGTGCCCCGAGGTCGGCGCCCATCGGGATGCGTACCGGGCGACCCGAGAGGCGGCGGACGGCGTCCTGCCACGCCGTTCCCCGGGCGCCCCCGCCGATGAGCACGATGGGGGCCGACGGATCGAGCGTGTCCGAGCGATCACTGATGGCCACCAGGGCATCGAGGAGGCCCACGACCGCGCCTTCGTAGGTGGCGCCCAGGATGGCGCCCGGCGGGGTGTCGTGTCGCAGGCCCAGGATCGCCGCCTGCGCGTCGGGCAGGTTCGGGGTGCGCTCGCCGTCGAACCAGGGGAGGGCGACGACCCCATCGCTGGCTGCCACCGCCTCCCGGTCGAGCCCCAGCCAGCCGGCGACCCGATCGACGGCGAGGGTGCAGTTGAGCGTCGCGGTCAGGGGCAGGAAGCGGCCGGTGCCATCGGCGAAGCCGGCCACGGTGCCGCTCGGATCCATCGGACGGCGCTCGCTCACGGCATAGGCCACCCCCGACGTGCCCAGGCTGATGACGGGTGTCCCGGGCCGCAGGCAGAGGCCGAGCGCCGAGGCCATGTTGTCGCCGGTGCCGATGCCCACGACGACATCCGCCGTCAATCCCAGCTGCTCCGCCGCGGCGGAGCGGATCCTGCCAGCGATGCCCTCCGGCGGCAGGACCTCGGGCAGCAGTCGCGCGTCGAGCTCGACCATCGGCATGGCCAGGATGCCCGCGTCGTAGGCGCCCGTGCCGGTCGACCACCAGCCCGTGCCCGATGCGTCACCCCGGTCGGTCACGGCGTGGCCGCTCAGCCGCTCCGTCAGGAAGTCATGCGGCAGCCGGACGCCGCGGGCCTCGGCTGCCATCGCCGGCTCCGTCTCGCGCAGCCATGCCCAACGGGTCACGGTGAACGATGGCACGGGTACCGAGCCGATGCGCTCGGCCCAGGCCGCCGCACCAAGGGCTGCGACGAGCCGTTCCGTCTGCGGCGCGGACCGGGTGTCGTTCCACAGGATGCCGGGTCGCAGCGGTGCCCCGGCCGCGTCCAGCACGACCAGTCCATGCTGCTGCGCACCGATGCTGATGGCCCCGATGTCCTTCGCCCGCCCAGTCATCGCGATGGCGTCACGGAGTGCCACCCACCAGCCTTCGGGGTCGCTCTCGCGCGCTCCGGCCGCTCCCGTCACCTCGTGCGCGGCGCGACCCCGCGCGACCTGCGCACCCGTGTCGGCGTCGACCACGACCACGGTCGTCGACTGCGTGGAGCTGTCGACGCCGGCCACCAGCCTGCCTTGCGACATCGTCATCCTCGGTCCTCCGTCAGGGTTCGTCGATGAACGTGGCGGGTGCGCCGGTCGAGCCCGGTGAGTCGGCGGCGGGTGGGCCGGTCGTGCCCCCCGCCGCGCCCTCCGCGGCAGCGCCGCCAGCCGCCTCGATCCGGGCGAGGCGGTCCGTGACGTCGGCGAGGTCGTACGGCCGGACCCACGACTTGGAGGTATAGCTCTTGTCGGGGAGCAGCGGGATGCCCGCGTCGAAGTACCGGTCGAGCACGATGGGCCAGGTGTTGATGAGGGTCATGTCGGGGTACATCGCGGGGCTCCCGGCCGGCGCCTCACCCGGCAGATACATGGACAGCAGGACGCCGTACTTGGTCTCCAGTTCGGCATCCGTCGCCTTCGACCAGTCGAAGCCGACCTCGTCCTTGGAGTACCGGTCCGGGTACGGTCCCTCATCCGCTTCGATGATGACGATCGGGCGGGTCTCCTCGGGGCCGCTCAGGAGGCCATCGACGATGCCCCTGATCTTGTCGTTGGTGAACTTCAACTGCTCCCGGAAACCCGCCGGCGAGAACTTGGAGTCGTACTCGTTGAGACCCGAGTACTCGCCGTTGGCCGCGAACACGTACGGCTCATGCGGCAGCAGGATGTGCATCATCACGAACTTGGGCCCGGGCTCGCGCTGCGCCCGGTCGAACTCGTTGAGGTCGAACAGCGCGGCGGCCCGGTGGAGCAGGTGATGGGCTGGTGGGTCCTTGATGCCCGCCATCTCGTTGACGGTCGGCCCCAGGGTCGTCTGGTCGAGCAGCGCCCCGAAGTCGGTCTGTGACGTCAGCACCGGGTTCTCGTCCGCGATCCTGATCTGGCGGGTGGGCGCGAACCAGCTGCCGATGTGGATGTAGCGGTAGCCATGGGCCTTGAGGAACTCGCCCACCTTGTGGTCCTGGAGCATCTCGTTGACGGGAGCCGGGTCGTTCGAGTCTGGGCCCATGCTCGCGGCCACATCATCGAGGTAGGTCATGTTGAGGGTCGCCGCGAGCGACATGCCGGTGCGTCCGTAGTTGGCCATGGCGGTCGGCTCCACGGTGAAGCCACGGGTCTCCAGCCAGGCCGGCAGGTCATTGTGGGCAGCGGCCAGATCATCGAGCGAGCCGTTGCTGCCATAGCGGTCGAAGACCAGGAAGTAGATGTCGCGGGCGCCCGGGGGGGCGGCCGGCCGGAGCCCGTCCGGTGTGGTCGTCGGCACGGCCGCGGAGGTGGTCCGGGACACCTCGTAGGGCACGATATTGATGAGCGTCATGGCCACGAGCACCAGTGCCACGACGTTGACAGCGGTGGTCAGCCGCGCGATGCCGCCGGGCCGCAGCAGCACGGCACCCACCACGAAGACGAGCACGAAGACAGCGGAGAGGATGAGCTGCACGTCCCGGCTGACGCCCATCGGTGCCAGCAGGTCCGCGATGTGGCCGTAGGTGAACCAGACCACCACCATCGCCGAGGCGACGAGTGCCCCCCGCCGGATGTCACGCAGCAGCAACCCCGCGACGATGGCGATCGCGGCCGCCACCGCCATCGCGCGCAGGATGGGCTGGAACGTCTCGCCGAAGGCCACCTCGGCCAGGTTCTCGGAGAACAGGAACAGGACCGGATACGCCGCGAGCAGCAGTGGATGGAACGGGAATGGTCGCCAGCGGGACGCTCGGGGCCGTGCCGGGGATGTCGGCCTCGGCTCGGCGGGCGCCTGTCTCGGGGGCGATGCGCCTGGAGGCGCGGGTGGATCCGCGCCTGCGTCACCGGCGCCGTCAGTCGTCACAGGGCGATGATGCACTGTCCTCGGCAAGCCTGTCGCGGGCCGCACCGGGCGCCATCACCCGCGTCGGCAGGACGTGTCTGTGGGCTGCGGTGTATCGTCTCCGGGTTAATCCTCCGGAAATGCTCCGGTGATCGAGCTGAGGTACGAGATGCTGCCCCACGTCTTCGCATACCTCGATCTTGCCTCTGGCAGCATGATCGTCCAGGCGGCCATCGCGGGCATCGTGGTCGTCCCGGTACTGATGCGCAACAAGATCCGGAGCTTCTTCGGCCGGAACAAGCCCACCGATGACATCGCCCTCGCGTCCGACACGGACGGCACGGCCGCGGATGCCGCCTCGGACGTGGCTGCCCCCGACGTATCCGGTAGCGATCACCGTTGACCACGCCCGAGGGGGCGACGCGGCACCCGGCTTCCTGGCGGGACCCGAGCGGCTTCATCTATCGTCGTGACGGTGTCCTCTTGCGCCAGGTGCAGCCGGTCTGGCTGGAGGAATGGACGGCATTCCGTGACAGCGGCCTGGCCAAGCGGCTGGTCCTCGGCGGCAAGCTCCTGCCCTGGCACGACGAGCCCCTGACGGTCGCCTTCGACGACATGGCTGGGGCCGTCATCCGGCCCGATGTGGTGCCGTTCATCAGCTACCCCTACGAGTGGACCTTCGGTCAGCTCAAGGACGCCGCGCTGCTGACGCTCGCCGTGGAGGCCGAGGCGCTGGCGCAGGGATGGACGCTCAAGGACGCCTCAGCCTACAACGTCCAATTCCGGGGCGTCGGCCCGGTGCTCATCGACCACCTGTCGTTCCAGCGCCATGTCCCCGGCACGCCCTGGGTCGCCTACCAGCAGTTCTGCGAGCACTTCCTGGCACCGCTCGCGCTCATGTCCCGGCGCGATGTGCGGATGGGCCGGATGCTGCGCGACCTGCTCGACGGCATCCCGCTCGACCTGGCGGCGACGTTGCTGCCTGGCCGGACACGGCTACGGCTGGGCCTCGGGGCGCACATCCACCTTCACGCCCGGTCCCAACGCAGCCACGCCGGTGATGCCCGCAAGCCGACGCAGGTGCAGATCTCGCTCCAGCGGTTGAAGGCGCTCGTCCAGAGCCTCCAGGAGACCGTCTCCGGTCTGAAGTGGGAGCCTGCGGGCACGGAGTGGGCGGACTACGCAGACAAGGATCACGCGAGCTACGAGGGAGGCTCGCCGGACGCCAAGGAAGCCATCGTCCGCGACCGCCTCACCGCGGCCGGACCGGGCGCCGACCGGATGTGCTGGGACCTGGGCGCCAACACCGGGCGCTTCAGCCGCATCGCGGCCGACCTGGGCTACCGGGTGCTGTCGTTCGATATCGACCCGGCTGCTGCGGAGCGCCACTACCGCGCCCTGCGTGCTGCGGGTCGGACCGAGACCACACCGCTGGTCATGGACCTCGCCGATCCCAGCCCGGGCCTCGGCTGGGCAGAGCGGGAGCGCACGGGTTTCGTGGAGCGCGCGAACGCGGACGTCATCCTCGCTCTTGCGCTCGTCCATCACCTGGCCATTGGCCGCAACGTGCCGCTGCCCATGGTGCTGGACCTGTTCGCGGACCTTGCCCCGGCCGCCATCGTGGAGTGGGTGCCGCGTGGCGACCCGATGGTCGATGTCCTCCTCGCCTCACGCGAGGATGTGTTCACGGACTACACGACCGAGGGGTTCGAGGCGGCCGTCGCCGCCCGCTTCGATGTCCGGGCACGGACGCCCATCGAGGGCAGCCCGCGCGTGCTCTTCCACCTGGCGCGCCGCTAGACCAAGCGGACGTGCCGCGGAGCTCGGCCGGGCACGCGGGGGGCGTCGGCCGGGGTACCGGGAGCATCGCCGGGCGTGGCCTCGGGCGCGGTGCCAGGGCGATGGCACAACCGGCGAGCCTACGGAGGGTCAGACCAGGCGCTTGCCCGCACTGCGGTGACGCCGGACCAGGAGCGTGCCCGGACTGCGGTGGCGCCGGACCGGTTCGGTGGCCGCAGTGCCCGCCCAGCGGGCCGTTCGACATCGGGAGATGGCGCCACCGGTGGAGTTGCCCACGGCACCGAGGCAACTCCAAGCCGCGCGTGCCCATCGCCCGCCTGTCGGGTGAGTAGACCGACGAAGGGCGGGCGGTCGTCGCACGCAGCCGTTCCGTGGCCCACTCGCCCGGACAGCGGGTGGATCGGCTGGCGAGCCTTGCCGAGCGGCCGTCATCGCTCCGGTCACCGGCCCACTCGCCCGGACAGCGGGTGGATCGGCTGGCGAGCCTTGCCGAGCGGCCGTCATCGCTCCGGTCACCGGCCCACTCGCCCGGACAGCGGGTGGATCGGCTGGCGAGCCTTGCCGAGCGGCCGTCATCGCTCCGGTCACCGGCCCACTCGCCCGGACAGCGGGTGGATCGGCTGGCGAGCCTTGCCGAGCGGCCGTCATCGCTCCGATCACCGGCCCACTTGCCCGGACAGCGGGTGGATCGGCTGGCGAGTCTTGCCGTACGGGAGGCGCCGGCGCTCCTCAACTGCAGCCGGTCTCGGGCCACGCACGTGAGGCCTGGACCTCCAACGACCAGGCTCGTCGCGGACCGGGCGCCACGCCCCGTCTCCGCGCCGCGGGCTGCACCGGGCGCCACGCCCCGTCTCCCGCGCCGCCGGGCTGCACCGGGCGCCACGCCCCGTCTCCCGCGCCGCCGGGCTGCACCGGGCGCCACGCCCCGTCTCCGCGCCGCCGGGGCTGCACCGGGCGCCACGCCCCGTCTCCGCGCCGCCGGGCGCTGCACCGGGCGCCACGCCCCGTCTCCGCGCCGCCGGCGCTGCACCGGGCGCCACGCCCCGTCTCCGCGCCGCCGGGCTGCACCGCCCTCCGCGCCTCGGACTACTTGTCGGGATCGGTCGCGTCGTTCGGGGGTGTCGGCTCTTCCTTCTCGCGCCGATAGGGGACGGCCGCGATGACCGTGTCCGGTCGACCCAGGAGGGCCCGGCGAAGACGCTTGGCAGTCTGGTTGTAGAGCAGCTGCTCCCACCAGTGGTTGGCCACGTACTCGGGGATGATGATGAGGGTCATCGCCTCCTTGTCCTGGCTGGTCACGTCCAGGTAGGTCACGAACGGCTGCACGAGCGCGCGATAGGGCGACTCGACGATGACGAACGGCACTCCCGGGAACTGCTGCTCGAAGCGCTCGCGCAGGCGCTCGCCCTCCTCGCGGTCCTCGGTCACGTGGACCACCTGGATGTCCTCGGACAGGGCGCGGCCCACCTGGATCGCCTGGACCACGGCCCGCGACAGGTTGGGTACCGGCACCACCACTCGCTCATGCCGCCGCGGGGCCCCGAACACGACGCTCGGCTTGACCTCCAGCTGGTCGGCCGTGTGCGCGTACTGCCGCTCGATGAACAGCATGATGCCCACGAGGATGGGGATGATGACCGCGACGAGCAGCGACCAGGGCGCCTTGGAGACGAGCACCACCATGAGCACCACGAACGTCATCGTCGCGCCCAGGGCATTGATGCCCAGCCGGGAGCGCCATCTGGGGCCCTTCACCTTCAGCCAGTGGACCACCATGCCGCTCTGACTGATGGTGAAGCTCACGAATACGCCGACCGAGTAGAGGGGGATGAGGGCGTTGGTGTCGCCGTGGAACAGGACAACGAGCAGGATGGCCATGCCGCTCAGGATGGCGATGCCCAGGGTGTAGGCGAGCCGGTCGCCGCGGAAGCCGAACTGCCGGGGCATGAGGTTGTCCTGGGCCAGGATCGCGGCCAGCCGCGGGAACGCGTTGTAGGACGTGTTGGCCGCGAGGATGAGGATGAGGGCCGTGAACGTCTGGAACAGGTAGAAGCCGAGGATCCGGTGCCGAACACAGTGCTGCTGACCTGGGCCACGACCGTCTGCTCCGGCGACGGTACGATGACGTACGCGTCGGCGACGTAGGTGATGCCCACGAACAGGATGGCCAGCAGCGCGGCCATGACGGTCAGCGTCGTGGCCGCGTTCTTCGATTCCGGCTTCTTGAAGGCCGGCACGCCGTTGGCGATCGCCTCCACGCCCGTGAGGGCGACGGAGCCGCTGGCAAAGGCCTTGAGGATGAGCAGGATGGTGAGGGGCTCCAGCACCTCCGGGGCGCCCGGCAGGGGGTTCGTGGCAGTGCCGCCCTTGCCTTCCACCAGGACCTGGTAGAGGCCCAGGGCGATCATGATGAGGGTCATGCCCACGAACAGGTAGGTCGGGATGGCGAAGATGTTGCCCGACTCCCGGAGGCCCCGGAGGTTGCCCAGGGTCATGAGCAGGATGAACACCACGCACAGCCCGACGGCATAGGGCAGCAGTCCCGGTAACGCCGAGGTGATCTGCTCGACCGCCGAGGAGATGGACACCGCCACGGTCAGGATGTAGTCGACGAGCAGGGCGCCTGCAGCCACGATCCCCGCGAGCTTCCCGAAGTTGGCCCGGCCGACGGCGTACGCGCCCCCGCCATCGGGATACGCCTGGCCGATCTGGCGGTAGCTCGTGGACACCACCGCGAGCAGGATGGCGATGGCGATGGCGATCTCGAGGCTGAGCGTGAACGCGACAGCGCCCGCCACGATGAGGACGGTCAGGATCTCCTCGGTCGCGTAGGCGCTGGAGCTGATGGCGTCCGAGCTGAAGATGGCGAGCGCCTTCTTCTTGCTCAGTCGCTCCTCCGACTCCTGGTCGTTGGCGAGCGGCTTGCCGATGAAGATGCGTCGGACATCGACCGCGAAGCGGCCGAACGCCGTGGTCGGCGCGGTCGCGGCGGGCTTGGCGGTCATGATGCCCTTGCCCGTATACCGGAAGTACCGCGCGTGCGGTCGCTCGACACGGATGCGCCGATCGGCAGGCTTCTTCCCACGCAGAGGTTGGCGGCCGCCGATCATCGAGTGGGCATGCTCCGGTAGGCGAGGCGCGGGTCGACCGGCGAGCGCCGGCGGTCAGCGGGCAGGATACCCTGCCGCGCCCCGTCGACGGTCGCCTCCGGCCCTCCTGGGCCGGTCGTCAAGAGGTCGCGGCCAGACGTCGGAGCACGGCCGGCAGGATGCCGCCCTGTCGGTAGTAGTCCAGCTCGATCGGTCCGTCGAGCCGGCACACGACCCGGAAGGTGCGGTCGCCGGCGGCGGACGTGGCCTGGACCAGGAGCTCCTGCCGGGGCGTCAGACTGTCGCCGAGGCCAGTGATATCGAACGACTCGCGGCCGTCCAGCCCCAGCGACGCGGCCCCCTGGCCAGGCAGGAACTGGAGCGGCAGGACGCCCATCCCCACGAGGTTGGATCGGTGGATGCGCTCGTAGCTCTGGGCGATGACGGCCCGGACGCCCAGCAGGCGGGTGCCCTTGGCAGCCCAGTCCCGGGAGCTGCCGCTGCCGTATTCCGTGCCCGCGAGGATGACGAGCGGCGTGCCCTCGAGCTGGTACCGCATCGAGGCGTCGTACAGGAACATGGGCGTCCCATCCGGCTGGTGGGTCGTATATGGCCCTTCCTGCTCGGCCAGCGCATTGCGCAGCCGGATGTTGCCGAAGGTGCCGCGCATCATCACCTCGTGATGGCCGCGGCGCGCGCCATAGCTGTTGAAGTCAAGGGGTGCCACCCCGCGGGCCTGCAGCCACTCGCCGGCCGGGCTCCAACGGGGGATCGAGCCCGCGGGCGAGATGTGGTCGGTGGTCACCGAGTCCCCCAGGACCGCGAGCGCACGGGCACCGACGATGTCCGCGACGGGCGACGGCTGCGCCGTCAGCCCGTCGAAGAACGGCGGCAACGCGATATAGCTCGATGCCGGATCCCACGCGTATCGGTCGCCCCCGGGAGCCGGCAGGGCGCGCCACCGCTCGTCTCCCTCGAAGACGCTGGCGTATGTCTGGCGGAAGAGCGCCGGCGTGACCGCGTCACCGATCGCAGCACGGACCTCCTCGCTCCGGGGCCAGATGTCCGACAGGAAGACGGGCACGCCGTCACGGTCGCGTCCGAGCGGCTCGGTCGTGAGGTCGATGTCCACGCGGCCCGCGAGCGCGTAGGCCACCACCAGCGGCGGCGAGGCGAGGTAGCTCGCTCGGACCTGGGGGTGGATGCGACCCTCGAAGTTGCGATTGCCCGAGAGCACGGCCGCGACCACCAGGTCGTTGTCCTCGATCGCCTGAGCGATGGGCGCGTCGAGGGGTCCGCTGTTGCCGATGCAGGTCGTGCAGCCGTAGCCCACGAGGTTGAATCCGAGCTGGTCGAGGGGGCCCATGAGCCCGGCGCGCTCGAGGTACTCGGTCACCACGCGGGAACCTGGCGCGAGGCTGGTCTTGACCGTCGGGTCGACCGAGAGGCCACGGGCGACCGCATTCCGGGCGAGCAGCCCGGCGCCCACCATCACGGTCGGGTTGGAGGTGTTGGTGCAGCTGGTGATGGCGGCGATGGCCACCGATCCTGTTCGGATGGTCGCCGACGCGCCGTCCGCCGCCACGGTCACGGGCCGGTAGAAAGGCGCACCGCGGTGGGAGACGGGTGGTACGGCGGGGGAGGCGAGGGCTGGCGTCCCCGCGACGTCGACCGGGTCGGCGCTCGCGAACGCGGGTGCGTCGCTCGCCGGGAACGACTCCCGGGATGCCTCCTCGACCTCGGTCACGACCGGGGCGACGGGCTCTGGCTCAGCCGAGATGTCGGACGGGAAGGTACTCCGGAAGCTGTCACGCAGCGACGCGACGAGCACCCGGTCCTGCGGCCGTCGGGGACCCGCCACGCTGGGCTCGACGCTCGACAGGTCCAGTTCGAGCGTCTCGTCGAAGACGGGCCCCTTACCCGGCCAGCGCCACAGGCCTTGCTCCTTGGTGTACGCCTCGACGAGGTGCACGAGGTCCTCGTCGCGACCCGTCAGCCGTAGATAGGCGAGGGTCTCGTCATCGACCGGGAAGAGGGCCGTCGTGGCGCCGTACTCGGGTGACATGTTGGAGATGGTGGCCCGGTCCGCGAGCGCCAGCGATGAGAGCCCGTCCCCGGCGAACTCCACGAACGCACCCACGACGCCGTGCTGCCGCAGCATCTGGCTGATGACCAGTACGAGGTCCGTGGCGGTGCTGCCGCGCGGCAGCTCGCCATGCAGCCGTACCCCCACCACCCGAGGCAGCGGCTGGTAGAGGGGCTGGCCCAGCAGCACGGCCTCCGCCTCGATGCCGCCGACCCCGTAGCCAAGGACGCCGAGACCACTGATCATCGTGGTGTGGGAATCGGTGCCAACGAGGGTGTCCGGGAAGGCCTGGATCTCGCCGTCGACCTCGCGCAGCTGGACGACGCGGGCGAGGAACTCCAGGTTCACCTGGTGGACGATGCCCGTGCCCGGTGGTACGACGCGCAGGTCGGTGAACGCGGTCTGTGCCCAGCGCAGCAGCTGGTACCGCTCCGTGTTGCGCTCGTACTCCCGGTCGACGTTGAACGCGAAGGCACCCGCGGTGCCGTACTGGTCCACCTGGACCGAGTGGTCGATGACCAGGTCTGCCGGCACGAGGGGGTTGATGCGAGCCGGGTCCCCCCCAAGCGCCGCCATGGCGTCGCGCATCGCGGCCAGGTCGACGACCGCGGGCACGCCAGTGAAGTCCTGGAGGATGACGCGTGCGGGCAGGAAGGGCACCTCGGCCTCGCCCGTACCACCCGGTCGCCAGCCCGCGAGGGTGCGTACGTCGGCCTCCGTGACGACGTCGCCGCCTGCATGCCGAAGCACGTTCTCGAGCAGGATCTTGACCGTCATCGGTGCCCGGTCCAGGTCTTCGAGGCCCGCCCGGTCCAGGCGATGGATGATCAGATCCTGGTCACCGACGCGCAGCATGGCGCGCGCGGTGAAGGGGTCAGGTCGGGAATGCGTTGGCATCGGTCGGGCCTCCACGAGTCCTCACCTCCACGGGTGAGGCTGGGTCGGCACCTGACGGGTGTGCCCGTCTCGGGTCGAGCATCGGTTGATGCATCTGATCATACACCCCGGCCCATCGGCCACCGATGCGCCTCGAACGCCTTCGCCGGGTCGTGCGATGCTGCGGGCGTGACCAGCGATGCGCGGGGACCGACCAGCGAGCCTGTGATGGCCGACGCCGCCGAGGCAGACGTGGCTAGCATCCGGGCCGAGGGCGACGACCGACCGCGGATCGGCATCGTGGGCGCAGGTCCTGTCGGCACGGCGCTGGGCGCCGCCATGCATCGCGCCGGCTGGCCCGTCGTCGCGGTAGCAAGCCGGGATGCTGGTCGCCGCGCACGGTTCCAGGCGCTCGTCCCTGGGGCTCGGGCGACGGCCGATGCCCGCCAGCTGCCCGCGCTCGTCGACTGGGTCTGGCTGACCGTGCCCGACGACGCCATCGGCTGGGTCGCGGGTCGCCTCCGAGCGGGTCCCGGGCAGGGGATGGTCCACTCGAGCGGGGCGTTGCCGTCGAGTGTCCTCGACCCCCTGCGGGCGACCGGCTCGGCCCTTGCCAGCTTCCATCCGCTGGTGCCGTTCGCGGACGTCGGGCGGGCCATCGACGCGTTCCCGGGCGCGAGCATCGCGGTGGAGGGCGATGCGCGACTCGTGACGCTGCTCGCTCGTCTGGCTCGTGATCTCGGCGCGACGCCCATCCTCGTGTCGGCGGCCGGGAAGGCCGCCTATCACGCTGCGGCGGTCCTGGCAGCCGGTGGCCTCGTGGCACTCCTGGATGTCATCGCGGAGCTGGGGCGCGCTGCCGGCATGGACGAATCGACCGCATCGCAGACCTACATGCCGCTCATCCGGCAGGGCATCGCGAATGCGTCCGACCTCGGGATCGCGGCTTCGCTCACCGGTCCCTTCGTGCGCGGGGATACGCATACGGTCGCGCTCCATCTCGATGCCCTCGAACGGATGGTGCCCGACGCGCTCGCGGTGTATCGGTCGCTCGCGCTCCGCCAGCTGGCGATGGCCATGGCCCGCGGATCGCTGCACGCCGAGCGCGCTGCGGGACTAGCGTCCCTCGTCGCCGACCCGACCACCCGGCCCGCGGGTGAGTAGCCCTACGAGTGTCCCAGAGTGGCGTGTCGACGACGTGCGACATCCCCTCGTTCGCTCTCGTACCCGGCCCGCGGGTGAGTAGACCACCTAGTGTCCCAGAGTGGCGTGTCGACGACGTGCCCGACGGTCTTGCCGGCGTACTCACCCGGCCCGCGGGCGAACCGGCGACCGAAAGGCCTCCATCGGCGGATTCCCGGCGCGCCCGACGGTCTTGCCGGCGTACTCACCCGACCCGCGGGTGAACCGCAGCTGTACGACCGCTCCAGCGCCGCGTGGACACGGGTCCAGGACCGCTCGCGGGCTCCGTCCTGCCCGGCGCAGGGCCCTGTCCCCCGCCCGGCGCAGGGACCGTCACCCGCCCGGCCGCCACGCCGTGGGGCCCGGGCCACGCAGCGTCGCGTTGCTCGTCACCCTGTGGCGCGCAGCGGCATCCGACCGGGTAACATCGGGGTCATGCAGCACGAGGTCAGCGCCTTCCACGGCACCAGCGCACGGACCCGGTTCGTGCTGCCCGGGAACCAGCACCGCGGCCCTCGGTCGGGGTTGCTGCGGGTCTTCCGCACGCCGACCAGCCAGGCTCCCTCTGTGCGCGCCGCGGCCAGCCGTCAGCCGGTGCGTGCCGTGCGCGCGGCGACCCGGGGTGCGCAGCGCGCCACCAGCGCGCGTCGCCCGGGCGGCGATCGGCTCGCCCCGGTCGCGGCATCGTTCCAATGGAGCGCGCCGCGCCCGTGGGTCAATCGACCGCGCACTCGCGATGGCGCATCGACCCCATGGCGAGGTTGAGCGACCGGGCACGCAAGCGGATGCCGGGAGCGCGGGCCACATCCGCGGGCGGGGTCGTCCTGCGCCAGGGCGGTTCTGGGCCCGAGCTCGTGCTCGGCAGCCGTCGCCGGGAGCGCGATGGGGTGACCTGGTCGTTGCCCAAGGGGACGCCGGACGGCGACGAGACCATCGAGCAGACGGCCCTGCGCGAGGTCGAGGAGGAGACGGGCCTCCAGGTGCGTATCCTGGCGCCCGTCGGGCCCATCGAGTACTTCTTCGTCCAGAAGGGCACCCGCATCCACAAGACCGTCCACTACTACCTGATGGAGCCGGTGGGCGGCGACCTGTCCCTCCACGACCACGAGTTCGACGAGGTCCGCTGGGTCACCGTGGCCGACGCCGAGACGCTCATGAGCTTTCCCACGGAGCGCGAGGTCGTCGCCCGTGCCGTGCCCCTGGTGGACGGAGCGTGAGCGAGGCCGCTCGACTGCGTCGGACACCGCTCATCGCGGCACACCGGGCGCTCGGCGCGCGGCTCATCGACTTCGGCGGGTGGGAGATGCCCGTCCAGTACCGGGGCATCCTCGAGGAGCACGCCCAGGTACGTCGGGCGGCGGGGCTGTTCGACCTGTCGCACATGGGCGAGCTGTGGGTCGATGGGCCGGGAGCGGGGGACGGCCTCGCCTATTCGCTCGTGTCCGATCCGCGGACGCTCGCGGCCGGTCGCGCGCAATACTCCATGATCTGCGCCCCGGACGGCGGCATCATCGACGACCTCATCGTCTATCGGGTCGGGCCGGAGCGGTTCCTCGTGGTGCCCAACGCGTCCAACGCGGGGGTCGTATCGACCACCATCGCGGAGCGGCTCGCCGGCTTCGATGCGCTGCTCGACGACGCCTCCGACCGGACCGCGCTGGTCGCGGTCCAGGGCCCGCAGGCGCGGCGGATCCTGGCGCCCCTGACGGATGTGGCGCTCGACGATCTGCGCTCCTACGCCCTCGGCGCTGGGCACGTGGTCGGGGTGCCGGCCTGGGTCGCACGGACCGGCTATACCGGTGAGGATGGCTTCGAGGTGTTCATCGCCAACGATGATGCCCTGACCGTCTGGGACGCGCTGCTGGCTCGGGCCACCGATGGCGACCTGCTGCCCTGCGGGCTGGGGGCGCGGGACACGCTCCGGCTCGAGGCGGGCATGCCCCTCTACGGCAACGAGCTCGACCGCGACTGCGTGCCGGCGGAGGCCGGTCTGGGGCGTGTCGTCAGGCTCGACAAGCCAGGTGGATTCGTGGGCCGTGACGCCCTCGCCGCAGCCGCAGCAGCAGGACCCAGGAAGCTGCTCGCGGGCCTCGTGCTTCGGGAGCCCGGTATCGCTCGTCACGGTTACCCGGTGTACCTCGATGGTGGCGACGGACCCCCCGAGGGCATCGTCACCAGCGGCAGCCAGTCACCGACATTGGGCCAGGCGATCGCGATGGCCTGGCTGCCTCCCGCTGCTGCGCTGCCGGGTACCATGGTCCAGGTCGGTATCCGCGCCACGCGGGTCGCGGCGGAGGTCGTCGCGCTGCCGTTCTATCGCCGCCAGGGATAGCGGTCGCGGGTGACCGCGCTCCATGGGACCGGATCGACCGGCTCCACAACGCATTGACAAGGGGAGATCGATCGGTGGACGTCCCGGCAGGCCTGCGGTACAGCGACGATCACGAGTGGTTGCGCACCGACGGGAGCGACGGCATCGTGGGCATCACCCGCTACGCCGCCGACGAGCTCGGGGACGTCGTGTTCGTGGAGCTGCCCAGGGTGGGTCGGACGCTCACCCGGGGCGAGACCTTCGGGGTCATCGAGTCGGTCAAGACAGCGAGTGACCTCTACTCGCCCGTCGCGGGCGAGGTGGTCGAGGTCAACGCGGCGCTTGGTGGCGCACCGGAGCTCATCAACAGCGACCCATACATCGACGGCTGGATCATCCGCTTGCGGCTGGTCGATCCGTCGGAGGCGGACCTGCTCAAGGACGCCGACGCCTATCGCGCGCTCATCGGCGCCTGACCCCATGGCGTACCAGCCGCATACCGACGCGGACCGGGCCCGGATGCTCGCGGCCCTGGGCATCGACTCCGTCGAGACACTGTTCCAGGACATCCCGGCCTCCGTGCGCGCCACGGGCATCGACCTGCCGGACGGCGAGCCGGAGATGGTGCTCCAGCGACGCATGACGTCGCTCGCCGGCCGCAACCGGGTGGACCTGGCGTCCTTCCTGGGTGCCGGTGTGTACCAGCACCATCTGCCTGCCGCGGTCGATACCATCCTCTCCCGAGGCGAGTTCGCGACTGCCTATACGCCCTATCAGCCGGAGATCTCGCAGGGCACCCTGCAGACCATCTACGAGTACCAGTCGCTCATCGCGGAGCTGACCGGCCTGCCGGTCGTCTCCGCCTCGCACTACGACGGGGCCGCGGCGACCGCGGAGGCAGCGCTCATGACCATCCGGGCCACGGGACACGACCGGGTGCTCGTGAGCCGCGCCGTCCATCGGCACTACCTCGATACGACCCGCACCTACTTCTCCGATGGGCGTCATTCGCTCGAGGAGCTGCCCACCCTGCCCGACGGCACGACCGACCTGGCGGCGCTCGAGGCGGCCCTCGGGCATGCCGATCGCCCGGTGGCGGGCGTCCTCCTTGGACAGCCCAACGCGTTCGGCATCCTGGAGCCGATGGCCCGCGCCGCCGACCTGGCCCATGCCGCGGGTGCCCTGTTCGTGTCGGTCATCGAGCCGGTCAGCCTGGCCGTGCTCGCATCGCCCGGCCAGATCGGCGCCGACATCGCGGTCGGTGAGGGCCAGCCCCTGGGCATCGCGCCACAGTACGGTGGACCGTACCTGGGCATCCTGGCCGCCACGGAGGTGCTCACGCGGCAGGTCCCGGGGCGTCTCGTCGGGCGGACCCTCGACGTCGATGGCCGGCGCGCCTACGTCATGACGCTGCGCGCCCGTGAGCAGGATATCCGGCGGGACCGCGCCGCCAGCAATATCTGCACCAATCAGGCGCTGTGTGCCCTCGCGGCCACGGTCTACGTCGCGACCCTGGGGCCCCATGGCCTCAGGGACGTCGCGGCCGGTGGCGCTGCCGCTGCCCGACGGCTCGAGGTGGCGCTCGCCGGCGTCGGTGTCTCGCGCGTCCATGGCGGTGCCTACCTCAACGAGTTCGCCGTGGGCGTGCCCGATGCCGCTCGCGTCCATGCCGCGCTGCTCGACGCCGGGGTCCTGGCCGGGTTGCCGCTGTCGCGCTGGTACCCCGATGACCCGCTGCTCGCGGACGCTCTCCTCGTGTGCGCCACGGAGGTCACCACGGACGCGGACATCGACCGCTTCGCGCTGGCGCTCGCCGGTCACCTGGCGGTGGCGGCATGAGCGCCCTGGTGGAGCCGCGGATGGATGCCGGGCTGCCGGTCCGTGACACGGGGGAGGGGACGCTGGGTCCCCGACGCGCGGTCGGCGCCTCGCTCCAGCCGACGCTCGCCGAGCTGTCCGTGCCCGGGCGTCACAGCGACCAGGTGCCCCACCCGCCCGCCGACGCGCTCGCGGGCATCCCCGCGGACCAGCTGCGCGCGACGCCCCTGGGGCTGCCCGAGCTCTCCGAGCCCCAGGTCATCCGCCACTTCACCAACCTGTCGCACCTCAACTACAACGTCGACGGTGGCTTCTACCCGCTCGGCTCGTGCACCATGAAGCACAACCCCCGGGTCAACGAATGGTCAGCGCGACTGCCGGGCTTCGCCACGCTCCACCCGCTCGCGCCCGACGGCCTCGCGCAGGGCACGCTGCAGCTGTTGTGGGAGCTCCAGGGGATGCTCTCGGAGATCGGCGGCATGGCGGCCACGACACTCCAGCCGGCTGCCGGAGCGCACGGGGAGCTCACGGGCATCCTGCTCATCCGTGCCTACCACCACTCGCGCGGCGACAGCGCCCGGGACCAGGTCATCGTGCCCGACTCATCGCATGGCACCAATCCGGCGACGGCGTCGATGGCCGGCTTCAGCACCGTCACCGTCAAGTCGGCTCCAGATGGTGGTGTCGACCTCGACGCGCTGCGTGCCGCGCTGGGTCCCCGGACGGCCGCGGTGATGCTCACCAACCCCTCGACCCTGGGCCTCTTCGAGCGGCGGATCGTCGACCTCCTCGAGGCGACCCACGCGGCGGGTGCGCTGGCGTACATGGACGGCGCGAACATGAACGCCATCCTGGGCCGGTTCAAGCCCGGCGCCGCGGGCTTCGACGTCATGCACTACAACCTGCACAAGACCTTCTCCACGCCCCACGGTGGCGGGGGTCCCGGTGCCGGTCCCGTTTCCGTCAACGCGCGGCTCGCTCCGTTCCTGCCGGGACCCCTCGTGGTGCGCGACGAAGACGGCAGCTATCGACTGGAGCGACCCGGGGAGCGACCCACGTCCATCGGTCGGATGCGGGCCTATCAGGGGAGCACGGGTGTGCTCGTGCGCGCGTATGCCTACATCCGCACCCACGGCGGCGCCGGGCTGCGGCGTGTCAGCGACGACGCAGTGCTCGCCGCGAACTACCTTCGCAAGCGGGTCGGCGAGGCCTATGAGCTGCCCTTCGAGGGCCCCTGCAAGCACGAGTTCGTGGCCACGGCCCGGCCGCTGCGGGAGGAGACCGGCATCCGGACCCTGGATGTCGCGAAGCGGCTCATCGACCACGGCTTCCATCCACCCACCATCTACTTCCCGCTCCTCGTGGAGGAGTGCCTGCTCATCGAGCCCACCGAGACCGAGACGCTCGAGGACCTCGATGCCTTCGCGGATGCTCTGCTGGCGGTCCACCAGGAGGCCCGTGAGCACCCCGGGCTGCTCCATGAGGCCCCCTTGACGACCCCTGTCCGACGTCTCGACGAGGCGACCGCGGCCCGGCACCCGGAGCTCCGGTGGCGACCCATGACCGGCGCCCAGACTCCCTGTCCGCAGTGACCGGTGCGGGTCGGCCTGGTGCCGCCCGCGTCCGGGGAACGCTCCGGCTGGCCATGGGCGCCCTGGTCGTGACATCGATGGTCACCGGCTGCCTCTCGCTCGACGAACCGTCACCGTCGACCCAACCGAGCCTCGGACCCACCCCGAGCCCGGCGGCCACTGCAGCGGCGCGCGACCCGGATACGCTCATCGTGGCCGTGCCCGAGTACCCTGCCAGCCTCCTGCCGCCCGCCCAGGACGAAGCGTCGCAGCTGCTCCTGGACCTGCTGTACGACCCGTTGTACCGGCTCGACGAGCACCAGGTGCCACGGCCGCGACTGGCCGCGGACCTGCCGAGTGTCTCCGACGACGGTCTGACGTGGACCATCGACCTCGCAAGCGGTGACCCGAAGTTCGCGGACGGCAGCCCCATCACCGCGGCTGATGTGGTGGCCTCGCTCAGGATCGCCCGATCGCCGACGTGCAGTCTGGGCCGCGACCTCTGTACCGCCGCGCTGGCGACGCTCGACGGGGTGGAGGCGGTCAATGACCATCGGGTCCGGTTGACGCTCAGCGCGCCGGATGCGCCGCTGCTCGCGGAGGTGCTCGCCCAGCTGCCCATCCTCGAGGGTTCTGCCCTGGAAGCGGGTGCCAAGGCCATCGTGGCGGCGGCCTCATCCGTCGCCGCGGACGCGCCGGACAAGCTTGTCACCCGGATCTACAAGGCCGTTGGGGATGATGGCTGCCTCGTGACGACGCCACCGGCAGGCTGCGCTCTCTCCGACCACACCGCCGACCTCGAGACGATGCTCACGAATGCCGGCCTGCCCCTCCCGTCCTCGAACGCGTTCCTCAACGAGAGCGGTCAGCTCGATGCCGCCGCCTACGCCAACGAGCTGCTCGACCGTGTCGCGTCGCTCGGGCAGGTGTTATCCCGGACCGGTACGGACCGGTTCGCGGCGGCACTGCCGCTCATGGACCTCTCGCAGCGAACGCTCGGCAGCGGCGCGTACCGCATCGTCGGTGGCGAGCCGGGTGTCTCGGTGGAGCTCGCCGCTGTAGCCGGTCATCTCGCGGGGCCGCCCGGCATCCCGCGCATCATCCTCCAGGTCATCGCCGATCCGGCGGTCGCGGCGACCCGGCTGCTGTCGGGTGATGTCGATTGGGTCATCCAGACGGACATGCCGCAGGCGACCGCGATGCGCACGCTCGCCGGTGTGGGTGTCGGTCTTCGGCCGCTGCCGTCCCAATGGTCGATCGTGTTCAACACCCGCGACGGGCGGCTGTATGCCGACGAGCGCGTCCGGCGCGCGTTCGCGTTGTGCGTCGACCGCGCGGGCCTCACCGCGAGCACGGGCGGTGGAGAGGCGATCGAGGCGAGGACGCCCCTGACCCCTGGCTCCTGGGCCATGACGCCGCCTGCGGCGCGACAGCGTGACGTGGCTGGTGCCGATCAGCTGCTCGACGAGGCGGGCTGGGTCCGGGGTGCCGACGGCATCCGGACGCACGGTGGCAAACGGCTCTCATCGTCCATCGCCCTCCGCTCCAGCCAGGCCAGCCTGCTCGCGTTCGTCCAGGGCGTCTCCACCCAGCTCCAGGATTGCGGTATCGAATTGCAGGTCCAGGACCTCGACCTCACGGGTGACTCGCTCCTGCAACAGCTGCGCTGGCCCAACGACTTCGATACCCTGCTCACGATGCGCACGCTCGCCGCGGACCCCGATCCGGACGTCCAGGCATTCGAGAGCAGCCACGCCACGTCGGCGGACCAGGAGGTTGACGCCAATCCGGGTGGCTTCCATTCGACCGAGGCCGACAAGCTCATCCGCGAGGCGCGCCGGACGACCGCTCGGGCTGCCCGGACCGGGCTGTATGGACGGTTGCAGGATGTGCTGGACACGTCCGTGCCCACCTGGCCCATCTGGTACGACACGGAGTGGGCAGCCATCGCCGATCGCGTCCGGGGACCCGATGGCGCCATCGACACGAGCGTGCCGGACTATGCCTGGGACATCCCCGCCTGGACCCTCGAGCCCATAGCGCCCTGACGGCATGGGGTCCTCTCGGCAGCAGGGATCGCGTGATCATGCGTGGGTGACGAGTGATCATGCGAGCCCGGCGACCGGGCTCCGGGAGCCGGGTAGCGACCTTGACAGCGCTGATCGAGCCGCTGCTATGATGCCCCGACTTGTGGGGCCGTTCCGTGGGAGCCACGCGCGTCGGAGCGCGTGTTCGGAAGGGGCCCTGAGCACCTGCCCGATCGCGGGTCTCGTGTGCCCGCGACGCAGACCTTGGAGGAAGGACGTCGAATGACTCCTGCAATGCGACGAGGCGTGACATTGATCGCCTCGCTCACGCTTGCCACGACCGCCCTGGGCGGGTCGGTGGCGGCCCAGTCCGACGGAGGGACCCCGACCGCTGGCGGTACCCTCGTCATCGGCGACTGGGAGGCCGCAAGCCAGCTCATGCCGCTGTTCACGAATGCCTTCGCGGACACGCAGGTCTACACGCCGATCCTGCATCCCCTCATCACCATCGACGACAACGGTGAGTGGATCCCGGACCTGGCGAGCGAGGTGCCCAGCCTGGAGAATGGCGGCCTCGTCCCGGGTGCCACGCCTGCCGACGGTTTCGTGGTCAACCTCAAGCTCAAGCCCGGCCTGCTGTGGTCGGACGGTCAGCCCTTGACGCTCAACGACTACAAGTTCAACGTCGAGTACGCCACCCAGGTCGCTCAGGCAGGGGTCGGCTGCGTCCTGTGCTCGGTCGTGGCACCGGTCATCGACCCGTCCCTGACCGGGGATGCCCTCTACGCACCCGAGAATCAGTTCATCGAATCCGTCACCGTGTCCGATGACGGCCTCTCCGCCGCGGTCAAGTTCCGCAAGAACTACGCCGGCTGGCTGGGCGCCATGTCGAACGCGATGGTCCCGGAGCATTTCTTCAAGGACATGTCACCCGCTGACGCGTCGACGGTGATGTCCATCGGTTCCGCGACCCTGCCGACCGTGCCCGCCTCGGGCCCCTTCGTCATCACCGCCGCGAGCTCGGACGGCGTGGACTTCGCCCGGAACGACAACTGGAAGGCGTCCGACCCGGCACACCTGGACTCGCTGCGCTATCGGTTCTTCGGTTCCAAGGACGGCGAGATCACCTCGTTCCTGAACGGGGAGATCGACGTGGCGCTGGACATGACCCAGGCCGACTATCCGGCCATCTCGGGTGTCGACCCAGGCATCGGTCGGGCAGACCTCGACTCGGTCTGGCAGTACGAGCATCTGGACCTCAACGTCACTCGACCGGGTATGGATGACCCGGAGGTCCGCAAGGCCATCGCGATGGCCATCGACAAGAAGGACCTCATCAGCGTCCTGTTCCCCGGACTGGAGCTGGAGCCGGCGTGCTCGCAGGCACCTCCAGGGACCTGGTGGCGGATCGATGTCCAGTGCCCGCCATATGATCCCGCGGCCGCCATGGCAGCCCTCGATGCGGCAGGCTGGACCGTGAACCCTGACACCGGCAATCGTGAGAAGACCATCGATGGGCAGGTCGTGCCCCTGCGCTTCAAGATGTGCACCTCGGCCGGCAACCCGACCCGCCTGACGACCCTGGGCAAGATCAACCAGTACCTCAACGCGATCGGTATCCCCACGGATATCCAGACCGCAGATGCGAGCAGCGTCTATTTCGCGAGCTGGTCGGACACCACGCCCGAGACCGAGTGCTCGATCTATCGCGGCACGTACGACATCGCTCTCTTCGCCTATGTGCTGGGCGGTGACCTGTACTCCAACTACTACCCCACCTATCACAGCTCGCAGATCCCGCCGGTGGCGAACAACGACACCCGGATCAGCGTGCCCGCCCTGGACGCCGCGCTGGACAAGCTCGGCACCGAGATCGACCCGGAGGCGCAGAAGGCTGCGGCGGCGGTCATGCAGACGGAGCTCGCCGCTGCACTGCCGGAGATCCCGCTCTACTACCGAGCGGAAACGACCGGCGTGAGCAACCACGTCGGTGGATACGTCAAGTTCAACCCCAGCTCGGCGGGACCCACGTACAACGTCGAGCAGTGGTACTTCATCCCGTGATCTGACGGGCTCCGCTCCGGAGTCCTCGGGTCGGGTCAACGGATTGCATGTGGGCGCTCCGGTCGGAGCGCCCACATCGCACGTTATCCCCTTGTTCTCCCCTCGACCTCGCAGGCTAGGATGATGTCGCAACGTGCTTAGGTTCATCGCGGGCCGGGTTCTCCAGGCGATCCCGGTCGTGTTCCTCATCGCGGTGGTCAGCTTCGGTCTGATGCAATTGGCGCCGGGAGGCCCCCAGGCCCAGTTCAACCAGAACCCACACATCACCCACGAGCAGATCGATGCGTGGATGCGACGCTGGTGCCTGGAGCCGAATGCCGATGCCTTCGGCATCCTGCGCGAGTTCGGCGGTTGGTTGGGCGTTTGGAACTGCGACACCCAGAGCCTGTTGTCCGCGCAGGGCGCTCCCAACCTGCTGCCCGGCTTCCTGGGCGGCGGCACGAACGGCATCCTGCACGGTGATTTCGGCTATTCGATCTCGTCCGGCCTGCCGGTCCTGGGCCTCATCACCGAGCGGATGCCGGCGACCATCCTGCTCATGTTCACGGCGTTCCTGATCTGGGTCAGTATCGCGGTCGTCGTCGGCGTGCTGGCCGCGGTCAAGCGCTACTCCAAGTTCGATCAGGGTGCGACGCTGTTCAGCTACATCTTCTATTCCCTGCCGACGTTCTGGCTGGGTCTTGTCCTCATCTACATCTTCGCGGTGACGCTGCACCTGTTGCCGTCGCAGGGGATCGTGGATCCGCGGGCTGCTCCCGGCGCGTTCAATACGCCCGCCTACTGGAAGGGGTTCTGGGCCGATCCGCTCACGCAGATGCTGGATATCGGCCGACATCTCGTGCTGCCGGTGGTGACGCTGGTCGCGGTGAGCGTGGCGGCGGACAGCCGCTTCGTGCGTACCGCGATGCTGGATACGCTGGGCCAGGACTATGTCCGGACGGCGCGCGCCAAGGGTCTGCCCCGCAATGCGGTGGTCTTCCGCCATGCCTTCCGGAATGCCTTGCTGCCTATCATCACTTCGGTGACCCTCGAGATCGCGTTCCTGTTCTCCGGCGCCATCGTGACCGAGACGATCTTCTCGTGGCCGGGCATGGGCCGCCTGTTCTATGACGGGGTGAACAGTCGTGACTACTTCTTGCTCATGGGCATCGTGTTCATCGGCTCCATCTTCGTGGTGTTGATGACGCTCGTCGCAGACGTCGTCTACGCCATCGCCGACCCCCGGATCAGGTACTAGGAACACCATGGGCATGGACCCCCGCAAGCGCGAGGAGCTGGTCGCAGATACCATCGAGGCCCGCGGCGACCACTACGAACAGCTCGACACCCTCGAGATGTTCGCCCCGGCCGCCCAGGAGGACAGCGACAACGAGGTCGCGCTCAAGTCCCTCAGTCAGTGGCAGCTTGCCCGGCGCCGGTTCCTGCGCCACCGGCTGGCGCTGGTCGGCCTGATCGTGTTCGGCGGCATGGTGTTCATCGCGATCTTCGGCCCGATCCTCGTACCGTTCAGCCCCCTGATGTTCCCGGGCGCCACCAAGCCTGGTGGAGACCCACCGTCCCTGGTCCACATCTTCGGCACCGATCGTGACGGCCGGGACGTGTTCGCGATGGTCATGAACGGGGCGCGGATCTCGTTGATCGTGGGGGTCTTCTCGACGCTTATCGCGGGGTTCATCGGCGTGATCGTGGGTGCCACCTCCGGCTACATGGGCGGCCGGGTGGACAACATCCTGATGCGATTCGTGGACGTGCTGTTCGCCATCCCGTTCCTGTTCGTCATCCTGGTCGCGGCGCGGTTCTTCGGGCATGGCGACGTGAACTCGCTGGTCGTGATCTTCGGCCTCTTGTCGTGGGCGCTCATCGCCCGCCTCGTCCGGGCGTCGTTCCTGTCGCTGCGCGAGGCCGATTTCGTGGACGCCGCGCGGGCCGTTGGCGTGGGTCCCACCCGCATCGCGTTTCGGCATATCCTGCCCAACGCGCTGGGTCCGGTCATCGTCGCCATGACCCTGCTCATCGCCGCCAACATCGTGCTGGAGTCCTTCGTGTCCTACCTCAACTTCGGCATCTCCGAGACGCAGGTGAGTTGGGGCAATGCGCTGGCCAATGCACAGAACGCTCTGAGCCTTGGCAACTGGTGGTGGGCGTTCTTCCCCGGAGCATCCATCGCGCTGACCGTCATCGCCATCAACTTCGTGGGTGACGGCATGCGCGATGCGCTCGATCCCCGGACACGAGGCTGACAGCGATGACCAACGACCCCGCTGCGGCGTCCCCGGTCGCGGCTGCCACGAGCACCGCCACGGAGGTATCGCCCCAGAGCGTCGATGCTCATGGCGCGAACGCCCGGCCGTTGCTCGAGGTCCAGGACCTCCGGACGCACTTCCACGTCATGGATGGCATCGTCAAGGCCGTGGACGGCATCTCGTTCTCGCTCGACCGGAGTCGGACCCTGGGGGTCGTGGGCGAGTCCGGCTGTGGCAAGTCCGTGACCGCGATGACGATCATGCGCCTGCTCGACACCCCGCCTGCCCAGATCGCCTCCGGCCAGGTGCTGTTCGAGGGCAAGGACATCGTGTCCATCCCCGAGGAGGAGATGCGTCACCTGCGGGGCAAGGACATGGCCATGATCTTCCAGGAGCCGATGAGCAGCCTCAACCCGGTGTTCACCGTCGGCAGCCAGATCGGCGAGGCGGTGCTCCAGCACTTCCCGGTCAACAAGCAGGAGGCCAACGACCGCGCGATCGAGGCGCTGCGCATGGTGGGCATCGCGTACCCGGAGCGACGGGTCAAGCAGTACCCCCACGAGCTGTCGGGAGGTATGCGCCAGCGCGTGATGATCGCCATGGCCCTCGCCTGCGAGCCCAAGCTGCTCATCGCGGACGAGCCGACCACCGCCCTCGACGTGACCATCCAGGCGCAGATCCTGGAGCTCATCAAGAGCATCCAGGAGCGGACCTCGACAGCGGTGCTGCTCATCACCCACGACCTGGGTGTCGTGGCAGAGATGGCTGATGACGTGGTCGTGATGTATGGCGGCCGGGTCGTGGAGCATGGCACCGTGGACGAGGTGCTCCTGCGGCCGCGTCATCCCTACACCGAAGGCCTGCTTGCATCCATCCCGTCCAAGGGCATGCGCGGGTCACGCCTCAATGTCATCAAGGGGTCGGTGCCGAATCCCTTCAACATGCCCCAGGGCTGCAACTTCGCCCCCCGCTGCCCGTATCTGCACGAGCCGTGCGCCACGCTCGACCCGCGGGCCGATGACGGCGCCACCGATGGGCGATCGGTCGCGTGCTGGCTCTGGCAGCAGGCGCCCGGATACGACGTCCCCCAGCGCCTCAAGGACGCCCAGGTCGCGGCCGCGATGCGCGCGGCCCAGGCCACCAGCAGCACCATCAGCCCCATCGTGGACCTGGGGATCGAGCCATGAGCGAGGCGGCCGTGCCGAACCAGCCGGACGACGCGACCTCGACCGGCGCCTTGGTCGGTGGCGCCGCGGCCAACGAGCCCAGCCAGGCGACAGACCGGGAGCCGCTCGTCGTCATCTCCGACCTGGTCAAGTACTACCCGATCCACGGCGGCGTCATGCGTCGTCACATCGGCGACGTGCGCGCCGTGGACGGGGTCAGCTTCGACGTCATGGCGGGCGAGATCCTGGGACTCGTGGGCGAGTCAGGCTGCGGCAAATCGACGCTGGGCAAGACGCTGCTGCAGCTCCTGCCGGCGACGTCAGGCTCCGTCACGCTGCGTGGCGAGAGCGTCCTGGACAAGCAAGGCAGCGAGCTGAAGCGGCTTCGGCGGCGGATGCAGATCGTGTTCCAGGACCCCGTCAGCTCGCTCAACCCCCGCATGCCGGTCAGCGACATCATCGGGGAGGGGCTCATCGCCCAGGCGGACAAGGAGAACCAGTGGGGCGACGCCAAGGTCCGTGAGAAGCGGGTCGGCGACTATCTCGAGACGGTCGGTCTCCGGCGGGATTATGCGCGGCGGTTCCCGCACGAATTCTCGGGCGGGCAGCGGCAGCGCATCGGCATCGCGCGGGCACTGGTGCTGGAACCGGAGTTCATCGTCTGCGACGAGCCGGTGTCGGCCCTCGATGTGTCCATCCAGTCGCAGATCCTCAACCTCCTGCTCGACCTTCGGCGTGACTTCGGGCTGACGTACCTCTTCGTCGCCCATAACCTGTCGGTCGTCCAGTACCTGAGCGACCGCGTGGGCGTCATGTACCTGGGCAAGATCGTGGAGCTGGGGCCCGTGGACCAGATCTACTCGACGCCCAAGCATCCGTACACGGTCGCGCTGTTGTCGGCCGTGCCGGTACCCGATCCCCGGCGCCGATCCAAGCGGTTGGTACTCAAGGGTGATGTGCCCTCACCAGCTGCGCCCCCGTCAGGGTGCCGATTCCACACCCGCTGTTGGCTGCGGGAGCAATTGGGCGAGCCAGAGGAATGCCACACGGTGGAGCCGGTGTTCAGGAACCTCGGCGATGGCCACCGCGTCGCTTGCCACTTCTCCGACAGGATCGGCGGTGAGACGCTCAAGGGGGCGGTGGCATCCCAGGCCGATTTCGCGCCTGCGGACGCGATCGATGATGATGGCGAGGTCGTGGACGAGGAGCTGGTCGCCGGCGCCAACGCCCACAACGTCGGTGCCTGAGCCGGCGACGCCCGTCGCACGGGGCCAGTGGCGCGATGCAGCGGAGGCCGCTACACGTCCGGTCGGTCGGGCAGTACCCGGTGGATCGCGAACCGGTCGTTGGATGACGGGCTCTCGAACCCCCACACGGGCCAGAACGCCGTTTCGCCCCAGCCCTGGATGCTGCCGTCCGTCGCCACTTCGGCCGCGATGGTCTCGCCGACCGTGATGGACGCCGACGCAACGGCTGGAGGCTGCGGGGCTCCGCCGATGGGCGCTCCCCAGCAGGTCACGGAGCGGTCCTCCCCGATGGCGCAGCCGGTGTCACCGCCGATGGCCAGCGCCGTGTAGCGTCCCTCGGGCGGCTTGCCCATGCCGTAGAGCTCGCGGCCCCAGCAAGCGATCGTCCCGGTGGTCCGGATGCCGCAATACATCTGGCGCCCGGACTCGATGGCCCGGAAGGTGCCCGATGGAGGTGTCTGCTCGCCCCACGTGTCGGGACCCCAGCAGGCCAGCGTGCCATCGACCCGGATGGCGCACCCGCCATACCAGTCGTGGACGGCTGCGACTGCCACGTAGCGGCCAGCCGGTGGTCCGCCGGTGGGCTCCGGGCCGATGTCCTGCCAGCGGCCCCAGCAGGCGAGTGACTGGTCGGTTCGCACAGCGCAGGCATGCGTGTCGGCGACATCGAGGGTGAGGAAGCGCCCGGGAGGCGCAAGGGCCCGGCTGTCGACGGGGGCGCCACCCGAATACCAGCGGCCCCAGCAGGTCATGGTCGAGTCGATGGCCAGCGCGCAGACGGCTCGGCGGCCGGCGGCGACCGCGCCGAAGCGACCATCGGGTGGCTCGCCCAGTGCCAGGGTCGGTCGGCCCCAGCAACTGAGCGTCAAGTCCGCGCGGATGCCGCACATGAAGTCCGAGCCACCTGCGGCGAGGGTCTGCGTCGCCGTGCCCCCCACCCCGTCCGGGGTGCTTCGCGCGCTCCCCGCCCCGGGGGCCGCGCTGGCCAGCGCCAGGCACGCCACGAAGACCGCCAGCGCCCGGAGGCGCCGCCAATGTCCCCGGGAACCTCCGGAGCCGGACCTGATCCTCGCCACGACAGCCTCCCTCGTCAGGTGTCCAGCCGATGATAGGGGGGTCGTCCAGCCGTTCCCCAGCCATGAGCCGGCTCAGCTGGGAGCGTCCGGCTCCAGCAGCTTCGCCTGGGGCTCGGTCTGCTCACCGAAGTGACAGGCGACCTTCTGGGTCGCGGCGATGTCACGCAGCTCGGGTCGCTCGGTGCTGCAGCGCTCCGGTGAATCGAGCCGCGTCCGGAGCCAGCAGCGAGGGTGGAACGTGCAGCCACTCGGCGGGTTGAGCGGGCTCGGCACATCGCCCGTGAGGATGATGCGGCGTCGCCGGCCGTCCGGGTCGGGCACCGGGATCGCCGACATGAGCGCCCGAGTGTAGGGGTGGGCAGGGGACCGGTAGATGCCTGCGCGTCCCGAGATCTCCGCGACCCGACCGAGATACATGACCGCGACCCGGTCGGAGATGTGCTCCACCACGCCCATGTTGTGGGCGATGAACAGGTATGTCAGCCCCATCTCGCGCTGCAGCTGGCGGAGCAGGTTGAGCACTTGGGCCTGGATCGAGACGTCGAGCGCCGAGACGGGCTCGTCGCACACGATGAGGTCGGGCTCCAGCACCAGCGCCCGCGCGATGCCGATGCGCTGCCGCTGTCCGCCTGAGAACTCGTGGGGATACCGGGGCGCCTGGTAGGGCTGGAGGCCCACGAGATCCATGATCTTGCGCACCCGCTCGCGGCGCTCCTGCGGCGTACCGATGCCATGGATGCGGAGACCCTCGCCGATGCTGTCACCGATGGGCGTCCGGGGATCGAGGGACGCGTACGGGTCCTGGAAGATGATCTGCATCCGGCGACGGAACGGCCGGAGCGCCGTCCCGGACACACGCGTGATGTCCATGCCGTCGAACTTGATGGTGCCCGCGGTCGCGTCGATGAGCCGGAGCAGCAGCCGCCCGACCGTGGTCTTGCCACAGCCCGACTCACCCACGAGTCCCAGCGTCTCACCCCGGTGGATGACGAGGTCCACGCCGTCAACGGCGCGAACCTCCGCGACCGTCCGCTGGAGCACGCCCGCCCGGACCGGGAACGCCTTGACCAGGCCGCTGATCTCGACGAGCGGCGTGCCGTCCCCGCGGGGCTGGGCAGTGGCCGGCGTGGCCGGCTCGGTAGCGGGGGCAGTCGCTGCGAGCTCGGTCGTCATGGGCGAGCCTCCGGCCAATCATCGGGACTCGACCGGTCGCTGCCGTCCGCATGGTGGTAGACCCAGCATCGGACCGTGTGGCCGGGGGTCACGTCGCGGAGCTCTGGATGGGCGCTCGTCGCGAGCACGTTGTTGTGCTCGATGCGTGCCGCGCATCGGGGCGCGAAGCGGCACCCTTCGGGCAACGAGATGAGGTTGGGCACGCTGCCCGGGATGACCGCGAGCTCGTCCATGAGCACCCCGGGCACGGGCACCGCGCCGATGAGGCCTCGTGTGTACGGGTGCATCGGCGCCGAGAACAGCGACCGGACATCGGTCTGCTCCACGATCTCGCCGGCATACATGACCGCGACCCGATCGCACATCTCGGCCACCACGCCCAGGTCGTGGGTGATGAGGATGATGGCCGTGCCGGTCTCCTTCTGGAGCGTCCGCATGAGGTCGAGGATCTGGGCCTGGATGGTCACGTCGAGCGCGGTCGTGGGTTCATCGGCGATGAGCAGCTCGGGCTCGCAGGCGAGCGCCATCGCGATCATCACCCGTTGCGCCATGCCGCCCGACATCTCGTGGGGATAGTTCTTGAGCCGTCGTTCCGGGTCCGGGATGCCCACCATGCGCATCAGCTCCAGGGCGCGGCCTCGTGCCGCGGTGCGCTTCATGCCTCGGTGCAGCTCGAGCACCTCGCTGATCTGGTCGCCGACGTCCATGACCGGATTGAGGGAGCCCTGGGGCTGCTGGAAGATCATCGAGATGCGGTCGCCACGGATCTTGCGCAGGTCAGCGTCGCTGAGGGTCAGCAGGTCCTGGCCATCGAAGATGACCTCGCCCGCGTCGATCGTCCCGGCGCTGGACACGAGCCGCAGGATCGAGAGTGACGTCACGCTCTTGCCGCAGCCCGACTCGCCCACGATGCCCAGGATCTCACCCCGGTCGATATGGAAGTCGACGCCGGTGACGGCACGCACCAGGCCGTGGCGGGTGTTGAAGGTCGTCTGCAGACCGCGGACGTCCAGGAGGCGCCCGGACTGCAGGGTGGCGGCAGGCGAGCCCGGGACGGCGGTGGTCGCGGTCATCGGTTCAGCCGCGGATCGAGGGCATCACGAAGCCCGTCGCCGAACAGGTTGTAGGCGAGCACCGTGAGCGTGAGCGCGATGCCCGGGAAGATGAGCAGGTGCGGCGCCGAGAAGACGGAGTTGCGCTCATTGCCGATCATCGCGCCCCATTCCGGCGTCCTGGGATCGGCACCCAGACCCAGGAAGGAGAGCGCCGCGATGTCCAAGACGGCGCTGCCGATGGCCAGGGTCCCGGCCACCAGGATGGGCGTCAGCGAGTTGGGCAGGACGCGCCGGAACAGCAGTCCCATCTGAGATTCCCCGAGCGCCCGGGAGGCGATGACGAAGTCCTGCTCGCGGGTGGTGATGATCGCCGCCCGCATGATGCGGGCGAAGATCGGGATAGCGACCAGGCCGATGGCCAGGGCGGCGTTGATGAGGCTGGAACCGATCACGGTCACGATGGCGATGGCCAGGATGAGTGCCGGGAAGACCAGCAGCACGTCCATGAGGCGCATGATGAAGGTGTCCCAGCGTCCGCCGACGAACCCGGCGATGGCACCCAGGACGGCCCCGATGAGGATCGCCACGCCTACCGTCAGGAAGCCGATGAACAGCGAGATCTGCGTGCCGTAGACGACCCGTGTGAACAGGTCCCGGCCGTTGCCATCGAGGCCGAACCAGTGCTCGCCCTGTTCCGCGGGGCAGCCAAGGAGATGGATGCAGGGTGCGCCACGTGTCTTGACGCCGACCTGGCCCAGGAAGTCCTGCTGCGGGCCGTAGGGCGCGATCTGGGCGGCGAAGATCGCGATGAGCGCGAACGTCAGCAGGATGAGCAGCCCGACGACCGCCGATCGCTGTCGCAGGACGCGCTTCGCGGTCTCGCGCAGCTTGGAGGGCGGGCTCCCGACATCGATCACCGGGGCGGTCTCGATCTGGGTCTCGGCGACCATGTTCACGGTCGTGTCCTGAAGGGCCGCATCAGGTCAGCCGGATGCGCGGGTCGAGCCACGCGTATGAGATGTCGACCAGCAGGTTGACGGTCAGGAACACGACCGCGATGACCAGGGTGAAGCCCTGGATGACGGCGTAGTCGCGGCCCGTGATGGCGTCCGTGATCGCCTTGCCGACCCCGTTCAGTCCGAATACGGTCTCGGTGAGCACGGCGCCGCTCAGGAGGATGCCCACCTGCAGCCCGATGATGGTCACGATGGGCAGGATCGCATTCCGCAACGCGTGCCTCCGGAGCACGGTCCAGTCGTCAAGGCCCTTGGCGCGGGCCGTTCGCACATAGTCGCGGCCCATGACCTCCAGCAGGCTCGAGCGGGTGATGCGCGCGATGATGGCCAGGGGGATGGTGCCCAGGGCGATGGCCGGCAGGATGAGGTGCCGGAAGGCGTCGGCGAGCGCATTCCACTGGAGGGTGAGCAGCGCCGTGACCGTGTACATGTTGGACACGAAGTCGAGGGCGGCCCGCGGCAGACCTTCCACGCCCTCGAGGCCCCAGGCCTTGGCCAGCGAGTCCACACGCACGCCCGGACTCAGGCGCCCCGAGGGCGGCAGCGCGAAGGGCGTGTTCTTGAGCACGATCGCGAACAGGAACGCGAGCGTCAGGCCAAGCACGAACACGGGCACCGAGATGCCGATGTTCGCGAAGCCCATCACGCCGACGTCCGCCGCCGAGTTGCGCCGGTACGCCGACACGATGCCCAGGGGTACCCCGACGACGATCGCGAACAGGAGCGCGTAGAAGGTCAGCTCGACCGTCGTGGGCATGCGCTGGATGATCAGGTCCGTGACGGGCAGCCGCAGCTGGATGGAGTTGCCAAGGTCGCCCGAGAACACGTTCTGGACGTATCGCAGGAACTGGATGGGGATGGGCTGATCCAGGCCGAAGCGGATGGCGAACTGACGGCATTGCTCCGGGGTCGCGCGCTCACCCAGGGTCGTCAGGCACGGATCGCCAGGCAGCAGCCGGGCCACGACGAAGACCAGGAAGATGACCGCCACGAAGATCGGGATGCTGATCAGAACGCGCCGGATGACGTACTGGGCCATGTGTGGGTCCGATCAAGGGGATGATGACAAGGGCGCCGCCGGCATCGGCAGCGCCCTTGTCGAGGTGATGCGGGCACCCTCCGGGTGCCCGGGGACCAGGTCTTGCCGCTACTCGCAGGCCGCGGTGTTCGGCAGTCCGCACGGTCCGGGTGGGTTGAGGAAACCCTGACCGATGAGCGACGACCAGTACTCGAAGGTCGCGGTGCGACCGACGTGCTGCGGGCTGAGCGCATCCCACTGCGCGGCGAACGAGACGACCACGTCGCTGGCATCCAGCGTCGCCCCGTCGTGGAAGGTGACACCGTCACGCAGGGTGCAGGTCCAGACCGTGAGGTCATCGCTGGGCACGCACGCGGTGGCCAGGGACGGCTCGGTCGCCGTGCTGCCGACCTGGTACGCATAGAGCGACTGCTTGACCTGCTCGCAGACGCGCAGGGCTTCACCGTCGGTCTCGTCCGCGCAGTAGAGGCCATGCGGCTCGCCGTTCTGCATGAACACCAGGGTGTCCCGATCGCCGGCCTTCATGACCGAGAAGACCTCGCTCGTGAGGGGCGAGGAGTGGGCGCCCGCGACGTCCGCCTTGAACGCCGTGGCGGATTCGCCATGAGCCACCGTGACGAGGGGCACTTCCTGGCGGATGAGGTCATTGGCGGTGGTGTAGGCGGCAAGCCGGTCCGCGTCAGCGGCCGACTGGCCGCCCTTGGTGACCGCGGCGACGAGGTCGGGATAGGGATCACCGAACTTCTTGCCGGCGCCATTGCCGAAGTGGTAGTCCATGAAGTTGCTGGGATCCGGATAATCCGCGCCCCAGCCAAGGATGAACAGGCCGTCGAGCAGGCCGGCCGCGTTGTTGTCGAGGTAGGTCCCCGACTCTTGCTGGTCCAGGGTCACGTTGATGCCCAGATTCGTCTGGAGCTGGCTGGCGATCTCCTGGGCGATGACTGGCGGGTCGGGCAGATAGGGCCGGGGCGGGGGACGGTAGGACAGCTTGGGTGTGAAGGTCGCCGGATCGATGCCCTCTTCGGTGAGGCCCTCGTCCAACAGTGCCTTGGCAGCGGTGGCGTCGAACTCCCAGGACTTGCCGCCCTCGCACGCGAACGGGATCGAGCACGGCGTGAAGTAGTCGGCGACCGACGATCCGGGGGGATAGAAGTTGTCGACGATGCGCTGGCGATCGATGCCCTGCGCGATGGCTTGGCGGACCTTCTGGTTGTTCCAGGGCTTGTAGGTGTTATTCATGCCGATGTACATGGTGTTCATGCCTTCGCGGGGATAGAGCGCGAGGCTCGAGTCAGCCGCGATGGCCGCCATGTCATCCTTGCCCGGGTTGTCGATTCCGTCGACGGTCCCGGACTGGAGCGCCAGGAAGCGGGCCGCGGATTCCGCGTTCCACTGGAACTCCATGTTGGGGGTCAGGGCCTTGTCGCCCCAATACGCGTCATTCGCGACCAGGTCGATGCGCGTGCCCTGCTCCCAGGAGCTGAGCTTGTAGGGTCCGGTGCCGTTGGGCTCGGTGATCAGCTTGCCATCGGACGCGTGGTCGATGAGGTACTGGGCGTCATCGATCGCCAGAGCCGCGAATGCGATCTGCGACAGGAATGCCACGTTCGGGTTGCAGAACGTGAACACGACCGTGTTCGGACTGGTCGCTTCGATGGACTTGAGGTTGCCCGAATAGGGTCGGCCATTGAACGTGCCGTTCGCACAGTCCACGCCGTCCCCGTAGTTGGGATAGGACGTGATGTCGGCGGTCAGCGAAGGCGGCTGCACCACCGGGTCTGGGTAAGCGGTCGCTGCCGGAGCACTGGGGCTCTGGGCCAGGCCGGTGGTGGCCATGGAGGCTGCGAGCAAGGCCGCCCCGCCGATGGCTACCGCGGACGCCCAGGTGGGTCGTCGGGTCATGTGTGGTGGATCCTCCATCCTCGTGCAGCGCGAAGCGTCGCGCGGCGCTCTGTCATCGAGACCGACGTCGTCGCCGCTCCTCCGCGGACTCCGACTGGGTCATCGCTGACGCCGGTCACCGGGCGTCGCTGACCCCATGTCGCGACGACAGGGGTAGACAAGCCCGAAGGCAGGATCGCAGAAGGCTACCATCGGGGAGAGCCGGTGTCACGCGGTGGACGTGCGGCGGTGGACGCGCGGCGGATCGTGGACCTGGAGCGCCGACCGCGGCCGCCTGCGAGCCCTACACTCGCTCCTGATGGCCATCATCCGCGTCGCGCTCGCCCAGGTGGCACCCCGACTGGGCGCCCTCGACGCCAACCTGGCCCGCCACCATGCCCTCATCGCCGCGGCCCGAGAGCAGGCGGCCGACCTCATCGTCTTCCCGGAGCTCGGTCTGACGGGCTACCTGCTCCAGGATCTCAACGCCGAGGTGGCGATGCGCGCCGATGATCCGCGGCTGATCGACCTCGCACGGGCGGCCGAGGGCATGTCTGCGGTGGTCTCGTTCGTGGAGGAGTCGGACGACCATCGGCTGTTCATCGCGGCGGCGCTGCTCGAGGACAGCGTCGTCCGCCACATCCACCGCAAGGTATTCCTGCCCACCTACGGTCTGTTCGATGAGCGACGCTTCTTCGCGGCGGGCTCGGTGTTCCGCGCCGCGAGCAGCCGGCTCGGTCTCCGGCTGGGCATCTCGGTATGCGAGGACTTCTGGCATCTGGCTACGCCCCAACTGCTCGCACTCGACGGTGCCCAGGTGCTCATCAACGTCTCGTCGTCGCCCGGGCGAGACATCGCCGCGGGCAGCCGTGAAGGGCTCGGCACAGCGACCTCGTGGCGGACGCTCAACCGCACCTATGCCCAGGTGACGACGAGCTACGTGGTGTTCGTCAACCGCGTCGGGGTCGACGAGTCCATCAGCTTCTGGGGCGGCTCGGAGGTGGTGGGTCCGTCCGGCGCGACCCTGTTCCAGGCGCCGCTCCACGAGGAGGGCCTGTTCCTGACGACCATCGACCCGCACGAGCTACGGCGGGAGCGCATCGCGACGCCGCTGCTGCGCGACGAGCGGCCGGATGTCGTCCTGCGCCAGCTCGACCGGATCGTCCGGATGCGCGCCGCCGACCCGCTCGACGAGGACGGGGCAGCATCGTGACCGCTCGGCTCGATCTTCACCCGGCAGACCCTCGGACACTGGTGCCGGTGGCGCGACCCATCGAGTGGGTGAGTTCGCCAGTCGGGCACCCGGGATGGCGTGTTCGACCCATGGGGATACTGAAGTGATGCGTCCGACCCATGCCACGCCTGGATCCCGCGAGTCGCGGGCCCGGATCGCTCGGCTCACCCACAGTGTGGGTCAGGGGCCCTCCTGCTCTGAGGCGCCTGCCGTCGTCCACCTCGCAGGCCGCGGCCACGGACGGACACGCCGATGACGGCCCAGGGGCCGGCGACACCGGAACCCGCATTCGAGCTGCCCCCGGAGCTGTCCATCGACACCGATAGTGCTCGACGCATCATCGTCGGCTTCATCCGGGCCCAGCTCCAGCAGGCTGGCTTCGAGCGGCTGGTGCTGGGTCTCTCCGGTGGTATCGACTCCGCGCTCGTGGCCTATCTGGCGGCCGAGGCCGTCGGCGCGGCCAACCTGCTGTGCGTGATGATGCCCTACCGAACCTCCTCGCCAGAGTCGCAGGGCGACGCCGAGACGGTCGCGGCCGACATCGGCTGTGCCCTTGACCTGGTCGATATCAGCCCCCTGGTCGATGCCTACTTCGGGCGGCCCGAGAACGCGGACGCGAGTGCCCTGCGACGCGGCAACCTCATGGCGCGGACCCGGATGTTGGTGCTCTACGACCGATCGGCGACGTGGCGGGGGCTGGTGATCGGAACCGGCAACAAGACCGAGACGCTCATCGGGTACACGACGCTGTTCGGCGACAGCGCCTGTGCCTTCGCGCCCATCGCGGACCTCTACAAGTCCCAGGTACGCCAGTCGTCCATCGCGATGGGTGTCCCGGACGCGGTCATTCGCAAGGCGCCCTCCGCGGACCTCTGGCCAGGTCAGACGGATGAGACCGAGGTCGGCTTCTCGTACGCGACCATCGACCGCATCCTCTTCCGGCTGGTGGATGGTCGGCGATCCATCGACGAGGTGGTGGCCGAGGGTTTCGACCGAGGGATGGTGGAGCGGGTCGACCGGATGGTCGCGGGTGCCGAGTTCAAGCGCCAGATGCCGCCCATCGCCAAGGTGGGCCCCCGCACGGCGGGTATCGACTACCTCTATCCCCGGCGCCGGCCGAGATCGACGGGTGGCTGAGGCCGCCGCCGCGCCCGCACCGTCGACGACCAGCGATGTCAGAGCGGGATCGGGCACCCTCTATGTCGTGGCGACACCCATCGGCAACCTCGGCGACGTGTCGCTGCGGGCGATCGACGTCCTCCGGACCGTGGCGGTGGTCGCGGCCGAGGACACCCGCCTGACGCGCCGTCTCTGGGCGCGCCACGGCATCGAGACGCACCTGGTGAGCTACCACGCGCAGAGCAGCGACCGACGGGCGTTGGAGCTGCTCGCGCGATTGCGTGGCGGTGACGATGTGGCGCTCGTCACGGACGCGGGCACGCCTCTCGTGAGCGACCCGGGCGGTGAGCTGGTGAGCGCCTGGGCGGACGCGGGCGGCAGGGTCGTGCCCATCCCCGGTCCGTCGGCGGTGCTCGCGGCGCTGGTCGCGAGCGGCATCCCCGCGCCGCGCTGGGCGTTCGAGGGGTTCCTGCCCCGGCGTGGCCGCGAACGCCGCGACCGGCTGGCGCGCATCGCCGCGGACGACCGGGCGACCGTCCTGTTCGAGGCACCCGGGCGCACCGCGGCGACGCTCCGCGATCTCGCCCGTGCCTGTGGCCCCGAACGACGGGGCGCCCTCTGCCGGGAGCTGACCAAGCTCCACGAGGAGGTGCGCCGCGGCTCGCTCGAGTCACTCGCGGCGGGTGCTCTCGACGATCCGCCGCGAGGCGAGGTCACCATCGTCGTCGCGGGCGGATCGGGCGTGGGGCCGGTCAGCGGGGAGGCGGCGCCGATGGCGACCGTCGACCTGACGGACGGGCGAGCCCAGGTGTCGCGTCTCGTGGCCGCGGGGCAGACCCGAAGTGCTGCCGCAAAGGCGGTCGCCCGCGAGACCGGCCTGCCCCGTCGGGCGCTGTTCCACGATCCGGAGGAGGGGAGTCGATGACAGGTTTCCCGGTGCTGCGCGCCCTCACGCCGGTCGGTCGTGCGGTCGTCATCGGGACGCTCCTCGTCAGCCTCCTGTCCATCGTCATGGAGTGGCTGCTGCACATCGACGGGACGCCCGTCTTCGTCGTCAGCGCCACCGGCATCCTGGGGCTCGCATACGTCGTGGGCATCGCGACCGAGCGGCTGGGTGGCCTGGCGGGACCCCAGGTCGGCGGCATCCTCAATGCCACGTTCGGCAACATCGCGGAGCTCATCATCGCCTTCTTCGCCCTGTCCGCGGGCAAGATGGACGTGGTCAAGGCGTCGCTCACCGGGTCCATCATCGGCAATCTGCTGCTGGTCCTGGGCGCCAGCATGCTGCTGGGCGGGTTGCGCCACGGCCACCAGCGGTTCTCGGCCAAGATCGCGGGCATGGACGCCACGATGCTCATGCTGGCGGTCATCGGCCTGTTCATCCCCGCTGTGTTCGCGCTCTCGCCCCATCCGGAGGGCGCGAGCGACCACCGCGTGGAGGAGAGCGTCGTCGTGGCGCTCGTGCTCCTGGTGCTCTACTTCACGAGCCTCGTGTGGCGCTTCAAGCATCCCGAGGAGGTCCTTGGCGGCCAGGAGCCGGAGGGGCATGCCGGACCCGCCTGGACGCCGCGCGTCACCATCGCGGTGCTGGGTGTCTCGGCCGCGTTCCTGGCTGTGCTCTCGGAGCAGCTCGTGGGTGCCATCGACCCCTTCATCGAGCAGTTCGACCTGACGCCGTTCTTCGTGGGCGTGATCCTCATCCCCACCATCGGCAACCTCTCGGAGCACATGGTGGCGGTCCAGCTGGCGCTCAAGGACCGCATCGACTTCTCGATGGCGGTCTCGATGGGCTCGAGCCTCCAGGTGGCACTCTTCGTGGCACCCGTCCTGGTCCTCCTCGGCCTGGTCGTGGGCCAGCCGATGGACCTCGTCTTCGCGCCCCTGGAGATCGCCGCGGTCGGTGCTGCCGCGGTCATCGCCGCGCTCGTCTCCCTCGACGGCGAGTCGAACTGGCTGGAGGGCTCGCTGCTGCTCGGCGTCTACGGCATCCTGGCCGTGAGCTTCTTCTATCTCGCGTAGCGTCGCGGGCGCCGAAGCGGTCCGAGCCGTTCGGTAGGATGCCACCGTGGCCAACCATGGCGACGTGACCGGGTCCCGGGTCAGCGACCGGCCAGCCGGACCGGACGCCGCGCCACCCGTCTCCCGGCGGGTGTTGGGGACGCTCGCGCTGGGCCTCGACCCCCGACCGACGCCTCGTCGTGACGTGGTCGTCATCGGTGGGGGCCTGGCCGGCCTGGTCGCAGCGTACGAGCTCAAGCGGCAGGGCCATCGGCCGATGGTGCTCGAGGCCCAGAACCGGGTCGGCGGGCGCATCTACCGCGCCGCACGCCAGATCCACGAGGACACCGTCCCGGACGCGACTGCTGGGTAGGTTGCGGCGGGCGCGGCAGGGGGACCGCGCCCGCCGAGGGAGAGTCAGGCGGCTGCGCTGGCCAACTCCGGTTCGAGCTCCACATCCTCGTCGTCGAGCTCGTCATCGTCGTCGTCGGCCGCGAGCTCGTGCGGCTCGACGCCGAGCTGGGCAGCCTGGGTCGCAAGGGCCTCCGCCGCCGACTCGGCGGCATAGTCCTTCTTCTTGCGGCCGGACAGCATCTCCACCGAGGACGCCACGATCTCCGTCTTCCAGTGGCGCAACTTGCGGTCGTCCTCCCACTGGCGGGTCTGGAGGCGACCCTCGACCGCCACGAGCTGGCCCTTGCCCAGGTACTGGGCGCAGATCTCGGCGAGCCGGTCCCAGCTCACCACCGTGTGGAACTCGGCTTTCTCCTGGCCACCGCGGTACTCGTTCGTGGCGAGGCTGAACTGGGTGACCACCTTCGAGTTGGCGAGCGAGCGCATCTCGGGGTCGCGGGTCAGGCGACCGGTCAACAGGACGCGGTTCATGCGTTCCTCCTTCGCCGCACGCGTGGCGTGCGGGCGTGCGTCGTCGGCGGACGGCGGATCGGACCGGCGGGTCCTGCTGGCGGGTCCGGCTGGCGGTCGGCGGGACTGCGCGGCGGAGGTGGCGTCACACGGTCGGGTGGTCGAAGCGACGCGTCGAGCGCGAGGTCCGTCCGGATGACACGACGAACCCTAGCGGCGGCCTCTTACCGCCGGCTTTGCGCTGCCGAGCAACGCCGTTCGCGAGGAAGCTGGTGGTCAGCGCCGCCGGACGACGACGTTCGCAACGGCGACCCGGCTGTCGTCGTCGATGCGCCGAAGCCGCAGCGCCACTGGCCGTAGCGAGCATGCCGACGGAACATCGCGTCGCGGAGCAGCAGCAGGCTCCAGCGTTCGCCCACCAACCCAGGGTCCGAGCGGTGGAGCGGTCCTGCGTCGCATGCAAGTGCCGCCTCCACCGGGGGTGGTCGATCAGGCGCTCAGGCCCAGGATCCGGCTGACGTCGGCGATGGCCGCCCGCTCGGCATCGTTGACCTGGACCCCGCCGAAGCCCAGGAAACCACGATCTTCCAGCGCCCCATTCGCCGTCACGTCGGCGACCTGCAGCAGCCACCGCTTGTACCCGGTCGCCTCATCGGCCGGGGCCCGCGCATCGACAAGGTCCGCGACGGATCCCAGGATGGCACGGGCACGCGCCGCCGCATCGGACGCCGTCGCCACCGTCACGTAGTCCGGGAAGGCCTCCTCGGCCGCCAGGCGGTCTCGGATGGCCACGATGATCGAGGTCACGAGCGTGTTGCCGACGGACGCGTCCAGGCTGTCCAGCACATAGCTCGCCGCCGCGAACCCCTCGCTCACCGTGTCTGCCCTGGACCCCGGGCTGGCGGCGGAGACGACGACGGCCGCGGCAGAGATCGCCTGCGTCAGCAGCCGCTGCTCCTCGGGCGAGTAGTCGGCATAGACGGTCATGAAGCCTCCCGGGCGATGGCCAGCTGTCGATGGTCGAGTACGGGACATTCTGGGACCGGGACCGGGTCGCTGGGCGGATGTTCGGCCCCAAAGCCACGGGATAGAGCCGTCCGGCACTGGTCGCCGGCGCGTGATGCCGGCAGGGTGGGATCGCCGCCGCATCGGTGATCGGCTGGGGCGGCCACGGCGTGCCGGACGAGAGCAAGGAGGATGCCCGATGGGACCGAGCGTTGGTGACCGCATCATCGTCGAGTCCGAGAAGGTGGGCCGACCGGCCCGCGAGGGGGAGATCCTGGAGGTGGTCCCGTCCCAGGCGCATGAGCGCTACCGCGTTCGATGGCATGACGGCCATGAAAGCACCATCACGCCGACCGCCGGTAGCGCTCGTATCGAGCCGTCGACCTCTAGCGAGGGCAACGCCGGCAGCTGAGGACGGTGCCCGGGAGCTGGGGTTGGGCCGCCAGGATGGTCGGCGCGGCTCGTCCTCACGACGGTACCGGCCACTCGCTCAGCGCGACGACGTTGTCCCACAGCTCCCGACGTTCACTCGAGGACAGACGGGTCGCGGGGATGCGGTCGAATGGTCGTGAGCGGCGGTCCAGCAGCAGCCGTCCGTCCCAGGGCGTCGCGTCGGGGAGCGCGGCCAGCCAGACGATCGTCTCGGCCCCCTCGGACGGGGTGCGCAGCAGCGGACCCATCACCCGATGGAATGCCGGCAGCGACGCGGCGAGGCCCGGTGTGTCCGCCCACCCGGGGTGCATCGCCACGAACGCCACGGCCGAGCCCCGGCGTCGTCGCGCCCATTCGCGCATGAGTGCGACCTGCGCCCGCTTCGCGCGTGCATAGGCGAGTGATCCGTTGTAGGTACCTGCTGCGTATGAGAGGTCGTGGACGTCGAGTTGCTGTGTGTACATGCCCCCAGAGGTCACCGAGATGACCCGCGACCCTGGCGTCCGTTCCAGCAGCGGCATCAGCCCCCGGGTGAGCACATAGGGACCCACCACGAGCGTGGCGAGCGTCGCTTCGATGCCGTCGGGCCCCAGCGTTCGCTCAGGGAAGATGGCGCCCGCGTTGTCGATGAGCACGTCCAGACGCGACTCGGTCGCGAGCACGCGGTCGACCGTGCCGCGGACCGACGCAAGGGAGCCCATGTCCGCGACGACGGTCGAGAACCGATCATCGCCGTGGCGATCGCGGAGCTCGGTGCGCAGCCGCGCGAGTCGCTCCGGGCTCCGACCGACGAGGACCAGCCGTGCGCCCAGGCCCGCGAGCGCATCGGTCGCTGCGCGCCCAAGGCCCGATGTCGGGCCGGTGACGAGCACGGTCCGGTCGCGCAGGCAGTCGGCGGCTGGGTTCGTCCATCCGAACAGGGGTCGTCGGATGCGCGGTCCGATGTTCGTGAAGCTGCCGATGACGGTGATCTCAAGGGCGTCGTCGATGAGCGATCGCAGGTCCATGGTTCCTCCCGTTGGACCGCCGATCGAGCAGCCCGATATCCATCCGTGACGTCGCTCCCCGTCACGCCCATGATGCCGCACCCAGACAGGAACGAACGATGACCAGACTCCAGCGCCAGATCGAGACGCGCCTCGGTGCCGATGCGGCGTTCGCGTTCATCGCCGACTTCGCCAACTCCATGCACTGGGATCCGGGCACGGTGACGTCCGAGGCGATCGATGCGGGTCCGGTGGGGGTCGGGTCGCGCTATCGACTCGGGGTCCGGATGGGTTCCCGGGTCGTGCCGATGGTGTACCAGATCACGACATTCGAACCGTCCAGCAGGGTGCAGCTCACGGGCTCGGGTTCGAATGTCGAGGCCGTCGACGACATCCGGTTCGCGCCTTCCGCCACGGGCACACATATCGACTACACCGCCGACATCCGTCTGGGCGGCGCGATGCGCCTGGTCACGCCGTTCCTGGGCCGCGCGTTCGCGACGCTCGCCGATGATGCCGTGGAGGGCATGCGTCGCGCCCTTGATGCGCGTGCCGAGGCGCCGTCTGAACCAGGGACGCCGGCATGAGGATCGCCATCATCGGGGCGGGCGTCAGCGGGCTGACCGCCGCCTACCTCCTCGACCGCGAGCACGATATCCGACTGTTCGAGGCCGAGCCCCAGCTCGGCGGACACGTCCGAACGGTCTCTGTCGACGGACCCGGGGGCATGGTCCCGGTCGACACCGGGTTCATCGTCTACAACGAGCCCACCTATCCACAATTCGTGAGCCTGCTGCGGGAACTGGGCGTGGCGACCCAGCCCACGGAGATGTCCCTCAGCTCCACCTGCCGAGCGTGCGGCATCGAGTTCGGCACCAATGGGCTGCGAGGCCTGTTCGCGACGCCCGCGTCCGTCGGCCGGCCATCACAGTGGCGGATGATCGCCGAGATCATGCGCTTCTATCGGGATGCGCGGCGGCGCCTCGACCGCAACGAGACGAGCCGCCAGACGCTCGCCGACTATCTCGATGAGCAGCGCTACGGGCGGGCCTTCCGGCACCACTTCCTGGTACCCATCACGGCTGCGGTCTGGTCGACGGGCCCGGGGCAGGTGCTTGACTTCCCCGTGGACTACCTGCTCCGGTTCCTCGACAACCACGGCATCATCGGTCGCCACAGCGGGCTGCAGTGGCGGACCATCACGGGCGGGTCGCGCAGCTACGTCGAGCGGATCGCGGCGACGCTACCCCCGGGTGCTGTCCATTCGGGCGACCCGGTGACCACGGTCCAGCGGCATCGCGATGGAGTCGCGGTGCGCACCCACGGCGGAACGGTGGAGTCGTTCGAAGCGGTGGTCATGGCGACCCACGCGGATGACACGCTGCGGCTCCTGGTCGACGCCGACGAACGGGAACGAGACGTGCTGGGTTCGTTCGAGTACACCGCGAACCAGGTGGTGCTCCACACCGATGAGCGCCTGCTGCCGTCGAGCCGGCATGCGCTCGCCTCGTGGAATGTCGAGACGCCCAGCTGCCGGAACCCTGCCGACGACCTGACCATGACCTACTCCATGAATCGTCTCCAGTCGATCGCCGGCCCGACGGCGTACTGCGTGTCGGTGAACCCCGGCGACCGTGTCCGACCGGAACGGGTCATCGTCGAGCGCACGTTCCGTCACCCCAGGTACACGTTCCGAACCCTCGACGCGCAGCAAGGGATCCGCGACCTGCAGGGCGCCCGACGCACCTGGTACGCCGGCGCCCACCTGGGCTATGGCTTCCACGAGGATGGGTGTCGCTCCGGCTTCGAGGTCGCCGAGGCGATGTCCAGGATCGCCCTGGAGCGAGCCGCATGAGGTCCCACCTGTTGGAAGGGAAGGTGCGCCACCATCGGCGCCGTCCCTTCACCTATCAGCTGGAGCATGACGTCTACTACGTCGCGCTCGACCTGGATGAGCTGGACGAGGTCGCCGCGAGCATCCGGCTCATCAGCCGGAACCGGCCCAACGTCGTGACCCTCCGCGACCGCGACCACCTGGTACCGCCGGCGAGCGACATCGCACTGGCGATGCGCCAGCACCTGCGGGACGCGGGCTGCGACCCCGATGGCTGGCGCATCACCATGGTGACCAACCTGCGGGTCTTCGGGTACGTGTTCAACCCGGCCAGCTTCTATCTCTGCCGCGACGGCGGCGGGGTGCTCCGAGTCGTCGTCATCGAGGTCCACAACACCCACGGCGAGCGGCACCTCTATACGCTTCGACCCGAACGTCAGGGGGTGTCGCACATGGCCTCCATGGACAAGGGCTTCTATGTCTCGCCGTTCATCGACATGGATGGTCGGTACGCCGTCATGGTCCGGGACGAGCCCGCCTCGCTGCGCGTCACCATCGACGAGAGCGCGGATGGGGAGCCGTTGCTGAGCACCAGCATCACGCTCCGCCGGGTCCGCCTGACCGACCGGACGCTCGCGCGGATGCTCGTCCGTCACCCGTTCATGACCCAGCGGACGATGGGTCTCATCCACTGGCACGGGCTCCGCCTCTGGCGGCGAGGCGCACCCGTCCACCACCACGGGGAGGCGACCCGGTGACACGCACCCTTGGCGGCCGCATCTCGTCCGCCTCGGATCCCATGCTCACATCCCTGGCTCGACGCATCGTCCTTGGGCTCGGAGGCCAGGTCCGCATCGGCCGGCTGGACGTGGTGCTGCCGGATGGCGCCCGGGTCACCTTCGGCGACGTGGGGTCCGAGCTCGCGGCCGAGATCCGGGTCCACGACAGCGAGGCGTTCGTGCGCCTGTTGATGGGCGGTGCGACCGGAGCCGGCGAGGCATACATGGCCGGGCTCTGGTCGAGCCCGGACCTGACGCGGGTGCTGGAGGTGGGTGCCCTGAACCGGCGTGCGGCGGCCGTTTCGGGCGGCTGGTGGCGGTGGCCGGCGCACCTCCGCCGGATGCTGCTCCATCGCTCGCGTCGCAATACCCAGCGCGGCAGCCGGCGCAACATCGCTGCCCACTACGACCTGGGCGACGACTTCTACCGTCTCTTCCTGGACGAGACGCTGACCTATTCCAGCGCGGTGTTCGCTTCGCCGGAGCAGTCCCTCGCCGACGCCCAGCGCAACAAGTACCGCTTGATGGCGGAGCGGGCCGGGCTGACCGGTGGTGAGCGAGTCCTCGAGATCGGCACCGGCTGGGGCGGATTCGCGCTGTACGCGGCCGGGGAGCTGGGCTGCCGGGTCACGACGATCACCGTGTCCCGCGCCCAGCACGCGCTCGCGACCGAGCGCATCCTGGCGGCGGGTCTCGAGCGCCTCGTCACCGTCGAGCTGCGGGATTACCGCCAGGTCGCCGGGACCTGGGATGCCATCGTCTCCATCGAGATGCTGGAGGCGGTCGGTGCGGAGTACTTGGAGACGTTCTTCCGCGCCTGCGATCGGGCCCTGGCTCCCGGTGGCCGGATGAGCCTCCAGACCATCACCTTCGATGAGGCCGACCATGCCGCGCAGCTGGGTCGGGTCAACTGGATCCAGCAATACATCTTTCCCGGCGGCGTGCTGCCCTCACTGGGGGCCATCGGCCGGGCCCTGGGGCGCACGGACCTCCGCATCACCGATGTCTCCGACATCGGCCAGCACTACGTGACCACGCTCCGGGCGTGGCGCAGCCGTTTCCTCGAGCACCTCGACGATGTGCGGGCGATGGGCTTCGACGACCGGTTCGTGCGCATGTGGGAGTACTACCTCTCGATCAGCGAGGCGGGCTTCGCCACCGGCGTCACCCAGGACCTCCAGATCGTGTTCCAGAAGGGTCCCGCGGTCCGCTAGACAGCGGTGCGAGGGGCGGGCGTGTCACTCCGTGGGCCCGCCGAATGGGCGCCGAGTGCGCGCCGAATGGGCGCCGAGTGCGCGCCGACTTGGCCCGCCGAGTGGGCCGGCTGCGCCGGGCGGGCGAGCCGCACCCGGCGGGCCTGCCGCACCCGGCGGGCCTGCCGCACCGAGCCCGGAAGTCGCGAGCACCCGGGCTGCATCGGCGTATCCCCGATGGCGAGTCCGGGCCACGAGCGCCCCATCAAGATCGACCCACGGTCGCTGCCGGCCATGCGCGACGGGGTCGAGGACGACGAGGGTGCTCGCCGTGCCACGAACCGGCGGCTGACCATGCCACCACGCGGCAAATGCCCCCACCGGGTCCGGGCACGCCGATCGGAACGTCGACTCGCGTCGGCGGAGGCTGTGGAGCACCTCCGACGACCACAGCGCCACGACGACATGGGTGACGCTCCGGAATGACCGGACTTCCAGCCGCGTCGCCAGCTCGTCGGGGAGATACGCCCGCTTGGCGTTGTAGCTGCCGAGGAACGCCTGGATGTCGGGGAAGCGGGTCCGGTTCTCGATGTGCAGCAGCGCCCGCCGGTCACGGTCGATGGCGACAAGGTCGGCTCGGCCGGCGAACTGGAAGTGCTGGTATGGCTCATCGAGGCGGACCTCGAAGCCGATGGGCCGAAGGTGCGTCGCTTCGAGCTCGCCCAGCGCGGCATGGACGAGGTCGGCGTCTCGAGCGGTGGTCCGTCGGTCGTTCGGTAACAGCGTGAAGCGGGTGCTCAGCCCGAGCGCATCGGCGAGCCGAGCATAGCCTTCGACGGTGGCGGCACGGCCTGACTCCACACCGTGGAGCATCGCGGGCGACACGCCCGCCACCTGCGCCAGACGTGCCTGGGTCCAACCGCGACGGATACGCTCGTCACGCACCTCGAGCCCGAGCAGCATCGCGGTCCGTCGGGCCGCCGCGACGACTCGCGGTGGTGGGGCCTGGATGGGGTGTGCTGGCGACATCTGCGCATGAAGTGAAGCACTCGGCCATTTCCGGGCGTGTCCGGGTCGCTTACGTGGCCGTTGCGGCCGTATCCGTCGTCCTGAGGAGCATTTCCACGCGTCATCCGCATGATCGTTGATGTGCCGCCGCCTTACGGCCCCCGGCAGCCCGGGAACCTGTCACACGGCGGCCCAGGGTTCGCATGATGCGAATACCTGTCGCGCAGGGCGGTGGACCGGCGCACTCGGAGACTCGGAGCGCAGGGACCCGGAGCCCCGCGGTGCCGTTGACGTCCGGGCAGCCGCGCCCCGCGGCGCAGCACAGGCCCGAGGCCCCGCGGCGCAGCACACGGCCCGAGGCCCCGCGGCGCAGCACACGGCCCGAGGCCCCGCGGCGCAGCACACGGCCCGAGGCCCCGCGCTCGCTGTGACCGTAGCGCCCTGCCGTCACCCGTCCGAAACCCTTCCGTGGCCCGGGCGCGTCCCGGGTGCCCCGGCCGGGCTGGTATCATCCCGGGGTCCTGACGAGCCGGTGCGAACGACACCGACACGCCAGAGGAGGGAAGCATCGCCAGAGCCGGCGTCGCTGGTCCCGTGAGGCCAGCACGCACTTGGAGCCGGGTCGAACTCCCCCGGTGGGGAGCACAAGGGCGCCGTGTATCCAGGTCCCAGCCTTCCGTGGCTGGGGCTTCTTCATGTCAAGGAGGCGCCTGATGCCAGCCACCGTCGTCGTCGGCCTGCAATGGGGCGACGAAGGCAAGGGGAAGACCACCGACCTCCTGGCCGAGTCGGTCTCCCTTGTCGTGCGTTACCAGGGTGGCGACAACGCGGGCCACACCGTGGTCATCGGCGACGAGGTGTTCAAGCTGCACCTGGTGCCCAGCGGCGTGCTCCACCCTCATATCACGCCGGTCATCGGCAATGGCGTGGTCGTCAACCCCCGGACGCTCCTGACCGAGATGGCGATGCTCACCCAGCGGGGCATCGACGCGTCCCGTATCCGGGTGAGCCGCGCGGCCCACGTGATCATGCCCTACCACGTCGCCCTTGATGGGGCCGCCGAAGCGCGCCTGGCAGGTGAGGGCCTGGGCACGACCCGGCGGGGCATCGGGCCCGCCTACGCCGATCGTGCCTGGCGACTGGGCATCCGGATGGGCGACCTGCTCGATCCGACCTGGTTGCGGCAGCGCCTGGCGCGGGTCCTCCCCGAACGCAACGCGATCCTGGAGGAGACCTACGGCCTCCCCGGCTTCGAGCTCGAGACCGTGGTCACGGAGGCGGCGGGCTGGGGCGAGCAGCTCCGGGAGCACATCGTGGATACCACGAACCTGGTCCAGGATGCCCTCGAGCGGGGCGAGCACGTGCTGCTCGAAGGTGCCCAGGGGACGCTCCTCGACCTCGACCATGGCACCTATCCCTACGTCACGTCGAGCAACCCCATCGCGGGTGGCGCCGCCACCGGCGGTGGCGTGGGGCCGCTCCAGATCGACCAGGTCATCGGGGTCATGAAGGCGTATGCGACGCGTGTCGGCACGGGGCCGTTCCCGACCGAGCTGGACGACCAGACCGGTCGGCACCTGCTCGAGAAGGGGCGCGAGTTCGGTACGACGACGGGCCGCCAGCGACGCTGCGGCTGGTTCGACGCCGCGCCCCTGCGGTACGCGGTCTCCGTGAACAGCGTCAGCAGCATCATGGTCAACAAGCTCGACATCCTGTCCGGGCTGCCGCAGATCCGGCTGTGCACGGGCTATGTCGTGGATGGCGTCCCCACTCGATGGCCGTTGTCGCTGTCCGACCTGGAGCGCGCGACGCCGTCGTACACGACCTTCCCAGGCTGGGATGCCGAGCTCCAGGACGTCCGCAGCATGGCCGACCTGCCGACCGAAGCGGCGAACTATGTCGATGCCCTCGAGGAGCTCGCGGGGGTGCCCATCACGCTCGTGAGCGTCGGGCCCGAGCGGACGCAGACCATCGTTCGGACGGGACGGGTCGCACCGACCGCTCGCCGCACCGTCGCGGCAGCCGGGGCCTGACGATGGATCGCCGAGTGCTCGTGGTGGGCTCCGGCGGTCGGGAGCACGCACTCTGCTGGCGCCTGGCGACCGACGGCGGGACGCCGCGGCCGTTCGTGGCGCCTGGCAATCCGGGCATGACCGATGTCGCCCAGGTGACCCCGGTGGCGGTTGACGACGCACCAGGTCTCGTGGAGCTGGTCCGGCGCGAATCGATCGAGCTCGTGGTCATCGGCCCCGAGGCACCCTTGGTCGCCGGGCTGGCCGATCGCCTCCGTGGCATCGGCGTGGCTGTCGTCGGGCCGGGGGCTGCCGCTGCGCGCCTGGAGGGCAGCAAATCGTTCTGTCGCGAGGTCGCGGCGGCGGCCGGTGTGCCGATCCCCGACGGTGCGACCTTCGACGAACCGGATCTCGCGGCAGCCCTTGCGTACGCCCGCGCGCGCGATGGTCAGGTCGTCGTCAAGGCGGACGGCCTCGCAGCCGGCAAGGGCGTCACCGTCTGCGCGGATATCGCCCAGGCGGAGCGGGCCATCCGTGGCTGTCTCGTCGGTGGCGACTTCGCAGCTGCCGGCCGACGCATCGTCATCGAGGAGGTACTCACGGGTCAGGAGGTGAGCGTCATCGCCCTCTGCGACGAGAGCACCATCCTGGGGATGCCGGCGGCGCGCGATCACAAGCGCCTGGGCGACGACGATACCGGGCCCAACACCGGCGGCATGGGTGCCATCTCACCCGTGGACGCGCCCACCGACAGTGACGTCGGGCGCATCCTCGCGACGGTCCATCGACCCATCCTGGCGGAGCTCGCGCACCGTGGGTCACCATTCCGGGGCGTCCTGTTCGCGGGCCTGATGCTCACGGCGGCTGGTCCGCGCCTGCTGGAGTGCAACGTCCGGTTCGGGGATCCCGAGACGCAGGCGACGCTGCCCCGCCTGGCCGTGCCGTTGCTGCCCTTGCTGGACGGGGTCGCGACCGGACGACTCGCGTCCGCAGCCACCGCGCTGGGCATCACCGGCGACCTGTTGCCGGTCCGTCCGGGCGCGTCGGTGGCGGTCGTCATCGCAGCCGAGGGCTATCCCGGCACGCCACGTACCGGTGACGTGATCGAGGGCATCGACGCTGCGCGAGCGACCGGGGCGCTCGCCTTCTGCGCCGGCGTGGCGGGTTCCAGCGATGCGCTCGTGACCGCTGGCGGTCGCGTGCTGGCGGTGGTCGGGCAGGGACCGGACGCCGGCGATGCCATCGCGGCGGTGTACCGGGCCGTCGACCACATCGCGATGCCGGGGATGCAGCTGCGGCGTGATATCGGCCGCAGCCCGGTCGTCTCGGGGTCGCGGGCATGATCCCGCGCTACTCGCTGCCGGCGATGGCCGACCTGTGGACCGATCAGGCGCGATTCGAGCAGATGCTCCGCGTGGAGCTTGCCGTGCTCGACGTGCTCGTCGGGCAGGGCATCGTGCCAGCCGAGGCGGTCGAGGCCATCCGGGAGCGCGGCCGCGTCGATGTCGAACGCATCGCGGAGCTGGAGCGCACGACGGACCACGATGTCATCGCGTTCGTGAGCCAGGTGGCGGAGACGGTGGGCAACGAGGGACGCTGGCTCCACTTCGGGCTGACCAGCAGCGACGTCGTGGACACCGGGCTCGCCCTCCAATGCCAGGCGGCGGGTGCGCTGCTCCTGGGCGCCATCGACGATGCCATCGCGACGCTCGTGGAGCGTGCCCGCGAGCATGCCCAGACGCTCCAGATGGGCCGCACCCATTCGGTGCATGCGGAGCCCATCACGTTCGGTCTCAAGCTCGCATCCTGGGCCTTCGAGCTCGACCGCGACCGCCGCCGACTCCAGGCCGCGACAGACGATCTGGCGACGGGCAAGATCTCGGGCCCGGTCGGCACCTACTCGCAGCTGGGGCCGGATGTCGAAGCGGCCGCCCTCGCGGCGCTGGGCCTGGCGGCCGACCCGGTCAGCACCCAGATCGTGCAGCGTGACCGCCACGCGGCGTTCCTGGCCGCCATCGCCGTCACGGGCGGCTCCATCGAGCGCTTCGCGACCGAGGTGCGCAACCTCCAGCACACCGAGATCGCGGAGCTCCAGGAGCCGTTCCGGCAGGGCCAGAAGGGTTCCAGCGCGATGCCCCACAAGCGCAACCCGATCCTGTCCGAGCGGCTGGCTGGCCTCGCGCGGCTGCTGCGTGGCTTCGCGCTCGCGGGTATGGAGGATCAGGCGCTGTGGCACGAGCGGGATATCAGCCACTCCTCGGTGGAGCGGGTGGCGCTGCCGGACGCCACGACGCTGCTCCACTACATGCTCGTCCGCTTCCAGGGGCTCGTCACGGGGCTGCTGGTGCGGCCGGAGCGGATGCTGGAGAACATCGACCGGGGTCTCGGCCTGCACGCCTCGAGCCGGCTGCTGACGGCGTTGGTGGACAACGGCGGCCTCTCACGGGAGGATGCCTACGTCATCGTCCAGCGCAGCGCGATGCGCGCGGCCGATGAGCGGCGATCGTTCAGGGAGCTGCTGGCGGCCGACCCCGAGGTGGCGGAAGCCCTGCCGCCGGCCCTCCTCGCCGCGAGCTTCGATGACGAGCTGGCGCTCCAGCATGCGACGACGATCCTCGATCGGCTGCGCCTCCTCGATCGACCCGCCCCGGCAGGCGAAGGCGGACGATGACCGCCGACGTGACCGACGGCACGTTCCTTCGCTCGGGCAAGGTGCGCGACCTGTATGCGCTCGACGACCATCGCTTGCTGATGGTCGCCTCCGACCGGATCTCCGCATTCGATGTCGTGCTGCCGACGCTCGTGCCCGACAAGGGCCGGGTGCTCACGGCACTCTCCCGGTTCTGGTTCCAGCGGACCCGAGGCCTCATCCCCGACCACCTGGTGGGCACGGATCCCGGGTCGCTGCCGGCGACCTGGGCCGCCCATGCGACTGACCTGCGGGGGCGGATGATCGATCTGCCAGCGCGCCGTCCCGCTGCCTGTGGAGCTCATCGTGCGTGGCCATCTCTCGGGCAGTGGCTGGCTCGACTACCAGCGCACGGGCGCCGTCTCCGGGGTGGCCCTGCCGGCCGGCCTGCGCGAGGCCGACCGACTGCCGGAGCCCGTGTTCACGCCCTCGACCAAGGCCGAGAGCGGCCATGACCAGAACATCGACTTCGACGGTCTCGTGTCCCTCGTCGGTGGCCCGGTGGCGGAGCGTGCCCGGGAGCTCGCGCTCGGGATCTACCGCATGGGCGCCGCTCACGCCGAGGCTCGGGGCATCATCCTTGCCGACACCAAGATGGAGCTGGGCATCCTGCCCTCGGTCGGCGACGACATCCCCGAGGAGGCGCGCCTCATCATCATCGACGAGCTGATGACGCCCGACTCCAGCCGCTTCTGGGACGCCGCGTCGTGGGCACCCGGTGGTCCCCAGCCGAGCTTCGACAAGCAGTACGTGCGGGACTGGCTGCTGCGTCAGGACTGGGACCGGACGCCGCCCGGACCGGCGCTGCCCGAGGACGTCGTCACCGGCACGCGCGCCCGATACCTCGCGGCGTACCAGCGGCTCACGGGCGGCTCGTTCGAGGACTATCTCGCCACCGATACCGTCGTGAGCAACACGGGAGCCATCGACCCATGAGCACGTTCCGATACGCCGTCTCGGTGATGCCCCGCGACGGCATCCTCGACCCGCAGGGTCGGGCGGTCGAGACCAGCCTGCCGCACCTCGGCGTGACCGAGGTCCACGGCGTGCGCGTCGGTCGACGGGTCGAGCTGAGCGTGGATGCCGTGGACGATGCCGCAGCCCGGCTGCTCGTGGAGCGGCTCGCCACGGAGCTGTTCGCCAACCCCCTCATCGAGTCGTATGCCATCGACGCGCTCGAGGCGACCGCCGTGGGGGTCGGCGCATGAGGGTCGGCGTCGTCGTCTTCCCGGGCTCGAACTGTGACCGGGATGCGCTGTATGCCGCGTCGCTCGTGGGCGCTGAGGCCTTCCCGGTGTGGCACGAGACGACCGACCTGCGAGGCGCCGACCTGGTGATCCTGCCGGGTGGCTTCGCCTACGGAGACTACCTGCGAGCCGGTGCGCTGGCCCGTTTCAGCCCGGTGATGGGTGCGGTCCGCGAGCATGCCGACCGGGGCGGGCTGCTGCTGGGCATCTGCAACGGGTTCCAGGTGCTCGCGGAGGCCGGCCTTGTGCCCGGTGCGCTGCTGCGCAACGCGAGCCTCCGCTTCGAGCATCGCTGGGTGCGTCTGCGCGTCGAGCGCCACGACACGCCGTTCACCCGGGCCATCCCGTCCGGGGCCACCCTCCGGATGCCCGTCGCGCATGGAGAAGGGAACTACTTCCTGCCCGACGCGGAGCTCGATGCGCTCGAGCACCGGAGTGGGGTCGTCTTCCGATATGCACCGCCGGAGGGCAATCCCAATGGGTCGTCCCGGGACATCGCGGGCGTCCTTGATGCCAGCGGGACGACCTGCGGCCTGATGCCCCATCCGGAACGGGCCGCCGAGCGGATCCTGGGCTCGGATGACGGGCTGCTGCTGCTGCGCTCCGTTGTCGAGAGCGTCGCTGCGACCACGCGTCGCGAGCCGGTGCGGGTCGGCGGATGACGAGTTCGCCGGTGGCCATCTCCACGAACGTGCCGCTCCACCGCGCCCTGGGCGTCACGGACCTGGAGCTCGACGCCATCCGCGACCGGTTGGGTCGGGACCCCAATGACCTCGAGCTCGCGATGTTCTCCGTGATGTGGAGCGAGCACTGCTCCTACAAGTCGTCGAAGCCGCTGCTCGCGACGCTGCCCACGGGTGGCAGCGAGGTGGTCGCGGGTCCCGGCGAGAACGCGGGCGTCGTGCGCATCGGTGATGGCCTCGCGGTCGCCTTCAAGCTCGAGTCGCACAACCACCCGAGCGCGGTGGAGCCGTACCAGGGCGCCGCGACCGGGGTCGGCGGCATCCTGCGGGACATCTTCACCATGGGCGCCCGACCCGTGGCGATCCTCGACGGGCTCAAGTTCGGTGACCCCGCACAGGACCGGACCCGCCATCTCGTGCGCGGCGTCGTGCGTGGGGTCAGCGGCTATGGCAACTGCGTCGGGGTACCCACCGTCGGTGGCGAGCTGGTGTTCCATCCGAGCTACGCCGGGAACCCGCTGGTCAATGTGATGGCCGTGGGGGTGCTCGAGGAGCGGCATCTCACCCGGGCCGCGGCGCCGGGCCCCGGCAACCTCGCGGTGCTGTTCGGGTCGAGCACGGGGCGTGATGGTATCGGCGGTGCGTCCGTGCTCGCGAGCGCCACCTTCGGGGAGGGGTCGGGCGCCAAGCGACCGAGCGTTCAGGTCGGCGACCCGTTCGCGGAGAAGCTGCTCATCGAGGCGAGCCTGGAGCTCATCGAGGGTGGGCTCGTCGAGGGTCTCCAGGACCTCGGCGCCGCCGGCATCACCTGTGCCGTGTCGGAGACGGCGGATCGTTCCGCGACCGGTATCCGGGTCGACCTCGATGCGATCCCTCGACGCGAGCCGGGCATGGAGCCGTTCGAGGTCATGATCTCCGAGTCCCAGGAGCGGATGCTCGCCATCGTCACCGCGGCGCAGCTGCCCGCGGTCCTCGACGTCTGCCGCCGCTGGGACCTGCCGGCCGCGGTCATCGGTCGGGTCACGGGCGACGGGCTCATCACCATCGTCGCCGGTGGTCTCGATGCGGCAGGGGAGCCCGCCCCGGGTGCCCAGGAGCTCGCCCGCATCCCGGCTGCCGCGCTCACGAGCGACGCCATCGTCCACCAGCGGGTCGGTGCCGCGCCCACCCGACGCCGGGCTGCACCGGTGCCCGGCGACGGCACGCCGAGCGGCGGCACATCCGCGCCCCTGGCTTCGGATCGGGGCGCCGGCCTGCCGGAGCGAGGCATGGACCCGGGCGCCGTCCTCCAGGCGCTGCTTGGCCACCCCGATCTCTGCTCCCGGGCGTGGGTCACCCACCAGTACGACTCCACCGTGGGCGCCGACACCGTCGAGGGCAGCGACCACGGGGCTGCCGTACTGCGCGTCAAGGGCACCCGCAAGGGGCTCGTGATGGCGACCGATGCCCTGGAACGGGTGGGGCTGCTCGACCCGTGGGCCGGTGCTGCGCTCGCGGTCGCGGAATGCACCCTGAACGTGGCAGTGACCGGAGCGCGTGCCCTGGGGGTCACCAACTGCCTCAACTATGGCGATCCAGAGCGGCCGGAAGCGTTCTGGCAGCTCCAGGAGGGTGTCCGCGGCCTGGGTGACGCGTGCCGGGCGCTCGATCTCCCGATAACGGGCGGGAACGTTAGCCTCTACAACGAATCCGCGGCGACCGGCGCCATCGCGCCCACGTGCCAGGTGGGGGTCGTCGGGCTGCTCGACGACATCACGACCCGGGTCGGTCCGGTCCCCGGCGGGCCGGGCGAGATCGTGGGTCTGTTGGGCACGACCGGGCCGGGGATGGGTGGCTCGATCTATGTCGAGCTGGCGGGTCCCGGGCCGGACGATCGACGACCCGAGATCGATCTCGCGGGCCATGCCGCCTTGCTCGCCCTGCTGCCCGACACGGCCGCGGCCGGTCTGCTCGGCGCGGCGCAGGACGTCAGTGGTGGCGGGCTGGCCGTCGCCATCGCGGAGATGTGCCTCTGGGGTGGCGTCGGGGCCGACCTGACGCTGGGCGTCGGCGCCGATCCGGCGCGCGACCTGTTCGGGGAGAGCCCCAGCCGGGTCCTGGTCACCGTCCAGCCGGCCGACTGGGATGCGCTCGTCGCGCTGGCCACCGCGGCCGGGGTGCCGCTGCGCGCCCTCGGCGAGACCGGCGGCGACCGCCTCCGCATCCGACTCGTGGGCGAGGGGTCACCCCGCGGCGCGGACGAACGTGGGGCGGGTATCGCCGACGACCTCGATGAGCCGCTCGATGTGCTGCGCGACGCGTGGGAGCACGGCCTGCCGCGAGCCCTCGGCGATGACGGCTGGCGTTCGGGACCCACGGACCAGGAGGGCTAGCGCGATGTGCGGTGTGGTCGGCATCCATGCGCCCGGCCAGGAGGCCGCGCCGCTCGCCGCCCTGGGCCTGTTCGCGCTCCAGCATCGGGGCCAGGAATCGGCCGGCATCGCGGTCAGCGACCGGGATGGCGTGATGGTCTACAAGGACCTCGGGCTCGTCTCCCAGGTGCTCGACGAGACGCACATCGCGTCGCTTCAGGGCGACCTCGCCATCTCCCACTGCCGCTACTCCACCACCGGCTCCACGCTCTGGGAGAACAGCCAGCCCACCTTCCGGCTGGGGCCGCGCCGGACGGTCGCGATCGGCCACAACGGCAATCTCGTGAACACCCAGGCGCTGCTCGCGGAGCTGCCCGGCGGTCGGAGCCGGCTCGTGGGCACGACCGACACGGAGGTGCTCACCGCGCTCCTCGCTGATGAGCCCGGCGACGACCTCGTTGATGCGCTCGTGCACCTGCTGCCCCGGGTGGCGGGCGCCTACTCGCTCGTGGTCATGGATGAGGGACGGGTCATCGGGGCACGCGATCCCTACGGCTTCCGGCCACTCGTCCTGGGTCGGCTGCCGCTCGATGCCATCGTCGCGGATGCCGTGCCGTTGTCACCGGGCCATGCCGAGGTGGTGTCCGCGCCGCTGCCCTGGGACGACGCGGGGTCCGACGTCCCCGGCGCACCGCGTGGTCGTGGCTGGGTGCTGGCATCGGAGACCGCGGCGCTCGACGTCCTGGGCGCCGACTATCTGCGGGACGTCGAGCCGGGCGAGATCGTGGTCCTGGGTGAGCCCGGGGGCCCGCGGTCCATCCGGTTCGCCGAGGGCAAGGAGCGCCTCTGCGTCTTCGAGCTCATCTACTTCGCCCGGCCCGACTCGTACATGCTCGGCCGGAACCTGTACGAGGCGCGGCGTCGGATGGGCGAGGTGCTCGCACGCGAGGCGCCCATGGAGGCCGACCTGGTCATGCCGGTGCCGGACACGGGCGCACCCGCCGCGGCGGGCTACGCGGAGGCCTCCGGCATCCCATATCGGGAGGGGATGGTCAAGAACCGCTATGCGGGCCGGACCTTCATCCAGCCCAGCCAGTCGATGCGCCAGCGGGGCGTGAACATGAAGCTGAGCGTCCTCCGGGAGCAGGTCCGAGGCAAGCGCCTGGTGGTCGTGGATGACTCCATCGTGCGAGGCACGACCACCCGCCAGATCGTCTCGCTGCTCCGTCGCGCGGGTGCTGCCGAGGTCCACTTGCGCATCAGCGCGCCACCCATCTTCCATCCCTGCTTCTACGGCATCGATACCTCCATCGAGACCGAGCTCATCGCGAGCCGCCTCGACGTCGAGGGCATCCGCGCCTTCGTGGGCGCCGATTCCCTGGCGTTCCTGTCGATCGGCGGGGTGCTCGACGCCATCGACCTGCCCCGCGCGCGCTTCTGCTTCGCCTGCTTCGATGGCGACTATCCCGTGCCCGTGCCGTACGACGTGGCGTCCCACAAGTTCGTGCTGGAGCACGAACCGCTGCCGACCGCCTGAGATCACGACGGCATGCACCAGGGGGAGAGGCAGGCGGGTGGCGAGGTTGGCCGCTCGGCATACGCCGCGGCCGGCGTGGATGTCGCCGCCGGCGATAGGGCGGTGTCGCTGCTCCGGGACCGCATCGCCACCGCGGGTGCGGCCGGTGTCGACCTGCTCGGCGGCCTGGGCGGCTTCGGCGCGGCGCTCGAGCTGCCCACGGGATATGCCCGTCCGGTCCTGGTCAGTGCCACGGATGGCGTGGGCACCAAGACCGAGATCGCGCGCGAGATGGGTCGCCTGGACACCATCGGCCGGGACCTGGTGGCGATGTGCGTCGACGACATCGTCTGCCACGGTGCGCGGCCGTGGCTGTTCCTCGACTACCTCGCGGTCGGTCGGCTGCACCCGGAACGTATCGCTGACCTGGTGAGCGGCATCGCGGCAGGCTGCGCCGACGCGGGCGCTGCGCTCGTTGGTGGCGAGACGGCTGAGCATCCCGGTGTCATGGATGCCGACGCCTTCGATCTGGCCGGGTTCTGTGTCGGCATCGTCGATCGCGACCGGCTCATCGACGGCTCCGGCGCCCGGGTCGGCGACCGCATCGTGGGCATCGAGTCGTCCGGCCTCCACGCCAACGGCTATTCCCTGGTGCGCGCCACCCTGCGCACGACCGGCACATCGTTGGGCGAGATGCTGGGGGACAGGACGCTCGGGGACGCGCTTCTGGAACCGACCCACATCTACGCCGGGCACGTGCTGGCGGTCATCGACCGGCTGCGCGCGGACGACCTGCGGCTGGGTGGCATCGCGCACATCACCGGCGGGGGTCTGCCCGGCAACCTGCCCCGGGCCGTCGCCCACGGCCTGGGCGTACGGGTGCGCGTCGGGGCGTGGCCCGTACCGCCGGCGATCGCGCGCATCGCGCATCTTGCCGGCCTGGACGGCCCGGAGCTGCGGGCGACCTTCAACGCTGGCATCGGCATGGCCATCGTGGTCGAGCCGGCGGCCGTGCCCATCGTCATCGACCTGCTGGCGGGTCGGGACTTGCAAGCCTGGGACATCGGGTCGGTGGTGCCGGACGCGGCCGCGGGGCCGATGCGCTATCTCGAGGAGGTCGGATGAGCGACGGGGTGCGCATCGCGGTCGGCGTGTCGGGCCAGGGGAGCAACCTGCGGGCGCTCCACGCCGCCCAGCGGCGGGGGGTCCTGGGCGGCACCATCACCACGGCCTTCGCCGACCGGGTCTGTCCGGGCGTCGACTGGGCCGTCGAACACGGCATCCCGGTGCTGTTCGTGCCTCCATCGGGACATCCGGACCGGGCGTCCTGGGACATGGGTCTCGCCGCGGGTCTCCAGGCTGCCGACGCCGAGCTGCTGGTCCTCGCCGGCTTCCTGCGTATCCTCGGCGCGAACACGCTTGCTGCCTTCCGGGGTCGCATCGTCAACGTCCATCCGTCCCTGCTGCCCGCCTTCCCGGGACTCCATGCCATCGACGATGCGCTCGCGGCGCGGGTCGCGGTCACGGGCGTGACCGTCCACCTCGTCGACGCGACACTCGACGGCGGCCCGATCGTGGCCCAGGAGGCCGTGCCCGTGCTGCCATCCGACGACAGCACGTCGCTCGGCGAGCGCATCCACGCGGTGGAGCACCGGCTGCTGCCGCGGGTGGTGGCCATGGCGGCCGCAGGGACCCTGGGCGTCGACGAGGCTGGCCACCTCACGTTCGACCGGACGCGCTCCGGTCGCATCCTGCAGCCCCGACGGGCGTTGCTGTCGATGTCCGACAAGGACGGCCTCGAGGATCTCGCCCGCGGTCTCGACGCCCTGGGCTTCGAGCTGGTGTCGACCGGGGGCACGGCTCGGACCATCCGCGGGGCTGGGCTGGAGGTCACCGACGTGTCGGCGGTCACCGGCTCGCCGGAGATGCTCGACGGCCGGGTCAAGACGCTCCATCCCCGCATCCACGGCGGCATCCTCGCCGACCTTCGGTCGCCCCAGCATCGAGGACAGCTGGCCCACGCCAACATCGACCCGTTCGCGATCGTGGCGGTCAACCTCTACCCGTTCGCGCACGCGGCAGCCCGTCCGGGCATCGATATCGACGCGCTCATCGAGGAGATCGACATCGGCGGCCCGACGCTCGTGCGCGCGGCGGCAAAGAACCACGCCAGCGTCGCCATCCTCACCGACCGGCGTCAGTATCCGGGGGTGCTCGCGGAGCTCCAGGCGACCGGCGAGGTCAGCCACGCCACCCGGCGGGCGCTGGCGCTTGCTGCGTTCCGGCTCACCGCGGGCTACGACCAGATGATCGCCGCGGAGCTGGCCCGGCGGTTCGCGCCGGGCGCGGCTGCGGAGCCGGAGACGTCCGAACGCTTCCCGGCCCGCCTGGAGCTGGCCCTGGAACGTGCCGCGATGCTGCGCTACGGGGAGAACCCGCACCAGGCGGCCGCGCTGTACGTGGTGCCCGGTATGGACCCCACGGCTGGCCCGCTCGCCGCGGGTGCCACGCCGCTCCAGGGGAAGCCGCTGAGCTACAACAACCTGCTCGACGCGGCCGCCGCCGCCGGCTTGGCGCGCGACCTGCGTGGCGCGGCCATCGTCATCGTCAAGCACGGGAACCCTTGCGGAGCCGCCGAGGCCGCCGACCTGGTCACCGCCTGGGAGGGCGCGCTCGCGGGCGATCCGGTCAGTGCCTTCGGCGGCGTGGTAGCGGTCAAGGGGGTCGTCGACGGGGTGCTCGCCGAGCGGCTGGCGTCCCTGTTCCTGGAGGTCATCGTGGCCGGTGCCTTCGACGCCGACGCTCGCGACATCCTCGCGCGCAAGACGGACCTGCGGCTGCTCGAGGATCCGGGCATCGTGGGCATGCCGGTCGCGGCCGTGGAGCTGCGGAGTGCCGGCGGCGCTGTGCTGGCCACCGATGCCGATGTCTCCATCGACCTTCCCGTGTCCTGGACGAGCGCGGGCGCCCGGCCACCGACCGAGGCCGAGACGGCCGACCTGGACCTCGCCTGGCGGGTGTGCCGGCACGTCCGGTCGAACGCCATCGTGCTGGTCAAGGACGGCTTCGTGGTCGGGGTGGGGGCCGGCCAGATGAGTCGTGTCGACAGCGCCGGACTGGCCGTCGACAAGGCCGGACCTGATCGCGCCCGGGGTGCGGTCTGTGCCTCGGACGCCTTCTTCCCGTTCCCGGACGCGCTCGAGGTGTGCGCGGCAGCAGGGGTCACCGCATTCGTCCATCCGGGGGGCTCCAAACGCGACGACGTCGTCATCGCCGCCGCCGATGCGGCAGGCGCCGCGGTGCTGATCACCGGGGTCCGGCACTTCCGCCACTGACGGGATGGCGGTCGAAGCCACCTGTGCACCCTGTACAGTGCCGGCTGGACCCAGGGGAGTCGCAGGAGGACGCATGACCGCGGTGCTGGCTGCCTACCGCCGGATCCTGCGCAACCGCCCGCTGTCGTGGCTGTTGCTGGGCGAGTTCGTCTCGTCCATCGGGGACTGGCTGTACCTGGTCGCGCTGCTCATCATCATCTACGACCGGACCCAGGACGCGGTGCTGTTGGGCATCGTCGGTGCCGCCCGGGTGCTGCCCTACGTCCTGCTCTCGATCCCGGCGGGCATCGTCGCAGATCGCTACGACCGGCGGTTGGTGCTGCTCGTCACGGATCTCGCGCGTGGCGCCCTGATGCTCGTCCTTGCCTGGCTGGTGGCCTCCAACGGGTCCATCGAGGCGATCGTCGCTGTCACCATCCTGGCGACCTGCTGCTCCGCATTCTTCGGTCCGGCGTTGGGGGCCTATATGCCCTCGCTGGTCCACGATGAACGGGACCTCGGCCCGGCGAACACGGCGTATTCCACGCTCGACAACCTCGCCTTCATCGGTGGCCCGGCGCTCGCGGCGATCATCATCTCCCTCGGCAGCCTCGCCCTGGCGTTCGTGCTCAATGCCCTGACCTTCCTGTTCGTGGCCGTCATCCTGTGGCGGTTGCCATCGACGCGGACAGAGCGGGAAGCGCCGATGGCCACTCCGGACGGCGCACCGGTGGGTGCGACCGGCATCCTGCGACGCATCCGGGTGCCGCTGACGGCGATCATGGTGGTCGACCTGACGGAGAGCTTCGTGTTCGGTGGTCTGGGCGTCCTCACCGTGGTCATCGCGTTCGAGCGGCTGGGCACCGGCGATGCGGGGACCGGGCTGCTCAATGCCGCCATGGGGGTCGGTGGTCTGGTGGGCGCGCTCGCTGCCGGTGCGCTCGTCCTGCGGCGCTGGCTGGTGCCGCCGATGCTGCTCGGTGCGCTGCTGCTCGGCGGTGCCGTGGTCATCATCGGCCTGTCGGAGCAGCCGCCGGTGGTGGCCATCGCGTTCGCGGTCTGTGCCACGGGCTCGCTGTTGCTCTCGGTCGTGGCCACCACCATCGTCCAGCGCATCGTGCCGGGCGAGGTGCTGGGGCGGGTCCTCGGGGTCATGGGCACCGCGTCGATCCTGGCATACGCCTGCGGTGCGCTGCTGCTGCCCGCGCTCAGCAGCTCGCTGGGCATCGCCCCGGTGCTCGTGACCCTGGGGCTGGTCGTCAGCGTCACCGCGCTCGTCGTCATCCCCATGCTCGGCGTGCACGCGGTACAGGCACTGCCCGATGACCCGGTCCGGGCCATGCTCGGCGCGGTGCCACAGTTCAGCGGCCTGTCGCCGGCTCGGCTGGAGCGAGCCGAGCGACGCGCGAGGGTGGTGTCCATGGTCTCGGGGGAGGTCCTCATCCGACAGGGGGACCCCGCCGACCGGTTCTATGTCATCGCAGAGGGGACCGTCTCGGTCACCCAGGTGCCGGTGGACGGCGGTCCGGCCGTCACCCTTCGGCAGATGGGACCGGGCGAGGTCTTCGGCGAGATCGGTCTCCTGGCGGGTGTCGCCCGCACCGCGACGGTCTCCGCCAGCAGCGGCGGGCGACTGCTGACGCTCGACGCCGACACATTCCTGGAGCTGGTCGGGAACGGTCCGGGCTTGACGTTCCCGCTCCTGGACATCCATCGTGGTGCGACCGTGAGCGGAGGCTGACCGAATGACCGAGGACGAGGCGCTCGCGACCCAGAGCCTGCGGCAGTGCGCGCTCTTCGAGCACGTCGGCCCTGCGGCCCTGGCCGAGGTCACCGCACGCCTCCGACGGCGACGATTCCGTCGGAACGAGGTCATCTTCCATCAGGGCGACGCGGGCGCTTCGCTGCACGTGGTCAGCGCCGGCGCCGATCAAGATCCTGCTGCCGTCCGCGGAGGGTGACGAGGCGATCATCGCGACGCTCCGGCCAGGAGACTTCTTCGGCGAGCTGGCCTTGCTCGACGGCGCACCGCGGTCCGCGACCGCCGTCGCGCTCGAACCATCGGAGACGATGGAGCTGCCGCGTGAGACGTTCCGGGACCTGCTCGACCACGACCCGGGCCTGCGGGACGCGCTCCTGACCGGCCTCGCCCACGAGCTCCGACGGGTGACCGGCCAGGTGGAGGAGCTCCACTTCCTCGATCTTGCGGGCCGGCTCGCGATGCGTCTCAGCCGTCTGGCTCGTGACGCCGAGCCGTCCTCCGACGAGGTCCGCCTCGACTGGCCGTACACCCAGTCGGACCTCGCCTCGATGATCGGCGGTACCCGACAGAGCGTCAACAAGCTGCTCAGCCAGCTGGTCGACGACGGCCTGGTCATCATCGAACGGGACACGCTCATCATCCCCAGCGTCGCGGCGCTTGCACGCCAGGCCGATCGGTAACGTCGGGAAGCGGTCGTCAGAGGTGTCGGCCAGCTGACAGCCGCGCCCGGCCGCGGCGCATACTCTGACGCCACGAGATGGGTCCGAAGGGACCCACGCGATCAAGGAGGCATCCATGTCGACTGACCAAGGAATGGGTACCACGGGCTACTCGGTTCGTCGTGGCGGTGGCGAAGTCGTCGGCGACGACGATGTCGAGGGTCATGTCGCCCGTCCCAAGGCGTCCGATGACGACGATGTCGAGGGTCATGTCGCCCGTCCCAAGGCGTCCGGCGACGACGATGTCGAGGGTCATGTCGCCCGTCCCAAGGCGTCCGATGACGACGATGTCGAGGGTCATGTCGCCCGTCCCAAGGCGTCCGATGACGACGATGTCGAGGGTCATGTCGCCCGTCCCAGGTAGGTAGCCACCCGACCTACGGGCGTGGAAGCCTCGATCACGAGTGCCGCGCTGCTAGCCCTCCAGGCGGCAGCGCGGCGTGCTGCTGTCGCCAGACATCTCCAGGGAGATGTCGAGACCGCCCTGCTCCAGTCCGTGGTGGACGCTGCCGCAACCCTGTTCGATGCAGAGGCCGCCTCCATCGCGGTCTTCGAGTCGGACCCCGATCGCCTCGAGTTCCGGGTCGCGGCTGGTGCCCAGGGAGCGGGTGTGGTAGGCGTGACCGTGCCGCCGACCAAGGGCATCGTGGGCTACGTCTATTCCACGAGCCAGGCGATCGCCCTCTCGGACGTGCTGTCCGATCCGCGCTTCGACCGGGCGACCGCCGACCGGACCGGCTACGTCCCCCGATCGATCGCAGCGGTGCCGCTCATCGACGGTGCTGTGACCGTGGGCGTGCTCCAGGTGCTCGACAAGCGTGCCGCGCCATCGTTCTCGTTGCGCGACATGGAGCTGCTCGCCGTCTTCGCGAACCAGGCGGCCACGGCCATCGAGGCGAGCAAGGTGCAGCGCGACACCACCCGACTGCTGCGGACCGCCATCGTCGCCGTCGCGGATGATGCCCTGGACGCGGCTGCCGTCGAGGATCTCGTGGGTGCCGCCACGAGCGGCCTGGACCCCGACGACGCGACCCCATTCTGGAGCCTCGTGGAGCTGCTCACCCGGGCCCGCTCGATGAGCGACAGGGAGCTCCTCCTGGTCACCGAGATCCTGGCGGTCGTCGCGCGGGTGAACGCCCGGCCGCGTCGCGCCTAGGCGCGGACCAGGTCATGCCCGAGCAGATGCTGCCGGCGTGGTCCGAGCCGTTCACGGGCGCGGACCTGTCGGGGCTCGCCCGCGCGGCGCGGCTCGAGGGTGTCGACCGCAGCTGGGCATTCGACGGCGGCACCGGCCGCGGCGTGACCGTGGCCATCATCGACAGCGGACTCGAGGTCGCGCACCCGGCCCTGGCAGGGCGTGTCGTGGAGAGTGTCGCGGTGGAGATGCTGGATGGGGAGCCCAACATCGTGGCGGATGAGGCGGGTGACCTGTTCGGTCACGGTACCGCGTGCGGCGGCATCATCCTGGGGCTGGCACCTGAGGTGGAGCTGGTCTCGGTTCGGGTCCTGGGTGCGGACCTCAAGGGCAAGGGCGCGGCATTCCTGGCGGGCCTCGAGTGGGCCACGAAGCGAGGCGTGCAGGTCGCCAATCTCAGCCTCTCATCCAAGAGCGAGACGCTCTTCCCGTACTTCCACGAGGTGGTGGACGCGGCGTACTTCGCGAACGTCCACCTCGTGAGCGCGGCCAACAACGTGGCAGGGCTGAGCTACCCCTCGCTGTTCGCGACCGTCTACTCGGTCGCCGCGCATGCGGTCCCCGATTCCTGGCTCGTCTACTACAACCCGAAGCCGCCGGTGGAGTTCGGGGCGTGGGGCGTGGACGTGCCGGTGGCCTGGAGGGACGGCGGCTCAACGGTGGCGACCGGCAACAGCTTCGCGGCACCCCATGTCGCGGGGTTCGTCGCAGCCATCCTGTCAGTCCATCCAGGCCTCACGCCGTTCGAGGTCAAGGCCATCCTTGCCTCGGTCGCGGGGATGCCGCCCCCTGCTGACCCGGTGGAAGCGACCGGTACAGCGGGAGCGGCGGGAGGGAGGCGCTCGAAGCGGTGACGGCCGACCCGGACCAGGTCGCCCGTCGGGATCACTTGCCCTTGGCGCGGGCTTCCTTCTGGCGTGCGTGCTCGCGCGCCTGGCGCTCGATGTCCTTGTTGCGCGCCTTGGCCATCTCGTAGGACGAGGCGGGGCCGACCCAGAGGCCCTGGCCTTCGGTGTCGTTGTCGTCGTCGGTGGGGCCGACGGGCTGGTCGGCGTCGGCTTGCTGGTTGGCAGCGGGCTGGATCTTGTCACTCATGTCGGTCTCCGATGTGGTCCGGTTCGCGGAGGGCGGGGTCGCCTGTGCACAGGATCGCGCCTGGGTGGTCACACGTCAACGCACGATCGGACGATCCCGATGTCGTCTAGCCGACACATCCCGTGCGGCGGCCATGAGTGACACGCCACCAGCCCGGCGGTCACGGATGGTCGCGCTGGTACCATCGGGCGGCCCATGAGTGAACGACCCCGCTTCTACCTGACGACCGCGATCGCCTACCCCAACAACCGCCCAGGTCTCCACACCCTGTATGAGGTCATCGGTGCCGACGTCATCGCTCGTTGGCATCGGATGAGCGGCGACGAGACCCGGTTCCTGACCGGCACCGACGAGCACTCGGTGAACATCGACGAGCGAGCCCGGGAGCTGGGCAAGGACACGCGCGCCTTCGTGGACGAGATCGTGGAGCTGTTCCGGACCGCGGAGGGTGCGCTCGGCATCACCCCCGATCGCTTCATCCGGACGACCGACCCCGACCACCATCGCGCCTCGCAGGAGATGGTCCGCCGGGCGTACGCGAACGGCGACGTCTACCTGGGCACGTATGAGGGCTGGTACTGCCCCAACGAGGGGTTCCGCAACACCAGCGACCTCATCGAGGACGCGACCGGGGTCCATTGCCCGAACCACCCCGATGTCGTGCTCCAGTGGCTGACGGAGCGCAACTGGTTCTTCCGGCTCTCCGCCTACCAGGAACCGCTCCTGCGCTACTACGCCGAGCATCCGGACTGGGTGCAGCCGGACTACCGCCGCAACGAGATGCTCGGTTTCATCCGCCAGGGCCTCGAGGACATCTCCATCTCGCGCGAGACCTTCCACTGGGGCATCCCGTTCCCCATCCGAGCCGACGGCAGCTCCTCACAGCTGCCGGATGGCTCCTGGGATCCGGCCGCGGGTGTCATCTATGTCTGGTTCGACGCGCTCATCAACTACATCACGGGCGCCGGCTTTCCCGATGACCCTGCGTCGTTCGCGACATGGTGGCCGGCGGATCTCCACGTCGTGGGCAAGGACATCAACCGGTTCCACACCGTCATCTGGCCGGCCATGCTCATGAGCGCCGGACTGCCGCTGCCGCGCAAGGTGTGGGTCCACGGCTGGTTGCTGACCCAGGGCGAGCGGATGAGCAAGAGCCGGGGCAACTTCCTGGAGCCGGCTGATGTGGTCAAGGCGTTCGGCCAGGATGGCGCCCGGTACGTCACCCTGCGCGAGGTGGCCTTCGACAAGGACACCGAGGTGTCCTGGGACAGCTTCCTGCGGCGGTACAACGCGGACCTCGCCAATGACCTGGGCAACCTCATCAATCGCAGCATCTCCATGACCAACCGCTATCTCGATGGCGAGCGTCCCCAGGTCGCCGAAGCTGGAGCGCTGGCCCAGGCCTGGCCGGAGGTGCTTGCTGGTTACGCGAGCAACATCGAGCGATGCCTGCTGCACGAGGCGCTCGCCACCCTGTGGCGGTTCGTGGGCGCCGCCAACCGCTACGTCGACGCGCAGCAGCCGTGGGTGCTGGCCAAGGCCGCCAAGGCTGGGGATGCGGCCGCGGCCGCGGCACTCCGGGACGTCCTGGGCGAGCTGCTGGAGGCGTGCCGGGTCATCGGGCTGACGGTGGCGCCGTTCATGCCTGACGCGGCCGTGCGCATCCTCGCGCAGCTCGGCCACGGCTTCCCCTATGGCGCGGACGGCAACGGCGGACCCCCGATCCGGGAGCTCGCCGCGTGGGGCGCGGCTGCCGGCACGCCCGGGGCCGTCCAGGTCGCTGAGCCGATCTTCCCTCGTCGGGACACCGAGGCCGACTGACAGGCTCCCGGTCGCGCGAGGGCCCGGCGGCCCGACGCCCCGGGTCAGTAGCGCTTCTCGAGACCCAGCATGTCACCCTTGGCGAGCGTGAAGGCGGAGTCGTCGCAGGGCCCGATGGCTGTGCTCATGGTCTCGTTGCCATGCGTCCGTTCCGACACGTGGTTCAGGCCGAACACATGGCCGAACTCGTGGGTCGCGACCGACCGCAGCATCGCCCGGAAGCCGTTGCAGGTGGCCCGGCTGGTGGCCCAGCGGAAGTCGTCCTTGTTGAACAGCACATCCGATTCCACGGCGTGGTCGACCACGTTGGGCAGGATCTGATAGGTGGTGCAGGTGAGACCGAGCACGCCCGCGGGCAGGTCACCAAACCCGACGACGCTCTTGCCGTCCCGTGTCGTGCAACCGTTATCGACCCCCGGCTTCGTGCGCGTGCGGCCCCGATAGCTGGCGGTCGCGCTCACGCGGTCCGGGCGGCCGCAATCGTTGCGCTCGCCGGTGATCGACGCCACCGCGGACTTGAGCGCACGCTCGGCGCCCGCCTTGGTGACATCGCGCGTGGGTGTCGAGGCGGCATCGAAGGACCACTGCCACGTCTCATCCCATTTCATGGGCAGGAGCCTGTACGCCCTGTCGGCGCACGCGCGCGGACTGCTGGCGATGGACGTCAGCCCCGACGCGGGCGACGCGATGTCCGTGTCGCCATCGGTGACGTTGCGGGTGATGCCGTCGGCTCCGGTCTCGAGGATGACGCCGAGATGGCCTCCCGACGACAGGACCGCATCCGCCGCGACCCCGTAGCCAGCAGGGGGTGCCACCACCGTGAGGCCTCGACCCAGCGCGATCGCGTGTGGCGTGGCCTGGGGTCCGGCGGCGGCGGTGGGGGTCAGCACGGCCAGGACCGCGACGATCGACAGGCTGAGGGCGCGAGCGCCGCGCTGGTGGGTCCGCATCGTGACATCGTGGACCACGAGCGCCGGATGCGCTGCGGGACGTTCGAGCCATATGGTCCCCTCGCTAGCATCAACGCATGCGACTCATCGATTCCCATGGCCATCTGCAGGCGGATGCGTTCGCCAGGGATGCGGACGCGGTGCTGGTGGCTGCCCGCTCGGCAGGCCTGGAGCGTCTCCTCGCCCCGGGTTGGGACCCCGCCACCTCGGTGGCTGGCATCGAGCTTGCCGGGCGTATGGGGATCGACACGTCGGTGGGGGTGCATCCGCATCTCGCGAGTAGCGTCTCGGCGGACCAGCGAGCACCGCTGGCGGAGCTCGCTGCCAGGTCAGTGGTCGTCGCCATCGGCGAGACGGGCCTCGACTACGACCGCAACCGGTCGCCTCGGCATGCCCAGCTGGACAACCTCCGCTGGCACATCGCCCTTGCGTTCGCGACCAGCAAGCCGCTCATCCTCCACTGCCGGTCGGCCGTGGGCGAGCGCGACGCCCAGGACGACCTCGTCCGGGAGCTACGGTCGGCGGGTGTCGGCGGATCGGACTGGTCGGCCCGTTTCGACGGCCGCCCGGCGGCGGTGCTCCATTCCTTCTCGGGACCGGTCGACCATGCCGACGCGTGCCTCGCCATGGGCTGTGCCGTGAGCATCTCGGGCCTCGCCTTCCGGGCAGGGGAGGAGTCGACGGCGGAGGTCGTCCGGATCGTGCCCGCCGAGCGGCTGCTCGTCGAGACCGACTCCCCCTACCTGTCGCCGCCGGGGGCACCACGCCGCCGGAACGAGCCGCGGTGGGTGGAGGTCACCGCGCGCTGGGTGGCCGAGCAGCGGGGCCTCGACCCGGAGCCCCTCGGCGACGCCCTGGTCGACGCCTACGACCGCACCTTCCACGGATGACCGAGGTGCTTCCGGCGCCGCGCCCGTCTCCTTGGGACCGCGAGGGAGGCCTCGGGCGCCTCAGCCCGGTTCGACCCGTGCCCGGATGAGCTCGGCCCCGGCTGCATCGGTCAACTGGAAGGCATGGGCGGAGTCGTCCATCCAGTGGCGCACCGAGACCACCGAGCGGGGCATCGCCGAGCGCAGGTACTCCACCGCGTAACGCACCGGAGGCCTGGGGCCCGTCAGCGCGCGCGCGGCCCCGGCGAGCACCTCGTCCATGATGTCCAGGTAGGTGGCGTTGTTGACGTGAGCCATCGGGTCCAGGTCACGCACACCGACGGTCCAGGGCTCGACGGCCGAGCCATCGGGCGCCGTGGCGAGATGGACGCGCGCCGGTGCGAAGGTAGGGGCCGCTTCGTCGAAGCCGGACACGATCTCGTCGGGCACCCGGGTGGGTCGACCCTCGGCATCCACGAGCACCCAGTCGATGGTCGTGGCGGCGATGGGCGTCGGGTCCCCGCCGATCGCCACCACGGTCTCCCGGCGGGCCCAGACGCGCCGCAAGCCGGTGATCCGGGTGTGCATCAGGAGCCTGGCGCCGGACTCGATCGGTCGCTCCATCCGGAGGTCGACGAACCGGACCAGCCAGGTCACGCCATGCTGCTCGTACCAGGCACGATCGAACCCCGCCGCCGTGCTGTGCTGCCAGGCCAGGTCCTGGACCTCGCGCAGGAGCGATGCGGGACGCATGGCGCCGCCCGCGTCGCATTCATCGAAACGCACGCGGTGCTCCCCGGCGTGCTGGTTCGGGTCGGCCACGCTCGCAAGTATGGCGCGGCCGGCGGGCAGGGTCGGCAGCGCGGCTGCATCCATGCTGCGTCTCGCCGATGCATCGGCGTGTGGGGGCGGGTCATGCCTCGTCCGTTGGGCACTCGCCGGGAGGCCCTGATCCCGCGAGGCCTTGACCCCGACCGCGGCCAGTCATATGCGCCCAGCGGCTGAATGGGCCAACGAGCACCCGGAGGAGCCCATCCAGGACCCCCTCCATCGCCATTCGAGTCGCGGGGAGGGTAGGACGGCCACCCAACGGCCGACATGGCACCCTCGGACGCATCGAATGGTCGTTCGTTGGCCTGGTCATGCGCCGGGCGCATAGCGGCGCGTGGCCGGGCGCCGGGTGGCGCTGCGCCGGGCGCGGGGTGAGACCGGTCGGGGCTCCTTGGCGGACCCCGCGCCGACTCCCAAACTGGGCCGCGGTGTGAGCCCTCGTGCCTGGCCGCGGTACGAGCCCTCCAGCCTGGCCGCGTCGCGAGCCCTCGAGCCACGCCGCGACGCCCGGCACGCGCGACCCCGTCGCCCCGTCGCCCCCGCCCCCGCGACCCCATCGCCCCGCCCCGCACAGCCCGCCGATGGCCCTCAGGCAGTACCCGCCGACTGGATAACGGACGTGCCGGACGAGTACACCGACTTGACAGGCGGGAGGCCCATCGGCTAGCCTGTTGGCACTCTCACCGTGAGAGTGCTAATCAGTCCGCGAGCGGCCTGGACCGTGCAGGCCCGGAGCCGAACCGGCGGCGCGCCACGGGATCGTGACAGCGCGAACGGCTCGACTCGGCGCACGGCATCGGCAGGCACGCACACACATCAGGAGGAACCGCGTTGGCGACCGCCACTGCGACCAAGCTTCGCCCCCTGGGCGATCGGGTCGTCATCCAGCCCACTCCCCGCGAGGAGATGACCAAGAGCGGCATCGTTCTGCCGGACACCGCCAAGGAGAAGCCCCAGGAGGGCAGCATCATCGCGGCGGGACCGGGCCGGCTCAATGACGACGGCGCACGTGAGCCGATGGACGTCAAGACCGGTGACAAGGTGCTGTACGCCAAGTACGCCGGCACCGAGTTCAAGATCGACGGTGAGGAGTACCTCATCGTGAGCCAGAAGGACATCCTGGCCGTCGTCGAGGGCTAGCGCCCGACGCAGGCCGCTGACATCGGCCGGACCCTCCGGGGGCCGGCCGACGCCGTGCCTGCAGTGCCGTCGACACCAGATACGAAACGAGGAACCCATCCGTGGCGAAGCAGCTCATCTTCGACGAGACCGCTCGTCGCTCCCTCAAGCGGGGCGTCGACAAGCTCGCCGACGCGGTCAAGGTGACCCTGGGTCCCAAGGGCCGCAACGTGGTGCTGGACAAGAAGTTCGGCGCCCCCACCATCACCAATGACGGCGTGACCATCGCTCGGGAGATCGAGCTCGAGGACGCCTTCGAGAACATGGGCGCGCAGCTCCTCAAGGAGGTCGCGACCAAGACCGATGACGTCGCCGGCGACGGCACCACCACAGCGGTGGTCCTGGGGCAGGCGCTCGTCACGGAAGGCCTCAAGAACGTCACCGCGGGCGCCAACCCGATGATCGTCAAGCGCGGTCTGGACAAGGGCGTCGAGGCCATCGTCGCGGAGCTCAAGAAGAACTCCCGGCCGGTCAGCACCCGCGACCAGATCGCGGCCGTGGCGGCCATCAGCGCCGCCGATCCGGAGGTCGGTGACCTCATCGCCGAGGTCATGGACAAGGTCGGCAAGGATGGTGTCATCACCGTCGAGGAAGGTCAGTCGATCGGCCTCGAGAAGGAATACACCGAGGGGATGCAGTTCGACCGGGGCTACATCTCGCAGTACTTCGTGACCAACCCCGATCGCATGGAGGCGGTCCTCGAGAACCCCGCCGTGCTCATCACAGACAAGAAGATCAGCAGCATCCAGGAGCTCCTGCCGGCGCTCGAGAAGGCCGTCGCCCTGGGCAAGCCGCTGTTCATCGTGGCCGAGGACATCGACGGCGAGGCACTCGCGACCCTGGTCGTGAACAAGCTCAAGGGCACCATCTCGGTGCTGGCGGTCAAGGCCCCCGGCTTTGGCGACCGGCGCAAGGAGATGCTGCGCGACATGGCCATCCTCACGGGTGCCCAGGTCATCAGCGAGGAGGTCGGCCGCAAGCTCGACTCCGTGACGCCCGAGGACTTCGGTGGCGGCCGTCGGGTCGTCTCGACCAAGGACGACACGACCATCGTCGATGGCGAGGGTGACGGGGCCAAGATCAAGGCCCGCATGGCCGAGATCAAGGTCCAGGTCGAGGAGACCACATCCGACTACGACCGCGAGAAGCTCCAGGAGCGTCTGGCCAAGCTGGCTGGTGGCGTCGCGGTCATCAAGGTCGGTGCGGCCACCGAGGTCGAGCTCAAGGAGAAGAAGCACCGCATCGAGGATGCGCTCTCGACCACGCGCGCCGCGGTCGAGGAGGGTCTGGTCGCCGGTGGCGGCACGGCCCTGCTGCAGGCGCTCCCCGCGCTCGACAGCCTCACGCTCGAGGGCGACGAGGCGATCGGCGTCACCATCCTGCGTCGGGCGCTGGAGGCCCCCATCCGGCAGATCGCCGAGAATGCGGGCCAGGAGGGCTCGGTCATCGTGGCCGGGGTGCGCGGCAAGGCCATCGGCCATGGCTACGACGCGCTCCGGGGTGAGTACGGCGACCTGTTCGACAAGGGCATCGTCGATGCCGCCAAGGTCACCCGCTCGGCACTGCAGCACGCAGCTTCCATCGCGGGCATGGTCCTGACCACCGAGACGCTGGTCACCGACCTGCCCGAGAAGAAGGAGCCCGCGGGCGCCGCAGGCCACAGCCACGACGACTACTAGGTCGCTCCGATAGCACAGCCGAGGGGCCCGGGCAGGACTGACCTGCCCGGGCTTCTTGCTGCCCTGCGCCGGGCGGCTCGACGAGCGGCCCGGCGGGTCCGCTCGGTGGTCAGGCAGGCGCGTCGGGAGCTGCGCTGGATCCGGGCTCGACGAACGATCGTCACGGGCGCCAGCAGCAACCACGCCGCGTCGCTCGTCAACCTCGTTCGTTCCATCCGGCTGGCCGGGATCCGGGTGCGCATCATCGCGTGGGACCTCGGCCTGACCCCGGAGCAGGTGACACTGGTTTCCGCTCTTCGGGGCGTGACGCTGCGCACCTTCCCCTACGAGGCCCACCCCGAGCATCTGCGCATCGAGCGTGAGGCGGGCTCGTATGCCTGGAAGCCGGTCATCATCTCGGAAGTGGCCCGCGAACGGCCTGGCCTCGTGCTGTGGCTCGATGCCGGTGACCTGGTGTTCGGTGACCTGGAGTGGACCTGGCAAGCCATCGCACGCGAGGGGATCTATAGCCCCGTGAGCGCGGGCGTCGTGAGCGACTGGACCCACGCCGCCACCAAAGCGGCGCTCGGCGCCTCGCCCGAGCTCGATGACCAACGGAACCGCAACGGGGCGATCGTCGGGTTCGACGTCCGACAGCCGGCCATCGGGCGACTCCTGGAGCACTGGCGCTCGGCGGCGCTGGATGTGTCCGTCATCGCACCCCCGGGGTCGAGCCGCGACAACCATCGCCAGGACCAGGCGGTGCTCACGATCCTCTACTACCAGGCGCAGCAGGAGCTCGGCTTCCGGTCCGTCGACGCGTTCGGGGACATCGCCGTGCACCAGGACCATGTCAAGGCACTGCGCAGGACGATCCGCTCGTTGCGGGCCACGGCCGCGGAGCGACGGGCCGAACGGGTCACCCGGCGGGGCCACCGGGACCCGTGACCATCGGCTGATGTCGCCTCCACGCACCAGCGCACAGGATGCCGGTGACATCGGACCCATCCGAGTCGATGCGCATGCGGGCGGCTCAACGCTCGCGGACCGGAGGTCTTCGAATGAAGGACCGTCAGCTCCCAGTCGTGGCCCTGACCCTGCTTGCCGCCGGGCTTGGTGGCGCGGCCCTTGTCCTGGGCATGGCCCTGACCAGCGTCGCCCAGGTGGGCTTCCTGCTGGGTGAGGGCAAGAACTCCAGCCTCGCCAGCCTCATCGGCGTCGGCCAGATCGTCGTCGGCGTCGCCAGCATGGTGCTCGCGTTCGGGTTCTGGCTCCAGCGCTCCTGGGCGTGGGGCCTGGGCATCGCCGTCTTCGGCCTCAGCCTGGTCCTGAGTGTCATCAGCATGGCCGCTGGCGTGGCGAGCCTGACCAGCACCGTCTTCCTCATCGCGGTCGCCCTGCTGGTCCTCTGGTACCTCTACCAGCCCAGGGTCAAGTCGCTCTACGGTCACTGATCGCACGAACGGGGACTACCCGTTCATCCACGTCGGCTGAGCCCGGTCCGGCACCCATCGCCGGACCGCCCGGGGACCCGTCGCCCGACTAGACTGGTCAGCCATGGCTTCTGGCTGGATCCACGTCATCACCGGCTGCATGTTCAGCGGCAAGACCGACGAGCTGCTCCGTCATCTGCGCCGCGCGGAGATCGCGGGTCGGCGTATCGTGCTCATCCGTCCTGCCCTCGATGACCGCACCCCGCAGGGGACGGTGGCCTCCCGGAGCGGGGTCGCGTTCGCGGCTCGGGCGGTGCCCGACTCGTCGGCCATCCCGGCCATCGTGAGCGCGGAGCGGGCATCGCTCGTTGCCATCGACGAGGCCCAGTTCTTCGACGCCGGCCTGCCCGAGATCTGCGAGCTGCTCGCATCGGAGGGTCGGAACGTCCTCGTATCGGGGCTCGACCAGGACTTCCTGGGTCGGCCGTTCAACGCGATGCCCACGCTGCTCGCGCTCGCCGACCAGGTGAGCAAGCTGACCGCCATCTGCACGGTGTGCGGCGAGGATGCGACCCGCACCCAGCGCATGGTCGCCGGGCGTCCGGCCGCGGAGGACGATCCACTCATCGTCATCGGTGGCATGGCGGACGACCGGTACGAGGCTCGCTGCCGGGCACATCACGTCATCGGCGCGCCACGGGGCCAGGAGCCGTTGCCGCTGGGCCTCGCGACCTTCACCTGAGGCGACGCTCACCTGGGTCGAGGGCGCGTGTCGATCGAGCTGGCACCGGAACCTTGCTAGCATCGGTCGGTGCCCGACCATCACCAGGATTCGTTCGACTGGCCCGACCTGCCACCCCCGCCGGAACCAGACCGCGGAGCGGGCGACGACGAACCGCCCGCGGAGCTGCCGGACCCGCGCGCCACGTCGAGGCGCGGGCGTCGCAAGGCCGCTGTCGCGCCGCCCGATCCGGCGCAGGCGGACGCCGAGGAGGCCGCCTGGTTCTCCGCCGTCGCGAGCGTGGGGCGCGAAGGGCCCGCCCGCCCGGCGGTGGCGCCGCCATCGGATGCGCTCGGCCCCGCGGCGCTCGCCGAGCGCATCGTCAGCCGCCTCAACCCGGAGCAGGCGCGCGCGGTGACGACGACGGAAGGGCCGCTGCTCATCCTGGCTGGCGCCGGATCGGGCAAGACCCGGGTGCTGGCGCACCGGATCGCCTACCTGATGGGGGTCAAGGGTGTCCGGCCCTGGCAGATCCTCGCGGTCACGTTCACGAACAAGGCCGCCAACGAGATGCGGGAACGCATCCTGGGCCTCGCCGGGGAGCCCGGTCGGGAGGTGGCCATGGGCACCTTCCACTCGCTGTGCGCCCGGGTGCTGCGCCGCCACGGCACCGCCATCGGTATCGACCAGCGCTTCACGGTGTACGACACGGACGACCAGACGGGGGTCATGAAGCAGGTGCTGCGTGACCTCGAGCTCCAGGGCACCGGTGAGCTGCGACCCGCCGCGGTGCTCTCCGCGGTCAGCCGCTGGAAGAACGACCTGATGGACCCGGCGGCGGCCACGACGGCCGCCCAGGGGTATGTCGAGCAGCTCTACGCCCGCGCCTATGTCCGGTATGCGGCGCGGCTCCGGGAGGCGGGCGCGCTCGACTTCGACGACCTGCTCAACGAGGCGGTGCGACTCTTCGATGAGGCGCCGGCAGTGCTCACCCACTACCAGGATCGCTGGCGGTACCTTCATATCGATGAGTACCAGGACACCAACCGGGCGCAATACCTGTGGGTCCGCCAGCTGGCCAAGCGGCATCACAACCTGGCCGTGGTGGGCGACGACGACCAGAGCATCTACTCCTGGCGCGGCGCCGACCTGCGCAACATCCTCGACTTCGAGCGCGACTACCCCGATGCCACGGTCGTCAAGCTGGAGCAGAACTATCGCTCCACGCAGCTCATCCTCGACGCGGCGCATGCGGTCGTCTCCCGCAACGAGGACCGCAAGGACAAGAAGCTGTGGACCCAGAACCCCCGCGGGGTGCTCATCGAGCGTTTCGAGGCCGACCGCGAGGACGAGGAGGCGGAGTGGATCGCGCGCCAGGTGGAGGCGCTCGTGGCCGGTCGCGGGTCTGCGGGGTCGGTGCTCGCCCGTCGAGCCGACGACGGCGACGACCATCCGTATCGCCTCCAGGACATCGCGGTCATGTATCGCACCAACGCCCAGAGCCGGGCCATCGAGGAGTCGTTCCTGCGCTACGGCCTGCGCTACCAGCTCGTCGGTGGCACCCGCTTCTACCAGCGGCGCGAGGTCAAGGATGCGCTCGCCTACCTGAGGACGCTCCGCAACGACCATGACGTCGCGGCCTTCGAGCGCATCATCAACGTGCCCGGTCGGGGTATCGGCGAGCGCACCATCGAGCAGGTGCGGGAGCTGGCCACGGCCCGTGAGGGCAACGTCTGGGAGGCGCTCCGTGCGGCCGCCGGTGGGGTCGGCGACCTCGCCACGCGGACCCGGACCGCCATCGGCGGGTTCGTCTCGGTCATCACCCGGCTGCGGGCGCGGGTCGGGATGCTCGCACTCCCCGAGCTGCTCGACCTGGTGCTGGAGGAGTCCGGCTATCGCCAGATGCTGATGGACGGCTCCCAGGATGGCGAGGACCGCTGGGCGAACCTGCTGGAGCTGCGCGAGGTCGTCGATCGGTACGCGGACCTGGAGCCGGAGGACGCCCTCGACCGGCTGCTGGAGGAGACGGCGCTCGTCGCCGACCAGGATGCCTATGCCGCGGGCTCGGATGCCGTGACGCTCATCACGATGCATGCGGCCAAGGGCCTCGAGTTCGACGTCGTGTTCATCGCGGGCATGGAAGAAGGGGTCTTCCCGCATAGCCGGGCGCTCGATGACCCGCGCCAGATGCAGGAGGAGCGACGGCTCGCATATGTCGGCCTCACCCGTGCGCGGCATCGGCTGTACCTGACGCACGCGATGCAGCGCGCGACCTGGGGACGCGGCGGCCTCTCGATGCCGTCGCGCTTCCTGATGGAGATCCCCGAGGAGCTCATGCATGGGCCGCGCCTGGTCTCGCACGACGACGACGACGACGATGACCAGCGTCCGGCGGACGAACGTGGCGGCACCTTCCTCGATTCCATCATCGGCGGTCGCGCCCGGGGAGCACGGGCGATCGGTGGCAGGACCGCCGCCGGATCTCTCGGGCCGCGTCGGCTGCCGCCAGGCGGTGGTCACGTGGCGCCACCGGGTGCGCCACGCCCGGGCGAGACGTTCCAGCCGTCACGCGACCTGGCCGCCAAGCGCGCGGCGTACTACGGCACGGCGACGGGCGGGGCGACCGGCGCAGGCGGGGCGACCGGAGCGGGCGGGGCGACCGGAGCGGGCCGAGCGGGCGAGACGACCGGCGCAAGCGTGGCTCCGCGGGCCCCCACGCGACCGGTCATCCCCGGGGAGCGGCGGTATCGCGACGGGGACAAGGTGCGCCACGCCCGGTTCGGGGAGGGGACCGTCGTCTCCTCGAAGCTCACCCGCGACGACGAGGAGGTGACCGTGGCGTTCCCGGACCCGACCGTCGGCATCAAGCGGCTGTTGGCCAGCCTCGCCAACCTCGAGATCATCGGCTGAGTGGGGTCACCGACGATCACCTGCTGACAGGATGGACGTGCTGCCGGGGTATCCCGGGCGGCACCATGGAGGACACATGCCCCCATGGTGGAGCGGCTCGGCGCCTCGTGTTTCATCACGCGTCTGGGCCGAAGCGCGCGTCTTGACGACGCACCGGCCAATGTCGCTGGTCGCTCTGCCGGCGCGCCGAGCGAGGCCACGGTCGCAGACCGGACGTCAGGCTGGGTCGGGTCCGCGAGCCATGCCCTTCGGCACGACGGTCCCCCTGCCGCGTAGGCAAGTCTGCGCATGATGCGAATGCGCTCGCGCCGATCGCCGTTTCGAAGCAATGCCACGGGATCCTGCAGGCCGCCAAGGGGCTTGGGGGATGCCGATCCTGCGTACGATGCGAATGATCGTCGTCTCGACACCTGCCCGACGGGATGGATGCACCCCCGTGAAGCCGCTTGGCCGCGGTCGCGCGCGATCGGGCTGATGTCCTTCACATCATGCGCAGAAGTGTGGACGGCCGAGCCATGACGCGCCGAGCGACGAACCGCGAAGGCTCCAAGCCAGACCGCGAATGCGCCCAGTCAGGCGAAGGCCCCCCGCCGGGCCGGAAGGCTCCCCAGTCGGGCGGCGAAGGCCCTCGCGACCGCGGAGCCCGCCGGCCCGCAGCGCGGGCCGAGCCGGGCTGCGGCGACTACTCGTTCGGGTCCGCAGGGCCTTCCGGGACCGCGGATGCGTCGGCACCAACGGTGTCCATGGGGGGCATCTGGACGCCATCGGGATGTGCTGGGCTGCCCGGCAGCGGCAGCCGGTCGGTGATGTCGTGGAAATCGTAGATGTGCTGGTTGTCCGGCCAGTCGAAGGAGCGGTCCGGCAGCGGCGGCAGGTCGGCCCCGAAGTAGGCGCTCAGGATGCCCCGGAACGTGTTCACCGAGGTGTGGTCGGGCGGGAAGAAGTCGGCCGGCTGGTCCGGCAGGTAGTAGGCGCCCAGGACCCCGAAGCGGATACCCAGCCGGCGGATCGAGGAATCCACGCAGTCCACGTTCCGGCACAGGAACGGCCCCTCGTCGCCCATGACCACGATGATGGGCTGCGACTCCGGCGGCCCGGCCAGGAGCGCGGCGATGGTCGCCTTCACCTGGGTGTTCGCGAAGGTCAGCTGATCCGCGTACAGGTCGGCCTCGGGCTGGGCCGAGGCGGTGTCGAAGGTGACGATGTTGCCGTTGGCATCGAAGACATACGGTGGGTGTGGCAGGAGGATATGGGCGAACACGAACTTGCGCCCGGGCACGGAGGGCAGCCGCTGGAGCTGCCGGAACTGGAACTCGGCGATGGCCCGCGCGTTGTCCCGGAACTCGTCGCCCTCCCCGATGGAACGACCGAGGGCTCGGTCGACGGCCGGCAGGATGGTCGACTGCCGGAGGACCGCCTCGAACTCGGTGGCGTCGCTGTACGACATCGCCACATCGGCCAGCTCGTTGGTCTGGGTCGGTCCGTACCACGAGCCGAGCTGGTAGTAGGTGTAGCCGTTGTCCTTGAGGAAGGCTGCGACCTCCGGTCGCTCCAGGCGTGACCGGGCGAAGGTCCGGTCGCCCGAGTCACGTCCCGGGTCGATGCTGTATTCGTCGAGCATCCGCATGCTGAGCATCGAGGACAGCGAGAAGTCGGTCGCGCGATAGTTCGCGCGCGCACCCGGCACCACCTGGAAGCCCTGGTCGGCGAGCCAGCCAGGCAGGTCGTTGTCCGTGATGCCGAACCGATGCTCGATGGACCACTGCGATCCATAGCGGTCGAGCACGATGAGGTAGATGTCCCGGTTGGGCACACGCGTCGCGGTAAGGCTGCCGCTGGCATCGGCCGTGGCGGGCGTCTTGGCCACGGCACGGTTCGATTCGTAGGGCACGATGGTGAGCAGGGTCATGCCCAGCAGCAGCAGCGCGAACAGGTTGAGCGTCAGGGTCGCGGTCGGCAGGGCACCCCGGGCGCGCACCGCGAACACGATGGCACCGACCACGATGATCGCCCAGGCCACCAATTGCAGCTGCTCCGAGAGCCCGACCCCGATGAGCTCCGGGGCGAGCCGGCCGAAGAACCCGAAAGCGAGGACACCCGCGGTCGCGACGATGGCGCCCCGTCGCCAGTCGCGCAGCACGAGGGAGCAGACGACGAGCAGGGCCACTGCCGCGAGCACCGCGCGGCCGAGCGGACCGAGCGGGCCGCCCAGGTCGACCGGCAGGACCTCCGTCAGGTTCTCGGCGTAGACCGACAGGACCGCGAACGCGGCGAGCAGCAAGGGATGGAGCGGCAGGCGGGAGAGCGATGACACCGCGGGGCACGGTAGCAGATCAGGGGCCGCGTCGCTCGCGTGACCTGACAGACGCTGTCCGGGTCGGGCCGTATGATCTGAGGGTGACCACCGACCCTGCCGCTCGCGCCACCGAGTTGCGTGCCCTGATCACCGCCGCCAACCGCGCCTACTACGAGCTTGATAGTCCGGTCATCTCCGACCCCGAGTACGACCACCTGTTCCGTGAGCTCCAGGACATCGAGGCCGCTCACCCGGAGCTCGCGACGCCGGACTCGCCGACTCACGCCGTGGGCGGCCGGCCGAGTGGCGCCCTGAGCGAGGTCACGCACCAGACACCGATGCTGAGCCTCGGCAACGCGTTCGACGAGACCGAGCTGCGGGCGTTCGACGGGCGTGTCCGGCGGCTGCTGGGTGCCGAGGAACCGGCCCCGTCGTACATCGCGGAGCTCAAGATCGACGGCCTCGCCATCTCGCTGCGCTACGAGCGCGGCCGGTTCGTCCAGGGCGCCACGCGGGGTGACGGCACGACGGGTGAGGACGTGACGGCGAATCTGCGCACCATCGCGGCCATCCCGGCGCGCCTCGCGGAGCCGTTGACCCTGGAGGTCCGGGGCGAGGTGTATATGCCCAAGGCCGAGTTCGCGCGCATCAATGCGGAGCGCGAGGAGGCCGGGCTGCCGCTGTACGCCAATCCCCGCAACAGCGGCGCGGGATCGTTGCGCCAGATCGATCCCCAGGTGACCGCCAGTCGGCGGCTGTCCGCCTGGTTCTACATCCTCATCGAGGAGGGGCCGGACGGCCAGCCATCGACCGCGCGCCAGTCCGACGCGCTCGATCGGCTCGAGTCGCTCGGGTTCCCGGTCGAGCCCAACCGGCAACGCGACCTGGACATCGATGGCGTGCTCGCGTTCCTGGAGCGCTGGCACGAGCCCCGGCACCACCTCGCATACGAGACCGACGGGGTCGTCGTCAAGGTCGACCGGTTCGACCTCCAGCGCCGGCTGGGGATGGTCAGCCGTGCTCCCCGCTGGGCCATCGCGTACAAGTTCCCACCGGAGCAGGTGGAGACCGTGGTCGAGGACATCGTGCCGTACGTCGGGCGCACCGGGACGCTGACGCCCGTGGCCCACCTGACCCCGGTCAAGGTCGCGGGCTCCACCGTGGCACGCGCGACGCTCCACAATCTCGATGAGGTACGCCGCAAGGACATCCGCATCGGCGACCACGTCGTGCTCCACAAGGCCGGCGATGTCATCCCGGAGGTCGTGCGGCCGATCGTCGAGCGTCGGACAGGCGCGGAACGCGAGTACCAGATGCCGCCGGACTGCCCGGTGTGCGGCACGCCCATCGTCCAGGACGAGGGCGCGGTGCGCCACTACTGCCCCAACACCGCCTGCCCGGCGCGTGTCGGCCAGGAGTTCGGCCATTTCGTGGGTCGGGGCGGCATGGACATCGAGGGCGCCGGCTGGGTGGTCGTGTCGCAGCTCCTGGAGCGGGGCATGCTCCATACCCGGGGTGACTTCTACCGCCTCACCGTAGAGCAGCTCGAGACCCTCGAACGCTTCGCCCGCAAGAGCGCCGAGAACCTCCACGCGGCCATCCAGCGGGCGCGCGTCCGGCCACTCGCCCGGATCGTCAACGCGCTGGGCATCCCCCAGGTCGGGGAGCAGACCGCCATCGACCTCGCGACCTGGATCGCGGGCACCTGGCCACCGGACGAGGACGAGCCGATGGGTGGGCCCGGTGGCTGGTTCGCGCGGGTCTCCCGGGAGCTCGCGGCCGCCCCCGCGGAGCGGTTCACGGAGGTGATGGGCATCGGGCCCACGGTGGCGGCCAGTGTCGCCGCCTGGTTCGCGGCACCAGGCACCGCGGGGGTGCTCGCGGATCTCGTCGACGCGGGCGTGGAGCCGGTGCGGCCGGCGCCGGTGGTCCGCGGCCCCGATGATGAGCGGGGACCGCTGGCGGGCATGACCCTGGTCGTGACGGGCACCTTGCCGGGCTTCGACCGGCAAGGTGCGGAGGAAGCGATCCGGGCCGCCGGCGGCAAGGCCTCCGGTTCCATCAGTCGCAAGACGTCGTACCTGGTGGCGGGGGAGAACGCCGGCTCGAAGCTGGCCAAGGCCCAGGAGCTGGGTGTGCCGGTCGTCGACGAGGACGCCTTCCGTCGCTTGCTCGCGGGGGAGGCAGCGTCGGACCCTGGATCCGGCTGACATCGTCGATCCAAGCCAGCCGGATCAGGATGAGGGTTCGATCCGGAGCCCGGCCACGACCTCGCCGTCGATGACACGCCCGTCGGGCACGAACCCGAGCTGCCGATAGAAGCCTTCGGGGCTGCCTCGGCCCGGGTGCCAGCTGACGTCCAGCCGGGGTCGACCGAGTGCCCGCACGTGCTCGACGAGCAGACCGACCGCACGGCTGCCGATGCCCCGACCCTGGTGGTGCCGATCGATGAGCAGCCGCCACAGGAACGGGATGTCCCCGGGCGGCGTCGACACGGCGATCATGAGATAGCCGACCAGCTCGCCGTCCGCCTCGATGGCCCGATACCAGGGCTCCACGAGGACGTCGTCGACGACATCCGACACGAGTGCGTCCGCGAACGACCGGCTCATCGGTGCCACGAAGCGCTCCTGGCTGTGATGCGTGGCCAGTCGACCCACCGTCCGGATGTTGTCGGGTGTCAGCTCCACCAGCCGGACGACCGAGGGTGACGTCCTGGGTCGCGCCTGCCAGGCGCTGCGCTCGTCCGCGAGCAGCGCATAGCGGTCGTCGTCCGCCCACTCGCCGCGAACGAACGCGGCCCCGATGGCGCGGCCCTCATACCGGAACGCCAGGCGCTCCAGCAGCATCGCCGACGGGATGTTGGCGGGGTCGAGGGTCGCGGAGACCCGATGGATACCTGCTGCGAACAGGGCATCGATGACCCCACCCACCGCTTCCGTGGCGAGACCCTGTCGCTGTCGTTCGCCACGCAGGGTGTAGCCGATCGTGGCCAGCCTGCCGGTCCCATCCAGGCCGACCGCGATGTCCCCGATGAGCTCCCCCGCGTGGTCGATGGCCATCTGGACCCATGCACCGCTGCGTGGGCCCCGGATATCCGCCTGCTCGGCGATGAGCTGCTCCGCCGCGCTGAGCGGGAACGGCAGCGGCCAGTCCTGATAGCGTGCCACCTCGGCATCATCGCGATAGGCCGTGAGCGTGGGCGCATCGGCCGGACGCAGGGCCCGGATGGTCAGCCGTGGGGTGGTGATGGGCAGCAGCGCCAGCTCGTCCACGGCCGCATCGTAGCGAGGCCGTGGTCGCGTGCTAGCGCTGGACGTCCCGCCGCTCGATCCCCCAGGCGCCGACAAGGACGCCGCCGATGCCGATGACGAGGCAGGCGACGACGCCAGCCAGGTCCCAGCTGCCGACCATGGGCTGCCCCAGGTGCGCGGTGAGCGCGAGCTGGTGGACCCAGTCAGGGAGCTGGAGGGGCGGCGCGATGAGGTCGATGAGGTACGTCGCCACCACCACGAGCGCCGCGACCTCGGCGGCCAGCGACGAGCGCCACAGGCCGCCGACCGCGACCCCCACGCCGACGATGGCCAGGGCGTACAGGCCGAGCGCCGCCGAACCTGCGATCGCATCGCCCCCGGCGACGTTCGCGGATGAGGCCCCGAGCCCGATGCCGGCCGCGAACAGGACGGTCATGACCACGCTGGCGAGCATCGCCCCGACACCTCCGGCGACCACCCAACGGGCCCGGGTCATCGGCGTCGTGAGCATCGTCTCGAGTCGGCCTTCGGTCTCGTCGGAGGCCCACTTGGCGATGAAGGTCGCGCCCGCGAAGCCCGCGGCGATGTACAGCATCTGGACGTAGAGCTGGAGGAAGCCACCCGCGGACGTGAGGTCGAAGCTCGGGAAGAGGGCAGCGAACGTCTTCAGCAGCTGCGCGTCGTCACCCAGCTGGCTGGTGATCGATCCCACGAGCGAGGCCAGCATCGCCCCGATGAGACCCAGGCCGATGCCCCAGCCGAGCGCCCGCGGCAGCTGGTCGCCGAACGCGCGACTGACCGGGCCCTGGACGCCCAGGATCGCCGCCGGCAGTCGCGGCAGGGCGAGGCCAAGGGTGACCCCCAGGTCGCGCCGGCCGAAGAGGAGCACCCCGATGGCGAGGAAGACGGCCGCGAGGACGCCCACGAGTGCCAGGGGCGCCCAATCGAACCGGCCCACGAGTGCCACATGGTCGGCCGTCCAGCGGAACGGGCTGAGTGACGCGATCGCGGCGAGCGTGTCGAGGCCGTTCGCCAGCCACAGCACGACCAGCGTCAGGCCGGCGACGCCCGCCGCCCCGGCGCGGCCCAGGAGTGGCCCGAGGGCGAATGCCAGGCCGCCGAAGAACAGCGCGATGCAGCCGACCCAGAGGGCGAAGCCGAAGGCCGAGAGGGGCGGGATGGTGTCGCCGAGGGCGGCATCACCGAACAGCGAGGAGCTGACCGTGGTCGCGAGGGCGAGAATGGCCATCGCCAGCCCGAGCATCGTCAGGTGGGCCGCCAGCTTCTCGAGCGCGATCCGGCGCTTGCCGAAGGGCGACACCGCCACGAAGTCGAGGCTCCCGCGACGCGCCTCGCCGGCGAGCGTCGAGGAGAGCGCGAGGATCGACCACAGCGCCGTGCCCAGCGCGAAGATGGCCCCGTACTTGAAGGTCATGTAGCCGCCCAGTGTCCCCAGCGCCACTGGCTTCCCGAACAGGTTGATCATGCTCGTGGGCATGCTGCCGACGAGCGTGTCCACTTCGAGTCGCGCCGCCGGTGTCGGGAAGATGCTCGACACCGCGACGCCCATGACGAGCGCCATGCCACCGAGCAGCCCGGCCACGACGATGAAGGCGAGCCGCGAGTCGCGCACCGTCTTGCCATAGATGCTGCCGAGGCCGTAGAGGCGGTGACGGAAGGGGATCGGGGGCAGGGGAGCCGTCACGCTGGGCGTCCCGGCACTAGCCGACATCGTGGCTCACCTCCACGGCTGGCTGGCCGTACTGCGCCAGGAATGTCTCCTCCAGGCTCGGCTCACGACTCACGAAGTCCAGCAGGTCGTAGCCGGCGGCCGCACGGACGACGGGGGTGATGGCACCCGTGACTCGCAGTCGGAGCACGTGGCCGTCGGTCACGACGTCGCTGACGCCTGGCAGGCTCGCGAACGCGTCGGTGGGCACCGCCTCGGTGAAGCGCAGCTCGACCTGGTGATGGGCCAGGTCGCGCAGAGCCTCGACGGTATCGGTCCGCACCAGCCGACCGTCGCGGATGATGGCGACGCGGCCACAGGTCTTCTCGACCTCGGACAGGATGTGGCTCGACAGGAACACCGTCCGTCCGGCCGCCTTCGCCTCCAGCACGAGCTCGAAGAAGGCCTGCTGGATGAGTGGGTCGAGACCCGAGGTCGGCTCGTCGAGGACCAGCAGCTCCGGCCGGTGCTGGAGCGCGATGACGATGCCCACCTTCTGCTTGTTGCCCTTGGAGTACTCCTTGTACCGGCGTGACGGGTCGAGGTCGAGGCGTGCCATGAGCTCGGCCTGATATCCCGGATCGACACCACCCCGCAGGTTGGCGAAGTACTCGATCGTCTGGGCGCCCGTGAGGCGGTCGTAGAGCGCGAACTCGCCGGGGATGTACCCGACGCGCCGGTGGATGGCCACCGGGTCGACCGATGACTCGATGCCGAACACCCGAACCACGCCCGCCGTCGGCCGGATGAGGTCCAGCATCGTCCGGATGGTCGTGGTCTTGCCGGCGCCATTGGGACCGAGGAATCCGAAGACCTCGCCCGGCTCGACCGACAGGTCCACATCCGCGATGCCCCGATGGGGCCCGTAGCTCTTGGTCAGGCGTGTGGCTTCGATGACGGCGACCATTGGGACCTCACGTGGTGGCCGCGGACGAGGCGCCCGCGGCATCGTCGCCTGCCTCGCCCGCCCGGAAGCGGGCGAGCAGCAGGGGATACTCGCGCTCGAAGAACGCATACAGGCGGCGCGTCTCGCGGAGCCGCCCGCCGACGTGTGCCGGCCGGTCTCGCAACAGCTCCAGGCCGTCGTCCATCAGCTGTCGGTAGGCGCTGATGACCGGCTGCTGGGAGGCCATCATGCTGACCATCCCGGAGGGCGGCACCCGGAACCACTCCCGCCGGTCGCCGGGCTTGGTGATGCGGCTGATGAGCCCGGCGGTCTCGAGCAGCCGCGCTGTCCCGCTGATGGACCCCCGGCTGGCTCGCAGATGGGTCGCGATATCGGCGGCCGTCTGCTCCGGCGGGTCGCAGATCATGAGCCACGCCCACATGCGCCCCGCCATGCGCGGCAGTCCGCTCTGGGACAGGCGCTGGGCCATCCGCTCGACGTACTCCAGCTCCGCGGGTGTCGGGTCGGGTCCGGTGGTCATGTGCTGCAGTTTGATGCATTTCAGCATGTTCAGTCAACACTGAACGCCGGGACATCGAGGCCGGGGTCGGACCGGTGGTCGTCTCGCGCTTGACAACCGGGCCTAGGCTCGGTGGCGAACGGCCGCTGCGTCGCGCCGGACCCGCCCACACCGATCGGGCCCTGTCACGACCGACCAGTCGGTGGTGGCCCGAAGCTGGCTGCCCGGCCGGCCGACATCCATCTCGCGGAGGACGGAGCATGGCGTTTCACCGGTCACGGTCATCCCGCGGGGTCGCTCTGGGCTGCACCCTCGCCCTGGTGGCCGCAGGGCCATTCGCGACGGTCGTATCGGCACAGGGTGGGACACCGGCCTCATCCCCGGCCTCCGGTGCGTCATCGGATCCTGCGGGTCCTGGCGCAGTCCCGGACTCCAGCGCCGCGGTGCGAACGGATGTCTGCGCGCCGTTCGGGGATGCAGGTGTCGCGGTCGATGCCGGCGGCGCACCAGACCCGTATGCCTGTCGCCTGCCCGCCTGGATCGGCGGACCGGCATGGACGCTGGCCGGCACGCTGGACATGGCCAGGGCGTTCCACTGGCTTGACCCGGCGGGTGAGTCCCTTGATGCCCAGGGCGAGATCACAGGCGTCGGCTGGGTCCCCATCACGCTCACGAAAGGCGAGGCCAGCGCCATCGCCAAGTCGGGTGCGCTCCTGACCCAGGGAGCCGCCAAGAAGGCCATCAAGGCGGGCGACTATCTCCTGATCCAGATAGAGACCAGCGAGGCGCCTGCCATGTCCCGGTCCAGGAACCTGGCGTTCCACATCGGGACCGACCACAAGAACGACCCCGCCAACAACACCCCCTCGTCGGTCGCGGCTCCGCTGAGTCCCTACCAGGATCTCCAGGACGCGTACACCATGTATCTGGCCAAGGGCGCAGCAACACCAGGCCTGTACAGCACGGATTTCGCGGGCAAGGTGGGTGCGACCGGCACCACGTGGTACAACACCAAGGTCCCGTTCGCGGCGCGAGTCATCAGCGACCCCCCGGGTGTCCAGTTCCTGCTGCCGGACAAGGCCGTCGGGAACACCTTCCGGCCCATATCGTTCAGCGACACGCCGGCGCAGGGAAGCTCCGGCTCGATCGCGTCGATCACCGGCGCGGATGTACCGACCTCCCCCACGCTCGACCAAGGGAGTGACGTCCCGGTCGTACCCAGCGGCACCGATTTCGGGGCGATCGGAACCCGCCTCGGGCTCTTCCCGCGTGATGGCATCGCGAACGCCCTGGTCGGTTGCCTGGAGGCTGACACGGTCCACGTCCCGGTGATCCTGGACGCGCTGCTGGTGGACGGGGTGACTCAGCCGAAGACGACGCTGCCGTCGCAGACGCCCATCATCTGGTGCACCTGGCCCACCACCGGGGACGGGGATCTCCTCACCCAGTGGTTCGACCTCGCCGATGCCGACGGTAACCTTGAGACCGCGGTGCCAGCTACCCTGGTGGTCAAGGAGTCGAAGTACGACGCGAAGGCCCGCAAGAGCATCGAGCGCGAGTTGCGGGAGCACGTCAAGCTCCGGGTCACGATCCGGGGTGGCAACCTGTACATGGGCGCGATCGTCGGCCTGGGTGCGTACGGCTACCACAAGCTCAGGAGCATCGAGCTCGACAGCACGGGCAACGCGGCGGTCGATGGCATCCTGAAGCGGTCTGCGGACGCTGCCGTCACGACCATGCCGCCGTGGGCGGTCGACGAGCAGCAGGGATCGACTGCTGGCGATCCCACCTGCCTGCCAACGGGTGTCATGGAACAGCTCGGCGGTGCCCCTCGCTAGCTGGTCAGAGCCTCGCGGTGACGTGAGGGGGACCGGGACGGCTCGCCTCGCCCAAGGCCACGCTGCACGGCTATCCTGTGGTCATGGCCTCCCTGTCGCGCGACGACGTCGCGCATGTCGCTCATCTGGCACGCCTCGGACTGACCGACGAGGAGCTGTCCCGGCTCGAGGGCCAGCTGAACCACATCCTCGACCAGTACCTGATCCTGGCCGAGCTGCCCACCGACGACATCCCGCCGACCGCGCAGACCATCGAGGTCGAGACGATCCTGCGCGAGGACGTCGTGACGCCCAGCCTGCCGGTCGAGGTGGCGCTCGCGGGCGCCCCCGAGCGCTCGGGGGACTACTTCGTGGTCCCGGTCATCCTCGCCGGCGGGGGCGACTGAGGTGGCCGTCCCTTCCCAGGGCCTGACGCGTCTCCATGCGCACGAGATGGCCGACATGCTCCGGTCTGGTGAGCTCAGCGCGACCGAGCTGCTCGAGGCCCACCTGGCGGTCATCGAGCGCCAGGACCACGCCCTCCACGCGTGGCAGTCGCTCGACGCTGCAGGTGCCCGCGCGTCGGCGGCCGCGGCCGATGCTCGGCTGGCCACGGCGCGTGGGGAGGGGAGCGCGGCGCTGGAGGCCCTGCCGCCACTCCTGGGCATCCCGGTCGCGCTCAAGGACCTCGTCGTCACCCGGGGTCAGCCGTCCACCGCCGGCAGCCGGATCCTCGAGGGCTACCGGGGCGCCTACGACGCGGACCTCGCGGAGCGGTTGACGGCCGCCGGCGCGGTCGTGCCGGGCAAGACGAACATGGACGAGTTCGCGATGGGCTCCTCCACGGAGCACTGCGCCTGGGGTCCCGTGGCCAACCCCTGGGACATCACGCGGGTGCCCGGTGGGTCGTCCGGCGGATCGGCCGCCGCGGTGGCTGCCTATCATGTGCCCCTCGCCGTGGGCACCGACACCGGCGGCTCGATCCGTCAACCCGCGGCGTTGACGGGGGTCGTGGGCCTCCGCCCGACGTACGGCCGGGTGTCCCGCTACGGCATCATCGCGTTCGCGTCCTCGCTCGACCAGGTCGGCCCGTTCGCCCGCGACGTGCGTGACGCGGCACTGTTGCTGGGCGCCATCGCGGGTCACGATCCGCGGGACTCCACATCGGCCCCGGAGCCGGTGCCGGACTATGCCGCGGCGCTCCCGACCGATGACGACGAGGCGGCCGGGTCGCTCCGCGGGATGCGCCTGGGGCTGCCGCGCCAATACTTCGTGCCGGGCATGGAGCCGGGTGTGGAGACGCAGGTGCGTGCGGCCGTAGCGGCCCTCGCCGCGGCCGGCGCCGAGATCGTGGACATCGACCTGCCGCATACCGCGTACGGCCTCGCCACCTACTACATCATCGCCCCGGCCGAGGCGTCCGCGAACCTCGCCCGCTATGACGGCATCCGGTATGGGCGGTCCGTGCGGGGCGGCGACGTCCTCGCGGACTACCTCGCGACCCGTGGCGGCGGCTTCGGGGCAGAGGTGAAGCGACGCATCATGCTCGGCACGTATGCCCTCTCGGCCGGTTACTACGACGCCTACTACCTCAAGGCGCTCAAGGTCCGGACCCTCATCAAGGGCGACTTCGACCAGGCGTTCGAGACGGTCGATGCGCTCGTCGCTCCCACGAGCCCGACCGTGGCGTTCGGTCTGGGTGCGCGCATGGGCGACCCGGTCGCGATGTACCTCTCGGACGCGTGCACCCTGCCCGTGAACGTGGCGGGCCTCGCTGGCCTGTCGGTGCCCTGTGGCCTCTCCGAGGGGCTGCCGGTCGGCCTCCAGTTCATCGGCAAGGCGTTCGACGAGCTGACCCTCTTCCGCCTGGGACGGGCCTGGGAGGCGCTCAGCGCCGATGCCGCATGGCGGTCGCTGGAGCCGACGGACCTCGGTCGCCTCGACGATCCCGCGACACCTGCTCCCGCGATCCCCGCCCGCACCTGACCCCTCCGCGGTCCGGATAGACGAACGCGCGGGGTCCCATCGGACCCCGCGCGTCACGCTGGCTGGATGCCGGTGACCCGGCATCCTGGCATGCGCTCGGATCAGCCCCCGAAGAGGGGAGCGTCGGTCACCTGGTCGGCCGGCGGGGCCGTGATGGTCAGGGGGGCGTCGTAGGCGCTCAGCTGGATGGCGACGGTCAGGTCGGTGCCCGTCGAGGTATCGGCGATGTGCGTCGAGAGCGAGTCGATGCGATCGGTCGCGTTGTCGATGAGGATGTCGACCGGGATGGGTGCGGCGGCGGCGGCCGACGGTGCTGCGGAGGCCATGGGCACCACGGCGCCGACCGTGCTGTCGAGGGCAGCTGCCGGGACCTCCAGGTGGAGCTTGGTGCAGGTGCCGGCCGCGCACGGAGTGTCACCCTCGTTGGTCAGCACCGCGCCCGACTGGGTGAGCGCGTCCTGGATCTGGGCTGCCATGTCGGCGGTGCCCGGCGATGGGGAAGCGGTGAGGTCCGGGATCGAGCTACCGGTCGAGATCTTGTGCCACAGGTCGTCGGCCGAGGCCATCGGCAGGGCCAGCTTGATGTACACCGACCCGTCGTTGGGGTAGATGAGGCCACCACTCACGGAGAGGGCCGCCGATCCGAGCGGCACCGCGAACGTCAGCTGCGCGGCCTGCGGGTTCACCGACACGTCGCCTTCGGCCTTGGTGCCACTGATGGGGAGCGGTGTGTTGCCCATCATCTCGCCCAGATTGAGGGTGCCATCCGCGGTGGCGAGGAAGTGGAAGGACGTCGCCGAGGTCGTTGCCTGCACGGCCTGCGACAGGAGCTGCGCCGGGTCGTCCTGGGCACTGCCGACGGCGCTCGTGCCGAGCAGGAGCATACCGGACAGTGATGCGGCGACCAGGGAACGGGAGTTCATCTACATCCTCGCTATCGACGGGCGACTTGGCGGCTCGTCACGGGAGGATATCCGAGACCGGGACATGACTCCAACCCGGACCATGCACTGGGGGGCTACAGCCGGTCGAGAAGGTCCTGCTTCTTGGCTTCGTAGTCGGCTTCCGTGATCGTGCCGCTGTCGCGCAGGTCGGCCAGGCGCGCGAGGGACTCCGTGACGGCCTCGACGCCGTTCGGCGCCTCCGTGGCCGCGGTCTGCGCGACCTCGGGCGTGTCGACCGCAGGAGGCGCGAGCTCGGCGACCGCAGGCGTGTCGACCGCAGGAGGCGCGAGCTCGGCGACCGCAGGCGTCTCGACCGCAGGAGCCGCGACCTCGGGCGTCTCGACCGCAGGCGTCTCGACCGCAGGAGCCGCGACCTCGGGCGTCTCGACCTCGGGCGTCTCGACGGCGACGTCACCGAAGATGAGCGGGTCGGCGGGCGGCAGGTCGTCCTCGGCGATCTGGGGAACGTCGCCACCGTCCCACGGCGCGACCGGCTCGGGCGGCGGCTCGTGCGTCACGGCGACGCTGGCCGGGATCCCGGTCGCCACGGCAGCTGCCGCGTCCCCTGCTTCGACGGGGGCATGACCGCCCTGCTGCAGGATCGTGTCCGCACGTGCGACCACCGTTCCCTGCTGCGCGGCCATGATGGCCTTCTTGAAGTCGACGGCATCGCGGATGTCGCGGAAGTGGAGGGGCCGGTTGGCGGCCGTCGCGATGACCAGGTCGGCGAAGCCCATGTGGCGTCCCAGGAACGTCTGACGGAAGGTCACATCGGTGATCATCGACAGGCCCGCGTCCATGCTGTTGCGACGCAGCCAGCCCTCGACGTAGAGCACCCGTCGGTCGGTGATGAGGTAGCGACGCTTGAGCCACCGGATGCACTGGAGCGGGAACCAGACGATGGCCAGGATGAACAGGCCCGCCGTCACCAGGCCGAGCAGGGTGTCGATCCAGCGGAAGATCTGGTCGAACAGGCCGTCGCCGCTCGGCTCCAGCCAGACCCCGATCGCGAAGCAGGCGATGGCCGCCAGGAACACGAGGATCGGCTGGAGGGCGAATCGGATGAGCGCCATCCAGTGCTGGCGGCCCTGCGCCAGGATCGTCTCGCCTTGTCCGAGCATCGAGTCGATGTATTGGTCAGCCATGCCCCAGAGTGTGGCACGTCGGGGGCGCCTCCACCAGTCGAACGCCGCGGCCGGTGACCCCGCCACTGGCTCCCCGGTTGCCCTCGTATACTCGGGTCTCCCGCGGCCCCCGAGGAGTCCCATGACCGCCGAGACCTCCGATCCCGTCGTGATACCGGTCCGCCAGCGTCTCTCCCGACGTGTCCTGGACGTGCCGCCGTCGGGCATCCGGAAGTTCTTCGACGTCATCGCGACGATGCCCGACGTGATCAGCCTCGGCATCGGCGAGCCGGACTTCACGACGCCGCCCCAGATCATCGAGGAGGGCGTCCGATCGCTGCGGTCCGGTCGCACCCACTACACCAGCAATTTCGGCACCATCGAGCTGCGACGTGCACTCAGCCGGAACCTGGAGCGGCTGTACGGCGTGAACTACGACCCGGACGGCGAGATCCTGGTCACCATCGGCGCCTCGGAAGCGCTCGCGATCGCGTTCACGGCGATCATCGACCCTGGCGACGAAGTCATCCTCCACGAGCCGTCGTACGTGGCCTACATCCCGGGTATCACATTCGCGGGGGGCGTCCCTGTCCTCGTCCCGACGCGCCAGGAGGATGACTGGGCGCTGGACCCGGTGAAGCTCGAGGCGGCCATCACGCCCCGTACCAAGGCGCTGTTCCTGGGCTATCCCTGCAACCCCACCGGTGCAGTGCTGGGTCCCGAGACGCTGCGTGCGGTCGCCGACATCGCGGCCCGCCACGATCTGCTGGTCATCAGCGACGAGATCTATGACCGACTGGTCTACGGCGAGCACCAGCACGAGGCGTTCAGTGCGCTGCCGGGCATGCGTGACCGGACGATCCTGCTCGGTGGCTTCTCCAAGGCATATGCCATGACCGGCTGGCGCGTGGGGTACGCATGCGCACCCAGGGATCTCATCGAGGGCCTGGTCAAGGTCCACCAGTACCAGATCATGTCGGCACCCACGACCGCCCAGGACGCGGCGCTCGTCGCGCTCACGGTCGCGGAGCAGGATGTCCAGCGGATGGTCGGCGAGTACGACCGGCGGCGTCGGATGTTCGTCGACGGCCTGAACCGTATCGGCCTGCCCACCGTGGAGCCACGCGGCGCCTTCTATGCCTTCCCGCGCATCTCCGGCACCGGCCTCACGAGCGATCAGTTCAGCGAGCGGCTGCTGTTCGAGCACCAGGTCGCGGTCGTGCCCGGCTCGGCCTTCGGACCATCGGGGGAGGGGTTCGTGCGAGCGAGCCTGGCCACGAGCTATGAGCAGCTGGAAGAGGCGCTGGAGCGTATCGAGCGCTTCCTGTCCCTGGTCGGATAGCGCAGCGCCGGGAGGCTCGCTCCCGTGGACGCGATGGGGTCGGACATATATCACGACGATGGCCGCGGATATGTATCATGGTGCCATGATAAGGCGTACCACGATCGAGATCGACGAAGCGCTGCTGGGCCATGCCCAGGCGGCGCTGGGGACCCGTGGTCTCAAGGACACCGTTGACGCCGCGTTGACGGAGGTCATCCGTCGAGCCCAGCGCGAACGCCTGGTGCAGCGGATCGCCGGTGGCGCCGGCATCGACCGCTCCGCGGACCTGCTGCGAGAGACACGCCCGACGCGATGAGCCCGTGGAGCGTCGACACGAGCGCGTGGCATCACTCGGCAGATCCGGTCGTGGCATCCACCTGGCGCGCGGCGCTGGAGGCCGATCGTGTCGCCATCTGCGACCAGGTGCGGCTGGAGATCCTGTTCTCGGCGCGCTCGACGGACGACTATGACGCCCTCGCCGAGGAACTCGGTGGCTTGCGCACGATCCCGATGGATGCAGCCACCTTCCGGCGTGCCCTCGACGTCCAGCAGCGACTGGCGCGTGTCGGCGGCCTGCACCATCGGAGTGTCAAGATCGCCGACCTGTTGATCGCGGCCGCCTCAGAAGCGGCCGGTACCGTGGTCTGGCATTACGACGCCGACTTCGACCGCATCGCGGCGGTCACCGGTCAACCGACCGAGTGGATCGTTCCTCGAGGCTCGCTCTAGCGGGTCGCATGCGACACTTGCCGATGTGATGACCGCCGACGCGCCCGCGACCGCATATGAGGCGGTCATCGGCATCGAGTGCCATGTCCAGCTCAAGACGCAGTCGAAGATGTTCTGCGGCTGCTCGACCGACTTCCAGGAAGCGCCACCCAACAGCCACACCTGCCCGGTGTGCCTCGCGATGCCTGGGGTGCTGCCGGTCATCAACCGGCTCGCCGTCCGCCATGTGCTTGCGGCGGGCGTCGCGATCGGCGCCACGACGCCCGAGGTCACCCGCTGGGACCGCAAGAACTACTTCTACCCGGATCTGCCCAAGGGTTACCAGATCAGCCAGTACGACCTCCCGCTGGCGGCGGGGGGCAGCCTCACGTTCGACACCAGCGAGGGTCCGGTCACCATCGGCATCACCCGAGCTCACCTGGAGGAGGACACCGCTCGCCTCATCCATCGCGTGGATGCCGCCGGGCGACAGGTGAGCCTCGTCGACTTCAATCGGTCCGGGACGGCGCTCATGGAGATCGTCACGGACCCGGTCGTGCGCACGGCCGAGCAGGCGCGCCGGTACGCGGAGGAGCTCAGGCTGCTGCTCGTGACCATCGGCGCTTCGGATGCCGCGATGGAGAGTGGCCAGATGCGGGTGGAGGCCAACGTCTCGCTGCGACCCGTGGGGACGGTGGCGTTCGGTACCCGCGTCGAGGTCAAGAACATGAACTCGTTCCGGAGCGTGGAGCGAGCCATCGGCTTCGAGATCGAGCGCCAGACGCGGGCACTCGATACGGGCGAGCCGCTGGTCCAGGAGACGCGGGGCTGGGACGATGAGCGGGGCATCACGTACCGGATGCGGGTCAAGGAGTCCTCCGATGACTACCGCTACTTCCCGGAGCCGGACCTGCCGCCGTTGCGGGTGGACGGGGGATGGCTGGAGTCGATCCGACTGGGGATGCCGGAGCTGCCGGCGTCTCGGCGCGAGCGGTACGTGACCGAGCTCGGGCTGGCACCCGCGGATGCGGTCGTCATCGCCGGTGACCCCGCTGCGGCGCTCGTGTTCGACGGCGCGGTCGCGGCGGTCGGGGGAGCGGTACCCGCCCGCAAGATCGGCAACTGGGTCACGGGTGAGTACCTGCGCCTTGCCAAGGGGGAGGGCGGTGCCGCGGCGGTGGCCCGTGTCGACCCGGCCGAGCTCGGTGCCTTGGTCCGCCTGGTGGAAGGCGGCGAGCTGTCGGGCACCAACGCCAAGGAGGTCTTCGTCCGGCACGCGGAGAGCGGCCGACCCATCGCGGCCATCGTCGCGGAGGCAGGCTTCAAGCGTATCAGTGACACCGCTGCCATCCGAACCGCGGCGGAGGCGGTCATCGCCGCCAACCCGGCGGCCGTCTCGGACGTGCGGGCGGGCAAGCTCCAGGCCATCGGGTTCCTGACTGGCCAGGTGATGAAGCAGACCGGTGGCCAGGCCGACGCAGCGACGGTGGGTGCCGTGCTGCGCGAGCTGCTCGGACTCGGCTGAACGCGAGCGGACCGTGCTGCTGAACGTCCTGCTCTGGATCGTCGGCCTGCTGCTCCTTGGCTTCGGCATCTGGCAGGTGCGCCAGCCACTCGCGCATTACCGGTCACTGGAGGCGACGCAGTCGAACCTCCGCCGTTACGACGACTGGCGGGGCGGCCGCCTCATCGACGACGATGCCCGTACGGGTGCCGACGAGATGCGCGACCTGCTCCGCAACCGTGTCCGGCTCTGGGCCGGGGTGGCCATCGTCGGTGTGGTGCTCATCGTGCTGGGCTTCATCGTCCGCTGATCCGGGTGCTGGCTGATGGGGTGTGGGCGCGCGAGGGGCGAGCGCGCGGGGGCGAGCGTGCTGGGCGCGCGGCGAGCGGTGGGTGAGGGCGGCTGGGCGCGAGGGCGGCTGCGCGCGCGGCGAGCGGTGGTGCGCGGGGTGCGCGGGGTGCGCGGGGTGCGCGGGGTGCGCGGGGTGCGCGGGGTGCGCGGGGTGCGCGGGGTGCGCGGGGTGCGCGGGGTGCGCGGGGTGCGCGAGGTGCGCGAGGTGCGCGGGGTGCGCGGGGTGCGCGGGGTGCGGGCGGCTGCGCGAGGGCGTGCGAGGCGCATCTGCGCATCATGTGAAGGCTTTTGGCTCAGGATGTCGTCGATCGGCTCCAGGCCGTCGATATGCGGTCGGGTGGGGCCGTGGGCGTGACAAGAATGCGGATCATCCGCGATCGCCGCAGCCTGGGTGCGGGCCATCGTGATCGACGGTCATGAGATGGCCGTTCGCGGCGGCGATCATTGACATGATGCGCAGGAATGGGCCCCGGCACGGCGAAAGAGTGAGCTCCGGGCACGGCGCAAGCGTGGATCGCGGCACGGCGCAGGCGCCCAGCCCGACGATCAGGCCCGCGTCGCTGCCGGGGACTCACGGCCATGCGCCGCGCGGACGGTCACGGCGCAGGCATAGGCTATATGCGCCCAGCGGGTGAGTGGACCGTTACAGTGCGTTCGGGTCCGTCGAGAGGTCTCTTCCGCGCCCGTCACCGGCCCATTCATGCGCCCAGCGGGTGAGTGGACCGTAAGAGCGCGTTCGGGTCCGTCGAGAGGTCTCTTCCGCGCCCGTCACCGGCCCATTCATGCGCCCAGCGGGTGAGTGGACCGTAAGAGCGCGTTCGGGTCCGTCGAGAGGTCTCTTCCGCGCCCGTCACCGGCCCATTCATGCGCCCAGCGGGTGAGTGGACCGTAAGAGCGCGTTCGGGTCCGACGAGAGGTCTCTTCCGGGCCGTCACCGGCCCATTCATGCGCCCAGCGGGTGAGTGGACCGTAAGAGCGCGTTCGGGTCCGACGAGAGGTCTCTTCCGGGCCGTCACCGGCCCATTCATGCGCCCAGCGGGCAAGGCGAGGCGCGCGTGAACTTGGCAAGCCGGGGCGCCCAGCGGGCAAGCCGGGCCCACGCAACATGCGGCCCGGCCGCGTACCCAGCTTGCGGCCCGGCGGCGGCTCGGCTGCCTTCCCAGTATGCGGCCCGGCTGCGTACCCAACATGCGGCCCGTCACCGGCCCACTCATGCGCCTGGTGGGCAAGCCGGGCCGTACCAGCTTGCGGCCCGGCCGCGTACCCAACATGCGGCCCGGCCGCACCCAGGATGCGGGTGGGCAGTTCGCAGCGTCGTGCACCCACGCCACCCGTCAGGAGCCCGCGGCGGGCGGCCTCCGGAGCTCGATGGCCGTGCAGCGATCCATGACGACACCCAGGCCGGCCGCATGGGCGATCTCGGCCGCCTCCCAGGAGACCACGCCCAGCTGGAGCCACAGCACGCGCGCGCCGATCGCGACCGCGGAGCGGGCGATGTCCGGCGCGTGCTCCGGCCTGCGGAAGACGTCCACCAGGTCCACCGACCCGGTCGCGGCGACGGCAGCCTCGAGCGTCGGCCAGCTGGTGACACCCAGGATCTCGGACGTGTTGGGATTGACCGGCACGCAGGCATATCCGGCCGACATCAGGGTGCGCATCACCCCATGGCTGGGGCGGCTCGGGTCGGGCGAGGCGCCCACGACCGCGATGCGCCGCGCCCCACGCAACGCGTCGACGATCGCGGCCCCTCCGAGTGTCGGGACCGGACCAGTGCCGTCCTGGAGGTCGAGGATGTCGCGCGCCCGCCGCAGGTCCTCCGACCGAGTCGACATCAGGTGGCGCTCTCGCGCTCGTAGGGCTTGCCGTCCGCCGCGGGCGGCGTGCTGCGGCCGATGAGTCCTGCGAGGACCACGATGGTCACCAGGTACGGCAACGCGTCATAGAACTGGGGAGGCACCGACGTCAGGATGTCACCCAGCTGTCCGCTCGGCGGCGCGAACGAGATGGACCGCCCGACCGCCTGCGAGGACGCGAAGAGGAGGGCGGCCCCGAACGCGCCGAGCGGCGTCCAGCGCCCGACGATCATCGCGGCCAGCCCGATGAAGCCCCGCCCGGCGGTCATGTTGTTCTGGAACGAGTTGGTGGCCTCCATCGTGAGCGACGCGCCCGCGAGGCCGGCGAGCAAGCCCGACAGCACCACATTCCGGTAGCGCAGGGCGATGACGCTGATACCCACGGTCTCGGCTGCCTTCGGGTGCTCGCCCACGGCGCGTGTCCGGAGGCCCCAGCGCGACCGGAACAGGAGCACCTGCATCACGACCACGATGACGATGACCGACATCGTGATGGGCCCCTGCTCCAGGAACATCTCGAAGATCCAGCCCACGACAGGCAGGTCGGTGAGCTCGGTCGGGGGGTGGTAGGGCGTGAAGTTGCCGGCACCCACCGGGGAGGACTTGGACAGCAGCGAGATGAGGTAGCCCGTGAGGCCGACCGCCGCGATGTTGATGATGGTGCCGCTGATGATCTGGTCCGCCCGTACGCTGATGGCGAGCCAGGCCAGCACGAACGAGATGACCATGCCACCGACGAGCGCCGCCGCGAGCCCCCCGAGCAGCGCGGGCGTGAGCCCGAAGATCGCTGTCGGGTTGCCACCCAGGATGGGCACGAGCGCGACGCCCACGACCCAGCCGATGAACGCGGTCCCGAGCATGACGCCCTCGATGCCGATGTTCACGACGCCCGATCGTTCGCAGAGCACGCCCACGAGCGCCGCGAGCGCGATGGGGGTGGCGGCACGCAGGATGATGGGCGAGATGGTCGGCAATACGTCAACGAGATAGCCGATGAGCTGGAACACGAGCCCCAGGACGGGGATCTGGCCGAGGTCCATCAGCCGGTCACCGCTTCAGTGACGTAGGGCTCCGGCTTGGGAGCCGCGGGACGATCGCCGGCCCGGTCGCGTCGGGACAGCAGCCGCCGGATGGCGACGTTGGCGACCAGGAAGAAGAGCACGGTCGCCTGCAGGACGTCGACGAGCTCGGAGGGGATGCCTGTCTGGATCTGCATCTGTCCTGCGCCCGAGCGCATGACCCCGAACAGCAGCGCGGACAGGAGCACACCCACCGGGCTCGACCGACCCAGGAGCGCCACCGCGATGGAGTCGAAGCCAACGCTCGTGGCGTATGACGCGGTCGTCTTGTGGGTGATGCCCAGCAGCTCGATGGCTCCCGCGAGGCCCGCCAGCAGGCCGCAGATGGACATCGTGAGCACGATGAGTCGCCGAGGCCGCATCCCCGCATAGCGCGCCGCGTCCGGGTTGGCGCCCACCGTCCGGACCTCGAAGCCGAAGGTCGTGCGATAGAGGACCCAGCTCACGACCACGACCGCGATGAGCGCGATGATGATGCCCGTATGGCCGTTGCGCCCGAGGAGGATGGGCAGGGCAGCATCACCCACGGTCGAGGTCACCGCGGACGGTGCCGCCTTCACCCGCAAGGGGCCGTTGACGGCCGCGGCCAGCACCGACAGCGCCACGTAGTTGAGCATGATGGTCACGACCACCTCGTGGGCCCCCGAGAGTGCCTTGAGCACGCCCGGGATGAAGCCCCAGATGGCACCCCCGATGACGCCCCCGAGGAGGGCCGCCGGGATGGCGATGATGGGCGCGGTATCCCGGAGGGCGACGCCCACGGTCACGGCACCCAGGACGCCCATGAGGAACTGGCCCTGGGCGCCGATGTTGAACAGGCCGGCCTTGAACCCGAACGCCACCGAAAGCCCGCCCAGGATGAGGGGCGTGGTCACGACCAGCGTGTTGACGATGTTGTTCCAGCTGCCGAGCGATCCCTCGAGCATCGCCCGGTACGCCTCGAGCGGGAGCCAGACGTTGAAGGCCTTGCCGGGCGTCAGCAGCTGGGACAGCTCGATGACCACCGCGCCGACGACGAGGGCCAGCAGGATGGAGATGAGGGGCACGAACAGGGCCGTTCCGATGCCCGTCCACGGCCGTGCCGCGGGTCCCGCGGGTGGCGCGGGTCCCGCGGGTGGCTCGGGTGGCGCTGCGGGTGCCGGCGCGGTCATACCGGCGTGGCCCTGGGCTCGGCGGGTGCCGGCGCGGTCATACCGGCGTGGCCCTGGGCTCGGCGGGCGCGGCCGGCTCGCGCCCACCGGTCGCCATCAGCAGCCCGACCTCGTTCTTGTCGGCGGTCCGGCCGTCGATGACGGCCACCAGGCGGCCGCCGTACATGACCGCGATCCGGTCGGACATCTCGAGCACCTCGTCCAGCTCGGCGGAGACCAGCAGCACCGCGGTCCCGGCATCGCGCTTGGCGATGACCTGGCGATGGATGAACTCGATGCTGCCGACATCCAGGCCACGTGTCGGCTGGTCGAGGATGAGCAGCCGCAGGTCGCGGTCGAACTCGCGAGCCACGACCACTTTCTGCTGGTTGCCGCCCGATAGCGTGCCCACCAGCACATCGGCCGATGGCGTCCGGACGTCAAAGGCGGCGATGCCCTTCCGGGCGTCGCGCTCGATGGCCGCGTCGTTCCGCAGGATGCCGTGGCTGTAGGGCGGCCGGTGGTAGCTGGTGAGCACGATGTTGTCCGCGATGGGGAAGTCGAGCACCAGCCCGAAGCGCTGGCGATCCGCGGGCACGAAGCCGACGCCTGCCTCGTTCATGTGGCGGGGGCTGGACCCGGTCACGTCCCGGCCGCCGAGCGAGACGCTCCCTGCGGTCGGCGTCCGGAGGCCGATGAGCGATTCCACCAGCTCGTCCTGGCCGTTGCCAGCGACGCCCGCGATGCCCAGCACCTCACCGGCCCGGATCTCGAGGTCAACGCCTCGCACCACCTCGTGGCCGCGGTCATCCTTGGCGTGCAGGCCCCGGACCTCCAGCACTACGTCCGCCGGGTGCGACTCGCCCCGGTCGACCGTCAGCTGGACCTCCCGGCCGACCATCAGTTGCGCCAGGTCCTCCTCGTCGGTCTCGCCCGGGATGCGCGAACCCACGACCTTGCCCCGCCGGATGACCGTGATCCGGTCCGAGATGGCAAGCACCTCGTACAGCTTGTGGCTGATGAACACGATGCTCCGGCCGGCATCGGCAAGCCGACGCAGCAGCGCGAAGATCTCCTCGGTCTCCTGGGGCGTCAGCACCGCGGTCGGCTCGTCGAGGACCAGGATGCGCGCCTCGCGATAGAGGGCCTTGAGGATCTCCACCCGCTGCTGGGACCCGACCGAGAGCGAGCTGACCTTCGCGTCCGGGTCCATCTCGAACCCGAATCGGGTCGCCAGCTCCTCGATCCTGCGCGAAGCCTCGCGGTGGTCCAGGAAGATCCGGCCGGCCATCAATTCCTGGCCCAGCACGATGTTCTCGGCCACCGTGAGCACGGGCACGAGCATGAAGTGCTGGTGGACCATGCTGATGCCCCGCGCGATCGCGTCGGCTGGGCCGGCGATGGTGGCCACCTGCCCGTCGAGCAGGATCTGGCCCTCGTCGGGGCGGGCCAGCCCGTAGAGGATGTTCATGAGCGTCGTCTTGCCGGCGCCGTTCTCGCCCAGCAGCGCGTGGATCTCGCCCGGCCGGACGTCGAGGTCGATGTGGTCGTTGGCCACCACACCCGGGTACCGCTTGGTGATGCCACGCATCTCGAGCGCTGGCACCGACTGGGGGTCGTTGCTCATGGACCTCGTCGCTCCGGCACGTGCACGAGGATACGAAAAGGCTGAGCGGTCGTCGTGTCCGACGGCCGCTCAGCCATTCACTCGGACGTGGGTCCCGTCAGTTGACGGTGCCGCAGTTCTCCGGGCAGGTGGTGAGCGTGCCGGCCTTCATGGCCGCCAGCGCGTCATCCAGCGCCGTCTGGGTCTCGGGGGTGATCATGCTCGCCGCGGAATGGAAGTCGGACACGCCGATGCCATCGTTCGTGGCGTTGAACGTGGTGTTGCCACCCGCAGCCGTTCCGGCCGCGATCGCCTGGATGGTCTGCGAGACCGCGCTCTGGAGATGCTTCTCCGCCGAAGTGACGATGCAGCCGTAGGTCGGGTCGGATGCCGCGTTGAGCGACAGGTACTGGTCGACATCGACGCCGATGCCGCTGATCTTCGCGGTGCAGGCGGCCTGGAGCACGCCGTTGCCGGTCTTGCCCGCGACCTGGAACATCACATCGGTGTCCGGGTACTGGGCCAGGAACTGCTGCGCGAAGTTGTTGCCCGCAGTCGGGTCGTTGAAGGCGGTGTTGGAGAAGTCCGTCACGACATACGCCGTGTTGACCTTGATGTCCGGGTTGACCGACTTGGCGCCCAGCTCATAGCCCTGGATGTAGCGCACGCAGGGAGCGCAGGCGCTCGTGCCACCGATGGCCGCCACGCTGCCGTTCTTGGAGATGGACGCGGCCACGATGCCCGCGAGGTAGCCGGCCTGATCCTCCTGGAAGCCGACCGCGATGTACTTGGGCAGCAGCGTCGCCGCGTCGCCGGAACACGCGAATGTGGCATCCGGGAGGCCGTCGGCATCCACGCAGATGGGCGTCTGGTCGACGCCGATGAACCACACATCCGGGTTGTCATGGGCCGCCTGGGTCGTGGCGCTGCCCAGGTTGAAGCCCGTGGTCACGATGACGTTGTAGCCCTGGTCGATGAATCCCTGGATGTCCGCCGCGTACTCGGAGGCGTCCTTGGGCACGATCGAGGGAGGCGTGGCGGCCCCAATAGCAGCCGCGCCGTCAGAGGCACCCTTGAAGGTGTACTCGTTGAAGTTCTTGTCGTCGAGCGTGCCGACATCGGTCACGACGCCGATCTTGAGCGCGCTCGGCGCCGCCATCGACGCTGCCGGGCTCTGGGCGCTGACGACGGCGCCGCCGACCATCAGGCTGGTTGCCGCGACGATCGTCGCCAGCGACGTGATACGGGTCCTCCGCATTCGGTTCCTCCTGTGATCCGGCCCCGTCCCTGGGATGGTCGGGATCCGGACGTATACCGTCTGACCGGCTCCTCGGCCGGTCGTGTTCAACGCATCGTATCCGGTCTGTGACGGCGGGACCACTCCGATAGGGGGGCGCCGTGGGCACGGGTGGGTGGTCGTCCGTCAGGGTCCCGCGACGGTGATCCGGACGTCATCGACACCTGCTTCCACGACCGCATCCGGGCCCGCGTCGACGGCCGTCAGCAGCACCGCGACATCCTGGCCCTGGAGGGCCGTCGGCAGGCGGAAGCTCAACGAGCGCCACGCCGGCGTGTGGCTCGAGCCGTCGCCGCTGACGACCAGAGCCGTCGTGCGCGCCGGGCTCGCGCCACGCCCGACGAGCTCGACGCGCAGCCCATCGGCGGCATTCGCCCCGCTCGACAGGCCGGTCCAGTACCGGAGCTTGAGCGTCGCGGTCTGGCCGGCGGGCAGGTGGACGAAGCGCGCCCGGATGGTGGTCCGTCCGCCATCCACGTCGACGCCTCGACTGGTGCCGGTCACGAGCACGTCCCGGCCGGAGGTGGTCGTGCCCAGCTGGCGTGCCGATGCCGCGGGGATGCCGCGCCGCCACATCCCCGCTGTGGCGGTATCCGTGCCGTACGGGTCGACGGTCCAGCCGCGGCTGGCCTCCATGTCGTCGTAGAGCGGCCCGCAGAACGCGGCGGACTTGCCGACCGCCCGATACGGACAGTCGGCGATGCCGATGAGGTACAGCACGGCCTCCCGGTTGCGGGCGGTCTCCCGGGCGATGATCTCGTCCGGCGGGTAGAAGTCGGCCTGCGTGGCGCCACCGGTGGGGTACAGCTCGAACGTGAACGCGAAGATGCGCTGGCTGCCGTACATCCAGTCGATGGCGGTCCCGGGCTTGTGTCCGAGGTCACCCGACTGGAGCGCGCGGTAGCCGTTCGTCGCGGCCATCGCCTTGCCCATGGCGACGAGCGTGCTGTGGTCGAGCGAGGTCATGTCACGGGGCACGTTGGTCGCGTTGCGGCTGTATGGCCACATGACCAGCTGGCCGGTGGTGTGGAATGTGATGTACGTCCGGATCCGCTGGACGCCTCCCACGCGCCGGCTGAGCACGAAGTCACGCACCGCGCGGACCTCGGGCGCCGACCACGGCCGGGGTCCCGGGTAGTTCATGGCCAGCGTGTTCGTGGCCTTCACCCAGTCGTAGCCGTAGTTGCGGTTGAGGTCGGTACCGATCGCGGAGCTGCCCGGTGTCGGCTGCCGGTTCTTGCGCCAGCCCCTGTAGGCGCCATGGCCGAACGGGCCGCCTCCCAGGTCGTACTGCAGGCCGTCAGGGTTGACCATGGGGATGATCCAGATGCGCCGGCTGTCGACGAGGGCGGTGACCCGTCGGCCGAGGTTCGAGTCGACACCGTAGTGGTCCGCGAGGAGATGGAGCGTATACAGCGCCATCTCGGGGGTCAGGTGCTCGCGCGCGTGGTGGAGGGCATCGAACAGCACCTCCGGCTCGCCTTCGTCCTGCCCGACATGGTCGCTGACCTCGACGATCCAGATGGTGCGTCCCTGGTACGAGCGGCCGATGGAGGAGACCCGCACGATGTCGGGATGGGCTGCCTGGACCCGGTGGATCTCGGTGACCATCTCCGTGTAGCTGTGATAGCCGGAGTCCCGGGTCGGGTAGCCGTTCTCCGCGCTGGCCGGGGCGGCGACCACCAGCAGCGCGATGGAGGTGAGCAGCGCGACGAGGGATCGCAGGCGACCGATCATCAGCGTCACGGGTTCGCGACCGTGATACGCACGTCATCGACGCCGGCTTCCACCGTGGCGCCGCTGCCCGCATCGACCGCCGTCAGTTCGACGGCCACATCGTCGCCGCGGAGGGCCGCCGGGATGGCGAAGCTCAACGATGACCACGTCGGCTTCCGGGCCCTGCCGCCACTGACGGTCAACGCGGTCGCGAGGACGTGGCCGTCCGACGGCCGCACGATGCGCACCCGGAACCGGTCGTTGGTGCCGGCGCCGGCGGACATGCCCACCCAGTAGCGCAACCGCAGCGTGGCGGCCTTGCTCGCGGGCAGGTGGATGCCCCGGGAACGGATGGTCGTGCGGCCACCGTCGACGTCGACCCCCGTCGTGCGCCCGGTGACCAGGACCGCGCGGCCCGAGATGGCGCTCCCCAGCTGCCATCTGGAGCCGGCCGGGTCGCCCCGCTGCCAGGCCCCGGCAGTCGCGGTGTCGGTGCCGTCGGGGTCGACCGTCCAGCCGCGGGCGACCTCCAGGTCGTCGTACATCGGCCCGCAGTAGCTCGACGCCTTGCCGGTGACGCGGTAGGGGCAGTCGGCCTGCTCCATCAGGTACAGCACCGCCTCGCGGTTGCGCCTCGTCTCGCGCGCGATGAGCTCGTCGGGCGGATACCAGCGGCGGCTCGAGGTGACCTTGTTGGTGGGATACAGCTCGAAGGTGTAGCTGAAGATGCGCTGGGTGCCATAGAGCCAGTCGATCTCGTCCCCGTAGGTGGGGTACATCGAGCTCGACTGCTCCGCGGTGTAGCCGTTCGTGGCAGCCATCCGGCGGCCCATCTTGCGCAGGGCCAGCTCGTCGAGGCTGGTCATGTCCGATGGCACGTCCTTGTAGGTGTGGCCATATGGCCAGAGCACGAACTCGCCGGCCGTATGGAACGAGATGTGGGTCCGGATGCGCTGGACGCCGCCGACCCGTCGGCTGAGCACGAAGTCCCGGACGGCCTGGGTCTCGGGGGCCGAGAAGGGCTTCGCGCCCCGGTAGTTGATGGAGCTCGGCGACTTCGGGGCCTTGGACCAGGCATAGGCGTAGTTGCGGTTGAGGTCCGTGCCCACGGCGCTCGTGCCCGGGTTGGGTTGGCGGTTCTTGCGCCAGGCGCGGTACGGGTCGCCGCCCAGGTCGTATCCCAGGCCGTCGGGGTTGACCATGGGGATGATCCAGATGCGCCGGCTGTTCACGATGTGGGTGACGCGCTTGCCAAGGGTCGTGGTCCGGCCGTACTGGCTGGTGAGCAGCTGGAGGATGTAGAGGGGCATCTCGGCCGACAGATGCTCCCGGGCGTGGTGCAGCCCATCGAACATGACCTCGGGCTCGCCCTCGTCGATGCCGACGTTGTCGCTCACCTCTGCCGCGAGGATGGGGCGGCCCTGGTAGCTGTCACCGATCGAGAAGACCCGAACGATGTCCGGGTGCGCGGCCTGGGCATCCATGAGCGCCTGGACCATCTCGGGGTAGCTGTGGTACCCCGAATCCTTCGCCGGATAGTCGTTCTGGGCAGCGGCGGTGGGCGCGGTCGGCAGGATGAGCGTGGCGAGCAGCGCGATCATGAGCGTGGCGAGCGGCGCGATCATGAGCGTGGCGCGTTCGCGCATCCGTCCCCCATCTCCGAGTCCCCGGGCATGGTAGGCGAGGAGCCGCTGGGGCGTGTTCGGACGGTCGTACCGTGGTCGTCGTACCCTGGACGTGGGTCGTCATCCCCCGGACGTGCGACCACGTCGTTGGCGGGCGTGCGGTAGGGTCGTATCGTGGGCGTGCGATAGGGTCGCGCCGTGGGCGCGCGATCGGGTCGTGCCGTGGGCGTGCGATAGGGTCGCGCCGTGGGCGCGCGATGGACGCACCTCGTCCCGTGGGCGTGTGATGGACGCGCCCGACTTGCGCACCAGACCACGCCGGAGTGCTATGCTCCGGCCCGCTCCGTCGTCGCGGGGCACGTGAGAGGGAATCAGCGTTGCGAGACGCTGCACGGGAGGCGTTCGGCGCTCCCCGCGTGGCAGTCATCGAGGATGACTCGGTCGTTCGGAATGAGTTGACGCAGGTCCTGGAGGGATCCGGGTACCGCGTCAATGCTGTCGCCGATGGCGAGAACGGCCTGCACGCGGTCCATGAACACCAACCAGACCTCCTGATCCTGTCGCTTTCGGTGCCGCGTCTTGACGCGTTCGAGCTGCTGCGCCGACTGCGCGCCGACCACCGCACCGCGACACTGCCGGTGCTGGCGCTCACCGAGCGAACCTCGTTCGATCATCGGATGCGTGCCTTCGATGCCGGCGCTGACGACGTGATCCTCAAGCCCTGCCACCCGCTCGAGCTGCTGGCACGCATCCGCGGCCCCCTCCGTCGCCAGGGCGGACCGCGCTGGATGGAGCAGGCGCATGCCATCGTGGTGGCCCTGTCGAACGCGGTCGAGGCCAAGGACCTTGAGCTCAAGGATCACTGTCGCCACATGACCTATCGGGCCGCGCGGCTGGGAGCGTTCGTGGGACTCCGCGGCCGCGACCTGGAGAGCGTCGCTCACGGCGCGCTCCTCCACGACATCGGCAAGATCGCGATCCCCGTACGGTTGCTGCACAAGGTGGAGCCGCTCACCGACGACGAGTGGCAGTCCCTCCGGCGGCACCCCGAGATCGGCGCCAACATCTGCGGGCCACTCCACGTGGCGCGCGACATCGCACCCATCATCCGCCACCATCACGAGCGCTGGGACGGCTCCGGCTATCCCGACGGGCTGGCGGGGGAGGCGATCCCGCTGGGCGCCCGGATCGTCGCGCTCGCTGATGCGTACGACGTCATCGTCCGGGGTCGAGCCTACCAGGCGGCGAGGAGTCATCCGGCAGCGGTGGAGGAGCTCCGGCGCTGCGCTGGGACGCAGTTCGACCCGGTGCTCGTGCCCCTGTTCATCGAAGAGACCGAGCGTCTCGAGTCGGGCGTTCCGCCGACCGTCGAGCTGCCGCCCGCCGCGCTGCTCGATCGCGACTTGCCCGTGGTGCCTCGCGTTCCCATCCGGCGCTGAAGGTCCGATGTCGGTGCGGTTCGGACGCCGGCGGGGAGTCCGCGGGCGATCGTTCCGCGACCCGGTCGGCTTCGTCCGCGGGCGATCGTTCCGCGACCCGGTCGGCTTCGTCCGCGGGCGATCGTTCCGCGGCCCGGGCGGCCTCCGCGGCCCGGGCGGCGTCCAGGGCCCGGGCTTCGTCCAGGGCCCGGGCGGCTTCGTCCGCGACCCGGGCGGCTTCGTCTACCACCTCGTCCGGCTGGTGCTCAAGGTCTTGACCGCAGCGTACGTGCGGGTGCGCGTCGAAGGCACCGAGCACCTGCCGGCGGAGGGCGGCTACATCGTCTGCTTCAACCACCCGAGCTGGCTCGACCCGGTCTTCATCGCCGCGTGGTGGCCGGACCCGGATCGGTTGCTGTACATCTTCGGTCCTCGCGAGGCGGACATGTCGGTCGGCTTCCGCAACCACCTCATCACCTGGACGGGTCGCGGGGTGCCATTCCAGCCCCACGGCGCTGACGCGCTCGACGCGACTCGCCGCTCGCTCGTGGTGCTGCGAGCGGGTTCTGTGCTCGCCATCGCGGGCGAAGGCAGACTCTCCGATGTCGAGAGTCGCGCGCGGCCATTCGAGCCGGGCGTGGGCCACTTCGCGCAGCTGGCGCGGGTGCCCATCGTGCCGCTGTCGATCGACGGCACGCGCTGGGTGCACTTCGGGAGCAGGGTGCGGTTGCGCATCGGGGAGCCCATCGGTCCGAGGTCGTTCGGGCACGGCCGAGCGGCCTCCGCGGCCATGAGCGCCGCGGTCCACGCCGCGGTCGACGCGGGCCTCGCAGGTGTCACCGACCGACCGCCTCCGGGCCGCTTCGGGGCATGGATCTCCGAGCTGTTCAACGATCGACCGTGGCTGGACGAGGTCCCGCCCGGGGACGCTCGAGGGGAGTCCGCCGCCGGCGCACCGGGGGGCCCGCCCGCCAGCGACGCGCCGGGGGGCCCGTCTGAGCAGTCCACCAGGGACCACTGAGCGCGGCTGGGCCTCGTCGTCATCGCCTACCCGCTCGACGGGTCAGTGGACCGGGGACGGGGCTGCGCGATAGCTTCGCGACCGGGTCGATCGTCGACCTACCCGGCTCCAGGGTGACGTGCCCGCTGGGCGGGTGATGTGGCCGGTGGGCGACCTCGCAACGTGGCTTCGGCCAAGGATGTCGGTCTACTCACCCGTTGCCCGGGTGATGCCGCGCGGTGGGCGACCTCGCAACGTGGCCTCGGCCAAGGTCGTCGGTCTACTCACTGGTCCACCATGACGCGGTCGACGGGTGCCGATCCCGCCGATGCATCCCCGGTGACCGCCGGACCACCGCCAGGCCTACTTGCCGCTCGACGGCCAGGGTGAGTTCCGCAGGGTCCGGCGGGCCGGGACGTGCCGAGCCGCGATAGGGCTGCGCGCCATCGAGCGCCGATCAGTGAGCGACCGGCGGACACGTCCCGTCACGCGAGGGTGCCCCCAGGCTGCGGCGACAGCGCGGAGGCACGAGATGGATGGTATCCGCCGGTACGCCGGCATCGACTGGGCGAGTGCCCGTCACGTGGTGTGCGTCGTGGACGATACCGGGACGGCGACCGGCCGCTTCGAGGTGGAGCACACCGCGGCCGGGTTGCGGGACCTGGTCCGCCGGCTGGCGGGCGTCGAGGGTGTCGCGATCGAACGCCCGGACGGTCCGGTCATCGACGCCCTGCTCGGGGCCGGCCTGCGGGTGGTGGTCATCGCCAGCCGCCACGTCAAGGCACTCCGGACAAGGCATGGCCTGGCAGGCAACAAGGACGACCGGGCCGATGCCCTCATCCTCGCGGACGCGCTCCGGACCGACGGCCACCGGCTGCGGCAGCTCCAGCCCGATGCACCCGCGACCGTGGCACTGCGGGCCACCGTCCGGACGCGCCGGGACCTGGTCCAGGCCCGGGTGCGCCTCGTCCAGCAGCTGACCGCACACCTGGGGCTCGTCTTCCCGGGCGCCGTCGGGCTCTTCGACCAGCTCGACTCGCCCATCGCGCAGGCGTTCCTGCTGCGCTTCCCGTCCGCCGAGCGGGCTGCCTGGCTGAGTCCCCGGCGGCTGGCCGCGTGGCTGGCGGCCCAGGGCTATCCGGGCCGGAGCACGGGTGCCGAGCTGCACGGCCGTCTGGCCGCGGCACCCCCGGGCCTGCTGGGTGACACGGCCGGGGCCATGGCCGCGGTGACGCTCGCCCTGGTCCGGGCCATCGCCGCGGTCCGCGAGCAGGTCGCGGTGCTCGAGACGCGCATCGCCGAGCAGCTGGGGGTCCATCCCGACGGCCCCATCTTCCGGAGCCTGCCCCGGTCGGGCAGCGTCCGGGCCGCGACGCTCCTCGCCGAGATCGGTGACTGCCGGGAGCGCTTCCCCACCCCGGCATCGCTCGCCTGTCTGGCGGGCGCATCCCCGTCGACCCGCCAGTCGGGCCAGCACCGGGCGGTGACGTTCCGGTCCGCCTGCGACAAGAAGCTGCGCGAGGCACTCATCGACTTCGCCGAGGACAGCCGCCACGGCAACCCCTGGGCGGCGGACGTCTACCGGCGGGCACGGGACCGGGGCGCCACGCATCCCCATGCCGCACGCATCCTGGCCCGGGCCTGGGTCGAGGTCATCTGGCGCTGCTGGCAGGACCGCGTGCCATACGACCCGGTGAAGCACCATGCGTTCCAGCGGATCGTCCTGGCCCAGGCTGCGTGACCAGGGCTTGACATAGGGCTACTCACCCGCTGGGCGGGTGGGGGTCCACCCCTCCACCGGTTCGACCCGCCGCTCCAGCCCTCTCGCCGCTCCAGCCGTGATGCGCGCGTGCGTCTCCAGGACGATGATGCCGTCCGCAGATGGGAGGCGACCGTCCTTGATGGCGGCAAGACAGGTCCGCGTCTCGGTCGGCAGGGCCGTCCTGATGGTCTCACCGGCGAACTCCAGCACGGACCGATTGTTGCGGGTCGCGGCGACCAGGAGGATGACCCGCACGGGCGTCACCTGGCGCTTGCCGGCGAGGCGACGCAGGAGCGCCTGCACATCGTGCAACCGCGTCTCGGCCTCGACCACGAACTCGACCCCGGTCGTCCGGTGCCTGGCGCGAGCGTCCCAGGCGCGTTGATCCCCGAGCGCCACGGGTACCTCGTATGACCAGGTCCAGCCCGACCCGACCCGTTCGCGCAGGGCGGCCAGCAGCCGCATCTGCGGTTCATCGCGGACGATCCGGCGCCCAGGGAACATCGACACGACGAGGTCCAGCCCGACAGCGGCACCGACGACAGTCAGGGCCTCCACGGAGACGGTGCGGTTCTGGCCGAGCTCGATCCGAGCCAGCTGTGACTGGGAGATGTGCGCGGCCGAGGCGACCTGCTGTTGGCTGCGACCCGCCGACACCCGGGCCGACCGCAGCTCGCCGCCGATGACACGAATGGCGTTCGTGGCACGGATGATCGCGCGGTCGTAGGTGCGTTCGCGACTTGGCATCACCACAGCCTGACGAGCGGGATCTATCGTCTGCTTATGGATGCGCCCCGCGGCGCTGGTCTGGGCGCTGGGCCCGCCGCTGAGTTTGGGCGCTGGTCCTGGCGGTGGGTATGAGGCAGCCCGCGAGCCCAGCCCGCGAGCCCAGCCCGCGAGCCCGGCAGCCCAAGCCGCGAGCCCAGGCGCCGGTTGTGAACGGCCGTGGCTGGCCAGGCAGGCAGCCTCAGGCTACGTACCCGCTCATCGGGCGAGTGGACTGGTGAAACGCCGGAGACGTCCCTGACCGGGCCGCCTGGCCCGCGATCTACCCCCTGGCCGGGCAATCGCCCGGCGTTGGGGTGATCCGACCGTCGAGAAGGCGTTGTGGGCAGCGAACGAGGATCCGTGCCGGCGCCGTCGGCGCACTCGCCCGCCTGGCGGGCAAGGCGGCGGCCTGGCGGGCACTCGGCGGCTCCTCGCCCGCCTGGCGGGCACGACGGCGGCCGGGCGGGCACTCGCCCGCCTGGCGGGCACGACGGCGGCTCCTCGCCCGCCTGGCGGGCAAGGCGGCTCGGCGGGCGCACGGGCAGGCCGCGAGGATGGCACGCGACGTGCGCGGATTAGCGGCGTTGGCGCTCCAGTTCCTGGAGCCGCGCATCGGAGATGCCGAGGTGGTGGGCGACCTCGTGACGGAGCGTCTCGCCGACCGCCGCGCGCAGCCGCTCGGGGGAGCGGTTCGCACGCATCAGCGGCCCACGGAAGAGGGTGATCTTGCTGGGCGCCGGGGCCCCGTCGGCGGCGTACGCGGTGCGGGGCACGCCCTGGTACAGCCCGAACAGGCCCCAGGCGTGGACCGAGGCCAGCTGTGAGGGTGTCGGCTCGTCCTGGATGACGATGGCGACCGATTCGAGCTGACTCCGGAAGGGCTCGGGCAGCTCCTCGATGGCCGCGTCGAGCGCGATCTCGAACGGATCGAGTGCCGGGATCATCTCCATCGGCACATGGTGGACGACGGCGTCCGAAGATGCCCGATACTCGGCGGATGTCAGCGATCCCCATGACCGGTGCCGTCTTCACGGGCCCGGGCCGACCACTGTCCATCGAGCATCTGTGGCTCGACCCGCCCGGGCCGGGCGAGATCCTGGTGCGCATGGTCGCGTCGGGCGTGTGCCACTCGGACCTCCACGTCGTCGATGGCGACTGGACGCGACCCACCGATGTCGTGCTCGGCCACGAAGGCGCGGCCATCGTGGAGGCACTCGGTCACGGCGTGGACCACCTCGATGTCGGCGACCTCGTGGTCCTGGTCTGGACGGCGCCCTGCGGTACCTGCCCGGCGTGCCGCCGGGACGAGCCGTGGCTATGCGCCATGCCACGCGGCGGGGGCCATCGGCGCGACCCCGAACAGGTCCGCGTCCATCGATCGGATGGCGAGCCGATCGGTGTCTACAGCGGGGTCGGCACCCACGCCACGCACCAGGTCGTCGATGCGGCGGCCGCGATCCGGGTCGATGCGCGAACACCCCATGATGTGGCCGCGCTCCTGGGTTGCGCCGCGACTACCGGCGTCGGCGCCGTCCGCAACACGGCCCAGGTCCGACGCGGTGAGTCGGTCGTGGTCATCGGGCTGGGTGGTGTGGGCCTGGCGGCGCTGATGGCGGCCGTCGATGCGGGTGCCGCGCCGGTCATCGCCATCGACACCCAGCCGGCCAAGCTGGAGCTGGCCCCAACGCTGGGCGCGACCGAGGCCTTCGATGCCCTGGACTCGATGGCGGCCGACACCGACGCCGCCGTCCGGCGTGCCACCCGTGGCGGCGCCGACCATGTGCTGGAGGCGATCGGCCTCACCGCGACCGTCGAGCGTGCCATCGGGTTTGCGCGGCCGGGTGGCACGGTGACACTCGTGGGCATGACCGGACAGGCCGACCGGGCGCGCATCGATGTCTATCGATTCGTCGAGGACGGTATCCGGCTACTCGGCTCCAACTACGGTTCCGTCGTGCCGACACGGGACATCCCGCGTATCGCGCTCGATGTCGTGGAGGGTCGGTTACCGCTGGGGGCCCTCGTCACCAGCCACATCCCGCTGTCAGGCATCGACGATGCGCTCGCGGCGATGCGCCAGCGGGACGGCGCTCGGCGGGTCATCACCTTCGAGGGCCCGGGATGACGCGCGGCACCAAGCGACGGATGACCGACGGGTGAGCGACAGCGAGCCCGAGCTTCGGGGCCTCATGGGCGTCGCGGCAGTCCTCCGATTCCTGCTCGAGCTGGCGGGCGTCGCGGCGGTCGCGATCTGGGGCATCCGGACCGGCTCCGACGATGCGACGCGGGCGATCCTCGCGATGGGGGCCTCCGCGCTGCTCATCCTCGTGTGGGCCATCGTGGTCGCGCCAAAGGCGCGCAACCCACTTGCGCCACGGGTCCGCTGGCTCATCGGCAGCGGCCTGCTGCTCCTGGCGGCGGCCGCGCTCTGGTCGGTCGGCTCGCCCGTCGCGGCTGGGTTGTTCGCTGTGCTCATCGTGGTCGACACCGTGGCGATCCTGGCCCTCGACCGACCCGCGTCGTCGGGGCCCCGGATCCGCCGGGCGCGCCTGATCCGAACTCGCGCCTGATCCGAACTCGCGCCTGATCCGAACTCGCGCCTGATCCGAACTCGCGCCTGATCCGAACTCGCGCCTGATCCCACGGCCCAAGAAGCGGGCCTTCCTCGCGCCGCGGTCGTGGAGTCCGTTACCGCGCGTACTCGTCGGCACCCAGGAAGTGCAGCGACACATAGGGTTCGTCGCCCAGGACCTCGCTGTCGTGGCCCGCCGGGATCGCGAACAGGTCGCCGGGGCCGATGTCGATGACCGTGCCGTCGTCCATGGTGATCCGATTCCGACCGGAGACGACGAGTCCGACGTGCTCCACGGGACAGGTCGTCTGGCCCAGCCCGGGGCCCACGTGCTCCGACCATTTCCAGCCCGGCTGGTAGCTCGCCCGGGCCACGGTCGTGCCGCCGAGGCGGACGAGCTCGAAGCGGCCGAGCGTCATCGAGCGCTCCTCGTCCGGCTCATCGAAGCGGCGGATCGACAGTTCCATGGGCATCTCCTCCTGCGGCTCCCGGCCGCGCCTCGGTCGGTGGGTCCCACGATACCGGCCCGCGACCAAGCGGGCGTCGACAAGGCGGCGCGAGGTACGCGGCTGGCCCATGCGACGGTGGCGCGAGGCACGCGGCCCCGTTACCCGTCGGGAGGGTGAGTAGGACGGCGGCGCGGGGCTCGGGCCCTCCGGTGGCGGTCTCGTTGGCCGGTTCGCCCGGGCGCCGGGTCATTCGGCCGGGGAACGGGCCTCGAACCGCCCCACGGAGCCCTGGAACGGAGTCCGCCGGTCCACTCGCCCGCTGGGAGGGCAAGGCGCCCAGGACATGACAGACCCGGGGCGTGGCACCGCCGCCGATCGGTACGATGGCGGCCGGTGAACCCATCCAAGCCGGCCACGCCGCGACCACCCGAGGACCCCCATGCCCAAGCGTTTCACCGGTGTCGTGAACATCGACATCAAGGACTCGACCCCCGACTGGGGCCCGTACGAACAGTCCCACGCGCCAGCGGGCGCTCCGAACGTGCTGTACATCGTCCTCGACGACGTCGGGTTCAGCGCCATCGAGACCTACGGGGGACTCATCGAGACGCCCAACATCGACCGGATCGCGAAGCAGGGTCTCTCTTATCTCAACTTTCACACCACGGCTCTGTGCTCGCCGACGCGATCCTGCCTGCTCACCGGCCGCAACCACACCTCGAACGGCATGTCGGGCATCACCGAGATCACCGATGGTTACCCCAACGCCAACGGTCACATCCCGTTCGAGTGCGCCAACATCGCCGAGGTGCTTGGCGAGCGAGGCTGGAACACGTACGCGGTGGGCAAGTGGCACCTGACGGCGGAGGACGAGATGAACCTCTCGTCCACCAAGCGCCAATGGCCGCTCGGACGTGGCTTCGAGCGGTTCTACGGGTTCCTGGGTGGCGAGACGAGCCAGTGGTACCCGGACCTGGTCTATGACAACCACCCCGTCGCCGCGCCACGGACCCCGGAGCAGGGATATCACCTGACCGAGGACCTGGCGGACAAGGCCATCGAGTTCGTCCAGGACGCGAAGGCGATCGCGCCCGACAAGCCGTTCTTCCTCTACTTCTGCCCCGGAGCCGCCCACGCTCCGCATCACGTGGCAAAGGAGTGGGCGGATCGATATGCGGGCAAGTTCGACATGGGCTACGAGGCCTATCGGGAGCTCGTCTTCACGCGGCAGCAGGAGCGGGGCATCATCCCCCCGGGCGCGGAGCTGTCGCCCATCAACCCCTACATCGACCAGAGCAGTGCGGACGGCAAGGGCTGGCCGGAGCTCGATACGGTCCGTCCCTGGGCCAGCCTCTCCGCGGAGGAGCAGCGGCTGTTCGCGCGGATGGCCGAGGTCTATGCGGGCTTCCTGAGCCACGCCGACCACCACATCGGCCGCATCCTCGACTTCCTCCAGGCGTCTGGCCAGCTCGACAACACGATCGTCGTGCTCGTGTCCGATAACGGCGCGTCGGGTGAGGGCGGTCCCAACGGATCGGTCAACGAGAACAAGTTCTTCAACGGCGTCCCGGACAGCATCGAGGAGAACCTGCGCTCCCTCGACGACCTGGGCAGCCCCAGGACGTACAACCACTACCCGACGGGCTGGGCGTGGGCGTTCAACACGCCGTTCAAGATGTGGAAGCGCTACGGCAACCTGCGCGGTGGCACGGCCGACCCGCTCATCGTCTCGTGGCCGGCGCGTATCGCGGCACGCGGCGAGCTCCGGACCCAGTACGCGCATGCCATCGACATCGTGCCGGCGCTGTACGACGCGCTCGGGGTCGAGCTGCCCGACGTCGTGAACGGATACACCCAGAAGCCGCTCGAGGGGGTGAGCTTCGCGCCCAGCTTCACGGATGCCGACGCCGAGACCGGCAAGGAGACGCAGTTCTACTCGATGCTGGGGACGCGTGCCATCTGGCACCGCGGCTGGAAGGCCGCCACCGTCAGCCCCGCCTCGCCCAATGCCTGGGGCGACTTCAGCAGCCAGCGATGGGAGCTGTTCCACACCGACGTGGACCCCGCCGAGTGCCACGATCTCGCGGCGTCCGAGCCGGCGCGGCTGGCGGACCTCATCGCGATGTGGTGGGTCGAGGCAGGCAAGTACCAGGCCCTGCCCCTGGAGACACGCACCGCGGTGGAGGCCTTCAGCACGCCCCGGCCGCAGCCTGCCGCGCCCCGGAACCAGTACATCTACTACCCGGGCGGTGCCGACATCCCGGAGTCAGTGACACCCAACATCCGGAATCGCTCGTACACCATCGGCGTGGATGTCGACATCCAGCGACCGGACGCGTCTGGGGTCCTCTTCTCGCAGGGCTCCCGATTCGGCGGCCACGCGCTCTATGTCCAGGAGGGCAAGCTCCACTACGCCTACAACTGGGTGGGGGAGCGCGTCCAGGTGGTCACGTCCGACGTGTCCGTGCCGGTGGGCAAGGTCGTGCTCTCGGTCTCGTTCGACCGCGAGGGGGACACGATGCCCGCGACGGGCACCCTCACCCTCCACATCCGTGACCAGGAGGTCGGGCAGGGCCGCATCATGACCCAGCCCGGCAAGTTCGGGTTGGGCGGTGGCGGGCTCGTCATCGGACGTTCCGGCCCCGAACCGGTGGTCGATGACTTCGTGGGTACGCCGCCGCATGCCTTCACGGGCGGCACGGTGACCAAGGTCGTCATCGACGTCAGTGGCGAGCCATTCGTGGACATCGCCCGGGAGGCTGCGGCGCTCTTCGCGCGACAGTAGGGAGCCGGCGGGTGGCTGCGGGCGAGGTCGGGCCGGGGCCGCGGGGGCCCAGGCCGCCCTCGTGGCTCCGGCCCAGGCCGCTCTCGCGGCGCACCGGTGTGCCGTGACCCGCGTGGCGGGTGAGTGAGACGTCGAGTGCCGAGTCCGGCACTCTGACGGGGGTCTCGTCGGTCGTCTCGCCCGCGTGGCGGGTCGAATCGCCAGCGAGAGGGCACCGAAGCGCCTCCCTGGGCCCAGTTTCGCTGTTCGTCGGTCTACTCACCCTGTGGGCGGGCAGGCGGCACGAGCCCTGCGGGCAGGCGGCACGAGCCCTGCGGGCAGGCGGCACGAGGCCGGCAGGGCAGGCGGGCGGCTCCGGCGACACGGCCCCTGACCGGCCGAGGCGGCTACCATGGGACCGCCGATGACGATCGCTCCGAACGACTTCACCCACCTCCACGTCCACTCGGAGTTCAGCCTGCTCGATGGTCTCGGGCGCATCGATGACCTGACCGCGGAGGCCGCACGACAGGGGTTCGATTCGCTGGCCATCACCGACCACGGGGCCCTTTACGGGGCCGTCGCGTTCTACCAGGCGTGCCAGCGGCATAGCATCAAGCCCATCATCGGCGTGGAGACGTACGTCGCCCGCCGCTCGATGACCGACCGTGAGGGCAGCAAGGACTCCCAGCCGTTCCATCTCGTCCTGCTCGCCCGGGACTGGACCGGCTACCAGAATCTGTGTCGGATCATCACCGACGCCCACATCGACGGCTACTACTACAAGCCGCGCATCGACCGGGATTACCTCGCCCAGCACAGCGCGGGGCTCATCGGGCTCTCCGCGTGTCTCAATGGCGAGGTCGCCCGCGCGCTCGAGACGGACGACTGGGAGTCGGCGCCAAGCGCATCGCGGGCTCGTACTCGGACATCCTGGGCCCCGACGGCTTCTATCTCGAGCTCCAGGATCGACAAGATCCCCGACCAGCATCGGCTGAACGAGAAGCTGCTCCGGCTGGCCCCCGAGATGAACCTGCCGCTGGTGGTCACGAACGACCTCCACTACGTGCATCGGGAGCAGTACGAGGCCCACGACGCGCTGCTGTGCGTGGGCACCGGGTCGATGGTCGAGCAGACCAACCGGATGCGCTTCGAGACGGACGACTTCTATCTCAAGTCGGCGGCCCAGATGGCGGCGCTGTTCCCGGACCAGCCCGAGGCGATCGCCAACACCCGGCGCATCGCCGAGATGGTCGACATGCGCTTCGACTTCGACACGCTCCGACTGCCCGACTTCCCGGTACCCGACGGCCACACCGTCGAGACCTGGCTCCGGGAGGAGTGCCAGCGTGGCCTCCACGAGCGCTACGGCACCGTCACCGACGAGATCCAGCGGCGGCTCGACTACGAGCTCGGGATCATCATCCAGATGGGCTACGCGGGCTACTTCCTCATCGTGGCCGATTTCGTCCGGTTCGCGCGCGACCAGCGCATCGCGACCACCTGCCGCGGGAGTGCCCCGGGCAGCATCGTGACCTACACCCTGGGCATCACGCCAGTGGATCCGATCCACTACCAGCTGCCGTTCGAGCGCTTCCTCAACCCCGACCGGGTGACGATGCCCGATATCGACGTCGACTTCGAGGACAGCCGGCGGGACGAGGTCATCGCCTACGTCACCCGCAAGTACGGCTCGGACCACGTGGCCCAGATCATCACCTTCGGCACGATGCTAGCGCGGGCCGCCATCCGCGATGTGGGCCGCGTCCTGGGCATGGGCTACGGCGAGGTCGACCGTATCGCCAAGGCCGTCCCCAACCAGCTGGGCATCAAGCTCGAAGAGGCGATGCAGAGCGAGCCGCTCAAGGGGATGTACGTCACCGATCCCACGGTCACCAAGCTGCTCGACCTCGCCCAGCAGGTGGAGGGCGTGGCCCGGAACGCATCGACCCACGCCGCGGGCGTGGTCATCAGCCGAGAGCCCCTCACGGAGCTGATGCCGCTCCAGAAGGCGACCAACTCCGAATCGCTCATGACCCAGTACGAGATGCACGGCGTGGAGGCGCTGGGCCTCCTGAAGTTCGACTTCCTGGGCCTCTCGAACCTGACCATCCTGCGCCAGGCGGTCGATCTCATCCTCCAGGAGCGGGGAGGGGAGCGCATCGATATCGACCACATCCCGCTCGACGATACGAAGACCTTCGAGCTGCTCTCCTCGGGCGAGACGACCGGCGTCTTCCAGCTGGAGTCCGCGGGCATGCGCCGGTATATCCGGGAGCTGCGACCGTCGTCCGTGTACGACCTCGCGGCGATGGTGGCGCTCTTCCGGCCCGGGCCGATGGACAACATCCCGGCATACATCCGTCGGAAGCACGGCCAGGAAGCGGTGACGTACCTCCACCCGCTGCTCCAGCCGTTCATGGAGAAGACGTACGGCATCTTCGTCTACCAGGAGGACATCATGGCCGCCGCCATCGCGCTCGGCGGCTTCACGGGTCCCGAGGCGGACACCCTGGGCTACGCCATCCGCAAGAAGAAGTCGGCGGTGCTCCAGGCCCAGAAGGGCAAGTTCGTGTCGCAGGCCGCGGAGCGGGGCGTCGATCCGCGGGTCATCGACGCGGTGTTCAAGGCCTTCGAGCCGTTCGAGCGCTACGGCTTCAACAAGGCGCACGCCACCTGCTACGGGCTCATCGCCTACCAGACGGCATATCTGAAGGCGAACTACCCGGTCGAGTACATGGCCAGCGTGCTCACGGCCTTCCGGGACAACACCGAGCGGGTGGCCGGCGCGGTCGCGGAGTGCCGGCGCATCGGCATCGACGTTCTGCCGCCCGACGTCCACAGCAGCGGCCTCCATTTCACGGTGGAGGGCCAGGCCATCCGGTTCGGGCTGCTGGCCGTCAAGAACGTCGGCCAGGGCGCCATCGAGTCCATCGTCGCCGCGCGCGAGGCGGATGGTGCGTTCCGGTCACTCGCTGACCTGTGCGCCCGGGTCGACCTGCGCTTGGTCAACAAGCGGGTGCTGGAGTCGCTGGCCAAGGTGGGTGCGTTCTCTGCGTTCGGCCACCCGGCCCAGATCCTGCTCGGGCTCGATGACGCCATCGCATACGGCCAGGCGGAGCAGCGGGACCGTGTCTCCGGCCAGGGCTCGCTGTTCGATGACCTGGGTGAGGACGGCGGCACCCTGGAGCGGCCGCTGGGTCCCGCCACGGAGGCGCCGTCACGCGAACGCTCCCGATGGGAGAAGGAACTCCTGGGGCTATACCTCTCCGATCATCCGCTGGGTGACCTGGCGGCCGAGATGGGTCGCTACGTCAACGCCTGGTCGACGGACATGACCGAGGAGCTCGACCAGCAGCGCATCGTCCTCGGCGGTGTCATCACGGGGCTGCGGCGGGTCATCACCAAGAGCAAGTCGACCATGGGCGTGGCGACGCTCGAGGACCTCCAGGGTGCGACCGAGGTCGTCATCTTCCCCAAGACCTTCGAGGAGACGGCCGCCGTCTGGCAGGACGATGCCATCGTGCTCGTCGCCGGACGCGTCGACCACAAGGGCGAGGAGACGGTGCTGCTCGCCGACACGGTCTGGACCTGGGAGCAGGTGCAGGCGCTGGGCCCCGACGGCTTCGGGCCGGCGGTGGCCGCCGGCGAGCGGGGTCGGCGAGGACGCCCGGGCGGCGACCGCAATGGGGGCGGTGCGGGCGGCTGGTCGCCCAACGGCAGCGGCAATGGCTACCGGAACGGCGACGGTCGGCCCGGCGGCAATGGGAACGGTCGGCCCGGCGGCAATGGGAATGGCAGTGGCCATCGGGAGGCTCCGCCAGCCGCCGGCTCGGGGCAGATGCCCCCGGTCGCGATGCCCGTCCGTGCGCAGCCGGTCGCGGTCCCCGTCGAGCCGCTGGTCCGGACCGTGCCCCTGGTTTCGCCGCTGCGTGGCGGAGCGGTCAGTGGCACCGTCGACGTGCTCGTGAGAGCGGGCTCGGCGCCAGGCGCAGCGCCTGTCGCAGCCAGGGCGGCCCCGACAGCGGCCGCTGGCCCAGCCGTGGCGATGCCGACCCGTCCTGTCCCGCGGCCGCCCCATCCTATCGGTGAGATGCCCGAGCCGCCGTCACTCGCGGGCCTGGCACCTGACGGCACCGATGAGCCCCCGTGGCCCGACGACGTACGTGCCGAGCAGGTGCGCGCGGGTGGCGCGGCCACGACACCGCTCGCGGCAGGGCCGGACCAGGTGCTCCATATCCATTTCGGGCGGGCGCCCCAGGACCAGGTCGTGGGTTCTTTCGAGGCACTTCGCCAGGTCATCGCCGACCACCCGGGCGACACGGGCGTCGTGCTCCACATCCCGGCGGGTTCCGGCCGCGAACAGGAGATGCAGCTGCGGATCGGCGTCGCCTACGACGCGAACCTGCTCGCCGACATCCAGCGCCGGCTCGGCAGCCTGGTGACACTCGACCTGGTCTGAGCCGGTCGGGGCCCACCTGGCCCTGCGCGGCCGAAGGGGTCGGCCGCCAGGGGCCAAGTCTCAGCCGCCCGGGGCCGGCGCCAGGGGTGGCCGCAGGGCGCCAGGGGGGGTGCAGTGGCGCGAGGGGGCGGCGCCTGGGGCCCGCGGGGCGGGCGGCCGGCGCCAGGGGTGGCCGCAGGAGGTGGCCGGCGGTCGGCGCCAGGGGTGGCCGCAGGAGGTGGCCGCAAGGCGCCGGCGCTTGCGGCTCGAGTCTCAGCCAGCGCTCTTAAGCGCCTCTTCCAGCTGGCTTTCGGTCTCCTCGTCGAGGGTGCTCTGGTAGACCTTGCCGTTGAACTGGCGCACGGCGCCAACGAGGGCCGCGGGATGGGCGTCCACGAGCACGAACACGGCGGAGGTGCTGGCGGTCAGGTCGTTGGTGACGTCCTTGATCATCTGCGGGTCGACGTTGTGATGGAGGCTCTTGCCGATGAGGGCGCCCACGGTCGCGCCGATGATGAGGCCGCCGATGGGGAAGAAGACGAGCCCCAGCAGGAGCCCGATGGCGCCGCCGCCGACGCCGCCCGCGATGGTCGTGGAGTCGGTCTCGTTGTGGGTGTTGATCTTGCCCGATGCATCCTTGACGACGCACGCCGCATCGCGGATGGAGAGGCCGCCGCCCTTCTGGGCACCCCGGATCGCCGCCAGCGCGGAGGGACCGTCGGTCTCGTTGGGGAAGGTGATGACGACCAGGTCGCTCATTTGGGGGACTCCTCGCTACCCGGCAGACCGGAGCCGTGTTGGGCTGCATCCGCCATGACGATGGTACCCGGGTGACGATGCCTCGCGCGCGGCGCTGCGAGGCGCCGCGGGCCGAGCTGTGGCAGCGACGCGCGACGCGGCCGCGTTACCCGTTGGGAGGGTGAGTGGACCGTCGGGGACCGGTTCGACCGTCCATATGCCCTGACGGCCGGTCGTTTCGCCCGGACACCGGGACAGAAGACCGGGGAACGGCCCAGGATCGGGGTTGTGACCGCCTTCGCCGGTCCACTCACCCGGATGGCGGGTAACGGGACCGGGTCACCCCTGGGCTTTTCCCAGACCGGCGCGTTTCCCGGCCGCAGCCTGCCGACCCGCTGAGCGGGTGAGTGGACCGTCGGGGACCGGATCGACCGTCGATGGGCCCCTCTGGACGGTCGTTTCGCCCGGACACCGGGTCAGAAGACCGGGGAACGGCCCAGGATCGGGGTTGTGACCGCCTTCGCCGGTCCACTCACCCGGATGGCGGGTAACGGGGCGGGGCAGGTCGCGTGGGACGGGACGGGGCAGGTCGCGTGGGACGGGACGGGGCAGGTCGCGTGGGACGGGACGGGGCAGGTCGCGCGGGACGGGGCGGGTCGCGCGGGCCCGGCTGCGCGGGCTCCGAGGGGCTCCGGCCAGCCGGCCACGCGGTCAGCCGCCCACGGGCCGACCGGCCCGCGAGGGAACCCCTAGCGTCGCGACCGGTCGATGATGGCGCCGGCACCCCGACCCAGGCGCCGCGCGAACGACCACGGGCCCGTCCGGTTCGGTGGCGCCGTCCAGGGTGGCGTCACATCACCCAGACGGTCCGCGTAACGCTCCAGCCATGCGCCGAGGGTGCCGACACCGAGCGCGGACTGGGAGATGGTCGAGCGACGCTTGAGCTCGTGCTCCGGGGTGAGCGGCGACCCATCCGGGTTGCGCACGTCCCGGACGCGCCCGGTCTCCAGCAGCTCGATGAGCCGCGGGCTGATGAGGCCCGGCACGGCGCCCGCCGCACGGGTCCGGTCGAGGAGCCAGCCGCGTGCCTCGGCACTGCTCTTGACCCGGTCGCCGGGCACCGCCTGCTCGTCGGGGTCACGTGTCGAGCGGATGGCCGCGATCGCCGGGTCGGCCGCGGCCAGCAGCTCGCGATAGAAGGCGCCGTCGATCTTGCGCCCGGGGTCGACGGCCAGGGCCGCGGCCACGACCTGCGCATCCAGGGCGGGCATCATGGCCCCCGCTTCCGGGCCGTAGAGCCACTCGGCCATGATGCCGACGCCCATCGTGGTCCGGGTACCGAGCACCGACAGGACGAGGCCATTGGGGTCGTCCGCCAGCTCGCCCGAGCGTGCCTGCCACTGCCGCCGGGCGGAATCCACCAGCCACTCGGTGGCCTCGACGGTCAGCACCTTCTTCGACAGCCCGCCACGCCAGAGCGCGTCGAACAACGCCGCTTCCCGCTCCGGACCCGCCGGCGCGTGGACCGCGGCAGCTGGGATGTGCTCGTTGTGGAGGAGCGTGTCGAACGCGATGCCGTCCGCGACGCGAACCCCGTCCGACCGGACGCGTCGGGCGAGGGCGCCGGCCCAGGTGTGCTGCGCCGCCCGATGCTCCATGCGTGCCAGGACCTCGGTCGCGGCCTCGCCGTAGGAGAGCGACCCGGCGTCGACGACGCTGTGCGGGAAGCCCAGGGCCGCAGCGACCTCGCGCGCGATGCCCACGTCGTCACGGCCATCGTCCTTGGAGGTCGTGACGGCGGACACGGGCGTGCCCGCGTCGCGCAGCAGGATGCCCAGGAGCCGCGAGTCGTAACCACCCGTGAGCGGCAGGGTCGTCGGTGCGTCCCCAAGACGCGCGACCGCTGCACGCAGCGCCTCGAGCACCGCCCAAGGGTCGCCCGCGCCAGGACCGGGTGCCTGCAGCCCGACCCAGGGCGGATCCCAGCGTCCGGGGGTGAGCGACCCGGTGGCGTGGTCGAGCACCAACGTCGACGCACCCAGCAGCCGGCGGACGCCCACGAACGGCGTACGGTCGGCGATGGGGATGGTGAGCACGATGGTGCACGCCCAGGCGTCCCAATCGATGGCCAGCTCGCCCGGCTCGAGGGCCAGGAGCGGGTCGATGCGGCTCGCGAACCAGCGGCCATCGGCCAGCTCGCGATGGAAGAGGTCGAGATAACCGTGGGCGCCCGCGTGGAGCACCGCTCGCTCGTCATCCTCGGCGAGGCCCGCCGCCTCCACGGAAACCGCGGCCGTCTGCCAGTCCACGTCGGCCGCGGGCTGTCGGTCACCGAACGCCCAGGCGACCGATGCGCCTGCCGAGCGATAGGGCACCAACGGATGCGACGCGAGGAGCAGCAGGTCCGGCCGCTCGTGAACGGTCACGAGGCCCGGCATCGCGGCGTGGAGTCGGCGCAGGCGCTCCGGGTCGGGTCGACCGAGCACGCCACAGACGAACGGACGAGCCACGTAGCGCATCGACCCGATGCTACAGGCCCGCGATGAGGACGGCGCCGAGGGCCCGGCGATCAGGACGGCGCCGCGGGCCCGCCTGCCGCTCCTGCGCTTCCGCCTACCGCGCGCCCGCCTACCGCGGGCCCGCCTGCCGCTCCTGCGCTTCCGCCTACCGCGCGCCCGCCTACCGCGCGCCCGCCCAGAGCGCCGCGCTTCCGCCTGCCGCGCGCCCGCCCAGAGCGCCGCGCGCCCTGGGCCCGCCCAGAGCGCCGCGCGCCCGCCTACCGCGCGCCCGCCTACCGCGGGCCCGCGGGATGCCGCTGCACGCCCGCGATCAGGACGGCATGGGCGGACCCGGAGCCACCGCGGTCGTCTCGCGCACCACCAGCCGGACCGGCAGCCTGACCGTGTCGTACGTGGTCCGGCTGGGTGGCCTCGCATCCGCCGTCGCCGTCAGCAGCCGATCGACCGCCCATGCACCAAGGGCCGGGATGTCCTGCGCGACGGTCGTCAGGGATGGCTCCGCGAAGCCGGCCAGGTCGATGTCGTCGAAGCCGACGACGCTGACATCCCGGGGCACGACCCACCCGCCGGCCCGCACCGCGCGGAGGGCGCCGAACGCCACCACGTCGTTGTAGCAGAGGATGCCGGTCACATCCGGATGCGCCTCGAGCAGGCGCCTGGTCGCCTGGCCGCCGCTGCCCACATCCCGAGCACAGTGCTCCAGCACCACGGATGCCTCGCTGGCGTTCGGCGAGGCGAGGGCGAGCCGCGTGCCGGCCAACCGCTCGGCCGCCGCTGGATCGTCGAGCGAGACGGTCACCATGCCCAGCCGCCGGTGACCGAGGGCGAGGAGGTGCTCCGCGGCCACCCGGCCGCCAGCCTGGTTGTCGCTCATCGCGGCCGGTAGCGTGTGATCCTGCGCCTCGCTGTTGACGAGCACCGTCGGCAGCCGGGACCGCGCGATCCAGCGGGCGTTGCGCTGGGTGAGGCCGCTCGAGGCGACCAGCACGCCATCGACCCTGCGAGCCTCCATCAGCTCCAGGAACGCGCCCTCCCGCTCCGGGTCGTTGGCGCCGTTGCCCAGCAGCACGACGTAGCCCCGCTCCCGTGCCCGGTCCTCGATGGCGCGCACCAATTCCGGGAAGAAGGGGTTCTGGATGTCGGTGATGAGCAGCCCCAGGGTCTGGGTCGTGCGCATCTTGAGCGACCGTGCGACGCTCGACGGCCGGTAGTCGAGCGTCCGTGCCGCCTCCAGGACGCGCTCCCGGCTGTCGCCCCGGCCGCGGCTCCGGCCCGCGAGCACCCGGCTCACGGTCGCCGTGGAGACACCCGCCAGCCGCGCCACGTCCGCGATGGTCGAGGACGTCGCGGCGCGGGTCACCCGGGTCGGCTCGCTCATCCCGACGCCGGCGCGTCCTCGCCCGGGTCGGCCGGTGCGCTCATCAGCTCGTCGAGCTCCCGAGCCAGCTCCTGGAGCTCCTCGCCGCCACCCATGAGCCGCAGCAGCTCGTCCTGGCCCACCTCGCCGCGGCGGAACTCGCCGGCCAGCCGTCCGTGGGCAAGGATCGTGAACCGGTCGCCGACCGGCAGCGCGTGCTGCACGTTGTGGGTGATGAAGATGACCGCAAGGCCCCGTGAGCGGGCCCGGATGACGTGTCGCAGGACGATGGCCGCCTCCTTGACGCCCAGCGCCGAGGTCGGCTCGTCGAGGATGAGCACCCGCGCCCCGAAATACTCGGCCCGGGCGATGGCGAGGGTCTGCCGCTCACCACCCGAGAGGGTGCCCACGAGCTGTCCGGGATCGCGGATGGCGATGCCGATCTCCGCCATCTGCTCCGTCGCGATACGACCCGCCGCCGTAACGTCGAATCGCTTGAACGGTCCCCATCCCCGCGTGGGCTCTGACCCCACGAAGAAGTTGCGACTGACGCTCATGAGCGGCAGCACCGCGAGGTCCTGGTAGACCGTGGCGATGCCCCGATCGAGGGCATCCCGGGGTGACGAGAACTGCACCGGTCGGTCATCGATGAGCATCTGGCCTCGGTCGGGCTGGAAGACCCCCGACAGGATCTTGATGAGCGTGGACTTGCCGGCGCCGTTGTCGCCCAGCAGGCAGTTGACCTCGCCGGCCCGAACGGAGAGGGACACGGTATCGAGGGCGATCACGCGCCCGAAGTCCTTGGACACCGCACGTGCCTCGAGCACGGGCACCGTGCTGGTGACCGGACTGGCGCCCTGCCGGCCATAGGCCGCGATCTTGGCGGCCGTGTCCTCGGGCAGGGTCAGGGGTGCGTCATCGTGCGCGGTGAAGGGCGGCTGGTCCATCAGCGTGTCCCCGAAGCGCGGCGCAGGACGTACGTGTTCACCAGCACCGCGGCGAGCAGCAGCAGACCCAGGACCGCCTGGTACCAGTCGGTCTTGATGCCCGCATACAGGATGCCCAGCGACGTCATGCCCAGGATCAACGCCCCGAACGCGGAGCCCACCACCGAGCCATAGCCGCCCGTGAGCAGCGTTCCTCCGACCACGGCGGTGATGATGGCCTGGAACTCCTTGCCGATGCCGTCGTTGACGTTGGCGCTGCCGACCTGCGGCACGACGATGCAGGAGTAGAGCGCCGCGGCGGCGGCCGTGGTCATGAACAGGGTGATCTTCACGCGCGAGACGGGTACGCCCACGTATCTCGATGCCTGCGCCGATCCGCCGACCGCGAAGATCCAGTTGCCGAAACGGGTCCGGAGCAGGACCCAGGAGCCCACCACGACGACGGCCAGCCACCACAACAGCTCGACCCGGAAGACCGCCCGGTCGATGGTGAACAGGGGTGCCGAGAACAGGCGCAGGGCCGGGCTGTCGGTCGCGCCGGGGGGCAGCCGGACGATGGTCTGGTTGGTGATCTCGCGGGTCATCGCGATGGTCACGCCACGCAGCACCAGCATCGAGGCGAGCGTGATGAGGAACGACGGCAGCCGGGTCCGGACGACGAGCCAGCCGTTGATGCCACCGAGGATGAGTGCCAGCACGAACGTGAGCACGACCGCGACGGCGGGGTCGACGCTGTACTGGCTGATGAGCATGGCCAGGAAGATGCTGGTGATGCCGATCATCGATCCGAGCGACAGGTCGAATTCACCGGCGATCATGAGCAGCGCGACGGGTGCGCCCAGGATGCCCACCTGGGCCGCGATCTGGAGCCATCCAGCGATGCCGATGGGCCCCAGGAACCCGTTGCCGCTCGCGAGATAGGCAAAGATGAGGAACACCAGGATGGCGCCGATGAGGGCACCGATCTCCGGCCTCGAGAACAGGCGCCGAAGCGGGCTCTCGGAGCGGAGACGACTGGGAGCGGCGCCCGTGGCCTGCGTCATCCTCGGCGGTCCTCCGAATGCGATGAGGCCGGCCGTCGCGCGACGACCGGCCTCGGGTCATGGTGCCTAGCGGGTGGTGCCCGCGTTGGCCAGGACCAGGTCGACGTTGTCCTTGGTGACGAAGCCGGGGCCCGTGTAGATCGGGGCGCCGCCACCGGGGAGCAGGCCGTACATGTTGTAGTAGGTGAGGATCTCGATCGGCAGGTATCCCTGGAGGAACTGCTGCTGGTCGATGGCGAAGTCGACGGTACCGGCCTTGATCCCGGCCAGCATGTCCGGCGACAGGTCGAACGTCGCGATATGGATGGTGCCGGTCTTGCCCAGCTGGTCGACGGCCTTGAGGGCCGGCGCGGCGCCGGTCGGGCCGAGGGCCATGACCGCGTCGATGGTCGGGTCCGCCTGCAGGGCGGCGACGATGGCGCTCGCGGCGCCGGTCTGGTCGTTCAGGTCGACCTGGACGACGGTGGACTTGGCGTCGGTGCCGAGGCCTTCGGCGAAGCCCGCGCAGCGGGCGTCGAGGGCGGCGTTGCCGACCTCCTGGTTGATGCAGATGGCGTTCTTGACGCCCAGGGAGGCCATCTTCTCGCCGGCACCCTTGCCCGCCGGGAACTCATCCTGACCGACGTGGGTCAGGATCCCGAGGCTCTTGTAGACGTCAGAGCCGGAGTTCGCGGAGATGACCGGGATGCCCGCCGCCACCGCACCCTGGATCGCGGGGCCAAGCGCCGTGGCGTCCGGGATGGAGACCACCAGGCCCTGCGGGTTCTTGCCCACGGCGGCGGTGATGAGCTGGGCCATGGCGTTCATGTCGAACGTCGTCGGCGCCGAGTAGTTGACGGTGACACCGTGCGGCGCCATGTCCGCAGCCGCGGCGTTGACGCCGTTGACGAAGATCGACCAGAACGGGTCGGACGCCTGGCCGTGGGTCACGACCTCGATGTGGATGGGCGCGGGTGACTGGGCCGAGACCATGCCTGGGGCGAGCGCGGCGCTTGCCAGCAGACCGGTACCCACGGCGAGGCTGATCGTCTTGCGAACCTTCATCTGTAGCTGCTCCTCCTACGTGCGACGGATCATCCGACGCTGCATGCGGGATATGCCGTGACCTCGGGGAATCGTCAGGCGCTCGACGGAACGGCTCCTCCTTACTGCTGCGATGGGCTGCTCGTATGTGTCAGGCCAGGATCTCGTTGATGGCCACGGGCCGGTGCTCGTGGAGCGATCGCGTCGCCGCCTCCGCGATGCGCAACGACTCGACGCCGTCACGCGCGGTGCAGGCCGAGGGGGTATCGCCCCGCGCCACGGCGAGGAACGCGACCAGCTCCGCTTTGTAGGCCTCCGGGAAACGGGCGAAGAAATCGGGCCACGCGGGACCCGCCGGCGGCGGCACACCCGGCTCCACGGACCGCATCGGGGTGCGCGGGCCGAGGCCCACGCTGATGCTGTCACGCGACCCGAACAGCTCGGTCCGGATGTCATAGCCCAGCGGATCGTGGCGGGCGGTGGTGAGCACGGCCAGGGTGCCATCCTCCATGCGCAGCATGGCCGCGCCCGTGTCGATGTCGTCGTACTTCGCGAAGACCGGGAACCCCCGCACGCCGCCATCGGCGTAGACCGTCGCGACCTCGCCGCCCAGCAACCAGCGGATGATGTCGAAATCGTGCACCGAGAAGTCCCGGAACAGCCCGCCCGAGGTCGGGATGTACGACTCGTGCGGGGGAGCGGGGTCGTGGCCTGCCAGCCGGACCGCGTAGACGGTGCCCAGCTCGCCGCTCTCCACCATCCGCCGCGCTTCCCGGTAGCCCGGATCGAACCGGCGCTGGAAGCCCAGCTGGAACGGCACGCCGGACGCCTCGACCAGCCCCGCGACCTCGATGGTCTCGACGAGGGTGCCCGCGAGCGGCTTCTCGCAATAGGTCGGGACGCGCCGAGCGATGCCGGCCCGGACCAGCTCCGCATGCGCATCCGTGGCGGCCGCGATGACGATCGCGTCCACGGCGTCCAGGAGCGCATCGACCGACCCGACCGCACGCGCGCCGACCTTCCCGGCGACCGCGGCCGCCCGCCCCGGCGCGGGGTCCGTCACGAGCAGCTCATCCACGCCGTCGAGGCCCGCGAGCAGCGCCGCGTGCATCGCCCCGATGCGTCCCGTGCCGATGAGTCCGATCCTCATGTGCCGACTCGTCCTCCCGCCCTGGCTCGTCACCGAATCGTCACCATATTGCGCTCTGGGTGCAATATGTAATCGATTGCGTATCATTGGCGCGGCGAGGGAGCCTGTCAAGCCTCTCGCCCGGCGTAGCCCATCGACCACGAGGAGGCGAACACGTGGGTGGTACGCGACGGCTGACCGCGGCGCAGGCACTCGTCGCGTTCCTCCGCCAGCAGCAGGTCGAGCGCGACGGCGAGCGGGCCCGGTTCATCGCCGGCCTGTTCGGGATCTTCGGGCACGGCAACGTGGCGGGCATGGGCGAGGCACTCGAGGCGGAGGCACGCGCCCATCCGACCGACCCGATCCGCTACCACCAGGCTCGCAACGAGCAGGGGATGGTCCACGCGGCGACCGCGTTCGCGCGTCAGCACCGCCGGCTGCGGGCGTTCGCCTGCACGAGCTCCATCGGCCCCGGAGCGACGAACATGGTCACGGGCGCCGCGACCGCGACCGTCGACCGCATCCCGGTCCTGCTGCTGCCGGGCGACGTCTTCGCGACCCGACGGGTCACCCCGGTCCTTCAGCAGCTGGAGCGCCCGGAGAGCCAGGACCTGAGCGTCAACGACGCGTTCCGGCCCGTCTCCCGCTACTGGGACCGCATCGACCGGCCGGAGCAGCTCGTGACCGCGCTGCCGGCCGCGTTCCGGGTGCTGACGTCTCCCGCCGAGACGGGTGCCGTGACGCTGTGCCTGCCGCAGGACGTCCAGGCGGAGGCGTGGGATTTCCCCGACGCGATGTTCGAGGAGCGGACCTGGGTCGTGCCGCGGACGAGGCCGGACGCGACGCTCCTGGCGCGCGCCGCGGATGCCATCGCTGGCGCGCGACGGCCGATGATCGTGGCCGGCGGCGGCGTGGCCTATTCGGAGGCAGAGGCCGCGCTGGATGCGTTCGCTCGTCGGTTCGGTATCCCGGTCACGGAGACCCAGGCCGGCAAGGGCTCGCTGCCCTGGGACCACCCATCCCAGCTCGGCCCGCTGGGCGTGACCGGCGGTTCGGCCGCCAACCACATCGCTCACGATGCGGACGTCGTCATCGCCATCGGCACCCGCCTCTCCGACTTCACGACCGCGTCGTGGACGGGCTGGCAGGGTCCCGGTGTCCGGTTCATCGCCCTCAACGTCGCGGAGCTCGATGCCGCCAAGGCACGTGCCATCCCGCTCGTCGCTGACGCACGCGCCTGCCTCGAGGAGCTGACCGGGATCCTGGCGGCACGCGGCTACGCAGGGGTCGAGCCGGAGCGGCGCGCGTTCCAGGACCGCCTCAAGGGCGAGTGGGATGTCGAGGTCGATCGGGTGCGCGCGCTGCGTGCTCCGGTCCACGTCTCGCAGCCAGAGGCGATCCGGCTCGTCAACGAGGCCGCCGGCACGGACGGCATCCTGGTGGGTGCCTCGGGTGGCCTGCCGGGGGATCTCCACAAGCTGTGGCGGACCGCACGACCCGGCGGCTACCACCTGGAGTACGGCTACTCCACCATGGGTTACGAGGTGGCCGGCGGCCTGGGCGTCGCGCTGGCGGAGCCCCATCGGCGGGTCTTCGTCATGCTCGGCGATGGCTCGTGGCTGATGCTCTCGGCGGAGATCGCGACCGCGGTCCAGGAGCGGCTGGCGTTCACCGTGGTGCTGCTCGACAACCACGGGTTCCGTTGCATCCGGGATCTTTCGGGACGCTGTGGCGGCGCGGGCACCTTCCAGGACTTCCGCTACCGGGATGCCACCACGGGCGAGCTGACCGGTGATGTCCTGCCCATCGACTACGCCGCCAATGCCGCGAGCCTGGGCGCGCTGGTCCTGACCGCGCATGACCCAGCCGAGCTGGCGCGGGCGCTGACCGAGAGCGTGACGGTGACCGATCGACCGGTCGTCATCGTGACAGAGGTGGACCCCTCGGTGGAGGTGCCGGGCTACGGCGGCTGGTGGGACGTGCCCGTCGCCGCGGTCTCGGATGAGCCGGCGGTGCGCCGCGCCTACGAGGAGCATCGGGCGCACGTGGCGACCGAGCGGAACATCCCATGACACCCACCACGGATCCCCTGGCTGCGACATCGCCCGCGCTGTCGATCGCGAGTGCGCCCTGCTCGTTCGGGGTCGACGAGGTCGTCCGCGATGACGCCTGGATGCCGACCCCCGATGAGATGCTCGACTGGATGCTGGGCATCGGCTACGCGGGCACGGAACTGGGACCGCCGGGCTACCTCGGCGCGGGCGACGCTGCTCGCGAGCGGCTGGACCGCCGCGGGCTGCAGCTGGTGGGTGCGTTCCTGCCCGGGCACTTCAGCCGTGCCGACCGGGCAGCCGCGGACCGGGAGTGGCTGCGGGGCCAGCTGCTGCTGCTGCGCGACGCGTCGCCGGAGGGGTCCGCGCCGCTCGCGGTCCTGTGCGAGGCCATCGACGAGCCGGATCGGCTGCGGTTCTCGGGCCGCATCGACCGCCACCCGGAGGCGCAGTTGGATGACGCGCGCGTCCGGACGATGATGGACAACCTCCATCGTGCCGGCGAGCTGTGCCGGGAGCTCGGCTTCAGCGCGGTCATCCATCCCCACGCCGGCACGTACATCGAGACCGACGCCGAGATCGAGCGCGTCGTGGAGGGCCTCCACGTGGCGCTCGTGGGGCTGTGCCTGGACAGCGGCCACTTCCGATACGGCGGCGCCGATCCCGCCCAGCGAGTCCGCGACTATCGGAGCGTCCTGCGGCACGTCCATCTCAAGGACTGCCGGAGCGAGGTGCTGGCAGGCGCGCGACGGGATGACCAGGGGTTCGCCGAGGCGCTCGCCCGGGGCGTGTTCACGGAGCTGGGCCAGGGCGATTCGGGCATCGACCGCGTCGTCGAGGCGCTCCGCGACGTCGGCTACCAGGGCTGGGTCGTCGTCGAGCAGGACCGCAAGCTCGACGAGCGGGTGACCCGCCACGACCTGGTGGCGTCGCAGCGACGCAACCTCGCCTACCTCCGGGCACTGGGCCTGTGAGCTCACCGTCGCCGCTCCTGCGACGCGCCCGGGTGGCCACCGCGTCCGATGACCTTACCCAGGACATCACCCCGTCGGACGCGGGCTGGACATGGGTCAGCTTCCGCGCGCACAGCCTCGGGGCGGGCGACCAGGTCTCGCGTGCCGGTGACGGCCAGGAGGTCGCGGTCATCGTGCTCGAAGGCAGCGCGGACGTCCAGGCGGGCGACGCCTCGTTCGACGCTGTCGGTAGCCGAACGAGCGTCTTCGACGGCCCTCCCGCGCCCGTCGTGCTGGTCGCGGCAGGCGAGGACATCGCCATCCGGACGACGACCCCGGCGACGGTGCTCATCGCGAGCGCCCCGTCGGGCGACGCGGTGCCGACGCGGCGCATCGACCCGGCAATCGATGCGCGTCGAGGAGCGAGGCAGCGGCCAGACGGCGACGCCGGGTGCATCACCTCCTGCCCCCGGGCGAGCCAGCATCGCGGCTCATCCTGTTCGAGGTCTATACGCCCGGCGGCAACTGGTCGAGCTACCCGCCCCACAAGCACGACACCCAGGACCCACCCCGGGAATCGCTCCTGGAGGAGCTGTACTACTACCGCTTCGCACGGCCCCAGGGGTTCGCGTTCGCGCGGGTCTACACCCCCGACCGGTCGCTCGACGAGGCGCTCACACCGATGGACGGCGACGTCGTGCTGGTGCCCCGGGGATATCATCCGGTGGGTATGCCGGCGGGGTATGACGGCTACTACCTCAATGTGATGGCCGGCCCCACGCGCGCCTGGCACTTCACCGTCGACCCGGACCATGCCTGGCTGACGGACTGGTCGCCAGACGCACCGCGCTGACCAGGGGGAGGCTCGCATGACCACCATTCCCACGCCGACCCAGGTGCTCGGCGGCCTCTCGCGGACCGTCGCCGAGTTCCCGACCGATTACTGGAACGACTCCTGTGCGCTGGCGGAGCTCACCTGGGCGATCGAGCATGGTGCTACCGGTGCGACGACCAACCCGACCATCGTCGGCGATGTGCTACGCAAGGAGATGGACATCTGGGCGCCGCGGATCCGGGCCATCCGGGACGAGCGTCCGGAGGCGACCGACCAGGAGGTCACGTGGCAGGTCGTCGAGGAGATGGCCACCCGGGGCTGGGGGATGCTCGCCCCCGTCTTCGAGCGGACCGGCGGCCGCAAAGGGCGACTGTCGATCCAGACCAACCCGACCTTCCATGTCTCGACCGAGCGGATGCTCGACCAGGCGCGTCACTTCGCGACGCTGGCACCGAACGTCCAGGTGAAGTTCCCGGTCACCGCGGCGGGGCTCGCAGCCATCGAGCAGGCGACCTACGAGGGCATCTCCATCAACGCCACGGTCAGCTTCACGGTGCCACAGGCGCTCGCCGTGGGCGCCGCGGTGGAGCGGGCGCTGCGACGTCGCGAGGCCGAGGGGAAGGACGTCGCACGGATGTCGCCGGTCTGCACCCTGATGGTCGGGCGCCTGGACGACTGGGTGAAGGTGGTCTGCGACCGCGACGACATCACCATCGATCCGGCCGCCGCCGACTGGGCTGGCATCGCGGTGTTCAAGCGCGTTGCGGCGCTCTACCAGGAGCGTGGGTACCGCTGCCGGCCGCTGGCGGCCGCGTATCGGCATCACCGTCACTGGTCGGAGCTCATCGGCGGGGACGTCGTGCTCACGATCCCCTACGCGTGGGCACGCCGCTTCGAGGCCTCGACCGTGGAGGTGCGGGCGCGCTTCGCGGACCCCGTGCCGGAGGCGCATGTCCAACAGCTCCTCGACCTGGTGCCGGACTTCCGAGCCGCCTGGGAGCCCGATGGGCTGACGCTCGACGGGTTCGACCACTATGGCGCGACGGTGCGCACGCTCCGGACGTTCATCGCGAGCTACTGGTCGCTCGTGGGCATGGTCGACGAGCTGCTCCTGCCGAACCCCGACCTCAAGCCCAGGGCCTGACCCGCACGTCAGCGCGGGCGTCGCCGGTCAGCCGTCGGCGCACGCCGTCGCGACGTCAGCCCCGTCCGCCAGGTCGGTGACACGCGCGTCCAGGGTCCGGGCGTCGGGCCACTCGGAGGCCGTCCGTGCGATCTCGTTGACGGAGTAGAGGACGGTCCCGCCGTTCGGATCGGTGGTCGCCCAGAGTCCGACCTTCGCTTCCCAGCCCGTGCCGGAGGCGGCCGCGATGAAGTAGATGCTGGCAAAGGCGCGGCTCCGGACGACGCTGACGTCCTGCAGATCCCACGCCCTCGTGTCGCCCATACCCATCTCGAGGAGTGCCACGAGATGCGCGGTCCCTGGCGCACAGTGCGCCACGTACCCGACGACCCGCCGGGCATCGGTCGACGACGCCAGGGTGGCGATGTCGGTACGCGGGGATGGCGTCGCCACGACCGCCGCGGTCCCGGATGACGCGGCCGCCTGTTGCGGATGGTTCACGTAGACCACCCAGGCCACAAGCGTCAGCACGCTCAGCAGTGTTGCGGAGACCCATGGCCGGGGCGTCGTCCGTTTCGCCGATCCGTGGCTGGGGCCGGTCTCCGGGGGTCCAGCACTGGTCGACATCGATGTGGGCCTGACGCTGGCCCCCACGGGTGGAGGGCCGGCGACTGGCCGCGGAGGACTTCCCGCCTGGGGCATGGGGCCTGCCACGGTGGGCAGGGGAGTGGCTCCTGGGGACCTCGGGCCGCCCGCCATGGGCACGGGGCTGGGCCCAGGGGGCATGGGGTCGGGCCCAGGGGGCATGGCACTGGCGCCCGGGGGCAATGGGATGACGCCTGGGGGCATGGGGATGGCGACCGGTGGCGGGGGAGCGGCGACCGGTGGCGGGGGAGCGGCGACCGGTGGCGGGGCGGATCGCGCCTGGGGGCGGAGGAGCGGCGATCGGTCGCTGCGCTCCGGCCCCCGGCCTGAGGCTGAAACCAGGCTTGGGCCGCGGCGGCACCTCGGCCGCAGGCATCCATCCCGTGGCGGCGAGGGTGGCGCGGTCGAACTGGGATGTCGCCTCAGGTATCCCGATCTCGTGTGGGATGGGCGATGACCCTGGTTGCTCGTCGTTCATCTGTCTATCACCGACATATGCCGTGGTAGTCGGGCAGGTACGGCCCGTGCCCAAAGCATGTGGTGACGTTCAGCCGTCTGACCCGGGTTCACGCGCCGCGCCGGTGTCGGACGGCACCAGTACCTTCGTACCACCGCGCGGCTGGCTCGCTAGCGCGTGGCGACTCGCTACCGCGTGGCGCCACGCTGCGCGCTCGGCGCCGTTTCAGCCGCGCAGCAGGCGCGCCAGGGCACGGATGACGAATGCTGCGGCCGCAGCGGAAGCGACGATGAACAGCGGGCTCGGATACGCGTCCGCGATGGGCTTGAAGGTCGCCCCGGATGACGTGATCTCGATGACGCCGATGGGCGTGACGCCCGCCCCACCGCCGGCCCCGGTCCCGGTGGTCATCCCTTCGGTCGCACCGTCGGCGGCGCCTGTGGGGGCTGGGCCGCTCCCGCCGCCACCACCAAAGAACCAGCGCACCCGGGCGACCGGCACGACGGTCAGCTCGCCACGCTCGATGGGCTCGCCGAAGCTGGTCTGGACGCCGATGGACCCGCCGGTGCGGTCCATCAGCCGGGCCAGGAGCCGGTCCATGGGACTGCCCTCGGCCGCCCGCCGCGCATCGTCCCGTGCCTTGGTGTCATCGGTCGCCATGATTCGGGTACCTCCATCGACCACAGTGGGTCAGCGGCCGTCCCGCGTCCAGTGCCGAATGGCATCAGCGGGGCCGCGCACCCTCAGCCGGCATCCACCGCGTAGCGGAGGGCGACCACGCCCGATCCGTAGGTGGTGCTCTCCAGCAGCCGCAGGCTGATGCGCTGCTGGAGCACCGGGAAGAACGGCAGCCCATCGCCCAGGATCACCGGGTCGACGTACATCCGAACCTCATCGACGAGACCCGCCGCCAGGAACGTAGCCGCCAGGGTCGGCCCGGCGACGCTCATGTCCTCGCCCGATGTCGCCTTCAGCCGGGTGATCTCGGCCACGGCGTCCTCGTGGACCAGGCGGGTGTTCCAATCGACCTGGTCGAGCTTTCGCGAGAAGACCACCTTGGGCGTGCCGCGCCAGATGCGGGCGAAGTCGCGCTCCACCGGGGTCGCGCCGGGATCGGTGTCACCGGTCGGCCAGTAGTCGGACATCAGATCCCACATCCGTCGGCCGTAGAGGAACGTGCCCACCTGGCGGGCCTCCTCGTTGAACACCTCGTGCAGCTCCTCGTCGACATGCACCCAGTCGAGCGAGCGGTCCTTCGTCGCCGCGAACCCGTCGAGCGACACCGACATGGAGTAGATGAGCTTGCCCATGCGCCTCAGGTCTGGGTCAGCGTCCCGCGGCATGTCCATCACGCCGCGTTGCGGGGCGTCAGGGGCATCGTGGGTCGATGCGTCCAGCGACTGATCAGGCTGGGCGGGCCCTCGACGAGAGGAACGGATACGGTTCTCGTGCACCCCTGCTGCCGGAGGCTCCTGGCCGGGAGTGGCCGCGCGCACGCACACCTCTGGAGGATCGTCCGTGGACGGTCAAGCACTCGCGGACCACATCCGGCGCTCCCTGAGGGTGGTCGTCGAGGCGAACTTCGCTTGGCAGGTCGCAGCGCAGATCGACGACGGGACACCTGGGATCCAGCTTCCCGGCGAGGGAACTGCCGAGCTGACGTTCGCTATCCGTGGCATCCCATACCAGGGAATGCCGAGTGCCTACCTCGTTCTCCGCGAAACCCGAGACGCGCGAGACCCAGATCGCGTCGTCGAATACTGGTATGGCCTGGTCCACCGGCGGGTCGGCGGCGATGTCGTATACGAGGCATGGCACCGCCACGATCATTGCCCCGGGACGTCCAACGACGCGCATCACCACCTGAAGGTCAATGACGTGTCGATCGACCGGAAGCCTGGAGTAGCCCTGCACGCACAGCCGGCTATCCTGCAACTGCTCGAGTCGCTCACTGAGCGCATCGGCGAGGATCAGGGGGAGTGACCGAGGTCACACGGCGATGCAGGCTGCCCGTGCTCGCGAGCGGACGTATGCGCCCGCGTCACGCATGAGGTCTCCATGGCTGGCATATAGCGAGGGATCGGCCTCGGCCATCGCGATCAGTTGCGAGATGCTCTCGATCCCAAGCTCGCGGAGGGCCGGTTCGATCCGCAGCGCAAGGAACTCCTCGGGGTCCACCGTCCGCGTCGGCGTATCTGGCAACATCGGGATCGTCGGAGGGCTGATCTGTCCCAACTGCTCCTGCCGTTCACGCAAGGCCCATTCGGCCACCTTGAAGGCGCCCCGTACCTTGCCTTGGATCGCCTTGAGCTCTCCGGCTTTGATCCAATTCCGGACCGTCTGCTCGGAATATCCGGTCGCTTCAGCGACCTCGGGCACCGTGTAGAACCTCACCGTTCACCTCGCAGCATCGTCCAGGGCGGACGATGCACCAAGTGTGTCGTTTGTGTCAAGTGTGTTGATTGTGGCGCGAGGGCCGAAGGGGCCTGCCATGCAGGAGTGGTGGCGATGAGCCGGATGCGATACACCGCGATCTCAGAACGATCTGGTCGGTGGTGGGCACTGCACGTGCCAGCGGTGCCCGGTGTCTTCACGCAGGCTCGGACGCTCAAGGAAGCGCGCAGCATGGTCCGCTCGGCAGTGTCGCTCGCGCTCGAGTGCCCACGCGACTCGTTCGATGTGGAGCTCGAGGTCCGCCTCTCGGCCAATGACCCCATCTCGACCGCAGGCAGCGTCACCGCCCTGCTCAAGGATGTCGCGGAGAAGGACCTCGCGGCCGACCGGGCTGCTGCGGTGGCCTCGGAGGCCACAAGGCAGGCTGCGACCACCCTGCGTGACGCCGGCCTGACCCTGAGCGACACCGGCGAGCTGCTCGGGGTCAGCTACCAGCGTGTCCAGCAACTCATCACCGAGAGCCGACGGAGCCGCGAGGACGGGGCCGCCAGGCGAAGGGCGACGCGCCAGAAGGTCTGTCGCTGACCGGTGGGCTTGGCCATCACGCCGCGTCACTGGGACCGCCTCCAGGCTTTTCGGGTTCGGGCCCAGGGGTGCCGGTCGGCCGCTAGACTGCGGTTGCACGACTTCGATCCAGGCCGCAGCGACGTGGACTTCCTGGTGGGATTCGAGCCCGACCCCGACCTCAACAAGTTCCGGGCGTATTTCGACCTCCGTGACTCGCTGGCGGAGCTGCTGGGACGGCCCGTGGACCTGGTGATGGCGGGCGCGATCCGCAATCGATACATCAACGCCGCGATCCAGTCGAGCCGCCCGCCCGTCTACGCAGCGTGATCCCCGAGCCTATCTGGCGGACGTCCTGGATGCCGCGAACAGCATCCAGGTCTTCACCACGAATCGCGACTTCGCGGCCTACAGGTCGGACCTGCTGCTGCGCTCTGCCGTTGGGCGTCAGAGCCTGGTGACCGACAGCCCTCTGCGCTGCTCCGGTCGGCTCGGCCACTGCACAGGGCTGTTGCCAAGGCAACGACCACACCCGACATCTCCACGCTGTCCCCGGGCGGTGCGCCAGCACGGCGTCCTCGCGCCGCCCCCTCGTGTGGGAGCGGGAGGAGTTGCCTCTGGCGCACACGCGCCCGCCGCATCCTGGACGGCCGAACTCAGCCCCGCGAGAGGGCGGTCGGCAGGCGCAGCTTGATCCCATCGCGGATGGCGACGATCGGGTCGACGAGGGCGTTGCAGCGCGCCAGGAGATCTTCGGCCACCGGCCGGGACGAGAAGTCCATCTGGGCCGTCCAGCGGCGGGCGAAATCCATGATGTCGCGCATCGGCTGGTAGTGGCCGTCCGTGCCGGCGGCGAGCCCGCCGAGGTAGTCGTTGCGGTACCCCGTCGGGATGACGATCCGGGTCTCCGACGCCGCCGATAGCTCGGCGTTCATCGCGAGCCGCGCCGAGCGGCCATTCCCGTCGGCGAACGGGTGCACCTCGGCCACGAGGAAGTGCAGGAACAGGGCCCGCGCGAACGGGTCGGCGAGGCGGCGACCGGCCCCGAAGCCGGCGCGCAGGGTGCCCTCGACCACTGCCCACGGCGAGAAGGGGGTGCCCCCGGCGTGGACGTCCTCCTGCCGGAACTGGCCGGGACCCTTGTCAGGGCGCGCGGCCATGAGGATCTCGTGGCGGCGGACGAGCAGGTCGACGAGCTCGTCGGCGTCGGCCGGCGTCCGGGCCCGCCAGGCCGGGTCGCTCGCGAGCCGGTAGGTCGAGACCACGTCGTGCGCGTCCTGGGGGCGCTGCGGCGGCACGCGGCCCTCGAAGACGATCCGCGCCGCCTCGTCGAGCGTGAACTCCGTCCCCTCGATGTGGTTCGAGAAGTACGCCTCGTAGAAGGGAAGGAGATGCCGCTGGACGGAGAGGCCCGGGCTGTCCGGGAGGCGGTTCGGGGCCTGCTGCTCGAGGTAACTTGCGAACGCCTCGATCCGGGGCAGCCTGACCTGGTCGATCGGCATACCGGCTGCCCTCGCGCGCAGCTCGCGGGTCCGCAGCCCGGTTGCGGGGCCGGTCGAGAGGACGGCCCGGATGATCGCCTCGAGGCGCTCGAAGGCTGCCCGGCGGCGGATCGCGGGGGCGATCTCGCGGGCCTCGTCGCGGATGCGGTTGACGATCTGCGCCCCCTCGCGACGGGACGCGAGCTGGTCGATCCAGCGCTCGATCTCGTCGCCCCCGAGCAGCCGGTCGCTTGGCTCGGCGAGGTTGTCGAGTAGGCCGCGCGCCTCGGAGCTGACCCACACGTCGTCGCCGAGTCGGTAGTCGCTCGGCAGGGGCCCGGGCCCCTCCCGCGGCTCGATGCGCAGGCCTGGCAGGACGAGCGGCTTCCGCCGCCGGTGCACGACCAGCAGCCGCCCGTCGCGCGGGGCGAGCCAGCGCGCGGACGCGTCGGCGATCAGGGCGCCGGGCATCTCCCGCGCGAGGATGCGCTGCCAGTTGCGGCCGACGGCGACCTCGGGGCGGCGGGTCTCCGGCGTGTACACTCCCCGCGCGAGCTGCACGAGGTCGCCGGCGGCCGCGGCACGGCTGACCACCGTGGCCGGGTAGTCGTTGGACCAGACGATCTCAGGCCATGCGCGGCTGGGGCGGGGCATGTCGCGGATCCTGCTCTGAAAGTGCGCTCGAACGAGCGAATGCTCGAATGATGCGCTCAAACTTCCGTAATGTCAATGTTCGTGCGCTGAAACAACCACTGGCGAGTGCTGAATGGGGCGCCCAAGCGCCTGGCCCGCGAAGATCCGGTGCTGGCGGATCAGGCCGATCGGAGCACCGGCAGGGCCGCCGATCGGCCTATTCAACCAGCCACCGACCAGGAACGCCGCTGGACAGCCTTGCCATGCGCGTGGCGACTCGCGCCCGACCCTGACGCGACGCATTGACCACGGCCGCCGATCCGGCTTAGGATCTCGGCCTTGCCCGCGGGGACATCGGAATCGTAGCCTGGCCACACGTCCCCAGGGTGCCGGATGGGGGTGGGTGATGGGCGTGTGGAGACGTGCGCTGGCCAGTGTCGCCGCATCATTGCTGGCGCTTGGATCGATCGCGGTCGTGCCCGCGCCCATGCTCGCCGCCGGCACCTGGCAGTATCCCAGCGCCAGCTGTCCCACGAACGGGAACCACGGGCTCCAGGACTGCATCGGTGCCGCCGCACCGGGCGACACGATCGTGATGACCTCCCAGATCAACCCCGATGGCGTGATCTCCATCGGCAAGAGCCTGACGCTTCGGGCGTCAAGTCGTTCGCTCGGCCCGACGCTGCCGTACATCAGCATCTTCAGCAGTGGTGGCGCCGTAGACGTGACGGTCCAGGACATCCGGGTCGAGCAGAAGGTGCGCGTCAACTTCAACGCTACGGCGTCTGGCCACCAGGTCACCCTGCGCCGGCTGGAGGTCGGCAAGGGCACCTCGAAGGCCGACGGCGTCTCGTTCGACACGCAGGCGCCGGCGTCGTTCGTCCTGGAGCAGAGCTACGTCCGGGCCGCCGGAAGCAATCAGGACGAGGCCCTGCACCTGTTCGCCGAGGACCCGGACGGGCGAGTCGACATCAGGGTCGTCGGCAACCGCCTCTCGGACCATGGCAACCCCCAGAGCGGCAGCGGCATCGCCCTGACCGCCATCGGCGATGGCACCCTGCGGGCGGACCTCGACAACAACTCGATCTGGGACGTCGGTCGATGCCTCTGCGGGGGGGCGTCAGGCATCTTCATCAACCCCAGTGACCGCATCCGCGCCGACGTGAACGTCGTGGGCAACACCATCGAGCGATCACGCACCGACGGTATCCAGCAACGCAATGGGCTGACGGGCATCGGCCACCTGGCCCTGGATGTGTTCAACAACATCATCAGCCACACGGATGGGTCTGCGATCCGCCTGGATTCGGGATCGCCCGGTACGTTGACGTTCCGTGCCGGCCACAACGACCGGTACAAGACGACGCTGGGGTCCCACCTGGACGGTCATTCGGCGGGATCCGGGAACGTGTCCGTCGATCCCAGGTTCGTGGATCGTGCGAATGGGAGCCTCAGGCTTCGCTCGGACTCCGCGCTCATCGATGCCGGGTTGACCTGTTCGCCCGGTGGCGTCGCCAACCCCGATCCGGACGGCCATCATCGGCTCAGGGGCTCGACCGTCGACATCGGAGCCTACGAGCGAGGCGCCAAGAGCGCATCGGGCGTGGTGCGCCTGGGAACGAGCGGCAAGGACACCCTCGTGGGCACGTCGGGCCGCGACATCCTCTGCGGCTACGGTGGCAACGACACGCTGTGCGCGAAGGATGGCAAGGGCGGCGACTACGTCGACGGTGGTTCGGGGCGGGACAAGGCACGCACGGACCCGGGCGACATCCGCCGCTCGATCGAAGCCACGGCATCCTGCTTCACCTGAGAGGCGCGGCATCCGGCTGCTGGCCGGATCGCCGAACTTGATGCCCCCATTGCCGGGTGACCGCCGCCACTCGTGGCCTCGAACGCTGTAGCGCTCACCCTGCGGGGATAGGGGCATCGGGGGTCGATGCGTCCAGCGCCTGATCAGGCTGATCGGAGCACCGACACGAGCGCCGATCGGCCGTTCCAACCGGCCACCGACCAGGAACGCCGCTGGACAGCCCAGCGATGCGCCAGGCGACTCGGACCGCCGACGAGCGCCTCCGGGCCCCGGTCCCGACGGCCTGATCATGCGCCAGGCGACTCGCGTCCCGGCTTGCGCCAACGGCTCGACCGTGGGGCTCCGGCGGGCGAGCGCCACGAGGCTGATACCGGCGCCGATGACGATCATGCCCAGGATGTCGCTGGGCGGCACCGCCTCGCCCAGGATGAGCGCACCACCCAGGACGCCCACGACCGGCACCCCGAGATAGGTGACACTGGCCACGACCGGGCCGACGGCGAGGGTCGCGGACTGGCTCGCCCAGTAGGCGAACGCCGTGGCCAGGACACCGCTGTACAGCAGGATGCCGACCGTCTGGAGGTCCCACGAGACCGAGGTGGGCTGCTCCAGGATGAACGCCAGCACGGTCAGCGGCACGAGGGCCACGAGCAGCTGCCACAGCTGGACATCGAACGGGGTGCCATGCCAGCGATGCACCCGGACATGCACCAGGGCGACCGCGCTCATCACCGCACCCAGGAGCAGCATCGCGGCCGCGACCAGGGCATCGGTCGGACGACCAGTCCATGGCCAGCGGGTTGAGCAGCAGCACCAGGCCGCCGAGACCCAGCACCAGGCCGACCAGCTCGCGGCGCGTCGGCAGCGTCGCGGTCACCCAGGCCATGATGGGCACCACCCAGAGGGGCAGGGTGTAGGTCAGGATCGAGGAACGGCCGGCCGGGGCGGAGACCAGGGCGATGATCATGAGCGCGGACGCGCCGGCGATGGCCAGCAGGCCGTAGGAGAGGACCACGGGCAGGTCGCGCCGGTCGGGCAGCGCGAGGCGTCCGCGACGGGCCATCAGCAGCGCCAGGACGATGGCACCCACCACGACGCGCAGCATCGCGTAGGTCATCGGCGGGATGACATCCAGGCCGATCTTGATGACGCTCCAGTGGATCCCCCAGACCAGGATCACGCCCAGGAGCAGCAGCCACGCGCGATGCGTGGTCATGGCCTGCGATCGGGTACGGCTCGGCGCAGGCTCACGAGGACATCATCGCGCCTGTCGCCGCCGAACGTCGTTACCGGTGTCCCACCGCAACAGTACCTATCGACTATCACCCCTAGGACGGTTGACGGCACGTTAACGCCCTGTAAGGATCCCGAGTCCTTATCGCAACCGTCCTCCGTGCGACCCAGTGCCGGGGACTGTCGACCCGGAGGGTCCCCATGTCTTCGACTCGCACACGTTGGTATCGACGCCTACCCAGAGCGGCGGGCGTCTTTTTGTTTGCCCTGGTTACTAGCCTGACGGCAAGTAACCAGCCAGCGACCTCGGCGATGGCGGCGAGCAACCACGCGCTCCAGTTCGATGGCAGTGCACCAGCGGCAGGGTCTGCCGACAGCCCGGCCACGACGACCTTCGCACTGATCGGTGACTTCGGGGTCAACGATTCCAACGAGCAGAACGTGGCCGACATCGTGGCCGCCCACGGCGCCGCGTTCGTGGTCACCGTCGGTGACAACATCTACGGCTCGTCGGACTATCCGACCTATGTCGGTGACTACTACGGCGCGTACATCGGCAAGACTCCCAAGCAGTTCTTCCCGGCTCTTGGCAACCACGATCTCGACGATGTCTGCGGCAGTGACTGCGACACGGGCTATCTGAACTACTTCGGGCCGACCCTGCCCGGGCCTGGTGTGGCCAGCAGCAACACCTCGGGCAGCAACCACTACTACGACTTCATCGAGGGCCAGGTCCACTTCTTCATGCTCGATACGGAGCACATCGCGAGCACCAGCACCCCGAACACTTCGGGCGTCCAGTACCTCTGGCTGGAATCAGCGCTGCAGGCCTCGAACTCGCCCTACAACATCGTGATCGTGCCCCAGACGCCGTACTCGAGCAGCGCCCTCCACCAGGGCGTCGGACCCGACGGCGGGGCCAGCCTGGAGTATCTGCAGTGGCCATTCGAGGCTTGGGGTGCCACCGCGGTGTTCTCGGGTGACGAGCACAACTACGAGCGGTTGATGCGCGACGACAACTCCGATGGGACCGAGCTGCCATACATCGTCACCGGTAACGGGGGACGGGTCCTGGCCGGCTTCGACAGCCCGGCCGTGACCGGCAGCCAGACCCGGCTCGAGGAGCATGGTGCGGTGATCGTCACGGTCGACAGCTCGGGCATCACCTTCGACGAGTACACCGTCGGTGGCGGCAGCGCAGGGACACTGTCGGATACGGTCTCGGTCGCGGCACCGCCGCCGGCCTGGACGGCCTACATCGACACCATCACGGCAGGTGGCGGGAGCGCGGCGAACGTCCTCACCCTGGCGCCGCCCAACGGCACCACGTGCAGCGCTCCCTGTGACCCCTTCCCGACGACCGACACGTTCGCGCTCAAGGACAACGCGGACGGATCGACGTTGCCGGTCTCGGTGCAGGTGGACGCCAGCGTCGATGTGGTGTCGAACAATCCCACCTCGGATCCGTTCACGACCGCGCGCGGGGACGAGTCCTCGGCCTTCGGCGGCATCGTCAGCGGCCAGGGCGCGTACTCGTTCACCAACGCGGCCGGCCACAAGTTCGACATGCACTTCACGGGCCTCGACGACACCAAGACCTACACCGTGGTCGTGGGCTCCGACCGCTTCGACACGGGCAGCGGCAACAACCAGTACCGCTGGTCGCAGTTCCAGCTGACCGGCGCGAGTGCCTTCACCCAGTCCGCGACCACGAGCGGGAACGCCTACATCGTGGATGACGCTGGCGCGAGCGTGGCCTTCGATACCGGCAACAACACGGCTGGCTACGTGGCCCGCTGGACAGGCATCAGCCCCGTCGGCGGCACGTTCTCCATCGTGACGAACTACTACGCCGGACCCACCAATCCCCAGACGAGCTCCTACCCGCCCTCCGCACTCATGATCGAGGAGGAGGGACCAGCACCCGTCGGCGTGCCCGGCGCGCCCACGGGCGTGTCCGCGGTCGCCGGCGATGCAGCGGCCCAGGTGTCCTGGACGGCTCCTGCCTCCGACGGCGGCAGCGCCATCACGGGCTACACCGTGACCCCGTACATCGGCGGAGCGGCACAGACCCCGGTCGACGTCGGCGCCATCCTGACGACCAACGTGACGGGCCTCACCAACGGCACCGCCTACACGTTCACGGTCCTGGCCACCAATGCCATCGGCGACGGACCCGGATCGGCCGCCTCGAACGCGATCACGCCGATGGCACCGCCGCCGCCCTGGACGGCCTACATCGACACCATCACGGCAGGTGGCGGGAGCGCGGCGAACGTCCTCACCCTGACGCCGCCCAACGGCACCACGTGCAGCGCTCCCTGTGACCCCTTCCCGACGACCGACACGTTCGCGCTCAAGGACAACGCGGACGGATCGACGTTGCCGGTCTCGGTGCAGGTGGACGCCAGCGTCGATGTGGTGTCGAACAATCCCACCTCGGATCCGTTCACGACCGCGCGCGGGGACGAGTCCTCGGCCTTCGGCGGCATCGTCAGCGGCCAGGGCGCGTACTCGTTCACCAACGCGGCCGGCCACAAGTTCGACATGCACTTCACGGGCCTCGACGACACCAAGACCTACACCGTGGTCGTGGGCTCCGACCGCTTCGACACGGGCAGCGGCAACAACCAGTACCGCTGGTCGCAGTTCCAGCTGACCGGCGCGAGTGCCTTCACCCAGTCCGCGACCACGAGCGGGAACGCCTACATCGTGGATGACGCTGGCGCGAGCGTGGCCTTCGATACCGGCAACAACACGGCTGGCTACGTGGCCCGCTGGACAGGCATCAGCCCCGTCGGCGGCACGTTCTCCATCGTGACGAACTACTACGCCGGACCCACCAATCCCCAGACGAGCTCCTACCCGCCCTCCGCACTCATGATCGAGGAGGAGGGACCAGCACCCGTCGGCGTGCCCGGCGCGCCCACGGGCGTGTCCGCGGTCGCCGGCGATGCAGCGGCCCAGGTGTCCTGGACCGCTCCTGCCTCCGACGGCGGCAGCGCCATCACGGGCTACACCGTGACCCCGTACATCGGCGGAGCGGCACAGACCCCGGTCAGCGTCGGCGGCATCCTGACGACCGACGTGACGGGCCTCACAAACGGCACCGCCTACACGTTCACGGTCCTGGCCACCAATGCCATCGGCGACGACCCGGATCGGCCGCCTCGAACGCGATCACGCCGCACCTGTCGATCGATGACTGGACGGCATATGCGGACCTGCGCACCTCGTCCAACAGCAACATCAACGCGGCCAACGTGCTCGAGATTGCCGCAGGGACCATCGACCAGTTCGGCACGGGTACTCCGATCGACCCCGCGACGAGCTATACGCTGCTCGACCTCGCGACCGGGACCGACACAGATGCCCGGCTCCAGGTCGACAACAGCGGCATGTACGTCTCGTCCGACAACGGATCCAGCTTCACCGGCGGGCCAGGCGCCAGCGAGTTCGGCGGCATCGTCGACGGAGCCGGCGTGTACTCGATGCAGGCCGGGGCCGTGTTCCAGGTGAACCTGACCGGCCTCGACCCGAATAAGCGCTACACCATCGTAGTGACGTCCAATAGGGACCAGGTCCCGGCGAACCGCACCTCGGGCGCCGGCGTCGACGAGCGCTGGAGCGACTACGAACTCGTGGGCGCGACCTCGTCCACGGAGGCCTCTGGCGGTGTCACCACCGTGGTCGTCTCGCCGACACACGTCCGCTTCGAGTCAGAGGACAACACGGCCCGGGGAGATCTCGTCCGCTGGACGAACGTCGACCCGGGTGCTGATGGCACGATCTCCATCAAGTCGAACGTCTACCTGCAGGGCGACTCGGACCGCTCGTATGCGCCCGTCCAGCTAAGCTCCAGGAGACGACCTCAGCGAGCGGCCCGTCCGCACCCGGTGCGCCCACGGGTGTGTCCGCGGTCGCCGGCGATGCAGCCGCACAGGTGTCCTGGACGGCCCCTGCCTCCGATGGCGGCAGCGCCATCACGGGCTACACCGTGACCCCGTACATCGGCGGAGCGGCACAGACCCCGGTCGACGTCGGCGCCATCCTGACGACCAACGTGACGGGCCTCACCAACGGCACCGCCTACACGTTCAAAGTCGCCGCCACCAACAGCGTCGACACCGGAACCAGTCGGCCGCGTCCAATGCGATCACGCCGACTGCGCCGCTCGCTGGCTGGATCGCCTACGCGGACCTCAACGCGGCCGGCAATACCAACAACAACGCGGCCAACGTGCTGCAGGTGACGCCGGCGAGCGGCAGCAACCCATCGAGCCCCATCAACCCAGCGACCAGCTTCACGCTGCTGGACCAGGCGACCGGCACCGATACCGGCGCCCGGCTCCAGGTCGATAACAGCGGCATCAACACCACGTCTGCGAACGGCACCAGTTCCACGGGCGGTCCGGCATACGACGTCTTCGGTGGCGTCGTCGATGGCGCCGGCGTGTATACCTACGTGGACGCCGGGGATGTCTTCCAGCTCAACTTCTCGGGCCTCGATCCGGCGAAGCGCTATACGGTCGTCCTGACGGCGAACCGGGACCGGCCGGCACCCGCGTCCTTGATCTCGACCTGCTCGACGCCGATTTGTCGACGGAGGCTTCCGGTGGCACCACGACGGTGCTTTCGCCGACCCATGTCCAGTTCGACGCCGACGACAATACGACCACGGGCAACGTCGCCCGCTGGGACGATATCGCTCCTGGCGTGGACGGTGACTTCTCGGTCCGCGCGAACCGGGTGACCTCGATCGGCGCGTAAGCTTCGCTCCGGCGGCGCTGATGCTGAGCGAGACCTCAGCGAGCGGCCCGTCCGCACCCGGTGCGCCCACGGGTGTGTCCGCGGTCGCCGGCGATGCAGCCGCACAGGTGTCCTGGACCGCTCCTGCCTCCGACGGCGGCAGCGCCATCACGGGCTACACCGTGACCCCGTACATCGGCGGAGCGGCACAGACCCCGGTCGACGTCGGCGCCATCCTGACGACCAACGTGACGGGCCTCACCAACGGCACCGCCTACACGTTCAAAGTCGCCGCCACCAACAGCGTCGACACCGGCAACCAGTCGGCCGCGTCCAATGCGATCACGCCGACTGCGCCGGCTCCAACTACGTGAACATCCCGATCTCGGCGAGCACCGGCGAGAAGCCACAGTCCAAGCTCTGGGAACACGGCGGTTCCTGGTGGGCCGTCATGCCGTCCACGACGACCGCGCCAAATGGCACCTGGGTCTGGCGTCGAGAAGCCAACGGCACGTGGTCGAACGTCCTCAAGATCTCCGACAGCACCAACGCGCAGGCTGACGTCAAGGTCGTGGGTGACGTCGCTCACATCCTGCTGCACGATGCATCCCCCGAGCTGATCTCGGTGGAGTATGTCTACGAGACCGACACGTATCAGCCCTGGTGGTCGCGGACCACGGCCACGTCCGTGAGCCTCCCGGGCAGCGAGACTGCGACCATCGACATCGATACCACTGGCCGCATGTGGCTCGCTACCGAGACCGCCTCGGACATCGACGTCTACTACAGCGATAGCCCGTAC
>CAVWSL010000012.1:0-7032 GCA_963757765.1 uncultured Chloroflexia bacterium
ACCTGCGGCACCGCCGCGATCGTCGTGGGGTCGTGCGTCCGTTGACTCGAGGCGCGGCGCAGCATGCATCGGCTCCCGCCGAGGGTGCCCGTGCCGCGCCGGACCTGGTCCGGGCGCGATCGCGGCGATGGATCAGCCGAGAGTCGATCGGACGGAGGACGCGTGCCGTACGCGTCCTCCGCGACAGCCTCGAGGTCGACAGCCAGGGTAACGAGGCGGGCCTCCGTCAGATTGCCGCCCGGCAGCATCGATCCGACTGAGGAAGTCGTCCGATCGACCGTCGATGGCTCCGGACGCGACCGCCATGGTCCGTGGCCGCTCCGTCCTCCGTCGTTTGGATCAGCGGACGACTGGCCGGCCGGATCACGTACGCCGCAGGCAGGGGCCTGGCAGGCCGGCGCACGCCGGGGCAGCGGCAGGGGGCGGCTCCGGCCTGACACGGAAGCGCCCCGGGCACGATGCCCGGGGCGCTTCCAGGAGCTCGCTTCGCGCTGCCTACTTGGCAGCGGCCTCCACGTTCGTCTTGTCATAGACCGTGAAGGGGCCCATCAGGACACGCAGTGCGTTGGTGTCCGGGCGGGTCGGGTCGGCGGTGATGGTGAAGTCGGTCTGACCGCTGATGGGTCGGCCGACGCTGAACGACTCACCCGCCACGCCCTGGATGGCACCGGTGGCCAGCAGGTACGAGGCGTAGTAGGTCAGGTAGCCCAGGTCGACGAAGCTCCAAAGCGTGAACTCGGGGGCGCAGCCGCTGAGCGTGTAGTCCTTCATCTCGGACGGCAGGCCAAGGCCGGAGACCTTGACGGTGTCGCAGAGGCCTGCATCGGTGACCGCCTTGGCGGCGGCAACGATGCCCACGGACGTCGGGCTCATGATGAGCTTGAGGTCCGGGTACTTCTCGATGAGGGCGTTGGCCTGGTTGTAGCTGTCCTCCGCCTTGTCATTGCCGTAGACGGTCTCCACGACGGTGATGTTCGCGTAGGAAGGGTCCTTGAGCGCCTCGGCGTATGCCGCGTTCCAGGCGTTCTGGTTCGAGGAGTCAGGGCCGGCGGAGAGGATGGCGACCTGGCCGCCATCGGGGCCGACGATGTCACGGGTCATCTTGGCCATGACGTCACCGATGGAGGTGAAGTCGACCTGTGCCACGAAGAAGCTCTCGCCCTTGCCCGAGGGGATGGGCGAGTCCCACGTGACGACCTTGGTGCCAGCTGCCTGCGCAGCCTCGGCGGCCGCAGAGGTCTGCTCGCCGGCATTGTTGGACATCATGACGACCTTGTAGCCCTGGGTGGGCGCGTTGGTCACGAAGTCGATCTGATTGGCCGGCGGGTCGCCGGCGGCGGGGGCGTTGAAATCGAACGCTGTCGGGTTCTGCAGCGCGGTCGCTGCCTCCTGTGCGCCCTGATTCGCCTGATCGAAGGGCAGGATGCCCAGGAACTTCGGCAGCAGCAGCATCTTCTCGGCCTGGCCGGGCGTCGCGACCGCGGGTGAGCCCGCGGGTGCCGCCATGCTCGCGGCCGGGCTCTGTGCCATGGCCGCACCGCCGACCGCGGTCGCCAAGATCACTGCCGACAGGCCCGCTGTCATGGTTCGAGACACTCTCATGCGCCAACTCCTCCTCTACTTCGCCGATACGGAGCGTGGTCGCCCGATCGATGTCGCCGAAGGCTGTGCATGATACCGAACCGCACCCATCCCGGAACCATCGATCTCACGCGGCGGGGGCGCCCTTCGGGATCTCGGCTGCCGCGGGCGGCGATGCGCCGGGTCCGGCACGCGCCGCGGTCCGTCGGCGGCGGCGGTCCTGGATGCCGCCCGCGATGTTGGGTAGCAGCACCGAGAGGATGAGCAGCAGCCCCACGATACCGGTCTGGGTGTTGCCATTGATGCCCGCAAGACTCATGCCGTTGCGCAGGTTGAGCACCAGGAACGTCGAGAGCACGACGCCGAGCATCGATCCGGAGCCACCGAAGATGCTCACGCCGCCCAGCAGCACGACCGTGATGATGTCCAGCTCGAAGCCGGTGGCAGTGCTCGCCTGGGCGGATCCGAGCCGCGCCGTATAGAGGATGCCCGCCAAGGCCGCCATCGTGCCGCTCATGACGAAGATGAGGATCCGGTGGCGGGCCACCCGGACGCCGGAGAACCGAGCCACGTCCTTGCTGTTCCCGATGACATACGTGAGTCGTCCGAACCCGGTGAAGTGGAGCAGCACGGCCGCACTCACCGCCAGGACCGCGTACAGCATGATGCTGAAGGTGAGCGGCCCCACGATCGACGATTGACCCAACGTGTTGAACCAGGCGGGGAAGTTGCCGATCGAGCGGTCTTCGATGAGCATCGTCGCCAGGCCGCGATAGCCGATGAGCGTCGCGAGTGTGACCGCGAGGGATGGCAGCCCGACCACCGCGATCCAGAAGCCGTTGAACAGGCCGCACAGGACACCCACACCAAGGGCGGCCAGGACGCCGATCTCCATCGGCACGCCCTTCTCGAACAACCCGGCCGCGACCGCCGCAGTGAGCCCCATGACCGATGCCACCGAGAGGTCGATCTCGCCCGAGATGATGACGAACGCCATGGCCAGCACCACGATGGAGCGCTCGATGCCCAGTTGCAGCAGGTTGACCTGGTTCTGCACCGATGCGTAGCCAGGGGTCGCGATCGCGCTGTAACCGACCACCAGCACCAGCAGCACGAACAACATCTGGTCCCAGCCACGGGGGTGGCCAAGGAACCGCTCACGCATCGGCGGCCTCCACCCGAGCCGCACGGGCACGCGCATCGTCCTGTCGGCGCACCCGGATCCACTCGTCCTGGAGACGGCGGAGGATGATCGCGTCGGCCGCGACCGCGAACAGGATGAGCGCGCCCAGGATCGCGTCGAGCGCGAACTGGCTGATGCCCAGCCAGCGCAGCAGGCTGGTCTGGAGCGTCTGGATGAGCAACGCGCCGAACAGGGCGCCGAACATCGAGCCCGCGCCACCGAAGATGTTGACGCCACCGACGACGGCCGCCGCCACGACCTGGAGCTCCAGGCCGGTGCCGCTGATGACCGTGATGTTGCCGAACTTGCCCAGCCACATGAAGCCACCCAGCCCGGCCATCATGCCGCTGCCGACGAAGGCGAGGAAGACGTCGCGCTGGATAGGCAGGCCCGCCACCCGGGCGGCGTCCGGGTTGGAGCCGATGGCGAACAGCCGCCGGCCATATGGCAGGTACCGAAGCACAGCTTGGCCGAGGACTGTGGCGACGATGGCGATAGCGAACAAGACCCGCACGTCGACGCCCAACACGCTGACCACCGAGGTGCTCGGAATGGAGACCAGCCAGTGGGGCAGCATGGAAGTGGTCACCGACTGGGAGCCCGACAGCTCCACGAGCCCGACACGGAAGAGCGCAAGCGTGCCCAGCGTGGTGATGATGGCGGGCACCCGGCCGTACGCGACGATGGCACCGTTGATGGCACCCAGGCTCGCGCCGAGCACCATGCAGCCGATGATGACGATGATCGGGTTCACATCACCCGCACCCGACAGAGCGGTGCCCATGACGTACGCCACGAGACCGACGATGGCACCCACCGACAGGTCGACGTTGCGGGTCAGGAGCACGAGCACCTGGCCGACCGCGACGGTGGCGATGATGGCTGCGCCCGTGGTGATGTTGGTGAAGGTCCGGGGCGACAGGTAGTTGGGGATCTGGGCCGCGAAGAACGCGATCATGAGGACGAGCACCAGGACGAGCGTGAGCTCCCGGACCTGGTCGGGTCGCACACGCCGGAGGACGGCGTCCATCATGCGGGTGGCTCCGCGAAGGTCGGGTCGTCAAGGTGCCCCTGTGGCTCGCCGGCTGCCGACCGGTCCTGGCCCATGGCCGCGGCCAGCAGCCGCTCCTGGGTGGCCTCCGCACGGGGCACGATGACCTGCTGTCGTCCTTCGCGCATGACCAGGATGCGGTCGCTCATGGTCATCACCTCCGGCAGGTCGGAGCTGATGAGGATGATGGCCATGCCTTCCTGGACCAGCTCGTCGACGAGCTGGTGGACCTCCACCTTGGCGCTCACGTCGATGCCCCGGGTCGGCTCATCGAGGATGAGCACTCGCGGCCGGGTCTCGAGCCACTTGCTGAGCACCACCTTCTGCTGGTTGCCGCCCGACAGGGAGCTGGCCAGCGTGTCCACGGATGGCGCCCGGATACGCAGTCGATCGCGGTAGCTCTCTGCGGTCGCTCGTTCCTGCGATCGCCGGAGCAGCCCGGCACCGGTGAGGAACCGGGGAAGGGACGGCAACGAGACGTTGGCCGAGATCGAGAGCGGGAAGATGAGGCCCATCTGGCGCCGGTCCTCGGTCGCGTAGGCGATCCGCAGCCGGACAGCGTCCCTGGGGCTGCGGACCGTGATGGGTGTGCCGTCGAGCAGGATGGTGCCCGCGTCAGCGGGCGCGATGCCGAAGAGCGCCAGGCCGACATCGGTGCGTCGGGCGCCCACGAGCCCCGCGAAGCCGAGCACCTCGCCCGCATGCAGGTCGAACGTGATGTCCTGGAACGCCCCGGCCCGGCCAAGGCCCTGGACCGACAGCACGACCTCCCCCGGATGCGACTCGGGGCGCTTGAACAGCTCCTGGACCTCCCGGCCGACCATGTCCCGGATGGCGCTCGACGGCGTTACCTCGGACACCGGTCGCGTGGAGATCCAGCGCCCGTCACGCAGGACCGTGACCCGGTCGGCGATCTGGAACACCTCTTCCATCCGGTGAGAGATGAACAGGATGGCGACCCCCTGGCGACGCAGGGCGGCGATGATCCGGAACAGCTGGTTGACCTCGTGCGCGGACAGCGACGCGGTCGGCTCATCCATGATGAGCACCCGGACGTTGAGCGAGATCGCCTTCGCGATCTCCACCGTCTGCTGCTGTGCGAGCGTCAGGCCCCGGGCCGGGTCGGTGACGTTCAGGCTCGCGTCGAGGCGCGTGAGCACCTCCTGCGCCTCACGCCGCATCCGCCGTCGGTCGACCGTCCGTCCCCGGTCGCGGTGGCCGATGAAGATGTTCTCGGCAACCGACAGGTCCGGGAAGATCGATCGGCTCCTGGTAGATGGCGGCGACCCCCAGTCGCTGGGCGTCCTGCGAGGAGGTGATGCGGACAGGCTGGCCGTCGATGAGGATGTCCCCGGTATCCTGCTGCTGGACCCCGGTCATGATCTTGATGAGCGTCGACTTGCCGGCCCCGTTCTCGCCCAGGAGCGCGTGGATCTCACCGCCGTGGAGCTCGATGGAGACATCCGCGAGCGCCTGCGTCGAGCCGAACGCGCGCGATACGTGGCGCATCTCGAGCACGGGCGGGGTGGCGGCGGGCTCCTGGGGAGCCGCGGCGGCGGGTGGCGCCTCGATGGTCATGCGGCCGCGGCCCCGCCGGCGATGATCCGATCCGCCATCAGCCAGGCCATGGCCAGCACCGTGGCATGGATGTTGGCGCGCACGCTGTCGGGCATGATCGAGCAGTCGACCACACGCAGCCCGCGGACGCCCCGCACCCGGCCGTGGACATCGACCACGCCCATCGGGTCATCGACACGGCCCATCCGGGCGCTGCTCGAGATGTGCTGCCCCGTCATCACGGTCCGGTCGACATACGCGTCGAGCGCGGCATCGCTCGCCAGCTCGTCCAGCGTCGGCGCCGTGAGCCCCACCAGCAGCTCCCGCAATGGGCTCACCCTGCCCAGCGCGACGGACCGGTGGATGGCATCCGCGAGCCGGGCCCGGTCGCGTGGCTCGGACAGGAGCGCGAGGTCGATAGCAGGCTTGACATCGGCATCGGGCGACCGGAGCCAGAGCCGCCCAGCCGACAGCTGGAGGTTGTTGACCGCCTCGATGCGGAAGTCGTACGTGCCCGGATCCGACCCGGCGACCACGGAGTTGGGGTACAGCATCATGTCGCCGCGGAGATCTGAGCCGGTCGCGGTGTAGCGCGCCGAAAGCTGCAGCCAGGGCACCTGGTCGGTGAGGCCGAGGCCATCGCGCAGCCGCCACTGGGTCCACGACTTGGGGTGGTCTCGGACGCCGACACCCATGCCCGGCACGTCCGACACGACCGGGATACCCAGCTTCCGGAGGTCGTCCGCGGGGCCGATGCCGGCACGCAGCATCAGGTGCGGGCTGCCGACCGCGCCGGCAGCGAGGATGACCTCGCCCGCCTCGTACGTGGTCGTGCCACGCTCCGAGCGGGCCACGACACCCGTCGCGCGGCCATACGCGATGACCAGGCTGCGGACCTCGGTCCCGGGCACGATGCGCAGGTTGGGGCGCGCGCGAACGGGCGCGGTCAGGAAGGCAGCCGCGGGGCTCATGCGCATCCCCTGGCGCTGGTTGAGCGGCAGCGCGCCGACACCCATCGAGCCCGGGGCGTTGTGGTCGGGGCTCAGGCCGTAGCCGAGCTCCTGGCACGCCTCGTGGAACGCGGCCTGGGTCACGATCCAGTCGGGCTCGGGCCAGTGGAAGATGGGCATCGGCCCGTCCCGGCCGTGGTCGGCGTCGTCCCCGAACGGGTCCGCCTCGATGGCCCGGTACGCGGGCCCGATGTGCTCCCAGCCCCACTCGGGACCAACGAGATCGGCCCAGGATGCGAAGTCCTCGGGCGTGCCGCGCAGGAAGATGGTGCCGTTGATGGCGCCCGAGCCACCCATCAGCCGACCACGCGGCACCGCGATGGTCGGTCCGGTCGCCGAGCCGTGCGCCTCGTATGCCCAGTCGAGGGCTGCGAGCTGGTCAGCGAACTGGGCGCCCCCGTGCGCCAGGCGCACGAGGTCGGGGGCAAGCTCCAGCACGGGATGGTCGGGGCCAGCCTCGAGCAGCACGACCTGACGCTGCGGATCCTCGGAGAGCCGGGCCGCGAGCACGCAACCCGCAGAACCGCCGCCGACGATCAGCGTGTCAGCACGAGCCGCCATCCAGTGCTCCCCCAGGCCCCGCCATGCCGACTCCTCCTCCGGGCCAGCAGACCGGTCCGCATCCTAGCATCGCGTCCGTGAGGCGCGGC
>CAVWSL010000013.1:0-150383 GCA_963757765.1 uncultured Chloroflexia bacterium
GGCGCACGCGGGTCGGGATGTGACCCGGGCTCCCGTAGGCCCGACCGCACTGGTCGAGCGCAACGAGGTGGAACACTAGCGGCAGCCGCGCTGCCTGTCAAACGGGCCCAGAGCGCGGTCTGGACGTCGTCGAACGAGGGCGACAGCGGCGCCGACACAGGCTTCGCGCGACTAGATGACGCCTGTCTCGATGAGCTGGATGAAGACGCCTGCGGAGATCCAGCAGGCGAGCCCCAACATGGCCGATCCGGGCTCACCCAAGGGCCCGGTGAGCAGCCAGTACAGGATCAGCCCGAGGACGAGGGCGATGGCCGGCTTGATGAGCCGCAGCAGCGCCTCGTTGATGAGGTAGCTCACCGTTCTCGCGCAGCCTCGAACTCGCGCCGCCCCTGGAGCGCCCGGACGAGCGTCACCTCGTCGGCGTACTCCAGGTCGCCACCCACCGGGATGCCCCGGGCGATCCGGGTGACCGAGCCGACATGACCTTGGAGGCGTTCCGCGAGGTACATCGCCGTGGCTTCGCCCTCCAGCGTGGGGTTGGTGGCCAGGACCACCTCCGCGAACGGTTGGCCATCGTGCTCCCGTTCGACCACGCGCGCGAGCAGCTGGCGGATGCGCAGCCGGTCAGGACCGATGCCGTCCATGGGCGAGATGGCCCCATGGAGCACGTGGTAGCGGCCGCGGAACGCACCCGATCGTTCCAGGGCCAGGACATCGAGGGGCTCCTCCACCACACACAGCCGGTCGTCATCACGGGCGGGGTCGACGCAGATGGGGCACTCCGGGCCGGTGCTGATGTTGAAGCAACGGTCGCAGAAGACCACTTCGTCGCGTACCGCGATGAGCGCGGCCGCGAGCGAGCGGGCCTCCGTATCGGGCGCACGCAACAGGTGGTACGTGAGCCGCTGGGCCGTCTTGGGCCCGATGCCCGGCAGCCGTGAGAGCGATTCGATGAGTCGAACGACCGGTTCGACGAGGGTCGTCACGAGCGAGCGGTGGAGCCCGTGGTCACAGCCCCGGGATCTTCAGGCCACCGGTCACCCGGCCCAGCTTCGCTTCCGCGGTCGCCTTGGCCTGATCGAGCGCCTCGCGCACCGCGACGAGCACCAGATCCTGGAGCATCTCCACGTCCTCCGGATCGACGACGCCGGGGTCGATGGTCACCGAGAGCAGCTCCTGCTTGCCGGTGACGACCGCCTTGACCGCGCCGCCGCCGGCGGTGCCCTCGATGCGCAGCTCCAAGAGCTCCGCCTCGACGCGCGCCATGTCGGCCTGCATCTGCTGCGCCATCTTCGCGAAGTTGCCGAAGCCCATGGATTCCTCCTGCGGTGGAACTATCAGACCGGTCGGTGGACGGCGCTGATCAGCCGATGTCACCCACGTCCGCCAGCTCGCCGCCGAAGACCTTGCGGGCCTGCGCGACAAGATCGAGATCCTCCCGTTGACCGGTATCGGCCAGCTCGACGTTGGCTACCACGCAGCGTACCCCGACCGGGCGGCCCAGCACATGGGCGAGGCCATCCTCGAGCGGTTGTCGTCGCTGTTCCGCCTTCTCCCGCAGGAACGGCTGGTTCTCCGGGAAGCCCAGGATGACGACACCGTCGCGGACCTCGACCGGCCGGCAGTTCTCGACGAGCGGCTTGTTGGCCGGATTGCGGCCGATCCAGGCGACGATCTCCGGCCAGTGGTCCTGGACATCCTGCAGCAGGTCGCCGCCGGCCGGACCGACCGAAGCGGGCGTGGGCGCAGGGGTCGGCACCGGCTTGGCCGGGACGGGGGGTCGGGCAACGCTCGGCGGGGCGGCAGGGGCAGCGGCCGCGCGCGCCACCGCGGGACGGTCCGGGCGCGGCGATGTCACCGGATCGGCACGGGTGGGCGGCGCGGGCGCACTTCGGGTGGGGGCCGCTGGGGCTGCGGCGGGAGCGCCAGCGAGGAGCGCCAGCTCGAGCTGCCAACGATAGCCGCCCAGACCGCTGCGGCTGGCATCGATGCCCGTCAGCCGGCGCGCGGCACCCGCGAGCATCGCGATGGCAGCACCATCGCCGCGACTGGTCATGGCCGCCACGAGGCGCTCGCGGAGACGGCCGACGACCTGCTCCGAGAAGGCGATGACGTCCCTCCCCTCGCCCTCGAGCTGGTCGAGCACCTCGATGCCGGCAAGCACATCCCCGTGTGCGAGCGCATCGACGAAGTGCTCGATGGCGTCCTCCGGGGCGAGCCCCAGGAGATCCCGGACGCCATCGGCATCGACCACGGCATCCGAGGTCGCCAGCACCTGGTCTAGCAAGGATTCGGCGTCGCGCATCCCGCCCGCCGCGAGACGGGCGATGAGTGCCAACGCATCCTGGTCGGCCACCCGTCCTTCGGAGGTCAGGATGCGAGTGAGCTTGCCCTCGATCTCGTCAGTGGTCAGAGGTCGGAAGGTGAACCGCTGGAGCCTGGACACGACCGCCGGGCGAATCTGGCTCGGGTCGGTGGTGCAGAAGATGAACAGGACACCGTCCGGCGGCTCCTCGAGTGTCTTGAGCAGGACGTCCCAACCCTCCTTGATGCGCTGGACCTCGTCGATGATGAACACCTTGCGGCGCAGGTCCGCCGCCGTGGTGTAGACACGAGGGACCAGCTCCCGCATGTCATCGACCCGGTTGTTGGACGCCGCGTCCAGCTCCACCACGTCCATCGCGCGCCCCTCGCGGATGGAGATGCACGACGGGCACGTGTCGCAGGGCTCGCCATCGCGCAGGTCGGTGCAGTTGACCGCCTTGGCCAGGATGCGCGCGGTGGACGTCTTGCCGGTCCCGCGCGGCCCGACGAACAGCAGCCCATGCGACAGCCGATCCAGGCGCACCGCGTTCCGGAGGGTCTCGACGACCGCGTGCTGGCCGACCATCTGGGAGAAGGTCTGGGCGCGGAAGCGACGGTAGATCGCCGTATGGGTCGCGGCTGCTTCGGTCGTGGGCACCCGGCCAGTCTAGGCCAGAGGGTCGGCTCGGATCGCTGTCGGGTGGCCCCGCGACCCGGCCAGACATGGTCAGGTGGAGGGTTTGCCGTGCACCCCCTGTCGACCGAGACGTCCGCGGGCCCACCGGAGCGATCGGCTCGGACCAGGCCGATCCGCGGCACCCGGCGAGCAGCGCTTAACGCTGCTTCCTTCCGGACCTGACGTGGTTCACGCGTCGCCGCTGCGCGGGACCCGATCCTCAACGCCGCTCGCTCCGTCGGCTTCCGCGAACGCGGGCCTCGAGAGGGGATTCAGCCCTGCTGGAGCGGATTGCAGGTACAGGGCACCGCTAGTTCCCCGCCTAGCACGGCCCCGGGATGATAGCCGGTCCGCCCACGGAAGGCGGACGGGCCGCCTGGGGCCAGGCAGGTCAGGCGATGACCCGCGGATAGAGCCGGGCGGTCAGCAGCGTCAGACCGACGGCGCACGACGCCAGGATGGCGATCTCGACCGTGAGCATGAGCGGATCGAGGTCGGGCTCGATCATCAGGCTCCGGAGCGCACCGACCATGTAGGTGAGTGGATTGAGCACCGCCACGACCTTGAGCCAGTCGGGCATCGCCGAGACGGGGTAGATCGCATTGGAAGCGAAGAACAGGGGCATCGTGAGCAGCTGGCCGATGCCCATGAGGCGCTCGCGGGTCTTGACCAGGCAGGCGATGGTCAACGAGAACAGTGAGAACACCGCTGATCCGAGGATGACCACCAGCGCGATGCCCAGCAGCCGCCCGGGATCGAGGATGAGGTGGACCCCCAGGACGAGCGCCAGCACGATGACGATGACCGCCTGGGACAGTGACCGGATGCCCGACGCGACGCCACGACCGGCCACGAGCGAGATGCGCGAAGCCGGGCTCACGAGGTACTTGTGGACGACCCCCAGGTCGCGCTCCCAGATGATGGTGATGCCATAGAAGATCGCCGCGAACAGGGCGCTCTGAGCCAGGATGCCTGGGGTCAGGAAGTCGAGATAGGCCACCTGGCCCATGGGCAGCAGCCGGGTCGAGGCGAGGACCTGGCCGAAGATGACGAGCCATAGGACCGGCTGCACGGCACGCGTCAGCAACTCCACCGGGTCGTGGCGGACCTTGCGGAGCTCGACCTCCATGACCGCGTAGGTATCGCTCAGGAAGGCCCAGAGCCGTGACGGCTCAGCCCATTCGGCTGGCGGTGCGACGGGTGCGGCCGACTTCACTCCAGGATCCTCCGGTTTGGATGTCATGGCCCGCGTGGGCCGCGAAGACGTCGTCCAGGGTCGCGTCCGGACCCAGTGCGGCCCGCAGCACGGCGGGCGAGTCGACCACCACAAGCTGGCCACGGACCATGATGCCGATGCGGTCGCAGAGCTCCTCGGCCTCATCCATGTGATGGGTCGTGAGCACGATCGTGGTACCCATCTCGTCCCGTCGGCGGCGGAGGTGGTCCCAGATCGAGGCGCGGGCCACCGGGTCGAGGCCGACCGTCGGCTCGTCGAGGAACAGCACCGTCGGCCGATGGAGCATCGATGCGGCCAGCTCGAGCCGCCGGATCATACCCCCCGAGAAGCTGCGCACGAGCCGATCCCGGGCGCCCGTGAGACCCACCGAGCCGAGCGCGTCGGCGATGCGCGGCGTCCGCAGCTCGCGGGGCAGGTGATACAGGCGCGCCGAGATGAGCAGGTTCTCGTATGCCGTGAGGGTCCCGTCCGCGGACAGCAGCTGGGGCACGTAGCCGATGGAGCGCCGTACGCGCTGCGGCTCCCGGACGATGTCAGCGCCAGCCACCGTGGCGCCACCGGACGTCGGCGCCAGGAGGGTCGTGAGCATCCGGATGGTCGTGGACTTGCCGGCGCCATTCGAGCCTAGGAGGCCGAACACCTCCCCCGACTCCACGGTGAGGTCGACGTGGTCGACTGCCAGGAGGTCGCCGAACACCCGGGTCAGCGACTCCGTCCGCACGGCCACAGCGGCCGCAAGCGTGGTCATGGCTCCTCCCGTCGCGCGTCCACCGGGTCGATGCCGGTGACGCTGGCCATCAGCAGGTCCATCGCCTGGGCGATGAGCGCGAGCTCCGACGGCGAACGGGCCTGGAGCGCCCGCGCCATGGCCCGACGGGTGCCCAGGTTGACGCTCCGCAGTCGGTCGGCACCCGTGTCCGTGAGCGTCAACCGCACCCGCCGCCGCTCAGCCGGATCCTGGACACGCTCGACGAGACCCTGGCGGACCAGCCGCTCGACGAGCGCCGACGCGCTCGCGAGGCTCACGCCCTGGTGCCCCGCGACCGCCGACACGCCGCTCCCGGGCGCGCGCCGGAGCAGCATCATCACCCGCAGTTGAGGCACGGTCAACCCAGGTGCGGCGTCCGCCCGGGTGCCGGTGCGCACCCAGCGCATGAGGCGGGGGACGCTGTCGACCACGAGCGCGGCGACAGCGTCCAAGGCACGCCGGTCAGCGGCCGAGACTCGGCCTGGAGCGGGAGGTTCGATGGCGGACGTCGGTATGACAGTTCGTATCTCTGATAGTTCGAGGCACGAAGTATACCGGATGGAGCCGGTACCGAAGCCGGCGTGGAACAGGAACGGGAGCCACGGCCCGTGCCGCAGCTCCCGCTCGTTGGGTAGTGCCGACGCGAGTCGGCGGTGGCTACTTGTACTGGAACTGGATGAGCATCCCGCCGGTGGACGAATCCGACGTCGTGAAGGAGCCACCCGGGTTGAGGGGCGGGTCGAATACCAGCGCGTCGCCACTGCTGGAGTTGTGCAGGAAGCCGATCGCGGGGGCCTTCACGGCGATGTAGTCGCCCTTGCTCACCCTCAGGTTGACCCGGAAGCTCTGGATCCTGTAGTTGTCGCCGTTGATGCCGCCGCAGCCTCCGGACTGGGCGTCCTTGACATAGGTCAGCTTGGGGCCGTTGCGGACGACCTTGGCCTTGTGCTGACCCGGCTTGGCGCGCGCGACCTGGACGACGAAGCTGCCACCCTGGCAGGAGATGAGTCGGACCTTGCCGATGGTGCCGTTCATGGGGGCCTGCTGGTGGCCGCCATTCTCGAACGCTTGTACGGCGACCCAGGTGCAGGTCGCGTTGTGGCGGACACCGGAGTAGCGGTCACAGCGTTCCTTGCCGGTCGGCTGCGTGGAGTGGGTGAGCTTGGCACCGAAACGCACGGGCGTCGATGCGCTCACCGAAAGCGGAGCGATGCTGACGAGCAAGAGGACGGCCAACAACCCACCAAGGCCGAGCCGCCTGGGATGACGCATGAACGGTCCACCTCGCCATGTTCCCCGGGGGGTCCGGGGTTGACGAGACTGTAGCGCGCCTGCCTAGGCCCCTCGGCCAGCCTGGGCGAGGAGTGGCGGAGAGGGAGGGATTCGAACCCTCGATGGGTTGCCCCATACCGCATTTCCAGTGCGGCGCCCTCGGCCACTAGGCGACCTCTCCGCGGGGCGGGAACAGCTGGTACCGATCGTGTCCGAGTCGAAGGGCGATGGCGGAGAGGGCGGGATTCGAACCCGCGGTGCTTTCGCACACCGCTTTTCGAGAGCGGCACCATCAACCACTCGGACACCTCTCCGCCCAGAGCATAGCAAAGGCGCCGACTGCGGCCGCTCGAACGATCCTCAGCTATGCCCCACGGGAGGTGCGATGGCAAGGTCGGGCCGAAGGTCCGCGGCCTCCTGGGCGAGGATGCCGGAGACCACCCGGAGTCGACGTGCGCCACGGCCGCTCGCCGCCAGCTGGACGACCGAGCCACAGGCCCCCTGGACCGGGTCGGCGAGGGCGAACACGACACCGTCCGCGTCGGCCTCGAGCAGCGCGCCGACGCACATCGTGCAGGGCTCCACGACACAGAACAACGTGACACCCGCGAGTGACGGGCGACCGAGTCGACGGGCGGCCTCCCGGATGGCGCCCACCACGGCGTGCGAGGTCGGATCACCGGTGGCCCGGAGCGTCGGTCGACCCCGCGCAACCATCGCCTCATCCACGACCGCGACCGCGCCGTCTGCGCGCTCGCCGGCCGCGGCGGCGGCCGTTGCCTCGGCCAGTGCGGCGCCCATGTACAACTCGTAGTTCACATGCCGATGCTACATGCCGCCGATGCCCGCGGTGGGTCGCCGATGCCCCGTCGGAGCATGTTTTCCGCGCTGCGCGCTACGATCGCGATGCCTCGCGACATGCGCCGCGACGACCCCTGCTACACCCAACCCGAAGAGGACCACCATGGCCCGCACCAGACGCATCGGCATCCTGACCGGAGGCGGGGACGTCCCCGGACTCAACGGCGTCATCAAGAGCGTTACCTATCGCGCCAGCGACCTCGGCTATGAGGTCGTGGGCATCCGCCGGGGCTGGGAGGGCATGACCCACCAGGTCCCCGGTCCGGTGCCTGACGCCCGCTACATCGTCCCGCTCGACCGCGTGAACACCCGGGCCATCGACCGCACGGGCGGCACGATGCTGCACACCTCGCGGACGAATGCCCGGAAGATGCCCAAGTCGGCGCTGCCCGATCACATCCCGCAGGCACGCCTGGACACCATGACCAAAGACGGCAAGACCTGGGACCTGACACCCGTCGTGCTCGAGAACATCGAGCGCCTGGGTATCGACTATCTGGTGCCCATCGGCGGTGATGACACGCTCAGCTTCTCCCAGACGCTGGCCGACCATGGCGTGCCGCTCATCGCCATCCCCAAGACCATGGACAACGACGTCCAGGGCACCGAATACTGCATCGGGTTCTCGACCGCGATCACGCGCGCCAAGGAACTCATCAACCGACAGCGAACGACCCTCGGCTCCCACGAGCGTATCGGCGTCTTCCGAATCTTCGGCCGGGACTGCGGGTTCACCGCGCTCTACACGGCATACGTGACCACTGGCCGCTGTCTCATCCCGGAGTCACCCTTCGACCTCGATCACCTGGTCTCGGTGCTCGCTGAGGATCATCGGCTGAATCCGAGCCATTACGGCTTCGTGATCGCCGCCGAGGGCGCGATGTGGTCGGGCGGCAAGCTGGAGGAGGTCGGGGAGGCGGACGCGTTCGGTCACCGCCACAAGGCGAACATCGCCGAGACGCTCGCTGCGGAGATCAAGCGCCGGTCGGGCATCGATAGCGTCTTCTCGGAGCTGACCTACGACCTGCGCTCGGGCGAGCCGGACGCGGTGGACACGATGGTCGCATTCACCTTCGCGAACGTGGCGATGGACCTCATCGCCGAGGGTGTCAGCGGCCGGATGACCGCCATCCGGGGTGGCAAGTACGCCCATTCGCCACTGCCCGACCCAGCCCTCGGCGCGCGCCACGTGGACGTCGACGAGATGTACAACGTCGAGCGCTATCGACCCCGCTACACCGGGCTGCTGGGTCATCCCCTGCTGCTGGGACAGTCGCTGGGCGACGCGCCGGGGGCCTGAACCGCCCCGTGGGCCCCGATGGGATGCGGCGGCTGCGGCAGGTGCTCGTCATCTCGGGCATCTGTCTGGCCATCGGCCTGGTCGTGGTCATGATGCTGACCGCGGAGCCCTTCCAGCCCGATGGCTACGGACCGGGTCAGGATGCGCGCGCCTACTGGGCCGTGCCCCTCGCCGGCCCGTATACACCCGGGTCGGTCGGTCACGAAAGCGCGTATCTCTATTCGCCCGCGTTCCTCGAGGCCCTGGCACCCATCCGTCTGCTGCCATGGCCGATGTTCCTGGGCATCTGGACCACGCTGCTGCTGCTCGTGCTGCGCTGGATGAGTGGTCCGCTGCTGTTCGGCCCGCTCATCGTGCTCACGTTCCCCGAGCTGTGGGGTGGCAACATCACCATCCTGCTCGCGGCGATGATCGTGGTCGGCTTCCGCCGACCGGGGGTCTGGGCGTTCGCCGTGCTGACCAAGGTGACACCCGTCCTGGGCGTGCTCTGGTTCGCGGTCCGTCGCGAATGGCGTGCCCTGCTGGAGATCGCCGCCGCGACGGCGGTCATCGTGGGTGTGTCGCTGGTCGTCGCCCCCGCGTTGTGGCGCGAGTGGGTGGATCTGCTCGCGAGCAGCACGAACTCCAGCACGGTGCCCGGATCGGTGCCCATCCCCCTCCTCGTCCGGCTGCCGCTGGCGGTGGTCGTCATCGTGTGGGCCGCGCTGGGCGACCGGCGCTGGGTCCTGCCCTTCGGGGTGCTGTTGGCGATGCCCGTCATCTGGTGGGGCAGCTTCGCCATCCTCACCGCCTCCGTGGCGCTGCGGCGCGCCGACATCGAGGCTCGCCTCTTCCGGATGCCGTCAGCGACATCCCCCGCCCCCATCCCCGAGGTGGCGCTGCCGGGTACGCCCCCGAGTTGACGCCGGGGGGCGGGTGGCCCACGATCGGCCGATGCGATGGGTGCTGCACCGAGGGACAGCGGTCAGCCTGCACCGACCCTGGAGCCGCGCGTCGTGGAGGCCATGACCGACTCCCGGCGCACCACGACGACCTTCCTGTTCACCGACATGCAGGGGTCCACGAGACTCGAGGCAGAGGTCGGTACCGCCCGTTACGGCCAGCTCCGGGAGCGTCACCGGCAGCTCCTGCGCGCTGCGTTCTCGCCGCTCGGCGGTGAAGAGCAGGGCACCGAGGGCGATTCCTTCTTCGTCACCTTTGGCAGTGCCCGGGACGCGCTCGCCGCAGCGGTCACCGCACAGCGGGCCCTCGCCGAGGAGGCCTGGCCGCAGGGCGTGACCCTGCGGGTCCGGATGGGTCTGCACTCCGGGGAGTCGGAGCTCGCCGGAGGCAGCCTCGTGGGCCTCGACATCAACCGCGCATCGCGGGTCGCGAGCATCGCGCACGGCGGCCAGATCGTGGTCTCGGGCGCGACGCAGGTGCTCGTCGGATCGGCGCTCCCCGATGGCGTCACGTGGCGCGACCTGGGTGAGCATCGGCTCCGGGACATCGAGGGCACCGCGCGTCTGTGGCAGGCCGTCATCGAGGGTCTCCCCGCTGACTTCCCGCCGTTGCCGTCGGCCGTGACGCCGGTGGGCAACCTGCCGACCCGATTGACGACCTTCGTGGGCCGCGAGCAGGAGCTCGCCGAGGTGCTCGACCTCGCGGCGGCGGGTCGGTTGCTGACGCTCACCGGGCCGGGTGGCACGGGCAAGACCCGCCTCTCCCTGGAGGTCGGTGCGCGGAGCGCCGAGCGATACCCCGACGGCGTCTACTTCGTGCCGCTCGAGCCCATCACCGAGCCCGGCCTGGTCGCCGCGACCATCGCCCAACGCCTGGACCTGCCGGACCGCGGCGGCCGCTCGCCCGTCGACCGCCTCAGGGAGCATCTCCGCGATCGGCGGCTGCTCATCATCCTCGACAACTTCGAGCAGGTCATCGAGGCGGCGCCACTCGTATCCGACCTGCTCGCCGACGCCCCCGGGCTGGGCATCCTGGCCACCAGCCGTGAGGCGCTCCGGATATATGGTGAGCGGGAGTACCCGGTACCACCGCTGGCGGTCCCCGAGCCGACCTCGACCACCGATGTGCGGCTGGCGAGCCAGTACGGCGCGGTGGCCCTGTTCGTTGAGCGGGCGCGCTCGGTGATGCCCAGCTTCGGCCTGACCGACGACAACCTGGCGGCAGTCGTGGAGATCTGCTATCGGCTCGATGGCCTGCCACTGGCCATCGAGCTGGCCGCGGCGCGCATCAAGCTGCTGTCACCAGCGGCCATGCTGGGGCGCCTCCAGCACCGGCTGTCGCTCCTGGGCAGCGGTTCCCGGGACCTGCCGGCACGTCAGCAGACGCTGCGGGGGGCGATCGGCTGGAGCTACGACCTGCTCGAGGCGGACGACCGTGACCTGTTCGGCTGCTTCTCGGTATTCGCGGGCCCGACCGACCTGGGGTCGGTGGAGCAGGTCTGCGCGATGGCCGATGCCGATGTCCTCGAGAGGCTCTCGTCCCTGGTCGACAAGAGCCTCGTGCGCAGGCGCGACGCGGCCGAGGGCGAGTCACGCTTCGGGATGCTGGAGACGATCCGGGAGTACGCAGCCGAGCGGCTGGAGGCGGCAGGCCGGATGGCCGAGGTGCGCTCTCGACACGCTGCCCACTACCTCGCCCGTGTCACCGCCGCGACGGCCGGTGCCGCGGGCGGCGACCGGGCGACGCTCGACGGTCTGGAGGCCGACCACGACGACGTGCGAGCGGCCATCGCATGGTCGGTCGAGTCGGGCGACGCGCCGACCGCGCTGGGTCTGACTGCCGGCCTGTGGCGCTTCTGGCAGATGCGCGGCTACATCACCGAGGGTCTCGAGCGGCTCGACGCGGCCCTCGCGCTGCCCGGCTGCGACGACGAGGACCGGCGGCTGCAAGCGCTCGATGCCGCGGGCGGGCTCGCCTACTGGAACAACGACCAACCTCGAGCCCGGGAACGCTACGAAGAGGCCCTCGCCATCCAGCGGTCGCGGGGCGAGCCCAGCGGCATCGCGGAGGCGCTGTACAACCTCTCGTTCACCTACCTGTTCCATGAGGACAACGAGTCCGGCGAGCGGATCGTGCGCGAGGCCATCGAGCTGTACGAGGTCGCCGACGACCGGGTGGGTCTGGCCCGGGCGCGCTGGGGTCTGGCCAACATCGAGTATGCCAAGGGCCGCGGTGGCGCACAGGAAGCGTATGACCTCGCGGCAGCGGCCCTGGCCACGTTCCAGGAGGTCGGCGACAGGTTCATGACCGGCTGGGCGACGTACACACTGGGGTTGTCGGACTACCTCATGGACCACCTGGACGAGGCGCGTACCCGGTTGCTGGCGGCACTCCGGATGTTCCTGGAGACGGTGGATGTGTCCGGGTACACGCTGGTGCTCGACTCCCTCGCTGGCCTGACACTGCGCCAGGGGGATCCCATCTCGGCGGCGACCATCGCGGGTGCGGTCTCGACGCTGGAGCGGACCAGTGGCACCGGTCTCAACCGGACGAACCGGAGCTTCTTCGATTGGGACCCCGAGCCGCTGCTCAAGGACCCCGCCAATGTCGAGGCGTTCGCCCGGGGGGCTGCCATGGACACGCACACCGCTATCGAGTTCGCGCTCGCGGTGCGGCCGCCCTGGCCCGGTTCATGAGCCCCCGACCGGCGACGACGCGGTGGCTGGGCAACGAGCACCGCCAGGGCGAGATCGGCTACGTGTTTCATCCCGACCACCAGGGCAAAGGGTACGCGACGGAGGCAGCCCCGCGCTGCTCCAGCTGGGTTTCGAGACGCTCCGGCTCCATCGGATCGCGGCGCACTGCGACGCTCGGAACGGCGCGTCCGCGCGGGTGATGGAACGTCTTGGGATGCGTTCGGAAGCGCATCTCCTGGGGAACGAGCGGGTCAAGGGCGAATGGACGGATGAGCTCGTCTACGCGATGCTCGACCGCGAATGGTGGCGGGCTGAACGAGCCGCCGGCCGCTGACCGGATGACAAGGTCTGCCGACCCAAGGGACTTGGGCTATCGTCGGCGGCCATGGAACGGATCGCGGTGACCATCTGGAATGAGCACGTCCACGAGCGCTCGGACGAGGGCGTCCGAGCCATCTACCCAGAGGGGATCCACGGCGCCATCGCGCGCGGCATCGCTCCCCTCGGAGGGTTCGATGTCCGGACCGCCACCCTCGACGAGCCCGAGCATGGCCTGACCCAGGCGGTGCTGGAAACGACGGACGTGCTCTTCTGGTGGGGTCACGTTCGTCACGACCAAGTGAGCGACCATATCGTGGATCGGGTCCAGCACGCAGTGCTTGGTGGCATGGGCCTGGTGGTGCTCCATTCGGGCCACTTCTCCAAGCCGTTCCGGCGGCTCATGGGCACCTCCTGCAGTCTCAGATGGCGCGAGGCGGGTGAGCACGAGCGACTCTGGAACCTGCGACCCGATCATCCTGTGATGGCGGGCCTGCCGGACCACATCGAGCTGGCCGAGGAGGAGATGTACGGCGAGCGCTTCGACATCCCCGACCCCGACGAGCTGCTGATGATCGGCTGGTTCCCGGGCGGTGAGGTGTTCCGCAGCGTCTGCGCCTGGTCGCGGGGCCTGGGTCGCGTGCTCTACATCCAGCCGGGTCACGAGACACACCCGACCTACCACGACCCGAACATCACGCGTCTGCTGGCCAACGCGGCGGGTTGGGCCGCCCGGCGCATCAGCCGGGACATGACGCAGGCACTCCAGAGCCCCCCGCTCGAGCCCAGGCCCGGCGCGTGACCCTCGCCGTTGACGGATCGGCGACCGAGGTGCGGCCGCTGCGGGTGGGCATCATCGGCGCGGGCAACATCGCCCGGAACCACGTCAAGGGGTACATCGCGGCCGGCGCGCAGGTCGTGGCCATCGCCGACACGAACCCGTCGACGCTCGAGAACCGCTCGCTCGAATGGTCCGTACGCCACGCCTTCGGGGACTTCCGGGACCTGCTTGCGCTGCCGGGGCTCGATGCGGTCTCCATCTGCACCCCGAATGCCGCTCACCACGCGCCGACCCTTGCGGCTGCCGCGGCTGGCATCCACGTGCTCTGCGAGAAGCCCATCTCGCTCTCGCTCACCGAGGCGGACGAGATGATAGCCGCCTGTCGCGAGGCGGGCGTCCTGCTCCAGGTCGACCATCACCTGCGCTCCAACCGGGCCGTCGAACGGGCGCGGGCGATGATCACGGCGGGCCAGCTCGGACGCCTCACGTTCGTCCGGTTGCGCCAGGCCCACGACTGGTCGGGTCGGGCGGAGGTGCCGCCCGGCTTCCGGACGCGCGGGTTGGCCGGGGGCGGGACGCTGCTCGACAACGGCTGCCACCTGTTCGACCTGGCCCGGCACCTCGGCGGGCCCGTCCAGGAGGTCTACTGCCGGACCGCGACGCTCAAGTACGACATCGAGCTGGAGGACACGGCTTCGGTCAGCCTCCGGTTCGAAAGCGGCGCGCTCGGCCAGGTCGAGACCGCCTGGACCGCGACCGGTTGGGACCAGGGCTTCTGGGTCGATGGCACCCGGGGCGCCCTCGAATACAGCGAACGATCGGGTCGGCCGATCCTGCGCCACGTCTATCGCGCCCCGGCGAACATCACCTGGGATGACCCTGACGTCGATACCTGGCAGACCCCCAGCGGTGTCGACCACTCCCGAGCCATCGCGGCATTCCTGGCAGCCATCCGCGGTGATACATCGGTCGTCTGTAGCGGCGAGGACGGTCGCGACGCCGTCCGGCTGGCCCTCGCCAGCTACGAGAGTGCGAGCCTGGGCCAGCCGGTGTCCATCCTCGCCTGAGGCTGGCGCGGAGGCCACGGGTCGAGGATCTACCGAGTAGCCTCGACCGAGCCATGTCGCGACGTCATCGAAGACCGCACGCGCATCGACGACCGCGCGCGTCGGCGCTGGCGCCCAGGATCGACCCGACGTGGGGCAGCGCATACGTCCAGTACCACGACCCAGGCGTGCCGCGACAGGAACCCGTCAGCAGGCTCCGGCGGCCGCACATCCCCTGGCGAGGCGGTTGACGGCCAGGCCGACGAGCCCGCCCCCGATGACGACGGCGGTGACGACGGCGGCCGAGATGCGGATGGTCAGGCTGCGATGTCGCTGGGCGCCGCCGGCGGGGCGGGTCGCTCGACGCGCGTCTTGAGCCCCACGAGCTGCTTGCGGGTCATCAGGAAGACGCCCATGCCGAACATCGGCAAGGCCAGCTTGTGGGCCGCGGACGGCTTTGGCGTCCAGGCCCGCAGGCGCTCGATGACCCGGGTCTGACGTCCGTCATCCACGGGTTCGAGCACGAAGGTCCAGCTGGCCCTGAAGTCGGGCATCGCCGCGCCACCCATGCCCCCGGCGACCTTGATGCCGGCCGTCGAAGGCGGGGTGTCGGCGGCATCGGCCGCGTCCTGCTGTGTCTTGACCAGGTCGCTGTCGAGATACAGCGACAGCGACCGACCCTCGTCGAGGGCCGCCACCTTGAAACCGCCACCCGGCCAGGTGGGCATGATGTCGCCCACCGCCAGCTCCTGCAGCTCGGGCATGACCCGATCGGCGCTGCGGGCACTGTTGTCCATCTGGTCGTAGCTGTACCAGCCGCCGCGGCCGTAGCCCATCTGCACGAGCCAGGGCCAGACCGAACTCGGCGGCGCGCTGACGGTGATGCCCCGGGTCTCGACCAGCGCCGCACCGGGCACCAGGTCGTCACCCGGGAGGTCGCGGTCGGCCTCCTCGGGATCCACGCCCCAGGTGTCGCGCAGCGGTCGGAGGAAGGCGAACCAGGTCACGGCCAGCGAGACGAGCAGCGACACCGCCAGCGATACCAGGAAGAACAGCAGTCGTTTGACCATCGGGGATCTCCTCGGGGTGCACGGAACCGCCGGACGGCCGGACCGGCGACCACGCACAGCCTACCTCGCCGTCCCATGGCACCGACCATGCCGTTCGGTTCTGATCACGTGTGCCGACGGTCACCATCGGAGTCGGTGATCCAGTGCGGACCGTGGACCCTGCCCGCGGGGCTGTGGCACAGTCGGCCGACGAGGTCTTCCACCAGGCGGGCACGCCGGGCCGCGTGGTGGAACCCGATCCGGAGCAGCGCTCGCGTGGCTCGTTCGTCTCATCTCGAGACACGATGTCGAGGGCTGGGTGCACCGGGAGACCACGCAACGCCTCCCTCGCTCGCGGGCCATCGGCTCGCTCGTGGCGAGACGGGTCGGACCCGACGGATCTGCACCATCGGCGAACGTGTCCAGGAGCTGCGCTCACGTGGAAGCGCCAGACCTCGATCCTGACCCCGAACGCGCCGTGGGACGCGACGACATCGTTCGTGATCGTGGAAAGACGGCGCGCCGGGACCGACACTGGAGGTCCCAAGGCAGCCATCGGAGCCGGTCCCGGTCGGTGATCGTGCAAGTCGGCCGGCCACGGCCCCAGCGACGACCGGCGGCTCGAGCCGGTGATGCTGCGGCAAGCGCCTGATCGCGCCGTTCCGGGTGCCTGCGACGAGTACCCTTGGCACCGATGCCGCTCATCTCGCTGGTCGCCCTCACCAAGCGCTACGGGGACGTGGTCGCGCTGGACGACCTCAGCCTCGACCTGGAGCCTGGGATCATCGGGCTGGTGGGCGCCAATGGCGCCGGCAAGAGCACGCTCCTCAAGATCCTCCTGGGGCTCCTGGACGCGACCTCCGGCGAGGCACGCGTGATGGACCTCGATGTGCGCACCCACGGCCCCGACATCGGACGCATCGTCGGCTATATGCCCGAGCACGACTGCCTGCCGCCCGACCTGACCGCCACGGACCTCGTCAGCCACCTGGGCCAGATGTCCGGCCTGCCACGGGCGGCCGCCCGCGAGCGCACCGCGGAGGTGTTGCGTCACGTGGGCCTCTACGAGGAGCGCTATCGGCCGATCGGCACGTACTCCACGGGTATGAAGCAGCGCGTCAAGCTGGCCCAGGCCCTGGTGCACGACCCGCGGCTGCTACTCCTCGACGAGCCGACCAACGGCCTCGATCCGGCCGGGCGGGACGAGATGCTGGAGCTGGTGCTCCGGACCGGCACCGAGTTCGGCATCGCCGTGATCCTCGCCAGCCACCTCCTGGGCGAGATCGAACGGGTGTGCGACTTCCTGGTTGCGCTCGACGCCGGTCATCTGCTGCGTGCTGCACCCCTGGGCACGTTCACGGAGCGGACCGGCGTCCTCGCCGTGGAGGTGGAGGAGGGTCGGGACGAGCTGGCGGCAGCGCTGCGCGCCAAGGGGCTGACCGTCGTCGCGGACGGTCATCTGCTGCTGGTCGCATTGACCGATCAGCGTGGCCATGACCTCGTGCGGGATGCGGTCGTCGATCTGGGGCTGCCCCTGGTGCGCATCGAACCCCGCCGGCACAGCCTCGAGGACCTCTTCCGCGACCAAGTCGTCGCGGCATGAGCGAGCCGCCGGAGTCACAGCCACGGGTGGCCACGGGACCCGGCGGCAGCATCTATGACCTTGGCTATCAGGGCTACCACGGCCACCGGATGGGGCGGCCGCAGGTCGTCAGCGCGCTGCTCGGACAGACACTTCGCGCGTGCTATGGCATCGGTCGCGGCGCCCGCGCCAAGATCGTGCCGTTCACGCTCGCTGGCCTGGCGCTCATCCCGGCCATCGTGGCCATCGGCGTCGCGGCGCTCATCGCCCAGGCTGGGCCGGGCGGTTCGCGCCTGGCGTCGATCTCGCCCATCCAGCACAACACGTACGCGAACGTCATCGCGGTGTTCGTGATGCTGTTCTGTGCCGCACAGGGGCCCGAGCTATTCGGCCGCGACCAGCGCTTCGGCGTGCTCCCGCTGTACTTCTCGCGGGCCCTGGCGAGGACGGACTATGCCGTGGCGCGGACGGGCGGTTTGGTCGTGGGCTTGCTCCTGATGGTGCTCGTGCCACAGCTGTTGCTGTTCACGGGACGCGTGCTGACGGCATCGGAACCGGGTGCTGGCTGGGCCACGGAGTCACCGAATCTGCTGCCGATCCTGCTCCAGGCACTGCTGACGGTGCTGCTGCTCGGCGGCATCGCCTCGGCCATCGCGTCGCACACACCGCGACGGGCCTATGCGACCGCGGCCATCATCGCCGTGCTCATCATCCCGCCCGTGATCGCGGCCCTGGTCACGAACGTCGGCCGGGGTGGCCTGGGCCGGTACGTGGTCCTGCTCAGCTCAGGGGACATCCTGGAGCACACGAACGCGGTCCTGTTCCGGACGTTCGCCGAAGGGCCGGCGGTCCTCCGCCGCGACCTGCCCGACGCGGCGTATTTCGTGGCTGCCATCATCGGCATCGTGGTCACGTTCGGTCTGACCATCCGGCGCTACCGGCGGATCGCGGTATGAGCCTCGCAAGCCGCCCACCGTCGGCCCCGCCGGATGTGAGGTCGGCCCCTGCCACCGCGGGGTCGGCCGCGCCGGACGTGTCGGGCACGCCGGGCGCCCCGGATGTGTCGGCCGCTAGCGAGCCAGCGGCGGCCATCGTCGTCGATCGGGTCTCGCGCTGGTACGGCAACGTCGTCGCCATCAACGACATCAGCTGCTCCCTCTCCGCCGGGGTCACGGGCCTGCTGGGGCCGAACGGAGCGGGCAAGACCACGCTGCTGCACCTCATGGCGGGTTTGCTGCAGCCATCGGCAGGGACCGTGACCATGGCCGGCGTCCCTGCGTGGCGACACCCCGAGATGTATCGGCACGTGGGTCTGGTGCCCGAACGCGAGGCCGTCCACGCCTACCTCACGGGGCGGGAGTTCGTGCTCCTCAACGCTCGCCTCCAGGGTGTCGCGGGCGCGGCGGAAGCCACGACCCGGGCCATCGCCACCGTCGAGCTCCAGGATGCGGCCGATCGGCCCATCGCCACCTACTCCAAGGGGATGCGCCAGCGCGCCAAGCTGGCCGGTGCCCTGGTCCACGATCCCGCGGTGCTCCTGCTCGATGAGCCCTTCAACGGCATGGATCCGCGCCAGCGGCTGCACATGATGGAGCTGTTGCGAGCGATGGCCTCGGCCGGTCGGACGATCCTCTTCTCGTCGCACATCCTGGAGGAGGTGGAGCGGCTTGCGGACTCGGTGCTCGTCATCTATGCCGGTCGCCTGGCCGCGTCCGGCGACTTCCGCTCCATCCGCCGATTGATGACCGACCGACCCCACACGTTCACCGTGCGCTCGTCCGATGACCGACGGCTGGCCGCCGCGCTGCTAGGGGACCTGTCCGTGTTCGGGGCGGAGCTGGGTGACGGCTCGTTGTCGCTGCGAACCGCCGACTACGAGGGCTTCGGACGGGCCCTGCCACGACTGGCGCGAGCAGCGGGGATCTCGCTGTTCGAGGTCACCCCGACCGACGATTCACTCGAGAGTGTCTTCAGCTACCTGGTGCGCCGGTGATCGCTCGTGCGCCGCTCGTCGGGGTGACCCTGCGTGGCGTGCTGGGTCGCCGACGCACATGGCTGATGATCCTCCTGGCATCACTGCCGGTGGCGGTGGCGGTGCTCATCCGGGCGGGCGGTGGCGAACCCAACACCCCGACCATCCTCGACACGCTGCTCATCCGGACGGTGATGCCCTTGCTGGCCCTGGTGTTCGGCACGGCCGCGCTGGGATCGGAGCTGGAGGATGGCACGGCCGTCTACCTGATGATCAAACCGACTGCCCGCTGGCGGATCCTGCTGGCCAAGATGGCGGTCGGCGCGGCCCTGACCGTGGCGCTCGTCTTCCCCTCCACGGTGGCGACGTCGCTCATCACCGAAGGACGCAACGCCCTCTCGATGTCCGAGACCATCGGCTACGCGCTCGTGGTCTCGGCCGGGGGCGTCGCATATGCCTGCGCGTTCGTGACCCTGAGCGCATTCACCGGGCGCGCCCTCATCCTGGGGCTGTGTTACGTGCTGCTGTGGGAGGGCGTCCTCTCGGGGTTGCTGGAGGGCACCCGCTTCCTGTCCATCCGCCAGGCCACGCTGGGGCTCGCGGCCCAGGTCACGAGCATCGTTGGCAACCCAACGCCGCTCGGTCCCACGACGTCCGCCTCGATCCTCACCGTGGTGGTGGTGGGTGCCTTCATCCTCGGCAGCCTGCGCCTGTCACGCTTCGAGATCCGGAGCGGTGACTAGGTGAAGTCCACGAAGGGCTGCCTGGAGACCCCGGGCGACCGTCAGCCCGTCGATCCGGGTCCTTCCTCGGCGCACAGATACTCGAGCACATCCGCCGCTGAGTATCGAGACCGTCCTCGCAGCAGGACCGGCAACCGCGTCAGGTCATCCCCGGTCGTGATCAGCGGTTGTTCGACCAGTCCGTCGGCGCGCAGCTGTCCATGGCCGATGCCTGCCATGAGCGCATTGCAGAGGCATGCCCGTCCCAGCGTCTCCCCGAGCGACCCGCCCTTGTTCGTGTATGCCTCCACTGGTTCCGCGGGGCACCGATAGCCGAGGTCCCCGACCGGCGTCCGGTAGACGCTCCGCAGATAGCCCAGGTCGCAGATCCGCAGCCGCTGGACGCCCGTCGCGGGGTCGTCGGCCCACCGGGCCGTCTTGAACGGGAATCCGGTCGGCGAGGCCAGCGGGTCGGTGAACACCTCGACAGCTCCGCGAACGGCATGACCAAGCACCGAGGCCTTCAGGTCGGCCGTGAGCCCGGACTCATCGCAGAAGGCGAAGAGTGTCCCCACCTGGATACCAGACGCTCCGACCGCGAGTGCCGCCTGGAGCCCTCCCGGCACGCCGAAGCCGCCTGCCAGCCAGAACGGCAGACCGAGCTCCTGCACCTTGGCCAGGTCGACCGCGTCCCGGATGCCGTAGATCGGCTCGCCCCGGTCGTTGAACGTCTTCTCTCCTCGCGGCGGGGCGTTGTGACCACCGGCCGTCGGTCCCTCGATGACGAAGCCGTCGACCCGTCCTCGGGCCTTGCGCGCCAGCACCTTCGCGAGCGAGCTGCTCGCGATGATGGCCAGGAAGGCGGGCCGACGCAGCCGGCGCATGGGTCCCATCTGGTGCGACCGCGGAACGAGCTGCATCAACTCGATGACATCCGGGTCATCACCCTCGATGTCGAATCGCAGGGTCGCCGGCTCGTGCTCCGCCAACGCGTCGAGTGCGGCGGGGATCTCCCTCGGGATGCCAGCCCCCATCAGCACGACATCCACGCCGGCCAGCATCGCGCCGTATAGGGAGGAGAGCGTGGGCAGCTGGATCTTGGTCAGCAGGTTGATACCGACCGGTCGGTCATGCCCTTCCTTCGCCAGGAACACCTCGACGAAACAGGCGAGCATCGTCAAGCGCTCTCGCGCCGCGGAGGCACCCAATCGATACATCGGCAGCGCCTGGTATGGGGCGCCCTGTCGGCCATCGGGCAGGTGGTAGCGTCGGAGCGCGTCCATCGCGACGTCTGGCAGCGGGAAGTGCTCGGCGGCCCGGCGGAGGTGGCCCCCTGGGTCGCCATCCTGCAACCTCCGGATGAACACCGTGTCGAGCCCGGTGCCGGAGACCACGCCCAGCTGACCTCGGGAGGACACCGCGTTGGCCAGGCGCCACGTGGAAACGCCGACGCCCATGCCGCCCTGGATGAGCCGCGGCAGCGCCGTAGCCAGCACCTGGGAAGGATCGTACTCAGCGACCGTCAGCTCACCCCTGTCATCACCCACCACCGGTGAAGAGAGCCGGGAGGCCGCGCGCTGCCATGAAGATCTGGCCAGTGGCCAGTCGCAGGCGGATCGGCCAGGTCACGCGGATCGATCCGCGTGTCGGCTCGTCGCAGAGGGTACTCCCATGCACGGACCCACGGGTGGCCGTGCCACCGCGGCCGCCGTGGGACGCGTCGCCCGGTCCTGCCGAGCCCGGACGGGTTCCGTGGCGCGGCACCCTGGGCTCGCCCATCCTGGGTCCACATGAGGCCTTCCGGGCCGTGCACCACTACTTCTCGGTCACGTCCCCCGAGCACGGCAAGCACACCATCACGTTCCTGACCGACTTGACGAAAGGCGTCCATGAACCTGGATGTCCCCTGACGGGGCCGATCCCGTCCCACCACTCCAGGACGCGCGTCCCGCAGAGGGTGAGCCACTTCGACGGCTCCCCTGCCGGCACGTCGACCTCGAACCAGACCCGACCCGGATGCCGTCGAGCCTGAAGCCACGAGCCGTCGGGCTGCCGCAGCGCACGGATCGCCTCGATGCCGTCCGCCATCCGCGGGTCGGGCGGCGTGCCGTCGAGGCGCGATGCGGTCCGGAAGTGCTCGGCCGCGTTCAGGACGTTGTAGAACCAGCGGAACGGATAGGCGAAACGCGTCACCCACGGCCCGACCACCTCGCCGGTCGAGCGGCGATGCATGAGCCGCCGCTGGAGCAGGTACTCCTCGCCCGCGGCGCGTGCCGCGCGCGACTCGTCGGTCCCGCCCGTCGCGATCTCGTACGCGAGCAAGCCCCTGAGGGCGTTGAGGGTGGAGTGGAACGATGAACGCGTCGAGCCTTCCACCCACTCGCAGTTCCAGCCACCGTCGGCCAGCCGATGCTCGACGAACCAGGTGGCGATCCCCTCGACGTCGGCGCCCAGCCAGAGGCCGTTCATCAGTGTCCAGGCATTGATGCAGCAGTCCACCTCGCCACCCCAATACGGTAGGTCGTCGTACTCCCAACGGCTGTTGGCTGCGAGGCGCTCGGCGGTGTCCCTGAGCACGGCTGCGTCCAGCCCCCATCCCCGGAGGGAATTGAGCGTCCAGGTGGTCGCGGTCCATGGCTGTCCTGCGCCCCCGGCAGCTTCCGGTCCCTGGAAGTCGAAGCGAGCGGGGAAGAACGCGCCACCGGCCCACTGACCATCCGGATCCTGGAGGGCGAGGAGCCTGGCCCCGAACCCTTCGGTCGCGACACGCGCTCGCGTCGCGGTCCAGACCTCCTCGGGAGCGCCCAGGATGTCCCGCTCGACCTGCCAGCGCAGCGCGGGATCCGAATCGAGCAGCCAGTCGGTCTGGTCATGGTCAGCCATGCCGCCGCGAGAGTACCGCCCTGTGTCGGGTCAGTCAGTGGCCCGGTATCCGTCCCGCTCGGCGCTGACGAGGCATGCCTCCGCAGCCGTGATGCCGTCCGAGGTGTGCGCGTCCCGGACGCATGCCGCGGCCGCGGCGACGCCCAGCCGCAACGAGGCTTGGACCGGCCACCCCTCATGGACGCCGAAGAGGACACCCGCCGCCAGCGCGTCTCCAGCTCCGGTCGTGCTGCGCACCGCTTCGCGCGGCACGCGGACCGAACCCTGCCGCCAGGTACGTCCGCCCGGAGCGGCCGCGATCGCGCCGCCCGGGACGTGCACCACCGCCAGCCGTCGGATGCCGCGCGATAGCAGCCCGGTCGCCATCGCCTCCAGCGTGCCCCAGTCCAGCGGGCTGTCCGCGTCGGTCGCGGGCGGCTCGATGCCGGTGAGGGCGCCCGCCTCGAGCTCGTTGACGACGATGCTGTCGAGATGCGGCAGGCATGGTTCGACGACCGTCCGGTTGCGCGCCGGGGCGAGGCTTGCCATCTCCAGGTTGGTGTGGATCCCCGCCGACCGGGCGCGTCGAAAGAGCGCGGACCAGCCGTTATCGCCGTCGGCGCGCGTGGCGTCCATCCGCCCGAACAGCCCAGGGGCACCTGCGTGGAGGATGCGTACGCCCAGGACCGCGATGTCGACATCGTCGGCGGCGAACACTGCCTGGGCACCGATGTGGTGGAAGAACGTCCGCCGCCCGCCATCACGCTCGACCATGACATCGGTGAACGAGGTGGTCCCGCTTGGCAGCGTCCAGACCGCTCCATCATCGATGCCCATGCGCACGCACTGAGCCCGCACGTACGCGCCGTTCGCGTCGTCGCCGACCACGCCGATGAGTTTCACCGGGAACGACGCCCCGAGCCGACGCAGGTCGACCGCCATGTTGAGCGCGGCACCACCCGTGCTGACCGCCACCGAGTCGATGATGGCCAGCCGGTCGATGGGCGGGTAGGCGTCGATGGTCTTGCCCGCGTCGACGATGATCGAGCCGGCACAGACCACGCCGCAGCGGGCGGCCGGTTGGCTCATTCCGCGCTCAGCACAGCGTCGGTCAGCTCAAGATCCGCCTCGAGCTGTCGCACCGGTGCGACACCCAGACGACGCAATGTCGCATGGTATTCCCGGACCGCCGCGTCCGACGACAGGTCGCCCTCGAGGACCCGGCGCATAAGCGAGATGATCGCCTCCTGCGATTCGGCATGCTGGATCTTGCGGCCGAACAGCGCGACCCGTGCGCCGTGCGTCTCGGCGCGGTGCAGCAACTCGAACGCGTCCCGGGTCGTCCCGGCGGAGCCGCCGAGGATGCCCACGACGAGGCTCGGGTCATGCTCGACGAGCTCGGCCAGCGCGTGGGCGCCGTTGTAGCCAACCTTCAGGAAGATCGGCCGCTCGTCCGACGTTACGCCCGCGAGCAGACGGATGATCCAGTCATTGACGAATGACCCGACACGGCACGGATCGAGGTCGGCCGGCGCGTTGGGGTTGAAGACCTCCAGGAAGTGGCGGACGCCGAACGCCGCAGCCTCGTGCCGGAAGGCCCGGTATGCCTCGACCGTGGCCAGGTCCCGCTCGAGGTCGTTGTTGAACGTGACCGAGTAGAGGACCAGGTCACAGAACGGGCGGATCCGCGGGAGGTCGACGGTCCGGTGGGGCCGCGATGGGTAGGTCGCGTAGCGCGCCCCACGCGGGTGCCAGATATCGGTCGTGTCATTGCCACGCACCGCGAGCGTCACATCCGGGTCGGGCCAGCCGTCCGCGACCAGCCGCTCGCCATTCGAGGCGGACGTGAGCAGGATGTCGAGGACGCCGCCGCGGATCCCCGCGCGCATGGCCTCGAGGTACGCGGGGCGGGTGCGATAGTGGCCCGGCCTGCCGCTGCCCTCGGCGGGCGTTCCCGGCGCGGATCCTGGGGCGGCTACGCCGAACGCCATGTCGGCATCCTTGGCGTCCGCGAGGATGAAGTCGGCGGGGGTATAACGGCCGGCGTGGATCGAGGCGAGCTTGCGCTCAAGGCGCCGGGGTCGGGCGGGCTGGTCAGGCGAGATCACGGTCGGGCTGCCTTCCAATGGCGGGCGGGCGACAGGACGGCCGCCCACGAAGGCGCGAGTGGAACAGCGTGGCAGCGGGGCCGATCACGCAGGGGACTGGCGCTGCCTCGCATGGTACGGCTGGCGTCCGGCGACCGTGCAGGCGACGCTGATGTGCGCGTGTCAGCTACCAAGCAGCGCCACCAGAGTCGCTTGGGCACCGTGCCGGTGGAGCGAATCGAGTGTGTGACGGTAGGGCGCCGCGAATCGCTCGTCATCGGCCAGGTCCCCGAACAGCTCGTGCATGCCCAGGAAGGCCATCGGCTCGTCCCGACCGCGACGAGCGAGCGGCATCAGCGTCTCCTTCAGGTGATCGACGACGTCGATCGGGGCGCCCTGCTCGTCCGTGCCCTCGGCGTAGCGCGCCCAACTCGCGATGATGCCCGCGGCGAGCGTCACGTCCCGGCCTGCGTCCAGGTTCTGACGCACCGCCGGCACGATGAACTTGGGGATGCGCTCCGACGCGTCGAACGCCAGCCGCGCCACGGTATCCCGGATGCCCGGATTGGAGAACCGCTCGATCAGCTCGTGCTTGTACGCGGTCAGGTCGATGCCCGGGACCGGGCGGAGCGTCGGGGTCGCCTCCCGGTCCATGTAGTCAAGCATCAGCCGGGCGATGAGCGGATCACGTGACGCCTCGTCGACCAGGCGGTAGCCCATCAGGTAGCCGAAGTAGGCCAACGCCTGGTGACTGGCGTTCAGCAGCCGGAGCTTCATCAGCTCGTACGGCTCCACATCGTCCACCAACTGCACGCCGACGGCCGCAAGGTCGGGGCGCCCGGCAGGGAAGTCATCCTCGAGGACCCATTGCGTGAAGGGTTCACAGACGACCGGCCAGGCATCGTCGATGCCGAACCGGGCTCGCACCTCCGTGCGATCCGCGTCGGTCGTGGCAGGCGTGATCCGGTCGACCATGCAGTTGGGGAAGTGGACCTCCCGCTCGATCCAGTCCGCCAGCTCCGGATCCCGTGCGCGCGCGAACGCCGTGAATACCCGGCGAGCCACACGTCCGTTGTGCTGGATGTTGTCGCACGACATGACCGTGAAGGGTTGGATCCCGCGCTCACGCCGGCGCGCCAGGCCAGCGACCAGGAGACCGAACGTGGTGCAAGGAGCGGCTCCCGGCACGAGGTCATGGACCACGTCCGGCTGGGTCGTATCGAACTCACCGGTCGCTTGGTTGAAGTTGTAGCCACCCTCGGTGATGGTGAGCGACACGATGCGTGTCGTCGGATCCGCGAGGCGCGCGACCACGGCCTCCGGGTCGTCCGGAGCGAACAGGTAGTCGAGGATGGACCCGATGACCCGGGGCTCCCAGGTGCCATCGGCGGCCTTGAGCACCAGCGTGTAGAGCCCGTCCTGCCGCTTCAGGGCGTCCCGCATCGGCGCATCGGCGGGCAGCACGCCGACGCCGCAGATCCCCCAATCGGAGGACGTGCCCGCCGCCAGCAGCCGGTCCAGGTACATCGCCTGGTGGGCACGATGGAAACTCCCCACGCCGAGGTGGACGACGCCGGACTTCACCCCGTTGCGATCGTACGCCGGCACCGGCACGTGTCGCGCGATCTCCGGCAACCGGTCGGTCCGAAGCGGGATGCCAGCTTCCACTGCCACGTCGTTGGTCCTTTCTCGCGCCGCTTCTGCGGCACATCAAGGCTACTGCGTCCCGGCGATCGCACCCTGCGGGAGATCTGCGCGATCGCTGACTCGATCCATGCACGAGGGCCTCGATCTATGCACGAGGGCGCGCTGGAAGGGTGGGCCGATGATCTCGTCGCCGACAGGTCCACGCTCTCGCGCAGGGCCGTGTCCTGGGTCGAGAAGATCAGGGGCATCCGGCCCTTGACACCGCCGAATGGGTGTGCATAGGCTTCGAAACGTTAGCGCAACCGGTTCGATACTCGGATCGGTGAGGCCAGAGGAGCTGACCCGACAGGTGCGAGGACACCGCTGCGACGCCCCCGTGGGTGCAGTTCGCCAGCGGCACGAGTCACGGCCCGTTCGGCTTCGGCACGAGGAGGATGGCTGCCCAATCGACCGGGTCCGGCTCACCCAGGTGACCCGTAGGGGTCCCACCGCGCAGCAGCAGGTCCGATGCTCCCGTGCAGATGTGCCGGGCAGCGCACGGCCGTTGCCACGCCAACGTCTGGATACCACGCCGGTATCCGTATCAGGTAGGAGTTTCATGATGGCTTCGAAGTCACCACAGCGCCGCCTTTCGTGGGCGGCGATCGCGGTCGGCGCACTCGTCCTGGTCCCGACAGCGGGCGCGGCGCAGTCGCCGGCACCCATCGTTCCCGACACGAGCGTTACGGGTTCCGTGACCGTCGGGATGGTCGCCAACCCGCAGATGAAGGAGCTCCAGAACGTCCTCCCGGACTTCGAGGCTCGCTATCCGAACATCAAGGTCAACCTGCTGATCCTGCCCGAGAATGAGATCCGGGCCAAGGTGACGACCGACGTGACCACGGGCGCCAACACGTTCGACGTCGTGACCGTCGGCATGTACGAAGTGCCGCAATGGGCCAAGCAGGGCTGGATCGACGAGGTGGGTACCACCCTCGACGCCGCGCCGGGCTACGACAGCGCCGACTTCTTCCAGTCGATTCGCGACGGCCTCAGCCTTGACGGCAAGCTCTACGCGGCCCCGTTCTACGGTGAGAGCTCGAGCCTGTTCTATCGCAAGGACCTGCTCGAGGCCGCTGGCATCACCCTGTCCGACCATCCCACGTGGGACGAGGTCGCGACCGCCGCGAAGGCGCTGCACAAGCCCGACGCGGGCCAGTACGGCATCTGCCTGCGCGGTCTCCCCGGCTGGGGCGAGATGGGTGCTCCGTTGGGCACCGTCATCAACACCTTCGGCGGTCGCTGGTACGACAAGGACTGGAATGCCCAGATCACGTCGCCCGAGACCACGGCTGCGATCAAGTTCTACATCGACCTGGTCAAGAGCGCGGGCGAGCCGGGCGCGATCACGTCCGGCTTCACCGAGTGCGAGACCCTCATGACCCAGGGCAAGGTCGCGATGTGGTATGACGCCACGTCAGCCTCCGACCTGATCTTCGACCCGGCACAGAACCCCTTGGCGGACAAACTGGGCATCGCCTATGCACCGGTCAACGTCAAGTCTCCGAGTGGCTGGCTGTGGGCGTGGGCGTTCGCGCTCGAGTCCGGCTCCCAGAACAAGGAAGCGGCCTACAAGTTCATGGAGTGGGCGACCAGCAAGGATTACCCGCAGACCGTGCACGATGCGACGGGCAGCTGGGGCGGCGTGCCGTCCGGCTCCCGCAAGTCGCTGTATGACAACGCCGGATATGCCGCATACGGCGCATCGTTCAACCCGGTGGTCGTCGACTCGCTGAATACGGTCGACCCGCTGCATGCCACCAACTTCACCGACACGCCGTACTCTGGCATCCAGTTCGTCCAGATCCCGGAGTTCCAGGATCTCGGCACCAAGTGCACACAGGAGTTCGCAGGAGCCATCTCCGGCACGCAGTCGGCCGATGACGCCATCGCGAAGTGCCAGTCCTACGCAGAGGAAGTCGCCACGGCAGGCGGCTACAAGTAGGGTCCAACCGGCCCTCGGGGCTTGAAGTGGACGGCCGCCGGCGCGATCCGGCGGCCGTCCACTTATCCACTCCAAGGTGACCTTCGGCACATGTGTCGTCCCCAGGGCGGGAAGCACCATACGGCGCGGGTGACCGAACCCACACGAACGGGTGCCAGGAGATACCACCATGGCGTATGCCTCCGCGGCTGTCGCAGCCGCGAAGCCACCAGGCAGGGACCGAGCGTCGCGCTGGTTGGGTCGCAACTACCTCGTCCTGCCGGCGTTCATCTATGCCGTCGTCATCACTCAGGTGCCCTTCCTGGTCACCATCTGGTACAGCTTCCAGAAATGGAACCTGCTGCGCCCCGAGAACAGCAGGTTCAACGGCTTCCAGAACTACATCGATATCTTCCGAACCGGTGAGTTCGTCAGCGCGCTGATCAACACGGTCATCCTGACGACCGCCGCCGTGACGTTATCGCTCCTCCTGGGCCTGTTCTTCGCCGAGCTGGTCAATCATCGGTTCCCGGGTCGCGGCATCGTTCGCACCATGCTCATCACGCCCTTTCTGGTGATGCCCGTAGTGGCAGCCCTGGGCTGGAAGAACATGATGCTCAACCCGATCTTCGGCGTCGTCGACTGGGTCATCACGTCGCTCGGTGGACCGCGCATCGACTGGTTCACGCAGTATCCACTCCTGTCCATCATCGTCATCGTGGTCTGGCGCTGGGCGCCGTTCATGATGATCATCATGCTGGCCGGGATGCAGGCGCTCAGCGATGAGGTCCGCGAGGCAGGGCGCATGGACGGGGCGACGGCGTGGCAGGAGTTCCGATTCATCGTCATCCCGCATCTGAAGCCGTTCATGCAGCTGTGCCTGCTGTTCGGCGTCATCTACATCCTCGTCGAGTTCGACAGCATCGCGATGACGACGCAGGGTGGACCGGGCAACGCGACGATGAACCTGCCCTATCTTATCTACCGGACGCTGTTCTACGGCTATGACGTGGGTCATGCCGCGGCCATGGGCGTCGTCCTGGTCATCGTCACCATCGTCTTCGCGACTTACCTGATCCGCCTCCTGGGACGGCTCATGGAGGGCAACCAGGGATGACCAGCCTGACGCGTCGCAAGCGTTCTCAGACCAGGCTCATCGAGCGCGTCTCGCTCGGACACACGCTCCTCGCCTGGGTCGTGGGGTTGTTGGTCTTCTTCCCAGTGCTCTACATCTTCGTGACCGGCTTCAAGCTGGAGTCCGAAGCCCTGAACCTGCCACCGACGATCATCCCCTGGTTCAACTCGAACATACCGGGCACGTTCCAGTTCACGACGGAGAACTATTCCGAGGTGCTCCAGCGTGGCTTCCTGCCGTTCTTCCAGAATTCGGTCATCGTCGTGACACTGTCCAGCCTGCTGGTGCTGGCCTTGGCGCTACCGTGTGCCTACGCCATCACCTGGCGACGGTACGCCAGGAGCAAGGACGTGTTGTTCTTCTTCCTGTCCACGAAATTCCTGCCCGTGGTGGGTGTCATCATCGCCGTCTTCTATATCGCGAAGTCAGCGAGCCTCATCGACCAGCTGCCACTGCTCATCGTGATGTATACCGCAATGAACCTGCCCATCGCCATCTGGATGTTGCGATCGTTCCTGGACGAGGTCCCGCGGGATGTGCTCGATGCCTGCCGTGTCGACGGGGCGAACACCCGCCAGGAGCTGTTCTCCGTCGCGTTGCCCATGATCTGGCCTGGTCTCATCGCGACGGTGTTCATCATCGCGATCTTCGCGTGGAACGAGTTCTTCCTGGCCGTCACGCTGATGGCCACACGGGGCGCCACGGTGCCGATGTACATGATCGGCTTCGTGACCTCCGAGGGCCTGTTCTGGGCGAAGCTCGCGGCCGCCGGGACGATGGCCATGTTGCCGGTGATCCTTATCGGCTGGGCAGCACAGCGGCAGTTGGTGCGTGGGCTGTCCCTGGGCGCCGTGAAGTAGCGCCGCGCCGGCGTCACGACCATCGAACAAAAGGCCGCCGATGCAGGCGGTCGTGCACCAGGAAGTGGGTGAAGCATGAAGGTACGGATCGTGCCGGGTCCCCAGCCGGCGTCCAGCGTGTCGGTCCGTGGGGCCACATGTTCCGGGTCGGACCGATGATCCCGACCACGATGAAGGCGGCTGTGTTGCATGCCGCTGATGACCTTCGTGTCGAAGAGGTCGCGGTCCCACCGATGGGGTCGGACGATGTGCTGGTCCGCGTCCGGGACTGCGGCATCTGCGCGTCGGACGTGCACTACTTCGTCCACGGGAGGATCGGCGAATATGTCGTTCGGGAACCGATGATCGTCGGCCACGAGTTGGCCGGCGACGTGGTGGCGATCGGGCCGGACGTGCGAGGTCTGGCGATCGGGACGCGCGTGGCGCTCGAGCCGGGCGTCACCTGCGGTCGATGTCGGATGTGCAAGTCGGGTCGCTACAACCTTTGCCCTGACGTCTCCTTCTTCGCGACGCCGCCGGTCCAGGGCGGCATGTCGGAATACGCGGTCATCCGGGCCGACTTCGCCCATGCCCTCCCGGACCATGTCAGCTACGAGCAGGGAGCGCTGTGCGAGCCCATCTCGGTGGGCATCCACTGCTGCGTCCTGACCGGCGTCAGGCCCGGCGACTCCGTGGTCATCTTGGGTGCAGGACCGATCGGGCTGACGGCCATCCTTGCGGCGCGCCAGCGCGGGGCGGGGCTGGTCATCGTCAGCGATGTGTATCCCAACCGGCTGGAGGTCGCCCGGCGTCTGGGCGCCGTGGCCGTGGACGTGCGCACCGAGGACCTCGCGGCTGTCGTAAGGGAACGCACGGCGGGCGTCGGAGCCGAGGCATTGTTCGACACGTCCGGCATCCGAGCGGTCACCGAGGCGGCTCCCGAGCTGGTACGCAAGGGCGGCGCCATCGCCGTGGTCGGGCTGCCCGCCGACGACGCCATCACCTACCGGATGCTCACCGTCGTCCACAAGGAGCTGTCCATCCACGGCGTCTTCCGCTATGCGAACACATATCCCGCAGCGGTCGCCCTGGTGGCGTCCGGACACTACCCGGTCGAGGCGGTGGTGACGGACCGCTACCCGATCGATGAGGCCCTCGCTGCCTTTGACGCCGCGCTCAACGCCAAGGATCGGGCCATCAAGGTCATGGTCACGCTCTGACACATCGTCCCGTCCGGCACAGGAGGTCCATCCCGATGCGCGCGTTCGCCATCACCAGCCCGAACCACGGCGAGGTCCGCGAGGTGACCTCACCTGAGCCAGGCCCGGGTGAGGTCATCGTCAAGGTCGGCTACGTCGGCATCTGTGGCACGGACTACCACATCTGGAAGGGTGACTTCCTGGCGACCCGCTACCCGCTCACCAACGGCCACGAGTTCTCGGGGGTCATCAGCGCCGTCGGTCGCGGCGTGACGGGCTGGTCCGAAGGCGACCGCGTGACCGTCGATCCCACGCTCATCTGTGGCGAGTGCTACTACTGCCTGCGACGCCAGACGAACCATTGCGAGCGCTGGGGCGCCATCGGCGACACGACCGCCGGTGCACTCGCGGAGCACGTCAAGGTGCCCACGCGCAACCTCTATCGCGTCGAGGACCACGAGCGTCTCGATCACGCCGCGTTCACGGAGCCGCTGGCCTGCGTGGTCTGGGGCGTGGAGCGGCTCCGGGTCATGCCGGGCAGCCGGGTGCTCATCTTCGGGTCCGGGCCGATCGGCGCGATGCTCACCCACATGCTGGCGATGAGCGCGACGTCGGACATCAGCGTGGTCGACGTGATGGCAGAGAAGCTCGAGGTGGCGCGCACGATGGGTGCGACGGCGACCTTCGTCTCTGGCCCGGGCCTCACGGAGCAGCTCATGAACCGGACCCATGGGCGCGGCTATGACGTCGTGCTCGATTGCACCGGTGTGACGTCGGTCATCCAGGGCATGTTCAGGTACGCCGGACCCAACGCCAAGATCATGTTCTTCGGTGTCGCTTCACCGACAGCGGAGGTCACCGTCAATCCCTTCGATGTCTACCACCACGACTGGGAGATCCTGGGTTCCATGGCCATCAATCTGACGTTCCAGCAGGCACGTGACATCCTGGCGGGCGGGCGGATCGATGTCGCGCCGTTGCTCACCAACGTGGCCGGCCTCGATGACGTGGCCGGCATCCTGGGGCGACCCAAGACCCCGACGGAGCTCAAGACGCTGATCGCGCCGAACGGTCCCATGTGACATCGACCGGCCGGGACCCCGATGACCGTCGAGGCCTCGAGCCACCCCTGGTCAGGGCAGGGTCGGGCCGGTGCCGCTCGATTCCCGGATGACGAGACGTCCCGGCAGCAGGATGCGCGCCGGCACATCGGTGTCGGGTGACTCGATGCGGCGCATGAGCAGCTCGGCGGCGGTTCGCCCGAACTCATATGTGGGCTGCGCGATGGTGGTCAGCCGGGGATGGAAGGCCTCTGCCCAGGCGGTGTCGTCAAAGCCCACGAGGGCGACGTCGCGGGGGATCTCCAGGCGATGCTGATCGATGGCCAGGACCGCGCCGATGGTCATGAGGTTGTTGCCCACCAGCAGGGCGGTCGGCCGCGCGTCGAGCCCCAGCAGGGTACCCATCGCGATACGAGCATCCTCGACGCGCGACTGTCCGTCCACCACGAGGCTCGGATCGTAGGGGACGCCCGAGGCGTCGAGCGCCGCACGGTATCCCAGGAGGCGTTCGATCGTCGAGCTGATGCCGGATCGGCCGGTGATCATGGCCACGCGTCGATGCCCGAGGGAGATGAGGTGGTGCGTGGCCGTCCTGGCCGCCTCGACATTGTCGAGCAGCACGGACGGTACGGCCGGGCCCGGCACGGCTCGGTCGACGAAGACGAGGGCCGGGTTCGTGCGCATCGCGCGCTCCAGGTATGGGTAGGAGTCGCCGCTCGGGGCCAGGATCAGGCCGTCCACCCGCTGCGCACCGAGCAGCCTGAGGTAGGCCTCCTCGCGCGTCGCATCCTCGTCACTGTTGCCCAGGATGAGCATGTAGCCGCGCGGCCCGATGACGGCTTCCACGCCACGCACCACGGACGTGAAGAACGAGTTGCCGATGTCCGACAAGATGAGCGCGATGGTGTGAGAGCGCCGGGTCTTGAGCGAGCGCGCCACCAGGTTCGGCTCGTAGCCGAGATCGTGCATGGCTGCCTGGACCCGGGCACGCAACTCGTCCGAGACCACGCGAGTCCCGTTGGTGACGTGCGACACGGTGCTCATGGACACCCCCGCACGGCGAGCGACATCTCGTGAAGTGGCCACGGCTCCCACCTGCTCGCACAGCGAATCGCTTGCGCAATCGTTCCAATCGTAGCACCATCGACATCGCGATCAATGGCCCGCGGCGCCCTCGACCGGTGGCGCCCCGGACATCCTCACTGGCCATCGTCCCAACCCCGGTCGCTGTGGTCAGCCGAGTTCCGTGAGGCCGGGCACCCTGGTGGCACCTGTCGGCCCGACCGCGAAGCGCCACCGTTCGAACGCTCAGGAGGGTCCCGTGCGCGGAGTGCTGTTGCCCGGTGGGTCGCGCGTCGAGTTGCGCCAGTTCCCCGATCCCGTGCCCGGCGTCGGGCAGGCCGTCATCCGGATCAAGGCGTCGTCGATCTGCGGCAGCGACGTCCGGGCGATCTACCGGGAGCACCTTGGCAAGGGCGCGGAGGGCTACATCGAGGGCACCATCGGCGGCCATGAGCCGTGCGGCGAGGTGGTGTCGGTCGGCCCGGGCGTGACCAGCGTTGGGCCGGGCGATCGTGTCGCGATCTATCACATCGCGGGTTGCGGCAACTGCCGGGACTGTCGCGGCGGGTTCATGATCAGCTGCCAGTCACCGCAGCGAGCGGCGTACGGGTGGCAGCGCGATGGCGGCCATGCGGACCTGATGCTCGCCGACGAGCGCACGCTGCTGCCGCTGCCCGACGCGCTGAGCTTCGTGGACGGGGCGCTCGTGGCCTGCGGCTTCGGGACGGCCTGGCAGGGGATCCTGCGCGCCGACGTCTCGGGACGTGACCGCGTCCTGGTGACCGGGCTCGGCCCGGTGGGCCTCGCGACGGTGATGCTCTCGGTCGCGTCCGGCGCGGAGGTCCTGGGGGTCGATGTCAAGGCGGATCGCCGCGCGTTCGCGATGGAGCTCGGCGCGACGACGGTGTTCGCACCCGAGGACGCACTGGCACGGGTCCGCCAGATCACCGCCGGCCAGGGGGTCGAGGTCGCCATCGACTGTTCGGCGGCGGCGAGCGCCCGATCACTGTGCCTCGAGGCCGCTCGACAATGGGGACGCGTCGTGTTCGTGGGCGAGGGCGGGGACGTCAGCTTCGCGCCCAGCCCGACCATCATCCACCACCAGCTCACGCTGCGGGGATCATGGGTGACAGGCACCGGGCAGATGGAGGACCTGCTGGAATTCCTGGTGCGCAAGGACGTGCATCCGGAACGCACGGTCACCGATCGCTTCACGCTGGAGCAGACCGGGGATGCCTATCGCATGTTCGACGAAGGGCGGACCGTCGGCAAGGCGGTCGTCATCCCGTAGTCGTCATCCCGTAGTCGCGCCGCCGCGGAACGGAGCCACACGGAGGTCCGATGACCCAGATCTGGACGATGGGCGAGCTGCTCGCGGAGGTCATGCGGCCTGAGCGCGACCAGCCACTCGATCGCATCGGCCCGTTCCTGGGGCCGTTCCCGAGCGGTGCGCCAGGGATCTTCATCGACACGGTCGCTCGCCTGGGCCACTCCGGCGGCATCATCTCGGCCGTCGGTGACGATCCCTTCGGGGCGGCGATCCTCGAGCGGCTGCGGCGCGACGGCGTGCGCACCGACCTGGTGACAGTGGTGCCGGGGAGGTCGACCGGGGTCGCCTTCGTGGCGTACGCGGTCGACGGCTCACGGACCTACATCTTCCATTGGGAAGGGACACCGGCGGTGATGGCTGGGGTGCCCCCGACGACGGTCGCGCAGGGAGCCTCGTACTTCCACGTGATGGGTTGCTCGTTGATGGCCGACCACGCCTTCGGGGAGCGGCTCGTCGAGACCATGGAGCGCTTCGCGGCGGCGGGCGCGGCCATCACGTTCGACCCCAACATCCGGATGGAGCTGGTCGGCGACCGACGGGTGGATGCCATCCTGGAGCCGATCCTCCGGCGGTGCTCCATCCTCTTCCCCGGAGCATCGGAGCTCCAGGTCCTCGGCGGAACGACGGACCTCGATGGTGCGGCAGCCACGATGCTGGGTCGCCACCAGCTCCGGGCGATCGTCGTGAAGCTGGGACGCGCGGGTTGCCGGGTCTACACGGACGACCGCCGCATCGATGTGCCCGCATACGATGTCCGGGAGGTCGACCCCACTGGTGCGGGAGACTGCTTCGATGCGGCCTTCCTGTGCGGGCTGCTTGATGGCGAGTCACTCGAGGAGGCTGCGCGCACGGCCGCGGCCGCCGGTGCCCTGAATGCCGGCGCATTCGGCCCCATGGAAGGGGACATCAGCGGGGCGACGGTGGCGGCGCTGCGCGGGCGCCAGCCTGGGTCGCCCGGAGATGGTCGCTCCAGGCGGGTTGATTGTTCTGACAGAGATGCAAGCCCGCGCCTACCGGTAGATCCGTGACGGCCCGGCAGCCGGATGCCGGTGGTTGACGCTGCAGCCAGGAGGGACCCACGATGTCGACCACGACTGAACATCCCATCACGATCACGGGCTCGGGGATGGACCGGGCACTCGACGCCGGTCAGGGCATCGTCCGGCTCGCCCCGACCTGGGTGCCGCGGGCCTTCTGCACGCCCGGAGGCCGTCTCAAGCTGCATCCCGACGACCTCTTCCCATTCCAGGAAGGTCGTGGTGGGATCGACGAACGCTGGCTCTCGTCCACCGTACACGCCGACAACGGCCCGCTGACGGGCGAGTTCGAGGGCGTCAGCATGGTCGTGGGTACCGGCCAGGAGCTCATCCCGTTCGACGCCTTCGTGGCGCACCACGGGGCGGCGCTCATCGGCGATCGGCTGTGGTCGACCTACCAGGGGTGGCCGATGTACTCCAAGTTCTTCGACAATCGGTCTCCCCTGCCCCTGCACGTCCACCACCGAGATGAGCATGCGGCGGCCCTGGGCAAGAAGGGCAAGCCGGAGGCGTATTACTTCGCGCCTCAGATGAACAGCCACCTCGGGACCTTCGGGACCACCTATTTCGGCCTGCACCCCGGAACGACCCGGGCACAGATCGCCGAGCGACTCACCCGGTTCGCGGACGGCGGTGACAACCGCATCACGGAGCTGTCGCGCGGGTACCGGATCCAGCTTGGCACCGGTTGGGACGTGCCTGCGGGGGTCCTGCATGCGCCGGCCAGCGTCTGCACGTACGAGCCGCAGCGGGCCAGCGACGTGGCATGCCTCTGCGAATTGTGGTCGAACGAGCGCGAGGTGATGAGCGAGCTGCTCTGGAAGGATGTCCCGGCGGACCGGGTCGGTGACGTCGACTACATCATCGAGCTGCTCGACTGGGAGCGGAACGTCGATCCGTTCTACTGGGGCCGCAACAGGATGGAGCCGGTGGAGACGCGGGCGTCCACCGCAGCCGGGGCCGGGTGGACGGAGCGATGGGTGGTCTATCTCGCCGCCGAGTTCAGCGCCAAGGAGCTCACCGTCTCGCCGGGCGCGACGGTGACGATCCGGGACACCGACGCCTACGGCCTGATCGCCATCCAGGGCCACGGCACCCTTGGTCGCCACACGTTGTCGTCACCCACCATGATCCGGTACGGCCAACTGACGGACGACGAGCTGTACGTGTCCGCGGTGGCGGCGCGGGATGGCGTGACCGTCACGAACTCCGGGAGCACCGAGCCACTGGTGGTGCTGAAGCACTTCGGGCCTGGGCACGAGGAGCTCGTCGCGGACCGCGCGGAGCTCGGCGGGCTCCGCCGGGACGACTGATCGCGTCGATGCTGGCGCAGCTGCTGCGTACCGGAGGCGCCTCCTCCGTGACGGTCGCGGCGCCCAAGCAGTTCAAGCTCGATGTCGCGGCCGGGTTGGGCATCGATCGGACCCTGCGCATCGACCGGGCGGACACCGCCGCGACCCAGGCGATGGCCATGGATGCGTCGGGCGGCGAGGGCTATGACATCGTGGTCGAGGCGACCGGCTCGACCGCCATCGGCGACATCTGTGTGCCCCTCACCCGCAACGGTGGCACCGTGCTGATCTACGGCGTCACGACCGCCGACGAGCAGGTCCGCTTCCATCCCTACGACGTCTTCCGGCGCGAGATCACCATCCGCGGTTCATTCGCGGAGATCACGTCGTTCGGGCCTGCCATCGCGGCGCTCCGATCGGGGCGGGTCCGGACCGACGGCATCATCAGCCACCGGTTCGGGCTCGACGACTATGGCCAGGCGCTGGAGACCCTCCGATCCGACCCCACCGCGCACAAGGTGATCATCGTCGCCTGAGCATCCCTTCCCATCGCCGAACACCCTCAGGTCCCACCTCGGGTCGCCGCCCACGGCCGGCGACCTGCGCCAGTGAGCCGCTGCGGTCCTCGTCGCCGCCGCCGGTTGCTTGACGCACCCCGTCGAGGGTGATGACGAGGTCTGCTGCGCAGAACGGTTGCCTCGCGCCGCCGCTTCTTCGTCGGACGGATGGCTCAGGCATCAGGCACAGACTGACCCCGGAGCAGTGCTTCGGGGTCGTTTCACGTTCGGGGGTTGGCGCGCCCGGCGAGACTCGAACTCACGACCTTCAGGTCCGCAACCTGACGCTCTATCCACTGAGCTACGGGCGCACGCGATGCGATCGGCCTGGACTGGCGGAGAGGGGGGGATTCGAACCCCCGGAGCAGGTTACCCCACTCAGCGGTTTAGCAAACCGCCGCACTAGGCCTCTATGCGACCTCTCCAATTCGGCCAACTTGAGCACGATGCGCGGCCGATCATAGCATCCGGAGCCTCCGGATCCCGTCGGCGCCAGGCACTGACTATTCGGCCGTCGTGCTGTCGTCGTCAGCCAGCAACCGATACAGGGAACGGCGGCATTCGGCGAGCAGCTCGTACGCGCGTGCCTGCATCGCTGCATCGCCGTCCCGGGAGACCTGCACCGTCGCCGACATCACCTGGACCGCGACGCGTCGCAGATCTGGCGCGTCGTTGCGGTCCGTCGCCTGCCAGGGTGGGACCTCCGCGCGGGTCCGCTCGGCCTCGGCTCGACCGGCGTCGGTCAGCTCATAGACCCGACGGCCGTCGCGCTCCTCGTCCCGGACGAGACCTTCGTCGGTCAGCTGCTGCAGGGTCGGATACACCGATCCGGCGCTCGGCCGCCAGTCGCCACCGCTGCGCTCGGCAAGCTCGGTGATGATCTGGTAGCCGTGCATCGGTGACTCGGTGAGGAGCACGAGGATGGCCTCGCGGATCTCTCCCCGTCGCGTGGCGCGCCGGCGGCCCATGAAAGGCATCCGCCCAGGGCCGAACCCCGGTCGGCGCGCCCGGCCCGAGTGCCCGCGGTGGTCGCCGTGGTCTGCATCGTCGGGATGATGGGCCCGATGACGTCTGCCGAACCGGCCCATCGAGAGCGGGTCGACGGGTTGCTGTCGGTGGGCGGTCATGCCGCACCTCCTGTGTTTCGTCGCGTTCATGACCAGGCATGATTGCCGAGTCGTATCGCGTTGCGTCACGATATATCGTGACACTCCGTTTTGTCAATCGTGGCTCCCGTGGCCGATCACCTGGAGCGCCGCCGGGCCGTGGACGACGGTCCGGCGCCACGACCACGGGGCGAAGGGTCCTTCGGCGGTCACCAGACGCACCCGGTGAGCCACGAACCGCACCCAGGATGGTGCGGAACGGTCACATGACACGCGGGACAGGGACCCAGCCGGCTGCCCGGGGTATCATCGGGCACCCGACGCGCGGAACTGGGGTGGGCGCTTCTCGCGCTTGCGCGCGATCGGCACCAACCACGTCATGACCGCGGCCCGTCGACCGCTCTGCAGGAGTTCCCGCATGGCCAAACGCGTCGCCCTCATCGGGCATCCGGTCACCCATTCCCTGTCTGGCGTGCTCCAGCAGGCCGCGTTCGACGCGCAGGGCATCGACGCGCACTACGAGCTGGTCGACCGACTGCTCATCGACCTGCCCGAGACCATCGCCGCGCTGCGCGACGCCGAGACCCTGGGCGCCAACATCACGGTGCCGTTCAAGGAGCGGGCCGTGCCGATGATGGACCGGCTGTCGGAGGACGCCCACGCGACCGGCGCGGTCGACACGGTCACCCGGGAAGGCTCCCGGCTCATCGGCCACAACACGGATGTGCCCGGCTTCCGCAAGGCGCTCGATTCGCTCGTGGGCAAGCAGAAGCTGCCCAAGGCGGCAGTCGTGCTGGGTGCCGGTGGCGCCGCGCGCGCGGTCGTTCACGCGCTCATCACGTCCGGGTTCCAGCACGTCATCGTGTTCAACCGGCACCTGCACCGGGCGGAGGGTTTGGTACGCCATTTCGGCAAGGGCGCCGCGCACATGGAGCTGCGCGCCAAGCCATGGCATGAGTCGGTACTGGAAGCGGAGCTCGCCCGGACCAAGCTGCTGGTCAACGCCAGCTCCGTGGGTCGCAACCCTGACGAGACGCCCATCCCATCGGAGCTCCTGCCGCCCGAGCTGATGGTCCTCGACCTGCTGTACACACCTCGCCAGAGTCGGCTGCTCCGGGAGGCCGCGGCGGCAGGCGCGGCGGCCGTCCAGAACGGTGACGTCATGCTCATCCACCAGAGCGCTGCCGCATTCGAGCTGTGGACCGGGCAGGCGGCGCCCATCGATGTCCTGACCGAGACGCTCGAGCGGGCGCGCGACGCGAACGCAGCCGCGGACGCCGCCGATGATGCCGCAGCGGCGGCGGCAGCCGGATCGGGAGTGGGCACGACTGAGGCGTGACCCAGGAACGGGCCGTTGCCATCGAGGCGGTGCGGGCGGCGTCCCGGCTCTGCCGCTCCGTGCGCGACAGCTTCTCGGACGCGCTGGCGACCCATAAGGCCGACAAGTCACCGGTGACGGTCGCAGACCTCGGCTCGCAGGTGCTCATCAGCCTGACGCTGGGCGCGGCATTCCCCACCGACCCCGTCATGGGCGAGGAGGACGCCAGCCAGATCCGGGGCGATGCGCGGGGCGTCATCCGTGAGGCGCTCGAGGTGCAGCTGGCGAACGCCTCCCCCGGGCTCGACGGATCCGCCATCGAAGCGGCGCTCGAGCGGTGCGCAGGCGCCGGCGGCCCGACCGGGCGATGGTGGACGCTCGACCCGGTCGATGGCACGAAGGGGTTCCTGCGTGGGGGCCAGTACGCGGTCGCGCTCGCACTCGTGGACGGCGGCGAGGTGCGATTGGGGGTCCTGGGCTGCCCCAACCTCGAGCGCGCGGACGGCCGCACCGGCAGCATCTTCGTGGCAGAGCAGGGCGGCGGCACCTGGGAGCTCGCGCTCGACGGTGATGCGACGCCCATCCGCGTCTCGGTCGCCCCGATCACCGACCCGTCGCGCGCGCGCTACGCGGAGTCGCTCGAGGCTGCCCATTCGGCACAGGACGAGGCCGGTGCCATCGCGGCCCGGCTGGGCATCACCGAGCCACCCGTACGCCTCGACAGCCAGGCCAAGTACGGGCTGGTGGCGCGGGGCGACGCGTCGGTCTACCTGCGCATCCCGCGCGGCGGCTATGTCGAGAACGTCTGGGACCACGCGGCAGGTGCCATCGTGGTGACCGAGGCGGGCGGCATCGTGACCGATGTCGGTGGCGCCCCGCTCGACTGGACGACCGGTCGTCGGCTGACCCGGAATCGAGGCATCATCGCGGCACCTGCCGCCATCCACGGCGCGGTGGTCGCTGCGGCGCGAACCGTCCTGGGCTCGCCACCGGCCTGAGGCTGGCGACACCCGCGCACGATGCTCAGGGTCCTGACGTCACATCATCGCGTGCCGTCGAGGAAGTCGAGGAGCAGCCCGTTGACGAGATCGGGTCGCTGCTCTACGGGATAGTGGCCCGCGCCATCGGCCGGGTGATGCTCCACGCGGGTCGCCACCGCTCTGAATGATGCGGCGACCCCGTCACCCATGGCAAGCGGCACCTCCTGGCCCGCGCTCCGGCGCAGGAAGGCCCCGCAGTAGTAGGCATCCTCGAGACCCGGCACGAGTGCCTCGGCGAGTCCCGCGACCCGGTTGAACGGGCCGTGCCACGTTGGGTAGTGATCGCGGCCCGAAGTCGGGATCGAGGCGTCGATCCTGGGCAGCATCTCCGCCTCGACGACCAGGCCTCGGACGCGCCGCCCAGGCCACGCGGCTCGATGGCGACGGCCCGCCACCCGGCCTCGACGATCGCCGGGACGGTATGCCGCCAGTGGAACGCAGTCACGGGCCAGCCGTGCAGGAGGACCACGGCGGGTCCATGGCCGTCCTGGGTGAGCGCGAGGCCCACGCCGTCGTGGAGTGGCACCAGTTCCTGCATGGCGGGCGACCGGGAAGCGCTGGGCTCAGCGCCGGTAGGCGGCCTGCCGGAGCGCCCGGACGAGGGCGTTCATGCGCGCAAGGTCATCGCCATCCGGTCCCAGGGCATCGATGAGCGCGCTGGCCACGATGACGCCATCCGCGTGCCGGGCCAGCTGCCGGGCATGGGCCGGCCTGGAGACGCCGAAGCCGACCGCGACGGGCACCGGGCTGACCGCACGGATATCGTCGAGGAACTTCCCGACGCCCGGCGGCAGCGACGTCCGCGCTCCTGTGACACCCGCGAGCGACACGGCATAGAGGAAGCCACCGGTCGCGTTCGCGATGAACGCCCGTCGATCCGGGGTCGTCGTGGGCGTCACGAGATAGACGATGGCGAGGCCCTCGGCCGCAGCGTCCGCCTGCAGCTCGGCGCCTTCATCGGGCGTGAGGTCGGCGAGGATGAGCCCGGTGACCCCGGCCGAGCCGAGTCGCCGGAGGATCGATCCGCCGTCGCGTCCACCGAGCAGCTGGTTGACGTAGCCCATGCCCACGATGGGCGTGCCCGGACGCGCGTTCGCCACCCGCTCCATGAGCGTCAGCGAATGGTCGAGCGTGGCCCCCGCATCGAGCGCGATGCGGCTCGCGCGCTGGAGGGTCGCCCCGTCGGCAAGCGGATCGGAGTACGGCAGCCCGAACTCCAGAAGGTCGGCACCTGAATCGATGAGGCCCAGCGCGACCTGCTCCCCGCGCGCGGCGTCCGGGTACCCGGCCACGGCATACGGGATGAGCGCCGCGCGTCCATCCGCCTTCGCCCGCGCGAACGCCTCGCCGATGCGCAAGGCGCCTGCGGTCGTCGCCGGGGCTGTCAGGGTGCTCATGCCCGCACGCCCAGTCGGTCCGCGATGGCCGCGAGATCCTTGTCGCCGCGGCCAGAGAGCCCCAGGAGCACGAGCGCCTCGTCCGACAGGGCCGCGAGCGCGGTCGTGCCAGCCAACCAGGCGCCGAGCGCCGCGATGGCATGCGCCGGTTCCAGGGCGGGCAGGATGCCCTCCGTGCGGGTGAGGGTCCGAACGCCGTCGAGTGCCTCCTCGTCGGTCGCACCCAGGATCTCCAACCGTCCCGCCTCGAACATCGCCGAGAGCTGGGGGCCGATGCCCGGATAGTCCAGGCCCGCCGAGATGGAGTGCGCCTCCATCACCTGGCCGTCATCGTCCTGCAGCAGGTACGAGCGTGAGCCGTGGAGCACGCCCGGCGAGCCACCCGCGAGCGCGGCGGCATGCTTGCCGTGGAGCCCCTCCCCGGCTGCCTCCACGCCCACGATGCGCACGGACGGCTCGCCGATGAACCGGGCCAGCAGTCCGATGGCGTTCGAGCCGCCGCCGACGCACGCGATGGCCACGTCCGGCAGGCGCCCTTCCGCGGCCCGGACCTGGGTCGCGGCCTCGTCGCCGATGACCCGCTGCAGGTCACGCACGAGAGCGGGATACGGATGGGGCCCGACCGCCGACCCGAGCACGTAGTGGGTCGTCGCGACGTTCGTGACCCAATCGCGCATCGCCTCGTTGATGGCGTCCTTGAGGGTCGCGGTCCCGGACGTGACCTCACGGACCTCGGTGCCCAGCGCCCGCATCCGGAGCACGTTCGGGGCCTGGCGCCGGATATCCTCGGCGCCCATGTAGACGACGCACTCGAGGTCCAGGAGCGCGCACGCGGTCGCGGTCGCGACGCCATGCTGACCGGCGCCGGTCTCCGCGATGACCCGTGACTTGCCCAGTCGCCGGGTAAGGAGCGCCTGGCCGAGCGCGTTGTTGATCTTGTGGGCGCCCGTGTGGTCGAGGTCCTCGCGCTTGAGATAGAGCCGCAGGTTCCCCGCGCTCCGGCCGGCCCGTCGCTCCAGCTCGGCGGCCAGCCGATCGGCTCGATAGAGACCGGTCGGACGACCGATGAACCGCTGGCCGAGCTCGCGCAGCTCGGCCCAGAACGCGGGCTCGGTCCTGATCGAGAGGTACGCCTCCTCGAGCCCGAGCAATGCCGCCATCAGGGTCTCGGGCACGTAGCGGCCACCGAACTGGCGCTCGCGACCCCAGCGGCCACGGGCGTCGGGCTCGAGGATCCCGGCATCGACCGGCCGAGGCCCGAACGGGAAGGCCGGCAGGTCCAGCCGCGCGCTCCGGGCCCGCTTGAGGAACATCGCGACCCGGACCGGGTCCTTGGATGGGCGCCCGGGTCGGGGGACGAGCGGCTCCACGCCGCCCGCCGTATCGACGCCGATGGCCGGGATCGCCAGCAGCGCGTCGGCGACGTTCGCCGCCGTCAGCCCGCCCGCGAGGATGACCGGGATCCGACCAGCGACCGCCGCCGCGACGTCGGTCGCGGCGCGCTTGCCCGTGCCACCGGGCACCACGGGATCGGCGGTGTCGAGCAGGATGGTCCAGAGGTTGGGCCTCGCCCGATACGCTTCCGCGAGGGACACCACCCCTGCCGCGGCCGTCACGGCGTCAGCGGTCCCCTCGCCCATCGGCGGCAGGTGGAGCGCCTTGATGACCGGTAGCGGGATGGCGTCGAGCGCCTCCGGCGGTTCTGCGCCGTGGAGCTGGACCGCGTCGAGACCCGTGCGGGCCGCGATGCGGGCTACCTCATCCGCTGCACGGTCGGCGAAGATGCCCACCAGCTTCGGGCCACTCCCGGGCGCCGCGGCGGTTCGCGCGACCGTGACAAGCGCCGCGACCTCCGACTCCGTGAGTGCCCGCTTCGTGCCCGGCACCATGTTCAGCCCGAGCACATCGGCGCCAGCCGCGATGGCCGCATGGACCCCCTCGGCGTCCGTGACGCCACAGATCTTGACCAGCGGCATCCGGCCATCCGCTGCAGGGTCCTGTCCTGGTCGAGGCACCGCACCCGCGGCCACGAAGGCGGCCACCCTCGCGCTCACCACCGCGGACTCGATGCCGGCCCGCATGAGGTCCTCGCCGATGAGCGCCGCATCGAAGCCGAGGGCGCGCCATCGGCGCAGCAAGGCCGGCTGGCGGACGCCCGACTCCGCGATGACGATGCGGTCGTGCGGGATACCCGTCCGAAGCGTCTCGGCGGTGGTGGTGTCCACGGCCAGGGTCCGCAGGTCCCGATTGTTGACGCCGATGAGCCGCGCATCGGTGGCCAGCGCCGCATCGAGCTCCCGGGCATCGTGGACCTCGACCAGCGGCTCGAGGCCCAGATCGAGCGCACGGCGAACGAGCCGAGCCAGCGCCGGCGCTCGGTGGAGCGCGGCGAGCAGCAGCACCGCGTCGGCGCCGGCGGCCCGCAGGATGGGCAGCTGGCGTGGATCGACCACGAACTCCTTGGCGAGCACGGGGATCGAGGTCGCCGCCCGCGCCACAGCCAGGTCGTCGATGGCGCCCCCGAACCAGTGCGGTTCGACGAGGACGGAGATCATGGAGGCGCCACCGGCGGCATAGGCCCGGGCGCGATCAGCGACGTCCACCGGGGCATCGCTCAGCGATCCGGCAGAGGGTGACCGACGCTTGATCTCCGCGATGACATGGAGACCGGGACGAGCGAGCCGCAACGCCACCGATCGCGGCTCCGGGCCGCCAGCGGCAGCACGACCGAGCTCCCGCAGGGTCGTCCCGGCAAGCTCGACCGCGAGATCCGCCCGACGGCGCTCGGCGATCTCCTGGAGCACCGATCGTCCCTTCGCGCGGCGGACCGGTCGCCCGGTGGTCATGGTCATGGCTGGGCGTCGTCCTTTCCTGGGCTCCAGGCCCGCGCCTGCAATCGTGCCAGCAGCTCGCCCGCCGCCCCCGACCTGATGGTCTCGCTGGCGAGCTCGACGCCCTGCCGGATCGTGTCGGCGCGCCCCGAGACGACGAGGGCGGCACCCGCGTTGAGGGTCACGACATCACGTCGTGGCCCGTGCTCTGAGCCGTCGAAGATGGCCCGGATGATGGCAGCGTTCGCGGCACCGTCACCGCCAGCGAGGGTGGATGTGTCGGCTCGCCGGAGCGCGCCGTCCTCGGCCGTCACGGTATGGCGCGTGATGCCCTCCGGGGTGACCTCGTAGTAGACGCCCGAATCGTCGAGTGGCAGCTCGTCGATCATGTCGCCATGCACCACGAAGGCCCGTTCGATGCCGATTGCGTGGAGGACCTGTGCGACGCGTTCCGCGGACACCTCATCGGGCACGCCCATGAGTTGGCGAGTGACGAGGGCCGGGTTGGCCATCGGGCCGCACAGGTTGAACGCGGTGCGGACACCCAGTTCCCGCCGGACAGGACCCGCGTGGCGCATGCCCGGGTGGAAGGCGGGGGCGTGCAGATAGGCGTAGCCCGTCTCCCGCAGGGACGCCTCGGCCGCGTGCACGGTCTGCTCCACGGTCAGGCCCAGGGACGCGATGGCGTCCGAGCTACCCGACTGGGAGCTCACCGCGCGGTTGCCGTGCTTGGCGACCGGCACCCCTGCGGCGGCCGTCACGAGTGAGGTCGCCGTCGAGATGTTGAACGTGCCGTAGACATCACCACCGGTCCCGCAGGTGTCGATGGCACCCGCGGGCGCATCGACCACGAGCACCCTGGCGCGCATGGCCTCCACGAACCCGGCCAGCTCATCGGTCGTCTCCGTGCGCACGCGCATCGCCAGGAGCGCACCACCCAGCTGGGCCTGCGTGACATCGCCATCGAGCACGGCGGCCATGAACACCCGCGCCTGGTCACGGGTCAGGGACTCGCCGCGTGCAACGACACCCAGCGTGACGACGGCGATATCGGTGCTGGTTGGGACGACCTGGGGCACGGTCCGCGGGGCTCCTGCCATATGTCCGACCGACCAGCCGGGACGAAAGGTCGGTCCTTCCGCGGTGCCACCCGTCTTCAGCGACACGTCGTCGCCGCCCTCGAAGCAGACCGACCGTGGCTCGCGGGTCCATTCGCCGCCGGCCTCGTGCCGGCTCGCAGCGCCGCCGGCTCTCTGTGACGAGGTGCCCACGCCGCTCGCGCGGTCGTGGCGTCGGGTACTTCTCCCGTTCATCGCCCGTGATGGGGTCCAGCGGCCGAGTCTAGGGGTGCCCGTTGCAGAGCGCAAGCGCCTCGTGGCGTGTGCCACCCGCGCCCAGGGCGGCGCAGCCTCGGCCCTTCGACGACTCGCGCCCGCCTGCTACGCTCGACGGGATGACGACGACCCTGGCGGCTGAGTCGGAAGGTGCCGGACGTGTGGGCACCGTCGATGCCTCCGACCGACCCGATCCCGAGACGGTCCGGCTCGCGTTCGCGCGCGCCTGGGGGGACATGGGCACAGCATGGGGCGTCCAGCCGTCGGTCGCACTCGTCCACGGCTATCTGCTGAGCCACGCGGACGTGCTCACCGAGCGCGAGCTACGGGAGGCACTCGAGCTCAGCCACCGGGCGACCAGCCTGGCGCTCGCCGAGATCGAGGGCTGGGGCCTCGTGGAGCGGGTTCCTGATGCGCGACCCGGCGGCCGACGTGGCCCGTCGGCGACGGCGTGGCGCGTCGTGGGTGACCGATGGCTGTGGTTCCAGCGGGTAGCAGAACAGCGCAAGGAGCGCGAGGCCGACCCGCTCGTGCCGCGCATCGAGACCTGCCTCGCCCTGGCACAGGAAGCGGTCGTCGCCTCACCGACCGACATCGAGGCGCTCCGACTCCGCGACTGGATGACCGAGCTGCTTGGCTTCCTGCGCCTCTTCGAGCGGGCCGTGGGTGTCCTGGCACGCGCCGAGTCGACGGAGATCGCGCGCGGGTTCTCGGTGCTCGCGCGGATCCCCGATGAATCCCTCGACCGATTGCTCCGATTGCTCGCGTCGTTGCCGGAGGATGACCTCGCGGCTACCATCGACGCGGTCTCCCGGGTGTCGCCCACCGTGGCGCGCCGGGTGCTGTCGGCTGCAGAGAAGGTCGCGCGCTTCGCGCGCTGACCCACCACCCAGGGAGATCGATCGATGACCCGTCCCCGTAGCTGGTCGCTGGGCATCGCCCTCGGTCTGGCCATGCTGATCAGCGCATCCCCGCTGGACGCCGCTGATCCCCCTGGCGTCGTATCGGGCACCACCGGCGGACCCGCCGCGACGGAGACCGGGGAGACGGGCCTCCTCGACTCGCTCTCGGGCGCCTCCACTGCGCTCTCGGACATCGGCACCTCGCTGGTCAGCGGCCTGGGGCAGACGCTCGACACGGCGATCACGGCGGCCGCCAGCAATCCCTGCAGCGGCAGCGGGCCGTTGAAGCGCTCGCCCAATGGCAGCGTGACCGTCCTGCTGCTGGGCTCGGACTACCGGGCCAAACCCTATATCGGCGAGCGCACCGACACGGTCATCGCCCTCAATATCGCCAAGAACGGCCGGGTGGCGATGGCCGCCATCCCCCGCGATACGGTGCGTATCCCGCTGGCGAGCGGCGGCACGAGCGGGTCGCGGCGGATCAATGCCCTCTACATCGGCTACAAGCGCCGAAGTGTCGGCCCGAGCGGGGTCGATTGCGCCGCCCTCGACCGCGTCCGTCGGGACGTCTCGAAAGCCCTGGGCACCCCCATCGCCTACTACGCCCTCATCCGGATGGACCAGTTCCAGCTGCTCATCGGCCGCATCGGTGGCATCCGCATGGACATCCGGGGCACCCTCATCGACTATCACTACTCCCGCAACTCGCGCAAGATCTACGTGCCCAAGGAGAAGGGGTACCAGATGAACGGCGGCGGCGACTGCGGCAAGAAGCCGAAGAAGTGCCGCAACGCCCTGAAGTACGCACGGAGCCGGTACGGCACGGAAGGCGGCACGAGCAACTCCGATTTCCGGCGTGTCCGCCGCCAGCAGGAGATCGTGTTCTACGCCATCCGCAAGGTGCTCGCGCGGGGCAGCGGATCCAACCTCACGTCCCTGCTGTCGTCGGTCAAGGGCCGCATCTACTCCAACCTGCCCAAGAACGCGAGCGGCGCACTGGCGTTGTATGTGGCGGCACAGGGTGCGCGCTTCGCGGAGTCCGACGGCAAGGTCTTCGGGCCTACGCGATGGGCCTCATACACCGGCGGCTACACCTTCCAGCTGAAGCTCAGCGCCGTGCGCCAGTGGATCGACAACCACTTCAAGCCCTGACGGCGGCCTAGCAGCCGAGCCGGGGGCATCCCTGGCGGTGGGTCAGCCGCCCTCGCGCTGATCGGCCGACTGGGTCCGGGGATCCCATCGGCGGCTGCCGTCGTCCGCTGCGTCCCCTGGCGGATCGGCGAGCGTCTGGGCGGTGCCGCGCACCGCCGCGGGCGGGTCACCCGGCTCCGGCCGTGGGTCCCGGGGAAGCTGGGGAAGCGGTTCGGCGTACGGCTCGGGGGCCACGTCTGACCCCGCCGCGGGATCGACCGGACCCGGCCCCTGTTCGATGTCATGCATGGGCATCCTCCTGGACTCTGCGATCGCGGCCGACAGAGTGTGCGCCCGAACCCGCGGACGCATCGGGCCAGAGACGGCCGCGAGGCTTGCGGACACGTGTCGATCCGTGCCCAGGGTGATACATTCCGTCATCTGACGATATTGTCAGATGATCATGACCTCGCCAACAGAAGGAAGCCATGTCCGGCACTGCGCTCGCAGGTCGACCCCTTGCCGAGGTGAAGGCCGACCTCTTCCGGGCACTGGCGCATCCCGCCCGTATCCGGGTCCTTGAGGTCCTCGTCGATGGCGAGCGGTCGGTCGGCGACCTGCAGCCGCTCGTGGGCATCGAGTCGTCGTACCTCTCGCAGCAGTTGGCGATCCTCCGGCGAGCGGGGCTGGTCATCAACCGCAAGGATGGCTCGTCGGTGCTGTACGCCATCCGCGATCCGGAGACCGCGACGCTCCTGGCGTCCGCACGCCGACTGCTCATCAACTCGCTGTCGGACTCCCAGACGCTGCTCGCGGACCTGCTCGACGAGCGACCCGCGTGAGTCGCCGTACGCCTGTGCTGGGGGCGGCCACGCGCGCATCGGCCTGGTGGCAGACCACAGCGAGCCTGCGTGTGTCCGACCTCCGGACGTTCCTGCCCCGCACTGCGGATTACGCGGGCGTCCGCGCGAGCTGGCGCATCGATGCCATGGCGGGCCTGACCGTGGGGGTCGTGGCCCTGCCGCTCGCCCTCGCCTTCGGCATCACCACCGGCCTGGGCGCCGAGGCTGGGCTCATCACGGCCATCGTGGCCGGCTTCGTGGCCGGGGTGTTCGGGGGCTCGGACGTCCAGGTATCGGGTCCGACGGGCGCCATGACCGTGGTGCTGGTGCCCATCGTCCATCGCTACGGCGCGGATGCCGTCATCGTCGTGGGCATCGTCGCGGGCATCCTGGTGGCGGGCGCGGCGCTGCTCCGGATGGGCCGCTACCTCGCCTACATCCCGTGGCCGGTCATCGAGGGCTTCACGGTGGGCATCGCGGTCATCATCTTCCTGCAGCAGGTGCCGACCGCCCTCGGCGTCAGCAGCATCACCGGTGAGAGCACGCTCATGACCGCCATCGACGCGCTCCGGAGGGCAAGCCTGACGATCTCTGGGGAGAGTCTCGCGATCGTCGGCCTCGTGGCCCTGGTCATGGTCGCGCTGCCACGCTGGAACCGGGCCGTCCCGGCATCGCTCATCGCCGTCATCGCGGCCACCATCGCGGCCAATGTGCTGAGCCTCGATGTCGCGCGCATCGGTGCCCTCCCGGGCTCGCTCCCCACGCCCAGCCTGCCGAGGGTGGACATGTCGCAGCTGGGGATGCTGTTCTCCGCCTCGCTCGCGGTGGCCCTCCTCGCGGCGCTCGAGAGCCTCCTGTCAGCAAAGGTCGCGGACGGCATGGCGACGGCTGGTCGGCGCTATGACCCTGACCGGGAGCTCTTTGGCCAGGGCCTCGCGAACATCTGTGCGCCGTTGTTCGGGGGGATGCCCGCCACGGGTGCCATCGCGCGCACGGCCGTCAACGTCCGGGCGGGTGCGCGGACGCGGCTGTCGTCGGTCGTCCATGCGTTGGTGTTGCTGGTGGTCGTGATCTTCCTGGGTGGGCCGGTCGGCAGCATCCCCCTCGCGGCGCTCTCTGGTGTGCTCATGGTCACGGCCGTCCGGATGGTCGACATCCACAACGTGCGCGCGGTGCTGCGCTCCACGCCTGGGGACGCCTCCATCCTGGCGGTCACGGCCGCCACGGTCGTGCTCTTCGACCTCATCCTGGCGGTGGAGGTCGGCCTCGCGCTCGCGGCCATCCTGGCGCTGCGGGCCGTGGCACGCTCGTCCGCGTTCGTGGCTGAGGAGGTGCCCGACGACGTCGCCGGCGGCCCCGACCCGGAGGCATTCGAAGCGGAACGGGAAGCGGTCCTCCTCCACCAGCGGATCCTCACCTATCGGCTCGATGGCGCCCTCTTCTTCGGTGCTTCGCAGCGATTCCTCGCCGAGCTGGCATCGGTGTCCGATGTGCGGGTGGTCATCCTCCGGATGCCTCAGCTCCAGGTGTTGGATGCGACCGGCGCCCAGGCCCTGGGCGAGCTCATCTCGGAGCTTGAGGGGCGGGGTATCACAGTGCTCATCAAGGGTCCCCGGGCCGAGCACGTGCGGGTCCTCCGCGCGGTCGGGGCGCTCGACCATCTGCGCCACGAGAACCATCTGTTCGAGTCGCTCGAAGCAGCCGTGGCACATGCTCGATCGCATGTCGAGCGTGGCCAGGCGGCGGGTGGCACGACGGCGTCGAGCCCAGCCAGCGCGTAGCGCGTGGCGCGTGGCGCGTGGCGCGTGGCGCGGTAGCGCGTGGCGCGCGGGGCGCGCCCGGGCATCGGGACCGCTACCTGCGGTCGCCCCCCGCTCGTGGTCCCCGGAGCGCGGCGAGCGCGATGCCGGCGGCGGCCACGCCCGTGAGCACCGGGATGGCGGCCTTCGCGGCCCGCGGTGGCAGCACCAGCTCGAACAGCGGCACGGGATCGCCCAGTCGTCGTTGGAGCGGCCCGGCGGGACAGTCGCCACGGCCGATGACGAGCGCCACTCCCTCCAGCACGAGCCACGCGACGCTGGCCCCGAGCCACCGATCGTGTCGACGTCGGAGGGCTGAGGCCCAGATGTCGGCGAGCGCCGCGAGGCTCGCCACGGCCCACGCGGTGTGGGCGATGCGGAACGCCTTCGCGCGACCGCCGAGGGTGGACCACGCGACCGGGTGGGTCACGTCAGGCAAGCGACAGCAGAACGGGGTCGGGAACCATCCCTCGACCATAGCAGGCGTGATGGTTCGCTCGCCGATGTTCGGCCGGGGCCCGGTGACAGGTCCCTCGGGCAGACGGCTGGATACGTCATCCGGCCGAGAGCGCGTGCGACGCGCGGCCGTTGGCTGGCGGGTCGTCCGACGGCACGCTGGGCGCATGTCCGCACCGTCGATCCCAGCAGCTGCCTCCGGCGCCGGCGCTGCCCGCCAGAGCCCGAGGATCGGCCGGTCCAGTGTCGACCAGCCCATGGTCAGCGTGCGCGCATCGCTATGGCCGCTCACGCTCGCGTTCCAGGATCGCGACCTCGAGCGCGGTTTCCAGGTCGCGATGGGCCGCGACGGGCTCGTGGGCTACCGGCTGTCGTGCGTGGTCGGGATGCTGCTGTGGTTCATCGCGATGCTGGTGGTGCCGGTGCGGCACCCGTCGGATTCGCTTGTGCCGGTCGCAGTGGGACTCCTGGGCATCCTCGTGAACCTGGGTGGCCTCGTGGCGTCGCGCTGGACCGACACGCTGGATCGGCAGAGTGCGGCCGCCACACCCGTCGCGATCGCCAATGGCATGGGTGCGCTCGTGCTCGCCGCAGCAGTGGGTGTGACGGAGGCCTACGCGGCCAGCGCGCTGGTGCTCATCGCCGTGTTCTTCTTCGTCGCCCGCGTTCGCTTCGTGTTCGCAGCAGTACGCATCCTCGCCTTGCTTGCCGGCTTCGCCATCGTCGCGGTCGTGGAGGCTGAGCCGCGGACGCTGCTGCTCGACGCGTTCATCCTCATCGCCGCGATGAGCGGGGTCCTCATCGGCCTCTACCGGATGGAGATGACGGCCCGCCGGCTGTTCCGGAGCGACCGGGCACTCGGGGCCCAGTCGGAAGCACTCGCCCGTGAGAACCGCCAGGTGCAGTCCCTGCTCCTCAACATCCTGCCGGCCCCGGTCGCAGGGCGGCTCCGTGGCGGAGAAGCCACCATCGCGGACGACGTACCCGATGCGACCGTGCTGTTCGCGGACCTCGTTGGCTTCACGCCGCTCGCGCACGGGCTCAAGCCCAGCGACCTGGTCCGGCACCTTGACGAGCTCTTCTCGCGCTTCGACGCCGTTGCGGATGTCGCGGGTGTGGAGAAGATCAAGACGATCGGAGATGCCTACATGGCCGCCGGTGGCGTCCCGGAGCCCCTTCCGGGCCACCCCGCTCGCGTGGTCGCACTCGGGTCGGAGATGATCGAGATCGTGGAACGCTACGCGGTCGAATCCGGGCTGCCGCTCGCCCTGCGCGTGGGGGTGCACACGGGACCCCTGGTCGCGGGCGTGATCGGCACCCACAAGTTCCAGTACGACCTCTGGGGCGACACCGTCAACGTGGCGAGCCGCCTGGAGGCGACCGGCGTGCCCGGCGCGGTCCAGGTGAGTCGGGCCACGCGGGACCGGCTCGACGATGCGTTCTCGGCGACCCGCCGGGGCATGGTGCGATTGAAGGGCGTCGGGCCACTGGAAACGTGGCTGGTCACGCCCAAGGCCATCGCCGGCGCGTGAGCCATGGCGGAGAGGGTGGGATTCGAACCCACGAGGCTTTCGCCCGGCGGTGTTCAAGACCACTCCGCAGCGTCCATAGCCACCTACGGCTGTGTGGTTCACGCTTGGCCAGGTACGCCCAAGGCGACCAATGCCCTACCGGAGCGACCTGATGTCGCCTCCATCGGGTGTCTCGCAACCATGGTCACCGGTCTTGCGATCCGACCGCTCCGCTCGGCCAACAAGTGGCGAGGCCGGCCCAGGCGTGATACACGGACGCGTTGACGCCGAGCGCCCCCTCGGCGGCCTCGTCAGCGGCATCGGCTGGATCGGCATCGGCCGCGCGTTGCTGCGACGTGGGACACCCGTCAGTAGCCCGACGGCTCCGGCGGTCTGACCGACCACCCGAGGCGGTCCTCGGCAAGGGCGCCCACCCGGCGATCGGGCATTCCGGTCGCCGCTCGGGCCATCGCTCCGCGGCGGCAAGCGGCGGCCGTTGGCGCTACGCGGGGTCGGCCTCCCATGATGCCGAGCCCGTGCCTTCCCGGCGCGATCACAGGTCCAGCACGACCTTGCCCCGGGTGGAATCGGTGGGTCTCGCGAGCGTGTCGAGCGCTGCCTGGTATCGGTCGAGCGGGAACCTGTGGGTCACCAGCGCCTGGAGGTCGAGCCGCCCGGCGTTCAGGAGGGCGACGACCTGGACCCATGCGGCCGCCGTGTACCCGAAGCTGCCGCGGACCCGGAGGTCGTTGTTGACCAGCTCGTCCGGGCTCATCGGCACCGTCTTGCCATGGCCGCAGATCCCGAGCAAGAGGACCTGGCCGCCACGCCGCGCCGCCTCGAGAGCGACCTCGACAGCCGTGAGCGTCCCGGCTGCCTCGATCGCCACGTCGAATGCACGCCGCCTTGGACGGCCGGCGAGATAGTCGTCGGCCCCCATCACGCGGGCCAGCTCGCCTTGGGCGGGGCGGCGGCCCGTCACGGTGACCGAGGCGGGCGACCATAGCCTCACGAGGTGCGCCGCCAGCAACCCGAGCGTGCCGGATCCGACCACGACGACCGTGGCGCCAGGCTGGAGATCCATGCAGGAGAGGCCGCGAAGGACCACGGCCGCCGGTTCGACCAGGGCGCCGGACACGAGTGGCACCCCGGGCTCCAGCCGGTGGACAAGGTGCTCGCGCGTCGTGACGCTCTGGCTGGCCGCGCCGTCACGCATGAAGCCGAGCTCGTCATAGACCTCACAGAGGTTCGTCTGCCCCCGACGACACGCGTCGCAGACGGAGCACGGGATGATCCCCTCCACCACCACTGCGTCCCCGGGCACGACCCTGGTGACACGCTCTCCGACCGCTGCCACGATGCCGGACCACTCGTGCCCGATGACAAGGGGGTAGCGAACGTAGTCAGGGTCCATGGACCCGCCCACGATCTCGAGATCAGTGCCGCAAAGGCCGACGTGACGGGGTGCCACTCGTACTTCGAGGCCGGAAGGGGGGACCCATGCGCGAAGCTCGATGCCGAGGTTGCCGGGACCCCGGACGACGAGCGCCGGCCCTTCGCCGTTCGCTGGCATGGCCTGTGGCTCGATGACGGTCACGAGTCCTCCTTGTCGCCGATGGCTGGTTGCCAGGGCCGTCCACCGATCGCGCTGGCCATCTCGTCAGCGTGGGCCCGAACGATCCGTCCCAGCTCCTCGCGGGTCCGAGCAGGCCTGTCGGCCTTGAGGCCTGTGATGCTCACGGCTCCCGCCGGCTCACCGTCGCGACCGAGGAACGCAGCGCCGACGCTGAGGACCCCGATGACGTCCTCCTCGTCGTCGATGGCGAAGCCGCGGCTGCGCACGAGTGCGAGATCTGCCAGTAGGTCATCCACGTTCGTGATGGTGCGGGGCGTGAAGCGCGGGAGTCCCGTCTCACGGGCGATGGAGCGCACGAGGCCCTCGTCGAGGGCAGCCAGGATGGCCTTGCCCGCGGCACTGCGATGCGGTAGCTCGCGGGTGCCCAGTGGCACGTGGAAGCGGACCGAACCCGGGCCATCGACCCGGTAGATGAAGACCGGGTAGCCGTTCTGGTGGATGGCGAGTCGCGATGCCCAGCCCGTCGCACCGGTGAGTGCCCGCAGTGAGGGACGGACCAGGTCGATGAGCGTGTTCGACCCGGTATGGCTGTCGGAAAGCCGGAGGATGGCTGGCCCCAGCCGGTAGCGTGGACCCCGGTCGAGATCGGTGGCGTACCCGCGGCCGACGAGCGTCTGAAGCATCGCGAAGGTGGCGCTCTTGGAGGCTCCCAAGGCCGCTGCGGCTTCCGTCACCGAGAGCCCATCTTCCGCGTGGTCCGCCAGGAGCTCGAGGAGCTGCAGGGCGCGCGCGACACTCCGGACTTCGTACTTCGCGTACCTGGTCGAACGGGAGGTCACGTTGTTCGCGCTGTCCGAACCAGTGACTGCCACGCCAAACACGATAGCCTGTTGGTCAACCCCTCTGACGGACGAGGCGGGCGAGTGCATCGGCTGTCAAGGTCCGGACACGTCCGTTACACACGCGAACGACGAGGACCGACCGCGTCGTGACCGGCATGAGCGAGGGGAAGGGAGCCCCTAGGCTGGTGGTGTTTCAGAACAACAGCACCGGAGGCCTACCGATGTCGCAGTCTAGCCGTCGTTTCGCGCTCCGAGCCATCCAGGTCGATGGAGGCTCCGGACCCGGACAACGATTTGACACGGACCTCGCCCGTGGTTTACCGTCGGCCGCACGCCGAATGTAATTCGGTAGTCCCGAACAACCGGACGATGGAGGACCGCCAGTTGTCTACCTCGTACGCGGGACCCGCGGCATCGAGCCGCCGATCCCCACGATCCGCCGCCCTCATGATGGTGGCGCTAGGCCTTGCCGCGATCGGCGGCGGAGCCATCGCCAGCCCTGGCTTGGCACAGGACGCCTCACCAGGAGCCGCACTCGAGCCAGCCGAGCTGACCCTCTGGCACAACTACGGCATCGAGGCCAACGCCACGGCGACCGACGCGCTCATCGCCGCGTTCGAGGCCAAGAATCCAGGCATCACCATCAAGGCCGTCTCACAGCCGGCCGACCAGTACTTCGATCTGCTCCAGGCGGCAGCGATCTCGAAGACCGGGCCTGACCTCGCCACGCAGTGGACCGGCCTGTTCGACCTCAAGTACCAGGACTACCTGCAGCCCCTCAATGACCTCGTCCCGATGGATGAGCTCAAGAAGATGAAGGGCATCGATTTCGCGTCGCTGAACTTCAACGCTGATGACGGCGTCCTCGTGGTGCCGCTGGATCTGCAGTTCTACAACGGCTTCTACAACAAGGCCCTGTTCGACCAGGCTGGCATCACGTCGTTCCCGACCACCTGGGATGAGCTGTTCGCCGCGTGCGACGCGCTCAAGAAAGCTGGGATCACGCCGTTCACCTATGGAACAGGCGGACAGGCGCTCGGCGGCGGCTTCTACCCGTGGTACGACGTCAGCTACCTGATGATGTACCTGGCACCCGAAGACTGGAAGAAGCTGTACACAGGTGAGATCCCTGGACCGACCCCGCAGTCCAGGCCCAGTTCGAGAAGTGGGCGTCGCTGTTCAGCAAGGGCTGTACGAACTCGGACGTCCTGACCAACCAGGACTCGGTGGCGCAGTTCGAGAACGGCGAGGCAGCGATGACGATGGAAGGGACCTGGCTGATCGCTGAACTCCAGGAGAAGATGGGCGACTCGGTCCAGGTCTTCGTCCCGCCCTTCTCGGACACGCCCGTCAAGGGCATCGTGGAGTACGGCGGCGATGGGTTCGGCATGACCACCTACTCGCAGCATCAGGCCCAGGCGGCCGCATTCCTCGCGTTCATCGCGTCAGACGAGGGTCAACAGGTCATCGCGGACAACGGCATCATCCCGACCAAGGAAGGCTTCACGAGTGACCAGCGGATGGCCCAGGACCTCCTGGCGTTCGCGAAAGACCAGGGCTTCACGCGCTATCCGATGATCGACAATGTCATCCAGCCCGAGGTCAGCGATGTTGGCACCAAAGTGCTGAACGCGGCGTTTGCCGGCTCGCAGTCCGTGGCCGACGCACTGACGAGCATGCAGCAGACACTCGAGGGCCTGCCGGCCGAGTCCAAGAACCAGCTCAAGTAGGAGTGCTACCGAGCGTCCGGGCTGCCGTCACGGTGGTCCGGACGCTTGATGACCCTGGGGCCACCGAGTGAGAGACGCAGCTGCCTTCGACAAGGCGCTCTCCGCCGCCGAGCACCAGCCGCGTCGGCCAACGGGCCGGTTCCATCGTGCCGAACGACGAGCCGGGTTGTTGTTCGTCCTGCCGGCGGTCGTCCTGTACGTGCTGCTCCTGGCCCTGCCCATCACCCAGACCTTCTACTACAGCTTGACTCGCTGGAACGGTATCAACTCCACCTTCATCGGGATGGCCAACTACGAGCGGCTGTTCACGGACCCGGCCTTCTTCCGGGTGCTCCTTAACAACCTGATCCTGCTGGTGTCGATCCCGGTCGCGATCCTGATCCCGCTCGGGGTAGCCTTCCTGCTCAACGAACACGTGACCGGCTGGCGGTTCTTCCGATCCGTCTACTTCCTGCCGACAGCCATCTCGTGGGTCGTGATCGGCATCGTCGCCGTGCGGGTCTTCGCCCAGCGCGGCATGCTCAATGCCCTCCTGAGCGCCGTGGGGATCCCGATCAGGACTGACATGCTGGGGGGCGAGCTGACCGCCATGATCGCGGTGGTGATCACGTTCATCTGGTCCGTCTTCGGGACCAACACGATCATATTCATCACGGGCATGGCAACGCTCGATCGCGACGTCTACGAAGCCGCCCGTGTCGACGGGGCGAGTGCCCTGGCGACGCTCCGCCACATCACCATCCCGCTCATGATGCGCTTCATCCAGTTCGCGTTCGTCCTGACGCTGATCACCGGGTTCACGGCCCTGTTCAGCCTCATCTTCGTGATGACGCAGGGCGGCCCTGGCTTTGGCACGACCACCCTCGAGTTCTTCGTCTACCAGACGGCCTTCTCACAGGGCGAATTTGGATACGCCGCGGCCGTCGGGGTCGTCCTGTTCGTGATCGTGTTCGGGATCAGCATCATCCAGCTCCGGCTCCTCCGGGACCGCAGCTCCTAGGAGAGACCGTGCCCCTGACTCGTCGACTGCATCGCCTCGGCATCCTGGCCGTCCTGCTGGTCGTCGCCGTCGTGATGCTGTTCCCGTTCGCCTATATGCTCATCGTCGCGTTCCGCTCCCCTGACCAGTACCGTGCCGGCGAGGGGTTCTCGCTGGACAGCTGGGAGGCACTGTTCGAGCAGCTGCCGGTCGTGCAGCAGATGGTCAATTCCGCGATCGTGACCCTGTCCTCAGTGGCCCTCATCGTGATCACCAGCACCATGGCTGGCTTCGCGTTCGCGAAGCTGCGCTTCCCGCTGTCACCTCTCCTGTTCGTCGGGATCCTGGCCGGGATGATGATCCCGGTCCAGTCGATCATCATCCCGGAGTTCGTGAACATCGCCAACGCGGGGCTCATCAACCAATACCCGGGCCCGATCCTCGTCTACGGGGTGCTCGGCATCCCGTTCGCGACGTATCTGATGACCGCATATTTCCGCGGTGTCCCGGACGACATCATCGAAGCCTCCCGCGTGGACGGCGCCGGGTACGGCCAGGTCTTCAGGACCATCATGGCGCCGCTGGCGATCCCCGCGGTGGTCACCGTGGCCGTCCTCCAGTTCATCCAGATCTGGGGCGACCTCCTGATCGGCCTGCTGTTCCTCCAGCAACCCGAGGTCCGGACGATCACCGTGGGGCTGGCGACGCTGCAAAGCTCGCGCATCATCCCCGTGACCCTGATCATGGCCGGATCGATCATCAGCCTCCTGCCGGCAGTCATCGTCTACCTGGTCTTCCAGCGGCAGCTGATCGCCGGACTCACGATGGGGATGGGCAAGTGACGGTCCTCCGCCTCGTCTGCCCCGCGCTCCGCGACCCGGCGAGCCCGATGGCCGACCTCCTCGGTCCGCGATGGTCGCCCGATCTGGCCGCCAGTGAACATGTCAGCAGCCGCGGGCGGCGCAGTGTGACGAGGAGAGGCGCATGATCAGCCGCTCCCCGTTCGGTGACATCAACGGCGCACCCGTTCGTGCCTATACCGTGACCACAGGCGGTGGGCTCCGGGCACGCCTCGTCGACTTCGGAGCGCGCCTCGTCGAACTGTACGTCCCGGATCGGGCCGGAGCCTTCGCCGACATCGTGCTCGGGTTCGACGATCTGTCCGGCTTCGAGTCCTCGGACGCCTACTTCGGAGCGACGTGCGGACGCTACGGGAACCGCATCGCGCGCGGGCGCTTCGACTTTCACGGCCGACAGGTCCAGCTCGACCGCAACGAGGGACCAAACCACCAGCACGGTGGCAGGGAGGGGTTCGACCGCAAGATCTGGACCGCCGACTTCGATCCGTCCGGGACCGCCATCCGCTTCGAGGCGTCATCCGCGGACGGCGAGATGGGCTTCCCCGGCGCGCTCGACATGAGCGCTACGTACGATTTCGATGTGGAAGGACTTCGCGTGACGATGGAGTGCCGGACCTCGGCGCCGACGATCGTGAACATGGTCCATCACTCGTACTTCAACCTGGCAGGTCATGATGCAGGCGACGTGCTCGGGCACGAGCTGACCATCGATGGCAGCTTCTATACGCCCGTGGATGACGAGCTGCTGGCGACAGGCGAGATCCTCTCGGTCGACGGGACTCCCTTCGACTTCCGTCACGGCCGAACGATCGGGTCTCGGATATCGGGGCTTCCGGGCCTGGGCACGGACGGCCAGGGGGAGGCCCGGGGCTACGACCACAACTGGGTCGTACGTGGCGCTCCCGGCGAGCTGCACGACGTCGCCGTGGTCCATGACCCTGGATCGGGGCGTGTGATGCACCTGCGGTCGACGGAGCCAGGGGTCCAGATGTATATGGCGGGCGACCTGAACGCGGACGTCATCGGCAAGGGTGGCGTGGCGTACGTGAAGTACGCAGGACTCGCGCTCGAGACGCAGAAGTTCCCCTGCTCCCCGAACTTCTCCCACTTTCCGTCGACCGAACTCCTGCCGGGCCAGCTGTACCGTCACCAGATGGTCTTCACGTTCTCGACCGACGCGCACGAGGGGATCCCGTGATGACTCGTTCCTGCCGCCACAACCCCAGGGGAGATCGGCCATGACCGTCAAGACCACACACCCAAGCGCCTCGCTCAGCGGGATGGCATCGCGGGCGGCTCGCCATCCCACCATCGACGCACGCCGGGAAGGGCTCATCCGCCACACGTTCATCGACTTCAAGCAGACGTCCGATTTCCTTGACCGGCCCCTGGTATTCGAGCGAGCTGACGGGCTCTACGTGTGGGATCAGGACGGGCGGCAGTACTTCGATGCCATCGGCGGGATCTTCGTGGCCGTGCTCGGTCATCGCCATCCCAGGGTGGTCGCGGCCGTCCGCCGCCAGCTGGATCGGATGACCTTCGCGCCGCCGCTCCACGGGACCACGGACGTCACACTCGACTTCGTCGAGCGGCTCGCTTCCGTGACGCCAGGCGAGCTCAACTTCGTCAAGGGCTTCAGCGGGGGTTCCGAGTCGCTCGAGGCGGCGATGAAGTTCACCCGCCAGTACTTCAAGCAGACAGGCCGCCCCGACAAGCAGAAGTTCATCGGGAACTACCTGAGCTACCACGGCTCGACGCTGGGGGCGATGGCGGCCGGCGGTGGCTCCCGCCGCAAGGTGAAGTTCCAGCCCGAGCCAGCCGGCTTCCTGAAGGTGCCGTCCCCGATCCAGATGCGTGATCGCTTCGCCTCGTGGGAGGAGACCAACCGGTTCTGTGCCCAGCTCTACGAGGATGTCATCACCAGCGAAGGGGCCGAGACGATCGCTGGCGTGATCCTCGAGCCGGTGTGCAACACCGGGGGCATGGTCACGCCCACCGCCGAGTACTTCGAGATGATCCGGGACATCTGCACCCGGCACGACGTCCTCCTGATCTTCGACGAGGTGCTGACGGGCTTCGGCAAGACCGGCGACATGTTCGCGGCCCAGACGTACGGGGTCACGCCAGACATCATCTGCGGCGGCAAGGGCCTGGCCACGGGCGTCATCCCGGCCGGCGCCATGATGGCCCGGGAAGACCTCGCGGACTGCTTCTACGGGCCGCTCGCCGCTGATATGCAGTTCCAGCATGGCCATACGTTCGCGGGCAACCCGCTCGCCGCCGCCGCCGCCATCGCCACGATCGACGAGCTGGTGGAAGGTGACTACGCCGCGCGAGCACGCCGGCTCGGTCAGCGCCTGCGCGGCCGGCTGGAAGCCCTCAGGTCCACCGGTGTCGTCCGTGAGGTGCGCGGCCTTGGTGTCCTGCTGGCCGTGGAGCTGGTCCAGGATGCCACGACGAACGAGCCGTTCCCGGCGGACCGGAAGTTGGGCGAAGCTCTACGCACGACAGCCCTCGACAACGGTCTCATCCTGCGGATCGACCCGGACTGGTTCGCGGTCTGCCCGCCGCTCATCGCCGAGGAGCGGGATATCGACGATCTGGCCAGCCGGGTCGAACGGAGCCTCGAGCAGGCGCTCGCGGTCGTGCGGGCCTAGACATGCCATTCGTTTCCGCCGCGGAGGCCATGAACAGGGTCTCCGTGGACATCGACGCGATCGCGCGGGCATCCGGTGAGCCTCCGTGGAGGCGCTGCCTGGTCGGCACGCCAGGTCTTCGCGTCGTCCTGCTGGCCTGGCCGCCGGGGTTCAGCACGGTCCCGCACGCCCATCCTGCTGCCGAGGAGGTCTTCAGCATCATCAGCGGCCGGGCGCGGTTCATGATCGGTCGGGAGCCGGAGCGGGAGGTCGGTCCCGGGTCATTCCTGCTCGCTGCGCGTGGCGTCAGGCACGCGATCCGGGTGCCGGAGGGTGACATGCCCCTCCTCCTCCTCGCCGCCGTCGCACCCAACGAGGACCGGGTGGACGAGACCATCGAGCCGGCCCAGCACGAACGCGACACCACCATCGACGATGATGTGACCCTGAGACGGACCGGCGAGGGGTTGGAGCTGACGAAGGAGGACATCAGGTGACAGACGTGGCGATCGGGCGACCTGATACCCACGTGGATCCCGAGCTGCTGCGGGAGATGGCGCGCCGGATCCGGGTCGAGGTGCTCCGGACGGTCGCCTACGCCCAGGGCGGTCATGTCGGCGGTCCCCTTTCCGCGGCCGAGATCCTGGCCACCCTCTACTTCCGCGAGATGCGCATCCGACCGCGTGAGCCCGGCTGGCCGGACCGCGACCGGTTCGTACTCTCGAAAGGTCACTCCTCCGTGGCCCTGTACGCGACGCTCGCCTTGGCGGGCTACTTCCCGCTCGATGAGCTGCGTACGTTTGATGCCATCGACTCAAGGTTGCCTGGCCACCCGGACATGAACGCGCTACCGGGCATCGACATGTCCACGGGCTCGCTGGGCGTCGGCCTGTCGGCCGCCGTCGGGCTTGCGCTGGGAGCACGCATGCATGGCCACTCCGGTCGGGTCTATGCGCTGCTGGGTGATGGCGAGTGCCACGAGGGCGCGATCTGGGAGTCGGCCTTCGTCGCTCGCAGGTTCGAGCTCGACAACCTGGTCGCCGTGGTCGACGCCAACGGCCTTGCCCAGTTCGGGCCGGCTGCAGACCTGCCCGGAGAACGGCGCGGTCCGTGGGAGCCCGGAGAGCTCGAGGATCGATGGAGCGCTTGTCGATGGAACGTGATCCGGGCCGACGGCCACGATGTGCGCGCCCTGACGGCAGCGTTCGACGAGGCCAGGGCCACCCGAGGTCGACCATCCGTGGTGATGGCACGGACCATCAAGGGCAAAGGCGTGTCGTTCATGGAGAACCGCTGGTACTGGCACTCGAGGGTGGTGACACCCGACGACCTGGCGCTGGCCCTGAGCGAGCTGGGAGAGCCGGCATGAGCGACCGGGTCGCAACGGCCACCGTGATCCGCGCACGCCTCGACAGGGCACCCGGTCCGACCCTTCGGGAGGCGTTCGCTACGACGGTCGCTGAGCTTGCCGTCCAAGACCCACGGATCGTCATGCTCGATGCGGAAGTGGGCAACTCGACCCGCGCCGACATCTTCGAGGCGGCCCACCCGGACCGCTACCTCCCGGTGGGGATCGCGGAGCAGAACATGCTGGGTATGGCGGCAGGCCTGGCTGCTGCGGGGTTCATCCCATTCCCGGTCAGCTTCGCGGTCTTCGTTGCGAAGCGCAGCCTCGACCAGATCCGCGTGCTCATCGCCCAACCCCGGCTCCCGGTGAAGATCGCTGTGAGCTATACGGGCCTCATGAGTGGGATGGCCGGGAAGACACACCAGCCGGTCGAAGAGGTGACGATCATGCGGGCGATGCCGAACATGACCGTCGTCAACCCAGCTGACGCGGTCGAGATGGAGCAGGCCGTGCGGGCTGTCGTGGCCTATGACGGCCCCGTGTACCTGATGGTCTATCGCGAAGCGCTTCAGACGCTGTTCACCGACAGCTATCGGTTCGAGCTTGGCCGTGCCGTCACCCTCCGGGACGGTGGAGACCTCGCCCTGATCAGCACAGGCCCCCAGAGCGGTCGGGTGTTGGAGGCCGCGGAACTGCTAGCGGAACAGGGCGTGGACGCTCGCGTGATCCACGTCCCGACCATCAAGCCGCTCGACGACGACCTGATCCTGGCTGCGGCCCGCGAGACCGGGTTCGTCGTCACGATCGAGGAGCACTCGATCCTGGGCGGCCTCGGCGGGGCGGTCGCCGAGTTGCTCGGTGAGCAGCTGCCGACGCGCATGCGGCGCATCGGGTTGCGGGACGAGTTCGGAGCGTCCGGCTCGAACGACGCCCTGCTTGAGAAGTTCGGCCTGACCCCGCGACTGGTCGCCGATCGGGTAGGTGCCTACCTCGCCGAGCTGAGGACCTGACGCGACCACGATGCGTCGGGTACGCCGGCGGTGTCGCCCACCTACCTCGCACTCAGGCATCTCGCCGTTGTGACCCGGCCCGGATCAAGAAGCTTTGGACACGCCCGCGCAGCTGCGGTCCGTCGGCCGCTGGATCATCGCCTTGGCGGCATCGCCTGTAAAGGAGAGGAAGGTGATGACCCTGGGCGGCGATCCCCGAGGCGCTATCCGTGGGTGGGACGCGGACTCTAGCGGGGTGCCGGGATCACGATCCCCGGGCCGCCGCGCACGACGTGGGAGCGCCAGGCATCCCTGGCCACTTCGTGTCCATGAGCCGGGCGGCGGAGCACTGCTGGTCGGCGAGCGCGAGAACGTGCCACCATCCCCGCCTTGCCCCAAGCCAGCCGCAGTGCCTGGCTGGTCGACCGTTGGTCCCGACTGGAGGAACCATGACGTCATCGAGCGCGCCCGGTGGAGAGCGGTACGTCCACGGCTATGAGGACTGGACACGCGAGTGGATGGCCCAGCGCACCGCGACACGCGAGCTGGGGTTCCTGCTGCCGTACCTCTCGCCGGGGCTGTCCGTCGTGGACGTTGGCTGCGGACCCGGGTCGATCACGGTGGGACTCGCTGAGATCGTCGCGCCGGGCGAGGTCATCGGGATCGATATCGAGCCTCGCCAGCTCGCCGCGGCCCAGCGGTTGGCCGCCGAACGCGACATCGGCAACGTCCGTTTCCAGCAGGAATCCGTGTACGCATTGCCCTTCCCCGGCGCGACCATCGACGTCGCCGTGGCGCACTTCGTGATCGAGCACGTCAGCGAACCGCTGCGCGCACTCCGCGAACTGCGCCGCGTCCTCCGACCCGGTGGCGTCGTCGCCATCAAGGATCCGTACTATCCCGCGTTCACCTTCCGACCCGAGACAGCGGAGCTGCGCCGGTTCATGGAGCTGTCGGAGCAGGTCCGCCAGTACAACGGCGCCAGTGACAGGTACGCGGCGGACCTGCGTGCCTACCTGCGCGACGCGGGCTTCGCGCGCACCGAGGCGACCGGCGGCATCGAGAACGTAGCGGGCTCGGCCGCCAGTTCGGCGGGTCTCTCGATGATGCTCGACCATCAGATCCGCGAACCGGCATTCCGGGACACCGTCCTGGAGCAGGGCTGGGCGACGCAGGCGGACCTGGACGCCATCTCCGGTTCCAGCAGCGCACTGGCGAGTCGGGACGATCTCTTTGGCTTCGTCGTGTACGTGTGCGCGCTTGGCTGGGTCGACGCATAGCGGGGTAGCTGGCGGACGATGGCGGCCACGGCGGCGCGATGGTCGAGCAGGTCCTGGGCCGGATGGTTGCGGACGGCCAGGCGCTGCATTCCTTCGTCTTCGCGGCCACGGACCCCACCGATCTGGCTGTCCAGACCCGCTGAGCGAGAGGAACTTGATGGGCCTGGGCATGGTGATCTCCCTGCTCGGTGGATTGGGTGGCCCGGGACTCCAGCAGGCTGTGACGGGTCGATGGTCATCGCGGCCGACCCGGGCATCGCCTGGCGACTGGTCATCTTCGACAAGCGTCCGGCAGCAGCCGCAGGGCCGCGAGGAGGTCGGGGTCCTGGTAGCGGTCCACATGCTCCGGCTCACGGCCGGGCGCATCCTGGCCAGTGGATGGGATGTCCCGACGAGCCTGGAGATGTCCCGCCGCGATCCGGAACGCCGAGCGCCACACCCAGGCCGCGGGATCGCGGACCTCGGCGCCCCGTCGGAGAGCCTGGGCGAATGCCTCCGACATCGCGTCGCTCGCGATATCGGCATCCCCGCTCCATGCGTGCAGGGCACGCCACAGGCGGTCGCCATCCTTGAGTTAGGCCTGCTCGACGCGCTGTGCCCAGTCGGTCATGACCAACGCACAGTCCATCCCCCATCAAGGGTCGCATCCGGCCCGAAAGTTGACATCCGATATCGAGATCGCGTGACCGGACCAGAGGCGGTGGCGGCAGCGGCGAAGCTCATCGAGGCGGAGCGGGAGGGCTGGGGGTGGGATGGGGAGGACTGGATCGGGACCCCCGCTCCGGCCGGTCGCATCACTGCGACCGGCCGGGTGCGTGGAGGAGCTGTCAGTCTGCGAGCCGCTGCCAGGTCGGGAAGTTCGGGATGAGCTGGTCCGTTCGGGCGGCATCGCCGGTCGCGACGTCGATGAACCAGGTCCCCTCACCGCCGTTGGTGAGGTACACCGTGTCCCCGTCCGGCGAGAAGTCCCAGTCGTTCTGGGCGCTGGCGACGAAGGCGGGCCCGATCTGGCGTGCCGGTTCGTCGCCCGCGACCGGCGCGACCACGAGGTGGTCCGCGTTGGCACCGACGACCCAGCGGCCGTCCGGCGAGAAGGGTGCGAACCCGCCACCGTAGTCGTGGGACAGGCGATCCTCGCCAGTCTCCAGGTCCAGCAGGTGCCCCCACCCGTCCGTCTTGCCCGCGTCGTCGGGCCCCCAGGTCCAGTAGCCGACGGTGGTCCCGTCCGGTGAGATGGTCGGGCTGCCATAGGCAGTCGCGTCGGGGACCACCGGTGTGATCTGCTGGAGTCCGCTGCCGTCGGCCCCGACCAGGTACAGGGCCACCTTGCTTTGTTCGGCCAGCGAGGGCGCACCCCGAAACAGCAGCTCATCGCCGTGCGGTGGCCGCCAGATGACGACGTCCTTAGGTACCACGTCGCCCAGGTCCAGGTCCACGACGGGCTGGCTGCCGTCCGTCGTGGCGATCGACAGCACCAGCTGCCCGTCGACCGGATGGGTGAAGGCGATGCGCGTGCCATCGGGTGACCAGTCGGCCCAGTCGGTGTCAGCGGCCACGGTCGTGGCGTCCATGCCGTCGGCCCCCGCGATCATCAGAGCCTGTGGGCCACCGGGGGCCCCGCGGGTGAACATCAGGTGGGTGCCGTCCCTCGAGAAGTAGGGTCCCGCATCGATGTCGGGTCCCGTGATGAGTGGCGCGGCCTTCGAGCCCGCGGCGTCGGAAAGGTAGATGTCGCCTTCGATCTCGTATGCGAGGGCCCCGTTGCGTGCCGGACCATACGGTTCCGGCAGCGCCACACGTGGGCTCGGCAGCAGCGACGCGCCAGCGATGGCTGCGGCGCCCAGGGCCAGGATGAGGGCCATCGTGATGGCCGCGAGCGTGACCAGCCGGAACGTCGGCGACCCGACGGCGACTCGTGAGGAGAGGCGCATGGGAGACTCCTTCATGAGGGCGAGCCAACGCGGCCAGCGGCGTTCGCGCCGCGCGGCCCGGAGGACTTCGGGCACGAGCCGGTCCGGTTCGCGAGTGGGCGCCATGTCCGCGAGCACGTCGGCGAGCAGTCGCTCGAGTCGCTCGTCTCTGGTCATGTCGATCGCTCCCGGACCTGGTGCAACGTGCCCCCGGGTTCGGAGTCGATCCCGGCACGCAGCGCGGCGAGGCCGCGATGCAGCCGGGACTTGGCCGTCCCGTGGGGGATGTCGAGGACATCGGCCGCCTCGGTGAGGGGCAGTCCGAGGTAGAAATGGAGCACGATGACGGCACGCTGATCGATGGGCAGCTGACCGAGTGAGCGCTCGAGACGGTCACGGTCGGCCAGCATCATCGCAGCGTCCGGTTCTCCCGACGGCCTGTCATCGGGCCACACGTGCAGCTCGACGAGGCGCCGACGCCGCTCACGCCGCGCCGCCTGGTAGCAGGCCCGGATGGTGAGTCGATGGAGCCAGGCGTCCCACGCATCGGGGTCCCGGAGCGCACCCATGCCCTTCCAGGCTGACACGAGTGCTTCCTGGACCGCGTCCTGGGCACGGTCCCCGTCGCGAAGGATGAGGGTGGCGATGGCGTACTGGCGCGACGTCGACGTTCTCACCAGGCTGGAGAACGCCTCGAAGTCACCCCGGATCGCTCGTTCCACGAGCTCTCGTTGCACGGCCACCACCGCTGTGACACGGCCGACCTGACCGCGTTCGGACTATATGTGTGGCGTAACCACCGAAACGGTTCCCTCCGCCGCGAACTTCATCGCGAGCCTCCACGACGTGGGTCGACTCGAGGATGTGCGTCCACGCCGGGTGCTCGAGATCGCACGCGTTGCCGGCCACCACATCCGGCGACTTGACCCGACTGGATGGCCCTCGCGGATGGTTCCCGCCATCGCACCCTGGACCCCATACGGTTGGCCGACGGGTCGGGTGCGCGTCTATGGGGCTTCTTGCCCTAGCCGATGGCGACGTCGCGCTCCGACATGCCGTGCAGATCCAGATCGACTACTGCCATCTCATCCCCGACGCGGACCCGGTAGTGGCCGGCGAACCCCTCGATGGCAACGCGACCCTCGTCATCCGCGATGACCGTGGTCGCGGGAAGCCACCAGTCGCCCTTGACGAGGCGCGAGAGGGCGTGGAACGCGGGCTTCGGTGTGCCGTCGGCCCGTACGAGGCCAGACGGCGCCCCGAGCCACGACCCGCTGTCGGTCAGCCCCCAATAGGTGATGGACCGCACGGCGGGGTGACGCACGAGCGTGGTGTAGTGCCGCACGAGCTCCTCCGCCTGGCGCTCCTCGCCGTCAGGCGTCGAGGGCCACTCGGGCACCTGGTGATCGTTGAGGTCCACGATCTCGGGCGGCATGAGCCGTCCCGACAGGAGGGTCGTCTCGCTCATGTGCAGGGGAAGCCCGAAGCGCGCAAACCGCTCAAGTACCGAGAGCGTCTTCGCCTCACCCCAGTAGCCTTGGTGCATGTGACTCTGCAGACCGATCCCATCGATGGAGATACCAGCCTCGAGGCAGCCCTCGATCAGGTGCTCGTAGTCCGCTGACATGTCGAAGTCGTTCAGGATGAGCGTCGCGCCCGGGTTCGCAGCGCGGGCCGTCTCGAACGCAAGCCGGACCATCCCCACGCGCCCGAGCCGCTGGGCAAGAGGGGTGATCGCGTTCCCCTCCTTCTCGAACACCGGCATGATCACCGCCTCGTTGATCGCATCCCAGGTGCTGATCGCGTCGACGAACCCGGTGACCTCCCGTGTGATCCGCGTCCTGACGGCGGCCTCGACCGCTGCGGATGGGAGGTCGAGCAGCCAACGCGGCGCCAGCGTGTGCCAGACGAGCGGGTGACCTTTCACCGTGCAGCCGCGATCGCCGAACCATCGCGCCGCCCGCAGGAGGCGCGTCGTATCGGGGTGGCCGGGATCGGGCTCGAAGTCCCGCCAGTAGAACGGCAGCGTCACGGTGTTGAACAGGTGGAACCACAGCTCCACGAGGCGTGGCACAAGGTCCGGTGACGCACCGCCGAACGAGGTGGGGCGTGCGGGTTCGGCCTCGCCGTTGGCCAGGGCGATGAAGTCGAAGCCGATGTTGCCGAACTGGAACGCGTGTCGCACCTGCTCGACCGAGACGGGCGACCCGCGGAGGGGCGTACCGTCTCGCCCGACCAGCCGCAGGGTCGCGCGGGTCATGCGGTGCTGGTAGTCGGGCCCTGCCCCACAACGCGCGACGTTCACTCCAACCTCCTCCAGTCCCGCCCCGGCCGGTACCGCCTCTGGCCGGGTCCGGGTGTCAGGACCCTGTCGCCACCCGGCGCGGCCGCGCCGGCCCAGTGGACTCGCGGACCACCATGGATGTCGAGAGCTCGATGCGCTGGATCTGGCGCGTGCTGCCGCCCGCGAGCTCGACCACGATGCGGGTCGCCTCCCGGGCCATCTCCTCGAGCGGCTGTCGGACCGTGGTCAACTGGGGCGTGACCCACGACCGGTTCACCGCCAAGCGCACAGGCCCTCCGCCGGACGCGGCGCTCAAGCTGGGAACGCCAGCATGGGATCGCCTCGTGGTCGAGTTTCACGGGGGGTCTGGCGCCCGCGTCTGGGCCGAGGTCCAGGGATCCTCGAAATACCCGGATGCCTTGGACGAAGCCCTTGCCCTCTGGCGCGCGGTGTTCGAGGAGTGGCTCGCCCATCGGGGCCAGGTGCTCGCCCCAGCCTCCATGGACGAGCTCCGACATGCGCTCGGCCTAGGCAAGGATTGACTGCCCGAGCGGCGATCGAGTTCGAGCACCCAGCGCGATGAGTCCTGCCCCGCCAGTGGCGCCGACCGGGAGCGGCCCCTCTGGCACAAAGGCCTGAAATGACGAGCCCACCCGGGCGCGTCTACACCAGCGACGAGGTCTGCACGGTCCGGGACGGCAGCAAGCTGTATGACTACGACGAGGTCGACGATCCGATCCTGCCATCAGCGGTCACCGGGCAACCTTCAACGAGCCCGATGGGCCTGCTTGTGCATAGGATGAGTGGCGGAGAGGGTGGGATTCGAACCCACGAGGCTTTCGCCCGGCGGTTTTCAAGACCGCTGCCATCAACCACTCGGCCACCTCTCCCCACCCGGAGTGTACCGTCCGAGCCAGCGGCTGACCCCGTACGTCTTTGGCTATTGACAATAGCCATCAAGGCTATGTACAGTAGCTATTAGTGATGGGCACGACGCCCATCGCAACGCATGATGGAGCGACCAGCATGGGTCACCCGATCACCACCGCCGTTCCTGCCATCGATCGCCAGGTACGGGCCTGGCTCCGCCTCGAAGGACTGGCCGCCCTGGTCGCCGGCGCGGTGGTCTATGGTCGGCTCGGCGGGGACTGGCTCTGGTTCGTGCCCGCGATGCTCGCAGTGGACATCTCGATGGCCGGGTACCTCCGCGGGCCGCGGGTCGGCGCCTTCGCCTACAACCTCGCCCACGACTGGGCGACCGGCCTTGCCATCCTGGGTGCTGGCCTGGCCATGGGTATCCCGGTCCTCGCGATGGTGGGAGGCGTGCTGGTCGCGCACGTGGGGATGGACCGCGCAGCCGGGTATGGCCTGAAGCTGACGACCGGGTTCGCCGATACCCATCTCGGTCGCATCGGCAAGGACCGGGCGGCTGCCGTCGCGGCCTCCACCGCCGGCGTCCTGCCGACCGTAGGATGAGCCCCGCCATCGCGCGCACCTCCAACGACGCCATCATCGAGGCGGCTCGTCTCCTGCTGGAGGCGGGCGGTCCGGAGGCCGTCACGATGCAGGCGGTGGCGGATGCGGTGGGTGTCCGCGCGCCCTCGCTGTACAAGCGCTTCACGGACCGCGCAGCGCTCGTGACCGCACTCGCCGATGACGTGGCGGCGGACCTCGCGGCCGCGGTGGAACCGCCGGCACACGTCCGGGACGCACAGCGGGCATTGCGCACGATGGCCACGCGCTATCGAACCTTCGCTCACCGGTCGCCGCGCGCCTACCAGCTCCTGTTCGGTGCGGCCGGCGTCCCCGGCGGCGCGCCATCACCGGGCACCGACGCGTTGGCCGCGGCCGGGGTGCTCCGGGTCGCCACGGCCCTGGTCGGTGCCAGCGACGCGCTCGCGGCTGCCCGGCTGCTGGTCGCCTTCGCCCACGGGTTCGTGAGCATGGAGCTCGCAGGGGCCTTCCGGTTGGGCGGCGACGTGGATGCCGCCTGGGACTACGGCATCGACACCCTCATCGCGGGGCTGACGGGCCGAGCAGGCTCCCCGCCGGACGCGGCTGACGGATCTTCATGAACAGCGAACGGGACCGACCATGGCGCAACGTCGACAGGTGGCGCGCGATGGTGACCCGAAGGCGACCGGACCACCGGCTGACGGCTACCCCGCAAGAGCCAGCGTGATCTTCTCGACCATCGCGGCCTCCTCCGGCACCACCCCGCCCTTGGCTTCGGCGACCTTGTTGGCCACCGCGAGCACGAACGCCCGATAGGCCTCGAGCTCATCGGGTGCCTTGGTCGTCAGCAGCGTCACCGAAGCCGCCAGGGCCGCGATGGTCTCGGCCTCGATCTTCTGGGGCGACGCGGTCAGCCCGAACCCACTGTGGGTCGCGCCAAGCTCGCGCACGAGTTGGCTCGCGCTGTGAGCGTGTTCGGTCGACATCTCCTTGGCGAGTGCGTTCGCCTCCCCGAAGCTATCGGTGAAGTCCTTGTGGGCGAGCGACACCAGCATGCCCGCGCCAGTGACGCTCCGGCTGAGGGTCTTCCACTCGTCCTCGGTGAAGTCTGCCTTCGTGGCCATCTCGTGCTCCTCGTGCTCAGTGGTGGGTCCGACCGGCGTCCAACGGTCAGGTCGTGGATGTGGATCCAGTGCCCGAAGGGCCACCAGTCGGTGCCCAGCGGAGATGACCAGCGCGCGGCGCCCCCAGAGCGTCGGCGTGGCTCATGCCGCGCTGATCCGCTCCCCCAGTCGGGGTCGCAGGGCGTCCGGCACCCGGATGGAGCCGTCCGACTCCTGATAGACCTCCATGATCGCGGCCACGGTGCGCGCGAGCGCAAGTCCCGATCCGTTGAGGGTGTGCAGGATCTCTGGCTTGGCCCCGGCGCTCGGACGCCAGCGGATGTTCATTCGACGCGCCTGGTAGTCCCGGAAGTTGGAGACCGAGCTGACCTCGAGCCAGTCCTCCGCTCCGGGCGCCCAGACCTCGAGGTCGTACTTCTTGGCCTGGGTGAAGCCGACGTCACCGGCGGCCATGAGCTTGACCCGGTAGGCCAGGCCCAGGCGCTGGAGCGCGACCTCGGCTCGCCCGACGAGCCACTCGAGCGTCGCTCCGGAGTCCTGTGGCCGCTCGAAGCAGACCATCTCGACCTTGTCGAACTGGTGCACCCGCAGGATGCCCCGGGTCTTGGCGCCCGCGGCCCCGGCCTCGCGCCGGAAGCAGGGCGAGTACGCGACGTATCGGATGGGCAGTGACGCAGCCTCGATGATCTCGTCCCGATGGATGTTGGTGACCGGCACTTCCGCGGTCGGCACGAGGTACAGCTCGTCGCGCGTGACCACGTACATCTGGTCTTCCTTGTCCGGGATCTGACCCGTACCTCGCGCCGAGGCGATGTTCACGAGCGCGGGTGGCCAGATCTCCGTGAAACCGTTCTCCCGCGTGTGCAGGTCCAGGAACAGGTCGATGAGGCTGCGCTGGAGCGCAGCACCGGCGCCCTTGTAGATGGGGAACCCGGAGCCGGCGACCTTGGCACCGGCAGCCAGGTCGATCATGTCCAGTGCCTCGGCGATCTCCCAGTGCGGCTTGACGACCGAGCCGTCCGCGTCGGTATGGGGTCGCGGCTCACCCCAGGTGCGCACGATGACGCTGGCCGAGGCGTCACCGGGCGGCACGTCGGGGTCAGGCGGGTTCGGGATCTGGAGCAGCAGCTCATCGAGCGACGCCTGGGCCTCGCCGACGATCACGTCCAGCTCGGCGATGCGAGTCCCCATCTCTGTGGAGCGGCCACGGAGCGCCGCCACTTCCGGCGCGTCGGGCCTCGCCCCACCTTTGATCGCGGCGCCCATCTGCTCGCTCACCAGCTTCCGCTCGGCCCGCAGGTGGTCGGCCTCGCCCAGCATCACACGGCGGCGAGCGTCGAGCGCCAGCGCCTCGTCGACCCGTGCCGGATCCTCGCCCTTGGCGATCGCTCCCTGGCGGATGGTCGCGGCATCGTCGCGCAGCCGCTGGACGCCGACGCTCACTGGTCGGGACCCTCCTCCGCCAGCTCGGACGGCGTCCGCATCGGCGGGTCACCCGCGGCGTCACGCAGTCGCTGGACCACGAACGCGCGGTCGAGGCTGGCGAGGAGCCAGCCGGCGCGCGGCCCGTTGAGGCGGCCCAGGAACGCGAGGTAGATGGCCGCGAACGCATCGCCGGAGGAGACGCCATACGCGGCGGACGTGCCGAAGATGAGGTCCTGCCATGCGTCACCCGACACCGGCGCGCTCACCTCGGCCTCCGACGCGAGTGCCTTGAGGCAGATCCGCTGCGCCTCCGTCAGGCCCGCGACACCCTCGGGCAGGCGCTCCTGGACCGCGACCTTGTAGCGGTCGGGGGCGAACGACTCCAGCCACTCGGCGGCGACGCGGGCACGCTCCGCGAGGATGGACTGCTCGACCTCGTCGAGCGGCGCGCCCTTCTCTGCTTCCATGCGCGCCGCCAGGTCGACGTTGGGCACCTGGACCAGGAGCGCGAGGTGGCGGAAGGGCGGCCGGAACCGGCCCGCCTCCAGGGCCACGTCGGCATCCGCATCCACCAGACTTTGGCGCAGGATCGCTTTGGGCTCGGGCGGTAGCTCCCCGCGGACCGGCTTGCCGGCGATCGCGGCGCAGATGCGGTCGAACTCGTCGAACAGGCCCGGGATGGTGTCGCCCTCGGGATCGAACTCGATGGCCTTGCGGGGCTTGTGGCGCAAGAAGAGGAAGCGCAGCAGCTCGGGGGGCAGCAGCTCCGCGATGCCGTGCGCGGTCGCACCGGTGCCCTTCGAGGTGCTCATCTTCCTGCCGCCGATGTTCAGGAACTCGTAGGCGACGTTGATGGGGGGCTCGCGGTGGAACACCTCGCGGGAGATGGCATCCGAGCGGTCACGCGACCCACCGGCCGTGGCGAGATCCTTGCCACAGCCTTCGACCGTGATGTCGAACAGGCTCCACTTTGCGGCCCAGTCGACGTTGAAGGGCAGCTTCACGCGACCCGAGGTCGGGAGCACGCGGCCCTTGTGGCCGCAGCCAGTGGCCCAGGTCACGTGGTCGGGCTTGCAGGCATACGCGATGGTGGAGCCGTTCCAGTCGGTCGCGTAGGTGGTGCCGATCTTGCCGCAGTGCTCACAGATGACCGAGACCGGCAGCCAGTCAGGCGCCTTCTCGACGTGGCTGACCCGGGAGTAGATCTCGCGCACCTGCTGGGCATGGTCGAGGGCCGTCCGGATGAACGGATCCATCGACCCGTTGCCGTACATCTCGCTCATCCAGTAGATGGTCGGGTGGATGCCGAGACCCGCGAAGGTGCCCATGAACAGCTCCCCCACGAAGTAGCGGGCGTAGGACGCAGCGCTGCTCCCGGCGGGCGCCGGCACGTGCGCCAGGGGGACACCCATGTAGCGGTCCACCGCGTCGGGGGTCAGGAGCGCCTGCGAGTCCATCGGGTCCAGGTCGTCGACGCCGTAGCGGAACCCGGTCGGGAGGCCGTGGTCACGGAGCGCGCGCGCGATGGCGTCATGGAGCACCACACCACGCAGGCTGCCCACGTGGACGGTCCCGGACGGCGTCTTCGAATCATTGACCACCTGGGACCCGCTCAACGTGGACGCCAGCTCGTCTGCCCAGAACATCGTTCTGGCCTCCTCCCCCACGGGGATCAGCTGATCCCGAGGATCTTGTAGACCTGGTCCCCGGCAGGGACCGACACGGTGATCTTGTCGCCCTTCTTCTTGCCCAGGAGTGCACGACCGACTGGCGACTCGTTGGAGATCCGACCCGATGCCGGCGCCGCCTCGGCCGACCCGACGATGGTGTATGTCTCCTTGCCACCGGAGCCCTGGAGCTCCACGGTCGAGCCGATCTGGACGTGGGTGCTCGAGGTGTGCTCGTCGATGATGACGGCGTTCTTGATGAGCGCCGAGAGGCTCTGGATGCGACCCTCGATGAACGCCTGCTCGTTCTTGGCGTCCTCGTATTCGGCGTTCTCGCTGATGTCGCCGTGCTCCTTGGCCTCGTGGATCCGGGCGGCGACCTCTGCGCGTCGGACATTCACGAGCTCGTCGAGCTCTGCCCGGAGGTCCGTCCAGGCCCTGCCGTGAGACGTATTGGGGCTTGTTGTTCACGCGACTTCCCCTGGATCGGAGGGATGCACCCGGGAAACGTCCGGTCCCGGGGGATTCACGACGAAACGGCACTACCGAGGGTGCGCGTCACATACGTCGCCCACTCGGTGTCCGTGCCGGAGCGCGGAGCGTACACGATCCGTGCTCCGAGCGTCAAACCGGGGCACCAGACCAGCGCGCCGTGGGGGTTACCGGCGACCGACCCGGCCTTCGTCACACCACGAGGCATGGTCTCAGGAGCCCGCGAGGTGGACCAGTCGCTGACGCACGCGCTGGAGGGCGACCCGGTCGGCGAACGCCAGGAACAGCGTGTCGTCACCCGCGATACTACCCACGACCTCGGTCCAGTGGCAGCGGTCGAGGCTGGCCGCGATCGCGTGCGCGCTCCCGGGCACGGTCCGGACGACCAGCAGCAGCCCGGCTGGCTTGAGCTCCACCGGCAGGTCATGCAGCAGCTTGGCGAGGCGGTCCTCGCCCGTCTGCTCGCGTTCCTCGGCACGGCTGGGCAGCGCGTATACCTGGACCCCTTGGGCGCCGCGCTTCACGAGGCCCAACTCCGCCACGTCACGGCTGACCGTGGCCTGGGTCGCCCGGATGCCACGTTCGCGAAGCGCTGCCACGAGCTCCTGCTGGGTCCGGATGGGCCGCTGTTCGAGCAGGTCGCGGATCGCTTGCTGGCGCATCCCCTTCATGACTTCCACGGACGCTACCGGAAGAACAGCAGCACGGTGACCACGGCCGCGAAGATCAGCCGGTAGACGATGAAGATGGTCAGGTCGTGCGTCTTGAGGTAGCGCAGCAGGAAGCTGATGGCCAGCAACCCGAAGATCGTCGCCGAGATCATGCCCACGATGAGCACCCCGAACTGGTCACCCTGCGGGGGGTCGGTGACCAGGTTGCGCATCTTCCAGAGCGTCGCCCCGGCGATGACGGGGATGCCCATGAGGAAGGCGAAGCGCGCTGACGACTCGCGGGTGAGCCCCCGGAAGAGGCCCATCGCGATGGTGACACCCGACCGGCTGGTGCCCGGGAAGAGCGCCAGTGCCTGGGCGGCACCGATGGAGACGGCATCGCCCAGATGCAGTCGGTCGAGGTCACGGGAGCGCCGGCCGACGCGCTCGGCGGCCCACAGCACGATCGCGCCGAGGAACATGATCAGCGGGATGAGGAAGAGCCGGCCGGAGTCCCGGAAGTAGGTGTCGAAGAACGATTCGAAGGCGGCTCCGAGCAGTGCGGCCGGGATGACGCTCACCACCAGCAGCCAGGCAAGCCGTCGGTCCGGATCATCCGCGAGCGAGCGCTCCTTGAGGGCCGCCCAGCCCGCAGCCACGAGCCGGAGCACGTCCCGCCAGAAGTACACCAGGAGCGCCACGAGGGTACCGCCGTGGAGCATCACGTCGAACGTGGCGCTGTTGATGAACGGATCGGTCCAGCCCAACAGCTCCGGCGCCAGGATGAGGTGGGCGGACGACGAGATGGGCAGGAACTCGGCAAGGCCCTGAAGGGCACCGATGATGAACGCCTGGAAGAGCAGCTCCATGGACCCCCTGCTCGGATGCGGATGTCTGTGTCCGCCGATCCGAAGCCCGGGTGCGCATGCGCCCGGGCCCGACTCGCGAGTCTAGCGGAAGCCCGGCAGAACCCTCCCCGGTGACCGAGCTTCCCGCGATACCGGCGGTGGACAGTGGCAACGCGATCGGGACTTGCGGCGGGGATCGCGCGACGATGCCGGGCCGGCGGTCCGGCGGGGGACAGCGCGACGATGCCGGGCGGGCGGTCCGGCGGGGGACTGTGGCAACGATCCTGCAGCATCAGCGAACGAGATGGCCGTCGGCGACACGATCGCCATGCTTCGCGGGCACCCAGAGGCACACTTGTGCCGGGTGCCGTGAAGGATCGTCGCTGGGGGGACCCGCGGGGTCCGGTCCATGACCCCACTGGCAGCCGAGACGTTCGGTGATGGTGAAGATCCGTTCCCCAGGAGCCTTGGGACACTGACCCGTGACAGGGCTGCGGAACGCGCGTAGGGCGCGATGCGAGCGGCCTCGCCGCCAGGCTCGCGCAGACTCACTGGCTCACGCTTGGCGCGTCAACAAACGGACGCATAAGGATCCGTATCCACACTTCGTGCCGTGTCACCAGGAACGCCCGCCACGGATGCCGCCGATGCGGTCACCCTCGCCCTGTCGGGCATCCGCCATACCGTCGGTGACGCGGTTCGTGACGAACGTCGGAGACGCCACTGGACGCTGGCGGAACTTGCGACACGGAGCCGGGTCGCCGCCTCGACCGTGCACGGGATCGAGGCAGGCAAGGGCGGTTCGCTCGACGTGATCGTACGGATCGCACGGGCACTCGCCTTGGAGGTCCGGGTCGACGTCGTCGATCCGCGTCGGCGCGTGGACCGGCGTCACGACGCGGATGTCGTCCACAGCGCGATGGCCGAACTTCAGGTCGCTCGCCTTCGGACGTACGGCTTTGGCACGGGCATCGACGAGCCGTATCAGCATTACCAGTTCGCGGGTCGGGCCGATGTCATCGCGTGGGACATGGGATCTCGTGCGTTGCTGCACATCGAGAACCGGACGCGATTCCCCGACATCCAAGCGATAGCCGGAAGCTACAACGCGAAGCGTGAGCACCTCGCCGATTCCGTCGCGAGGCGGATCGGCCTTCGGCGATTCGAGAGTCAGACCCACGTTCTCGCCGCCTTATGGTCGGCCGAAGTGCTGCACGCGATCCGTCTCCGTCCGGCAACCTTCCACGCGCTGTGCCCGGATCCGACCGATGCCTTCCGCACCTGGTGGCGTGGGGACCCACCGCGATCAGGGACGACGTCAAGCTTCGTCTTGCTCGACCCATTCGCTTCGGGTCGAGCGCGTCGTACCGTGTCGCTGGACCTCGCACTGGGTCCGGTTCGGCCCAGGGTCCACGGATACGCTGAGGCTGCGGCACGCTTGGCGAGCATGCCGGGAGGCAGCCCTCACCAGCGGAGGAAGGGACCGGCCTGATGTGCGCCTTCCCTAGCGCCGGGCAGGACCGCGATCCTGCAGTATCAGCGAACGGGATGGCCGTCGGCGACGCGATCGCGGTGCCTGGCGGGCACTCAGAGGCACATTTGTTCCGGGCGCCGTGAAGGATCGTCCCTGGGAGGCCCGCGGCGACCGGCCATGACCCCATCGGCCGGCGAGACGTTCGGTGATGGTGAAGATCGGTCCCAGCGAGCTGTCAGACGGTATCCGCGAGCATCGCCCGAACGGATGGTAGAGACGCCCTGGTCGGTAGAGCGGGGCCCTCGATGAGCGTGACTGGCCAGCCGGTGCCTGGCGCACCCCGGGCCCGGCGGTGCCTGGCGTGGCGCGCCCCGGGCCCGGCGGGCCTGGCCCGGCGGGGGCCTGGCGGGCCTGGCCCGGCGGGGGCCTGGCGCGCCCCCGGCCAGCCGGTGCCTGGCGCGGGCGAGCTCGCCGAGGCCGGGCGAGCTAGCGGATGAACAGCGGTGCGAGCACCAGGGTGATGGTGGCGATGAGCTTGATGAGCACGTGCAGTGACGGGCCCGCCGTGTCCTTGAACGGGTCGCCGACGGTGTCGCCAACGACGGCCGCCGCATGCGCGTCGGTCTTCTTGCCCAGGACGTTGCCGAGGGCATCCTTCAGGTGGCCCGACTCGACGAACTTCTTGGCATTGTCCCAGGCACCGCCCGAGTTGTTGAAGAAGGTCGCAAGCATGACACCCGAGATGGTGCCCACCATGAGGAACCCTGCCACGGCCTGATAGCCGAGCAGAAGCCCAACGACCACTGGGGTGGCCACAGCGACGGCGCCCGGCAGGATCATCTGCTTGAGGGCTGCAGCGGTGGTGATGTCCACGACGCGCGCGTAATCCGGGCGCTGCGTGTAATCCATGATGCCGGGCATCTCCCGGAACTGGCGTCGGACCTCGACGATGATCGACTGTGCCGTCGTGCCCACCGCACGGATGGCGAGCGAGCTGAAGAAGTAGACGAGCATCGAGGCGATGAGCGCCGCGACGAACACCTGGACGTCCGCCAGGTTCACCGCCGTCATGAGGCTCTTGCCCTGGGCGGTGAGGATGTTGTTGACGCGGTCGATGTAGGCGCTGAACAAGAGGAACGCGGCGAGCGCGGCGGACGCGATGGCGTAGCCCTTGGTGAGTGCCTTGGTGGTGTTGCCCACGGCGTCCAGCTTGTCGGTGATCTCGCGGGCGCCGGCCTCCGACTTCGAGAATTCGGCGATGCCACCGGCGTTGTCCGTGATGGGCCCGAAGGTGTCCATCGCGAGGATGTAGGCGGTCGTCATGAGCATGCCCATGGTCGCGACGGCGGTGCCGAAGATGCCACCGACGTTGACGCCTTCCTTGTTGACGATGCCGGCCTGCTCACCCAGCCAGTGGCTGAGCAGCAGCGCGATGCCGATGGTGACGGCCGTGACGAGGGTGGTCTCCATGCCCACCGAGACACCCGAGATGATGTTCGTGGCGGGGCCCGTCTTGGACGCTTCCGCGATCTCCTTGACCGGCCGCCAGCCACCCGCGGTGTAGTACTGGGTGATGTACACGAAGGCGATGCTGGTGACGAGGCCGACGCAGCCGGCGAGGAAGAACCAGATCCAGGTGGGGATGCCGTTGGTGCCGGACTGTGCACCGGTGTCCATCATGAAGAAGGTCGCGATGGCGAGGCCGATGACCGCGAACAGGGTCGTGGCCCAGTAGCCGCGGTTGAGGATCTTCATCGGATCCTCGTCTTCGCTGCCCTTGATGAAGAACGCGACCGAGACGATGGTGCCGATGAGGCCGAAGCCACGGACCACGAGCGGGAAGAAGATCCACGCCTCCGGGTTGGGCCAGCCACTCGCGAGGGCGATGAAGTACACCGCGACGCCCAGGATCATGGCGCCGATGTTCTCGGCAGCGGTGGACTCGAACAGGTCGGCGCCACGGCCGGCGCAGTCGCCGACGTTGTCGCCCACGAGGTCCGCGATGACGCCCGCGTTGCGCGGGTCGTCCTCGGGGATGCCCGCCTCGACCTTGCCCACGAGGTCCGAGCCCACGTCCGCGGCCTTGGTGTAGATACCGCCACCCAGCTGGGCGAAGAGGGCCACGAACGAGGCACCAAAGCCGAAGCCGACGATGAGGAAGGGCGCCTGGGCCGGGTTGTCGAAGCCGCCGAAGAGGACGAAGATGCCGTAGACGCCGAGCAGCGACAGGGCGACCACCAGGAAGCCCGATACCGCGCCGCCGCGCATGGCGACCGTCACCGCGCCGACGAGGCTGTTGCGTGCCGCCGCGGCGGTCCGCAGGTTCGCCTTGACGCTGATGAACATGCCGATGATGCCCGACGCCATGGAGCACGCAGCACCCACGAGGAACGCGACCGCGGTGTAGATGCCCAGCTGGACACCGTTGATGTCCGTGTCGCTGACCTCGGGCGTGTTCACGACCGCGATGATCGCGCCGATGATGACCGACGCGAACAGGGCCAGGACAGCGATGGTCACATACTGGCGACGGATGAAGGCGACAGCGCCCTCGTAGATGGTGGCTGCCACGTCCTGCATCGCCGGGGTGCCCTGGTCCTGCGCGATCACCCAGCGGGCCAGGTAGATCGCGAAGATGACAGCAGCGATCCCGGCGATGGGGATGATCAGGTTGATCGTTTCGCCCACGGTTGTGGTCAGCCTCCCCTTGCGCCCAAAAGTCGGGCGATGCCATGACTGCCCAAGGTGTCAGGTCAACGGCGGTCTCTAGTGGGTCCAGACATCTCGGGCTGGGATGCCGGGCCGGGCCGAGGATCACGCGAGCAGTAGGCACGCGGAGTGTACCGGCCGCGAACGATTCGGGTCAAACCGATCGGAGAGCAAACGACAATCGGTTGCGTCGATCGCAGCGATCCATCCGGTGGATGAGGCGACATCCCGATGGCCTCGTCCGGGTGGCACGACGGGTGGGGACGGGGCTTGCTAGCCCACCCAGGCGTCGATGGCGCGGTCGTAGTCGAGCAGTTCCTCGGCCCGGAACCAGAGGGCGAGCTCACGTGCCGCGCTCTCGGGCGTGTCCGACGCGTGGACCAGGTTCTGCCCGGTCTCGAGGGCGAAGTCGCCCCGGATGCTGCCTGGCGCCGCCTCGTGCGGTCGGGTCGCGCCGTTGATGGCCCGACACACGACGATGGCGTTCAGTCCCTCGAACGCGAGCGCCACGAGGGGTGCCGACGTGATGAAGTCGACCAGGCCCCCGAAGAACGGCTTGGCGCGATGCTCGTCGTAGTGCTGCTCGGCGGTCCGACGGTCGGCCAGCATCAGCTTCAGGCCGACGAGGCGCAGGCCGCGCTGCTCGTAGCGCTCGACGAGGCGGCCCACAAGCAGCCGCTGGACACCGTCGGGCTTGATGAGGACGAGGGTGCGTTCGGTCATGACGACTCCATGGTGATGGCGCGCCCAGGCAGGGCGCGCAGGGCTTCCTGATAGGCATCGGCCGCATCCTGGTCGCGGCCGAGACCCCGGTAGATGTCGCCCCGCAGCAGCTGCAACGACGCCGTGTTCGCGGTGCGCGCCGGGTCCGGGGGCGTATCCCCGACGCCCTCGATGGCTCGCTCGGCGATGGACAGGATGACAGGTGCGAGCGAGGCGTCGAGTCGAAGGAGCAGCGCGAGGCGGTCGACCATCGAGCCGATGTCGCCACGCGCCAGGTCCGCCTCCGCGGCATCGAGATGCTCAACGGACTGGCGACCTGCCGACTGCAGCATGTCGGTCGTGGCGGTGGATCCGGTCAGACCCGATGCGCGTGTCCGCAGCGCGGCGCGTCCCGCGGCGCTGGTGTGCTGGATGCCCAGTGCATCGGACATCGTGCCCGGCGCGGTGGGCCACGTGCCCGGGTCGGGGTCGGCGACCTCGGCGCCACCCACCAGGAGGCCCCAGCGACCGGGCGCCCCGGCGCCCGTATCCATCCACCCGGGAGCAGCGACGGGCCAGACGGTGCTCCTGCGCTCGCCGGCGAAGAGCCGTTCGATGCCCTCACCGATGCGTTGCTGGACGAGCGTCGCGCGTTGTCGGGCGTCGAGGATCCGACCCTCGCGTTCCGCCTGCTCGGCGGCGATGAGGATGGCCATCGGCTCCTCGCCACCGACTGCCAGATGCGCCTCCGCGGCCTCCGCGGCACCCGCCAGGTCGCCACTGCGCCAGCGTGCCTCAGCGAGGTCCACGAGCGCCTCGCGATCGAGGGAGCTGGCACCGGCCATCTGCTCCAGCTCCGCGCGGGCGAGCGTGAGCAGGCCACCCCGCAGGTGGAGACGAGCCAGTCGGGCATCCGCGGTCCGGGGATGTACGGGTATCGCGGTCGGACGAGACTCCCGCGTGCGCCGAACGGGCTCAGGTGGCGGCAGCCGCTGGACCGGCTGCGTCTCGACGGACACGGTGGTGGGCGCGATCGGGCGGGGTGGCTGGCCAGTCGACATCACCAGCTCGTCGGCATCCATGGCGGTGGTCGGATCGTCGACGCCGTTGGCCGGCTCCCTACCCTGGGCCGCATCGCCGATCGCGTCCGGCGCCGTGCGTGTGCGTCTCACGGCAGCCGGAGCGCCCGTTCCAGGGCACGCGTGCCGGCCCGGGGAGAGATGACCGACAACGACAGCTGCTCATCCCGGATGAGTCGCTGGGCGAGCGTTTGGATCTGGTCGGCCGTGACCGCGTCCAGCTCCCGCAGCGCCTCGTCGAGGGTGAGTACCCGTTGATGGAGCGCCTCCTGCGAGCCCAGCCAGGAGCACATGTGGCGGGTCTCCTCGAGCCGCATCTCCATCCGGCCGCTGACGTACGCGCGTGCCTTGTCCAGTTCGGCGGCCGAGACCCGCTCATCCCGGAGCCGCGACAGCTGGCCCATGATCGCCTCGAGCGCGCGGACCTGGTCATCGGGGTCGACGCCCGCATAGACCTGGAGCATGCCCGCGTCGGCATACTCGGTCTGGAACGAATGGACGTCGTAGGCGAGCCCGGCTTCCTCGCGCACCGCCAGGAACAAACGTGATGACGAGCCATCTCCGAGCACCGCGTCGAGCAGCTCCAGCGTCCACTGGTCCGGATGGTCGCGGGGCAGCGCAGGCAGACCGAGGCACAGGTGCGCCTGGGCGGTCCTGCGGCGCTGGACCGCCATCCGGGAACAGGGTGCCTGGGTCGCCGGCAACCATGGTTCAGGGGCGCCGGAGCCGGCCCCGAAGCCGTCGCTGACCATATCCACGGCCTGCGCATGGGACAGGTCGCCGGCCACGGCGACGACCATGTTCGAAGGCTGATAGCCCATCGCCCAGAAGGCCCGGATGCGCGCACCGTCGAGCGTCGCGACGGACGTCTCGTCGCCCGCGATCTCCCAGCCCAGGGGCGTGTCGCCGTAGAAGGACCGGTCGAACAGGTCGAACACGTACTGGCCAGGGTCGTCGCGGTAGGAGCGGATCTCCTCCACGATGATGTCGCGCTCGTGGAGCACGTCCTCGTCGCGCAGCAATGGCCGGACGAGCAGCTCCGAGAGCACATGGAACGCGCGCTCCGCGTGCCGCACCGGCAGGCGCACCCAGTAGACCGTGGTCTCCCGGTCCGTGGACGCGTTGGACGTGCCGCCGACCCCTTCGATGGCTTCCGACACGAGCCGTGAGGACGGCAGCGCCTGGGTGCCTCTGAAGGTGATGTGCTCCATGAAGTGGGCCAGCCCGGAGTCCGGACGACGCTCATGCCGCGATCCGACCAGCACGGTCACCGCGACCGAGAGCGAACGCGTACCCGGCATCCGGGCCGAGATGACGCGCGGCCCTCCGGGTAGCTGGGTGCGCTCGAACATCCGGCGAATGCTACACGGGCGTACGGTCGAGCCCGGTCATCCGGCATCGGGCCCCGACCGGTGGCGCGGTAACGTCGTGGCCGCGGCGGTCAGCTGCCGCCAGCCGCCCCGTCGGTCGTGTCGCGCCCCGACTCGGGCTCGTCAGGGTCCGCGACGGAGAGCTCCATCTGGATGTACTGCGACAAGGGGTCCAGCGGCAGCGACTGCTGGACGGACCCATCATCGGTGCTGTGGACACCGGGCGTGAACTCGAGGACCACGCGCTCGTCGCCTTGCACCAGGGTGTACCCCAGCAGCTGGTCGGGCCGGGTGTCGAACTCGAGGTGCTCCCAGGAGTCGACGTTGATGCAGATCGACAGGGGCGTGAAGAACGACGAGACGCCCGGCTGGTCGACCACGATCCGCTCCACCCAGCCGGTCCCCGCGGTGACGAGCGTGATGCCCCGGAAGTAGCGATACGAGACGGTCTGCTTGAGCAACGGCCGCAGCAGATGATGCATGTCGACGCGGCCGGTGACGATGCCGCTGTTGACGAAGAACCTGGCGGCGGGCTCGGTGGACATCGACGCGATGGTAGCGACCCGGCGAGGGCCGTGGGAGCCGCGCTGACCGGCACGGAGCCGCGCCGACCACGGCGCCCGACGCGCAAGGCCCGCCGGCCGGACACCTATCATCGCGTCATGGTCACGTGCATCGATGTCGGCAACACGGACATCAAGATCGCCCAGGTCAGCGGGGGGATGGTCGGGCGGGTCTCGCGGACGCCCACCTCGCTCGACCCCCACACGGCCGCCGACCGGTTGCCGCTCGGTGGTCCGGCGGCCATCGCAGCCGCCCACGTCGCGCTCGTGAGCGTCGTGCCGGCCTGGACCCTGGCCGTCCGGGATATCGTCGGAGGTCTGGGCTGGAGCCTGCTCGAGGCCGATGCGACGACCATCCCCATCGAGGTCGACCTGGCGCACCCGGAGCGGGTCGGCGCAGACCGCCTCCTGGGCGCCTGGACGGCACGCGAGCTGTTCGGGGCACCCGTGATCGTCATCGATGTCGGCACCGCGACCACCATCGACGTCGTCGATGCCGGCGGCATGTTCGTGGGCGGGGCGATCCTGCCCGGGCCACGCCTCGCGATCCGGGCGCTCGGCAGCACGGCGTTGCTGCCCGGCGTGGCGGCGAAGGTCCCGGAGCGGGCCATCGGCCGGGATACCGTCGAGGCCATCCAGTCGGGCGTGGTCCTGGGACACCTTGCGGCCGTCGCCGGGCTGGTGGCGCTCATGACCGCCGAGCTGAGTGGTTCGGTCGAGCCGACCGTGATCCTCACGGGTGGTGGCTCGACCGCCCTGGGGTCCATCGACAGCGTCCACCGCGTCGAGCCCGACCTCCTGCTCCGGGGGCTCGCGATGCTTGCAGAGCGCGTGGCGGTGACGCCGTGACCACACCGACGCAGGGGCCTCTCGAGGGGCGCCTGGTGCTGTTGGGCATCACCGGGTCCATCGCGGCCTACAAGGGCGCCGAGCTGGTGCGCCTGCTGACCGCGGCCGGGGCCGACGTCCAGGTGCTCATGACGCATACCGCGAGCGCGTTCATCGGGCCGCTCACGCTCGAGACGCTGAGCCGTCGGCGGGTGATGCTCGATGCGCTCGAGCTGTTGCCCGATCGGCGTATCGGTCACATCGTGGCCGCCGATACGGCCGACGCGATCCTGGTCGCACCCGCCACCGCGCGCTGGATGGCGGCGATGGCGACCGGCCTGTCGGACGACGTCATCACGGCCACCTGCCTTGCCTCGACCGCGCCCGTCGTCGTGGCGCCGGCCATGGATGGGGACATGTACGCCCACCCCGCGACACGCGCGAACGCGGCGACCCTGGCGAGCTTCGGCTACCGGATCATCGAGCCGGACTTCGGACCCCTCGCTTCGGGCGGCATCGGCCGAGGACGACTCGCGGAGCTGCCCCTGCTCGTGGACGCGGTCGTCGAGGCTATCGGTGGCCGACCGGTGCGCGAAGCCGAGCATGCTCGTCGCCCGCCCGTGACCGCCGTCGACCGCCTCCTGGACCTCGCTGGCTGGCACATCGTGGTCACGGCGGGTGGCACCGCCGAACCGATCGACCCCGTGCGTTTCATCGGCAACCGCTCCACCGGGCGGATGGGCGTCGCCATCGCCGAGGCCGCCCTTGCCCGGGGTGCGAGCGTGACGCTCATCCACGGCATGACGAGCGTGCCACTGCCGGAAGCCGCCACGCTCGTCGATGCGCCGACCACCACCCGGATGCGGGATGCGGTGCTGGCGGTCCTGCCGTCGGCCGATGCCCTGGTCATGGCCGCTGCTGTGTCGGACTTCCGGCCCGTGACCCGTGCATCGACCAAGCTGGCTCGGGGCGCGGGACTGACGCTCGAACTGGAGCCGACCCAGGATATCCTGGCCGAAGCGTCTGCGTCCGCATATCGGGCCGCGGGGACCACCGATGACCCCACCACCCGCACCATCCTGGTCGGATTCGCCGCCGAGACCGGCTCGCTGGAGCGTGCCCCGGAGAAGGCCGCACGCAAGGGCGTCGACCTGCTCGTCGCGAACGATGTCTCGGAACCCGGATCGGGCTTCGGCACGGACACCAACCGGGTGACCATCATCGCACCCGGGGCGCCACCCGATCCGTGGCCACAGCTGACCAAGGTCGAGGTCGCGCATCGCCTGCTGGACCGGATCTCGGAGTTGCGTCGAGTGCCCTGAGCCAGGGCGGCTGGTCGAGCCGCGCGGCCCATCGATCCGCGCATCGCGCGACGGCACTGGCGCGTGGGGTGCATCATCGTGGGCATGAGTGCGACCACGCCCGAGCGCCGTCTGACCGTCTCCGACATCACCCGGATGCATGCCGACGGGCTGCGCATCCCGATGCTCACCGCCTACGACTATCCGACCGCGCAGATCGTGGACGAGGCAGGCATCCCCATGATCCTCGTCGGCGACTCGCTGGGCGAGGTGCTGCTGGGCTACGAGTCGACGGTCCGGGTGACCATCGAAGAGATGCTCCACCACACCAAGGCCGTGGTCCGGGGCACGAAGCACTCGCTCATCGTCGGCGACATGCCCTTCCTCACGTATGCCACCGTGGATGAGGCCCTGGAGAACGCCGGCCGTTTCATGCGTGAGGCAGGCACGGGCGCTGTCAAGGTGGAGGGCGGCGTGCGCAGCGCCCGCATCATCGAGACCCTGGTCCGTGCTGGCATCCCGGTCATGGGCCACATCGGCTGGACACCCCAGGCGAAGTACGGGATGGGCGGCAAGACCCGTGTCCAGGGCAAGGACCGTGATCAGGCACGCTCGCAGCTCGCCGACGCGCTCGCGGTGCAAGAGGCAGGTGCATTCGCGATCGTCCTGGAGCTGATGCCCGACCAGCTGGCTGCCGCCATCACCGAGCGGCTGCGCATCCCGACCATCGGCATCGGTGCCGGTGTCCACTGTTCCGGTCAGGTCCAGGTCATCACGGACCTGCTGGGCCTGGGATCATTCATCCCCCGCCACGCCCGACCCTATGCGCATCTGCGGGAGACGATCGCGGAGGCGGCCCGGGCGTATGCGGCGGACGTCGTCGCCGGCGAGTTCCCAGGCGCCGAGCAGTCCACCCGCATGGACCAGACGGTGCTGGCCGATACCCTGGGCGAGGGCTCCCTCGATCGGGCTGGCACGGATGAGCCGATGTCCATCCCGCTCGACCGCGACCTCTAGGCTTCGACGGATCCTCGTCCGCATGGCCCTCGCTCCTCGATGACCGCTGTCCTGCGCACCCGCGCCGAGCTGCGCACGGCGCTCGCGAGCCTCCCCCACCCGATCGGACTGGTGCCGACCATGGGCTGGCTCCACGACGGTCATCGCTCGCTGTTCCGCCAGGCGCGAACCGCGAACGCCACGACCGTGGCCACCATCTTCGTCAACCCCCGACAGTTCGGTGACCCCGCAGACCTCGCGCGCTATCCGCGCAGCGAGGCACGCGACGTGGCCATCTGCACCGACGAAGGGGTCGATGTCGTGTGGGCGCCGCCCGTGGACGAGGTCTACCACCCGGGGTTCGACACCCTCGTCTCCGTGGGCGCCATCTCGCGACCCCTGGAAGGCGCGGCGCGGCCGGGCCATTTCGACGGTGTCGCCACGGTGGTCGCGATCCTGTTCGGGCTCATCGGAGCGGAGCACGCGTACTTCGGCCAGAAGGACGCCCAGCAGGTGATGGTCCTGCGGCGGATGGCCCTTGACCTGGCGCTGCCCACGCGGGTCATCGCGTGTCCCACCGTGCGTGAGCCGGATGGGCTGGCACTATCGTCCCGCAACGTCCACCTGACGCCGGAGCAGCGGGCCGCGGCACCCGTGCTCCACGGGGCCCTGGTCGCGGCGCGCGACCGCTGGGCCGAGGGCGAGCGTTCGGCGGACGTACTGCGCGCCACCATGCTCGACGTCCTGGGGACACAGCCGCGCGCTGCCGTCGAGTACGTGTCGGTCGCGGACGGGGCAACGCTGCGGGAGCTCGACCGTGTCGACGGGCCAGCACTGCTGTCGATGGCGGTCGCCTTCGGCACGACCCGCCTCATCGACAACGAGCTGCTCGACGGTTCAGCCGGGGCTCCGTAGCCGGTCGAGACCCAGGAGCATGGCGCCCATGACCGGCGCGGTCTGGAGCACCGAGATGCGCGCGCCCGGAGCGACCTCGTGGACACCAGCCGTGATGCGCTCGATGACGTGCGCCGGTGCGTTCTGGAGGACGGAACCCGCCAGCACCACGGGCACCGCGGCGCGCAGGAGGTGGAGGCGCCGGACAGCCGCGACCACGAACGCGATGATCTCGTCGGCGAGCGCGTCCGCGATGGCGATGGAGGCCACATCCCCCTGGCGCAGGCCATCGAACACGAGTGGCGCGAGCTCCCGCACCTGCTCCTCGGTCAGGTCGCCGCGATACAGCGCGAGGGTCACGGCCATCGGGCTGCGGAGGCCGAAGAAGGCCGGCACGCTGCGCTCGAGGAGGGTCCGCGGGCCGCGACCATCACGTGCCCGCACCGCTGCCCCCAACGCACCCCAGCCCAGCTCGTCGCCGCCCGCGCGGTCGCCGCTGATCTGGCCCAGTGCCGCGAACTGGGCCACCCGGCCGTCGGGCGCGACGCCCACCGCGTTGATGCCCGCACCGCAGATGACACCCACGCCCCAGGAATCGTCGGTGCCGGCTCGCAGCGGCGCGTAGGTGTCATTCCGGATGATGAGCTCGGGTGCCAGCCCCAGCGCATCCATGGCGCGTGTGAGCAGGCGCACCTCGGACCGATGATCGGCCCCCGCAAGGCACATCGCCGCGACGCGCGCAACGGGCCGAAGCCCGGGCGCGAGCCCGGCCGCGGCCAGCGCCTCGTCGACGAGCGCCCCAAGGCGCGCCATCGCATCGTCGAGCGGCACCTGCTGGTGGGAGATGGTGGCGCCGCGGACCTGGGCGAGGAGGCGACCGGTCGCATCTGCCAGCACCAGCTCCGTCTTGGAATTGCCGCCATCGACGCCCACCACCGCGACCGGCGCGACGGATCTCGTGGTCACACGCGGTCGCGCCGACCGTCCGCGCCCTCCGCGATGGCGATGCGGGCCACGTCCCGCTCCACATATGTCCGCGTCCCGTCGCCCCTGATCCAGGACCGGCCGTACTCCACAGCGCGACCCGCCTGGTCATCCGCGATGCCCTCGATGAGCAGACCTGTCCGGCCCGACTCCAGCCCCAGCAGGCGTGCCTCCCGGCCGGTCAGGAGCACCGGCTCGATCCATTCCCGGGCACGCACGACGCGGACGGCGTACAGCGTCCGGAGCGTCTCGTACAACGACGCGTGGCGGAAGTCGTGATCGGCGAGCCCTGGGAAGCGGCTCGCATCGAGCTGCACCTGCTCCAGCAGCAGCGGCACGCCACCCGCGACCCGCAGCCGCTCGAGCTCGATGGTGGGCGCAGAGGGGTCGATCATGAGCGCCCGGGCGGCAGGCTCCCCGGCCACCGCGATGCCACAGCTGACGACCTGGGTCGTCGAGTCGAGGCCCTGCCGACGCATCTCCTCGGAGAAGCTCATCGCCCCGAGCAGCGGGAACTCGATGGCTGGTCGGGTGACGAACGTGCCACGCCCGCGGGTGCGCTCCAGGCGTCGCTCGCGGACGAGGTCCGTGAGGGCGCGTCGAACGGTGATGAGGCTGCAACCGTACTCGTCGGCGAGCTCCCGCTCGGTTGGCAGGCGGCCACCCGGCTGCCACTCCCCGGCGTCGAGGGCGAGCGTGAGGTCCAGGTAGACCTGATGGTGCAACGGTACCGGCCCTGGTTCCAGTCGTCGACGCGGCATGGTTGATGACAATGTTATAAGGAACTCCGGAACGCAAGCCCTGAAGTTGGGCGCCGCTGGCCGGACAGCAGCACACAGGAGACGGGTGGATGGGACTCAAGGTCGCGGTCGTGGGTGGCGGGAGCACCTATACCCCGGAGCTCATCGAGGGCATCGCCCGTCGTGCGGGCGTGCTGCCGGTCGACGAGCTGGTGCTGCTCGACCCGTCCGCCGAGCGCCTGGCCGTGGTGGCAGGTCTCGCCCGGAGGATGCTGGCGCGGGCCGGGTCGACGGTCCGGGTCACCGAGACCGCTGACGCGACCGCGGCCATCGATGGCGCCGCGTTCGTGCTCGTCCAACTGCGCATCGGTGGCCAGGCGGCCCGGATGCTCGATGAGACGCTGCCGCTGCGCTTCGACTGCGTGGGCCAGGAGACCACCGGACCGGGTGGCTTCGCGAAGGCGCTCCGCACCGTGCCGGTCGTGTTGGACCTCGCTGACCTGGCCGATCGCCGAGCCGCGCCTGGCGCCTGGCTGGTCGACTTCACCAACCCGGTGGGCATCGTGACCCAGGCCCTCCTCGACCGGGGCCATCGGGCCATCGGCCTGTGCAACGTAGCCATCAACTTCCAGCGCGGGCTGGCCGCCCGGCTCGGGGTGGCGCCTCAGCGGGTGGTCCTCGACCATGTCGGGCTCAACCACCTGACCTGGATCCGGGCAGTGACCGTCGATGGCGTCGACCACCTTCCGCGCCTCCTGGAGGAGGGGCTCGAGGACATCCAGGACGAGCTGCCGATGGAGCTGATGCGCACGCTTGGCGCCATCCCGTCCTACTACCTTCGCTACTACTACGCCAGCCGCGAGGTCATCGCCGAGGAACGGTCACGGCCCAGTCGCGCCGAGGACGTCATGGCCATCGAGGGGCAGCTGCTCGAGCTCTATCGCGACCCGACGCTCGACACCTCCCCCGACCTGCTGCGCCAGCGGGGTGGCGCCTACTACAGCGAGGCCGCCGCGCAGCTCATCACCTCGCTCCATGCCGGCACCGGGGACACCCAGGTCGTGAACGTGCGCAACCAGGGAGCGATCCCGGACCTGCCCCCCGATGCCGTGGTCGAGCTGCCGGCCCGCATCGGCCGGGACGGCGCCACGCCCATCCCCACGGCTCCCCTTGCGCCCGAGATGCGCGGTCTTGTGCAGCACGCCAAGGCATACGAGGAGCTGGCCATACAGGCGGCGGTGACCGGCGATCGGCAGGTCGCGTTCCGGGCGCTGCTGACGAACCCGCTCGTGCCGGACGCCGCCACAGCGGAGCTGCTCCTGGGTGCCATCCTCGACGAGGGCCGAGCCCACCTGCCGCGCTTCCTGCCCGGTCGAGGGCAGCCGAGCGATGAGCGGCGTTGAAGGCCGTTCATGTCAGCGGCCGCGAAGGCGCGCCACCATCGCCCGAAGCTGTCCACCGGGCACGCGGGACACCGCCCGCTCGGGCGTGCCAGCGAGGATCATCCGCGTCTCGGTGTTCGGCGGCTCCCGCTCGTCGATGGCCCGGAGCAGACGTTCGACATCGAAGTGGCGGGCCACCAGCGCCCGGATCTCCGCGATCTTGTCCCGATCGGCCGGGTGCGTCTTGACCAGCAGGTCATGGATGCGCGACGCGGCAAGATAGGTGTCTTGCGGGATCAGGTAGGCGAACATGCCAGCCTGCCGGATGGCGTCCAGCTCACGCTGCCGCGGGCGATAGCCACCGGTGAACACGAGCCCGGCGAGCTCCGTCCGTGACGGATCCTCCGACACCCGGCCGAACCGCGATCGGTCGCGCAGCCGGTCGAGCAGGCCGCTGTCCCGCTGGAGCGCCCGCTGCCGGCGGTTGGCGGCGATGGTCGCGTGCACGACGTCCTCGCGATCCCCGGGCACGATGAGCAGGCTGCCCGGTCCGATGCGCTCGATCACGTGGCGTGCTTGCATCGCCCCGATGGCCACGTGCTCGATGCGTCGGTCGAGGTCGTCACCGGCGTGGATCAGCTCGCCGGGCATCTGCTCCACGAGCATCGAGAGGGTCGGGTTGGAGAGGATGGGTCGATACGGCAGCGTGCCCAGCAGCTTGATGCCATGTCGGGCGAGACCTTTGCGAAGCACATGCGGCAGGGTCGGGTTCGCGTCCTCGTCCACCTTGTTGACGACCGCGCCCAGGACTTCGACGCCGCGCCGCGCGAAGAGTGCGTGGTTGAGCACGATCTCGTCGATGGGCTTGCCCACGCCCGCCTCCGAGATGATGACTGCGGGGGCACCCAGGAGCGCCGCCACGTCCGCGTTCGAGAGCCCGATGACCGAACCGACACCCGCGTGGCCGGTCCCCTCGACGAGCACGATGTCCCGATCCTGCGACGCGATGGCGTACGCGGCGAGGATGCGGGCACCAAGGTCGTCGGTCACCTCGCCGGCGATGAACGAGCTCGTGAACCCCCGCGGGATATGGACAGGGCTCATGACCCCGAGGTCGTCGGACAGTCCGAACACCGAGCGCATCAGGATCGCATCCTCGTCCGCTGCGATGCCCTCGACCACCGCATAGCGCTGACCGACCGGCTTCATGAAACCCGTGGCGAGGCCGCGGCCCAGGAGCGCAGCCAGCAGTCCGAGCGCGAACGTCGTCTTGCCGCGGTTCATGCCCGTGGCCGCGAGGTACACCTGTCGCATCGGGGTCAGGCCCATCTTCGGGGTCGGCGGGGGCGCAAGCCGACTCAGGCGTCCAGGCGGGTCAGCCACCCATGACGATCCACGACTCGCCCGTACTGGATACCGGTAAGCTCCTCCCGCAGCGACAGGGCGAGCGCCTGGGCTCCTGGGCCGGTCTGGACCATCTCGGCGTCGTCCGAGAGCAGCCGCCCGATGGGCACGATCACTGCCGCGGTGCCACAGGCGAACGCACCCACGATCTCACCGGATGCGGCGCCCTCGCGCCACTCGGCCAGCGGCACCGCTCGACGCTCGACCGGGATCCCCCGGTCCGCGGCGAGCTGGAGGATGGAGTCACGCGTGATGCCCTCCAGGATGGACTCGGACTCCGGAGTGACGATGGAACCATCCCTCTTGACGAGCACGATGTTCATGCCACCCAGCTCCTCCAGGTTGCCCGCGTCGTCCAGGAACAGGACCTGCTGGCAGCCGTGCTCGTACGCCTCCGCCTGGGGCAGCAGGCTGGCCGCGTAGTTCCCGCCGGTCTTGGCGGCACCTGTGCCGCCACGGGCCGCACGCGCATACCGGGTCGACAGCCAGATGCTGATGGGCTCGACACCGCCCGGAAAGTACGCGCCGGCCGGGCTGGCGATGACGAAGAACGCGATCTTGTCGGCCGGCCGGACACCCAGGAATGCCTCCTTGGCGTACATGAACGGCCGAAGGTAGAGGCTCGTCTCGGGCGTGTGGGGCACCCACGCGCCGTCCACCGCGATCAGCTGTCGGAGCGCGTCGAGGAAATACTCCGTGGGCAGCTCGGGGAGGGCGACCCGGCGGGCGGAGCGCTGCATCCGGGCCGCGTTCGCCTCCGGTCGGAAGGTCCAGATCGAGCCGTCCGGATGCCGGTACGCCTTGAGCCCTTCGAAGATCTCCTGGGCGTAGTGGAGCACCGCTGCCGCCGGATCGAGCTGGATGGGTCCGTACGCCGATACCCGCGGCCGGTGCCAGGCACCGCCCTTCGACCAGCAGATGTCCACCATATGGTCGGTGAAGTGCTTGCCGAAGCCCGGGTTGGCCAGGATGGCCTCGCGCTCGGCATCGGGCAACGGATGATCGTTGCGGGTCACCGCCCACGTGAGCCCTGGTTCCGCGACGGGAAGCTGTGTCGTCATGCGTATCTCGTCCTCGTACCGCTCCAACACCCGTCAGCATGCCATGGGTGGGGACCGCGGGCCATCGTTCCGGGCCTGTGAGTTCGCCCTGAGCCCGGAGTCGGCCTGCAACCCTGAGCCCGGAGTCGGCCTGCAACCCTGGGCCCGGAGTCGCCCTGCAGATGATCAGGCGGATGGAGCACGGCGATCGGCGCGTCGATGCGCCCCGCGACTCGCGACGGCCGCCGGCCGGCCGCTGATGAGCCGCGCGACTCAGGACGCGGACGGATGCCGATGCCGCTGGACCTTACCGGCCCCATCAACCGCTCCGCGACTCATCGGCCACGTACCAGCATCCTCCCGGTACCATCGACCCGTGACGCAGCAGACCGCCCTCACCACCGTCGTCTTCGACCTGGGCGGGGTCCTCATCGACTGGGACCCTCGCCACCTCTACCGCCAGATGTTCGCCGACCCCCAGGAGATGGAGGTCTTCCTGCGCGACATCGTCAGCCCCGACTGGAACGCCGAGCAGGACGGCGGCCGCACGTGGGCGGAGGCGACGGCCATCCTGATGGCGCAGCATCCCGAGCACGAGCAGATGATCCGAGCCTACGTCGACCGCTGGCAGGAGATGCTCGCGGGGTCGTTCGAGGGAACGGTGTCGATCCTCGCCGAGCTCCGAGACCGGGGGATCCCGATCTATGCACTCACCAACTGGTCTGCCGAGACCTTCCCGCGGGCGAGAGGCATGTTCCCGTTCCTGGCCTGGTTCCAGGGGATCGTCGTCTCGGGCGACGAGGGCATCCGCAAGCCCGACCCGGAGATCTGGCGCCGACTCATCGGCCGCTATGAACTCGATCCGACCCGGACGGTCTACATCGATGATGTGCCGCGAAACGTGGATGTCGCGACCGAGCTCGGGTTTCGGGCCATCCACTTCACGGATGCGCCCGCGCTCCGGGTACGTCTCCTGGACCTGGGAGTCCTGAGCGGCTGAAGGTCGGGATCAGCAGTGATGTGGTTGTGTAGGCTATGGCCTACACAACACGGACCCGATCAGGTACGCTCGTGCGCCGTGGTTCGTCGCTCCACCAGGGCCACCGCATCCTTCAGCCGAGTGAGCGTCTCCTCGTCGATGGTGTCCGTATCGGCGTGGGGACCGAGCCGCTCCAGCAGGTCGACGATGAGGCCGAAGAAGACGTTCGCGTCCGCGAGGAAGAACTGCGGCTCGTTGTTGTAGCGGACCAGCGTCAGCCGACCCTGGAGCACCCGACGCTCGTCCACATGCGCGATCTGGGTCGCGAAGTTGTGGCCCTGGATGCCGTCGGGGTTATTGAGGAAGTTGAGGGCGTTGTCGATGGCAAGACCGAACCTGGCGCGCCAGGCCACCAGCCGCTCGTGGACCTCGTTCGGGATACGGACCTCTGCGACCTGGTCGAAGACGTCCGGGCTGACCGTCAGCAGCCCGACCAACGTCGTGCCGGCGCGCGCGCCGAGCATCACCTGGAGGATCGCTCGAGCGTGAACACCTCGGAATCGAATCGTGGGCTGGTGATGACGTCGGTCAGCAGGTCCTCGACGTTGTCGAGCATCCCAGGTTCCGCGACGGCATTGGACAGGTGGAGGATCTCCTCCTTGAACAGGAACTGTTCTTCGTGGTCGAGCATCGCGCCGGATGGTACACCGCGAGGACGTCCGCTCAGCAGACGCTCATCGGCACCATCGTGGACTGGCAGGCCTCCAGCGGGGACACGCCGATCACGGGGTCATGGATGGTGGAGGCGGCCGTACCGCACGCCACGACGGTGAGCGGTCCGGTGATGGTCCCCTGGACGGTGCCGGGCCAACCGTCCAGGGGAATGTCGGATCGTATGGCTCGCGGGACACATCGAAGTCGTCCACCGTGATCTCGTTGGTCGAGACCAGGTGGAACGCGTCGACCCCAGGCACACCACGACTGCTGCTGGTGATGGGGTCCCCAGGCCATCCAGGAACCGGACGGGTGGCCACGAGAACGGCGTTGGCGACGCGAGACACTCGCTGCTGGCCGCGGCGACACAGGGCGATGGCGGCGCCGATGCAAGCGGAGAGCCGATCGGCGCGGCACGCTGCGCCATCGCACCGATGCCCGAGGCCATCAGCATGCCGATGACGAGCACCATGATGACGATGCTCGGGGCCAGGGGGCGGGCAGGTGTGGGTGTCGTCGCGGCACCCTGGCAGGTGGATGCCGCCGTGCGCGAAGGTCTAGGGGTACAGACCCCGGAGCGCGGTGGCGCTCGCGACACGATCCACGGCCAGCAGGTACGCGGCCGTGCGCATGTCGCACGTCTCACGCTTGGCCATCGCGAGCACCTCGCCGAATGATCGGTCCATGATCTCCTTGAGCTTGGCGTTGACCACGGACTCGGTCCAGTGGTCGCGGTTGAGGTCCTGGACCCACTCGAAGTAGGACACCGTCACGCCACCGGCGTTGCACAGGATGTCGGGGATGAGGAACACGCCGCGCTGCGCGAGGATGTCATCGGCATCTGGGGTCGTCGGGCCGTTGGCGGCCTCGGCGACCAGGCGAGCCTTGATGCGTCGGGCGTTCGCCGACGTGATCTGGTTCTCGAGGGCGGCCGGGACCAGGATGTCGCAGTCCAGCTCGAGCAGGGCCGCATTGGAGACGTCGACCGCACCCGGGAAGCCCTGGACCGTGCCGTGCTCGGACTTCCAGGTCTGGACCGCCTTCACATCCAGGCCGCGCGGATTGCTGATGCCGCCCGACGAGTCGGACACGGCCACGATCCGAGCGCCCAGCCCGGCGAGCAGGACCGCCGACGTGGCGCCCGCGTTGCCGAAGCCCTGGACCACGACCCGAGAGCCCGCGAGGGCCATGCCCAGGTGTGCAGCAGCTGACTCGATGCAGTAGACGGCGCCGCGCGCGGTCGCCTCCGCACGCCCTTCGGAGCCACCCAGCGACACCGGCTTGCCCGTCACGACGCCGGGGACCGTGTGGCCCGCATGCATCGAGTAGGTGTCCATGATCCAGGCCATGACCTGGGCATTGGTGTTGACGTCCGGTGCCGGGATGTCCCGCTCGGGACCGATGAGCACCCCCAGCTCGGTCGTGAACCGGCGCGTCAGGCCCTCGAGCTCACGCTTGGAAAGCTGCTTAGGGTCGACGGCCACGCCACCCTTGCCACCACCGAACGGGATGCCCACGACTGCGCACTTCCAGGTCATCCACATGGCGAGAGCCTTGACCTCGTCGAGGTTGACGTCCTGGTGGTACCGCAGGCCCCCCTTGGCAGGGCCCCGGACGATGTTGTGGTGGACTCGGTAGCCGGTGAAGACACGGACGCTCCCGTCATCCATCTTCACCGGGAAGTGGACCTTGAACTCCCGCTGGGGCTCGCGGAGCACCAGGCGCATGCCCGGGTCCAGCCCAAGGAGCTCTGCCGCGCGGTCGAACTGACGTTGGGCCACATGCCACGTGTTGACGGTCTCGGTGGCCTGCTCGATGGTCATCTGGGTCGTGATCCTCGCGAGATATGGCGAGCGCCGAGCCCCGGTACCGATGGGCGGGCTGGCTCGAATGTGCGACGAATTGAGCCAAGGGTACACCGGGCGGCCGCTTCGACGACGTGACGAAGGTACCGAGCCGCTACCCGCGCGATACCAGACTGCAACCGTCACGACAGGCGGCGCTCCCGGCCGCTGCCGCCTTGCAGCACCGCCTACCGGGCGCGACCCACCGTATGGGTGAGTTCGACACACCGGCACGAGGTAACGCGCAGTTGACCCAGGGCACGGGCAACTCCGGCCCCGAACGCGCGGATCCGCATGATCGATGCATCCCGTGGGTCGGATCGGCCAGCCCAGGCCGGCCGCCGGTCAGACTCACCCATGGGGTGGGTACGGCCAGCGCTGCCCGGGCCGAGCCTCTGCCTCCGGGCGGCTAGCATGTCCGACCATGACCCAACCCGACGGCGCCCACTCCCGCCACTGCCTGGTGACCGGCGCCTCGTCGGGGATCGGCTGGGCCGTTGCGGAGCGGCTGCTCGCGGACGGCTGGACCGTGACGGCCCTGGTACGACGACCGGTGGCGCCGCCGGGGGTTCGCATCGTGGTCGGTGATGCCACGTCCGTCACCGACCTCCAGGCCGCCCTCGACCGCGCCGCGGACGACGCGGGGGCACTCCAGGGCCTGGTATGCGCCGCCGGCGTGCCGCCCTCGGGGCCGTGGGATGACGCCGACCACTGGGCCGACACCCTCCGCGTCGACCTGACGGCTCCATTCGATGCCGTGCGGCTGGGCTGGCCGCGGCTGGTCATCGGTCGTGCCTCGGTCGTCCTCATCGGGAGCATCGTCGGAGCCGCCGAGGGGTCGCTCCGCTCGCCCGCGTACGCAGCCGCGAAGGCCGGCCTCGAAGGACTGTGTCGGTCGCTCGCGGTCGTCGGCGGACCGGACGGCGTGCGCGTGAATGTCGTGGCACCGGGCGCCATCGACACCCCCTTCGATGCCGCGGCGTTCCCGGCGGACGTGCGGCCTGACGTGCCACTTGGCCGGATGGGCACGGCGGAGGAGGTGGCGGCCATCGTGGCGCTCCTGCTGTCCGGGGAGACGGCCTATGTCACGGGAGCGACCTGGCGGGTCGATGGCGGCCGGACGGCACTCTCCCCCACCAGCGCGGCGACCCGAGCCCGCGGGTGACCGACCCCGACGGGACACCGGTCGGACCCTGGCGACGGCGATCGCGTGCGGTCGCCTATGAGAACGCGTGGATCACGGTCTTCCATGACGAGGTCGTGCGCCCGGACGGCACCCCCGGCATCTACGGCGTGGTCCATTTCCGGAACAGCGCGGTCGGGGTCGTGGCCATCGATGACCAGGACCGGGTGGCGCTCGTGGCCCAGCATCGGTACACCCTCGACCGTCGGTCGTGGGAGATCCCGGAGGGCGGGGCCGCACCCGATGAAGGGCCGCTCGCCGGCGCCCAGCGGGAGCTTCGGGAGGAGGCCGGCGTCGAAGCCGCGGAATGGCGCGAGGTCGCCCGGGTCCACATCTCCAACTCCGTGACCGACGAGCTCGCGACCCTGTACCTCGCGACCGGCCTGACGCATGGCCCAACCGCGCTGGAGTCGACCGAGATGGACCTGACGCTCGACTGGGTGCCCTTCGACGAGGTGATGGCGATGGTCATGGATGGCCGCATCACGGACGCGATGTCGGTGGTGGCACTCCAGCGGGTCGCCCTGGAGCGACCGCGCTAACGAAGGTTCGACCCGGCGGGGTGCCGCCGGGTCGATGGATGTGCGATGGGTGGCGGGCCTGCGGGGCCCCGCCGCTAGGACGCGAGGACCGTGCCGGCCTCGGCTTCGCCCTCCGCGACGACGCCGTCCTCGACGTCGAGCTCGGGATGTGCCATCCGCACCTGGCGCGGGATGGCGAACGCCGCCACCGAGCCGAGGGCCACGAACGCGGCGCCGATGAGGATGGCCGGCCTGAGGCCGTCCACGAACGTGGTCGGGGTCGCGTAGCCGCCGAAGCTGCTGAACACGGAGGCCAGGATGGCCACCCCGAACACACCACCGACCTCACGGATGGCGTTGTTGGCACCGGATGCCTGTCCCTCCTCCTTCGGTCGGACGGCGCTCAGCACGACGTTCGCGACCGGTGCGAAGAAGAGGCCCATGCCGATACCCGAGATGATGAACGGCAGCACGAGCTGCGCGTAGTCGACGGTCGGCGTCACGACGAGACCGAGCCACGCGAGGCCGATCGCCTGCATCGCGAGGCCGACACCCATGAGCACGCCACCGCCGATGCGGTCGGAGGACGCGCCAGCGATGGGCGCGATGAAGATGGGCGCCAGGGTCCAGGGCAGGATCTTCAAGCCCGCCTGGAAGGGCGAGTTGTGGAGCACGATCTGGAGGTACTGGCTGAGCAGGAAGATGGCACCGAACATCCCGAAGTACATCAGGAGGGACGCCAGGTTGGCCATCGAGAAGGCCCGGCTCTTGAAGAAGTAGAGCGGCAGCATCGGCGCGGTCGCGCGTCGCTCCCACCATGCGAAGGCGGTCAGGAGCGCGATGCCGACGGCGAAGCTGACGAGGATGGTGGCGCTGGTCCAGCCCAGCTCGTTGCCCTTGATGACAGCCCAGACCACGGCCAGCAGGCCGCCGCTGACGAGCAGCACGCCCGGGATGTCGAGCTTGTTCGCCGGTCCGCGGCTCTCCGTCAAGCGCAGGAGGCCGAACGGGATGAGGACGAGGCCGATGGGCACGTTGAGCCAGAAGATCCAGTGCCAGTTGATGCCTTCCACGATGGCGCCACCGACGAGGGGGCCAAGGGCGACAGCCAGACCACCGATGGCGCCCCAGGCGCCGAGCGCCACGCCACGTCGCTCGGCCGGCACGGCCGCGCTCAGCAGCGTCAGGGTGAGGGGCACCACGAATGCGGCACCGGTGCCCTGGAGTGCACGGGCGATGATGAGCGTCTCGATGCTGTTGGAGAGCGCGGCGCCGGCCGAGGCGAGCGTGAACAGCGTCAGCCCGGCGACGAACATGCGGCGCCGACCGAAGCGGTCACCAAGGGCGGCCGCAGGCAGCAACAGCACCGCGAAGGTGAGGGTGTAGGCGTTGACCGTCCACTCCAGGCCTTCGAGGGTGGCGTTGAGGTCGGCCTTGATGGTCGGGAGCGCGGTGCTCACGACGAGGTTGTCGAGGACCACCATCAGCAGCGCGACGGCCGTGATGACGAAGGTCCAACGGGCGTTGGATCTCGGTTGCTCGGTCAAGTGTCTGGTCTCCATGTCTGTGTGGTTCGTGTCGCCGGGATGTCGGCGTCAGCGGTGGGAGGTGTCCGGGTCGCGGGTCACTGCGGCTCTGCCATACATCCCTCTCGAAGCATGGCGGCCCAGCCATCGGTCGCGTCCAGGACGTCCATCGACGCCATGACGTTGAGGAGCATGCCCCGACCCATGAAGGTGGCGAGGCGGAATGCCTCGACCCCGGCCACGGATGCGACGTACTCGGTGACCTCGCCGAAGCCTGTCTGGACGGCCGCCCGAACATCGGGGTCGTCGCAGGCCGCGTACGACTGCATCTGCATCCGGAGCTTGGTGCCATCCCGGAGCATCTCGAGGTAGGCCTCCCCGATCCAGTGGGTCACGGGCATGTCGGGTGTCCCCTCCTCGACCGCCACACGGAAACGATCCAGGGTGTCGTCGAAGCACCGCCGGATGGCGGCCAGGAACAGCTCCTTCTTGGTCCCGTACAACCGGAACAGGTACGGCTGCGAGATGCCGACGTTGCGGGCGATGGTCTCCGTGGAGGTGCCGTGGAGACCCGTGTCCGCGAACGCTTCCATGGCCGCCTGCAGGATCGCCTCACGGCGGTCGATGGCTGTCAGGCGCTGGACAGCGGGTGGCGCGACGGATGCGGCAGTGGTCATGCCGGCGCATGTTAGTGATGACTCACAACTACGTCAACAGGGCAAATGACGTATGCCGCTGATCAGGTCTGCGCAGGTGACCCCGACACTGCGTTGAGCTTGTCGCGGGTCGTGCTCCAACGGGCGAGCTCGGTCATGGCCGCCTCCGATGCGGTGCCCGGCTCGGCAGAGTAGGTGACGATGATGAGGCCCGGGTCCGCCGCGCCGAGTTGGGTGGCCCGACCGGGTCACGGAAATGCTCCGAGTAGAGCGCCGTGGCCAGGGGGTTGGCGTGCAGGATATCGAAGCGGCCGTTGCGCACGAACGCTGCGATCCCGGGCATCGAGTCGACCAGTCGCCGGATGCTCGGTCGCAGCTGGGGCCGCGGTGCTGGCCGTCGCGACGCCCGATCGGCATTCGCCGTGCGAACCAGGTCGATGAGGTGAGCGTGCTCCGCCTCGTCGAGCTGGAGCGCGCGGCTGACCGCTTCGAGGACCTCGTCCGACACGCCACGGGCCTGGCCACGCTCGAGCCGCGTGTAGTACTCGACGCTGATGCCTGCGAGGAGCCCGACCTCCTCACGTCGGAGCCCGGACACGCGACGCTGTCGACCGTAGACCGGCAGTCCCGCGTGCTCGGGTCGGATCTTCGAGGCCTCGCTGCGCCGCCTCGGCATCGACATCATCGACCCCTTCTACCAGCACCGTGTCGACCCGGACGTGCCCATCGAGGAGGTCGCGGGGGCCGTCGGGGATCTCATCGCGGCCGGGAAGGTGCGCCATTTCGGACTGTCGGAGGCGGCCGCCGGAACGATCCGACGCGCGCACGCGGTCCGGCCCGTCACCGCGGTCCAGAGCGAGTACTCCCTCTGGAGCCGCGGCATCGAAGCGACGGTGCTGCCGACGCTCGTGGAGCTGGGCATCGGTCTCGTCCCATTCAGCCCGCTCGGCAAGGGCTTCCTGACCGGCGCCATCGACACCACAACCGAGTTCTCTGCGACCGACATGCGCAACATCCTGCCGCGGTTCGAGCCGGAGGCCCGGGCGGCGAACCAGGCGCTGGTCGAACTCTTGCGCGATGTCGGCAGCCGGAAGGGCGCCAGCGCAGCACAGGTCGCCCTCGCGTGGCTGCTCGCCCAGCAGCCGTGGATCGTGCCGATCCCCGGCACCCGCCAGCTCGAACGCCTGGAGGAGGACCTTGGCGCGGCGGCCATCCAGCTGACCGTCGATGACCTGCGCCAGATCGACGATGCCACCTCCCGGATCACGGTCCACGGGGCTCGTTATCCGGAGCAGCTCGAACGATTGACCGACCGCTGAGGATGGAGGGACCGATGGTCACCTGGGCACCTCAGCAGCTGTCCCGGTTCGCCGACGCCGAGGAGCTGCGCATCTCCTCCCGGCGGCCCGATGGCACCCTGCGACCGTACGTCACCATCTGGTTCGTCCGCCTGGACGACGACCTCTATGTGCGCTCGGCGTACGGCCCGGACAACGGCCTGTACCGGCACGCCGTCGCATCGGGGCAGGGACGTATCCACGTCCACGGCGTGGAACACGACGTGACCTTCGAGTCGCCTGAGCCGTCCATGAGTGCGGCCCTCGATCGCGCATATCACCGCAAGTACGACCGGCACCGGGCCACCATCGTCGCCACCGTGATGTCCGCGGACGCGGCCCGATCGACCATCCGGCTGCTGCCGCGGTAGCCCCGGGACCCGCTCGGCAATTCCGGCAGATGTGCGCCCGGTGACTGACCAGACCAGCGAAGGTCCGTTGGACCACCCGGAAGACCCCCTCGGTGGCCGTGCGATGCGCGGGGCGGCTGGGACGGACACGGGATAGCGAGCCGTTGGCCCACTCATGCGCGGGGCGCATGAGTGGGCGCCAGCCCGGAGCCGGAGCCGGAGCCGTGCGGCGCCGATTACCATCCGCAACCGATGGATGCGTACGAGGCCGCCAGCCGGGATGGGTTCGCTGTCGCAAGTCTCGGCGCCGCCGCGGGTACGTGTCGGCCTCCCCTTCGCAGCCCTGTCAGGTGAACCTGCAGGCCGTGCTGCGGTATCCCGTGGCCGTGAGCCGGGCCGCGGAGGCGATCACCTTGCTCATCGCGGTGCTCGTGGCCTGCACCTTCATGCTCGTGCCCAGCGGGTCGCCGGCGTTGCTGGGCACCGAGCTCGCCATCCTCGGTGGCGGCGTCGCCATCCTCGTTGGGTACCGAGGCGTGGCACGCCGGGCGGCCATCAGCCCCGAGTGCCTGCTCACCCGTGGCACCCGTTGACCGGGTTCGAGGCCATCGCGATCGCGGCGGCCGGGCTCGCCGCGGGCGCCATCAACACCATCGTCGGGTCAGGGTCGCTCGTCACCTTCCCGACCCTGCTCGCGTTCGGATATCCGCCGCTCGTCGCCAACGTGTCCAACACCGTCGGCCTCGTGCCGGGGGCCATGAGCGGGGTGGTCGGCTACCGTCGCGAGCTCGTCGGGCAGCGCGCGCGCATGATCCGGCTGGGGACCGCGGGTGTGTTGGGCGGGCTCACCGGCGGCATCCTGCTGCTGGCCGTCCCGGCAAGCGTGTTCGGCACGGTCGTGCCGTTCCTCATCCTGTTCGCCTGTGTGCTCATGGCGCTCCAGCCCCGCCTCACCCGATACATGAGCAGCCGCGGCCATGCCCGCGCCGACCATCCGTTGCCGCTGACCATCGGGGTCTATCTCACGGGCATCTATGGCGGCTACTTCGGCGCAGCACAAGGCGTCATCCTCATCACGCTCCTGGCCATCTTCCTGACGGACGACCTGCAGCGTCTCAACGGTCTCAAGAACGTCATCGCCGCTCTGGTCAATGGCGTGGCGGCCGTCCTCTTCCTGGCCATCGCCCCGGTCGACCTCCAGGTCGCGCTGCTATTGGCCATCGGCTCCATCGCAGGTGGTCAGCTGGGCGCCTACGTCGGCCGTCGCCTGCCGGCCCCGATCCTGCGGGCGGCGATCGTCACGGTGGGCACTGTCGTGGCCATCTGGCTGCTCGTCCGATAGCGCGTTGACAAGGGCTCGGCACCCCGGTATCGTCCCGACCCTGATGACTCAGCATTTCTGGTTTTACGCCTAGCGGGTACGGATGCCGCCGAGCAGCGCTCGGCAGCAGAGGCAGTCGTGCCCGCAGACGCAGGAGCCGCAAGGCCCCTGCGTTTTTGTTTTCCCGGCATTGCACAGGGCGGTGAGCAGGATGATCGTGGTGATGCGGACCGGCGTCGACAGCGCGCTGGTGGAGGACGTCAAGAAGGTCATCGAGGCGGAGGGTCTCGAGGCCTACGTCATGGTCGGAGAGGAACGCAGCGTGATCGGTGTCGTTGGCGCCGGCGTGGAACGCGTCGAGCACGTGGCGTCGATGCCCGGCGTGGAGCAGGTCATGCGGATCTCCAAGCCGTACAAGCTGGCGAGCCGCGAGCACCATCCCGACCGGACGAGGGTCAAGGTCCGCGACGTGGTCATCGGTGGCGGCGCCTCGATCGCGGTCATGGCCGGACCATGCGCAGTCGAGTCGCGCGAGCAGCTGACCGCGACGGCACGCTGGGTGAAGCGCGAGGGTGCGACCATCCTGCGGGGTGGCGCCTTCAAGCCTCGCAGCTCCCCGTACGCGTTCCAGGGGATGGAGGTCGAAGGGCTCAAGCTGCTCGCGGATGTCCGCGAGGAGGTCGGGCTGCCCATCGTGACCGAGGTCACCAACCCGGCCGACGTGCCCATCTTCGAGGACTACATCGACATGCTCCAGGTGGGAGCCCGGAACATGCAGAACTTCGTGCTGCTCAAGGCGGTCGGCAGGAGCCGGCTGCCGGTGCTGCTCAAGCGCGGCCTCTCCGCGACCATCGAGGAGTGGCTGATGGCGGCCGAGTACATCCTCGCCGCGGGCAACCCCAACGTCGTGATGTGCGAGCGCGGCATCCGGAGCTTCGATCCGTCCACCCGCAACACGCTCGACCTGACCGCCGTGCCGGTGCTCCGCGAGCGGACCCACCTGCCGGTCATCGTCGACCCCTCGCACGCCACCGGACACCGCTCCCTGGTGCGCCCGATGGCCGTCGCCGGTGCCGCCGCGGGAGCCGACGGGCTGATCATCGAGGTCCACCCCGATCCGCCCCGCGCCCGTTCGGACTCCGAGCAGTCCCTCTCATTCCCCGAGTTCGGCGACCTGATGGACGACCTGCGCCGCTTCGAGTACCTGCGTCGGCCGTCCGCCCCGCAGGTGAGCGCTCAGGCCATCGTGCCCGGCGACATGGCCCGTCTCCGCGGCCGTATCGACGATGTGGATATGCGCCTGGCGGCGCTCGTCGAGGAGCGGGCGCAGCTCGCGGTGGCGGTCCAGCAGACGCGCAACGAGGACGATCATGGCCACGACGTCGGCCGTGAGCGGGCACTCATCGAGCGCGCGACCGCATCCGAGGACAGCGTCCTGACCTCCGATGAGCGCGAGCAGGTGTATGCGGCGATCATCCGGGCTGCGCGTTCCGCACAGCGCCGTCAGGCCGCGGCCGCCGCCGCCGCCCAGGCGGAGCAGCTGCCGACCGTGGGCTCCGTGGCGTGACCGACGAAGGGGACCCGGCCAGCGGCCCGGGAGACCACGCCACGCCGGGTCGCGTCGAGCCGGCCGCCCGCATCCGGGGCGAGCTGCGTCTGCCCGGCGACAAGTCCATCGCGCACCGGGCGCTGCTGTTCGATGCTCTCGGCGAAGGCGAGGCCGACGTGCGCATCCCAACGCCGGGTGGGGATATCCGGAGCACCGCGGGCGTGCTCACGACGCTGGGTGCCATCCTCGAGGAGTCGCGCGGCCATGACGGCGTGATGCGCTATCGGGTGCGCGGCGGCGGCACGCGAAGCGCGGCCTGCCTGCCGGGCGTCGGTGGTGAGCTGCTCGACCACGGCAACGCCGGCACGAGTATGCGGCTCTCGATGGGCGCGCTCGCAGGGAGGGTCGCTGCGGCGCGCCAGATCGGGGACGCGTCGCTGTCGCGCCGCCCGATGGAACGTGTCGCGGTGCCGCTGCGTCAGATGGGAGCCTCGGTCTCGACGGTCGACGGCCACGCGCCAGTGACCGTGCGGGGCGCGCGACCCCTGCGGGCGCTGCATCACGAGCTCCCGGTGGCGAGTGCCCAGGTGCTGGGCGCGGTCAGCCTCGCCGCCCTGGCCGCGGACGGGCGGACGACCATCACGACCCCGGGCCCGACCCGCGATCACACGGAGCGGCTGCTGGCCTGGCTCGGCGTCCCGGTCTCGCGCGACGGCTTCACCACGACCGTGGCCGGTCCGACCGGCTTCGCGGCGCGCGACATCGACGTCCCGGGCGACATCTCCTCCGCCGCCTTCTGGATGGCCGCGGCCGCCCTCCATCCCGATGCGGAGCTGCGCATCCGCTCCGTCGGCCTCAACCCCAGCCGGACCGCCGTCATCGACGTGCTGCGCGAGATGGGCGCCGATATCACCGTTGTGGCAGGCGACCCGAACGGCCCGGAACCCGTCGGCGACCTGGTCATCCGGGGCGGCCAACCGATCCATGGCATCCACCTCGGTGGCATCCGGGTGGCCGACCTCATCGACGAGCTGCCCCTCCTGGCCATCGTCATGGCGGGCGCCGACGGGCCATCCGAGCTGCGTGACGCCGGGGAGCTGCGGACCAAGGAATCCGATCGCATCGCGCTCGTCGTCGACGGGCTCTTGGCTATCGGGGTCGACGCGGAGGAGCTCCACGACGGCTGGCGCGTCACGCCCGGCGAGGCACGCAGCGGACGACCGGCGGGGGCCACCATCGTGACCGACGGCGACCACCGCATCGCGATGGCCTTCGCGATCGCTGCGATCACTGGCGTCGCTGATGGCGTGATCGTCGATGACCCAGCCTGTGCCGAGATCTCCTACCCCACGTTCTGGAGCGACCTGGCGCTGCTGACCGATGGCAGCGGCCCGTCAGCAGGAACCACCCGATGAACCGGCTCCGGCTCCTCACCGCCGGTGAGTCGCACGGTCCGGGCATGAGCGGCATCCTCGATGGGCTGCCGGCCGGGTTGCGTGTCTCGACCCGGGAGGTCGACCGCGACCTGGCCCGTCGGCAGCACGGCTATGGCAGCGGCCGACGGATGCGGATCGAGCGCGACCGGGTAGCGTGGAACGCCGGCCTCCGCTTCGGCCGCACGCTCGGCTCGCCGCTCGCCTTCAGCGTCGCGAACCTGGACTGGGCGAGCTGGACCGAGCGGATGTCGGTGGAGCCCATCCCCGCGGGTCGGCGACCGAAGCCCATCACGCTCGCTCGGCCGGGCCACGCGGACCTCGCGGGCGCCATCAAGTACGACACGCCCGATATCCGGGAGGTGCTGGAGCGGGCGTCGGCACGTTCCACGGCACCTCGTGTGGCGGCCGGCTCCGTCTGCCGGCAGCTGCTCGCGGCGACCGGGGTCACGGTCTGGAGCTTCGTCGACCAGCTGGGACCCATCCGCGCATTCCCCGACGTCGACGACCCCCTCGACCGCATCGGGAATGGCTGGTGGCAGCGGGACCGCGTCGACCCCACGCCACTCCGGTGCCCGGACCCGGTCGCCGAGGCGGCGATGATGGCCGAGGTGGATGCCGTCATCGAGGCGGGCGACTCCATCGGTGGCAGCTTCGTGGTGGTGGTCGAGGGGATGCCCATCGGGGTGGGCTCGAATGCCGAATGGGACACCCGCCTGGACACCGCACTCGCCGCCGCGACCATGGGCATCCAGGCGGTCAAGGGTGTCGAGATCGGTCTCGGCTTCGGGGTGCTCGCGCGCCGGGGCAGCGCGGTCCACGACGAGGTCGACCCGGCGCGGCCGTCGTGGGGCCGGCGCTCGAATCGCGCCGGGGGTGTCGAGGGCGGCATGAGCAACGGCGAGCCGATCGTCGTGCGCGCTGCGGTCAAGCCGGTCGCGACCCTGCGCAAGCCGCTCGACTCGGTCGACCTCGCGACCGGTCACCCGGGACGCGCCCACATCGAGCGCAGCGATGTGGCCATCCTGCCCCGCGCCGCGGTCGTGGGCGAGGCGATGGTGTCACTGGCCGTCGCGGACGCGCTGCTGTCCACGTTCGGTGGCGACACGATGGGTGATGTCCTGGCCGCGGTCCGGCGTCGCCGGCTTCGCTCCCGCGGCCCGCGTGGCATGTCCGTGAGCGGACCGGGGTCGGGCGATGACGCGCCGGTGCTCCCCTCGTTGCCCGAGGATGCCGCAGCCGAAGCCACGCCCGTGGTCGGCACGGACGCATGACCGATGCACTCCGGTTCGGGCTGCTCGGCCAGGGCATCGCGTACACGGCGTCCCCCGCGATGATGGCCGCCGCGTTCGCGGCCCTGGGATTGCCCCACACCTACGACATCCGGGATGTCGCGCCATCCGACCTGCCCTCGGCGGTGGATGCGCTGCGGCGGCCCGACGCGGGCGGCGCGAACGTGACCATCCCCCACAAGGCGGCGGTCGCGCGGCTGGTCGACGACATCTCGCCTGATGCGCAGCAGGTGGACGCGGTCAATGTCGTCGTCCCCGATGCCGGCCGGCTCATCGGCCATAACACCGACCTGCCGGCGCTCATGGACGAGCTGCGACTGCTGCGCCCGAATGGGCTCGGTCGGGTCGTGCTGCTGGGTGCCGGTGGGGCGTCACGCGCGGTCGAGCTCGCGGTCATGCGGCTCGACGGCGCGCTCGTCCGAGTCACTCGTGCCGATGGCTCATGGGACCGGCTCCCCGAGCATCTCGCGGCCGCGGACCTGGTCATCAACGCAACGCCTGTCGGCACCGGCTCGGATGACACGCCCGTGCCCGTGGGTCTGCTGCGGCCAGATCTCGCCGTGTTCGACCTCGTCTATCGGCCGAGCCCGACGCGCCTGGTGCGCGAGGCCCGCGCGGCGGGCGCTGCGGCCCGTGGCGGCGGCGGGATGCTCCTGGGCCAGGCGTGGAGGAGCCTCGAGCTGTGGCTCGGCGTGCCCGCACCCATCGACGCCATGCGCACCGCGCTGCGCGACGCCGTGGGAGCGGACGTCGATGCCTGACACCATCACGCTCGTGGGGCTGTCCGCCAGCGGCAAGAGCAGCGTCGGCCGCCTGGTCGCGGATGCGCTGGGTCGACCGTTCATCGACCTCGACGCGCGCATCCGGGCCAGGACCGGCAGCTCACCCGCGCGCATCATCGAGCGTGACGGCGAGGCCCACTTCCGGCAGATCGAGGCGGCCGAGGTCCGGCGCGCGGCGGATGTCCCGGGCGCCGTCATCGCCACTGGGGGCGGAGCCGTCATCGACCCGCTCAACCGCTGGGCGCTGTGGGAGGCGGGGACGTCGGTCTGGCTCGACGCCCCCGACGAGCGGCTCGCGGAGCGGGTCCGTCGCTCTGGCGAGCGCCGGCCGCTCGTCGCCCGCGATCCGCTCGCCGCGCTGGCCCGTCTGCGCGCCGCCCGTGAACCGTTCTACGCCGCCGCGGATCACCGGGTGGAGTCGGCCGGCAGCACCCGGACCGTCGCCGCCGCTGTGGTGGCCGCCGCCTCGCGGCCCCGGTCCAGCGCTCGTCGGCTGTATGACACGCACGCTCGGCGGGACCATCCGATGGGTCCCCGGACGGCGCACGTGATCTACGGCCGCGACCTGGACGCGGCGATGCTGGGGCCGGTCGTCACGGACGTCTCCACGGGCACACCCGTGGTCGTGGCCGACGAACGGGCAGCCGCGGCGCTCCCAGGTCTCATGGCCGCGTTCCCCGGGGAGCGGCAGCTACGCATCGCGGCCGGCGAACGAGGCAAGCGGATGCGCTCCGTCGAGCGGCTGCTGGAGTCGGCCGCGGCGATGCGCGCGGAGCGTGGCGATGCCTGGATCGCGATGGGCGGCGGCACGACCGGCGACCTCGTGGGCACGGCTGCAGCGTTCTACCTCCGGGGAGCGCCGCTCATCCAGGTGCCCACGACCTGGCTCGCCCAGTCCGATTCCGCCATCGGCGGCAAGGTCGCCGTCGACCTGGCCGCGGCCAAGAACGCGGCAGGCGCGTTCTGGCCACCGGTGGCGGTCATCGGCGATGTGGCGGCGCTCCGGACCCTGCCTCGCCAGCTGCTGCTGGACGGTCTCGCCGAGGTGCTCAAGTCGGCCATCATCGGCGACCCCTGGCTCTGGTCGCTGCTCGAGACTCGCGGGGAGGCAGCGCTGGGCGAGGTGCCGGGCGGCACGCCCGACGAAGCAGCGCGGTACGCGATGGTCGAGCGTGCGATGCGCCTCAAGCTGGGAGTCGTGGACCGCGACCCATTCGAATCGGGCGAGCGCCGGACCCTCAACCTGGGCCACACCCTGGGCCATGCGCTGGAGATCGAGAGCCGATACCGGCTGCCACACGGCCAGGCGGTCGTCCTGGGCCTGCGGGCGGTGACCGCCATCGCCGAGGGCCGGGGCGCCGAGCCCGGCCTCTCGGAGCGTATCGATGACCTGCTCCACCGCCTGGGTTACCGGCTCACCCGCGTCTTCGATCGGAGCGCCGTCCGGGATGCGCTCGGATCCGACAAGAAGCGGGTCCGCGGCCGCCAGCGCTGGATCCTGCCGATGGGCATCGGTACCGTCGTCGACGTCGATGATGTGACCGAGTCGGAGCTCGACCTCGCCCTCGACCGCATCACGCCCTTCGCCCGTGGTGACCGGGCATGAGGATCCTGCTGCTCAACGGGCCGAACCTGGGACGGCTGGGACTGCGCCAGCCGGAGATCTACGGCTCGACGACCCTGGCCCAGGTCATCGAAGCGAGCCGCGACCGGGCCACGGCGCGTGGCTCGACCCTGGATGCCTTCCAGTCCAACCATGAGGGAGCGCTCATCGATCGCCTCGAGCAGCGCGACTACGATGGCGTGGTCATCAATCCCGGCGCGTTCACCCACTACAGCTACGCGTTGCACGACGCGTTGGTGGCCGCGGAGACCCCGGCCATCGAGATCCACATCAGCGACATCCGGACCCGCGAAGCGTGGCGACGGGTGTCGGTCATCCAACCTGCCGTGACCGGCACCGTGATGGGCAAGGGCTGGCAGGGCTACGTGGAGGCTGTGGACCGACTCATCGACATCGTGGAGGGCACACCGTGATCGCACCGGTGGCACCTGGGACCGGGGACGCGCTCGACGCGGACCGCGGACCGGACGGCGGCAGGATCGCTGTCATCGAGCTGAGCGCTGATACGCTCACACCCGTCGCAGCCGCGTTGCGGCTCAAGGATCGCCTCGCGTTCATCCTCGAGAGCGTCGAGGGCGGCGCGCGATACGGGCGCTACTCGTTCGTGGGCGTCCGGGGCCGAACGCTCATCGTCGACCAGGGCGAGGCGGTGGTGTGGGACGCTCACTACCGGGAGCTGGAGCGGTTCGCGGAAGCCGACCCGCTCGAGGCGCTCCGACGGGTGCTCCCGCCGCGCGCTGAGGCATCCGGCTTCCCATTGCCGCTCGCAGCAGGGGTCGGCTTCGTGTCCTATGACGCTGCCGCCCGGTGGGAGAAGCTGCCCGTTCCCGACGCCGACCCGGTGGGCCTGCCCGAGGCGCTCTTCCACATGCCCTCGGTCGTCATCGCCTTCGACCACCTGGCCCAGACCGCGACCCTCGCGACACTGCTCGACGGAGGCGCCGACGGGCGTCTGGCATCGGTCGCCGCGCAGCTCGCGGTCCCGTCCGCGGATGAGGCGCCGACGCGCCTGTCAGGGGCCGGCCAGCGGGCCGTCCGCCACGTGCCACCGGCCGCGGACCCGGTCTACGAGGCTGGCGTGGCCAAGCTCGTCGAGGACATCCACGCGGGCGAGATGCTCCAGGTCGTGCCCGCGCGACGGTTCACGGTGCCCAATCGAGCCCCCGCGCTGACCATCTACCGTGCGTTGCGGCGCATCAACCCATCGCCCTACCTGTTCGCGCTCGACCTGGGCCCGGGCAGCTCCATCCTGGGAGCCTCGCCGGAGCTGCTCGTGCGGGTGCGCGACGGCGAGGTCGTCACCCGGCCGCTCGCCGGGACGCGGCCACGCTCCGACGATCCGGTGCGCGACGCTGAGCTGGAGGCGGACCTGCGCGCCGACGAGAAGGAGCTGGCCGAGCACGCCATGCTCGTGGACCTGGCTCGCAACGATGTCGGGCGGGTGGCCGAGCCGGGCAGCGTCGAATGGCCGCTGCTGTATGGCGTGGAGCGCTACTCCCACGTGATGCATCTCGTCTCGGAGGTGCGCGGACGGCTGCGCTCCGACCGCGACGCGTTCGATGCGGTCCGCGCGACGTTCCCCGCGGGCACCCTCAGTGGGGCGCCGAAGGTGCGTGCGATGCAGGCCATCGCCGAGGTCGAAGGCGCTCGACGGGGCGCGTACGGCGGCGCGGTCGGCTACTTCTCGCCCGACGACACGGAGATCGCGATCACCATCCGGAGCGTGGTGCTCCGGGACGGGGCCGCCTTCGTGCACGCCGGTGCGGGCGTTGTCGCCGACTCGATCCCCGCTCGTGAGTCGGCGGAGGTCGCGGCGAAGGCCGGGGCGGTGCTGACCGCGCTGGCCCAGGCAGAAGCGACGATGGCGGCTGCGGCCGGGGAAGGGGCCGAGGCATGAGCCAGTCGGTGGAGATCGCGGGCCATGTGGTGCCCATGACCGGGATCGGTCGTCGGATCGTGCTCGTCGACAACTACGACTCGTTCACCTACAACCTCTACCAGTACCTGCTGATGCTGGGTGCCGAGGTCGAGGTGCTGCGGAACGATGAGACCACCGTCGACGCCATCGAGGCGATGGATCCCGATGGCATCGTCATCTCGCCCGGACCCTCGCGGCCGGAGAACGCGGGCATCTCGGTCGAGCTCATCCGGCGGCTTGGTCCGATGGTGCCGACGCTGGGCGTCTGCCTCGGTCACCAGGCGATGGGTCTCGTCTACGGCGGCGACGTCATCCGTGTGGAGCCGGTCCATGGCAAGCGGTCGGCGGTGACCCACACCGGTCAGGGTGTCTTCGCCGGGCTCCCCTCACCGCTGGATGCGGGGCGCTACCACTCGCTGGCCATCGCCCGTGACACCCTCCCCGACGTCCTCGAGGTCACTGCCTGGGCCGCCGATGGGCTGGTCATGGGTGTCCGCCACCGGGAGCACCCGGTCGAGGGCATCCAGTTCCATCCCGAGTCGATCCTGACCGACGAGGGCGCCCGGATGCTCTCGACCTGGCTTGCCTCGATCCCGGCACGGGAGCTCGTCGCGAGCTGAAGCCACGTCCGAAGGCCTGCCCGAAGGTCCCTGTTCGGGCAGGCGGGACGCCTGCTACCGTGCCCGGGATGTCAGGATCGCACGCACACGAGGGTGCTCGACCGGGTCCTGCCGCCGATACCCGCGCCCGACCCTTGGCTGCCCCTGCCCGCGCGGACGTCGCACCCCGGGCACCCGAGGTGCTCGAGCCGGTGTCCCTGGAGCCGGCGCGGATGACCGAGCTGCTGACACGTCCCGCGGACGGCACGACGGCGCCGACGCCACCACCCCACGGACTCTCCCGAGGACAGATGCTCGCCCTCCAGCGGACCGTGGGCAATCGCGCCGTCACCAGCGTCATGCGCTCGGTCGCGCAACGGGTCGCCATCAAGGAGCCGACCAGGACCGAGACGCTCTACAACACGCCGGTCGCGGGTGGCCAGGCCACGGCCAACCAGTACACGATGAACCCGCAGTACGAGATGACCCGCAGCGGTGACACGGGCGTGACCGTCACGGTGCGTATCAAGTTCCTGAGTCAGGCTCGCAATGGCGTCGACCCCACCTCGCCCGGAGCGCCCGCGGGCACCCCCGCGCTCGGCACGCTGCTCGGATCGCCCACCGAGATCCCGGCGTCCGATCCGCGTCGGGCATGGGCCACCGGCGTGGCCGCCGGCGGCGTCGCACATTGGAACGGCCACCTGACACTCGTCGGCGAGGAGTGGAACCTCACCGAGGACAACACCAGGAAGCGGCTGCCGGTCACATTCCAGTCGGTGCCGGTCTTCGGCATCGGCGAGACAGCGCATTCGCAGATCATCGTCCATCCCTCCTCGGTGGTCGCCGGCTCACCCGGTCAGCCCATCGACGCCGGCAACTACTACATGAACAAGGGCAACTACGGCGGTGACGAGAAGGTCATCGCCGCGCACGAGTACGGCCACCTGCTGGGTATCCCCGACGAGTACAGCCAGAGCAACGAGCAGCTGAACGCGCTCATCCATCAGGCAGCTCCCGGCACGGCGCCGAGCGCCCGAGCGGCGCTGGACCGCATCACGGTCCAGCGGATGGTCCTCGCGGCGCTCCGGCAGCCGATGTACAGCCAGCTGTCAGCGACGCTGCCGGAGGTCACGGAGGCGCTGCGGGCCAAGCGGCAGCTGGTCAAGACACGCATGGCTGCCGCGGCGCGGGAGAGTGTCGTGAGCGCCGAGGTTCGCGACGAGCTGCAGGCACAGCTGACCGTGGGCGCAGACTCCAAGCTCGGCGCGAGCGTGCCAGGCGTCGTCGCGTTCGAGACGACCGCGAACTTCAGCAACGTCAGCCGGGCGGACGAGGGAGTGGAAGCGGGCTTCTCCACCGCGGCCCTGACCAAGCACATCGGGGACGGCTACTGGAAGGCGTTCCTCGATGCCGGCAGCGCCAACGTCGCGGTCGCCGGCCTCGGCGACGTCCGCCTGAACGTCCAGGGCTCGGTCCCGGCCACGACAGCCACTGGTGGCGCCCAGGCAGGCCCAGCCGCAGGACTGGCCACGAGCGCGGTGGGGGCAACCGCGGCGCCGGGGTTGCCCACGATCGCGCCGCCGACGAGCCTGACCGGGAAGCTGACCGCCCTGCCAGCGACCTGGGGAGCCGCGGGTTCGGCGGTCGAGACCGGCGTCACCGCCGCCGCGTTCTCGGGCAAGATGGTGGCCACGCTCAAGGCTGCAGCCGCGAGTGCGGCGGCCGCGGCCGCCGCACTGCCACCCGGGGTCGTGCCGAGTCCCAGGATGCAGCGTGCACGAGAGCTCTACGCGCGGGCCTACCAGATGGTCACCAACGCAGCGCGGACGGCGTCGCGGCAGGTGGCCACGGAGCTCATCGCGACCACCATCGACCCCATCCTGACGGCGAGCGTCAGCGACCTCCAGACGACCATCGACACGGAGGTCGGTCGGATCATGACCACACCCGCGGCGGGTGTCGCGGCGCTCGGTACGCCCGATCCGAACATGGTCGCGATGGTGGCGGCGATGAAGGCGCGGCTCGACGCGGACAAGGCCGCGACCGCGGGTGGTGGTCGCGACCCACTCGGTGCCCCGGGCGGCACGGCCCCTGCCCAGGACGTGACCTACAGCTACCAGGGACTCATGGGCTCGAACGCGACGACCGCGCTCCGACCCGACCAGTTCGGCCCCATGGTGACCCAGTTCAACAGCAAGCTCACCACCCTGTTCGAGAAGAAGTTCACGGCCGAGGTCAGATGATGCGTCGGCTCGCGACGTTCAGGTGGCAGACGCCGGCACCGACCTCCGTCGACGAGGAGCTGGTGCTGTTCGATGACGGGACCACCTGGCTCGTGGTCCGCGGCCCGCGCCGCGAGGACGCCACCATCGGCAGCTACCGGTCGCGGCCCGCCGACGCGGACGCGCGCCAGCTCAAGGCAGCGGGCGATGGGCCCCATTCCTTCGACCTCCGGGCCCCAACGGACCCCGCTCGCGCCGACCTGCTGGCGCTCGCTGAGCGGGTCGCGGAGGGCTGTCGGGCGAGCCCGCGGGCCGTGGTCACGTTCCATGCCCATCTGCCGGCCGCCGAGCCGGACGGCACTGCCGGCATCACCCTGCTGGCGGTCGCGGGTGGCGTCGACCCGGTGGAGTTCGAGCTCGATCCCGGGCCATCCTCGATCCACTATCTCGACCGCAATGGCCAGCCGATGTCCTGGCAGGAGCTGCCGACGCCCCAGACCGGGTTCGTGACCCCAGACGCGGAGGGCCTCGGCGGCCTCCACCGGGCCGCCGTCATCCGGCCGGGCGCCTACGGTGCCATGACGTTCGCCAGCGTCCGTCCGGCTGGCGCAGCATCCGCCGCGATCCTGGTCGCTGGCTGGCTCCGGGACGCGTTCCCGGATGCGCCGAACCCGGAACGGTTCCTCGTGCGCACCGCATCGACGCCCACGCCTTCCTAGCCACCGGCGGCGGTCGTCGCCCAGCGTCAAGCGGGGTAGCGGTGGAACCCCTGCCCCGTCTTGCGACCCAGATGACCGGCAGCGACCAACGCCCGAAGGACGTCCGGCGGCCGGAACCGGTGCTGGTCCAGGCTGGACGCCAATGCCTCCAGGATGCTCAGGCAGACGTCGAGGCCGATGCGGTCGGCGAGCTCCAGGGGGCCCAGCGGATGGCCGAGCCCCAGGCGAGCCGCGGCGTCGATGTCGACAGCGGTCGCGACTCCCTCCTCGAGCTCCCGCATCGCCTCCGCGAGCAGCGGGAAGAGGGCGCGGTTGACGACGAAACCCGGTCGGTCCGCGCTCAGGAGCGGGGTCTTCGCCATCGATTCCGCGAGGTCCCGGACGAGCTCCAGGGTGGCGTCACTCGTGTCGGGTCCCCGGACGATCTCCACGAGGGGCATCGCCGGGACCGGGTTGAAGAAGTGCATCCCGATGACCCGCGAACGCCGGTCGACCGTGACGGCCGTTGCGAGGGAGGCGATGGACAGCGAGCTGGTGTTCGAGGCGAGGATGGTGTGGCGGGGCGAGATCCGGTCGAGCTCAGCGAACAGTGATCGCTTGGTCGCCACGTCCTCGGTGACCGCCTCGATAGCGATGTCGACACCCGACACGCCAACCGCCAGGTCGGGCGCGACCGACACCCGTGAGCGTGCGGCGGACGCAAGCTCGTTGGTCAGCCGCCCCGATGCGACCAGTCGGTCGAGGCCGGCGGAGACGCGTGCCTGACCGGCATCCGCGCGCGCACGCTCTGGCTCGAACAGGCGAACGTCATGACCGGCCACCGCAAGGGCCTGAGCGATGCCGTGGCCCATCTGGCCGGCACCGCAGACGAGCACGTCGCATCCCTCCACGCCCGGAGGGTACCGCCCTAGGCGGCGATCATTCACAGGAAGAACGGCGGGCTCGTCAGGATGTAGCGATCCACGGCGACGACCGGGTGATCTTCGAGCAGATGCATCGTGAACGGGTCGAGCCGGTAGCGGCGCGCCAGGAGCCAGTCGGTGGCGGCCACGTTGGCGAGCGGCACGGTCAGCGAGAGCGGCTCATCGCTGCGGGCGAGCGCGTCGGATTCCACGACGCCGATGGCGCCGGGCATGTCGGCCGGGTCCAGCGTGGCGATGGGCCCCTGACGCCTGCCACCGTAGGCATAGCCGACCGGCGTGTCGCCACGCATCAGGATCCAACCCGGGCCGCGGGCGGCGAGCCAGGCATGATCCGGGTCGCGGCGGGCACCGAGGACTCGAGCGTCGATGGCGCCGATGTGCGCGAAACGCTCCTGGATCGGCGACTCCGCCATCGGTCGCGCGACCAGGCCCTCGCGCAGCGGCGCCGGCGGCGTCGTCGGCCGCCCTTCGAAGGCATACAGCACCGTCGTCGGGCGCATGCCGTGGCGGAGATATCGCGACAGCGCGGCTGGGTCCGAGGTCGCGAGGATCGAGCGATGCTGGACGTCGGTGTCGGGGAACGCCCGGGATATCAGCTCCCGCCCAACGCCTCTGCCCTGGGCCTCCGGCAGCGTGAAGAACTCGGTCAGCTCCCGGGTGTCGGCGCGCCGGATGGAGCGGGCATAGCCGACCAGCTGCCCGTCGAGCTCGGCGCCCCATGCCTCGTCCGCGGTCGCCTCGAGGTGCTCGAACAGGGGTCGCCACTTGAGCCACTCGGTCTCATCCTGCTCCACCCATGGCCAGCTCTGTCCCTGGCGAACGAGCAGGTCGGCGAGTGAGCGCCGGAAGATGGCATATGCGGTCCAGGTGTCGCCCGGTTCCAGTCTGCGGAACGTGAGGTCGCTCATGACGCCTCGCCCACGAGCCCGGCCAGCAGCACATCGGCGGCGGTCTCGGGGTCGGTGCGATGACCGGCGACGGCATCGACCAGCTGGTCGAGCTCGGCGCGGGCGACGTCCGTGGTCAGCCGAGCCCGGACGCGATCCATGACCAGGCTCATGACCTGCGCCTCCGCGCGGACGCGGGCGGTGGTCGAGCCTCCCGGAGCGTCGACCACGGGTGTGCGCCGGTCGATGGCGGCGAGCAGCTCCGGCACGCCGACACCGGTGAGCGCTGACACCAGCAGCACCTCGGGTCGGCGAGGGTGTGGTCGGTCCCCCATCGCCAGATCCTGCTGGGCGCCGACCGTGAGCATCGCCCGGAGGGCGGCGGCGGCCTGATCCGCACCTGGCCGGTCGGCCTTGGTCACCGCCACGATGTCCGCGACCTCCAGCAGACCCGCCTTGAGCGCCTGGACCTCGTCACCCATCTCGGGCGCCTGGACGACGACCGTCGTGTCCGCGAGCGAGGCGATCTCGACCTCACCCTGTCCGGTGCCCACGGTCTCGATGATGACCAGCCCGAAGCCGCAGGCGTCGAGCACCGAAGCGGCGTCGACGGTCGCGACCGCAAGCCCGCCGGCATGACCGCGCGCGGCCATGGAGCGGATGAAGACACCATCGTCCGCGGCGTGCTGCTGCATCCGGACCCGGTCGCCCAGGATGGCGCCGCCCGTGATGGGGCTCGACGGGTCCACCGCCAGCACCGCGACCATGCGTCCCTGCTCCCGGGCCTGGGCGACGAGTGCCGTCGCGAGAGTGCTCTTGCCCGCTCCTGGTGGCCCCGTGATGCCCACCAGGTGGGCCGCACCTGCGAGTGGATACAGCATCTCCAGGGCCGCGCGCGCGAACGACGTCCGGTCCTCGACCTCCGTCAGCAATCGACCGAGCGCCCGGCGGTCACCCGCACGGGCGGCCGTGGCCAGCGCCCGGCCCGCATCGGTCACGTGTGGCGCGGTCGGACGTTCGCGCGCAGATAGTCCGCGACCTGCGCGATACTCGTGCCGGGCCCAAAGACCGCGGCCACGCCGGCGGCCTGGAGCACCGGCACATCCTCGTCGGGGATGATGCCGCCCGCGGTCACCAGGACGTCGGTCATGCCCTGGTCGCGCAGCAGCCCGGTGATACGCGGCAGGAGCGTGAGATGGGCGCCCGACAGGATCGAGAGACCCACCACGTCCACGTCCTCCTGCACGGCCGCCGACACGATCATCTCGGGGGTCTGCCGGATGCCCGTGTAGACGACCTCGAATCCCTCGTCGCGCAACCCCCGCGCGAGCACCTTGGCGCCACGGTCATGGCCGTCGAGGCCCGGCTTGGCGATGAGCACCTTGATGGGACGGTCGGCCATGGCCCCGATGATAGCGGCGGTCGGTGTCGGGCCAGAGCCCCTCGAGACGCGCCAGTCGCCCCGGTCGTCCCGGGTCGTCCTGCGTATGCTCACCGCTGGACGGCTCGCGTACCGTTGGCAGGTGGCTGGACCGGACGTCGACATCTAGCTGGATGGACCCGAGATGGCCGCGCGGGGTGGCGTGACGGTCGAGCGCCTCGAGGAGCTGGCCACAGCTGGCATCCTGTCCCGTGACGCCGAAGGCAGGTTCCGCGAGCGCGAGCTCACGGCGCTCCGGTACGCCGAGGCATTCGAGGCGTCTGGCACACCCCTGAGCGCCCTCGGGGAGGCCGCCCGACGGGGACTCCTCTACTTCGACACGCTGGAGCTGCTGTACGAGGCGGTGCCCCATGTCGACACGACGCTCACCACGCTCGCCGACCGACTGGCCGTGCCGGTGGCGACGCTGGAGGGCGTCCTCGCCGCGCTCGGTCTGCCAGCCCCCGCGCCGGCGACCCCGCTGCGCGGCGACGACGCGGAGCTCCTGGAGCTGTTGGTCGCGACGTGGCTCCGCGGCCCCATCTGGGGGTCCTCCGCGTGGCTCAGCCGCGCGGCGCTCGGCTATGGCGCCGCCATCCGCCACCTGGTCCGGTTCGAGTACGACGCCTATCTCGAGGCGCAGCCGTCGGCCCGTGACCAGGCGGTCCTGGACAGGGACGAGCGACGTCGGATCTCGACCCAGGACGGCGAGGCGCTCCGGCTCGCCGCACGGGTGACGAACCTGCTGCATGCGCGCCTGATGGAGCAGGCGATCGCCGAGACCTCCGTCGAGGTGACGGAGGGCTTCCTGGCCTCACGCGGTCTCGTGGCCCGGACCGGGCATGGCCGTTCCCCCACCGTCGCCTTCGTCGATGTGTCCGGCTATACCGCGCTGTCGCTCGAGCACGGTGACGAGCGGGCAGCGACGCTGGCGGCCCGTTTCGCCGAGCTGGTACAGCTCCTCGCGCAGGCGGGTGGTGGTCGACTCGTCAAGCTCCTTGGGGACGGTGCGCTGCTCCTGTTCCACGACCCGACCAGCGCGGTGTCGACCACGGCTGGGATCTTCGCCAGTGCACGTGCAGCTGGCCTGCCCGACCTCCATGCAGGTATCCACACCGGCCCCATCATCGAGCGCGATGGGGATGTCTTCGGACGGACCGTCAACCTGGCCGCCCGCATCGCGGGTCGAGCGGCCGTCGGGGAGCTGCTGGTGACCACCGACCTCGCGGCGCTCCTTGACCCGGGGACGTGGCAGCTCGAGGCGGTGGGCGAGGCGATGCTCAAGGGCATCGCCGAACCCGTCGCGCTCCTGCGGGTCGTCCTCCCGCCTGCGGGCGCGCCCCGACCCTAGGCCACCATCCGGTCGAAGGCACGACCACCCACCCAGAGGCCGATGGCGGCGAGGGCAGCCATCAGCACCACGCCCGGGATGACGCTGGGGTCCGCGAACTGGCCGTTGAACAAGGCCCGGGCCGCGTCCACCGCGTGCGACAGCGGGTTGACCGATGCGAGCGTCTTGAGCCAGTCTGGTGCCAGCGTCAGCGGCAGCAGCACACCCGAGAGCAGCAGCAGCGGCAGGGTGACGGTCATGAGCAGCGGTGCCAGGGCGTCCTCGCTCCGGAGCTTGAGCGCCAGCGCATACGAGATCGAGGCCATGAGCAGGCCCATGAGCGTCAGCAGTCCGAGCACGACCACGAGTCCCTCGATGCTCACGGTCAGACCGAACGGGATCGCGACAAGGACGAGCAACACCGCCTGTGCGGCCAGGATGGCCACGTCCCGGAGCGCCCGGCCGAGCAGCAGCGACAGGCGGCTCGTGGGTGTCACGCGCATCCGCTCGATGACACCCTCGCGCATCTCATCGATGAGTCCGAAGCCGACGAATGCCGCGCCGAACAACCCGAGCTGGATGATGAGTCCGGGCACGAACAGGTTGAACGCCGACGATCCGGTCATGCCCGGGCCGGCCAGCGACTTGAGCAGTGGGGCGAACAGGACGAGGTAGAGGATGGGCTGGGTGAGCCCGACCACGACCCAGACGGGGTTGTGCAGGGTGAGCCAGGCGGCTCGCTGGAACTGGAGCCAGGTGTCACGGATGAGCTGCATGGGAGGTCCTTCCTGATGCTCGTCGGTTGGGGGGCGTAGGGAGAGGTGGCGTCGCTCAGGCGGCGTCGCGCAGCGAGCGACCGGTCTGGCGCAGGAACACGTCATCCAGCGACGGGCGATGGAGCGACAGTGCCTGGGGCGCCAGGCCTTGTGCATCGAGGAGCCGGAGGATCGCGGGCAGCGCGACCTCGCCGTGGTCCACATAGGCGCGCACCTTGCCGTCCGCGACGTTCGCCTCACGCACGAACGACTGGTCCTCGACGAGTCGCAGCACGTCATCGGAGCGGTCGTCGACACCGATGGTCACGACGTCACCCGCGATCTGGCGCTTGAGGGCATCGGGTGTGCCTTCGACCACGATGCGGCCGTGGTCGATGATGGCCAGCCGGTCACAGAGGGCGTCCGCCTCGTCGAGGTAGTGGGTCGTCAGGAACACGGTCGTGCCGCCGTCCCGGAGGGAGGCGATCTCGCGCCACATCCCGGCGCGGGCCTGGGGGTCGAGACCCGTGGTCGGCTCATCGAGGAACAGCAGCGACGGTCGATGCGTGATGCCCAGGCCGACGTCCAGGCGTCGGCGCATGCCGCCGGAGTAGGTGCCCGTCGTCCGGTCCGCGGCCTCCACGAGGTCGAGATGCTCGAGCACCTCCGTGGCGCGCGCCTGGGCGTCCCGGGCGTTCATGCCGTACATCCGGCCCTGCATCACGAGCTCGCCCCGCCCGGTCATGCCCTTGGCGCTCGAGGATCCCTGCGCCACATATCCGATGCGACGGCGCACCTCGGACGACTGCACGCGCAGGTCGAGGCCGCAGATGCGCGCTTCCCCTGCGGTCGGTGCGAGCAGTGTCACGAGCATCCGCAAGGTCGTCGTCTTGCCCGCCCCATTGGGTCCCAGGAAGCCGAACACCTGCCCGGTCTCGACCCGCAGGTCGACCCCACGGACGGCCTCCACCGTGGTATCGCCCTTGCCGAAGCTCTTGCGTAGGCCCTGCGTCTCGATGATCGCGGTCACGGCGAACGTCCTTTCTGCCATCATGGCCCCATGCGGCGCGTTATTCATCACGCCAATCTCTTAGTTGCTAAGATATCGGCAATATGAACGATCAGCCCGACCCTGTCAACCCCACCTCGAGCCCTCTTCGTGACGACTTCGTCCGGCTGACCGAACGAGCCGCCTTGTTCCAGGAGGCGGCCGCGGAACGTCTCGGACTCAACGTGACGGACTTGCGCTGTCTCGCGCTGGCATATGCCGAGCCGGGCATGACGGCCAGTCGCCTCGCGGAGTCGAGCGGCCTGACGAGCGGCGCCATCACCGGGGTGCTCGACCGATTGGAGCAGGCGGACCTCGTGCGCCGCGAGGCGGATCCGGCCGATCGCCGCCGGACGCTGATACGGGGTGTGCCCGGTCGGGAGCACGACTTCCGGGAGACCTACGACTCCATCGAGGCTGCCATCTCGCGGGTGCGGAGCACGCTCGACGACCGACAGCAGGCCGGGTTGGACGCGTTCATCGCGGGTGCTTCGGATGCCTTCCAGCAGGAGACAGCCCGGCTTCGGGCACAGACGCGTGGCGGGATGGTCGACGAGATGTTCACCGCGCCGATGGGGGACATCGACGCCGGGCGCCTGGTCTTCGCCTCGGGCGCACCCCGGATCTCCCTGCGCGCAGCGCCGCTGGGTCCCACCGCGGATGCCCGGATGGTCGCGGAGCTGGCTCATTCGACGCTCCGCCTCACGACGGGTGCACATCCCGGCGAGCTGTGTCGGGCGACCTTCTCGGGCCCTGTCCCGGACATCAAGGCCAACCGGGAAGGCACCGTGGCGGTCCGGTATCGCAGCCGGCTGGACTGGCGAGCTCGCCAGGCGAGCCTTGGGCTGAGCGTGGATGTGCCCTGGACCATCGAGATCAGCGGCGGCTTATCGGGCTTGTCGGGTGATCTGCGTGGGCTGCGCCTGCGGGCGTTCGACCTGCGAGGTGGCGTGGACGAGCTGGAGCTGGACCTGCCGGCGCCCGACGGCACCAGCCGCATCCACGTGTCCGGCAGCCCCGCGAACGTGACGCTCCTCCATCCCCGGGGTTCCGCGATGCGAGCGACCGTCAAGGGTGGCATCCATGAGCTGCGCTTCGGCGCCAAACACATGCGCGACGTCCACGGTGAGCTGCGCCTGGAGACACCCGGGGCCGGTGCGGCACCCGACCGCTACGAGGTGGAGATCACGGGCGGCGTCCGCTTCCTGAAGATCACACCCGCCTGAGGCCGGCAGTCGCCACCGGCCCGTCCCGGGCCACCGTACCAGCCACGTTGTGCCCCGCATCCGCGCCTGCCACGATGAACGGGTGTCCCAGACCGTCCTGATCGTCGACGATCACCCGGAGTTCCGGCGGTCGGCGCGAGCGCTGCTCGAGGACGAGGGTTTCATCGTCGCGGGCGAGGCTCGCGACGGGCAGGAGGCGGTGAGTCTCGCCACGCGGCTGCGGCCCGACATCGTCCTGCTGGACATCCAGCTGCCCGACCTGGACGGCTTCGAGGTCGCCGAGCGACTCGCCGCGAGCGCCTCGCCACCGACGGTGGTGCTCATCTCCAGCCGTTCCGCTGCGTCCTTCGGGTCCCGGCTCGATGACGCGGTGGCGCGAGGCTTCATCCCGAAGAGCCACTTGTCCGGGGCGGCACTGACGGCACTGGTGGGGTGACCGAGCGCCGGCCTCCGTACCTGCTGGTCGGGTTCGCGCTGCTCGTCATCGCCGCGGGGTTGGTGGCGACCTGGGGCCGATACGGACCGTCGAACATACCCAGCGGAGTGCCGGCCTTGCTGGCCGGCTGGGCCATCGCAGGCAGCGGGCTCGTGGCCTGGGCGCGAGTGCCGGCGAGTCGGGTGGGTCCCCTGCTCGCCGCGGCCGGCCTCGCGACCTTCCTGACCGACTTCTCGAGCTGCCTGAGCATCGTCCCCATCTCGCCACGTTGTCTCCAGACGGGGGCACTCAGCCCGCTCGCTCGGCAGCTCCAGTTCGTGTGGACCGGATTCTTCGCGCACGCCTTGATCGCCTATCCCTCCGGCCGAGCCGTGACGCGACTCGATCGGGGCGCCATCTTCGTCGCGTACGTCACGGCAGTACTCCCGTTCCTGTGGCAGGCCGATGCCGTGCCACTCCTGCTGCCGGTGCTGCTCGCGGTGATCACCGCGGCCGGCTGGGCGGCGGTGGATCGGCGTGCGCAGGCAGCGCGCCGGCCGACCGTCCTCGCGACCTGCGGGATGGCGCTTGCGATGGCGGCCATCTATCTTGTGGCGCTGGCACTCCCTCGGGCCGGGTCCGGTGGGCTGTCCGAGGCGCTCTCGGGCAGCCTGGGTGTCGCGGACCCCATGTCGGTGCTGGAGCTGCTGGCGGCGATAGCGGCGCTCTGGTCGTCCGCCGGTCTGCTCGCCACGTCCCGCGACCGCTCCATGATGGCGGATCTCGTCATCGATCTTGGTGATGCGAACCACGGTGGGGTGAGTGATGCCCTCGCCCGGGCGCTGGGCGACAGCACGCTGCAGGTCGGGTTCCAGTCGGACGCGGCGGGCGGATTCGTCGACGACGCGGGGCGTCCGCTCGAAGTGCCGCCGATGGGATCCACGACGCGCACCGTGGTCACCCTCCAACGGGATGGCCGCCCGGTCGCGGTACTCATCCACGACCCGGTCGTGGCCAGCGATCCGGCGCTTCGCAACGCCCTGGCGGCAGCCACTCGTCTGACAGAGGCGAACGCCGCGCTGCAGGGCGAGGCCCGAGATCAGCTGGACGAGGTCCTCTCGTCCCGGCGCAGGCTGCTGGATGCCGGTGTCGCCGAGCGACGCGAGCTCGAGCAGCGGCTCCATGACGGCCCCGAGCGGCACCTTGACCTGCTCACCACCGAGCTCATCGGTGCCAGGACGACGGTGGATAGCCCAGGCGTGATCACGTCCCGCCTGGACCGCGCCATCGAGCAGCTGGCCGAGACCCGGATCGAGGTCCGGGAGCTAGCCCGTGGGTTGCATCCGCGCGTCCTCGAAGAGCGGGGGTTGCGTGGCGCTCTCACCGAGCTTGCCGATCGGGCTCCGGTCCCGGTCGAGCTGGCGATGGACATGGACGGAGACCCCGACACCGGCATCGGAGCCACGATCTACTTCCTGACGAGCGAGGCGCTGGCCAACGTGGCCAAGTACGCATCAGTATCCAGCGTGCGCGTCACGCTGGAACGGTCAGGAGATGGCATTCGGCTCGTCATCACGGACGATGGGCCAGGCGGAGCGGATCCGACGGCCGGCAGCGGGCTCCGCGGCCTGGCCGATCGGGTCGAGGCACTTGGCGGATCGTTCGAGATCGACAGCCGGCCCGGGCAGGGGACACGCCTCGCCGCCACGATCCCATCGGGCGGCGAGGCGCACGGCTGAGATCCGACCTGAGCGGTTACTCGATCTTCTTCCAGGCTCGCTCCCACCAGGCCTGAGCCAGCGACATGTCGTTCGACGGGATCGGGATGCCGTTGTACGGACTCACCGCAACGACCACGAACCGGAGCTCGTCGTTCTCAAGGGTCCACGTAACGTCGTTGATGTCGGGGCCGCATGGGGAGGTCCATGTGAAGCGCACGACGGCGCCCTGTACCGAGTAGGAGAGTGTGCAATCAGGCGGGACCCCGTTGCTATCGGTCGCGACGCCGTCCTTCAGGGCAAAGGTCGTGGTGCCGGCATTCCCGTATGCCCAGTTGGCCGGCGCGCCCTTGGCCATCAGCTCGTCAGCGGTGATCACGGCCCGGTACACGCCATTCGGCGGTAGCTGCGCCACGGGTCCGGTCGCGGGCGCCGCGGTGATGGCGGCGGCGGGCGGATGCTCACAGGCTGCCGCGCTCGGGCCGGCGGTGGTGGCTGCCTTCAGATCCTGAATGTCGGCGATGAGCTGCTTCGTCAGAGGATCCTGCTCCAGGCCCGCGTACAGCGGCTGTGTCGCCGCCTCGAAGGCTGCGACCTGAGCGTCGCTTGCGAGCACGATGTGACCGCCGTCGGCACACCAACCAGCTCCGGCATCCGCATCGTTCTGGTGTGCGCCGATGGCGTCCTCCTGGGCGATCGCAACGGCCTGCCGAAGATTCGCCTGCTGTTGGTCGGTCAGGCGCCCGTAGGCCGCGTCATCGATGACGAGGACGTCGTACCGGGGGAAGAACGTCACGTTTCCCGTAGCCGTAAGCCGGCCCGGATCGTACCGACGATGACCAAAGCCGCTCTCGACGCCGTCCAGACCGCAATCGTCGTTCGATCCCGTGGGTGTGTCGTTCGGTTCGGCGCCCAGGGCACGCAGCATGTCGAACGTGGCCTGCGACGTGAAGGCGCCGATGGTCTTTCCAGCCAGGTCGGTGGGTGACAGGAACGGTGCCACGTGGCAGTCATCAAAGGCGAATGGGTGCCGCAGGTCCTGGGGATAGAGGCCCAGCCCCACCACCCCAGCGGACCCCATGCCGTCGAGCATGCGTTGGCCGATGTCAGTGCCGGCGACGGCCGTCGCCAGGGCGTCGCTGGTGATGAGGAACGGCGCCTGGAGCGCCTGCAGGCTCGTGACGCCCTTGGCGTCCCAGGTGCGCGTCGGCAGCAGCCCCATCTCGAGGTCGCCATCGATCACTCGCTGGGCGACCACCTGGTACTTGTCACCAGGGCTGTCGTGATTGGCGTTGAATTCGGGCTCGATGGTGATGCTGTCCGACAGCTTGGCGACCTGCTCGACGAGGTCGGCGACGACCCCGGGGACGACGACGTCGCCCGGACCGTCGCCGAGGCCAAGGCGGAGGGTGACGTGTGGGTCGGCCGCCTGTGTTGACGTGCCGACGCCTGCCGTCGCGAGGATGACGCTGCCCGCCAGCGTGGCGAGCACCCGGCTCCTGTGGTGCATCTCTGGACCTCCTGTTCGTTGGGGTGGACCGATGCACCGAACGTAGGCAGCACCCGACCTCCCCACAACGCGGTGGGTACGGCGATGATGCGCCCGGGACACCGTACTGGCCACGTGATCGCGCGCCGGAGCCGCTGCCAGAATGCGCTCGTGGCTCGCCTCCGAGGGCTGCCCTTGACCGCGTCGATCGTCCACGTGACGGTGCCGATGGCCGCGCTGGGCTATGCCCTGGCCGTGGTGGTCGTTGCGCAGGGTGGACCGGTGAGGATCACCAGCTACGCCCAGATGGGACCGCCGTACGCCCTGCTCGATCGGGGCGCCGGTCTCGCCTTGATCGTGGTCGGCGTGTATGCCTGGTTCGGTTGGCCCCGGTCCCGCGTCGGGGGTCTCGCGATACTCTGTGGGGCGGCGTGGTTCGGGCCGGATTGGCTCGGTGCCGTCGGTGCGCCGGACGTCGTGCGCAGCGTGAGCCTGCTGATGACACCCTTCCTGGTGCCGCTCACGGCGGACCTGGTGGTGACCGCCACGGACCGCCGTGGCGCGGGACCCGGCGGTCGACGGCTGATCGTGCTGCTGTATGGGGTCACGGCGGTCCTCACGGTCGCTCGCGTCGTCACGTACGTCCCATTCGACGAGCGGTACTGCTGGGCGATCTGCACCCAGACTGGCAACATCTTTGCTATTGGCGGTGGCAACGGGGAGGCGACCAGATGGCTGACCACGAGCTGGTTGACCGTCGCGGCTGTCGCCTGGTGCACCCTGGCGTTGTGGAGCGCACGCCACCTCCGCCCCGTGTCGCCGCGCCTCCACCCCAGGCGCCGCGGCGTCCTGGTGGCGGCGGTGATGCTGGGGCTCGCCTGGGCGGCATACCAGGGCGCGCTGATGGTCCTGCGGGATGAGCGTCCCAACCCCCTGGACCTGCGTACGACGCCCTTCCAGGCTCTGTTCCTGGGACGGGCCGCGGCCACGCTGATGCTGGGTGCGTGTCTCGCCGGGATGGTCAGGTGGGAACATCGCCGGTCCGGGGCGATGCGTGACGTGACCGCCATCATCGCTGCCACGCCTGCGCCGGGGTCCCTGGCAACGGCCCTGGGCCGTGCCCTCGATGATGATTCCCTGGAGGTCCTGTTCCCGGTCGATGACGGTGCTGGTTTCGTGGATGCGTCGGGGGTGCCGATGGCCAGCCCGCGCGTGTTGCCAGGACGAGCCGTGACGCCCATCGAACGAGGCGGCCGGCCCATCGCGCTGGTGGTCCATGGTCCGGGCATCGACAGCCGTACCCTGGAACATGAGATCGGCTCCGCCGCTCGCCTTGCCGTGGACAATGAGCGCCTGCGCGCGGTCGTCCTGGCCCAGGTCCTCGAGCTCCGGACCTCTCGTTCGCGCATCGTGGACGTCGGCGATGCGGAGCGCCAACGACTGGAGCGCGACCTGCACGATGGAGCCCAGCAGCGGCTCCTGGCACTCTCCTATGAGATCCGCCTCGCCCGTTCCGCTGCAGCGCGCGCTGGGATGATGCCGCTCGCCCAGCGCCTGCATCAGGCGGATGCTGTGTCCCTCCAGGCCATCGAAGAGCTGAGGCAGCTGGCCCACGGCATCTACCCGGCGATCCTGACCGAGGCCGGACTGGGTCCTGCCTTGGCGTCCCTGTCGGACGATGCCGCGTTGCCCATCGAGATCGACTCGACGCTCAGCGGGCGACTGCCCCAGCCGGTGGAGATCGCGGCGTATCAGGCCGTCACCGATGCCCTTTCGGCAGCCGTTCAGCGTGGCGCGAGCCACCTCGGCGTCCGCCTGGAACGCACCGGTGACAGCCTGAACGTGGACATCTCGGACGACGCAACGACTCCGATGGTCGCCCTTGTGCGTGCCGCGGATCGAGTGGGTGCGGCCGGGGGGACCTTGGCCACGTCGACAGTGCCGCCGATCAGCGGATCGCGCATCGTGGTCGAGCTGCCATGCGGGTGATCGTCGCGGAGGACGTCATGGTGACCCGCGAGGGCATCGTCCATGTGCTCGCGAGCTCGGGGATCACGGTAGTCGCCCAGACCGAGGATGCCAGTTCCCTGCTGACCATCGTGGCCCGCGAGCATCCTGACGCCGTGGTGATGGATATCCGGATGCCGCCGACGCATACCGACGAAGGACTGGTCGCCGCGGGCCAGATCCGCCGGGCGTTTCCGAACGTCGGCGTCATCGTGCTGTCCCAGTACATGGAGCCCGGGTACGCGATGCGCCTCATCGAGGAACATCCGGAGGGCGTTGGGTACCTGCTCAAGGACCGGTTGCTGGACGCGAGCGTGCTGGTTGACGCCCTGCGCCGTGTGGTCGATGGCGAGACCGTCGTCGATCCCACGATCGTGGCCAGGCTCCTGGGACGCAAGCGTCGGGACGACCCGCTCGCAGATCTGACACCGCGCGAACGCGAGGTGCTCGGCCTGACCGCAGAAGGACTGACGAACAAGGCGATCGCAGAGCGGATGGGTGTGGCCGAGCGGACCGTGGAGGCCCACCTTTCCCAGGTCTTCGCGAAGCTTGGTCTGGATGGGTCTCCGGACCAGCACCGGCGCGTCCTCGCCGTCCTGACGCTCCTGCGGTCCTGACCGGAGATCAGCCGAGGTACTCCGTGACGACTCCCATCCGGTCATACGTCGACCGAGCTCGTGCATCCAGGGTCATCAGGGTGGCTCGGGCCGATCGCGCGATGAGTGCGATGACTGCGTCGTACGAGGCGCCACCAGCGATACCGCTCTGCACGAGCGTGTCCACCAGCTGGCGCGACTCCGCGTCGGGGAGCGACAGCCGGGCACCCGGGAACATGACCTCGAGATAGTCGCGCACCACGTCCGGGGCCGCCCTGTGCGGGGCCGGCAGCCGCGTCAGGACGGCATACGTCTCGAGCGCGCATGGACCCGGGAGCGCACAGCCTCCCGCCAGAGCCTCGACGGCGGCTGCGTGCGACTCGTGCCACGTGGCAAAGGCGGCGATCACGACGCTCGTGTCGACCGCCTTCACCGGCGGATGCGTTCCAGCGTCTCTCGCACCTGCCCCGCCCTCAGGACCGGCAGCTCCACATCAGGCACCGCGACCACGACCGCACCGCGTCGCTCCAGGTGCAGTGCGGTGGGAAGGGACTCCGCCTCGAGTCGACCATCCCTCGCCACGATCTCCAGTTCCTGACCACCCGTCAGGCCCAACTGGTCGCGGAGCGGCTTGGGCACGACAATTCGTCCGGCGGCATCGATGGTAGTTCGCATGGCAGAAATCTACCATGCCATCTGGCGATGGAGCACCCCAGGTGGTCGAGACCTCAGACGAACGGCGGCGCCGGGCGGTCGATGTGGCTCAGGAACTCGGCGCGGGTCTTGTCGTTGGAGCGGAAGAGACCCAGCACCGCGCTCGTCGTCATGAGCGTGCCGGGCTTCCGGACGCCACGCATCGTCGCGCACAGGTGGGTCGCCTCGATGACCACGCCGACGCCCTTGGGATCGAGGCGCGCCATCAGGAAGTCGGCGATCTCCTGGGTCAGGCGCTCCTGGACCTGCAGCCTGCGGGCGTACATCTCGACCACGCGCGGGATCTTGGACAGGCCGATGACCCTGCCGCGCGGGATGTAGGCGACCGCCGCGGTGCCGAAGAAGGGCAGCAGGTGGTGCTCGCACAGGGACGAGAAGGAGATGCCCCGCACGACCACCATCTCGCTGTAGTCGACGTCGAAGATGGCACCGTTGATGAGACGGTCCGGGTCGACGTGGTAGCCAGCGGTGAGCTCCGCGTACATCCGTTCGACCCGCGCCGGCGTTCGCGAGAGGCCTTGCCGGTCGGGATCCTCGCCGATGCCCACGATGATCGCCCGGACGGCTTCGGTGACCTGACCACCCTGGTCGGGGAGATCGGCGTCCTCCGGAAGCCACGGCAACGATCCCTCGATGTCGCGCGCGGAGAGGTAGCTGTCACCGACGTCATGCTCGATGGCGTCGACTGACCGTCGCAGGTGGTCGGGCAGATCGCTCACGTTCGAACTGGGTACCGGGACCGGGCGCGGGCTATGCGGCGGGGCCCGGCGGCTCGTCGTCCGACTTCTGCTCGAACTCCGCGCGGGTGTCCTTGACCGTCCGACCCAGCGCCTCTCCCAGCTTCGGCAGCATCTTCGGGCCGCGGATGAAGAGCACGGCGATGAGCACGATGATGAGCAGGATCAGGATGTCAGGCACGCCTCACATCCTAGCGCCCGCGCCACGACTGAGCGCAAGCAGCTCGGCGCTGACCTCTGCCGGCCGATAGCGCATGAGGTTGTGGCCCGTGCCGGGCAGGCGGACGACGCGCGCGTCGGGCAGCCCGGCAGCCCGACGGGCCCTGAGCACGTCCTCCAGCGCCAGCTCGCGCTCCCTCGCCGTCTCGTCGTCGGCGGTGCCGGCACCCGCCACGACGATGACCAGCGGCATCGAGGTCGCCGACAGCGCTTCCATCGGTCGATAGCCGAACATCGACTCGACCAGGCCCCGGAACGTCGCCTGGCGCGTGATGAGTGCCACGTGGCCGGCGTGCTTCTGCTCCACCTGTGCCCGTGCCGCGCGCTCCTGGTCGGCATCCCAGGACGGCGGGTCGAAGTCACGCCGGTCGGCGAGGAAGGCATCCATCGACGCCATCACCTCGGGTGGTTCCGCCAGCCCAGCGAGGAACTCCTGGGGACTCAGCCGGGTCGACACGGCCAGGTCCTCCCAGCCCCCATCGATGAGGACGATGCCCGCGACCGATGCCGGCTGGAGACGCGCCGCCGTCGCGGCCACCATGGCGCCCACGCCGTGGCCCGCGATGACCGCCGGCGGGCCATCGACCTCCATGCCGGCACCGTTGGCGGCGAGGACGGTGAGCGCGTCCCACGCGAGGGAGTCCAGGTCGAGGCCCGTCCGGGCACCCTCGGACAGGCCGTGACCACGCAGGTCGAGCGCCAGGACCCGGAGCTCGCGATGCAGTCGTCGCGCGACAGGCGCCCAGCTCCAGCCGGTGGACGCGATGCCGTGGAGCAGCAGAAGGGTCCGACCTGGCACCGACGGCGGACCCCAGTCGAGGTAGTGGATGCGTTCACCGGAGCCCATCCGGACCACCATCGACTCCGGCTCTGCGTCCTGATCGGCGACCAGCGGCTCGGCCGGGGACGGATCGGTGGCGTTGGCGACGTCGACCCGGGGGCCGGACCGGTGAGGGGGGAGCATCGGGCTAGGATAGGCAGCGATGCCCATCCGCCGTCGTGGCTCGCTCGCACGCCGTCATCCGGACCGGCGCACGGAGGCGCGCGCCACGCGCCCGGGGGCCTTCGAGGACCAGGTCCAGGCGGCGCTCGACCGCTTGCCGGCCGAGTTCGCGGTCCTGCTCGACAGCGTCGCGGTGGTCGTGGAGGACCTGCCGACCGCGGACCAGGCACGCGACGTGGACGGCGATCCCGACGGCTGGCTCTACGGCATCTATGACGGCACGCCACTCAACACCTGGGGTGCCGACCAGGTCCCCTTCCCGAGCGTCATCACGCTGTTCCGGGTGCCCCTGCAGGAGGATTTCCCCGATCCCGATGACCTCGCCTGGGAGATCGAGCGCACCGTCGTGCACGAGCTGGCGCACCACGCCGGCATCGATGACGCCCGGCTCACGGAGCTGGGCTACGACTGACCGCGGCATCGCCTCGCTGGGACTTGCGCGTTTGCGCAAATACCGGAGACTCGGTCGGGGCATCGGCCCGGAGGCGAGCGGCTTTCTGTCGGCGGGTGCCTCGAGCAGCAGCGTGCGTTGCGGGAGCTCCTGCCGCCGGGTCAGGCGCTGGTGCCGGATGCCAGGAGCATCGGCAGCCGGTCCAGGTCCACGTTGCCGCCGGACGCGATGACGCACACCACGTCGCCATCCCGGATGGGCATGACGCCCGCGAGCACGGCGCCGAGGGCCGCAGCACCGGCGGGCTCCAGCAACTGCTTCATGCGGCCGAGGGCGAAACGCATGCCATCGGCGATGACCGCGTCGTCGACGAGCAGCACCTCATCGACATAGCGACGACACAGGTCGATGGTCCAGACGCCAGCGAAGGGTGCACCCAGCCCGTCCGCGATCGACTGCGGTCGGATGGACACCGGGGCGCCCGCGATGAGACCCCGGCTCAGGGCATCGCTACCACGCGGCTCGACGCCATAGATGCGCACGGACGGTCGCGCCTGACGGATGGCGGCAGCCACGCCCGAGATGAGGCCTCCCCCGCCGACGCCGACGACCACCACATCCACATCCGGGAGGTCCTCGAGGATCTCCAGGCCGATCGTGCCCTGGCCCGCGATGACATCCGGATCGTCAAACGGGGGCACGAAGAAAGAACCCTGCTCCAGCTGCAGTTGCTGGAGGCGCTGGAACGTCTCACCCACATCAGCACCGTGCAGTTCGACCGTGGCCCCGTATCCCCGTGCGGCCTCGGCCTTGGCCCGCGACGCCCCCGTTGGCATCACGACGGTCACCGTGATCCCGGCTGCGGCTGCGGCGTACGCCACGGCGCCCGCGTGGTTCCCTGCGGACATCGTGACGATGCCTCTCGCCCGCTCCCCGGGCGTCATGGTCAGCACCCGGTTGACGGCACCCCGTGACTTGAATGAGCCGGTGACCTGGAGATGCTCGGCCTTGACGAACAGCCGAGCGTCCCCCGCCGCTGGGGCCGCGTCCTCGCCAGGCCGATCAGCCAAGCCTGCGCCACCGAGGCGGATGCCCTGGCGTGTTTCGATCCAGCGCGCTGCGGTGCGGGAATGGAGGAGCGGCGTGCGGGCCACGCGGCCCTCGATCCGTACGGCGGCGGCCTGGATGTCCGCCAGGGGGATGTCCCGCGGGGCTGGCTCGACGGTGCTGGGATCGCGCGCCGCGGGTCGGGTCATGAACCGGAGTGTAGGCCCCGGGAACGTGGCTGGTCGGGCGTCTCGCGGGACGGGTGACCGGGGTGCCAGCGTCGTCCCACCGTCGGTGGAACCGTCATGGCTTGCGTGTTTGCGCAAACACTGAGACAATCACTCGGCCATGACCACCGCCGCCGCCGCCGAGGAGACCACGGGCACCTGCCCGGACGTCTCTCCGGAGGCCGACCGCGTGCGCTATGCGGCCATCAGCCGTGCGCTGGCGGATGCCAAGCGGTTGTGCGTCCTGGAGATCCTCGCCGGCGGGGAGCGCTCCGTGAGCGACCTGTCCCGTGAAGCGAGCTGTCAGATCCCGAACATGAGCCAGCATCTTGCGGTGCTGCGTTCGGCGGGCCTGGTGAGCACACGCCGCGATGGCAGCACCGTGCTGTATCGCCTGAGTGACCCACGGATCCTCGAGGCCTATCGCCTCATCAGGTCGCTCGCCGACTAGCGGCAGCGACCACCGCGTCCCGCGGAGAAAGGACCAGCGATGGCCATCATCGAAGCCACAGAAGCCACGTTCGAGGAGCTCGTGCTCAAGAGCGAGAAGCCCGTCGTCGTCGACTTCTGGGCGACCTGGTGCACCCCCTGCAAGATGGTCGCGCCAGAGATGGAGAAGCTGGCCAGCAAGTACGAGGGCACCGTCGACGTCGTCAAGGTCGACGTCGATGCCAACCCGGCGATCTCGCAGGCCTTCCAGATCATGAGCATCCCGACCATCGCGTTCTTCCGGCCCGGCCAGCAGCCCAAGGGCGTGGTCGGCTTCCAGCCGCTCGAGCGCCTGGAGCAGCAGTTCGGCCTTGCCGAGTTCGTACCCCAGAAGCAGGCCTGACCTGCCCGCTGGGTCGCTCAGCGACCCTCCGTCGCCGATCCCTGACGCCCCGGAGACCCTCCTCCTCCGGGGCGTTCCCCTGTCCCGGACGGGTCCTGCCCCAGAAGTACCATTCCGGTGCGTCCTGTCACCAGATCGAGATATGCATGCCCCGACCGGGATATCCATGGATGCGGACGCCCTGATACAGTCCGCCGGTGCCCTCGCGCCTGAGGTGGCGTGCCGTGCGACACCTCGTGAGGTGGCACACGCCGGTCCCGGACGCCCCAGACGTCCGGACGGTCGCTGTTGCCGCCGCCCTCGCCATGGCGTTCGTGGCGTTGCCCCCTCCGGGCCTCGTCGCCGACGCCCCATCAGTCTCGAGCACACCGGTCGCGCCGACCACGGACTTCGCCAGGTCGACCGGTCCCCTTGAGGCAAGCAGCCTTGCCGTCCGTGCTGACGTGCGCTGGCGTGTCGTCAAACCGGTCCGGCCGACGCCGAGCCCGGTCCCGGCGACCGTCATCCCAGGCTGCGCCGCCATCGGCACCACGCAGCTACCCGCCGGTGATGACTCCGTGAGCCGAGCCGAGCTGGCGGCGCTGCAGGCATTCGCCGAGCCGCGACAGGTGCCACTCGCACTCGATCCGGGATGTGGGGCGCCCACCGCGCTCATCACCTGGTATGTCAACGCCGAGGAGGTTGCTGTCGCCGAGCAGGCGGGCGCTCGGGCCGAGGCCCGACGCGAGGCGCGGCTGGCGGCAGCACGCGCCGAACGGCAGGCAGCGGCCCAACGGGCGGCCGCCCGGCGTCGCGCCCAGGCCCGCGCCCGCAAGCTGGCCGCGCAACAAGCTGCGCGACGTGCCGCTGTCAGGCGCTCCGCGGGCAGCACCGGTTCTGCCCCCAGCTCCGGCGGCTGGCACAACGCACCCATCGTCACGTGGTACGGGCCGGGCTTCTATGGCAATCGGACCGCGTGCGGCGTGCCCTATACCCGGACCATCGTTGGCGTGGCGCATCGGACCCTGCCCTGCGGCACGCTCGTGCGCTTCAGATGGCACGGCATCACCGCCGTGGCACCGGTCATCGATCGGGGGCCGTACGCAGGCTCCGCGTATGTGTTCGATTTCTCCGCCGCGCTCGCCTGTGAGGTGTTCAAGCCGAGTGGCATCCAGAACGCCTGCTTCACGCGCCATGACGTCAAGTGGCAGGTCGTCGGCCGGGTCGACCTGAAGCGCTACCTGGCCACCCACTAGGCCCCGCGACCGGTCGGTGGCGGGCCTCGCGAGCATTCGGCACGTCCCTCGTCAAACCACAAGGGATGGTGGTTGGGACCATCACCTAACACCACAGATGGTGGTACTGGTCGAACCACTCCACTGGACCAGCCCGGACCCCACCAGCACCGGTCGGATGGTCCGGTCGGTCGATGACCATGGCGCCATTGCCGGTATCGAGGGCCCGGGATAGCGTTCCTGTTGCCGTCGTCCTCTACTACGTCGGGGGCGGCTCCGAGGCGTCGACAACCGGGTCCGGAACGAAACGCGATCCTCTTCCGCTTCACGTTGCGGCGCGTATGCACCGAACGTTGAGGACCGCCGCTCCCGGGTCACGAGTCGAATAACAGGAAGGACCGGCCATACCGGGACCGACCGGCCGAAGAAGACGACGGCGGGATCATCCATCCTTCGCGCTCCTTCCCTTCTCACCAAGCCGAGGTTTCGGCTGCCTCCCGTTCGGGACCGGCAGTCCCGAACCCCGGCTTCGTTGGTCGAATGACACGTTCGATGCCCCGGGCGTCCATATCCGCCGCGATGACCCGGGCGCTCATCACCAGGTCGCGATCGCGGGTGATGGTGCGGGCGATCCAATCGATGTAGGTAGGCTCCCGGTCGGCGACCTCGCCCAGTGTCGCGCCATGGAACCGGCCGAACTCCAGGGGACACGCCCGTGCCTCCTCGAGGGTCGGCACATGCGCCTGGCGGGTGCTGCGACGTCGCACCGGTCCGGTGGGTGTGCTCGCTCGCAGGTCCGGGGCGCCATCGATGCTCCGCGGCCGGGGGTCCTGGCCTCGGAGCGGGCTGGTGCCGGTCCCGGTGATGGTGTCCCGGTGGCGGAATGCGGTGGTGGTGTCGAAGCGGGCCGTGACCGGCCGGGAGGGTGGCGGCGGCGGCGGACCGCCGGTCGTTCGCCGGCGCCCATCGTCCGCCCAGCCGGCGGTCCCTCGCGGGCTGTGGTCCCGCTGGTCCTCATCCCAGGCCCGCTGCGCCGACGGCGACGCGTCGTATCGGGCGCGACGGACCGGGTCACGCAGCAAGTCGTAGGCTGAGTTGATGCGGGCCATCCGCGCCGTCAGCCGCTGCTGCTCGGGCGGATCGTCCACCGCGCGGTCGGGGTGGTGCTCCCTGGCCAGCTCGCGCCACCGGCGCTTGAGCTCATCCGCGGTCGCGCCACGGGGCACGTCCAGCACCCGGTACGGGTCGCCGCGGAAGGTGGGTTCGGGCATCCCTCGAGGCTACCACCGTGGGACCCGTTCCGGGCATGACCCGGGCCGGGTATCGTGACCGGGATGCGACTGCCGATAGTGCCACCGCTGGAACCGATGCTCGCCAAACCCGGCGACGGGGTGCCCGAGGGTCCCGGATGGCTGTTCGAGCCGAAGTGGGACGGCTTCCGGGCCATCTGTTTCCGGGACGGCGACGACGTGCTGCTCCAGAGCCGGGACCTCAAGCCCCTCGACCGCTACTTCCCGGAGTTGGCTGCGCCGCTTCGCGAGCGCTTGCCGCAACGCTGCGTGCTGGATGGCGAGATCGTCATCGCGGGTCCCGACGGGCTCGATTTCGAGGCACTGCTGCTGCGCATCCACCCGGCCGCATCCCGGGTCGCGATGCTCGCGGCCCAGTCACCGGCCTCCTTCGTGGCCTGGGACATCCTGGCGCTCGATGATCAGGACCTGAGGTCGACCCCCCAGGGCGAGCGTCGGGTGCTGTTGGAGCAGGTCCTGGCGGGTGCCACATCGCCCGTCCACCTCACGCCTGCGACGCAGGATCATGGCACCGCGGTCGACTGGTTCCAACGCTTCGAGGGTGCCGGTCTCGACGGTGTCGTCGCCAAGCGGCTCGATGCACCCTATCTGCCAGGCAAGCGGGCGATGATCAAGGTCAAGCACCAGCGGACAGCCGACTGCGTGGTCGCCGGCTTCCGATGGCACAAGCTCGGCGAGCCCGTCGTCGGCTCGCTGCTGCTCGGGCTATTCGACGCCGCCGGCGTGCTCCATCACGTGGGCGTCACCTCGAGCTTCACGATGGAACGCCGCCGGGAGCTGGCCGACGAGCTCGCTCCCCTGCGCGTCGACGCGCTCGTGGACCATCCCTGGGCGGGTTGGGCGGAATGGGCCGACGAGATGGCCGCGAGCGGCAAGCGGGTACCGGGGGCGACGAGTCGCTGGAACGCAGGTCGGGACCTGTCCTGGGAGCCGCTCCGTCCGGAGTGGGTCGTCGAGGTGGCATACGACCATCTGCAGGGCTCCCGGTTCCGTCACGGGACGACGTTCCGTCGATGGCGACCGGACCGGACCGCGGCTGACTGCCGCTACGACCAGCTCGAGACCACGAGCCCGTTCGAGCTCGCCCGGATCTTCGGGACCTGACCGTGCGCGCACGCGATGACCGCGATCCGACGCCAACGCCGATGCGTCCGGGCGCGGGGTGGGTACACTTCGGACGTCTGCGCCCAGTCGTCACCAAGGAGGGACCCGGATGAGCGACCCACAGCGCCCGGGCGATCCGTGGCAGCCCGATCCGTCGGAGGAGCCCGACGAGGGCGCTTCCGCGACCCATGACGACGAGGCTTCGCAGCCCTGGGACATCATCCCGGAGCAGGCAGCACCAGAGGTGGAGGACGCCACCCCGCTCGTGGCGGTGACCGAACCGGCGGGTGGAGTTGCGGCTGCCGATGAGGCCGCCGAGCCGGCGTCGAGCTGGCAGGCGGCGACCGAGCCCCAGGGGCATGACTGGACGCTGGACCCCCGATCTGACGAACCGGCCGAGGCGGATACGGCACCGACAGCCGCTGTGGCCGATGGATCGAACACCTGGGCGGGCACGAACTGGGCACAGCCGGCCGCTGAGGCACCTGTCGTGAGCACCTGGGCCGGCACCGACTGGTCGCAGCTCACGGCAGCCGAGACCCGAGCCGCGAGCGACTCGGCGCAGCCCGCGGCGGACGAGGTCCCGGCAGCGACGAACGACTGGTCGCAGCTCACGGCAGCCGAGACCCGAGCCGCGAGCGACTCGGCGCAGCCCGCGGCGGACGAGGTCCCGGCAGCGACGAACGACTGGTCGCAGCCCGCGGCAGCCGAGGTCCCGGCCGCGACGAACGACTGGTCGCAGCCCGCGGCAGCCGAGGTCCCGGCAGCGACGAACGACTGGTCGCAGCCCGCGGCAGCCGAGGTCCCGGCCGCGACGAGCGACTGGTCGCAGCCGTCGGTGCAGCCCGCATGGGCTGCCACATCCACGACCGACTGGTCGCAGCCCGTGGCCGAGACGGCCGCGGTCGAGTCCGCGGAGCTGGTATCGACCCCGGCGGAGGTCGACGTTGCCGCAGCCGCCGTCGTCCAGCCGGAAGCGCTGGCCGCGCCGCCTTATGTGCAGCCGCCGACGTATGTGCCGCCGCCGACATATGTGCCTGAACCGGCCCCAGCACCGCCCCCGGCTGCCGATGCTCCTGCTGGAGCCGCAGTGGTCGCTGCGTCCGATCAGCGGGCCCAGCCGTCGTACCAGCCGACCGGCACGGATCAGTGGCAGCCGGCAGCACCCGCTCCGACCAGCGAACCCGCCACGACAGCTCAGCCCGCCGCGACGGCCCCGGTGTACGTCCCGCCGCCCGTCTCCCGGCCAGTACCGGCGCAGCCTGCGTACCAGCCCGCGCCGCAGGCGTACCCGGCCGTGGCCGCAGCTCCTGCCGCCGCCGAGGTGTCAGCCTGGCAGCAGCCCGCGTCGGTGCAACCGACCCCTGCGCAGCCCGCGTCGGTGCAAGCCGCCCCGGGGCAGCCCGCCCCGAGTGCGTCGCCGGCATACCAGCAGCCTGGTCAGGTCCCGCCCGCGGCGTATCCGCAGCAGCCGCCAGGGGCCGCGTATCCGCCGCCTTCGGCCGCACAGGCCGCATACGCCCAGCAGCCGTCCGCGGCTCAGGCGGCATACGCTCCCCAGACGGCGGGGGCGCCGGCACCGTACGCCCCGCAGCCCGCTGCGGGGCAGCCGGGATACCCGCCGCCCGCCGCTGCCGGTACCGCGGCCGCGGCCGCGGCATACCAGCAACGCCCACCGACTGGCGCGTATCAGCAGCCGGGACCGACCGCTGATCCGACGCAGGTAGCAGCCGCCGGGCAAGCCCAGCAGTCGTCCTGGCAGCGGCCCGCGGCCGGCGCCGCTGTGGTGGGTGCGGCCGCCTATCAGCAGCAGCAACCGGGTCAATACCAGCAGCAAGGTGCGCAGGGCTACCCGCAGCAAGGTCAATACCAGCAGCAAGGTGCGCAGAGCTACCCGCAGCAAGGTCAATACCAGCAGCCGGGATACGGCTCACAGCCGCCTCGGAGCGCAGGGTACGGCCAGACTGCCTACCCACCCCAATCGGGGCAGTCAGGCTGGGCTAACTACCAGCAGCCTGGCGCACAGGGCTACGCCCAGGGTTCGTATCCGCCGGGCTCCTATCCCCAGGGGTCGTCCCCCCAGGGTTCGTCGTGGTCGCAGCCGCCGGCAGCGTGGGGCACGGCCGCGGCTGCGAGCTACTGGACGCAGGCAGACACGGAATACCGCAAGGGCCGTTCCTGGCTGGCCATCATCGCGGGACTGCTGCTCCTGTTCGCGGGCGTCATCTCGATCGTGGTTGCCATCGGGCTCCTGCTCGTCGGCACCCAGGGCGTCAGCATCCTTGATCAGGTCCCGAACGTCACGACCGACCAGCTCGACCTGATGCGCAACAACGCGAGCACCATCACCGCGAGCGGTGGCGCCGTCCTGGTCGTGGCGCTGCTGGAGCTCATCGCTGCGGTCGGCATCTTCGGCCATCGTGGCTGGGGCCGCTGGCTGGGTGTCCTCATGGGCATCTTGGGCGTCCTCGCCGGCGTGGCGGCGATCATCGCCGCGAACCAGGCGGCGAGCGGCGACGTGATCACCCTCAACGGTTCGACCATCGACACGCGCGACAACATGAGCCCCTCGATCGGGTTCCTTGTCTTCTACGCGATCATCTTCCTCGGGCTGCTGCTGGGCGGCGGCCACTTCCGGGTCAAGGAGGTCGAACCGGGCGCATAGCCGACGGGCCGGCCCCCGGACGCTCGGTCCACCGCGCTCACGGTTCCGGCGCCTCCCCGGACGCTCGGTCCACCGCGCTCACGGTTCCGGCGCCTCCCCGGCCTTGCCCGGCGCCCGTGGCGTGGCCGTTCGCGGTGCTCGCTCGGGCTGGCCGCTCCGATCCGGCCATTCGTAGCCTGCCCACGGGTCGTAGTCGGTCTCCAGTGCCTCCTGGCCGGGTCGATCCGCAGCCGGGACGTGGATGAGATTCACGCGGATGCGATACCACGCCGTGGAGCGACCACGCATCGAATCGACGAGCACATCGGCAGGCTCCAGGTGCGGCACTACCTCGGGGTGACGCGCCTTCCATCGTTCGAGCCCTTCGAGGGCCTGCTCCTTGTATTCGGCACGCGCGATCTCGACCACCGGGATGCTCGTCTTGCGGCGACCTGTCGGGGTCGGCCGCGACCTGCCACCGGGGGGCCGATGTGGCTGGGAAGGCCCATACTCGGACGACGGCCGACGCTGCTTCGAGGGCGCGACGCGGGGCGGCTCGCCCTCCGGCTTGGCGTAGTGCGGCGGCCATGGCGCGTCGCCCATCCCCTCCGCCTCGTGGCGCGTCGAGAGCTCCATCAGGGCATCGAGCGAGCCGACCACATCATCGATGCCCGCGCCAGCATCACCCCGCTCCGCGACCATCGGGGGCACCGTCACGAGCGTGAAGTCCTCCATCTCGCAGGTGGCGATGTCTTCCCAGCGCAGGGGCATCGAGACCCGGGCGTCGGGGGTCGGGCGGACGGAGTACGCCGAGGCCACCGTACGGTCCTTGGCGTTCTGGTTGTAGTCGATGAAGACCCCGTGGCGCTCCTCCTTCCACCAGCGGCTGGTGGCCAGCGAAGGCGCCCGTCGCTCGACATCGCGGGCCAGGGCCAGCGCGGCGCGGCGGACCTCGGGGAATGTCCAGCGGGGCTCGATGCGGACGTTGATGTGGATCCCCCGGGACCCGGACGTCTTGGGCCAGCCGGTCAGTCCCAGGTCGACCAGCGACTCCTGGACCACCAGGGCGACCTTCCGGACATGGTCCCAGGGCACGCCCGGGATAGGATCGAGGTCGACCCGCAGCTCGTCGGGATGGTCCAGGTCCTCTGCGCGGACCGGATGTGGGTTGAGGTCGATGCAGCCGAGATTGACGATCCAGGCGAGCTGCGCCGCATCCCGGATGACGATCTCATCCGCCGTCCGACCGGACGGGAACGATAGCTCCACGGTCTCGATCCAGTCGGGCCGGGACTCGGGCGCCCGCTTCTGGAAGAAGGGCTGCCCCGCGGCGCCGTCCACGAAACGCTTGAGGGCCATCGGCCGTCCGCCAGCGCCCCGCAGGGCGCCATCCGCGACGGCGAGGTAGTACTCGACGAGCTGGAGCTTGGTGGTGCCACGCTCGGGGAAGTAGATCTTGTGCGGATTGGAGATGGTCACCTCGCGACCCGCGACGGAGAGGGTCACGGACGGTCGCGCCATCAGCCCGAGGGAGACGCACCGGGGTCGGCTGCGCCGCGCTGCGTGCTCGTCAGCTGGAGCCAGGCGTCGCGGTCCTCGCGCAGGATCACGCGCGCCCGGTCCGCGTCGTGCCAGCCGACCACATCGACGGTCTTGTCCTCGAGCAGCTTGTAGGTGCGGAAGAAGTTCTCGATCTCGACCAGCCGATGTGGTCGGATCTGGGTGAGCTTCTTGACGTGCGCCTGGTGCGGATCGCCGACCGCGACACACAGGATCTTGTAGTCGACGCCCTGGTCATCGCTCATCTCCAGGGCGCCCACCGGCCGTGCCCAGACATGGCACCCCGTGAACGTGGGCTCGTCGATGAGCAGCAGCGTGTCGGTCGGATCGCCGTCACCGGCGAGGGTCTCGGGCACGAACCCGTAGTCGAAGTTGTAGAACACTGCCGACGACAGCACCCGGTCGAGCCGGAAGATGCCCGCCGCGGGGTCGTATTCGTACTTGTTGCGGCTGCCGCGGGGGATCTCGACCACGACCTCGATGATGCCGGGATAGGGGCCTGGCGGTGTCGCTGGACTCGTCACGCCCTCCACGATAGCGTCCTGACCTAGACTCGGTGGCATGGAGACACTCGAAGCGATCGGCCACCAGCGCGTCGTGCGCTCCTTCGAGGAGCGGCCCCTGCCGGAGTCGGTGGTCACGGCCATCCTCGATGCGGGCCGCCACACAGGCTCGTCCAAGAACCTCCAGCGGTGGGCGTTCATCACCGTCACGGACGGCACGACCCTCGAGCGACTCTCGACGGTCGGCTACTGGTGCAGCCACATCGCGGGGGCCGCGACCGCCATCGCGCTCGTGACGCCCGATCCGCGCCTGGATGCCGCGCCGCTGTCGGTGATGTGGGACCTGGGTCGGGCGGCCCAGAACATGACGCTCGCTGCGTGGGACCTGGGCGTCGGCTCGTGTCCCGGCACGGTCTACGACCAGGCCGCGTGCCGGGCCGCGCTGGGCTATCCCATCGATCATCACTGCGAGTTCATCCTCAGCTTCGGCTACCCGGCCGACCCCGAGGACCTGATCCGACCGCTGCGGCACGGTGGCCGAAAGGTCCTTGGCTCCATGCTCCATCGGGAACGATGGTCGGCTATCGGGGATCCCGGGCCAGCTGGATGATGAACGGGCCCCACGGCGTCGTATGGGCCATGAGACGGCCCGGTCGGCCGAGCGCCGTACCCCGAGGCGAGCCGGCCAACGGTCCGTCCGCCTCCAGGTAGAGCGCCACGATGCCTTCACCGCGACGCGCGAGGGCGGCCGCGAGCGGTCCCTCGGTGATGGGCTCGAGGAGGATCAGCGCGACCGGACGCTCGCCGATGTGCCATGACCGCGCGCCCAGCAGCTCGTCGTCTTTACCGGGTCCCAGGGTCGGCTGCGCGATATCCCCGATGGTCCGCTCGATGTCGACGGTGGCCCATCCGACGCCCAGGAGGCGCAGACCGACCGGGTCGTCACCCAGGGCAGCGAACGCGGTGAGCAGCTGGGCGACGTCGGCTATGCCAGCGCCTGCTGTGCCACGAGGCTGGTCACGACCGCGAACGTGACGCTCGCGAGCGTGCCCAGGAGGTAGTACTCCGCGAAGTCCCGGTCGTCGAGCTGCTTGAATCGGGCGAGGGTCTTGGCGGCGACCACGAGGCCGATCGCGAGCAGACCGCTCGCGAGGACCAGGGCGCTGATGAGCAGTCGCTCGATGATGCCGATGGTGGCACCGATGCTCGCCTCCGAGGGGCCACCGCTGGCGCGGACATCCGTGATGAGCGGGGGTCGGGGCGCACGAACAAGCGTGGACACGAAGAGGGAGCCGGCTCGAACGTTGGCGATGACGAGCGCGGTGATGACGATGGTCACGAGCACCGCGCGGCCGACCTGCTGGCCGTCCGGCTGCGCGGCGATGCGCGCCACGAGGTCCTGCCACCAGGCCACCGGCTCCGCGTTCGCGAGCAGCAGCGCCCAGGCGACCACGAGCACGGCGAGGTGGGCGATCTGGTCGAACAGGAACCAGGCTCCCGGCATCGGCGACCAGCCGGAGACGAGCTCCGGGTCGGGACCCGACGAGGCCGCGACGGGATCGGGTGATGACGCGTCGGCACCGTCCCGCTGCCGAGCGGAGCGGAGTGTCAGCTCGATCTTCGTCCGGTCGATGACGAGATGGGTGAGGCCGGTCACGACCACGTACCCGACACCGGGCCAGCCGTAGACCAGGATGATCGGCGCGGCCAGGAGGGAGACGACCACCACATGGATACCGAGCGCTCGCCACGCTTCCAGCCCACGACCGAACTTGTCGGTGGCCACGCTCTCGGTCTGGAGCACGAAATCCGCCAGCAGGTGGCACAGGACGAGCCATGAGAGGACGAGCGCTGCCGAGCTCATGGCAGCATCACACGCGCCACGCCATCGGCCCACATGCGTCGCAGGGCATCCAGGAGTCGGGACAGGTTCCGCACATCGCCACGAGCGTAGCTCACGGAGATCGTCGGTCGTGCGACGTCGAGCCGCTCGGCGATCTCGGAGCGCTTCAGCCCGTCCACGAGCGCGAGCCGCGCCACCTGTCGCTGCCGGTCGGTCATGCGTTCGATGATGGCAGCCAGGGTGGGGGCGGTGCCGGCCAGATATGCATCGACCGTCGGGTCGCCGGTCTCGCACAGCAGGCCGTCGCGGTCGGATCGCGCCTGGGTCAGGAGAGCGCGGGCGCGGACGAACGCGGGCCCGGTCCGATGGGTCGCCGGTCCCCGGCCGGGATCGACCTTGCCGAGCACGGCCACCCAGCGCATCCGGGGCACGCCATCGGGTCCGCCTCCGGGCCGGAGCATCGAGGAGACGACCGCCCGGAATGGGTCGGCACCTGGTCGGAGCAGACCCTGGATCTCGTCACCCTGGGTGAACTCGAAGGATGCCAGACGCTCATCGCGGTAGGCCTCATCGAGGGACCGGCTGAGCGACCCGAGCCAGCCTGTGGCATTCGACGGCGCGTCGCGCGACGCGATGACGTCCCCGAACACGACCACGCCCCTGGAGTGCTGCATGCGAGGAGACTAACTCCTCACAAGATAGCCGTCAATGGCTACTATCTTACTAAGTAGCCGTCAATGGGTACCCAACCAGAGCGGACGCGCCGGCAGCGATGCTGCGATGGGCCGGCGGTGGCGCGACACGCCAGGCGCATGAACCGGCCTCCTACACAGCGTGGCCCTGCCACGGCAGGGCGGGCATCCGCATCGGTCGGTCCTCGCGATAGCCGAGCAGATAGTCGGCCTGGATGAGGGTATGCAGCTGACTCGTGCCCTCATAGATGACGGCGGCCTTGCTGTTGCGGAGGTACCGCTCGACCGGGAACTCGTCGGAGTAGCCGTAAGCGCCGTGGATCTGGATGGCATCGAGCGCGCTCTGGACCGCATGGTCGGTGCAGAACCATTTGGCGAGGCTGGTCTCACGCGTGTTCCGCTCGCCACGGTCCTTGAGCCAGGCCACCTGACGGCACAGCAGTCGACCGGCCTCGATGCCCTGACCCATCTTCGCGAGCATCTGCTTGACGAGCTGATGTCGGCCGATCTCCTCGCCGAATGTCTGCCGCTCATGGGCATAGCGAACCGAGGCATCGAGGCACGCCTGTGCGAGCCCCAGCGCACCCGCCGCCACCGTGTACCGGCCCTGGTCGATAGCGCTCATCGCGATGGTGAACCCCTCGCCTTCCTCCCCGATGCGATGCTCCATGGGCACCCGCACCCGATCGAGCGTGATGGAACCGGTATTGCCGGCATGGATGCCCATCTTGCCCGCGATGGTGCCGGTCGTCAGGCCGGGCATGCCCCGTTCCAGCACGAACGCCGTGATGCCCCTGTGGCCGCGCGACCGGTCGATGGTCGCGAACACCAGGAAGTGGTCGGCGAGGTCCGCGAGGCTGATCCAGAGCTTCGAGCCGTTGAGCATGTAGGACTCTCCGTCCCGGGTCGCGGTGGTCGTGATGGCCGCCACGTCGGTGCCCGCACCGGGCTCGGTCAGGCCGAAGGTGGCCAGCTTCTCGCCCCGGGCCTGGGGGACCAGCCAGCGTTGCCGCTGCTCCTCGGTCGCCCACTGCATGAGCGTCAGGGAGTTGAGCGCGACGTGCACGCTCATGATCACCCGGAACGCCGTGTCGGCACGCTCGAGCTCCTCGCACAGGATGCCGAGGCTGGTGTAGTCCATGCCCGCACCACCCCAGCGCTCCCAGACGGGCGCACCCAGGTAACCCAGCTCCGCCATCTGCCCGAACACCTCGCGACGGACGACATGGCCCCGGTCCCATTCCCTGATGTCGGGGAGGATCTCACGCGCCACGAAGTCGCGGACACTCTCCCTGACCAGCAGGTTCTCGGGCGTGAGGGCGAGGTCGATGGGCATCCGGCGAGACTCCTTGATGGGGCTGTCGACGTCATCATGCCTCGCGGGATGCCGAGGTGAACGCGGCCTGGGCTTGGAGTTGACCCAACGGACGCGCGGCCGGCGAACCGGCAGTGCTGGATACCCTGCCGCGACCAGCGCGGTCCAGACTTTCGACGCTACCAGCCTTCGCTACCAGGTCCGCCCTTGATGGGCCCGGCGATCCGACTTGTCACCCAGCCGCCGTAGAACCCACCCGGTTGTGGGATCGCTCGCTCCTCGCCCACCCATGCCTCATCCACACGCCCCGCGTAGAACGCGAGGTATCCCGAGATCGGTTCGTAGCCCGGGGACGGCACCGGGTATCGCCACGCGACCGCACCGACGCGCCGGCCGTCGTGGTCGTAGTCGAGGTAGAAGGCCTCCCCCTTCCATTCGCAGGATGATCGCTGAGCAGTCTCCACCAGGCGACCAAGGTCGACATCGCTCGGCGGGATGTAGTACACGGGCGCGCCGGCGGTCTCGATCACCCGCATGGCCGACGTCGTGTCGGCCAGAGGCTGGGCGTCCACGATCACCCGGATGCGTTCGGGCACGACCTCGACACGCGGTGGGCGCGGATAGTCCCAGACCGATTCCTGGCCGGGACCGGGTGGGACGGGTGCTGGCCTGGGCATGCGTCGATGATGCCCCCGATCAGGTCGACACGCCGACCACGCCCACAGGACGTGGTCGTCAACTCCGAGTGATCAGCGGTTTCGGGCCAAGAAGGCCATCACGTCATCGAGCCGGAAGCGACGGTCGCCCCGCTTGCAGACGCGATAGAAGGGCAGCTCGCCGCGGTCACCGAGACGCTTCACGGTGTTGACATGGAGGTGCAGCATCTCCGCGACCTCACTTGCGGTGAGCATCGGGCCGAGCTCGTTGACAGCCGTGGACGCCATCGTGGTGTCGTTCCTCATCGTACGTGGTGCTCGCTGGACGGCTGCTCGGAGTACCACGGCGCGCTCGGGGGACGCCGCAGGCTGATCTGTCCCGGTGGGCACTTCGGTTGGGTCCGATGTGATCGAGCCGGGTGACGTGACGCATGGTGCCGTCCGGGGCACGAGGCGCCAAGCCGTACTCTTGTCCGGCCGACGCGGTACCCAGGAGGGTGGTGCGTGCGCGCACAGCCCGAATGGCTGCGACGAGCTCAGCGGCCGTAGATCGGCGGCAGTGCCTTGCCGGGTGCGTACACGAACATGGTGGCGAGGTCGGCGCCCCGCACCGTGCCGTCACTGTGATATGCGAGTCCCCATTCGTCGATCATGGAGCCATCCGGGAAGACACACATGGCCACCACCTGGTCGTCCGGGTCCGAGATGAGCACCCAGCCGCCACCAACCGCTCCGCCGCCGTACGCGGACGATGCCGCCAGGTCGGCGCAGTAGCGGGTGGCCGGGTTGCCCTTCGAGGGGTCATATGTGGGCATCGGGACCTGGGACAGGTACGCAACGGACGCAAGCGTGGGCCCGGGCGCGGCGAGCGTGAGCGTGTCCACATAGATCCGGGAGCCATCGTCCGCGGTGAACTTGCACAGCTCGATGGAGCGACCCATGTCCAGCCACGCCGAGGGGTCGTCGTTGGTGTCGTACATCGCCTCGCGCGTCTGCACCTGACCACCCTTCTCCTCGCACACCGAGCGGGCACCCGACACGTCCGTCGGCTGGAACGACGAGCCGAGCGCGGGTGAGGTGGCCATTACCGGCCCGCTGGCGATGAGGAGGGCACCCAGGATGGAGGCCACGACGGTTCTTTGCATGGTCGGACTCCTTTGCACGGAGCAGGACGACGGGTGGAG
>CAVWSL010000014.1:0-15923 GCA_963757765.1 uncultured Chloroflexia bacterium
GCGGCGCGCGAGGGGGTGGCCCGCGCGATTACCCGTGCACCGTGACCAGGTGCCGGAGCCGCTCGTGTCCGCGGCTCGGACGGCCAGCACCCTGCACCGAGATGCTCACGAAGCATGATGCGCCGATTCCAGTGTGGCTGGAGAGGCCGGAGTCGACAGCGGTCGAAGAGCGGAGGCACAGGAACGCCTCGAACCGGTTGGCACTCGATCGATCGGTATCCATCAGAGACGTGGATCATCTTGGGATCGGTCGGGTGCGAGGTTCGTGAGGTCCCACGGATCACGTTCCACTTCACGCCCACCTCGGCCTGGTGGATGAACCAGGTCGAGACCTGGTTGATCCATCCTCACCCGCAGGGCCATGCGACGCGGCAGCTACGGCAGCGGCAAGGGAGGAGGTTTTCGTCGCCATGGTCGACGCCTTCACCCGCCAGTGGAGCGGGGGCGCGAGCACCTTCTATTGGGTCCGGACCGCCCGACAAATCTTCGCCGGGCGGTCCGCGAGCCACGATCGACTAGCGGATCGGGACATGGCTGGTCGGGATCCCGAGCGGGCTGGCGCTCGGTGGGAGTGTCGGCATCGCGACCAGCGGGCCGGATGGGAGGGCTCCCACATCCAGCGGTACCTCGGGAACCGGGCTTCCGGCGCGAGAGGCTCTGGCTCCCTTCCCATCGAGCGCATCCACCTGGAGCACCCATGCGCCTGGCACTGACGGCGCGGTCACCCGGACGCGCAACGTCCGTCGCTCCCCGCGCTCGAGCGCGGGGAGACGCCGACCACCGATGGTGGCTCCCGGTCGACCACGCCCCAGGTCCGTCGAGCCCGCGGAGCCGGGCTGGCCAACCGCGACCCGCCAGCCTCGCAGGTCCGTCGAACCCTGGTCGCGGGACCTCGAGGTCGAGGTCGAACGTCGCACCCGGCCCGACCTCCGTGGGTGCGCTCACGAGTGAGTAACCGACCTGGCTGCCTCGCCGTGACAGGTACTCGGCGATGGCCTCGTAGTACGCGTTCGCCATCGCCTGACGGATACGTGGAAGACTGAGCAGTGGGAGCTCGCGCGGGTTCGACAGGAACAGGCCCTCCGAGAGCACGCCCGGCATCCGCGACGGTCGGAGCAGGCGCGGTGGATCGTAGTCGCGAAGCACGTAGTAGGGGTAGGTGAGCGCGCCATGATCGTGGGTTGCCAACCGCCCCCGGCAGCCGACGCGAGCCCGGTGACCATGTTCGCCTGGACCAGCCGTGCGAGGAGCGCTGAACGGTCGCTGAAGGTCCGAGCGTCCGAGTAATAGGTCAATGGACCACCGGTGGCGTGATCGACGGCGAAGTTGTCGTGCACGGCGATGAACAGGTCCGCGCGAGCGCAGTTCGCGATATCGACACGCGTCGCGAGGTCGTCCGTGACATCGATGGTCCCCGTTCGGGATACGGTCGATGGGCGGCGTGTCGGCCGCCTGGTCAGCATCCCGGGTGAGGATTAGACCGTCGCGACACCTGCACCCTCCAGCATGCGTGCCAACCGCAGCCCCGTGTCGAGGTTCAGGTCCGCTTCGCGGGTGCCGTCCGGGGCGACGGCGCCATCGAGCGCGCCGCCGTGGCCCGGATCCACGACGACCGTGATGACCGACGGATCGACCGGGTAGATGGCCCATTCGCCACGGTCGCCCATGCCTCGCCGCTGAGGGGCATCGCATCCGGGGCGGCGCCGACGGGGGTCGCGGTGGCCTCGACCCGATACGGTCCCGCAGCGACGAGTCGCCCGGCGGCGTCCCGGCCCCGCCAACGGCGAGTCAGGGTCCCGGCCTGCCGACCGCCCTCGAACAGCGCCCGCACCGCGCGGCCGTCGAAGTCGACGACCCGGACCGCCAGTGTCGACGGCACCGTCAGCGACACGCGGACCGTGAGGCCACCGCCGGAGCCGTGGTCCGGGACCGGCGATCCCGATACGTCGAGGGACAGCCCGGGTCCATCGGCTGACTGCCCGCGGGCGGGGCCTGCCCCGAGCTGCGCGGCCATGATGACGAGCGCGACGGCGATGACGGCCCGGGCGGATGCGCGACGTGTCACGGACCGCAGCATCGCACGGGTCGCCGGGCAACAGTGGACACGGTCGGCCCCCCGCCATCCTGCCGTCCACGTGGGTGGCTGTCGCGCCTAGCCGGGCCTGCCTTCGGGCCATGGCAAAGAGTGCCCGTGGTAGACATCGTGCGCCGTGCCCAATCGCGCGCTTCGAGTCGACTTCTTCACTGTCAATTCCGGAGCGACTCTCGGTGACTCGCGCGACCGTGACCGGGCATCTGCCACGGATCGGATCTGACCAACCAAGGACCATCGACCGGGCGAGGCCTCGCCTGGCAGCAGTGCTCAACGGCACGCTCGGAAACGTGCGGTGGCACGCGTGTTCGCTTGCGAGCTATGTGGTTCGACCGATGATGTCATCGCGATTGCCCAGGCCCGGCTGACCCGAGCGCTCACGCCCGGCGAACGGGCGCTCTACCTCGACGAGCCGGCGCCGGGCGACGATCGTCGTGCGAGCTACCGGCCGGCCGCTACCACGCCCCCGATTTCCGGCCGCCACTATCGTTCGCGGTGGCCGACGGCTGGCAGAACGAATACGTCTCGCCACGGACGATCTGGATGGACCGCCCTGATGGATCTCGCAGCTGACCATCTACTCCGGCCCCATCGACGGCCTTGTCGCCGGCCGAGTGGTGCCCGTCGAGCCCAGTCCCGAGGGCATCCTGAGCTCGCTCGACGACAGTACGGGCTCCGCATCATGGCTCCGGTGACCGCCATCGTCGACGGCTTCGATGCCATCACGTTCGACGTGGTCAACGAGCTGGGCGACGACATCGAGGTCATCCAGGTCGACGAAGGGACCCAGGCCCTGGTCGCGAACGAGCACGATCGGTGGACCGCCATCGACGTGGACGGCACGACGGTCCTCATCATCGAGGGCGGCACGGACCCCGACCAGTTCGGGGACCGCCACGCGGAGATGCAAACGATCGTGGATTCCATCTTGTTCGACCGGCCGGGCATGCCCGACGGCGACCCGACCCCGGACCAGAGCGGCCGGCCGGCGGCGGCGCCATGATCCACGCATGACACGACCGAAGACGCTGCTCGAGATGCGCGATGTCGTCCCCCCGACGCCGCACCTCAAGACGGCGACGTTGCTGCTCATCGACTGGCAGGAGGAGTACCGGACAGGAGCCTTGGTGCTCGACGGCGTGGAAGCCGCGATCGAGCGCGCCGCCGAAGTGCTGCGACGGGCGCGTGCGGCCGGCGCGCGGGTCGTCCACGTTGCCCATGCGGGCAGCCCAGGGGCGATGTTCGACCGCGTGGGCCCCGGCGGCCAGTTCGTAGTGGAGCTGACACCGCAGGCGGGGGAGGCCGTGGTCGAGAAGACCGCCCCGTCGGCGTTCACCCGGACCGACCTGGCAGACGTGCTCGACTCCGGGGGCCGGCGGCCCCTGGTGGTGGCGGGTGCGATGACCCACATGTGCGTGTCGTCCACGCTACGCGCCGCGGCCGAGCTCGGCCACGCCTGCACGGTCGTGGCCGACGCCTGCGCCACCCGCGACTTGCCGCTGCTCGGACACCGGGTCATCCCAGCCCGTGTGGTCCACGAGGCGAACCTCGCCGCGCTCGGCGACCGTTTCGCACGCGTCGTGATGGCCGACGCCGTCGCCCTAGGTCTGTTCTCCCACGAGGTTGGTGACACGAGGAGCCCGTCACCAGCTAGGTTGAAGGCGCTGACCTACACAACCTTCCTGGGAGGGCTCCTCGGGTGCATTGTCATGGCAACGCCCGTCTGACACCGCGTGGTCGTGCGGAGGTCTTCGCGGCGGTCGAGACGGGCATGACCGTCACGGCCGCATGTGCCGCGTTCCGCATCAGCCGACGCTGCTACTACCGCTGGCTGCCCCGGTGGCGGGTCGACCGGGCCTCGGGCCTGGTCGACCACAGTTCCCGGCCGGGCCGGTCACCCCAGCGACTGTCGGCCCCGCAGGAGGCCCGGATCGCGGCGGTGCGGCGCTCGACCGGCTGGGGGCCGGACCGCATCGGCGCCCTGCTGGCCATCCCCGCCTCCACGGTCCATCGGGCCATCGGCCGCCTGGGTCTCGGTCGACCGGGACCGGAGCCCGTGGTCGTCCTGCGCTACGAGCACGCGCAGCCGGGCGGCCTCGTCCACCTCGACACCAAGAAGCTGGGTCGCATCGTGGGCGGCCCCGGACACCGGGCCACGGGCGACCGCCGGCATCACCGGCGGGGTGTCGGCTGGGAGGTACTCCACGTGGCCATCGACGACGCCACCCGCCTCGTGTACGCCGAGATCCTGCCCGACGAGAGGGCGGTCAGCGCAGCCCGCTTCCTCGTGCGCGCACTGCGCTGGTTCCGGGACCAGGGTGTCAGCGTCCGGCGGATCATCACGGACAATGGCTCGGCCTACCGCAGCCGCCGCTTCGGCACCGTCCTGCGCAGGCTCACCATCAAGCACACGCGGACCCGGCCCTACCGACCCCAGACCAATGGCAAGGTCGAACGCTGGATCAGGACGGTCCTGTCCGAGTGCCTCTACCTCGAGGTCTTCGCATCGTCCGCCGGTCGGGCGCTTGCGCTGGCCCGCTTCATCGGGTACTACAACGACCAGCGCCCACACCTGGGTATCGACGGGCAGACACCTCGCCGCCGCCTCGAGCTCCGGCTCGCGGCATGACGGGTGTCACCAACCTCGCGGGGGACTACAGCTAGCCGAGGACGTGCGCTAGTCGACGACGTGCACTCGATGAATGCGCTTGAGTCACCCATCTGCCGGTCCATCGAGCCGCCGCCGGTCGTCCCGAGCCTTCGAGGACGGCTCAGCCAGGCTCGGTGGCCGCGAACGCCGCGAGCGCGTCGACCGACGGCACGAAGTAGTACGCACCCGTCAGGGCCTGCGTGAAGTGCGTGAGGCGGTCGCGCCCGCCGCCCGGGCCGTCGCACATGCTTCGGAGCATCGCGTCGAGTCGACCCCGGTCCTGGCTGAAGCCCGCGAAGATGGTGCCGTGGCGGGTGAGGGTCCCGTAGCCGATGTTGCGGCGGAAGATCTTGCCGAACGAGTCCTGGTCGGTCCGCGCGACATGCGAGTCGCGCGGCCTGGGGTCGAGCTCCTCGCTGTCCAGCTTGCGCCGGCCCATCGCTCGCTCCTGGTCCTCGACCGGGAGCAGTTCCCACGTGACCGCGTCGTGCTCCCACTGCTGGAGCAGCAGTACGCTGCCACCCTCGCCCGGCGTGCCCGCGTCGATGATGGCGGCGGAGGTCGCCTCCACGAGCGTCGGGTTCTCGGTGCCATCCTCGAATCCCGTGAGATCGCGGTCCTGGTGATAGGGCCAGCCGACCAGCTCGGCCGCGAGGGTCGCCTGGGCGGCGAGGGCGACCACCACGGCCCGCGCCACATCGAACACGATGTCGTAGGCGGCGCCCGTGATCCAGATGACCACGTCGCGCTGCGTCGCGGGCAGCGTGTACCCGTCACGCGCGACGATCGGCTCGTTGAAGCCGGAGAGACCGTCCGGTGCCGTCCCGGGCGCGACCGACGCCCAGAGCTCTGGCCGGAACCCGGCCACGAGGTTGACGCCGCCGATGGTCGAACGAGGCTCGCGCAGGCTGGCGACACGCTGGACGATGTCGCGCGGATGCGTGCCCGGACGAAGCACGAACTCGAGGTAGGTGTGCGACATGGTACCGAGCGCGAAGATGCCGGTCTGCGGTTGCGTCACCCACCGAGGATAGCCAACCGTCCGCGTCACGGTCGGATGTGGCACCCTGCGGCTGTCTTCCGCGGATCCGCGTGGGACCGAGGGGCGACGGCGAAGCAGGGGTGCTCACGGCTCATGCGGCGGACATATCGCGGCGAACGGATCGAGGTGACCTTCGACCTCGACCGGTGCATCCATGTCGGTGAGTGCCTGCGTGGCCTGCCAGAGGTCTTCGACGTGGGCCGCCGGCCCTGGATCCTGCCGGATGCCACCGAACCGGATGCCGTGTCGGAAACCGTCGGGCGCTGTCCGTCGGGCGCCCTCCTCTACCAGCGTCTCGACGGTGGGCCGGAGGAGGATCCGGTGGAGACGACCGTGACGCCCATCCGGAACGGACCGCTGCTGGTCACCGGCGACATCAGGGTCCGCGCCCAGGACGGCACGGAGGAACGGCTGCCTCGGGCCACTCTGTGTCGGTGCGGCGCATCGTCGCGGAAGCCGTTCTGCGACAACAGCCACCTCCGGACGGGCTTCCGAGCCGACGGACGGCCGTTCCGGGTCCATGTCAGCCGCGTCCGCCCGGCGATCCTGGATCCCATCGACGCGAGGGAGGACCCGCGACGCGACGGATGACGCCGCGGATGTCGGGTCGGGCGAACATCCGGGCTGCTATCGTCGTTGATCATGGGACTCGGCTTCGGACTCCTCAGCGCACAGCTTCGACCCGGCGAGACCGACTGGACTCGCACCTACGATGAGGCCGTTCAGCTGGCCGTCGAGGCGGAGCGGCTCGGCTTCTCGTCGGTCTGGACGACCGAGCACCACTTCGTCGACGATGGCTACATGCCCTCGCTGCTGGTCGTCAGCGCGGCGCTCGCGATGGCGACGTCGCGCATCGAGATCGGCACGGGCGTGGTCCTTGCGCCGCTGCACCACCCGCTGCGGTTGGCCGAGGACGCCGCCACCGTCCAGCTCCTCAGCCACGGCCGCCTGACGCTTGGCCTGGGCCTCGGCTGGTCCGAGGTCGAGTACGCAGGGCTGGGCGCCGACGCGCGCCGACGCGGCGCGGCCATGGACGAGATAGTCGCGATCCTGCCCAGGCCTGGACCGGTGAGCCATTCACGCACCAGGGTGCGATCTTCGACCTGCCGACGCTCGGCGTCCGACCGGTGCCCTCGACGCGCATCCCGGTGCTCATCGGCGGTGGCGCCGAACCTGCCATCCGGCGGGCGGTCCGTCTCGCCGACGGCATCTTCGCGAACGTGCCCGCCGAGAAGTTCCTGCCGATGGTGGGCTGGGTGCTCGACGAATGCGAGCGCATCGGGCGAGACCCATCGACCTTCCGGTTCGTGCACTACTCGGTCCTCCTGCCCGGCACGTCGCGCGATGCGGCGCTCGCGCGTTATCGCGATGCGCTGTGGGCGATGTACTGGAAGTACTCCGACATGGAGGCCTCGGCGACCCGGCCGCTGCCGGCCTCCTCACCGCCACCGTTCGGACGCCCGGATGGTGACCTGCTCCAGGGCAGGGGCACGTTCGCGGGAACCCCCGACGAGCTCGTGGAGGCCATGCTCGACCTCCGCAAGCGGGCCGGCGTGCCGATCGACTTCGTCACCCGCAGTCATCTCCCGCTCCTGGAACACAGTGCCCAGGTCGACCTGATGCAACAGCTCGCCGAAGGCGTCGCACCCCACATCTAGCGCACCCCCAGACACGGCCTACGACCGGAGCGTGGGACCATGGTGCGGCGTGATCCTCATGCGAGCGTTCCAGAGCGGAGAGGCGTATGGCGATCCCGCTGCTCGAGACCAAGCTCTACGCCCCCAGGCCCCGGCGCGGCCTGGTGTCCCGGCCGCGACTGAGCGCGCGGCTGGGTCACGGGGTCGAGTCGAAGCTGACGCTCATCTCCGCGCCCGCCGGATTCGGCAAGTCGACGCTGCTGGCGGAGTGGCTGGGATCCCGCTCGGCCGAGCAGGGTTCCGTCGCGTGGCTCTCCCTCGATGAGGGCGACAACGACCCGCGCTCCTTCTGGTCATATCTGATCAGGGCGCTCCAGACGGTTGCGCCGGGCCTTGCAGCGAGCGCGCTCTCCCTCGTGCAGGGGCCCCAGTCACCACCCATCGAAGCTATCCTCGCGGCGCTGCTCAACGAGCTCAGCGCGGTGCGGGCGGACATCGTGCTGGTCCTCGACGACTACCACATGGTCGACGTGCACGACGTCCAGGACGGGATGGCGTTCCTGCTGGAGCACCTCCCCGCGCAGCTCCACCTGGTGATCACCACCCGCGCCGACCCGGCGCTGCCACTGGCCCGCCTGCGGGCGCGTGGCGAGCTCGTCGAGATCCGTGCCGCCGATCTGCGGTTCACCCCCGACGAGGCCGAGGCGTACCTGAACGGGATGATGGGGCTGGATCTCGCCGCGCGGGATGTCACAGCGCTGGAAGGACGTACCGAAGGCTGGATCGCGGCGCTCCAGCTGGCGGCGCTGTCGATCCAGGGGCGCGACGACATCGCCGGCTTCATCGCGGGCTTCGCCGGCGACGACCGCTACATCGTCGACTACCTGGTGGAAGAGGTCTTGCAGCGCCAGCCCGAGCGTGTCCGGAGCTTCCTGCTGCAGACCTCGATCCTCGGCCGGCTGACCGGCCCACTGTGCGATGCCGTCACCGGCCACGACGGTGGCAAGGCCATGCTGGAGGCGCTCGATCGAGAGAACCTGTTCCTGGTCTCGCTCGACGACCGCCGCCGGTGGTATCGGTACCACCAGCTCTTCGGCGACGTGCTGCGTGCGCACCTGCTGGACGAGCGGTCCGACCAGGTGTCGGGCCTGCACCGCCGGGCGAGCGAGTGGCACGAGCAGAACGGCGAGCGGTCCGAGGCCATCCGCCACGCGCTGGCCGCCGGGGAACTCGCCCGAGCCGCTGACCTGATCGAGCTGGCCGTGCCAGTCATGCGCCAGACGCGACAGGAAGCCACTGTGCTCGGCTGGCTCCAGGCACTCCCGAAGGACCTCATTCAGCGCAGACCCGTGCTCAGTGTTCACTACGCCGGCACGTTGCTGCTCGGAGGTGAGTTGGAGGGTGTTGAGACTCGGTTGCGTGACGCCGAGCATTGGCTGGATATGGCCCCGGACGGGCGTGAGAGACCAGGACCGTCGATGACTGGGATGGTCGTGGTGGACGAAGAGGAATTCCGAAGCCTGCCGTGCTTGATCGCCACGTACCGTGCTGCCTGTGCCCTGATCCTGGGCGATGTAGCCAACACCATGCGATACGCCCGACTGGCACTGGAGCTGGCACCCGCGGATGACCATCTTCGCCAGGGACCGCCCTCAGGTCTGCTCGCGCTCGCCTATTGGTGGAGTGGTCGGCTTGAGGACGCGCACCGTTCGTATGTCGATTGCGCGGCCTACCTGGAGACAGCCGGGTACATCTCGGACGTCGTCGGCTGCGCCATCTCCCTGGCTGACATCCGAATCGTGCAAGGTCGACTCCAGGAGGCGATGAGCACCTACGAGCGGGGGCTCCAGCGTGCGACGGAGCATGGCGCGATCGTCCTGCGAGGGGCGGCAGACATGCACGTGGGTATGAGCGGGATCTTCCTCGAATGGAACGATCTCGATGCCGCCAGGCAACACCTGGTGATGAGCAGAGAATCGGGCGAGTACGCGGGCCTGGAGCAGAACGCATACCGGTCGCGAGTCGCCACGGCTCGGATGCGCATGGCCGAACGTGACCTGGACGGCGCGCTCGACCTCCTAGGCGAAGCAGAGCGCCAGCACCTGAGTGCTCTCCTGCCAGATGTGCGGCCGCTCGCCGCACTGAGGGTGCGGGTGTTGCTGGCGCTGGGGAAGCTGGCCGAGGCCAGTGCCTGGGTTCGAGAGCAGGGCCTGTCGGCTGAGGACGACCTGACATACCTGCGCGAGTTCGAGCACATCACCCTCGCGAGGGTGCTCCTGGCCCGAGCCGAACGGGACCGCGCCGACGACTCGGTGCGTGCGGCAGTGGAGCTGCTGGGTCGTCTCCTGCGGGCCGCCGACGAAGGTCAGAGGAACGGCAGCGTCATCGAGATCCTGATCCTCCAGGCGCTCGCCCAGCAGATGCGAGGTGACATCCCTGCCGCGCTTGGGCCGCTCGGACGCGCCCTGACGATGGCCGCGCCAGAGGGGTATGCCCGGACCTTCCTGGATGAGGGCCCACCCATGGCGGCCTTGTTGCAGGCGGCCGCGAGGCGACACATCGCCCCGGCCTACGTCGGTCGACTCCTGGCGGCCCTTGGTCAGACAGCCGGCAGCACACGCACGAGACAGGCTCTGGTCGAGCCCTTGAGCGAACGGGAGCTCGAAGTGCTTCGCCTGTTGAGCACCGATATGAGCGGCCCAGACATCGCCCGCGAGCTCGTCGTGTCCCTGCACACGGTGCGCAGCCACACCAAGAACGTCTACGCCAAGCTCGGCGTGAATGACCGTCGGGCCGCGGTCCGCCGAGCCGGAGAGCTCGACCTCCTGTCGCGAACCGGCGACCCCTGACCAGAGGCGGGTCGCTGGTCCGAGCGCCCAGGTGGAGCTGGCTCCCGGCGAAGAATCACCACATCACTCACCACAGGTGGTGATGCCCGCTCACCACATCCGGCCCTAGCTTCGTGTTCACGCCAGCAACGGATCGCAGCGCTGGCGGGACCCACCGGGAAGTCAGGAGGCGAAAGGAGCGGATGCGCGCAAGGACAAGCGTCGACGGCGATCGCCACGAGGCCGGTCGCTACGAGATCAGCCTCAAGGGACATCTCGATACCCGCTGGGCCGCCTGGTTCGACGGCCTGAGCCTCACCCACCACAGCGACGGTATCACCGTCATCCATGGCCCCGTCCCAGACCAGGCCGCATTGCATGGCTTGCTCCAGAAGGTACGCGATACGGGCCTGCCGCTCATCTCGGTCACCCGGGTCGGGCCCGAGCAGACCGACGGGTCCCCCACCAGGCCTCGATAGGCACCCACTGACTCATGAATAAGGAGACTGACATGACCAACGCCACCCGCACCCCAGCCACGAAGCGGGTCCCGATGGACCCGATGCGCAAGTCCTCGCTCGTCGCGGGGCTGCTCTACCTCATCACATTCATCTCCATCCCCACGCTGGTCTTGTATGACACGCTGAAGACCGATCCAGCCTGGATCCTGGGCTCCGGTAGCGTCACGGGCGTGCTCGTGGGCACCGTCCTCGAGCTCATCGTCGCCCTTGCCGGTATCGGCACCGCGGTCGCGCTGTATCCCGTGGTCAAGCGCCAGAACGAGGGCTTCGCGCTCGGCTTCGTCACCTCCCGCGTCATCGAGGGCGCCATGATCTTCCTGGGTGTCGTGAGCCTGCTGTCGCTTGTGACCCTGCAGCAAGACCTGGGCGCAGCGGCCTCGGCGGCGGATGCCCCCTCGCTGCTCACCACCGGTGCGTCACTGACCGCGGCCTACAAGGGCACGTTCCTCGTCGGACAGACCCTCATGCCGGTCGTCAACGCCCTGCTCCTCGGCACCCTCCTGTACCGATCGGGGCTGGTGCCCCGTGCACTGCCGACGCTCGGACTCATCGGAGCGCCCATCCTCCTCGCGGCGGTCCTCCTGCGGCTGTTCGGCGTCATCGACACTGTCTCGCCGGTGTCCGCTCTCGCCACCCTCCCCATCGCCGTGTGGGAGTTCTCGCTCGGCCTCTACCTGACCTTCAAGGGCTTCAAGGCCTCCGCACCGATCATGGTCGCGGCTGCTGCTGAGGCGGGGCGTGTGGACGCCTCGGCCACGGCGGTCCGACCGCAGGGCATGGTCACGACGACGGCGGGTGCGGCATGACCACCGGTCGGGAGCTGGCTCCGGCGCTCCGGGACTACCCCGGTCGGGGCGACGACCTCGACGCCCTCGCCGCGCGGCGATCGACGGAGCGGGCGGTGGTGGTGCTCGAGCCTCGGGCGGCCGCCTGATGGGCCTCGTGCGAAACCTCGGACGCCGCAAGCTGCGGACGACGCTCACGGTGCTCGGCATCGTCATCGGCATCTGGGCCCTGGTCGTCTTCAGCTCGATGGCCAACAAGATCAACACCCTCATCGCCACGGGCAGCGACTACTACGTGGGCAAGGTCGTCGTCAGTGACGGCTCCAGCAACGGCCTCGGCATCGGGCTGATCCCCGTCGACATCGCGCTCGCCGACAAGATCCGCGCCTTGCCGGGCGTGGCGGTGGTCGACCCCCTGGTGCAGCTGCCCTACGAGGACGCCAAGCCCACCGGGTTCGGCATCCCCAAGCTCATCATCGGCGCTGTGGCGGGAGGGGACCAGGGGCTGGACAAGCTCGTCGTCCATCCGGCCCAGGGCCGCCTCTTGACGGTCGCGGACGAGGGCTCCCGGGTCACCGTCCTGGGTTCGGATATGGCGCGCGAGTTCAAGTTCGCTCCGGGCGACAGCATCGCCTTGCGCGGCATGACCTTCGAGGTCGTTGGCGTGCTGGAGCCCACCCTTTCGGCCCCCGACTCGACGGCCATGGTGCCCCTCGCGGCGGCCCAGGAGTTGTTCCTCGCGATGCTGCCACCGCAGCTGAGCGGGGCCCTCCACGCCAACGAGCTGGCTTCGCAGATCGTCGTCTATCCCGCCGCGGACACCGACGCCGGTGTACTGGCGGACCAGATCAAGACGCTCGGCAACGTCACCACCCTGACCAGCGCCGACTGGGAGCAGCAGGTAGGGGGCGCCTCGCTCATCTTCAACGCGATGATCATCGGCGTAGGGCTCATCAGCCTCATCGTCGGCGGACTGTCGGTCATCAACACGATGGCCATGAGCGTTACCGAGCGGACCCGCGAGATCGGCATCAAGCGAGCCATCGGTAGCTCCCGTCGCCGGATCATCCGCGAGCTCGTGGCGGAGGCCGCGCTCATCGGGCTCATCGGTGGGCTCATCGGTCTGGCACTGGGGGCCTCTGTGGTCTTCATCGCCAACGAGGCCGGGCGCAGCTCGGGGACGGTCCTGTTCGACCTGACCACTGGTACGGCGATCTTCGCCATCGCATTCAGCACGATCCTCGGCATGGTCGCCGGCCTCGTGCCCGCCTGGAACGCCGCCCGGCTCGATCCGGTCGCCGCGCTCCGCTATGAGTGAGGAACACACGATGACACTGCTCGAAGGGCGCGACCTGCGCAAGACCTACCGCCTCAGCCGGCGCAACACCCTAGACGCACTACGCGGCGTGGACGTGCGTATCCAGGCGGGCGAGATGGTGGCCATCATGGGGCCATCGGGCTCCGGCAAGACCACCCTCATGCACGTGCTGGGCCTGCTCCACTCGCCCGACCCGAATCACGGGCCGGCACCGGAGCTCCGCTTCGATGGCGCAGACGTCACGCGCCTCTCGGACGGCGACCGCACCCGGCTCCGGGCCCGCAGCATGGGCTTCGTATTCCAGTCCTTCAATCTTGTGCCGACCCTGACCGCTCTCGAGAACGTGATGCTGGCGGCGGATTACGCGGGAGTCCGGGGCGCCCCGGCACGAAAGGCGGCGCTGGATGCGCTGGACAGGGTCGGCCTTGCCGAGCGGGCAGGCCATCGGCCGATGGAGCTCTCGAGTGGCGAGCAGCAGCGAGTGGCGCTGGCTCGGGCGCTCGTGAACTCGCCCCGACTCCTGCTCGCCGATGAGCCGACGGGCAACCTCGATTCGGCGCGCTCGGGTGAGGTCCTGGCGATGCTCCGGCGGTTCAACCGGGAGCGTGGCCAGACGACCGTCATCGTGACCCACGACCCGACGGTCGCGGCCAGCACCGACCGGACGATCCACATGCGCGACAGCCTGATCGAGGAGCGAACGTCCCTTGCCCGCGCTGCCTGACCGCCGACATCGCTCGATGGAGGACCGCACGCGCAACCCGTTCCGTCAGTGACGAACCGCTCCGGCGGTGAGACCCCGGATGAAGCCACGCTGGAGCACCAGGAAGAGGACCAGTGGCGGGAGGATCGTGATCGCCATGCCGGCGAAGGTCAGCCCTTGGTCCGTGGCATAGACCGTCGAGAATCGACTCAGGGCGAGCTGCACGGTGAAGGCATCCGGCTTCTGGATGAGCACGAGCGCCCCGCCGAAGTCATTCCAGCTGAACACCGCCACGAGGACGGCGACGGCGAGGATCCCCGGCCGAGCGAGGGGGATCACGATCGCGAGCAGCACCTCGACCCGACCGGCTCCGTCGACGCGGGCGGCATCGATGACATCCCGGGGGATCGTGCGGAAGTAGCCCGCGAGGATCACCGTCGCGAACGAGACGTTCGCCACCACATTGGACAGCGCGAGTCCGGGCAGGCTGTCGATCAATCCAAGCGCCCGGAACATCGAGAACAACGGGACGATGAGCACGTCCGTCGGGATGATCAACGGGGCCAGGATGAGGAAGAAGAGCAGAGCTCGGTGAGGTGGACGCAACAGCGCCAGGGAATATGCTCCGGCGACCGACAGCACCAGGACGACAGCCACGGTCATGGCGGTGACATAGGCCGAGTTCGCCAACGCGACCCCGAGCTGCCCGCGACTCCACGCCTCGCCGATGTTCCCGATGGCCGGGGGCCAGGGCATGTCCCAAGGAGCGCGATAGATGTCGGCGCTCGACTTGACCGCATTCGTCAGCGTCCACACCAATGGGTACGACCAGACGATGGCAAGCAGGCTGAGCACCACGGTGGACGATCGAGGGCGAGGGAGCGCCGTCACGAGCGCACCATCTCGGCGCGGCGATCAAGGACCCGGTACTCCACGACCGTGAGCAGCAGGATCAGGAGCAGCAGGATCATCGCCATCGCCTGGGCATAGCCGACCTGCAAGAACCGGAACGCGGTCACGTAGACATCGGTGGCCACCGTCTCGGTCGCGTGCGAGGGACCGCCCCCGGTCATGATCCACATCATGTCGAAGATCCGCAGGGTCCCAAGGGTGGTCAGCAGGACCAGGATGGATGTCTGCGGCCACAGCAGCGGCCACGTGATCCGCCGGAACTGCTGGAACCTGCCGGCACCTTCCAGGAGGGCATATTCGTAGTACTCGCGCGGGAGCGCCTGGATCGCCGCGAGATACACCACCATGTTGAAGCCGGCGAACCGCCACAGGAAGGCGAGCATGACCGCCCAGAGCGCCGTGTCGGCGTCCGCGAGTGGCGCGACGGTCAGGGTATGGAGCCCGAGCGCAGACCCCACCGTAGCCACGATGCCGAAGAACGGCGCGTACAGGAACTTCCAGACCGCGCCGACCGCCACTGGGGCAAGGACGAAGGGCGCGAAGAATACGAATTGGAAGAACGTTCGGCCGCGCCGCACGTCGGCGACGAGCACGGCAAGGAACAGTCCGAGCCCCGTCAGGAGCGCCACCGCGGCGCCGGTGAACAGGATCGTGTTCACCAGGCTCCGATGGAAGATGGCATCGCCCAGGATCGCCCGTGTGTAGTGATCGATGCCCACGAAGTTCGTGAGGTCGAAACCCTTGGTGTCATGCAGGCTCAGGACGACGCCGTAGACGAGCGGGTACAAGAGGAAGCCGGCCAGGACCACCAGCGTCGGCAGGAGGAACAGTAGGTCGATGGCGCCTTCGCGGGCGCCGTGTCGGCTTCGGCCGCTGGCGCGACTCGTGTGGACCATCACCGTCCGCGAGCGGATCTTACCGACCGACCATACTCGCTCCGCCGGTCCCGACATGGCGACGACGTGCATGGTCCCCTGGAGGAGCCCATGGAGCCGCTCCCATCCAACGAGCGACAGCCCGTGGCAGCGCACGCGCAGTCGCCGGGATGTGCTCAAGCTGGGGTGCCGTCATCGCTGCCGGTGGCTGCGGTCGCGCCGCTGCTCGCTGCGTGTGCCGCGCCGAGCGGCAGCGAACCAGCCTCCGTCGCTCCGCAAGCGGGCGGCAGCGCGGCCTCCCGCAGCGTCCCGACCGGTGGCGCCCTGTCCTGTTCCCATCACGGCGTCGGGCGCCGATCCGGGCGCCGCGCCGGCGCTGCAGCAGGTCTACGACGATTTCAGGGCGCAGCACCCTGGCATCGAGTGGGACATCCGTGCCATCCCGGGCTTCGGCGCTGACTGGGATCGGCTCGCGCGCGCCGCGTTGGAGTCCGGCCAGCCGGTGGGGCTCGCGACGATCGACGGCCTGTTCGTCCGAGCGTGGGCACGTGACGGCCTGC